>NZ_JBIYEB010000014.1:0-241485 GCF_044909315.1 Caballeronia udeis
TCGATAACCCCGCCGACCGAGATCACTGCATTCAATACATGATCGCGGTGCCGTTGATTTATGGCCGCCTGACCGCGTCCGACTATGAAGATTCGATGGCGAAGGATCAGCGTATCGACACCTTGCGCGCGAAGATGGAATGCGTCGAAGACCCGCGATTCACGAAGGATTATCACGATCCGGAGAAGCGCTCGATCGCCAATGCGCTGACCGTCGAGTTCAACGACGGCAGCAAGTTCGACGAAGTAGTCGTCGAATATCCGATAGGACACAAACGCCGTCGCGAAGACGGCATCCCCCTTCTGGTCGAGAAGTTCAAGACCAATCTGGCACGGCGTTTCCCAGCCAAGCAGCAAGAGGCGATCCTCGCGGTATCGCTGGATCAGGCAGCGCTCGAAGCAATGCCGGTCAATGAGTATGTTGACTTGTACGTGATTTGATCAACGCAGGACGCGCTGGCGGGTAGTGAAAGAAGGCCGTTCCAAAATGGAACGGCCTTTGATAAGCAATGCGTGGCTTATTGCCTCAGCTGACGGGCATCGCGTGTTCGTCCGCCTGCCTTAATGCACCCAGTCATTCCACAGCACAACCAGAATCGTCATCAACGCCGGTCCAATAAACAACCCGACCAGCCCGAACGTTTCCGCCCCACCCAGAATCCCGAACAGCACCAGCAAAAACGGCAACCTCGCCGCGCCGCCGATCAGCACCGGCCTCACAGCGTGCTCGGCCACGAACACCACCACGAACCCGAACACCGCGACACAGGCTGCGGCCACCATCGCGCCCTGCGATAGCAGCCACAGCGCCGCGCCGACAAACACAATCGGCGCGCAGAAAGGCAGCATTGCGGCAATGGCGGTCAGCATGCCGAGCAGCGTGGCGTGCGGCACGCCGGTCACGACATAAGCCACGCCAAGCAACGCGCCCTCGCCCAGACCCACCACCACCAGCCCGGTCACCGTGCTGCGAACCGACTCGGCCATGCGCCGCGCAAGCGACGCGCCGTCCGAACCAAACCCGCGCCGCGACGCCTCAAGCAACTGTTCACCCAGTTTCGACCCCGCCTTGAACAGGAAAAACAGCGTCACGAGCATGAAGCCGAATATGACCAGTCCATGCGCCACGCGACCGCCGAAGTGCCGGGTCATCGCCACCACGGTCGCACTATGAAAGTTCTTCACCGCCGGCGAAGTCTCAAGCGGCGTAGCAAGATTGTCCTGCCACCAAGCCGATATCTGCTTCGACCCGGCAGGCAGATGGTTGACAAGGTCAGGCATGGGAATGCCCGTTCTCAGGGATTCATGAAACCAGCGGATCAGGTCGCGGGCTTCGCTACCCGCCTGCGCCGCGACCAGGATAAACGGCACCACGAACACCAGCCCGGTCACAACCGTCATGCTCACCGCAAGCCAGGTGCGGCGCTCCCTGAACATCGGCTGCTGCTCGAGCCAGGTCAGCAACGGCCACAACGCAATGGCGATGACGGCCGCCCACACCACCGCAGGAATGAAGTCGCGGATCATCCAGATCGCAACCGCGACGAGCACCACGTACAGCAACCCCGACGCGGTTCGTTGCAGGCGCCGCGTGCGGTCCTTTTGGTCCGCCGAGGTTTGATCGCGTTGAATCATAAAAAACGCCCTGGTTATTTGTTCTTTAACTTAAAACCCGAAAGCCCGCTTCCGACTCAGTCTTACCGAGTCTTCCAGCTCAGTGCCAACCCTGCATTGTAAGTCGGGCCGGTATCGGCCAGAATCAAGCCCAGGGCGCTTTCAACCCGCTTTCCGGATGTTGTTCTAATTTCACACTCGGCCATTTCCGTTTCCCTATAATCGAATCCCTTCGCCCGGCAACCGTTCAAGAGACATGCAGTGAAAGCCATTCAAACGATTGTGAACGCGTGCGCAACAACGGCCTTGCTTGCCGGATGTGCATCCGGCCTGAACCGGTCAAAAGAAGAAGCGCTCAACCAGAAGGTCGGCATTGTCGTCCATCCGGTGCACGAGGGCGTGGAGTTGCGTCTTCAGGATACGGCGCTATTCGACTTCGACGAAGCCACCATGCGCCCGGACAGTATCGCCGTGCTCAATCGCGCAGCCGTGCTGCTCAAGCGCAGCACCCGCCCGATCATGGTCGAAGGGCACACGGACAACGTCGGCCCGTTCGACTACAACCAGACGCTGTCCACGGCACGTGCCAATGCCGTAGGCGATGCACTGGTCGCACGTGGCGTTCCCGCTGCGCGTATCAAGACAAAAGGGATTGCATTCCTGCAGCCGATCGCGACCAACGACACGCCCGAAGGGCGTGCGTTGAACCGGCGTGTGGAGATTATCGTGAAGACGGAAACTGAAGAAACACTGATGGGCCGCTTCAAGACGAAATGACGCGCGAAACCCTGTGCAGCGTCATTTCGCGGGCTGCACTTCCATCACCAATAGCTGGGCGCCATCGGTGACCTGATCGCCAACGCTGAACAGGATTTCGCCCACCGTGCCGCCCGCCGGCGCAACAATGGTGTGCTCCATCTTCATGGCTTCCATCACCAGCAGCGGCGCACCCTTCTCGACCACCGCGCCCGCCTCCACCAGCACCGCGATCACCTTGCCCGGCATGGGCGCGGTCAGGCGGCCCTCGCCATGCTCGGCATCGGCGGCATGCGCCAGCAGGTTCTGCCATTCGAACGCCAGCGACGCGCCCGCGTAAAACACATGGAACACGTCGCCGTCGACAAACACCCGCCCCTTGATCCGCTTATCGCCGATCAGTACGACGAATGCATGCGGCTCATCCCCGTGGGACCAGTCGAACGTAAGCGTTTCGCCAAACAGTTCGAGTTGTTTGTTATCGGCGCGGCCTGACGTTGAATCGCGGGTAAAGACGGCCAGAATTTCATCGTCCGAACCAACCAGGCGCCAGTTCAACGCCTGTGTGTAACCACCGCTCATGCGCCAATGCGACAACGCATCCCACGGCGACACACCATGCGCCTCGCCGCCTTCACGCGTGAGCAGCGCGGCGCAAGCCAACGCGAGCGCCGGTGTTTTTGGCACCTCCGATGGCGCGAACAACGTGTCGTGATGACGCTCGATCAGGCCCGTATCGAGATCGCCCGCCGAGAAGGGAGCGCTCACCACGATCCGGTGCAGGAACTCGATATTCGTCGATGGCCCCACCACCTCGCATTGTTTCAACGCCAGCGCCATGCGCAACAACGCATCGTCACGATCACGGCCGTGCACGATCAACTTGGCGATCATCGGATCGTAAAACGGGGTAATGGTATCGCCTTCACGCACGCCGCTATCAATACGCACGTTGCCGTTCAACTGAAATTCGACCGCCTCGGGCAAACGCAGATGCTTGAGCGTACCCGTCGACGGCAAGAATCCGCGCGACGGATTCTCCGCATAGATACGCGCTTCAATCGCATGGCCGCCGACCTTCAACTGGTCCTGCGACAAGGGCAACGGTTCACCGCTCGCCACGCGCAGTTGCCACTCGACCAGATCGAGGCCCGTCACCATTTCGGTCACCGGATGCTCAACCTGCAGCCGCGTGTTCATCTCCATGAAATAGAACTGACCATCGCCGGTCATGATGAATTCGACCGTGCCCGCCCCCACGTAATTCACCGCGCGTGCGGCCGCGACCGCGGCTTCGCCCATCGCGCGGCGGACTTCATCGGAGAGGCCCGGCGCGGGCGCTTCTTCCAGCACCTTTTGATGGCGGCGCTGCACCGAGCAATCGCGGTCGAAGAGATACACGGCGTTGCCATGCTGATCAGCGAACACCTGGACTTCCACATGCCGCGGGCGCTGCAGATATTTTTCGATCAGCACACGATCGTTGCCAAAACTGCTTGCGGCCTCGCGCTTGCATGACAAAAGCGCCGATGCAAAATCTGCGCTTTTCTCGACCACGCGCATGCCCTTGCCACCGCCGCCCGCGCTTGCTTTCAGCAGCACCGGATAGCCCATGCCATCGGCTTCCTGTTGCAACAATGCAGGATCCTGGCCGTCGCCGTGATAACCCGGCACAAGAGGGACGGACGCGGATTGCATCAGCGCCTTGGCCGCGGCCTTCGAGCCCATCGCGGAAATTGCCTCGACCGGCGGCCCGATGAACACCAGCCCGGCCTTCTCGCAAGCACGGGCAAAGTCCTCGTTCTCCGACAAGAACCCATACCCCGGATGCACCGCCTGCGCGCCGGTTGCAAGCGCCGCGCCGATGATCTTTTCGATCCGCAGATAACTCTCGGACGCCGCCGCTCCACCCACGTGCAGGGCTTCATCGCAGACGGCGACGTGCTTCGCCCCTGCATCGGCATCCGAATAAACGGCCACGCTGCCCACGCCTAATCGTTTGCAGGTTGCCGCCACACGGCATGCAATTTCACCGCGATTCGCAATCAGTACTTTATTGAACATGACGAAGCCTGGAAGAAAGAGGTCAGCTTTGCATGAGACTGGACCAGGCGCTGAAGCGCCAAGTCCAGCCGACAGCTCTGCAAGATCACATCCGGAACACGCCGAAACGCGTGTCCTCGATAGGCGCATTCATGGAAGCCGCCAGCCCGAGCCCCAGTACATCGCGGGTCTGCGCCGGGTCGATCACACCGTCGTCCCACAGACGTGCGCTCGCATAATACGGATGCCCCTGTACTTCGTACTGCTCGCGAATAGGTGACTTGAAAGTTTCCTCCTCTTCCTTCGACCACGTGCCGCCCTTGCCCTCTATGCCGTCGCGGCGCACAGTTGCGAGCACGGACGCGGCCTGCTCGCCGCCCATCACGGAAATGCGCGCGTTCGGCCACATCCAGAGGAAACGCGGTGAATACGCGCGGCCGCACATGCCGTAATTTCCCGCACCAAACGAGCCGCCGATAATCACCGTGAACTTCGGCACCTTCGCCGTCGCAACGGCCGTCACCATCTTCGCGCCGTTGCGGGCGATGCCTTCGTTCTCATACTTGCGACCGACCATGAAACCCGTGATGTTCTGCAGGAACACGAGCGGGATCTTGCGCTGGCAGCACAACTCGATGAAGTGCGTACCCTTTAACGCCGATTCCGAAAAAAGGATGCCGTTGTTCGCAATGATGCCGACCGGATGCCCCCAGATATGCGCAAAACCGCATACGAGCGTTGTGCCGTAACGCGCTTTGAATTCATCGAAGGCGGAGTCGTCGACAATACGCGCAATCACTTCGCGAATGTCGAACGGCTTGCGGGTGTCCGCCGGAATCACGCCATAGAGGCTATGCGGATCATGACGCGGCGGCAGCGGTTCTTTAAGCGCGACCGGCGAAACCTTCACGCGATTCAGGTTGCCAACAATGCTGCGCGCAATCCCTAGCGCATGCGCATCGTTTTGAGCGAGGTGATCGACCACGCCCGACAGCCGCGTGTGGACATCGCCACCGCCCAGATCTTCGGCGCTGACCTCTTCGCCCGTTGCCGCTTTCACCAGCGGCGGACCACCCAGGAAAATCGTGCCCTGGTTCTTCACGATGATCGATTCATCGCTCATCGCCGGCACATAAGCGCCGCCCGCGGTGCACGATCCCATCACCACGGCGATCTGCGAAATGCCCTTCGCCGACATGTTCGCCTGGTTGTAAAAGATGCGGCCGAAGTGATCGCGATCGGGAAATACATCGTCCTGATTCGGGAGATTCGCGCCGCCCGAATCGACGAGATACACGCACGGCAAGCGGTTTTCTTCCGCAATCTCCTGCGCCCGCAGATGCTTCTTCACCGTCACCGGATAGTACGTGCCGCCCTTCACGGTTGCGTCGTTGCAGACGATCACGCACTCCTGCCCCGCAATCCTGCCGATGCCCGTAATCACACCGGCGCCGGGGGCGTCGTCGTTGTACATGCCATAGGCGGCCAGTTGCGACAACTCGAGAAACGGCGTGCCTGGATCAAGCAATTGCGCAATGCGGTCACGCGGCAGCAACTTGCCTCGCGACACGTGTTTGTCGCGGGCAGCTTGACCGCCGCCCAACGTAATCTTTGCGACTTTTTCCTTCAGGTCCGCGACCAGCGCTTCAAGCGCCGCTGCGTTCGCACGGAATTCGTCGCTGCGTGGATTCAGTTTCGATTCGATGATCGGCATAGGTTTATCCGCTCGCTCAAGCTGTTTCAGCAAACAGTTCGCGGCCGATCAACATGCGGCGAATCTCGCTCGTGCCCGCGCCGATCTCGTACAACTTCGCGTCGCGCCACAGACGGCCCACCGGATATTCGTTGATATAACCATTGCCGCCCAGGATCTGGATCGCCTCGCCGGCCATCCACGTCGCTTTTTCAGCCGTGTAGAGAATCACGCCTGCGCAATCCTTGCGGACCTGGCGACCATGACCTGCACCGAGCGTATCAAGCTGACGTCCTACCGCGTAGAGATACGCGCGGCACGCCTGCAAGGTCGTATAAAGATCGGCGACCTTGCCTTGAATCAACTGGAATTCGCCAATCGCCTGACCGAACTGCTTGCGGTCGTGGATGTACGGCACGACTGCGTCCATGCACGCGACCATGATGCCCGTCGGGCCGCCCGCGAGCACCGCGCGCTCATAGTCGAGGCCGCTCATCAGCACCTTCACGCCGCCGTTCAATGCCCCGAGGATGTTTTCCTTGGGCACTTCCACGTTCTCGAACACGAGTTCGCCGGTATGCGAACCGCGCATGCCGAGCTTGTCGAGCTTCTGCGCGACGGAGAACCCCTTCATGCCCTTCTCGACGATAAACGCTGTAATGCCCTTCGCATTGGCTTCAATATCGGTCTTCGCATAGACCACCAGCGTGTCGCAATCCGGCCCGTTGGTAATCCACATCTTCGTGCCGTTGAGCACGTAGTGATCGCCCTTTTCATCGGCGCGCAGCTTCATGCTGACCACGTCCGATCCCGCGTTCGGCTCGCTCATTGCCAGCGCGCCAATATGATCGCCCGAGACCAGCCCCGGCAGGTATTTGCGTTTCTGCGCTTCGGTGCCGTTGCGATGAATCTGGTTCACGCACAGGTTCGAATGCGCGCCATACGACAACCCCACCGACGCCGACGCGCGCGAAATCTCCTCCATCGCGACCATGTGCGCCGTATAGCCCATGTTCGCACCGCCGTACTCTTCGGACACCGTCATACCGAGCACACCGAGATCGCCGAATTTTTTCCAGAGGTCCATCGGGAACTGATCGGTTTTATCGATTTCAGCTGCGCGCGGCGCAATCTCCTTCGCGGCGAAATTGGCGAGCGAATCGCGCAACATGTCGATGTCTTCGCCCAGGGCGAAATTCAGACCGGGTACGTCGTTCATGCGGGTCTCCTTCTTCGGTGTATCGGCTTGAGGTCGGCAGCGTGGTGTTGGCAGGACCAAATGATCGGCCCAAACTCTGAGTCACACTCACACTAGGAAATTTCCACAATCGAAGGCAGTTTCACGCCAAATACCACTTTCCGTCAATAGGAATTTGAGCTACGCTCACATCTGGTTCATCATCGTACACGCCTTCTTATGTCTTCCACTCCTGTCACCGGAAATCGCCGCACGCCCGCCGGCGTGAAGTCGCAGCAGCGCGTGAAGGACATTCTTCAGGCGGGCCGGGACGTCTTCGCCGAAAAAGGCTACGACGCCGCGACGAGCGCCGAGATCGCCCAGCGCGCCGGGATCTCAGAGGCCACCGTATTCAGCTATTTCAGCGGCAAGCGGGAGTTGTGCGCGCGGGTGATCGCGGATTGGTATGACGAGATCATCGACGCATTCGAATCCGGACTGCCTCGCGACGGCAGCGTGCGCCAGCAATTTGCGTTTATCGTCAGGACGCATTTGCGGCTGATGCTGGTGAACGGGACGGGGCTGTGCGCGCTGGTTTTATCGGAAGGGCGGACGAAACATCATGACTTGAGCGACGCGCTCACCGACCTGCAACGCCGCTACACCGCACCGCTGATGAACGTGCTCGCTCACGGCCAGACAGTCGGCCAGGTGCGGGCCGACTTGCCGTTGCGGCTGATGCGCTCACTGATCTTCGGGCCAATGGAACACGTGCTGTGGGACGCGACACTCGCCAGGCGGCATCTGAGTCAGGCTCAGATCGATACCACCGCCGATGAACTCATCGACGTGCTGTGGACCGCGCTGCAACCCCCTGCTGCCAGCCTGACTGCGCTTGCGCAGTTCAGACAGGACGTGGAAGAAGCGTCGCGGCGGTTCGAAGAAGCCGCGAGCCGGGAGAAATGAGATTGTGGAAGCTCGCGGACGCGAGCCCGGCAGACAGTTAGTTGCAAATTTGCCTGACAGCGCGCGTTGCCCGCCCCGCCCGTTCGCGGGGTCGAAACCGGTGGACAGTTAGTTGCTATTTTATAAATCGCCGCGCAATCCGGGCGAGCCAGGGCGCGGTCACCGGCCGCAAAAGACGTGTGTCGTAACCGCCCATGCGGCGTGACCACGAAATCAGCCGAGACATCAATGCGAGATTTGTTCCAGCGCCAGGTCCCGCGTCTTCGGGCCCATCAGACCGATAGCCAGCATGACCACCGCCATCGCGCCGGCGATAAACACAAACACCCCGGTCGTGCCGAACGCCTTCAACACGCCCGCAATGAAAAACGACGTAAAGATGGCCGAGAAGCGGCTCCACGAATATACGAAACCGACCGCACGCGCGCGGATGCTGGTGGGGAAAAGCTCGGTCTGATAGGCGTGGAAGCTATACGACATGATGTTGCTGGCAAGCGTCAGGCCCACGCCCATGCAGACCAGGAGAGCCGCGCCCGACACCTGGCTGAAGACCAGCCCGCACACCACGATTGCGCCCGCCATCGCAACGATCACGCTCTTGCGCTCGAATTTATCGGCCATGAACAAGCCGATGATCGGCCCGACCGGTGCGGCAAGCGCAATGATCGTCGAGTACATCAGGCTGGTCGTGATCGTGATGCCCTGGTGAATAAGAAGCGTGGGCACCCAGTTGGCGAAACCGTAGAAACCCACCGTCTGGAAGACGTTGAAGATGATCATCATGGTCGCGCGCTTGCCGTAGGGCGCGACCCACATATCGCTGAACGATCCGCGTGTGCTGACCGGCTCGGGCGCTGCCGGCGGCGGCAACTGCCGGCCATATTCTCTCTCGACCTTCGTTTCCAGCGCTGTCATCACCGCGTCCGCTTCCGCGAGCCGCCCTTTTTGCGCCAGCCAGCGCGGGCTTTCAGGCAACGCGCGCCGGATGAACCATACGAACAGCGCTCCGTGCGCGCCGATCAAGACAACCCAGCGCCAGCCATCGAAACCGAAGGGCTTGTTCGGCACCAGCGCGTAGGAGAGGAATGCAACCACCGGCACGGCCGCGAAACCCACCGCTTGCTCGCAGGCGAACGCGCGGCCTCGAATGTGCTTGGGCACAAGCTCCGAGATGTACGTCCCGATCGTCACCAGCTCGACGCCAATGCCAAGCCCCGCCATAAAGCGCCAGAAGTTGAGGCCGCCGGCCGTGTCCTGGAACGCCATGATCACGTTCGCGGCCGTGTACCACAGCAGCGAGTAAGTGAAGATGGCGCGACGCCCGAAGCGATCGGCGAGAAAACCGCAAGCGATCGTGCCGATGAACAAGCCGAGGAACAGCGATGCGATGAAACTCGCGACCCCTGTCATGCCGAACAGGCCGACAGTGGTGGAGGTGAGAATGCCGCTCTTGACCAGTCCCGGCGCAACATAGCCGGAGTACAGCAGGTCGTAGAGTTCGAAGAAGAACCCGAGGCTCAGCAAGACGACGAGCGTCCACATTGAACGGGTTGCCGGCAGGCGATCAAGCCGTGCCGAGATCGTGCCCGCGCTTAATGAATCCGATACCGGATCCGACGCATGATCAGATCGGGATTGCGCGAGGAGGTCCTGAGCGGTTGTCATCGATTCATGTCTCCTTGTCTTAGCCGCTTATGGTGGCCGCTTGCCGTGGTCAACTTCTGCCGGCGATGTGCGCTTTCTATCGAGCGGCCGGGCAGCTTGCCCGGCGCGCATTTTAACGGCGTATTTGCCACTTTGTTACAGGCATCGGAACATTCTTCCCAATCGCTGTTACCAATGATTCGTATTTACTATGAATTCATCAAGCTTACAGTCACGTCACCAGTGCTAAAAACCACAGCCATGCGCTCGGCGCGCAAACCGGTACACACGGAACGCTGGTCACAACGTACAAATTTGATGGGTGGTTTTACGCGGATAGCGCGGGGTGTTCCTTGGGCAGGTTCAATCACTGGTGGCGAAGCGTGTGGGTATCCGTGTTCGGAGAAGGAGGGTTTCACACATCCGGTGCTCTGGCGAGCACCGTGCTTTTGGGGCACCCATGAATGGGAACTGCACGCTGTGGACACTTAGGGTAGAGCGGTTAAAGCGTTTTCTTTGCTTCGTTTCTTTGTCGCTTTGGACAAAGAAACGACGCGCCGCCACGCGCAGTGGCTAATAGTGATGAAGAAAATAGCTCACTCAGGCAGACCACTAACCCTGAAAGCAGCACCCCGGCACTGACCCCAACCGCCAACCCCAACTCAACCAAAACCCCAACTCCGTCCACCGGCGCGAGCAAAAATCAGCCGGGCCCAATGCCGTGCATCAGCATTGCCACCGCGTGCCGCGCGATCTGGTCGCGCCTGGGCGCATAACCGCCGCTCTCCTCAGCCGACGGATACGTCACCGCCAGCGGCAACACGGTCAATCCGAATAGCGACACAAACAGCAATGACGGCTCCAGGTGCGAGTTGAGCTTGCCCTCCTTTTGCCACTGCGCGATACGCGCAATCGATGCCTTCTTGTTGGCATCGCCGAAACGCTCCGCAATACGCTGGCGCAGCAAACCGCCCTCGCTGATGACTTCGCGAACCCATAGTGTCGCAAACCACGGATACCGCTCGCATACAGCGATGAGACCCTCCGCGAAGGCGCGCAACGCCTCCGCCGGTTCCGCGTCCGAGTCGGCGAACGCACGGCCGAGTTCGGCGCGCAACGGCACAAACCGCTCATCGATCAACACGTCCAGCAGTTGATCGCGCGTCTTGAAGTAGTAATGGACCATGGCCGGCGTCACACCCGCCTCGCGGGCGATCGCACCGAGCGTGGTCTCCATGATTCCCTGGCGAGCAAACAACACCAGCGCCACGTCCAGCAGCAGCGCCCGCGGCTCGCCGTGCTGCGCGCCGGTCGGCCGCCCGGGCCGGCGGCCGGCCTTCGGCGGCCCGGCCGGGACGGCGGATTCGGAATGTCCGGAAGGATCGGTTACATCTTTAGTCATAGTGGCAATTGACCCCGGGAATGGCGTCGCCTAATATTAACTCCAACATTAATTAATCTCATCGGGCGGCTGAATGGAATCCCTGCAACCCTCTGTCGCATTTCCTGTCGTTGAAGAGCGGCCTCCAATCCGGCTGCTCTTCACGGCGCTGCTGCTCGTCATGCTGCTCGGGGCGCTCGACCAGACCATTGTCTCGACGGCTTTGCCCACCATCGTGGGCGAGCTGGGCGGGCTCGAAAGCCTGTCGTGGGTTGTCACGTCGTATTTGCTTACGTCGACGATTGTCGTGCCGCTGTACGGCAAATTCGGCGATCTGTTTGGCCGTAAGGTCGTGATTCAAGCGGCAATCCTCATTTTTCTTGCCGGCTCCGTCCTGTGCGGCGTCGCGCAGGACATGACCCAGCTGATCGTGTTGCGCGCGTTGCAAGGGCTCGGCGGCGGCGGTTTGATGGTTGTGACCATGGCCGCCATTGCCGACGTCATTCCACCCGCCGAACGCGGCCGGTACCAGGGTTTGTTCGGCGGCGTGTTCGGACTTGCGACGGTCGTCGGACCGCTGCTGGGCGGGTTTATCGTCGAACATCTGTCGTGGCGCTGGATCTTCTACATCAACGTGCCGCTGGGCGTGCTTGCGCTGATCGTGATCGGACTCGTGTTCAAACCGCACGTGGCGCACGTGAAGCATAAAATCGATTACATGGGCGCCGCGTTTTTGGCCGCATCGCTCACTTGTATCATCCTTTTCACCAGTCAGGGCGGCACGCTGCTGCCGTGGAGCTCGCCGCAGCTCTGGTTCACGCTCGTGCTCGGATTCATTACGCTGGGCGGTTTTATCTACGAAGAACGCCTCGCCGATGAACCAATTATGCCGCTTGAGCTGTTCAAGGAGCGTACGTTCGTGCTGAGCGGGCTGATTGGTTTCATCGTAGGATTTTCGATGTTCGGCGCCATCACGTTCCTGCCGCTGTATCTGCAAGTGGCGAAGGGATCAACGCCATCGCAAGCCGGCCTGCAAATCCTGCCCATGATGGCCGGCATACTGTCCAGTTCCATCATCAGCGGCCGCCTGATCAGCCGAATCGGCAAATACCGCTGGTTCCCGATCTGCGGCACCGCACTCGTGGCTTGCGGCATGTTCCTGATGTCCACACTGCAACTCGCCACCCCGCTTCACACCATGTACCTGTTCATGCTCCTGCTGGGACTCGGGCTCGGCATGGTCATGCAAGTGCTGGTGCTCGCCGTGCAGAACGCGGTGCCGTTCAAGAACGTGGGCGTGGCGACGTCCGGCGCGACCTTGTTCCGGTCGATCGGCGGTTCGGTGGGGGTCGCGACATTCGGCGCAATCTTTACGAACAGTCTGCAATCGCGTCTGGCTGACGCCATGCCGGCGGGGGCGGAGTTGCCGCGATCGATGGGGCCGACAACAGTCGAGCATCTTCCCGCCGCTCTCCGCGATACCTATCTCAACGCGTTCGCCGGATCGATGCATGGGGTGTTTCTCGTCGCCGGAACGGTTGTGCTGCTTGCGTTTGCGTTGTCCTGGTTCATGCAGGACAAACCGCTTCGCAAGTAAAGCGCGAGGCAATGAGGTGCGTCAGCGGAGCTTTGGCTTATTTGGTTTAAGCTGATGCACCTCAACTTCCAAACGTCTGCACAATGAAACTTACGCACATAGTGATCGCCTCGACCCTCAGCGCTTTTGCCTTTATCTCGACCGCCGCACTGGCGGACACGTATCACTTCGGCGAGGGACAGTCGTCGATGTCGGGAAACAGCAGCGCGTCGCGGCACGCACCGCCGCCCAAACATAAAAAGCACAAGACGCACCACGCCGCCGACAAAGGTACCTCTTCGCAGCCGTAAGCGAAGAGCCTCTGCAGCGCCCCTCGCCTCTCGTCTTCGTCATACGCGTTTCAGCGCGTCAGCAACTGGCGCACACCCAGCGCCACGATCAACCTGCCGCAGATGCGGTCGATCCATGCCCGATATCCGCGGTAGCCTGACGCAATCCCCGCGTGTGACAGGACGAGTGCGACGAACCAGTACCACGTCGTTGCGACCAAAGCGACCATTGCAAGCATCGCCGCGAAAGTGACCGGCGACATATGCGCGGGCGTGGCGGACGCGAAGATGGCGGCAAAAAACGCCACCGACTTCGGGTTCGTGATGTTGGTCGCAAAGCCTTGCACGAATGCCTTGCGCAATCCGCCGGACACGCTTGCCCCGGCCATGCCCGACTCGCCGGCACGCGCCTTGATGATCAGCCTGCAGCCGAACCACATGAGATACGCCGCGCCGCCAATCTTGACGACCAGCGCCATCCACGGGAATGCAGCAAACACTATCCCTACGCCAAGAATGGCGCAGGTCGCCCAGAACAGGCTGACCAGGACGATGCCCGCGACGACCGCCAGCGCCTCGGAGCGTGTTGACGAGGCCGCCTTGTGCGCCACCGCGACGAAGTTCGGCCCGGGAATAACCACGCCCGCAATATAAACAGACAAAACAGCGAGGACTGCGGATGAATCGACCACTCCGTTGCTCCCTCATCAATCGACGCACCGAAAGGCGGCGCCGGTCGACGCATTATCGCTGAGGTCTGCCCTGACGATTGCTCATCCCTACGCGCTGAATGGCTGCTGGGGTCGTAACGCGGTCGAACAATGGCGAACTTGTTGAACCGTCGCAGTTTTGTCATTTAGCGGACACCACGCGGCGTCACCATGACTGGATCAAAAATGCGAATGAATCTGCCGACGGGCTCGCCTGTTGCAAAACAGCGGGCCGGGCATCGGTCAGATTCGTCTCCGGTTCGGGCGGGTGTGATGCATGGCGCAGAGCGGAGCGTGCGTCATGCCGGCAAGCCTCCTGCGCCACATGGGCGACGCGAATAATTATCTTACAAGGAGCTTGGAATGCATGATGTAGCAGATCCGGACAAAGTGCAGCGTTCCACCGTCAAGTCGGTTCAGGATTACATCGACGAACGGCCAATGTGGCCTGATGGAACACATCTTCCGTCAGCCCCCATGACCTCGATGCAGTGGCGCATCTGGGCACTCGCGGCAGCAGGGAAGTTCTTCGAGGGATTCGTCGTATTCATGACGGGGGTGGCATTACCCCTGATCTCGCACGAGTTCGGAATCAACGCTGCGCAGAATGGTTTCATCAGCGCGGCCAGCCTGATGGGCATCCTGGTCGGAGCGGTCGGTCTCGGTGGCATGTCCGATTACTTCGGACGCAAGCGCATGTTCATTGTCGAGATGATCATCTTCTGCGCGTTCCTGGTGCTGCTCATTTTTTGCACCAACTTCATATCGCTCGTTGTCTGCCTCTTCGGCCTGGGTGTGGCGCTTGGCTGCGACTATCCGACCGCGCACATGATCATCTCCGAAAGTATTCCCAGTACCAGTCGCGGCAAGCTGGTTCTGGCTGCGTTCGGGTTCCAGGCGCTGGGTGCACTCGGTGGCACGGCGGTCGGCTTTCTTGTCCTGTCGATAGAGCCGACCCTCGATGCATGGCGCTGGATGTACGGCACCGCGATCATCCCCGCGCTGCTGGTCACGATCGGACGCTTCTACATCACGGAGAGCCCGAACTGGCTCCACGTCCGCGGCGCGGTTGACCGCGCAGAGCTGGCCGCAAAACGGCTGCTGGTCCGCGTTCCGCAATACCCGACAAACATCTCCCTGGCACGCGGTGGCGAGTTCGAGGCAGGTGGTCACGGCGACAAGCAGAGTTTTTTCGCGCTCTTCGCGAAGCGCAACCTGCGCGCGACAATCCTGGCCTCTGTGCCGTGGTTTCTGCAGGATCTTGGAACGTATGGCATCGGTATCTTCACGCCCACGATCCTCGCCGCCGCGTTCGGCAGCAAGCCGGATCATGTTCGTAGCGTCAGCGACCTGATCCTCAACGACATCCTTGCAGCCAAGGGCGCCGCGCTGATCACCACACTGCTGATCGTCGGCATTGTGTTCGCCGTCATGCTCGCGGACAAGGTCGGCCGGATCTGGCTGCAAGTGATCGGTTTCATCGGCTGCGCGGCCGGCCTGCTGCTCGCATCCTTCTCGACCGGCTTCGAAGGGACCACGAAGACAGCCGTCATTTTCGCCGGCTTCATGCTGTTCAACTTCATGACCAACCTGGGACCCAACGCGCAGACCTACCTGCTCGCGGGAGAAGTATTCCCCACGGCGATTCGTGGCACGGGCGCAGGCTTCGCTGCGGCAGTCGGCAAGATCGGCGCGGTAGCCACGGCCTTCCTGTTCCCGATCCTTCTTACGGGTATAGGCACGGCACCGCTTCTCTACATCCTGGTTGCAACGTCGATTCTCGGCGCGGTGATCACATGGTTGTTCCGTATCGAGACGAACGGAGTAAGCCTCGATGAGATCGGTCGATAACGACTTCCAAGGCCATCATGGCCATCGGACAGAACATATGGCTTCCCCGCAGCCCGACAGAGAGACGCGCATGATTGGATATCTTAAAGACCCGGCGATTCCCGTAATGCGGCGATGGCTTACTGCTGTGCCGCTATGCATGGCGACGCTGGCCGTGCTCGCGGCCACACCGGTCCATGCGGAAGGCGTCAAGCTGAGCGAGACCGGCTCGACCTTGCTCTATCCGCTGTTCAATACCTGGGTCGCGGCTTACACCAAGGCTCATCCCGATGTACAGATCAGCGTTGGCGCAACCGGCTCGGAGTCGGGAATCCAGCAGGCGATCGCAGGCAAGGTGCTGATCGGTGCGTCGGATGCCTACATGTCCGACTCCGATGTCAGGCAACACCCGCAGGTCCTCAACATTCCTCTCGCGATCGCCGCGCAGACGGTCAACTACAACCTGCCCGGCCTCGACGCGGCTCACCTGAAACTGGACGGACCGGTGCTCGCCGCGATCTACACGGGGGCCATCCGCGAGTGGGATGCAGCGCCCATCGCCGCGCTCAACCCAGGCGTTTCGTTGCCGCATCAGGCGATCGTTCCGATCCATCGCGCCGAAGGCTCCGGCGACACCTTCGTCTTCACCCAGTACCTCTCGTTCGCGGAGCCTTCATGGGAGAACGACAAGGGTTACGGCACCACGATCGAATGGCCCGCCGTGCCGGGTAGCATGACAGCGACGGGCAACGCCGGCATGGTGCAAGCCATCCAGTCGACCCCCTATTCGATCGGCTACGTCGGTGTGAGTTTCAGCGACAGCACAGCCGCCGCGAAGCTGGGCACCGTGGCGCTCAAGAACGGGGCAGGCGAATTTGTCATGCCCACCAAAGAGACGATCACCGCGGGCGCGGCTTCGCTCGGTCCCCGCACACCACCTGATGAGCGCCTGAGCCTCGTATTTGCGCCGGCGAGCGGGTCATACCCGCTGGTCAACTACGAGTACGCGGTCGTCTCGACCAAGCAGCCGGATGCCGCAACCGCTGCAGCGGTCCGCAGCTTTTTGTCCTGGTCGATCGTACCGTCCGAGACCAATGAAGCCTACCTGAACTCAGTCCATTTCATTCCGCTGCCGCCGCATACGTGGGAGCTGAGCCAGGCGCAGATCCAGTCGATCAAGTAACCGCATCGGCGGTGCTGGTAAACGAGTGAACGCTTTCGGGACAATACGGAAGCGTGATTGCCGGCAAGACAATCAACGACACGAGATCCGGCGAGTGCATCGGCCGGGACACTTCCATGAAGTGTCCCGGCCGTTCACCGCTGAACCGGTTAGTGCCCGCCGTGCAGGTGCACGGCCTTCTTCGCTGCATGCTCGGCATGTTCGCTGGCGTGCAGCCCATGGCCATGGGCAACATGGGCATGATGACTTGCCTGCCCGTGATCGCCGGCCTCGGCATGCTTTGCCGCTTCGCGATGATGTTTCGCAGCAGCATCGAGATGCTTGGCCGCTTCTTCGTGATGGTGGTGAACTTCGTGTTGGTCGCTCATGGAAATCTCCAGTGTTTGCAACGGGGCTCAATCCACAGGAGGACTGAGCTTTATCCACGATAGAGAAATGCAGTGTCACTTGCGTGACCCGGGGCCGAATTCAAAGGTCTCCACTGTACGCGGGATACCTATCATCGAATCGTCAATGACCTGAAAGAATCGCTCCCCCGGAATGTTGGCTACGCCGCGCACAGGTTGTGCCATGCCACTCTTCTCCAGCAGCCGCACCACGGCCGCACACATTTCGCGATAGCATGAGCTCCGATCGATTAATGACAGGAGAGCATGCTCATGAGCTTCGACGAACGGATGTTGAACGGCATGGGCGTATTGAGCGCAATCGTCGACAGCGGCAGTTTTGCCGCAGCCGGCGAAGTGCTGGATATGTCGCAATCCGGCGTGAGCCGCTCCGTGGCACGTCTCGAAGCGAGGCTGGGTATCCGGCTATTCGACCGCACTACACGCTCAGTCAAGCTCACCGACGAAGGGCGGCGTTTCTACGAGCAGATCGTACCGCTGCTCAGTGGACTTGAAGAAGCGGCGGCGTCCGCCTCGCAAGGAGCATCCGCGGTGCGTGGGCGTTTGCGCGTGAATATCGACCCGTTCTTTTCGTGCCTGTTCCTTGGGCCCAGGCTCGGCGCGTTCGTAGAGAAATACCCCGAGCTGCAACTCGACCTGATCACGCGCGATCAGCTCGGCGACATGGTCGCGGACGGTTTCGACCTCGCCGTTCGCTTTGGTCAGCCGCGCGAATCCACGCTGGTTGCGCGCAAGCTGCTGGATACACGCATCATTACCGTGGCGTCGCCCGCGTACATCAAGAAACATGGCCGCCCGCTCGTCCCGGCCGATCTGGAACGCGAGCCGCACACGTGTATTCATTTCCGCGATCCCGAAACCGGGCGCCCGTTCCAGTGGGAATTTCATCGCGGCAAGAAAAAGGTCCTTATTGCCGCGCGGGGACGCCTGACCGCGAACGATGTCGGTACGATGCACGGCGTATGTCTCGCAGGACACGGGATCGCGCAGGTCCTCGCGCTCGGCGCCGAGCAATTGCTGGCCAGCGGCAGGTTGGTGGACCTGTTTCCCGATTGGCCCGACGAGACCTTTCCGCTCTATGCGGCCTATCCGTCCCGCCATCATCTGCCGGCCAAAGTGCGGGCGTTTTTCGATTTCATCGTTTCATTGACGGGTGTGCCGATCGAGCAGTTGACCGTGTAGCCGTCTGACTCCCGGGTTAACAGCCAAGTCAGGGCAGATCATCGCACTCAGGCGAAAACCCCTGCGTCGGCTGACCGATAAGGCACCCGCGACACCCGCGCCTCGACCGTGAACACCGACACCGTCCCGCTCAACCGGATCGCCTGTTCATCAAGCGATTGAGCCGCGGCAGCCGCCTCTTCAACCAGCGCCGCATTCTGCTGCGTGACTTCATCGATCTGGCCAATCGCCTGATTGACTTGCTCGATCCCGTGGCCCTGCTCGTCGGACGCCGCGGCAATCTCGCCGACAATTTCCGCTACCCGTTTGATCGCGCGCTGCACCTCCGCCGTCGTGCGCCCGACCTCTTCGGCCTGACGCGACCCCGATTGAATGGTCGTCACCGAGCGCTCGATCAGATCCTTGATCTCCTTGGCCGCCACCGACGAGCGCTGCGCGAGGCTGCGCACTTCCGACGCAACCACCGCGAAACCACGCCCCTGCTCCCCGGCTCGCGCAGCCTCGACGGCCGCATTCAACGCGAGAATATTGGTCTGGAACGCAATACCTTCTATCAGCGTGGTGATCTCGGCGATCCTCGCGGAACTCGACGCGATCTCGTTCATCGTGCCGACCATCCGTTCGACGGCCAGATTGCCTTCATCGGAGATATGGGTCGTGCTCACGGCCAGCGCGCTCGCTTGGTTCGCGTTGTCCGCGTTGCCCTGAACCGTGGCCGTCAACTCGCCAAGACTCGCCGCCGTTTCCTGCAAAGAGGCGGCTTGCTGCTCGGTGCGCGCGGACAGGTCGATGTTCCCCGCGGCGATCTGCTTCGATGCAACGCCCACCGCATCGCTCGATACCCTGACTTCCGCCACGACGCCCGCCATGCGCTTGAGCAGGCTGTTCAACGCAACGGCTGTGTGGCCGATTTCGTCCATGCGCTCAACCTGCGTCTGCTGTGACAAATCCAGCGATGCGCTGATTCTCTGCAGCGTGTCCTGCAGGCGGCCAAGGCCGCGGCTGATCAACCGGTAAAGCTGGCTCCCGAACACCCCCGTCAACAGCAACGCACCCGCGACGATAACCAGCATCAGGCCAAATGCCGTCTTATAAGCCGAGGCGTTTTCATTGCGTACCGCCTGGCCGCGTTCGATGTTGTAGTTGAGGTGTCCATGCAAGCCACTGTTCAGCGCAACTGCCGCCGTATGCACCGCCCCGCCGTCGTGCAACATGGCGAGCGCGCCGTCCTTGTCGCCTGCCTGGATCTTCCCGAAGAAGACAGTGCGAGCGGCGCGATAGGCTGCAATATGCGCCCGGTCGGCATCCAGCATGGTTTGATCGGCCGGGTCGGACATGCCGAGCGACTGATAGTCGGCGACGTGGCTATCGAAGTGTTTATCCGCTTCGCCGATTTCTTTTTCGATCGCGCTCCGGCTCGCTTCGTCGATTCCATCCACGACATAGCGGTACACGTTCAGCCGCATGTCGGCGACATCGTCGAGCGTCATTGAGATCGACTTGAGGCCAGGGATAGTGTGCGTCTCGAGGCCCTCTATGCGCTGATAGGACCCGTGAAGCTGCGAGAGCCCGTAGCCTCCCACAAAAGCCAGCGCCAGCAACGCCATCCCAAGCGTCATCACCAGCCGTCGAACGATAGTCATAGGGTTGTTCTCGTTTGATCTTCGGCAACAGGGTTATGAAAAATTGCCGACGGGTTATGGCCACAAAACATGTACCGCGCTATCTGAAAACCAGCTTGTCGACCGGTTTACGGATGCGGGCAGAAAAACTTGAGAGCAATTTTCGAGGCGGCAGACAAGCGGCGAACGCGTACCAGGCATCCATCGACCTAAACGTTTGCAACGTCGGCTTTATTCCATTCGGCTGCCAAATCCCACGATACGAACCGCAAAAAAATAGTTCGTTTGATTGGAATATCTGCAAGGGGTCAGCTGTTTTCCTGTTGGCGCCAGCTTGCAACCCGGTGAACGTTTTCAGTCGGCATGGAGTTTTAATTAGGAATAGAAAACAAAATTCAATCCTGCCGAGCATGGAATAAATGTTTTGGTGCACACGTTCAGACTGGGACGATCGAACGCTTCATCCAGCGATTCCATTTCGTCTGTTAGCCGGACCTCACCAAAGGAGAACTGACATCGGCGAACACCACTCGGACTGCAAGAGGAGAACATCAATGAAACTTCAGCAGAAGCTTACTGTGTCAGTGCTACTGGGCATGGCCGTTGCAACGCTGGCGGCATGCGGCGGCAGTGATTCCAACTCGAACAACGCACCGCTTGTTGGTCCGTTCAAATCCACCGTGCTGGTCTCCGATGGCACCAGCGCAGCGCCCCACACCGACGCCAACCTGCAAAACGGGTGGGGCATCGCGTTCAATCCGGCGGGCGTAGTGTGGGTCTCCGATAACACCACGAGCAAGTCGACGCTGTACGACGGCAACGGTGTCGTGCAATCCCTGGTGGTGACGATCCCGCCAGCGTCTGGCGGCCAGACCGGCGGCCCGACGGGCATCGTGTTCAACACCAGCACCGACTTCCAGGTCACCGCAAACGGCAACACCAGCAACGCGCTGTTTATCTGGGCAACGGAAGCCGGGACGATTGCAGGCTGGTCGCCCAAGGTGCTGCCGACCACCGCCGTGAAGGCCTACGACGACGGTGCCGGCGGCGCGGTGTACAAAGGCCTTGCCATTGGCAAGAACGGGACCGCCAACTTCTTGTATGCGACCGACTTCCATAACGGCAAGGTCGATGTCTTCGACAAATCCTTCAACAAGGTGCAGCTCGATGGCCTGTTCCAGGACCCCACGCTGCCCGCGGGTTTTGCGCCTTTCGGCATCAGCGTGACGGGTAGCACGGTCTTCGTCACCTATGCCAAGGTGGGGCAGGACGGACGCACGCAGGTGAATGGTCCGGGCAATGGTGTGATTGACACCTTCGACACCGACGGTCACTTCGTCAAGCGCATCGCCATGAACGGCTCCCTGAATTCGCCGTGGGGCATCGCCATGGCGCCCGCCAATTTCGGCGGTGCAAGCAATGACCTGCTGATCGGGAATTTCGGTGACGGCACCATCGATGCATTCAACCCGGCTACCGGTGCGTTCATCGGCGCACTGACCCAGGTCGACGGCACGGCGATCCAGCAAAAGGGCATCTGGGGCATCTCGTTTGGCAACAACGTTGACAACCAGCCGCTCAATACGCTGTTCTTCGCTGCAGGCCCGAGCCCGACGACCGGTATTTACGGCCGTATCGACATCGCGCCATAGCCCCGCGGCACCTGTTCCGCTCGCCGCCCCGATCCCAACGGCGGCGAGCGAGGCCGTTGAGAGGGCCGGGGCTCTTCTCCAGCGCGTTCGAGACGCAGCACTTCATGACAAGACTCACCATCCGGCTCACCAATCGGGCATACAATCGCGTCGCACAAAAAATGATTCAATTACCTGCACGAGCCGAAGTGCCCGGCCGCACAAGGGTTGCAAGATTAGCTATCGGGACTTTCACCAACTCCCTTATTTTTTTGGCTTGGTAACCTGCTGCGGTTCTACGCGGACACAATCCGCTGAATGTAAGCTGTCCGGCGCCGAGGGGCCTCACGCCGGACAAACCCGGATACCGACCTATCCGGGACGTACTGACCACCTATGGAGTAAAACAGTGAAAAAACTGCTCGCGGCTTTGACGATTTCCCTGCTCGCCGTCACATCGATCACCTCCGTCACCGCCAATGCGAAGGATTACTCGACCATCCGTTTCGGCGTCGACGCCTCTTATGCCCCGTTCGAATCGAAAGGTCCGGATGGCAAGCTGGTCGGCTTCGATATCGATCTCGGCAATGAAATCTGCGCACGTCTGCATGCAAAGTGCGTATGGGTGGAAAACGATTTCGACGGCATGATCCCGGCCTTGAAGGCGAAGAAGTTCGACGGCGTGCTGTCGTCGATGTCCATGACGCCGCAACGCGCTGAACAGATTGCGTTCTCGAGCAAGCTGTTCAACACGCCGACGCGCCTGATCGCCAAGAAGGGCAGCGGCATCCTGCCGACACCTGAAGGCCTGAAGGGCAAGACGGTGGGTGTGGAACAAGGCACGATCCAGGAAACCTACGCCAAGACCTACTGGGCGCCGAAGGGTGTAACGGTTACGCCGTACCAGAACCAGGACGGCGTATACGCCGACTTGCAAGCTGGACGCCTGGACGCAGCGCTGCAAGATGCCGTGCAAGCTGACGTGGGCTTCCTCAAGACGCCGCGCGGTGCGGGTTACGAGTTCGTGGGCAAGGATCTGGTCGATCCGACGATCCTCGGCAACGGCGCGGGTATCGGCCTGCGCAAGGAAGACACCGACCTGAAGGCACAGATCGACAAGGCAATTGCCTCGATCATCAAGGACGGCACGTACAAGAAGCTTGAAAAGAAGTACTTCGACTTCGACGTGTACGGCAGCTAAGCAGTCTCCTGGCCTGAGCCCGGAACACGTTCCGGACCTGGCTTGAGCGCTTGAGAAAACGGGCTCCGCGTTTGTCGCGGAGCCCGTTTTGTTATGGGCGTCTTTTTTCGCGCGGTGCGGTAATGCCACCGTTTTCAGCTAAGATCAAAGGTCCGGGGCAGGCGGCACGGCAGATAACCGGTCAAGGAACTTGCCTGGTACCAGCCCGCGCAGCACACCCGGCGGCCGTCGCGGACGCTCGCCCCGCTCTCCTGAACACGCCGACACCTCTCCCAAGCGCGACGCGTTTCCGAGCGCCGTGCATCGAAAATCATGCAAACCAAAACGCACACCCTGATTTCGCCGTCGATCGGCACCACCCGCACTATCCTGAGTTTTCACTACGGCCCGGGCGGCGGCGAAAAGATCTACATCCAGTCCTCGCTGCATGCCGACGAACTTCCCGGCATGCTGGTCGCGTGGCGCCTGCGGCGGCATCTGGCCGAGTTCGAAGCGGCGGGCAAGCTGCGCGGTGAAGTGGTGATCGTGCCGGTATGCAACCCGATCGGGTTGAACCAGAACATGCATGGCACGCTGCTCGGGCGTTTCGAGCTGAACAGCGGCCACAACTTCAACCGCAATTTCCACGATCTGGCCGCGCTGATCGCGCCACGCATGGAAGGCCGGCTGTCCGCCAATATCGATGCGAACAAGCTTGCTGTGCGCCAGGCCATGCGCGAGGCGCTGGACGAGCAAAAACCGCAAACCGAGCTCGAATCGCAGCGTCTTGCCCTGCAAAAACTCTCCTACGACGCCGATGTCGTGCTCGACCTGCATTGCGACCTCGACGCGGCGCTGCACATCTACACCAACCCGGAGATCTGGGACGAAGTGGAGCCGCTTGCGCGATATCTGGATTCGAAGGCTTCGCTGCTGGCGTTGAATTCGGTGGGTAACCCGTTCGACGAGATTCACAGCTTTTGCTGGTCTGACCTGAGGGCCAGGTTTGGCAATCGTTTCCCGGTGCCGAACGGCGGTATTTCGGTGACGGTGGAGTTGCGCAGCCAGCACGACGTATCGTATGAATTCGCCGATACCGACGCGCAGGGCATCATCAACTACCTGATCCATCGTGGCGTGATCGATGCGACCGCCCCTGCCATGCCGGCACTTTCCTATCCGGCAACGCCGCTTGCCGGCGCCGAACCTATTGTTGCGCCTGTGAGCGGCGTGCTGGTGTTTCGCACGAAAGTCGGGGCGCTGGTCAAGGCCGGAGACGCAATTGCCGATGTGGTCGACCCGCTGACGGATACGGTTACGCCTTTGAATTGCACGACCAGCGGTGTGCTGTATGCGCGGCAAATTGCACGGTTCGCTACCGCGGGGATGGAAGTGGCCAGGGTCGCGAGTGCGACCGCGTTCAGGACCGGGTCGCTATTGTCGGCGTAGGTTCAGAAGCAAGAAGCAAAAGCCAAAAGCCAAAAGCCAAAAAGCAAAAGGGCTACCAACCTCGGTAGCCCCAAAAAAACCACAACCCCTTTAAACCTTAAAAAACAGCAGCGGGTCCTGCGGCCACCCCATCGAATGATGGTCCTCGGGGCCGCCGGTCCGCTGCCGCCTAAGCAGCCTGTGCAATCAGGCTTTCTGAGCGCGGCTGTAACATCGCCGCGTTTTCGAGCACCGTCGGTTCCGGCACTTCGTTAGTCGATACCATACTCAACTCCACCAGCGCGGTCTCAAGGCTCGCCTGACGGGCGGCCGCCGCTTTCTTGGTCTTCCCCGCGCGTGACGGCGGCTGGCAGGCCCCGCACACCACGTTTTCTTGCAAATCATGTTTGTGCGCAATGAACTTTCCAGTGCAGCGGCAGCATTTCGTGAGCTGCAGCATGCCCGCATCGAAAAAGCGCACAAGGGTCCAGGCCCGCGTTAAATCAAGTACCGCCTCGACATCGCTATTCCTGCAATGTTCGAGATACAGCCGATACCCCTTCGTCAGGGCATCGAGGTGCGAGCAACCCGCTTCTTTCTTCAGGAACACATACGTGTTGTAGAAGAGCGATGCGTGGATGTTCGCGAGCCACGTCATGTACCAGTCAGCCGAGAAAGGCAGCATGCCCTTCGGCGGCGATACACCCTTCACCTCGCGATACAACCGGATCATCCGGTCACGCGACAGTGTCAGTTCACTTTCGAGCACCTGCATCCGCGCCCCGAGTTCGATCAATGCGATCGCGCGGAAAACTTCCTGTGCATCTTCGGTGAGGCTCTTCTTAAGCATGGCGCGCTCTCGTGCTTAGAGGAACTGTTCCGCTGGCTGGCCGGCCAGCAAGATGGCTGCGTGCGTCGGGGCAATATCCGCATGCTTCGCGGGCGACGTGAGTGCAGCCAGCATGGTGTGATCGTTGAAGCGGAAAAAACACAGCAACTGGTCCGAAGCCGCCAGTTTGACAACCTGCGCGAGCGTCAGCCCGGACAGAAGGTCGGCGAGTTCCTTAGACAAACCCAGTCGAAACATGCCGATAGCACGATCCTCTCGCAGCATGCGCTGCGCGAGCATGATGTACGACAAGTTGATTTCTCGAATCGAGTCCAGCGTTTCGCGACCGTTCATGATTTTCCTGCGTTCGATATAAACCCCGAGTACCCTGCCGGCATTTTTTGCCAGCTATCTTTATTGCCTAGCCAAACGTTTGTTCTGTCGGGCTACGTTCAAACTTTGTTTCAGTGAGTTACATCTTGTAACAACACTGTGAAACGGATTGTAAGTACCACGCAGCGGGAAATCAAGAACATCTCAATAATAAATTTCCATAAAACAACAGAGAGAAACGGTAATTTTTTCCCAAAGTTGTAACAAGAAAGTATGACCGATTTTTGGCGGCGATTTTGAAGCGGGTTGGCATGGGTCAATCGACAGAAGGTTTGCTTGACGATTGATTCCTTAGGGAAAAAACGGATAGGGGCAATAGTTGGTTGACGCGCCCGATGAATTAATCGGATTGCGATGAATCGGGAAGTTGTAACAGCCGGTCACTCGGCATTCGGGATTGCGGTGAAGGAAAACCCTTGGATAAAAACTGTCAGTCCGCTTTCACTTTTGAGGCTGTTATTTGACCGTCAGAACAGGCAAATAACAGCCGGTCGGAATATGTTGCACCGAGTTGTAACAGCGTTATAAAGACTATGAAAATTGACTGATCAATAGAAGATTCCTCTTTCGTGCCCCCGGTAAGCGCCGATCCGAAAAGACGGCGACCCGGAGAATTCGTGCCGTTACCGTTGCGGCACGCCCGCACGCCATTCGCTCCAGTGCGTTGCGATCTCCTGCACCAGCGGGTTACCTGCCCGGTACAAATTGTCGATGGCCGGCGCGAAGCCTCCCTGAGCCGCGTAATCGAGAAGATTATCGGAGGCTGATTGCCCGTCGTATGGGCGGTCGAAATCGGAGCCCGTGCGCACTGCGGCCACCCGCGTCAAATCCACGCGATGCGCACTCGCCGCGCGCGACAACGCCTCGTATGTCGCGTTGTCTTCCTGCTGCGTCGTGCAATACACGCCCTTCCCGTCAGTGACGAGCTTGGTCCATTCGCGCGCACGCTCGCCGATATATTTCCCCGACCACCACGTATCGCTCGCCAGCGTGTCGCACTGGATCACCTTCGGCGGCTGGTTTGCGGGCGCATAGCTGAACCTGGCGCGCGCGGCCTGCGCTTCGGGGCTATCGGAGAGCGTTACGTTCTTCGATAGCGCATAAGCCGCATCGGCAAGATCCGGATTCAGACGGAACACCTCGGTCTTGTAATCGGGCGGAGGTTTATCGTTTGGCCCTTTCGTATTGATGCCGAGATAACCGCTCGGCCAGCTATCCGGTTTTTCGCGTGCATCGAGTTCCCACTGGATACCGAAATCAACGAGATATCTGGCCCACGCGGCAGAGCCGACCGTGCCTTGCATCGGGTCGATACCCGCGATCCCCGCGATCATGAAATAGGTGCGGCGCAGATCGAATTTATCGGAGAACGTGAGCGCCATCAGCGAAGCGGCCGCGTTCGCGTGACCCATGCCGGTGGTCATCACGCAGACCTCCTGCCGGTTGCAGTTCACCACGGGATAATCCGGCGAGAGTCCGTCCACGCGAATGGCCTTCCAGGGACCGAGCTTGTCGAGCCAGACCTTACCCTCGGGACCGAACATGGAGATGATCATGACCTTGACTGGCTGACCTTTGTTATCGCCCTTGACGCTGCGGACGCTATCGGCAGCCTGCGCAAACGTTGGCGTACAAGCACTGAACAAGAACGCTGCCGTTGCGGCTGTCGTGCTCAATGCAGGGATGCCCGAGGGGATGAATGAGGAACGACGAAGCAGGTCAAGCGAGGAACGGATGATCGATTTCATCTGGGCGGCACCGTAAGTGGAAGGAGAACGCGAGGTGAAACGCACCGCAAGGTGCACGGCCTGGACGCACACGCGTCCAGTCGAATGCACCCGCCGGACGCTCGCGCGCTGAGCGCATTATAGAAGGGCGAAGGATGCGGTTGTAAGCCACGTAAAATGTCCCGGTAACGGCCATCACGCACTACTCTTGCTATCTCGTTTCCCGCTGTTGAGTGAAGTCCACTTGCTCTGCAAGGCGCCCATGTCCGACACCGCCGCTTCACGAATGATCGATGCGTTTCACGCCAGCCATGTCGAGGACCGCCAGCACGTCGAGATGTGGCTCGAGGCTACCGGCGACTCAGCCGTTGCGCTCGAGGCCTTGTGGTCCGAAGGGGAACATCATCGGGGGCATGCACGGGCGGCTCTGGAGCGGCTGGTCGCGCTGGCGGACCGGCACGGTGTCATGCTTTCGCTCGTGCCACGGCCGCTCACGCAAAAAGGACAAGGCAATGCCACGCCTTCTGTTGATCAGGCCGCGCCCGATAGCGCCGCACTCGAAGCGTTTTACGGCCGGCTGGGCTTCGAACGCTCAGGTGGCAAGTTCGAAGGCTCGCCGGTGATGGTGCGCTCGCCGCGTTGACCAGCATCGGCATCGGCATTATTAGCCTTGGCACCGTCATGCGCGTCGCCTGAAGAGTCTCTCGGCTGATCCCTCTCCACGGCTGCGGCCAACTCACCCGCATCGCCGCCCTTCACGATCACGAAATTGCGCTGCGGATTCGCTATCTCGATGCCGCGCTCCGTGAACCGGTCCACAATGCGTCTGTTGAACTCGCGCTGCACGCCCCAGCGCGCGGTATCGCGGCACTGGATCTGACCGGCGAGCGTGACGCTCGAACCATCCACCGCGTCCACACCCCACAGGCTGAAGTCGGAGAGGATGCCGTCCTTGAACGCATCGTCTTCACGCAGCGACGCCCCGATCTCCTTGAGCGTATCCGCAGCCAGGTTCACGTCCTCTCCGAGCGCGATACTCACGCGCACCGCGGCATTGCCAATGCCGCGATTCGTGTTGTTCACCGTCGATACCGAACTGAACGGCACGGTAAAGAGCGACCCGTCACTGCCCCGCAAGCGGACCGTGCGGATCGACAGATATTCGACCGTCCCCGACACCCCCGCGAGCGTGACCGAGTCGCCCACTTGCATGGCGTTCTCCATCAGCAGGAAGATGCCGGTGATCAAATCCTGTACAAGCTTTTGCGACCCGAAACCGAGCGCCACGCCGAAGATGCTTGCGCTCGCGAGCAGCGGCGCGGTGTTCACACCAATCTCGCTTAATCCCGTCAACACGACGACCATCGCGATCACGATGAAAAGCGCGGTGCGCATCATGGGCAGCAGTGTTCGAAGGCGCGCGGCCCGCACGCGGTCGCCGCTCGTGGTCCACGTTTCCAGCCGTTGCTCGACCATCACGTTCGCGCCTTCCCACACGATCACGGCGAACGCGGCCGCGACCGCGATGGTGATGAGCGCGGACGCAAGCCGATGGCCTACTCCGCCCGACGAGAATAGCGACGGGACGTGAAGCCCCCAGACCTGCAGCAGCGCCAGCAAGGTAATCACGACGATCACCGCCTGCACCGCACGCCGCATCAGCGGGTAATAGCGGTACGCGTGCCGGTGCGCGATCGACTTGTCCGACAGGTCGTCGCCACTGCCCTCCTTATGAAAGATCCGGCCAAGCGCGCCGAACGCGACAATCGCGACCACGCGCGCCGCAACTAGTACGAGAACCGAGATGCCGAACAGATGAAACAGCGTGCGATACCCGTTGCGGACATCGAGCGCCCAGACGAACCACAGCGCCAGCACGAAAAACACTGCAAGCCCGGCCCAGACGTCGGCGACCCAATTGGCCAGCAGTACGAATGAACGGCGTCCCTGGACGCTCTCGCGAATCCACGCTGCGACCGGCACGCGGCATTTGAGGATCACGATAGCGAGCAGGACATGCACGACCAGCGCGACCGCCTTCAGGATCGAGTCATGGGCGGCGTCGGTCATGCCGAGCGGCGCCGCGGCTTCCGCGAGAGCCGAGCCTGCTCCCGCCACACACACTATGCGCACCAGCCAGTCGTGCGTGAAGCGGGCGGCGCCGTCGTCTATCTGGATCAGGCGCAGGCCCGGAGCGTCAGGCGCGAGGAAGAAACCGCTCGCGATCACAATGCCGCGGCACAGCAGGTACACGTCGATCAGCGCACCGACAGTACGGCCCTGCGGCGTGCTGTCGTCGATGAACATGGACATCAGCACCGCAGCCACGGCCACGAACACGATCAGCGGCACCAACGTGAGCAAACCGCGAAGGATGGCGCTGGGCAGCCGCTGCAACAGGGTCCAGTGCCGCGCGGCGTGACGCACACCACGGGCGGTATCGGTCTTGCGTTCAGCGACCTGGATAGCCGCCTCGTTGCCCGAGCGTTCGGCCACGGCTTCGGCGTGCACCGCCGCCCGCTCCTTCTGCGCGAGTTGGGGCTGGGTTGTATCGGCATCCACGACCCCGCGAGCCGCGAGCCGCTCACGCAACCGCCGCAGCCATCGTGAGCTCAGGTATTCCAGCAACAGTGCGGGTAACAACGAGATCGAGATCGACCAGATCACCTGCCCGATCAGCGCGCGGCCGCTGGCGGTCAGCATGCGCTGGCGCCACCATTGCAAGACCGAGCCGTAGTCGAGCAGCGCCACGACGGAACGGCGCAAGCCGCTGCTGATCCCCACGAGCCAGTAACTCGCTTCATGTGAAATCTGCGAGGCGAGACCGTTGCTCGTGAGGGACTTCGCCAGCACGCTGGCCGCGCCCGATGCGCCGCTTGCAGCAGACGCGCCCGCAGCAGGCGCGGAGCTGCCTGAGGCAGCCTGCGCGGGCGTGGCGAGCACGCCGGCGGCAGCAACCGCCCGGAGCGTGTCCTCCATCTGGCCGCGGCGCACAGGGTCGTTGAGGACAGCCAGCGCGGCGCGTGCCTGTTCGGGGGTCAGCGTGACGGTTGATGAATCAGCGGCGGGCGTGGCTGCGCTGGTGGCGGCATTCGCGGCGGATGCAAGCGCGCCGCTCAGGACGCTCAGGACAAAAAGAACGATGGCGAGAACAATTTTGCGCATGGGCGAAGATGAGGAACTCGGTTAGGGAAACCGCCACGGATGCGCCGGGCCTGCAGCGCGATTGAACCTGCGGTGTTCACTCTCAAGCTGGGAAAACTGGACAAGCTGGGCAAGCAGGTAAAGCTGGAATGGTTCGTGCAACAAACATCAGATCAAAGCTACCAGACAACGGCATGAGCGCCCACCTTACGCGAACCATACGAATCATCGGCACTCTTGGCAGAATCGGCGTTGCCGGGTCCCGTGCCGCCGTGCTGTTTTCGGCGGCCGGACTGCTGGCAGCACTTCTTGCACCCGGGCGTGTATCCGCTTCCGAACCCGGAAATCTCGAGCGGGCCGCAAAGCCCAGGGCGTCATCCGTTGCGGGTATGACAAAGCAGGTCGAGAGCGTCGAGCCGCCGGACGAAGGCACCACGCAACTTCCCGCCAGCGGCGACACCCAGCTTCCTGCTACGCCCGATACACCCCGTCCGTATTACGGGCGGCCGCCCGCCCATTTACCGTGATGCCGGATTCCACGCGCCGCGGTTTTAGTTTAATGGAACGTTGCGGCTGTCATCAGCAGGCGGTTAGCGGGCCGTTATCACCGCTCAGACGCCCGCCTCGGCCACCCGAGGGATATCCGGCTCGAAGAAGACCCAGCGCGCTTCGGGAAATTCGCGCTGCAGGTCCGCTTCGATCACGTTGATTGCATCGACCATCGCGCGGCCGCTGTCGTAGTGCACCATCTCCGCTTGCACGGCCACCACGATCTGCTTGCCCCACTGCAGCGTAATCAGATTGATCACGCGGACAATTTCCGGACGCGCGCGCAAGTGCGCATCAATAGCCCGGCGCACTTCCGGACTAGCCGATTCCCCGACGATCATGGATTTCACCTCACGCGCGACCAGGTACGCAATTACCATGAGCAGCACGCCCACGCCGATCGAACCCGCTGCGTCGTAGACGGGATTGCCGGTGATCATGGTCATCAGCACGGCGCAGAACGCAATGGCAAGACCCGCCAGCGCGGCGACATCTTCGCCCGTGACCACGATCAGTTCAGACTCGCGCGTCTCGCGGAACCATCGCCAGAGAGACTTGTTCCCCGACGTCTTGCGGATCTCGCGCAATGCGCCGGCCAGGGAAAACGTCTCGAGCACGACCGATATCCCCAGCACGACAAGCGCGACGATCGGGTTGCTGACCACTTCATGCCGGGCGATCCGGTGCACGCCCTCATACACCGAAAACGCGCCGCCGACGAAGAACAGCAGCAGCGCGACAAGCATGGAATAGAAGTAGATCTCACGGCCCGAGCCGAGCGGGTGCAACACGTCGGCGGGGGCCTGTGAACGCTTGAGGCCGAACAGCAGCAGGAGTTGATTGCCGCAGTCGGCAGTCGAGTGGATGGCTTCGGCAAACATGGAGCCGGAGCCGGTGAACGCGGCCGCCCCGAACTTGCAGACGGCGATGCCAAAATTGGCTGCGAGCGCGTAGAAAATGGCTTTCGGCGATTCTTCTTTCATCGTGCTCCTGGCGGAAAGGGGTCAGGGACGCTCTCGGGAAACCTCTCGGGAAACCAGCCACCACCGCACTAAACAACTTCCACGCGGCCCGCTCCATCGATCATTTCTCCGATCACGGCCGCCTGGTCGAAGCCGTCCGCGCGGAAGATGGCGAGGACGTCGTCAACGGCTTCGGGCGCGCACGATACCAGCAAGCCGCCCGACGTCTGCGGGTCGGTGAGCAGGCTTCGTGCCACATCGTGCAATGACGATGCCAGCGTGATGTCGTGCCCATATGCAGTCCAGTTGCGGCCCGATGCCCCCGTGACCACGCCCGCTTTCGCAAATGCCTCCACGCCGGGCAGCCACGGCAAGTCGGCGTACCGCAGGCGTGCCGTGAGCCCGGCGCCGCGGCTCAGTTCCAGCGTGTGGCCCAGCAGGCCGAAGCCGGTCACGTCGGTGAGCGCGTGCACGAGGTCCAGCGCAGCGAGGTCCGCGCCCGGGCGGTTCAGCTTGGTCGTGGCCGCGATCATTGCAGCGTAGCCGGCGGCATCGAGTTGATCCTTTTTCAGCGCTGCCGACAACACGCCTACGCCCAGCGGTTTGCCGAGGATCAGTATGTCGCCGGCGCGCGCCGACGCATTACGCTTCACGCGCTTCGGATGCACGATGCCGATTGCCGCAAGGCCGTAGATGGGCTCGACGGAATCAATCGAATGACCGCCCGCGACGGGAATGCCCGCCCCGGCGCAAATCGACTCGCCGCCCTTCAGCACGGCCGCGATCACCTCGTGCGGCAGCACGTTGATCGGCATGCCGACGAGCGCGAGCGCGAGGATCGGTTTGCCGCCCATGGCGTAGACATCGGACAGTGCGTTGGTTGCGGCAATACGGCCGAAGTCGAACGGGTCGTCGACGATCGGCATGAAGAAGTCGGTGGTGGCGACAATCGCCTGCTCGTCGTTCAAACGATAAACGGCCGCGTCGTCGGCGGTGTCGTTGCCGACCAGCAAGTCGGGGAAAAACGGCAACGGTACGCTGCGTTTCAGCAGGTCGGCAAGGACGCCCGGCGCGATCTTGCATCCGCAGCCGCCGCCGTGGGACAGGCTGGTCAGACGGGGCGACGGGGTTGCATTCAGCTTGATGTCAGTCATTCGCGGTAGTCCGGCAGAGTTGCGTGTGACCGATATTATCGTGGTTGTCGCGTCCGGACGTGGTGAGCGCGATCCCGCCTGCCATCCCGCTTGCACATCCCGATGTGCGCCGCGATCCGCCCGCGTCAATCTTGAAAGGCGTCATGCGAGCGCTCACGCGGTACACTTCGAGTCACGGTCCGATGCCGCCTTTCAACATTACCCATCAACCGCCCCGCGCCCTTTATCCGCATGAAATCTTTACCTCTTGTTCTCGGCCTGATGCTTTGCGCGTCGCTGTGTCAATTTAGTCGGCTCAGTCACGCACAGGAAACGCCCGATCCCTCGAAAGAAGACTACGCCTACCTGACCCGCATGCATGTCCCGGAGCCGGTGATCAGCTGCGTGGCAGCATTCGACCGATGGGTGGCAATGACCCCCAGGTACGACACGTTCATCGTGCCCGACCGGCGCGTATTGAGCGCAAAGATCGATAGCGACACCACGGTCTTCAGCGCAGGCAATCCCGTTCCTGTCGACGAAGTAATCGCCATGCGCGCAGTCGCCAAAGTTCGTGGCCGCTCGCAGTGGACCCGCGTGGACAGCCGTTGCGGTGTGCGCGATGGCCGTGTGGTCGGTGTTTCGCTCACCCCAAATGTAAGGCCGAAGATCGTTCAGTAACAGCGCCTGAGCGCCAAGCCTTCACAGTCATTCCCGAATATTTCCAGACACACTTTTCCTTACAAACGCAAACGGCTTGTCATTTATCTAATCGCTAAATTGATTTCACGGATTTCACTTGGAGAAACCGATGAAACGATTAGCGATTCTTGCCACGCTCGCAGTACTGCTCGGCAGCACCCTGGGCGGCTGCATCGTCGTGCCGGACGGTGGATATCACCATCACGACTATTACGGTTCCGGTTACGGCCGCTACTAGGCCAATACGGCGCCTGCTGGCTTAACTGGATAAAGCGGCAAACCGAATAACAAGCGCGAAGGAAACCAACATGATGACAGTCAAAAAAGGCTTGGCCGCCGCATCGCTCACGGTGGCGGCAGCAATGAGTCTCGGCTTCACGAACACCGCATCCGCCGACGACCATTTTCAACCCGGCTACGTTCACGTCGACAGCCGCGGCTGGCACGGGGACCGGTACTACGACGGGCATCGCTACTGGGAACGGCGTGAGTGGGAACGCCATCACGCGCCGCGTCATGACGGTCCCCCGCACCGGTACTATTGATCGGTCTTGAAGCACCTTGAAGCTGCCGGAAACAAAAAAGCCAGGGACATGCCTGGCTTTTTTGTTTCCGGCAGCTTCAACGCAGCACGTTGAACCCTTGATCACGCGCTGGCAGTCTCTCGCCATCTGCGGGTATCGCGTAACGGCGGCGCACCGAACAGGCGGCTGTACTCGCGGCTGAATTGCGATGCGCTCTCATAACCCACACGGTGCGCCGCCGTGGCTGCATCGGTCATGTCGATCAGCATCAGGCGGCGCGCTTCCTGAAGCCGCAACTGCTTCTGGTATTGCAACGGGCTCATCGCCGTGACCGCCTTGAAATGATGGTGCAGCGACGAGACGCTCATATGCACGTCGCGAGCGATCGACTCCACGCGCAACGGCTGATCGAAATGCTGGCGCAACATCATGATCGCCTTGGCAATGCGCTGCGTCTGGCTGTCCTGCAGCGCGATCTGGCGCAAGCGCGCACCGGGACCGTTCATCAGCAGCCGGTACAGGATCTCGCGCTTGACCAGGGGCGCGAGAATCGGAATGTCTTCGGGCGTATCGAGCAGGCGCAGCAAGCGCAACACGGCATCCAGCAGCGACGTGCCGAGCCGGTTGACATACAGGCCGCGCGAGGCGTCCGTGGGGGTGGACGGCGGCAGGCTTTCGTCGCGAATCAACTTGGTGATTTCCTCGACATCCAGGTCAAGCCGCATGCCGAGATACGGCCTGTCCTCGGTAGCGCCGGTCACCTGCCCCATCACCGGCAGATCCACCGATGAAACCAGATAGTGCATGGGGTCGTACACATACAGTTCGTCGCCCACCATGATCCGCTTCGACCCTTGCGCGATCACGCCAAGCGCCGGTGTCTGGATGCCGTGGCTCGGGCCGCCGCAGTGCACGATCCGGTGCAGGAACAAACCGTGCACCGCCGTTTCGCACGTGCCGGTGGTGTCCGCCGTGAAACGGTCCAGTAACGCGACAAGATCGAGCCGGGCGTGATCGAGGCCCGGATCAAGCGGCGCAGGTGTGCCGTTGATAGCGTGGTTCGAAGGGTCGATGGCGGAATCCGCCGTCTCATTCAGGGCCATGATTCGCAGATAGTGAGTTTGCGCGGCTGCTGCCCGGGAACGGCCGCAGTCTTGCAAGGATGGAGAAGGGTCGCCGTCAGTCAGATGCCAGTCGCGATCAATCAGGGTCAAGCGCGCACTGCCGGCCAATGGCATCCAGCTTACTCGCGCCTGCCTGTTTTCGCCCAGAGCTGCACGCGGCCTTTGCAGAATCGGGCAAGGATCTGACAGGATCAGGCTAGCCGGGCGCTGCGCCACAGGCAGATACTGCTTCATCGCGGCGTTGCTGAAACACCGAACGGACGTTCAGCCGCGAAGCGGCCGCCGTGGCACGTTTTCCGTCGACGGGCCGGCCGCTAGTTCAAGGATGAATTCTAAGGGACCCAGCATGCGTAACAGAAAATTCGGCAATACCGGCTTGTTCGTTTCGGAATTGTGCCTCGGTACCATGACGTTCGGCGAAGGCGGCATCTGGACCAATATTGGCGGCCTGCAACAGGCGGACGCAGACAAACTCGTCGGCCGCGCACTTGACGCCGGCATCAACTTCATCGATACCGCCGACGTCTACGCCGACGGCGCCTCGGAGATCATGACCGGCCAGGCGCTCAAGAACCTGAAGGTGCCGCGCGAAAACGTGGTGATCGCCAGCAAGATCCATGGCGAAACCGGCACGAAAGGCATCAACTCACGCGGCGCGTCGCGGTATCACATCATCGACGGCGTGAAGGCGAGCCTGAAGCGCCTGCAACTCGATCACATCGATTTGTATCAGCTACATGGTTTCGATACAGCCACGCCAATCGAAGAAGCGCTGCGCGCACTCGACAACCTCGTGCAGCACGGCCATGTCCGCTATATCGGTGTATCGAACTGGGCGGCGTGGCAGATCGCCAAGGCGCTTGGCATTTCGGAGCGGCTCGGGCTCGCGCGTTTCGAGTCGCTGCAGGCGTATTACACGATTGCCGGACGCGATCTCGAACGTGAAATCGTACCCATGCTCAAGAGTGAAAACCTCGGCCTGATGGTCTGGAGTCCGCTTGCGGGCGGTTTGCTGAGCGGCAAATACAAGCGCGACGGCAGTTCGACGGAGCAGGGCCGCCGCACGAATTTCTCGTTTCCGCCGGTAAACATGGAGCGCGCGTTTGATTGCATCGACGCCATGACGCAGATGGCCGAAGCCAAGGGCGTGACCGTGGCGCAGATCGCGCTGGCGTGGCTGCTGCACCAGAAGGTGGTGACGAGCGTGATTATCGGGGCGAAGCGGATCGGGCAACTCGACGACAACATTGCAGCGACGCAAGTGAAGCTGAACGACGACGAGCTCGCCGCACTCGATGAAGTCAGTCAGCTCGCCAGTGAATACCCGGGCTGGATGGTCACGCGTCAGGGGGAATACCGCTTGAATCAGCTGCTGGAATCGAGCGGCGGCTAGGCGCTAGTCGTAATAGTCTCGGTAGTCGCGGTAATCCCGATACTCCCGGCGATCAGTTAAGCCACGGGTTCGAACGGCAAGGTCATGAGTACCGACTCATGATACTTGCCGTCTATTTTCAGCGAACGCGGCTCACGCGCGTACTCGACGAATCCGACCGAGCGATACAGGCGTTGCGCCGCTTCATTATGCGGCGCAACCGTCAGTTGCACCTCTTCCACCACCGTGCGCGCGTGGCTCAGAACGGCTTGCACGAGCGCCAGCGCCATTCCCGTGCCGCGAGCGGCCGGGCGCACGTACATACCCATCAGCACGCCCTTGTGGCGCTGTTTCGCGCCTTGCGGCACGATCAGACCGGCGACGCCGGCCAGATCGCTTTCGTTGTTTAAAAAGCCGCCGAATACTGCAGCATTCACGATCCGTTGCTCGAACCACGCGAGCGGCTGTTCAGCCTCGTCTTCCCACGCCGACCCGAAACCATCGGGGTGCCGGGCGAGACCTTCAAGCCTGACATCGCGATACGCACTGGCGTCGGCTGCGGTAAGACGGCGGATGGTGAATGACATGGATGGGGCCTTGAGCAGTGATCTGTCGCGTGAAAGCGCCCAGTTTCGCACGCGCGGCATAGTCGCTCCCAATCGCTCCAGGCTGGATTGCCCAAACCTCCCACCAGGATGATCGGCTTGCCGTGCGGCATCGCAATGGTCGTGCCGAAGAGATCGTGCGCTTGGGCCGATGCCAGTCCGGCCCGCCGCCCGGGACAAAAACCGGCAAACGATCCCGGACCTTTATCGCTATTCCAAATACAGCCTATCCTCTGTATCGCGTTGCGCGATACCGGGTCCGTGCGCAAGACTGTGTCCACAAAATCAACACGCATTCCGGAGACATTCATGCGTACACAAGTCGGCATCATTGGTGCAGGTCCCGCGGGCCTCCTGCTCTCCCATCTTCTCCATCTTCGCGGTATTGAATCGGTCGTGCTCGAGGCGCGCAGCCGCGGCGAGATTGAATCCACCATCCGTGCAGGCGTTCTCGAACAAGGCACCATGGACCTGCTGAAAGAGGCCGGACTCGGCGCGCGCATGCTTGCGGAAGGAGCGGTGCATCACGGTTTCGAACTCGCGTTCGAAGGGGAACGCCGGCGCATTGCACTGACCGAACTCACCGGCCACTCGATCACCGTCTACGCGCAGCACGAAGTCATCAAGGACCTCGTCGCCGCACGCGTGGCGGCCGACGGTGCGTTGAAATTCGGCGTGACCGACGTGTCGCTGCACGACTTCGACGACGCCCCCGGCACCACCCGGCCGCGCATCCGTTACAGGCACGAAGGGTTCGAGCATGATCTGGAGTGCGACTTCATTATTGGCTGCGACGGCTCGCAAGGTGTTGCGCGTGGCTCGATGCCCCAGGCGCTGAGGCATGATTATCAGCGCATCTATCCGTTCGGCTGGTTCGGCATCCTGGTCAACGCGCCGCCTTCCGCGCACGAGCTCATTTACGCTCGCCACGATCGCGGTTTTGCGCTGATCAGCACCCGCTCGCCGAACGTGCAGCGCATGTACTTCCAGTGCGATCCGAAGGATTCGGTCGATGCCTGGTCCGACGACCGCATCTGGTCCGAACTCCACGCACGTGTGGACACGCTGGACGGCTGGCAGATTACCGAAGGGCAAATCTTCCAGAAGAACATTGTCGGCATGCGCAGCTTCGTCTCCACGCCGATGCAATCCGGCAAGCTGTTCCTCGCCGGCGACGCCGCGCACATTGTCCCGCCCACCGGGGCAAAAGGCATGAACCTCGCGGTGTCCGACGTCCGTATTCTGACCGCTGCCCTGCAAGCGTTCTACGAGGAAGGCGCGAGCGACAAACTGGACCGCTACACCGAAACGGCCCTGAAGCGCGTCTGGCGCGCGGAGCACTTCTCGTGGTGGATGACCCGGATGCTGCACAAGCTTGACGACACCTCGCCGTTCGAGCAACGCCTGCAAGTGGCCGAGCTCGAACACGTGACCACGTCGCGCGCGGCCGCCACGGCGCTGGCCGAAAACTACGTCGGCAGCGTCGCGGTTTAAACGTTCTGGCAGCTAAACGGTTAAACCGCCAAACGGCGGCGGCGAGGTTCGCCGTACGGTCAAAGCACCGCCACCACCCGCATATCGCCTTCGATAGACGGCACGACCTGCCCACCCACGCGCCGGAAGGTAATTGACACGGTCTTGTCGCCGACCCGCAATTCGCCGATCTCCAGCCAGTCGATACCATCCGGCAACTGCGGCCGGTCGATGCGCACTTCCTGACGCTCGGCGTCGATGGTGACTCCGAGACAGGCCTCGAGGATCATGAACGGCGATCCTGCGGCCCAGGCTTGCGGCAAACACGCGACCGGATAGCCGATCGGTCGCTCGCCGCGCTGCCGGGTAAACCCGCAGAACAGCTCGGGCAGGCGCATGTCGAACGTGACGGCCGCTTCGAACAGGGCCTGCAACAAGCGCACCGCGCCGCCGCGGTCACCATAGCGGGCGAGTCCTCGAGCGCACATGGCGCTGTCGTGCGGCCATACGGAGCCGTTGTGGTACGACATCGGATTGAAACGCGGCTGGCCTGCCGCCAGCGTGCGCACACCCCAACCGGTGTTGAACAAAGTTGATTCAAGCTGGCGCGCGACCGCTTCGCCGCGGCCGCGCTCAACCAGGTCGAAGGCCAGCAAGTGTCCGGCATTTGACGCCAACACCTTGCACAGATCGCCCTTGCCGTCGAGCGCAATGCCGTAGAAGTCCGACTCAGGCATCCAGAACATCGTCTCCACCCGTTCGCGGATGTTTTGCGCGCGCCTCTCGAAATCCTCCGCCTGCTCCGGTGCGTTGCGCTGCCTCGCGAAGTGGGCCATGGTGGCAAACGCGGTGGAGGCGTAGGCCTGGACCTCGACCAGCGAGATCGGTCCGACCGGAAAACTGCCGTCGGCGTGAAACACGGAGTCGCCGCTGTCTTTCCAGCCCTGGTTCGCGAGCCCCGCTTCCGTGGCGCGCTGGTAGCTCAACAAGCCAAATTCGTTCTTGTCGCAATGACGCGCAATCCACTGTGCGGCCAGTTGCAGCGCGGGCCACAATTCATCGATCAGCGCCTTGTCGCCGGTTCGCTCGGCGTATGCGCCGGCCAGCGCGACGAACAGCGGCGTGCTGTCGACCCCGCCGTAGTACATCGCAAACGGCACTTCGCCCGTCGCAGCCATTTCGCTATTGCGGGTCTCATGCATGATCTTGCCCACTTCGGCATCGCGGAACGCCGAGTCTTCACGTGCCTGGTGTGCCGCGAGAAACCGCAGCACGCCGCGGGCAAGCGACGGATCGAGCCACAGCATCTGCAGCGAAGTAATGATGGCGTCGCGGCCGAAAGCCGTGGAAAACCACGGGATGCCCGCGTACGGATACGGTCCCGTTTCAAGATCGGTAGTCAGCAATCCGAGATCGGCGAGCGAACGATCGATCCATTCGCTGAACAACGGGTTGCTCGAGCGCACGCGGGCCACGGAGCGCCGCCGTTCGCGCATGCGCCGGTGGGCATCGACAAGCGCCTCGCGAATGGCCGGCCGCCCCGATTCCGGCGCGCATTCGGCGCCCTCCTCGGCGATCTTCTTGCTCTCCGCGCTGGCGTCGCTCAATGCGTGTGCAACGGCCGTGATCGACAGGTAGATCGACATGGCCGTTTCCGACTGGATCCGCAGCACGTAGTCCGCGCGATTGACCGAGAGCGAATGAGGCGCGGGCGAAAACTGGATGCGCGCAGTACGCTCGACCTCATCCAGCCCTGTGTAGCGCAACACGACTTCGCCATCTTCGATGCACGGCTCGCGCATGGCCCCGCGTTTCGGACGGGTGGAACCGCGCACTTCGAACATGTCGTGGAAGTCGGCGGCAAAGTTGATAGAAAGCGGCACGGTGGCCGGTTCCGTACCGTAGTTGGTCAGGACGATCGCTTCGTGCAGCACGTGCCGCGACAAGACCCGGCGGCGCTCGACGTGGATCACGCCTTCCGGCGTGGTCGCCCCGCCGATGGGCGGCAGCGGCCGGTTGGTCAGGTGCGCGGTAAACACGGCGTTGTCGCTGGACACGCTGCCGGACAAGAGCGACGGTGAACGGCCGCCGAAGGTCAGGCGCAACTGCGACAACACGCGTGTGTCGTTGACGAAAAGACCGTCGTCATTGCCGCGGATGTCGCCGTTCGCGTCGTTGACAACGAAGGTGTTGCCGGCCTTGAGCACGAACTGGCGCTCGTTCGCGTAGTTCGTATGTTCGGTTGCGATAAATGCCCCGTCCGCTACTGCGTCGGGCTTCGACGGAGGAACCTCGCGAACGCCGGCCGTCGTGCGGATGGGATCGGGCATGTCGTCATGAGCGGGACCGTGGGCAGCTTCGCGAGCGATATCACGGGCCTCTCGGTCGTTCTGCGCCTGCGCTGCTTGCTGTTGTTCCTTCGTTTCCATTACACCTTCCTGAAAGAGTTGCCTGGACACTTGGCCGATTGTACGGCCGAAGCCCGCCAATCAATTTTGCATGGCCGGCGGCAAGCGCGCCGCGGACCCGCTATCATCGACCGTTTTTCGACCGACGCTCATCCAACCGGTTCTCCCAGCCGAATGCCTTTTCCGCACATCGACCTACTTTATTCCGCATCCGGCCTGGCCGTGGGTTTCCTCGTGGGCCTGACCGGCGTGGGCGGCGGCTCCCTGATGACGCCGCTGCTCGTGCTGCTGTTCGGTATCCACCCGGCTACCGCAGTCGGCACCGACCTGCTCTACGCGGCCGCGACCAAGGCGACCGGCACGCTGGTCCATGGCATCAAGGGCTCCGTGGACTGGCGCATCACGGGCCGACTCGCGGCGGGGAGCATCCCGGCGGCGGCCATTACCCTGATCCTGCTCAACCGGTACGGTTTGAACACACCCGCCGCCGCCCGGGTGATCCAGCTCGTGCTGGGCTATGCGCTGCTGGTTACCGCTGTCTCGCTCGTGTTCCGTCCACAGCTCGCCCGCCTTGCCTACAAGACCGGAATGGCCCGCGAAGCTAGCGGGAAACCAGGAGCGGCGAGCCGTGAAACCCGCACCCTGGCCTGGACCGTGCTCACCGGCGCGATCCTGGGCGTGCTGGTGTCCATCACCTCGGTCGGCGCGGGCGCCATTGGCGTGACCGTTCTGTTGCTGCTCTATCCGCGTTTGCCGACGGCACGCATAGTCGGGTCGGATATTGCCCATGCCGTTCCGCTGACGCTGATTGCAGGGACCGGCCACTGGCTGCTCGGTTCCGTCAATTGGGACCTGCTGCTGTCCCTGCTCGTGGGTTCTCTGCCGGGGATCGTGCTGGGCAGCATGCTTTCCTCCCGGGCGCCGGAGGTCCTGCTGCGTAACGTGCTGGCTGCCACGCTGGTGATCGTGGGTGTGAAACTGGTGCTCAGTTGATTCCCGGGCAGTTCGAACGATAGTAGTCGCCCAGCGTGACGCTTTCCAGTCGACCAAACGGCATACGACGTCCGGGCCGACGCATTTCCGGGCATATAGGCCATTCGGTCAGCTATCGGGAACCACGCGTTTGCGGGCAAGATTCAGGTAGACGAACGCGGATGAAGCAACGCACAGGCGCTCTCTGCGCTATGCGGCCGGGTAGCTTCCCGCGCTCGTGCGTCGCTTTGATTAGGGTCAATTCAAGGGTTCGATCCATGGATCCGATTCAAAATAGTCCGCGGCAAAATTGCGTCACTTTGTTGAGCCACACTATTTAGCAACATCAAGAAACACATTGATGAACCGCCAGACATTCAGGAGCTGCGATGAGCCACACTGACGATCCCCGCGACGAAGAACCCATGTCCGACCTGCCCCAAGATCCCGTGCGCCGCCGCCTGCTTGCGGCCGGCGTCGGTCTGGCCGGCCTGAGTGGATTGTCGCTGAGCGGCTGCAATCTCTTCGACTCGCGCCCCGCCACGCCCAAGACGGCCGCCGACCTCGCGCTTGATCGAACGCTGCAGGCGCGCGTCCGCCATATTGTCGTGATCTACGCGGAAAATCGCAGTTTCAGCAATCTCTGGGGCAACTATCCCGGCGTGCAATATCCGCTGGAAGCCGTACCCGCGTCCCGCTATGTGCAGCTGGACCGGGACGGGCGCACGCCCATGCCTGTCCTGCCGAAAATCTGGGGCGGCCTCGTGCCGCAAGCGCAGGAAGTGGACGGCAAGCGCTACATGATTTCGGAAAAACAGATCGACGGCGTGCCGAATGGCCCGTTCCATCTGGTCGACGCGCAAGGACAATCGCTGCCCAATGGCGTCATCACGCGCGACCTCGTACACCGTTTCTATCAGAACCAGATGCAGATCAACGCGGGCCGCAACAACCAGTTCGCCGCCTGGGGCGACTCCGGCGGCCTGGTCATGGGGCATTACCGCAATTCGGCTGAATCGCTGAAGCTTTGGAACATCGCCCGGCAAAACGTGCTGTGCGACAACTTCTTCATGGCCGCATTTGGCGGGTCCTGGCTCAATCACATCTTCCTGATCTCGGCACAGACCCCGTTCTATCCGGACGCACACAACGGCCCGGCGAAAAAACTCCTGTCGGTCCTGGACGGAGACGATCCGCTGGGCACGCGCCTGAAACTCGCGGCTGATTCGCCTGCATCGGCACTGGACGGTCCCCCGTCCTTCGTCAACGACGGCGCGCTCACCGCCGACGGTTACGCCGTCAACACCATGGCGCCGCCTTATCAGCCAAGCAACGTCCGCCCGGCGCAAGGCGGCGATCCGGCACTGGCGGACCCGTCGAATTACCGCGTGATGCCGCCGCAAACCTACGCCACCATCGGCGACCGGTTATCGGATAAAGGCGTGGACTGGGCGTGGTATGGCGGCGGCTGGGACTATGCGCTCACACACAGCGACACCGGCATGGTTCCCGATTTTCAGTATCACCATCAGCCGTTCAACTATTTCCGCAGCTTTGCGCCCGGCACGCAGGCTCGCACCCAACATCTGCGCGACGCGGGTCTGGGTGATGATCCGTCGACCAACAAACTGATTGCGGACATTGACGCAGGGCGGCTGCCGGCGGTGACGTTCTACAAACCGCAAGGCAATCTGAACATGCATGCGGGTTACGCCGATGTCGAATCGGGCGACCGGCATCTCGCCAACATAGTCGAGCGGATCCAGCGCGGACCGCAATGGGAAAGCACGGTTGTCATCATCACGCACGACGAGAACGGCGGCTGGTGGGATCACGTGCCGCCGCCGAAAGGGGATCGATGGGGACCAGGGTCGCGCGTTCCAGCCTTGGTGATCGCGCCGTTCGCGAAGAAAGGGATCGTCGACCATACCGTCTATGACACGAACTCGATCCTGCGCTTCATCACGCGCGTCCACGACCTGGTGCCGCTTGACGGTGTGGTCGCTCGGGACCGGGCATTCGCGGCAAACGGCCAGCCGCCGCTGGGGGATATGACGGCCACGCTCGATCTCGCCTGAGCCGCAAGCCGCGACTCGCAACGCACAAACACGCAGACACGCAGACACGCGCGGTGGCCGGCGAACCAGGGACGGCACATCACGAGGTAACAACGGCGCACAGGACCTATGAAGCGCGCGATCCGTCCATCCGGTCTGCGCGTGCGTCGGCGGCATCGGATGCTTCCTGCCGCCATTGGCGCCGCGAGCGCAGCATCTTGCGCACCGCGAGCCGCGCCATCTTGAGATAGCCAAACGGCCGGGGATCGGCCAGCATGCTCAGCGCCCGCGCGTAGTCGAGCGTCAGGCCCGGGGTCCAGGCCATGGTGGCGGCACGTTTGCGGATCTGCGCGGCGACCCAGAGCTCCGGCGTGACGATCAGGCGCAGGAAGGCACGCCAACCGGTGTCGCGGCCGTGAAAGGTACCCACGGTGCCTTCCAGTGCCGCCTCCAATGCCTTGGAGACAGTGCTCGAACAATTCCGGTAGGTCAGGTTATAGGTCTGATCCTGCCGATATTTTTCCCAGAAAGCCTTCAGCCGATCCGGCCGGTAATTGCGAATACGCACACGGGTGGTGGACTCGCACCATGCCTTCGATTCCGTCGCGTAATCCGGCTGGAACGTGCCCGGCATGTTGTTCTCGCGAGTTGCGCGCAAGATGCGTCCGAACTCGTCCGGCGAGCGATCGATTTCCACGCCCGGGTACAGGCTGATGTAAATACCCTCGGGTGACTCAAGCGCCGCGTGGCCCGTCGAGATGACGCCGTTGGCATCGACGGCGGCAATGTAGCGGTCCACGATCAGACGCCGATTGGCCTGCGCCCGTGCGGACCCGACGGGCGTCCATACATGCACGGTAAGCGCTTTTTCATCGGCGGCGGGGGGACCGTCCCATTCGAACGGGCTGTCGGCCTCGGTCGCCACCCCAACCGCGGCAACCTTTGCCGTAGCGGACTTTTCAGCGAGCGTCGGATCGGGAATTACGTCGTCGGAAAGCGCCAGCGCTTTCTCATTTTCAGGGGGCAGGCTTTCCATGCGGCGTACGCGAAATGCGATCCACAGCATGTTCAACCCGCCGAACGCGAGCCCGAGCCCGATTGCGTAAGGCGCAGTGCCGACGTAATGCGTGGGATACGGTTCGAAGAAAAAGATCGCAAGCAGGATTTCGACAATCGCGAGCGCCAGCACAATCCTCCACCGGCTATAACGGACCACGATAGCCGACACGGTCTGCAGCAAGCCGTCGGCGAGGAAAAACGTGCCGAAGATCATCGACAGCACGAAGTTGCCGTGATGATTGCCCGCCATGATCAGCAGCGCGGCGAGCGTGAATGCGCCGCCTTTCACGTAACGCAGCGTGCGCTGGCCGCCCACGCCAATACTCGCAATGGCGAGAGTCGCGAGCCCTTCAATGAGCAGCAGCCAGGCGAACAGACGGATGGGGAAATACAGGACACCGTCGAGGGCATCGATAAACACCGACACCCCGATCACCAGCCAGATACCGCCCGCCACGGCGAGCATGCGCCAGCGGCTGCGCAGATAGTCCACGCCCAGCAGGAGCAGCACGAGTTGGATCATGACGTTACCTGTAAGGATGCGGCCTCGTCATGATAAGAGGGCTGCCGCGTTACGCCAACGGGAATCGAACGGCTGGGCGTTCGCCCCTATCCGCCCGGACCGGCCACTCAGGCAGGCAACAACTCAGGCCGGCTCCACCCATGCCCGCACCGCGATCTCCAGCAGGTAACCGTAGTGCAGCGCGCCCACGGGAAGAACTGCCCGTGCAGGTTTCCAGTCGCCGAAATGACGCGTGTAGATCTCGTTGAAGGTTTTCCAGTGATCCACGCCGACCAGGTAAACCGTCACCTCGATCACGTCCTTCAACCCCGCGCCGGCCGCTGCCAGCACCGTGCTGACATTGTCCAGCGCCTGCTGCGCCTGTTGTTCGAACGGCAAGTCGCCGGTATGCGTGCCGTCGGGACGCATGGGCAACTGGCCCGACACGCAGACGAGATTACCCGCGCGGGATGCGTGACTGTAGTGGCCGGCGGGTACCGGAAGACCCGGTGCGTTGATGAGCTCAATGGGCATATAGATTCACGAAGGGAAAAAGGAAAAAAAGGAAAAGGGAAACCGGCAGCATACGTCGCACGCTTTAAAGCACCAACCGTCCGGCCAGGAAATCGAGGAAAGCTTTCGCCCGCCGCGCCATGGATGCGCTCTGGTAGAACACCGCACTAATCGGTTGGCGGACATCGAGTAGAACAGAGTCCATCACGGTTTGCAGCCGTCCACTGGCTACATCCGCGCTGGTCATGAATGCGGCGAGACACGCGATCCCGCCGTCGGCCAGCGCAAGTTGCCGCATGGTCTCGCCGCTCGATGCCGCGATGTCCGGCACGATCCGCAAGCGCGCGCCGCCGCCCTGGTTAGCCGTGTCGTCATCGATCAACGGCCAGTCGTTCAGGCTCTCGGGCGCTGTAAAACCAATCAGCCGATGCCGCCGTAATTCAGCCACCGTGCGCGGTTCCCCGTGTTCCGCGAGATAAGAAGGACTCGCCAGGATACGCAGCCGGCTGCTGCCGAGCGAGCGCGCGTGCAGCGTGGAATCCTGTAGCGCGCCAATCCGGATCGCGATATCCACGCGCTGCTCCATCAAGTCGACAATTCGCTCATTGCTGCTCAATTCCAGCACGATTTCCGGATACGCCGCGGCGAACGCCTGCACGTGCGGCACGATGCAATGCAGCATGAAAGGCGACGCGGCATCCACCCGCAACCGCCCCGCCGGCCGTTCGCGTTGCCGGGCGATCGACTCTTCGGCATCCGCCATTGCGGCGAGGATGGCGCGGGCACGCACGAGAAAAAGTTCGCCTTCGTCGGTGAGTTGCAGGCGCCGCGTGGTCCGCCGAACCAGCGTGGCGTCGAGCTTTTGCTCCAGCCGCGTCAATGCCCGGCTCACGCCGGAAACGGTTTGCTGCAATGCCTCGGCGGCCGCTGTGATCGAGCCGCTGTCGATCACGGTCACGAACGCCAGCAGCTCTTCAGTGGTCGTCTTCATCTATCTATTGTTGACTTTGAATCAAAATTGATTTGAGACTAACACTGTTTTTGCGAAAGTCGAAGACGGGGATACTGCATGCATCGACTCAATGGGACCGGAGCAAGTGCTAAAGGCGCCAACCCCGGTCGACACAGTATTCAATGGAGAACGGACATGAAGATTTTTGTAACTGGGGCAGGCGGTTTTATCGGCGGCTCGATTGCGGCGCACCTGGCTCGCAACGGCCATCAGGTCAGCGGCCTCATCCGTCGCCCGGAACAGGCGGACGAACTCAAGGCATTGGGCATTGAACCCGTGATCGGCAGCCTGGACGACCGTGCGTTACTGATCGCCCAGGCCAAGGCAGCCGATGGTGTCATCAACGCCGCCAGCAGCGACCATCGCGGTGCAGTCGAGGCGTTGATCGAAGGGCTCGCAGGATCGAACAAACCGCTGCTGCACACCAGCGGCTCGAGCATTGTCGGCGATGCATCCGGGGGCGAAGGGTCGGACGCGATCTACTACGAGGACACCCTGCCCGAACCGACCGCCGACAAAGCCGCGCGCGTGGCCATCGACAACCTCGTGCTCGACGCAGCCAAACGCGGCGTGCGTGCATCCGTGCTGTGCAATACGCTGATCTACGGCCACGGCGCCATGGCGAACGCGAAAAGCGTGCAGTTGCCGCGTTTGCTGGCGCAGGCGAAAAAAAGCGGCGTCGTGCGGCATGTGGGACCGGGACGCAATATCTGGTCGAACGTGCATATTGACGATGTCGCCGACCTGTACGCGCGTGCGCTCGAAAAATCGCCGGCCGGTACGTTCTATTTCGTCGAAAGCGGCGAAGCGGCCTTCCGCGATATGACGACGGCAATGGCCAAGGTACTCGGTCTCGGCGCGCCGCAAGACTGGCCGCTCGAGGAAGCCAAGAAGGAATGGGGCTACGAAATGGCGTCGTACGGGCTGGGATCGAATAGCCGGGTGCGTGGCAAACACGCGCGGGAACTGCTGGGCTGGGAACCGAAACGGACGTCGGTGACCGACTGGATCAGCAACGAGATGGTGCGGACAAGCTAACCGGCCGTTGCACGCCGCACGGACGGGGCTGGATAGGGTCCCCCTCGCCCGCGCAGCTGCTCCAGGCAACCGTGCAAAACCAGCCTCATTTCAACGCTTGCACAAACTCCTCGATCGCGGCCGCCGGCATGCCGGACTGCCCGGCGGCCGCGCGGATTTGCTGCCACGTGGTGGGATCGATGGGAATGCCGTTCACGTTGAGATCGGCCCGCCGCGCCTGTTCCGGCTCGCCCGGCACCATGATCCTGTCGGTACCGGCCGCGAGCGGCGACGCCTTCACCCATTGAACAAATGCATCGGCTTCGGCCTGAGCGTTGGGGGCATCGAAGGCATTCGGATCGACAATCACCGACGTCATGCAATTGATAATCGCGTTCGTCGTGTCCAGCGTGTCCGCGTGGGTCGTGAAACCGCCCGACAGCGCGCCGCCGAAAATCTCGCACATGGCGGCGAGACCGTAGCCTTTGTGCGCTCCCATTGCCGTGAGCGAACCGAACGGTGCTTCGTGCATGACCTTCGGTTCGATGGTCGGCACGCCCGCGTGATCAATCAGGTAACCCGGAGCGACCTTTACGCCCTTGTTGTAGGCCACGCGCGTCTTGCCGTAGGCAATCCCCGCGGTCGCAAAATCGAGCACAATCGGCGCGTTGCCTTCGCGCGGAAACGCGGCGCAGAACGGGTTCGTACCGAAGCGCCGGTCAATACCGCCAAACGGCGCAACCAGCGGGTCGCCCGCCACATTGACGAAGTGAAACGAGACCAGACCCGCCGCCGCGCACTGCTCGGCCCAATGCCCGATGCGCCCAATGTGATGCGCATTGCGCAAACCGACCGCACACACGCCGAGCTTTTTCGCCCGCTCGATGCCATGTTCCATGGCCTCATGCGCGACGACCTGGCCGAAACCCTTGCGGCCATCGATAGTCAGCACCGCACCGACATCGCGGACAATTTCAGCGTGGGTATTGAGCTTCAATTCGTTGTCCGCAAGTGACGCCATGTAGCGCGGAATCATGCCGACGCCGTGCGAGTCGTGTCCCGACAGATTCGCCATCACCAGATGATCAGCCACCAGTTCAGCTTCACGCGGCGTACTGCCGGCGTGTGTCCATATTGCGCGGACATAGGCGTGCAAGGTATCCGGGGCGATGCGCGATTCGCGCGTGGTTTCAGTGCTCATGCGACTGCGTCTCCTGGTATTTAAAAGGACTGCGCTTCAGGCTCAACCAAACTCGACCAAATTCAACCCAGTTCAACTGCGCGCCGGTTCATCACCGTAGCGTGCAAATAAAACGGCGCGCAAAGCTGCGCGCCGGATGAAAGTCAGGGTCACTCACCCGCCATCAAGGTGTCGCCGCGATCACCTCGGCGACCGTCGCCGTCAGTTTCTTCGCGAAGGGCACATGGAGGAATTCATTCGGGCCGTGTGCGTTCGACCTCGGTCCCAGCACGCCGCACACCATGAACTGCGAACGCGGAAAGCCTTCCTGCAACGTGTTCATCAACGGAATGGTACCGCCCTGGCCAAGGAACGCGACATCCGCGCCGAAATGCCGGCGCGAGGCGTCATTCAGGGCATCACCCAGCCACGGCGACAGTTCGGGTGCGCTCCAGCCGGTCGCTTCGCCGCGCTCGGGCTTGAACGTGACCTTCGCGTTATAAGGCGGATCGGCTTCGAGCATGGCCTTGAGTTCTGCAAGCGCCTTCGTGGCTTCAACCAGCGGTGGCAGGCGCAACGACAACTTGAACGCGGTGCGCGGGCGCAGCACGTTGCCCGCATTGATCAGGGACGGCAGCCCCTCAGCCCCGGTCACCGCCAGCGACGGCCGCCACGTGGAATCGAGCAGCGCTTCGCGCGGGTCCGTAGTCACGGGTAATACCGTGCCGCCATTCTGTCCGCAGGTCCACGGGAGTTTCTTCCACACATCGTCGCCAAGAATGCGTGCCGTTGCTTCCGCTTCGCTCAGCCGGCGCGACGGAATATCGCAGTGAAAACCCTTCGGTAGCAGGTTGCCGGTGCTCGAATCTTCGAGCCGTTCCAGCAGCCTGCGCATGATGCGAAACGTGGACGGCGCAATGCCGCCGTTCGTACCCGAGTGAATACCTTCGTCGAGCACCTGCACTTCCAGGTCGCCCGCAACCAGGCCGCGCAGCGACGTTGTCAGCCAGAGCTGATCGTAGTTACCCGCACCGGAATCAAGGCAGATCACGAGGCTCACATTGCCGAGCCGTTCACGCAGCGCGTCAATGTACGGCAGCAAGTCATAGCTGCCCGATTCCTCACACGTTTCGATAATGCCGACACAGCGCGCCCGTTCGACGCCCTGGGCGTCCAGCGCGGCGATCGCACTGATTGACGAATAGGTGGCGTAACCGTCGTCCGCGCCGCCGCGTCCGTAGAGCTTGCCGTCTTCGTATTTGGGCGACCACGGCCCGAGATCACGACGCCAGCCGTCGAACTCGGGCTGTTTGTCGAGATGGCCGTAGAGAACAATGGTGTCGCTGCTGTTCGAACGCGTAGCGGGTGCTTCGAAAAAGATCACGGGCGTGCGATTGGGCAAGCGGATGATTTCCACTTTCAGGCCGCGTATGGGTTGCCGCTCGACCCATTGCGCAGCGTCCGTAATGACGCGTTCGATAAATCCGTTGTGTGCCCAGTCGAGGTCGAACATCGGGCTTTTTGCGGGCACCGCGATGTAGTCCGTGAGCGCGGGGAGAATCTCGTCGTCCCACTTCCGGTCGATGAATTCGCGCAGTGCCTGACGGTCGATGCGCTGTATTTCCTGAGTAATATCGTCTGAAATCATGACGGGCGTCCCGGCCGTTTAAATGTCAATGATAGCCGTGTTTAGCGGCAGTTCGAACGCAGAGTTTCTCATGCGCGACGTATTACGCGCGCGGCTTTCGCCTTTGGCAGCGAGCGTCACGGACGTTTCGCAAGCTTGAAAAATGGCACGCGCGTGCCGGAAGAACGCGGCGCTCGAACGGCGGAAAAAGCGCGATGGGCGTCGTCCCGGTATGCTGATCACCCGTCCAGTCAGGAGCCTCACCATGTCCGTTTCAATGTATCGCGCGACCGTTCCGGTTTTGATCCGTAGCCTCGACGTGCTCGCTTCCCTGCTCGATAAAGCCGCCGCCCACGCCGAAGAAAAGGGCTTGAGCGACGCGGACGTAACGAGCGCCCGGCTAGCCGAGGACATGCTGCCGTTCTCGGCTCAAATCCAGCGCGCAAGCGATACATCGAAAGCAACGACGGAACGGCTGTCGGGCGTCACGGCACCCCGTTTCGACGATACCGAAACAACATTCGCCGAACTGCGGGAGCGCATCGCAAAGACGACGGCGTATCTGAAAGCGATTGATGCGGGGACGTTCGAAGGAGCTGACACGCGTGTCGTGACCATCAAGCAAAAGGACCTGGAGATGAAATTCAGCGGCGCAGAGTATTTGTTCCAGTTCGGGTTACCGAACTTCTATTTCCATATTGTCACGGCTTACGACATCCTCCGGCATCTCGGCGTGCCGGTAGGAAAGCGCGATTTCATCGGGCCGCTCGAGCCCAGCGTAACCGCCTGATCCCTGATCCGTTGGTTAGCGCTGAAAGCCGGCCGCCGCCCGGTTCAGGTCCCCGCGGCGATCTGCTTCTGCCAGCTGGTCAGGATGTGCCGTGCGAGCAGCGTGTAATCACCGCCGAAGTGGTGATCCCCGGTGGTCTTCACCACTTCTATTCCGGTCTGCGTCAGCGTGGGACACAAAGTATCTGTTTCGGCCGCGCCGTAGATGCACTGCACAATCGAGGGCGGCAGTTTCGCCAGTTCCGGCTGCACTTTCAGCGCGTCCCTGCTGGCAGGCATGCCGAGCCAGCCCGTCACGCGAATCTGGAAATCGGCGTCGGGCGCAAAGCCCATCAACGACACCATCGACACCTTCGCGCGCACCGAATCCGGCAGCCGGTTATAGGCAAACGGCATGACGTCGGCGCCGAACGAATAGCCGATCAAGGCAACATGCTCCGAGTGCCAGCGCGCGCTATAAGCCTGAATCACGCGAGCGAGGTCGTGGCTGGTCTGCTCAGGTGTCTTCGCGCTCCAGAAGTACCGCAACGCGTCGATGCCGACCACCGACACGCCATCCTTCTGCAACGACTCCGCAATGGTTTTGTCGAGATCGCGCCAGCCGCCGTCACCGGAAATCACGATAGCGAGCAGGTTCGTCGGACGCGCGGCCGGCAGTTCTATCAGCGGCAAATCCGATACGTCTTCATCGCGGATCTGCTCTGCCTTCAGATGCGGCGCGGCGAGCGCAAGCAGCGCATCGGCTTGCGAAGCATCGGCGGGCTGGGTGGTTTTATCGAAGAAACCGGGCAGGCCCTTCGCGTGCGTAATGGTCGGATCGGGCGGGCACAGGTTGAAACGCGCATCCAGCCGGGGATCGGGATTCAGCGCGAGCGCGCCAGCCACCGTGTTGTCCGGCGCCTGGGCAAGGATCTTCGTGGCCAGCACGCCGCCCTGCCCCGCGCCCATCAGGATGGGCGCGAAATAACGGCTGGATTGCACTTCGCGTTCAAGCTGATGGCTCACCGATTCGGCGTCGCCAACCAGGTTGTGGCAAGTCTCCTTCAGCAACGGCAATTTCGCCGCGTAGCGCGCCGTGTCCACGCCGACCACCATCGCGCCGTTTTTGGCCAGTGCATCGGCAGTCTGGGTGTCGGCCTGGGTCCAGCTTTTATCGGAGAACAACACGACGAAACCGCGCATGGGACCGGCAGGTTTCGTGAACGTCACGTCGCCATAACGGCCGCCGGGCAAGGTGGCCGCATGGGCCATGGAAATCGACAACACAGACAACCAAGAAACAACCGCGAACTTCCTGAAAAATGTCATGAACGCCAGCCTCCCGCCAGCAACGAGAGATCTGCGAGCGTGAAAAACACGCCCACCGAGCCGGATGCCGCCAGATAGCGCGGCTCCCAACGCGGCTGGAACTTGCTCTTGAAACCGCGCAAGCCCCGGAAATTGTAGAAACGCCCGCCGAACCGCCACACCAGACCAGCCAGCCGATGCCACGGCGAAGCAAGCGGCGTCGGCTGCATGCCGGACAAAGGGGCAATGCCCAGGCTCAAGGTCCGGAACCCCGCCTGCTTCAAATGCAGCGCGAGCTTCGTAAACAGATATTCCATCGCGTACGGCGAAGCGTCGGGCTGATGCCGCATCACGCCGACCGTGGCCTCGGTGTTCAGGTCAGTGGTCATGAAGGTGACGAACGCCACCGGCTTGCCCTGCTGGCGCACGAGCAGCACGGACTGCGCGGCAAGGTAATCGTCGGTAAAAGCTGCGACCGAAAAGCTCTTTTCGCGCGCCTCGCGGCTCCCCAGCCACGCATCGGAAATCTCGCGCAGGACCGGCATGCATTCGGGAACGCGCGGTGAATCGATGACTTCCACGTCGAAACCATCGCGTTCGCCGCGCTTCAGCGCGTATCGCAAGTGAGCGCGATGCGACCCCTTCAGGTCAAAATCTTCCAGCACCACATGCGCTTCCTCGCCGAGTTTCATCAGCGTGAGACCAGCATCGAGGTAAAGCGGCAGCGCGTCGGCCCGAACCTGGTAGAACGCCGCGCGACCGCCATGCGCATGCGCCATTTCCACGAACCGGCGAATCAGTTCCGCCCATTCGCGGCGCGGGCCGACAGGGTCGTGCAGCGCCGCCCAGGTGCGTCCGTGTTTCGCGTACATCAGGAACGCTTCCCGCGAACTCGAGAACAGGAAACTCTTGTCGCCCATCATCGCCAGACCGGCGTCGCTGCGCTCCTGCGCGCGGAAAATGCGCGCGGCATCGAGCAAGTCCTGCGGCGCGGGCTTTTCGAACCGGCCGGCCGCCGGACGCAGCAACTGCCACACGGCGAACAACGCGGCGAACAAAGCCGCCGCGAGCGTCGCGCGCAGCGCGCGCGGCGCGCGGTCGTCGAAGGCGAATTGCCACCAGAGGTCGCGACTGTAGTTGACATCGCGAAAAGCGAACAACAGGATCCACACCGCCAGCCCGATCACAATGCCCACCGAGACCAGCCAGCTCGCCGTGAACCGCTCAGCCAGCAGCGAAGAACGCCGGTTGAAGCGGTCGCGGGTCGCGAGCAGCATGGCGATCAGCACCGCGAGCACGCCCGTTTCGACAAACGCCAGTCCCTTTGCCATCGACAGCGCCAGGTTGGCTACCGCGAGCGTGATGGCCAGCCACCAGGCAGCATCGAGACGGCGCAGCAAACCGCGTGCAACGAAAAGCAGAACCACGCCCAGCACGCTTCCCAGCAGTTGCGAGCTTTCAAGCACCCACAGCGGCAACACGGCTTGCAGCATCGCGATGCGTTTGCCGAAAGCGGGGGTTGCGCCGGAAATCACCAGCATGCCGCCGACCACGAAGGTCACCACGCTCAGGAATACCGGCGCGAGCTGCGACACATTCGATGGATTCAGGAACGCGAAGCGCCCCTTGAGCGCCCGGCCTTCGAACGCCGCCAGGACGAACGTGGAGGCGATCAGCGGCAGGCCGAAATAGATCGCGCGATACGCGAGCAGCGCAGCCAGCATTTCGGGCGTATTCACGCTGCCGCCGAGCGCAAATACCATCGCCGCCTCGAACACGCCCACACCGCCAGGCGTATGGCCGATCATGCCGAGCAGCATGGCTGCGGAAAACACCGTGAGGAATTCGCCGAAACCCACTTGGGCGTGCGGCAGCACGGCCCACAGCGCAAGTGCGGCGGCGAACACGTCGAGCGTGGCGAGCAGGAGTTGCGCAACCAGGTCGCGGCGTGCCGGAATGGTGACGGCGAGCCAGTCCCAGCGCGCCCGCAGCGTCCTGGGCGCCGCGCGGCACAGTACGATCATGACGGCGAATCCGGCCAGGACCGCGCTGCCGCTGACTCGCAGCAAATCCGGCGATGCATGCAGCATGGCGGCCAGGGTATCGGCGGCGCACACCATGCCAATCGCCGTCATCAACGCCAACGCGAGCGCCAGCGTCACGCTCGTGAACACGGTCAGGTGGCCGACCTGCGTGGGCGTGACGCCCGCGACGCCATACACGCGGCAGCGCACCGCGCCGCCGGTCAGCGCGCCGAAACCGGTCGCGTTGCCGAGCGCGGAGGCAACCGCCGCCCCGACCCACAGGACGGTACGGGGCACTTTGGTGTCGAGGTATCGCAGGCCCACGGCGTCGCGGCCCACCAGCGCCACGTAGCTCAGCACGGTGGCGGCGAGCGCGCCGGCCCACGCCTCCAAGCGCAGCGCGCGTAATTGGTGAACGACCGTTTTATAGTTGACGGCGTGCGACAGATGCTGGAACACGACCAGCAACAGCGCACACACGACCAGTGCGAGCACCGGCGTGGTGAAACGCTGCAGCCGCCACGCTTTCAGCAAGCGGAGCAACGACTCCAGCGAAGGAACTGAACTGACACTATTTCTGCGAGACATGCGGATTACCGGACTTGCTCCAACGCCTTCTGGCCTTGCGGCTTTTTAGCGTTCTTGTTGGTTCTTGGTTCTGGCGGCCAAAAGCCGGACCGTTGCGCGTCTATCCGGCGCCCATTCAGATTTCAAAAGCCTGAATGGAACGTTACGGTTAGCAACGGCTGTATAACGGCCTAGGTTGACGGGACTTAAGAAAAGTCTGGGAGTCTATGCCGTTCGGGTAAGTCCAGCAGCGGTTTTGTGCCCGTTCGATCGTTTTCTTCACACCTGATCGGGTGAGCGGTTAGCATCTTGGCTCCGATGCACGCCTCTTGGGCGCCGCATTTATCATCGATAAAAAGGTTCTACCGTATGAAAACGCAACGCCTCGCCGCCGCTGTGACCCTCTCCGTCGCTGCCTTCGCCTTGAGCGCCTGTGTGACCCAATACGACTCGCTGATCAAGACGGTGCCGGTCGGCTCGGGAACGTCGCAGCTCAAGACACTGCCGTTCGTGGCCTGCGTGAAGGCGAAATGGGCCACGCGGCCGCTCAAGATCGGCGAATACTCGCCGAACGCGGACGGCAGCGTGATCACCGTGCACGGCGCGAATGGGCAGACCATGTTGCTGATCGACGCGGAACCGTCGGCGAACGGTACGGGATATACGATTTACGGCGATATCGTGAGCGCGGCAGCCTACGTGACCGACGCCCACAAATGCGACTGAGCCGCGCGCTGGAGGATCAGCTCGCACCGCCCTTGAGATCCGTGTACGCCCGGTGCGTACCCACGATGCGCCCGATCAGATAACCATCCGACGCGCACGCATTCACCCGCTGGTCACCGTTCCACACGATCTTGTACTGCTCGTCCTGCAACCGGATGGCTGAGGGATCGAACTGGGCTGGCGGCGCACCCGTGGTCTTGCCGCCCTCGCGCGCCTGTTCCATCACGAGGCGATTCCACGTGTAGGCATAACCGTATTGCACGCCGTCGGCGAAGGCGTCGAGATCGCATACCTGCTTGGGCGGCCTGATGGCGACTTCGGTCCGGTAGCCGATGGGACCGCCGACCTCAATGCGCTGTTCGCCGGGAACGCCGGAAGAATCGACCTGTGCAGAACGTTTCGGGGTGGGTTGCATCTTGGCTGCGGCCACCGGCGTGGCGCTTGCGCCTGCCGGCGCATTCGCGCCGGTGTCGGTCGGCAAGGGCGCGCAAGCGCTGAGAACAAGAATCGATGCGGCGAGGGAAACGCCTAGAACCTTCAGATGGGTGGTGAAAATCACGCTTTTGCTGTCCGTCTCACAATAAACCGAGCACTACCTTAACATTTTGAGACGAAGGGGGAGAGTGTGTCGCGTTTTGGAGGGGTTATCGGATGGCGCGCCGCCGGGGAAAATAAGGGCCTCTCGCAACGGAAAGGGCCGCTTGCGCGATGCAAAGCGGCCTTTTGAACCAGCGCTCGCCGTCAGCCGCTCCGGGCGGCTTCAGCTAGCCAACGCTCAGGCCCCCTCCTCCAGCACCAGCAGATTCTCGTGCGAGAACCCAAGCGCCACGGGTTGCCCGCGTTCCGGCAAACGCCGGTTCGGGTCGTTGAAGACATCGAGTGAAATTACGGACTGGTCCACGCGTGTCCTGATCCGCACCACCGCGCCGAGGAAGTTGACCTCCTCCACCGTCGCCGCAAGCGTGTTGCGACCGTTCGCCGGCGCTTCCAGCACGATTGCTTCGGGGCGTACGGCGAGCATCCGCTGCTTGCCGGCATCGCCGGAATCAAGCGCGTGCGAGGTCCGCAATTCCTGACCGCCGACCACGATCTTGCCGCTCGCCGGATCCACCACCTGTCCCGACAGCAGGTTCAACGTTCCGACAAACGACGCCACAAAACGCGTACGCGGAAAGTTATAGATCTCCGACGGCGTGCCGATCTGCTCCACGCGCCCTTCGTTCATCACCACGATCCGATCGGAAATCGACAGCGCCTCTTCCTGATCGTGCGTCACGAAAATCGAGGTAATGCCGAGTTCGCGCTGCAAGTTGCGAATGTCCTCTCGGAGGGAGACGCGAATCTTCGCATCGAGAGCGGACAACGGTTCGTCGAGCAGCAGGACTTGCGGTTTGTTGGCAAGCGCGCGCGCAAGCGCCACTCGCTGCTGCTGACCACCGGACATCTGCCACGGATACCGGTCCGCGAGGTGAGGCAGCTTGATCAGCTCGAGCATTTCCTTCACCCGCCCCTTGATCTCCGCCTGCGGCCGCCCCAGCACCTTCAGCCCGAAGCCGATGTTGTCCGCCACCGTCATGTTCGGAAATAGCGCGTACGACTGGAACACCATGCCGACCTTGCGTTGCCGCGTGCGCACGTGAGTGACGTCGCGCCCGCCGAGCTTGATCGTGCCGCGCGTGGGGGTTTCGAAGCCGGCGATCATTCGCAGCACCGTCGTCTTGCCGCAACCCGACGGCCCGAGGAAGGTGATGAATTCGCCGCGCTCGATCTGCATATCGAACTGATGCAGCACGGTGTTCGTGCCGAACGTCTTGGAAAGGTTTTCGATCTCGAGAAGTGCCATGACAAGCCTGCCCTTTAAATTTTTTGTCCGGCGAGAGCGCGCGCCGAGCCGAAGACCTGAATAAGCCCCATCGAGGCCCACGTAATGGCGAACGCGATGATCGCGAGCGCCGAAGGTTCATACGCCCGGTTCGCGCCGATCAACTGAAGGTACGGCCCGAATGCCGGACGGTTGAGCAGGCTCGCCAGCGTGAATTCACCGATCACCACCGCGAACGTCAGGAACGCGCCCGACAGGATCCCGGAACGCACGTTCGGAAAGATGATCTTGAAGAGGATGGTCGGCCAGTTCGCGCCCAGGCATTCGGCGGCTTCGGTGAGCGAACGGACATCGACGGCGCGCAAGCCGGCATCGACCGAGCGGTACATATAGGGCAAACACAACGTAACGTAACCGCAGATCAGCAGGAAATCAGTCGCACGCTCATTGCCGGTGAGCGGCAGGAACGAACTGCTGTTGTAGATATGCAGATAGCCGAACACGATCACAATGGCCGGGATCACGAGCGGCAGCAGCGTGATGAACTCGATCAGCGGGCGCAGCTTCGGCAAGCGCAACTGCACCCAGTAGGCGGTCGGCACGACCAGCAGCACCCCAAGCACGATGGCGAACACGCCCATCATGATGGAGTAGCCAAACGACGCCTGGAAATGCGGATCGGTAAGGACCACGCGGTAGGCGTCGAAGCTGTATTCATCGCGACGCATCTTCAGGCTGAACTCCACGGTGGCCGCCAGGGGCAACAGGAAGTAAAGCGCGCCGATGAACATGGCGATCCACGCGCCCGTCCGCGTCTGAGCCCGGACCTTGTTGTCCGGAGCGGGTGCAGGTGTGAGTGTGGTGACGGTGCTCATCGACGGCCCCTTTCAGCGCGCGAGCGCAACCAGATATAACCGCCGTTGGACAAGCCGGTCACAAGGACCATGCCGAGCGCGAGCGCATAGCCAAGATTCTCGTTGTGCAGCACGTCGCCGCGAATCTGCGCGTACAACACAATTGGCACGATGTTGAGCGAACTGCCCGTGAGCGCATAAGCCGTTGCCACCGCGCCGAACGCGTTGGCGAACAGCAGCAGCGTGGCGCCGAGCACACTTGGCCAGAGGACAGGCAGCGCGACGAACATCCAGTAGTGGTACGCACTTCCGCCCAGGCAATCGCAAGCCTCGCGCCATTCGCGCTTCAGGCCATCGAGCGCGGGCGTGATGATGAGCACCATCAGCGGGATCTGGAAATACAGGTAGGTCAGCGTCAGCCCGGTGAAGCTCAGGATGCTGAAGCCCGTTGAATACAGGTTGATGCCGACATACTTCTTCAGCAACACCGTGACGAGCCCGACGCGCCCAAGCGTGCAGATGAACGCGAACGCGAGCGGCACGCCCGCGAAGTTCGACGCCACGCCGGAGAATGTCATCAGGGTCGGGCGAATCCACACAGGCAGCTTGCCCTGCACCGCCGCCCAGGCCAGCAGGAGCCCGAGCACGCCACCGCCCAGTGCCGATGCCGCGCTGACCTTGAAACTGATCCAGTACGCGTCGAGCACGCTGGGCTGAAGCAGCTGACGGAAATTCTCAAGCGTGAAATGGCCCTGCGAGTCCTGGAACGCGCCGACCATCAGCCACGCGGTGGGCAGCAGCAGGAACAGGACCGCAAACGCAAAAAACGGTAAGACGCCGAGATAATTCCACGCGGGCGACACGCGTCGCGCCGCTTTCATGCCGGGACCGAGCGACGGGTTCGACTGCCCCTCGCGCTCCTCATGTCCGGACATGGGCGTGGCGATCTTCGATGAAGTGCTCATGATGTCGCTCTTGACTGACAGGCCGCGCTGGAGAAAAGCACAAAGCGCGAGCCGGAAGGTTAGCCGGACCTGCAGTCCGGCCAACCGTGCACTACGTTACTTCACGTAACCACTTCAGCAGTTACTTCACGTTGGCGCCGACCACCTGGTCCCACTGGCCCGTGATGAGCGTCTTCGAAGCGTTTTGCTCGTCGAGCGTCGGGAACACCACGTTCTTGTAGGCCGACGGCGGCGGCAGCTTGGCGAGCAGCGCTGCCGGGATCTTCTTGTTCGCTTCGAGGTCCTTGAAGCGGATCGGATGGCAGTAGCCGGTCAGCCAGCCAATCTGGCCTTCGTCCGAATACAGGTATTCCATCCACAGCTTCGCGGCGTTCGGATGCGGAGCGTAAGCGCTGATGCCCTGCACGTAGACGCCGGCAACCACACCCGTCTTCGGCACGACCACCGACACCTTCGGATTGCCCTTCAGGGTATCGCGATCGGCCAGCGCGTTGTAGTCCCAGCGCACGACGATCGGCGTGGTGCCCTGCGCAAGCGACGCCGCCTTGCCGATCACCGGCACGAAGTTGCCGTTCTTGTTCAGCGTGCTGAAGAAGCTCAGGCCCGCCGCACCGGCCTTCGATGCATCGCCCTTGGCTTGCGACAAGCCGGCTGCGTACACAGCCTGAATCGCCTGGTTAGCCGAGCGCGGGTCGCCCGCGAGCGCCACGGCATTCTTGTAGTCGGGCTTGAGCAGGTCGGCCCAGTCGGTCGGGACCTTGTCGATCATGTCGGTGTTCACTTCAAACGACAGCACGCCGTAGTAATCACCGTACCAATAGCCGTCCTTCTCCTTGGCCGAATCCGGAATGGTCGCCCAGGTCGACACCTTGTAAGGCTGCAGCAAGCCGGCAGCCTGCGCCGTCGGTCCGAACGACAAGCCGACGTCGATCACGTCCGGCGCCTGCGGACCCGTGTTGCCCTTGTTCGCCTTGATGGCTTCGACTTCGTCGCCCGAACCGGCGTCCGGATTCAGTTCGTTCACCGTGATGCCGTACTTCGCCTTGAAACCCTCGATCAGTGCACCATAACCGCACCAGTCGTGCGGCAACGCGATCGTGGTCAACTGGCCTTCCTTCTTCGCAGCAGCGATAAGCGACGCCGGTGGCGCCGCCACGGCCTGCCCCGCGACAGCGGTCAGCGCGGCGATCGCCGCCATGATGGATGCCTTGCCGCTCAAGCGGCGAAATGTCGAGGTCACTCGCAACCCGTCTTGATTCATGGTGATTCCATCCTCTGCCTGCGTGCTTACGTTTTTGGAAAGTTGCGTGCTACCTGCATGCTGCATGGTCCGAAACTTGTTTTTTAATGCGCACTCACATTTGGCGCGCACGCGACTCTGGCGGCCAAATGTTTAAGAACGATGACGACGGTGAAAAAGACAGCTATCCAGGACTTGTTTCAGACACTCCAGACGGTCCAAGGGAACTATCCGCGAGTGTGACGGAGAGACTAAGTTCAAATACCCAAATTCGCAAGTATCCAAAAAAATGCAACATCGGCAGCGCCAGTTCTTGTTAATCTTTCAGCCGGAATCCCTGGTAACACCTGACGCCAGACAGCCAATTAATATTGGCGACACACGGGCGACACATAGTCCGTTCACAAGACTTGAGGCGCTGCCGGACCGGATTGGCGGCCACGCAGTGTCTACTCGTTTTCACTAGTCACCGTTCAACTTCAACGCTCAGGAATACGGCATGTGGCAGGAAGATCGTCATCAGAGAATTCGCGCGCTGCTCGCCACGCTTGAACGCGTGTCGACCGAACGCATCATGGCCGAACTCGGCGTGTCGCGCGAGACGGTCCGGCGCGATCTGGTGGATCTCGAAGCACTCGGTGAATTGCGGCGCGTGCATGGCGGCGTGACGCGCCCGGCTGACGAAGCGCCGATCGCCGAGCGCAGCCACACACGGGTCAAGTCGAAGAACGCCATCGCACGGGCGGCCACCGCGCTGGTCAGCAGTGGTCAAACCTTGTTCATTGACGCCGGCACGACCACCGCCATCCTGGCAGAAGAACTCGCCAAGCTCGCCAACCTGACCATCATCACGAACTCGATAGACGTTGCCCAGAAGATGCGGGCAACCGGTGAAAAGACGGATGCCAGCAACGAAATCATCCTGCTTGGCGGCTCGATCAGCGACCGGGCATTTGCCACGGTGGGCGGCACGACCGTCGCCGAAATCCTCAGGTACCGCGCCGACGTGGCGCTGCTCTCGCCGGTCGCCATCGATCACCGGCATGGCGCCACCAACTTCGATCACGCCGAGACCGAAGTGGCTCGCGCGATGGTCGCGCACGCCGACCGGGTAGTGATCCTGGCCGACTACAGCAAGATCGGGCAGTGCAGCAGGATTGCGTTCTGTCCGATCAATCGCGTGGATACGCTGATCACCAACAAGAAAGGCGCCGACGGTCCCGCGCTGCTGTCATTGCGCAAGAAGCTGCCGCAAGTCATTCTCGCCTAGCGTTTCAAACGCTGTCGTTACCGTAGGTGGCGTCAAGCACACGGCGCCGCAGCCGGGTGTCGCGCAACGCGCCGGCTGCGTCGAGCACCGGGTACGCGGTTGAGCAGAACAGCGAGTTGAGGCGCTTGAGGTCGCTGATGATGTCGAGATGCAGCGCACTGGTCTCGATGCTGCGCGCGCTCTGCCCGGCCAACCGGTCCAGGTGCGCATACGAATAACTGCGCTCGAGATCGCGGAACCGTTCCTTCTCGGCAAGCAGGCGCTCGGCGCTACGCAAGTCGCTGTTGAGAAACACACTCAAACCCAGTTGCAAGGTCAGGATCACGCGGGAATGAAGGTCCTCCAGCTCGGCCAGACCCTCGGGCGAAAAGGCCAGCCGGTGCGTAATCTTCTTCTCCAGGATGTTGGTCGCCACCCGTTCGAGGATGTCGCCCGCGTGCTCCAGATTGATGGTCAACGTAATGATGTCGGTCCAGCGGCGGCTATCCGCCTCGTCGAGCTGCTCGCGTGAGATGCGGGCAAGATAGGTCTTTACCGCCGCATAAAGCTGATCGACATCGTCGTCCATGCGGATGGTCGAGCGGGCCTTGGCCGGGTCGTTGGCCCGCATCAGGTCGAGCACGTTGTCGAGCATGGTGCGAATGATGTCGCCGATCCTCAGCGTTTCGCGCGCGGCATTCGCCAGCGCAAGCGTAGGCGTGGAGAGCGCGACGGGATCGAGATAAAGCGGCCGCAGTTCCGGGTTGACTTCGGGCCGGTCCGGCAGCAGGCGATTACACAGGCGCGAGACCGGATCGATCAACGGCATGCACGCCACGCAGCGCACCATGTTGTAGATGAGGTGGAACGTGATCACCGCCTCACGCGGATACGGGATCAACGCGCCAATGCCCTGCGCGATCCACGGGGCGAACGGCAGCACGATCAACGCGCCGGCCAGCTTGAACAGCACGTTGCCGAGCGCGAGGCGCCGGCCGGCCGGGTTTTGTCCCAGCGTGCCGATCACCGCAAGCAGCCCGCTGCCCAGATTTGCACCAATCACCAGGCACACCGCCACCTTCAGCGAAATCACGCCCGACGACGCCAGCGTTGCGGTCAGCAGCACCGCTGCAAGACTGGAGTAGGAGATCATGGCGAAAGCCGCGCCTACCAGCGTGTCGAGCATGGAGTCGCCCGTCAGCGCGCCGAACATGACCTTCACGCCCTCGCCCTGCATCACGGGCTGCGCGGCCTCCACAATCAGGTGCAACGCCAGCAGGATCAGCCCCAGCCCGATGACCGTACGTCCCACCTGACCGGTACGGGTCTGTTTGAACGACAGGAACGCGATCACGCCGCCGAGCAGCAGGATGGGTGACAGCCACGAGAGATCGAGCGTGAGCACACGCGACATCAGCGCCGTGCCGACGTCCGCACCCAGCATGATGGCCAGCCCCGGTGCGAGCGGCAACAAGCCTTGCGCTGCGAACGACGAAGCCAGCACGGCGGTCGCGTTGCTGCTCTGGACCAGGCTTGTCACGCACAAGCCAGCGCCAAATGCCCGGAAGCGGCTGTTCGCACTGCGTCCCAGCACGCGCCGCAACTCGGCGCCGAAGACTCGCAGGATGCCGGTCCGGACAATATGCGTGCCCCACACCAGCAGGGCCACACCTGACAAAATATTCAAGAGAATCAACATGCGTCTACGTCCGTTGTTCGTTCTGACTGTACTGCCATCCGTGCCATGATGCCACGCAAACAGGTTGTACAATTTTGCTTTGTTGTAGTTTTGGGTATTTAAAGCTACGATCAAATCGTCTTGGGAAACCTGTGCCGGACGGTGGTCTGGCGCGCTTTTTACCCGCTTTTAACCTGCAATCAAGGGCTATGGGATGAGTCGTACTCTGGCGTTGTTCGATCTGGATCACACATTGCTGCCGCTGGATAGCGATCAGTCGTGGGCGCGCTTCTACGCCACGCTGGGTTTCGAGGGCAGTGCGGACCATGCGGAAGAAATTGACGCCTACTATCAGCAGTACGTCGCCGGCACGCTCGACATGGACGCGTATCTGGGCCTCACGCTCGCGCCACTGGCGCGTCATCCGCGCGCGCAACTTGATGCGTGGCATGAGACTTTCATGAAGACGGTGATCGAACCGGCCATCCGCCCCGAAGCGCTTGCGCTGCTGCGTCGTCATCGTGACGCGGGGCACCTGTGCTGCATCGTTACCGCTACCAATGCGTTCGTCACCACGCCCATTGCGAAGGCGCTTGGTGTTGAGCATTTGCTGGCCATCGACCTGGGCACTGAAGGCGATGATCCGCTCGGGCGTTACACCGGGCGCTCGGTGGGCGTGGTGACGTTTCGCGAAGGCAAGATTGTCCGCACCGAGCAATGGCTGGCTTCCCAGGGATTGAAGCTGGAAGATTTCGAAACAAGCTACTTCTATAGCGATTCCGTCAACGACGTGGCGTTGATGGAACGTGTCACCCATCCGGTTGCAACGAATCCCGACGCGAAATTGCGGGTGATTGCAGCCGAGCGCAAGTGGCCGGTCATCGAATTGTTCGCGTAGGGTTCTGGTTCGCCTCCGGGACTTCAAGGGTGGGGGCCAGCGGCCCCCCGGACATCGCGTGAACGCGCCCCGCCCTATTCTCCAAACCCCGCACATGGCGTAGCATCCGCCCATTCCTCTGACAAACACATATAACAAGACATGGCCCTGATCGCACGCAATCTGCTTGGCATCGCCGTCCTGCTGCTCATCGCTTTCATCTTCTCCACCAATCGCCGCGCCATCCGCCTGCGCACCATCGGGCCTGCCCTGCTGGCACAGGTCGGCATCGGCGCCTTCATCCTGTTCGTGCCCTTCGGCAAAAGCGTGCTCTCCGCCGCCGCGGCGGGCGTCAATCACATACTCGGCTATGGCAACGCAGGCATCGAGTTCCTGTTCGGCGGTCTCGTCCAGCCAAAGATGTTCGAACTGTTCGGCAACGGCGGATTCGTCTTCGCCGTTCGCGTGCTGCCCGCCATCATCTTCGTGACCGCCCTGATCTCGGTGCTCTATTACCTCGGCATCATGCGCTGGATCGTGATCGTGCTCGGCACGGTCTTCCAGAAGCTGCTCGGGGTGTCGAAGATCGAATCGTTCTCGGCCGTGACCACCATCTTCCTCGGTCAAAGCGAAATGCCGGCGGTCGTGAAGCCGTTCGCACGCGACATGACAAGCGCGGAACTGTTCGCCGTGATGTCGAGCGGCATGGCGGCAGTGGCAGGTTCCGTGCTCGCGGGTTATGCGGGCCTCGGCGTGAAGGTGGAATACCTGCTTGCCGCCTCATTCATGGCCGTGCCGGGCGGATTGCTGTTCGCGAAGATCATCCACCCCACGAGCGAAGCCAGCCGTGTCACCCTCGAAAACCTGAACTTCGACGAGAAACGTTCAGCGAACGTGATCGAAGCGGCCAGTTCCGGTGCAACCGTCGGCCTGAAGATCGCGGTCATGGTCGGTGCCATGATGATTGCGTTCGTTAGCCTGATCGCATTGCTGAACGGGGTGGTGGGCGGCATCGGGAGCTGGTTCGGCGACCCCAATCTATCCATGCAATCCATGCTTGGCGCCGTGTTCGCACCGCTTGCGTACCTGATCGGCGTGCCTTGGGATCAGGCCGCGCTCGCCGGCAACTTCCTCGGTCAGAAACTCATTCTCAACGAGTTCGTGGCGTACGCGTCACTGTCTCCGTATTTGAAGGACTCCGCCAGCGTCGCCGCGGCTGGATTGCAGGCGCTCGATCCGCGTACCATAGCGATCTTGTCTTTCGCGCTGTGCGGTTTCGCGAATTTTTCGTCGATCGCCGTGCTGACCGGCGGCTTCAGCGCGGTTGCGCCGGAGCGGCGCGCGGAAGTCGCACGCTACGGCCTGCGCGTCGTGCTCGCCGCCACACTCTCGAACCTGATGAGCGCGACCATCGCGGGCATGTTCCTGACGCTGAACTAAGGAGTCACTCATGACGATGGACCAGTTGCTCGAGCGCGCGAAGAACGCGCGCGATCGCGCCTACGCGCCCTATTCCAGGTTCAAGGTCGGCGCCGCCTTGCTCACCAAGGACGGGCGCGTATTCGATGGCTGCAATGTGGAAAATGCATCGTACGGGTTGTGCAATTGTGCGGAGCGTACGGCGTTTTTCAGCGCTGTCGCCGCGGGTTACACGCGTGACCAGTTCACGGCGCTCGCGGTCATTGGCGACACCGACGGACCGATTGCACCCTGCGGCGCGTGCCGGCAGGTGATCATTGAACTGGGCGGCCCCGACCTGACCATTCGCCTCGGCAACCTCAATGGCGCGATCCGCGACACGACTGCCCGCGAACAACTTCCCGACGCGTTCTACCTATGACAAACCATAAAGTCATCTACGACACCGACCCGGGTGTCGACGACGCCATGGCGCTGGTGTTCCAGGCGCTGCATCCCGAGATCGAATTGCTTGGCGTCACGAGCGTGTTCGGCAATGCAACCATAGAAACGACCACGGCTAACGCGCTCTATCTGCGCTCGCGTTTTGCACCCGGCGTGCCGGTCGCGCGCGGGGCAGCGGCGCCGTTGCATCGTGCGCCGCCTGCGCCAATCGGCTGGATTCACGGCGACAACGGTCTCGGCAATATCGAACTGAGCGAGCCCGCTGATACAACGCTCGACGCACGTCCCGCGCATCAGTTCATGATCGATACGGTTCGCGCACATCCTGGCGAGGTGACGCTGATTGCAGTCGGTCCGTTGACGAATCTGGCGCACGCGCTTAAAGCCGACCCGGAGATCGCCGGGCTGGTGAAGCAGGTCGTCATCATGGGCGGTGCATTCGGGATTGCGGGCGTGCTCGGCAACGTGTCACCGGCTGCCGAGGCCAACATCATGTGCGATCCCGATGCAGCGGATCTCGTGTTCGGCGCCGCGTGGCCAGTCACGCTCGTCGGCCTGGACGTCACGCAAAGCACGATCATGCCGAACGACTGGCTGGCATCAGTCTGCGACGGCGCGGGCGAGGCCGGCCGTTTTGTGTGGGACGTATCACGGCATTACGCGCAGTTCCACCGTGACAGCGCCGGACTCGACGGCATCTATGTCCACGATGCGTCGGCGGTGGCGTACGTGCTGGCTCCGCATCTCTACACCGTGCGCAAAGGACCCGTGCGTGTGCTGACCAGCGGAATGGCCACCGGTCAGACGATACAGAAACCCTCGACCATGCGCGTTCCTGCGCCGGACTGGGACGACCGTCCGGCGCAGTCGGTCTGCATCGGCGTGGATGCAGCCGGCATGCTGGAGTTATATAAAAACACCTTGATGAAGGCCGTCTAGGCGCTCAGCCTTGCGCCGAGCCAGACCCGCAAGGCCTCGACTTCTTCGGCACAGACCGAGTGCGGCATGGGGTAGATGTGCCATTCCAGCTTGCACCCATGCGCAAGCGCGAAGTCGCGGCCCTGGATGGCCAGCTCGATCGGCAGCACGGGGTCCTGGGTGCCATGCGCGGCGAAGATCGGCGTGTCGCGATTCTCCTCACTGAACGCCGCATCAATCAAACCGGGCGACGGCACATAACCGGACAACACAACAAGCCCCGCCAGCTTCTCCGGATGCGTGAGTCCTGCGGTGTAAGTCATCGCGCCGCCCTGCGAAAACCCTGCAAGGAAAATCTTCGAGGTCGGAATACCGCGCTCGTTCTCCCGCGCGATCAGTTCGCGAATCCGTTCGCACGAAACCTTCAATCCGGCTTCATCGACCCTGCGGTTCACGCCTTCGAACGACAGAATGTCGTACCACGCCCGCATCACATAGCCGTTGTTGCCGGTGACCGGTATTTCGGGGGCATTCGGAAACACGAAACGCACCCCGGGCAGATCGCCCAAGCGCAGCTCCGGCACCAGCGGGATGAAATCATTGGCGTCGGCGCCCAGGCCGTGCATCAGGATCACGGCAAACTCGGGATTCGGCGCGGTTTCCACGTCGATGGTGGTGAGCAAAGCGGTCATTGGCTGGACTCCGGTTTCAGATATTTTCAGATGATAGGGACAAGAACAAGGATGATGCCGAAAAGCGAAACGAGCCATACGAGCGAGCGCAAGAATGGAATCCCTGCCGCGTACAAGGGCAGGTAGACCACGCGGGCGATGATGTACAACCACGCACCGTAAAGCGTCAGCGTGCCTTCCCGGCCGGCCATGTGCGCGACCAGGATGGCGATGGCGAACACCGGCAAGGTCTCGAACAGGTTGGCCTGGGCGCGCATCAGACGGCCAGTCACCTTGCCGACTGGCGGGCCCGGCTGGTCACGCGGTCCACCGTTATATCCCACGCCGGTTTCGCGGTTGCGAACCACCGACGGCAACAGCACCTGAATGAGGGCGAGTACAAGCGCCCAGGCGAGGATATGAAGTTCGGTCGTCATGGGAGGTGCCCGTTTGATTGAAGGTCGTTACGCAAAACCGGAATCATCATGCCATCATTGATGCATTACGTAGCCTTGGGACTTCACTCATGCAAACACTTCCCGTGCGCCTTGTTCCCGGAGACGACCTGCGTGTGGCGCTTGAGACAATCGCACGAGACCGGGCCATTGGCGCCGCGTTCGTGATGCAGGGCATTGGCAGCCTGAGCGTGGCGAACCTGCGTTACGCTGGCCTCGACCAGCCGGCCCAGCTTGACGGCGACCTCGAAATCCTGACGCTGGCCGGCTCGCTTGCTGCTGACGGCGCGCATCTTCATATGGCCGTCTCGAATGCAGAGGGCCGTGTGTATGGCGGCCATGTATCGCCGGGATGCATTGTTCGGACGACGGCGGAAATCCTGATCGTTTGCCTGGACGGAGTGCACTTCTCACGCGACCTGGATCCGCGCACCGGCTTCCCCGAACTCTCGATACACCCTCAGGCGTGACGCCGCGACGGCCTCGGCCAATACCTGCGCGTCAGTTCGATGCTCAAGATACACGCCACCAGCCAGACCGTTCCCAGTGCAAAGCCCGCCAGCACGTCGCTCGCGAAATGCACACGCAGGAATACGCGGCTGCTTGCCGTGGTGAACGCGATGAGCGTGGCCGCCACGATGACGGCCAGGCGCCAGCGGTCCGGCAAAACCCTCACGAGCACATACGCAATGATGCCGTAGGTGACGAGCGACCCTGATGAATGGCCGCTCGGGAAACTCCATCCGGTGGCGGTGGCGATCGATTGATCATGCACTGGCCGCACGCGTTCAAACAGATGCTTGAAAATGCTGTTGAGCAAACCGTTGCCGACTATCGCGAGTGTGAAGCCAATGGCCAGCGCATACCGTCGCCGCACGGTCAGGATCGCTGCGCCGAGCACGCACCACACGGCGAGTACCCACGCATCGCCCAGATGCGTAACCAGCGCAAACGCGCGGATCACGCCGATAGGAACCGCGCTCGCGATGCCGTCGGCGAAGGCCTGATCTAACCGGCCGAGTGTCTCGCCTGCGCCTATTTCATCAGCAATCGCGGCAAACAAGGCAGCCGCGCCAACGATCACGACAAAGCTCACCGCCAGATTCACGACCAGCAGGACCCTGCCCGACGGACCGCCTTCTTCGCGCGGCAGACCGTAACGTTGAACGAGCTGCCACACACTCAGCACCACGAGCATGGCGAGAACCAGGGACACCGCAAACACCATCAATGCATGTTCCCCAGCTATATGGGCTATCTCAAACAAGCCGGCGTACGGCCCTTCAGTCTGTTTCATAAAAGCGTCGCTAATGGAGTCTTGAGTGACTCGCTATCCAGGTCGAGTTCGTGTTGCATGTTGAGTTCAAACGATGCGCTTGCCCGACTGAAATCCCAGCGCGCAACAATTGCGCGGCGAATTGCACGTCGAAGCGCACCGCGTGCGTCCGTCCTGGATCCGTCGTAGTCAATCACGTTCACTGAATTGGGCACGCGCCCGCGCACGCGCGAAGACAACGCGGTTCCCGCCTGCACGGCCCACATCTGATGCGGCAAGTCTTGATACGCAACATGCAGCGGCGTTACATACGGAAGATGGATATGACCGCCTAGGATCAGGTCCACGCCCGCTTGCGACCAGCGTTCAATCGCATGTTCGCGGCCGTGCAACAGGTTCCTGATGTCGGTGGTACGCGCCGCCACCACGGGCTGATGCGTGACGATAACCCGCAACTGACGCGGCGTCGCATGGTCGAGGCGGCGAACCACGCGCTCGACTTGTTGCGCAGATATTTCGCCATCCTTACGACGATACGCACGCGTAGTATTGACACCGATCACCAGCAGGTCGGCCGATTCGAACACAGGTTCGAGATCGTCTCCGAACACGCGCCGATGATTGGCATACGGATGTGCAATGCGAGCGAACAGGTTGTACAGCGGAATGTCATGATTACCGGGAACGATGATAAAAGGTGTTGCACCGAATGTATCGACGAACGCCCGCGCTGCACTGAATTGCGCACGCCTGGCGCGCTGGGTAATGTCGCCGGACATGACGACGAGATCAGGCTGCAGGATATTTGCAAGCCGCTGCAACGCTGCCACGACCGGCGGTTGTTCGGTGCCAAAGTGCGGATCTGAAATCTGGAGCAACAGGGTCATGAGCGATTGGCGTTGGCCACGTCGGCCTCGGGCTTGAGCAGGAACAACGGCTCCGGGGCGACGCGAAATTCGAGCGGCATGATGATCCAGTTTATCTCGCCATCGGTCGCAACCTTGACGGGTCGTTGACGTTTGGACTGATGCGTCACCGTGATGCGCTTGAACGCGAAACTGATCACGTTGTCCGCGTCGCTCATCCGGCCTGCAGCACCTCGCAACGTGAGGCCGAGTTGCGCAAGGCGACCGATTGCCCGCGGCGCAATCGCGGCGAGCAAACCACGTTCCAGTTGCGGCGCTTCGGCCATGCCGATTTGTTCGAGTTGCAGGCGATTGTTGCTGACAAAGAGCGTCGATGTCCGGACCTCATGCATTGTGCCATCGTGCTCGATGTGAAGGCGCAAATGACGGTGCGTGCGTAGCAGCGTCACGGCTGCAGACCACAGCGCGATCAGGCGGCTGCGGCCAAACTGCCGCTTGTAGATCTCGCGGTCTTCCAGCAGCTTGGGATACAAACCGAGACTCGCGTTCACGAGAAACATGCGCTCGTTCAAGAAGCCGACCTGGACCGGGAACGCCCGCGCGTCAAGCAACAGACGGATGGATTCGGCCGGGTCCGCGGGGATGCCATGGTCACGGCTGAAATAGTTGAACGTGCCCCGCGGCAACACCGCAAACGCGCATCCGCTGCCGAGTACTGCCTCTGCCACCGCGCACAGCGTGCCGTCGCCTCCCGCACCGACCACCACGGCGTTTTGCGCTTTCGCATCACGTACGGCCTGGCGAGCGGTATCGGCGAGTTGAGAAGGGTCAGCGACCAGGCGAACCTCGAACTTGCGCCCGGCCCGTCCAAGGATATCGTCAAGCGCAGCGCGCGTTTCGTCGCTTTGCCTGCGCCCCGAGCCCGCGTTCATCACCACAATAAAAGGCGCATCCGCAGCAATGACGCGCGGCGCAGGATCAGTGGAAGCGGTAACCGGGGGTGACGTAGAAAGTTCGGGGGGAGTCATGAAAGGCGCTCCTTTTGAGTCAGTGCCGAAAACAACTCGGCGAGGGAACAGGCGCCTTGAATCTGGCCAATGCGTCAGGCCAATGCGCGGCATCGACCAATTATAACAATTAGCTTACAGAACGATTGGCTGAACGAATCCGCCGCAGCGGTCTTGAGGGAACGAACAATGACTATGCGAGGTAATCCGAACCGTGCAGGAACCGCATGGGCGCGATGCACACGCAGCGACACCAATAAAACACAGCGCGGCGTTCTCACGCCGCGCTGCGCCCCTCCCGGGCAAGCTACATGTGCTCGCCTCGAATATATCCCTCGAGCTGATGAATCGTGAGCTGCTGCTCGGAGATAATATTTTTCACCAGATCGCCGATTGAAATCATGCCCACCAGTTTCTCGCCATCAATCACCGGCAGATGCCGCATGCGGCGCTCGGTCATCAGGGCCATGCAGTCGTCCGTGGTCTGGTCGGGACGCACGAAACGCACTTGCGAGGTCATGATTTCGCGCACGGGAGTCTGTCGCGAGACACGGTCCATCAGCACGACTTTGCGGGCATAGTCGCGCTCGGTCATGATGCCGACGATCGCCTCGCCGTGGGTCACGATCAGGGCGCCAATGTGCTTCTCCGCCATCATCGCGATTGCTTCGTAGACCGATGCCGTATCGGCGATCGTGAAGATGGTGTGATCGGGTTTCGAATTAAGAACTTGTGCGACTGTAGCCATCGAACGCCTCCGTTGAACCGCGCTACGCCTGCCGGCTGGCGGGCGTTTCACATGGGTGAATAGCCGGCTTCCGGATCGCGTGGCGCCTGTCACCACGGGTTCGGGCGACACTCCGCACCCGCCGCGTTGAATCAATCGCCTTGCATCGGCACCTTACATCCGGATTACCCAGCCCATTCAAAAAGTATAGGCCAGACACCTGCCGCGTGAACGCTGGAAAACACTGCTTTTTATGCGTCCAAGGGTCTATCCCGATGCTGCCGCGCGCGCGATCCGGCCGGTATGAAACAGTCCCGTCACAAAGTATCGAAAAACGCTTCAGTTTCTCCGCAGCGCGCCGCTAATCAGGAACCGGTTATTGAGAAGCCGGATATAAATCGATCAGGAGAACCACCTTGAGCAGTTCACAACACGATATCGAACAGCGGGTTCGGCTCGCCGGCAACAACATGTTCGAACTGCTCCTGTTTCGCCTGGGCGAAGCACCGGACTCCGAACAACGCGAGCTGTACGGCATCAATGTGTTCAAGGTGCGCGAGATTCTCGCGATGCCGCCGATCACCGTGGTCGCCGGTGCAAACCCGGAGATTCTTGGCGTTGCCGACATCCGCGGCCAGATCATCCCTGTCATCGACCTGGCGCAGGTCACGGGCTGCCAGCCGAAGAACGGTCTGAAGATCCTGCTGGTCACCGAATTCGCGCGCACGACGCAAGGGTTCGCCGTCGAGGAAGTCGATGACATCGTGCGGCTGGAGTGGAATCAGGTTTTGTCCGCAGAATCGCATTCGAGCGGGCGGACGGTGACCAGCTTCGCGCGTCTCGACGGCAACGTGGACGGATCGCGGCTCGCACAGGTGCTCGACGTCGAGCAGATCCTGCGTGACGTGCTGCCGTCGACTGAAGTGGAGATCACCGAATCGAACACCGGACGGGTGGTTCTGAGACCGGGCACCAAAGTGCTCGCCGCCGACGACTCCGGAGTCGCGCGCAGCCTGATCGAACAGAGCCTGACCGCGATGGGCGTGTCGTTCATCATGACCAAGAGCGGCCAGGAAGCGTGGAACGTACTGGAAGACCTGCAGAGCAAGGCAGAAAAACATGGCGGCTGTGCCGCGGACGAAATCGCGCTCGTGCTGACCGACCTGGAAATGCCCGAGATGGACGGATTCACGTTGACGCGCCGCATCAAGGCGAACGCCGGCATGCAGGCCATCCCGGTCGTGATCCATTCGTCGTTGTCGGGGTCGGCGAATGAGGAGCATGTGCGCAAAGTGGGCGCAAACGCCTATGTAGCCAAGTTCGCTGCCTCGGAATTGGCAACCGTGATGCGGGACGCGCTCAAGACAGGCACCTGAAGCAATCCTTCCTCATGCACAAGCACAAAGGCCCGCTGAACTTTCGTTCAGCGGGCCTTTGTTCGTTTCAGGTCTTCCAGCTCGGCGCGATCATGACGGCACACGTACTGCCGGCCATGCGCGTAGAAGCTTGAGAATTACTGACCGAAGAAAACAGCTTGTGCGTTGTTGGTACGGCTGTGGCTCGAACCCGATTGCGACACCGACGTACGTTCACCACCGTAGGCATTCGTATCAGCGTTGTTTTGTGCAGCGATGGTTTGCGTGTTCAGGCCTTGTTGCGAAGCCGGAGCGCCAACCGTCGGACGATACGAAGGTGCCGGGCCGTAGCCGCTGGCAAATGCCGGGACAGCGATAGAAGCGGTAGCGGCGATGAGTAACGATGCGAGAAGATTCTTTTTCATGGTGAGCTCCGATATACGTTGGCTTTCGACTGGTTCAGAAGGCGTCGCAGCGGTCAGACTTTGTTTCGGTGGCTGCTTCGTCGATGAAATGCAGTGTATACCCCTACTATCGGTTTTTTATCCCCATAAACTTCAATACACTTTTCGGGATAAACCAATAATCGAATGAGGTCCCGATCGGGAAAAATCGCCGCGAGGGAGCCCGCAAAAGGCTCGCAGGAAGTTAAGGCAAGGGGAAATTTTGAGGGCCGGACCCCGAACGAAATCAGAAAAATTTCGATCGGGCGCCCGGAAATGCCGATTGAACCTTTAGTGAACCTGGACGAGCCGGCTGATCAGATCCACCAGGACACCGGGCGCATTGCCCTTCTGGCAGTAGCCGTCGAAACCCGCATGGAGGCCTTTCGAGCGAACGTAATCCTCGCCGAGCGCCGTGAACGCAATGATCCCGGCGTTCCGGGTGGGAGAAATCCGGCGCAGGACCCGTGCGGTCGCGAAACCGTCGTGCTCCGGCATGCTGATATCGAGAATCACGATGTGCGGCACCCAGCCGTCAATAGCCTGGAGCGCATCCACGCCGCTCAGCACATAGCGCGCGTCGCAACCATCCGCGCTCAGCGCCGCGGTAAGGCCTTCGGCACTGGCGGCGTTATCGTCGACCACCAGAATTCGCCAGCGCTCGGCGTCCGCTTCGACATTTCGATCGGTCCATAACACGCAGCTTGGGGTAAAAGAGACTGAATCCATGACCGCTCAGATTTATGCATGTGCAGCAAACGCAGCATTTTCCGCGCCATCCTGCCTGTTTGCTGCGAGCGGTTTCTGCCGGTGTAATGAAAAAACCGCCAGATCTCTTGTCCGATAAAGCCAGACGGGTTTAAAGACAGCGCCACGTGGGTTGCACGAGGCGGCAGCCGGTCCGGTTTCAGGATTTGGTTTTGGCTTTTTTGCTGGAAGATTCGTCCGTGGAGCGTAGTTTTGCGTTTGCCGATACCAGCAGATTTGCATCGACCTGACGCACCGCGTGTTCAAGTCCTTCCAGCGCCTCGCGCAAACTGCGCTTTTGAGCCTTGTCCAGCTGATGCGGCCCCAACTCCGTAACCAGCTTCGCTTCTTTTTCAAGCCGTTTGAGCAATTTGGCTCCCAGACGGCTGTCGATGGCTTGTTCGCCCAGCAATTCGACGATGCTCGTCGCGAGCCGCGTCAGTCCGTCTGCCGTGGTTTGCGTAGGTTCGTCCTGCTCGACGCGATCTTCCATTTGTGTTTTCCCGATGAAGCGTAAAGGGTCGGGCTGCGCCCGACGGCCCTCTTGCATCGCGCGAGTTTAACCACGGGGCGTGACAACCATAAGTACTTTCTGTGTCACGCGGCATTTGCCCAACAATATCGCAAATCCGGTCGGACGTTGCTTGATTCGAGTTGCACGGCGGGGACAATCCAAGTCCGAATCAGCTTTCAATTGCCCTTGCCAACCACGACTGAATCACGATAACGATCACGATGACTACCGCCCTACCCTACGCCTCTGATTTCTCCGGCATCGTGTGCGGCTTTCGTTTCGCGCCGGATGCGCCGGGCGTGCCTATCGACTCCGCCGGCGCGCTTGAGTGGCTGAAGCAATCCTGCACCGACCGGTCTTCAACCGACTTTGTCTGGCTGCACTTCGATCTCGCGAACAGCGCGAGCGAACGCTGGATGCGCACGCAACTCGACCTGCCGGATGCCTTCTTCGAAAACCTGCGCGACGGCTCGCATTCCACGCGGATTGAACACCAGGAGGGCGCGCTGCTCGCCGTCATCAACGACGTGATGTTCAACTTCGACGTCACGCCGTCGGAAATTGCGACGTTGTGGGTCTACACCCGCGAAAAGCTGCTCATCACCGCGCGGCTGAAACCGTTGCGGTCTATTGATACGCTGCGGGAATCGGTACGCAACGGCGAAGCCTTCAGGTCGACGGCCGAACTGCTCATTCATCTGTTACGCGACCAGGCCGATCTGCTGGTACAGATCGTACGGCGCACGAGCATTGATATTGACAAGATAGAAGACCGTTTTCTTTCGATGCGATCTCCCGCCACGCGCTCCGAACTCGGTGCGTCACGACGCGTGCTGGTCAGGCTGCAACGTTTGCTCGCGCCCGAACCGGGGTCGATCTTCCGCCTGCTGGCCAGGCCGCCACGCTGGTTGCAAGCACTTGACCTGCAGGATCTGCGCGATGCCACCGAAGAGTTTTCGCTCGTGCTGGGTGATCTCGCGGGACTGGTTGAACGCATCAGGCTGCTGCAGGAAGAGATCGCCGCGCGCATGGACGAGCAAAGCAACCGCACGCTGTTCACGCTGACGCTGGTCACCGTCCTGGCGCTGCCGATCAATATAGTCGCGGGGATTTTCGGCATGAACGTTGGCGGAGTTCCGCTCGCCGAAAACAAGCACGGTTTCTGGGTGATGGTCGCGATCGTGGCGACCTTCACCCTGCTGGCCGGATGGTGGGCCTTTTACCGCCGGCGAGGCCGCTAGCATTCCGGCAGTCACTTCACGCAACCGGTCTTCGTTACGGATGAAGACCGAAGCCACGGACTGCCGGCCGCGCTTCAATCAGAAACCCAGGTCGCTCAAGCCAGGATGGTCGTCGGGACGGCGACCCAGCGGCCAGTGATATTTGCGCTCGGACTCCTTGATCGGCAAATCGTTGATAGATGCGTGCCGATGCGTCATGAGGCCTGCTTCGTTGAACTCCCAGTTCTCGTTGCCATAGCTGCGGAACCAGTTTTTTGCATCATCGTGCCACTCGTACGCAAAGCGCACCGCAATCCGCGATCCGGTGAACGCCCACAACTCCTTGATCAGCCGGTAGTCCAGTTCGCGCGCCCATTTGCGCGCGAGGAACGCTTCCACTTCGGCACGCCCCGATACGAACTCTGCGCGGTTGCGCCAGCGCGTGTCTTCGCTATACGCCAGGGCGACCCGCTTTGGATCGCGTGAATTCCAGCCGTCTTCCGCGAGACGGACCTTTTGCCGAGCGGTGTCGGCATCGAATGGCGGGAATGGTGGCTTGCTTTCCATGACGTTTCCTTTTGATCGTGGAGGGTTGATTGGCGGTTCATCCGGCACTGGACAGCCGACGGTAGACAGACCTGTCTACCGTCGTACTCTAGCGCAGGGAGACAGACCTGTCTACAATGACTTGTCATGGACAATCATTCACTCAATACAGACCTCTCACCGGCCGACCGCATTCTGGTCGCGGCCCATGAGCTGTTCTATCGGGACGGTATTCGTGCGACCGGAATCGATCGCGTGATCGCGGAATCAGGCGTCGCGAAGAAGACGTTTTATCGCTACTATCCTGCGAAAAACGACCTGATCGTGGCGTTTCTGGAATATCGGCACCGCAACTGGATTACGTGGTTCGAAGACGCCGTGAAGCGCCATGGGGCAAACGCGGAAGCGTTGGTCCCGGCACTGGCGGAATGGTTCGAGAGCGATGTGTATCGTGGCTGTGCGTTCATCAACGCGGTGGTGGAAGTAGGCGGGACCTTGCCCGAAGCCGTCAGCATTTCACGACGTCACAAGCTGGATATGGCAGCGGTGATCAGGACACTTTTGCCGGCATCGTCGAGGAGCGCGAAGGCCGACGCGCGGGCATTGGCCATGGCGGTGGACGGCGCCATAGTCGGCGCGCAATTTGAAGACTCGCCCGAGATCGCGTTGAAGTCGCTGGCGCGCGTGGTGAAAGCGATTGCCGATACTGCAAAGGGGTAGGCAGCGGTTGCGGTGGAGGTTTACGCCGGGCATATACAACAAGGCCGGTCCAAACGCGCGTTTGGACCGGCCTTTCGTCTTGGCTCGCTGGATAGCGTTCCGCGAATAAGCGCTTAGTGCCCGTTGCTCAGCACGATCTGCGCAATCACGCCGGTCGCGATTGCGGCAAGCACGTAGTCGCCGTTCACGCCCACCCAGTGGTAACCGCGCGGGGGCTGACGCAATCCATAACCGCGATAATCGTCGACCACATATTGGCGGTCGCGATAGTCGTCCGGCAAGCGATCTCCGCGGTGCCAGTCATGCGGGCCTTCACCATGCGGACCGCCGGGACCGCCGCGTGCCGGACCATTGTCCGCATGCATTGGCATGGGCGGACGGCCGTTGTTGTGGTTCTGATCCTGGTGACCGCCGTTGTTATGGTTCTGGTCCTGATGACCGCCGCCGTTGTGGCCTTGCATGGCGGGACCGCCCGGACGCTGTTGCGGCCCACCCTGATCACCGGGACCGTTTTGGGCAAACGCCGTGGCCGTCAGACCCAGGCTTGCGCACAGCACTGCAGCACGAATAGAGCTTTTCTTCACGAACACCTCGTTCAACGTTGTAAGTATGCAGCTAGTATCCCTCACGCAAGTTGCGTTCCACGGTATTTGGCGAAAATTGACACCTTACGAAAGATATACAAATTATCTGAATCGGCATCGCCTGACACGGCAGGCTCTCGTGAAACCACCTCGCTATCGCGTCCATTAAAACGTTCAATCAAGCGCAGACAGCACTTTTGCTGCTGGACAGCATCGGGGAAAGCCTTATTGCATAAAGCGTTGTTGTGATTATTCGCGCTAACAAGACAGTGTATTCACCTTAATGGTATTTATCGGAACAGGCTGATTGCGTAAGTTCGATCATGAACCATGCCAGGAACGAACCATGACAGCGTTAGCGAGAAGCGCGGACCCGTGGCTGCAAACGGTCCGCTCATTGACAGCGACCCACAACCGCGCGGCAGAACCTGCCCCGCAGCAAAAGGCCGCGCACCCGTTTCTAGAGCGTCTCACGCGAGCGTGGGAGCGCGATCATGCGCGCGTCGCGTCGGCGTCGCCGCAATCGCCGCGGCCGTTCCCTGAAGCGGTGGTGCGCGTGATCGAGCGTCCAAGCAGCGCGACGGCGATCGTCTACTGGTCCGACGCAGCAACTTGCCACTACGGCTATCAGGGGTGGCGCGTCACTACGGCGACGTCGGACGGCGCCTGCGCACTTACCGGCGCACCCATTCATCGAGGCGACTCGGTGTATAGGCCGTCACAGCGCGACCCGAAACCGCAAAACGCATCGGCGATGATTCTTGCGGCTTCCATGCCACAGAACGAGACCAGCGACGCCGATTTGCAGGACCAGCACGCCTGACAGCGTCACCGGCCTTGGTCAAATTGACGAAAAGCACGGCCGCACCATGCGGTTGGGCTTTTCGTCATGTGGAACGTGCACGGCAAACGCGCCAATTCTGAGAAACAGCTTTAACTGTTTCTGCGGACCGTAATGTGTACGCGGATCGGTGCGGTGCCGGTCTGATTTACAAAGTCCATCCGCCGCGTGCACCGGCCTCATCTCTGTTTTCCAGGCTCCCTCGCAAACGCTTGCGTCACATGCAAGTTCCAAGCCCAAACGCGCGCTGCGCGCTGATAGTGGCGGCCTCCGGTCATAAGCCAGAAGTACGAATCCCGCTTCGCGACGCCATTAAACTGTAGAGCCGCGCTTTCATTGCAGGGTGTGCAACACAGCCAGGGTCGAACGGCTCGCCCGCCGTAGTCGTGCACCAGGAAGCATCAAGCGTCGTAAATCTGTCATGGCAGTTCAGTAGCATCGTAGTCTCCCGTCGCTCCATCACTGCAAGGAGTTCATCGTGAAGAGTTATCAAGCGCAGCGCGTCGAAGCCAGAGACACTATTCGTTCAGGTGACACAGCTTACGAATCGCCGGTACGCCGCGAATCGCAGGAAGCACGTGCACAAACGGATCAGGACGTCTATGGCGATTCACTCGACATACCGCTGAACTACGGCGGCATGATGGACGCCGTCCGCGACGCAGTCAGGGCCAACCTATAAATCGAAGTATGAAAAAGCGGCGCCTCAGAAATGAGAGCGCCGCTTTTTTTCGTTCTGTTTTTATGTTGTTCCCATCGTGCGGGTTGCGTGCCACGCTCTCAGCGCTTCGCTCCTGCCGCCGCCGGCCCCAACCTCCCGATCACAGCCTCGTGCTGCGGGTACGTCTCTTTCAAAGCGGCCACATCGGCAAGCTCGAACTCGCTGAACTCGAAACCGGGCGCCACCGTGCAGCCCACCAGCGCGAACGTTGCCGGATCCCATAGCTCTGCCGCAAACCACTGCCCTGCCGGTACGACCGCCTGAAATACAGCGTCGTCATGCGTCAGCGCATTACCCAGGCGATGAGTGACCAACTGCCCGGTGGGATCGATGACATGAACATCGAGCGGCTCACCTGCATAAAAATGCCACACCTCGTCCGAGCGGATCCGGTGCCACGCCGAATGTGCGCCGTCGCAGAGCATGTAGTAGATCGCCGTCGATGCCGAACGTATGTCGCCAGGCGAAGCATCGCGCGTGAGCTCGCGCACTACCTTGTCCGCGCCGCGAAACGTCTCGCGAAAATAGCCGCCTTCAGGATGCGGCTGCAGCCCGAACCGCTCGATCAACACGTCACGCATCACGTCACGCATAAAGCACGCTCCCTATGATTTCAGCCTGTAGCCCGTCTTGAAGATCCACGCGACCACGCCGATAAACACCGCGAGGAACACCAGCGTCATGATGAGGCTGATCTCGACGCTGACATCGGCGGTACTGTAGAAGCTCCAGCGAAAGCCGCTGATCAGGTACACCACCGGATTGAACAGTGCGACGGCCTTCCAGAACGGCGGCAGGATGTCGATGGAATAAAAACTCCCGCCGAGGAACGTCAGCGGCGTGATGATCAGCAACGGGATTACCTGCAACTTCTCGAACCCGTCCGCCCAGACGCCAATGATGAATCCCAGCAGGCTGAACGTCACCGCGGTGAGCAGCAGGAACACGATCATCCAGAACGGGTGATCGACGTGCAGCGGCACGAACAGGCGCGCTGTCGCAAGAATGATGAGACCGAGGATGATCGACTTGGTGGCGGCCGCGCCAACATAACTCAACACGATCTCCAGATACGACACCGGCGCCGACAGCAGTTCGTAGATGGTCCCGCTGAACCGGGGAAAGTAGATGCCGAACGACGCGTTGGACACGCTCTGCGTAAGCAGCGACAACATCACGAGCCCCGGCACGATGAACGCACCGTAACTCACGCCGTTCACTTCGGGAATACGCGAGCCGATTGCGGCGCCGAACACGACGAAATACAGCGACGTGGAAATCACCGGCGAGATGATGCTGCCCATGATCGTGCGCCACGTGCGCGCCATTTCGAATACATAGATTGCGCGGACTGCGTGGATATTCATTTTTTCTCTCCGACCAGGCTCACGAAAATATCTTCCAGCGAGCTTTGCGTCGTTTGCAGGTCCTTGAACCTGACGCCGTTATCGGCCAGATCTTTTAGCAGCGTAATGATGCGGCCCGGTTCGTCCTGCGCGTCGTAGGTGTAGGTCAGTTCACTGCCGTCTGCTGACAGGTCGAGCCGGTAAGCCCCGAGGCCGGCAGGAATCTCGCCGATCTCGTCTTCCAGTTGCAGCGTGAGTTTCTTCTGGCCGAGCTTACGCATCAGTTCGGCTTTTTCCTCGACCAGGATGATCTCGCCGCCGTTGATCACGCCAATCCGGTCGGCCATTTCCTCAGCTTCATCAATGTAATGCGTCGTCAGGATGATCGTCACGCCGCTCGCTTTCAGGCCGCGCACGAGATTCCACATGTCGCGGCGCAGTTCAACGTCGACGCCCGCGGTCGGCTCATCGAGGAACAGGATCTCCGGCTCATGCGCGAGCGCCTTGGCAATCAGCACGCGGCGTTTCATCCCCCCGGACAGCGTGCGCAGCTTGTTATCCTTCTTTTCCCAGAGCGACAACGATTTCAGCACTTTTTCAATGTGCGCCGGATTCGGCGGCTTGCCGAACAGGCCGCGGCTGAATGAAACGGTCGCCCAGACCGATTCGAAGGCGTCGGTGGTCAGCTCCTGCGGCACGAGGCCGATCATCGCGCGGGCCGCGCGGTAGTCGGAGATAATGCCGTGACCGTTGACCCGCACCGTGCCTTCCGTGGGATTCACGATGCCGCACACAATGCTGATCAAAGTCGTTTTACCGGCGCCGTTCGGCCCGAGCAGTGCGAAGATTTCGCCATGGCGGATACTCAGCGTGACGTTTTTCAGCGCCTTGAAGCCGGACGCATAGCTCTTCGACAAGTTCGAAATTTCGATGATGTTTTGCATGGCCGTGAAGATATCAGAAAGCGGAATATCGTTCGCAAATGGCCGGGATTAGACCTCGGTCAGCTTGATCGCGAAATGCGCGGGAACGTGGTTTGCGGCGCGTTCCGGCAAGATTCAGGAAGACCCGGAGGTTCGCATGACCGATTCCGATCCTTTCGACTTGCAGCGTTTTATCGATGCGCAGGAGCCGGTGTTCCAGACGGTGACAGCCGAACTCGAGGCCGGCAAGAAGCGCACGCACTGGATGTGGTTCGTGTTTCCGCAAATCCAGGGGCTGGGCCATAGCGAAATGGCGCGCCGGTACGCGATTTCATCGGTGGACGAGGCGCGGGCCTACCTGGATCACGCTGTACTTGGCGAGCGCCTCCTGATCCTCACCCAGATCGTGAACGCACTCGACGGCCGCTCGGTTGAACAGATCTTCGGCTACCCCGACGACCTGAAATTCCATTCTTCGATGACCCTCTTCGCCCACGCCGCCGCGGACAAGGCGCCGTTCGAACTGGCGTTGAATACCTATTTCGGCGGTGAGCCGGACGCGGGAACGGTCGCGCGGCTGAGGTAAGCGAAGAATCCACACCCGCGGGTCTCCTCCTACAAAACGTTACAATTCGCGTCGACGCATTCGCCGCCGGCCGGTCCCACAAGGACCCGTGACGGGTTGCATCACTGGCCGCATCTATCGATGGCACGGTCAGCCAGGCCTGGAACACCCTTCTGTTCGCTTCGCCATATCGTTGATCGCCCACCCGCCCCGCGTGCACGTCCATATCCATGCCCCGGCGCCTTGGGCAACGCCCTTATCAATCAGAAATCAGCCAGGATCGTCTCTCCATGCTTTCGCGTGTCACTCGCTTGTTTCCCCTTTGGGCCGTTCTCATTTCGGTCGTCGCCTACTTCTCGCCGGCCTCGTTTACAGGCATCGCGCCACACGTCACCCTGCTACTCACCATCATCATGTTCGCGATGGGCGTGACGCTTTCATTCGCCGACTTCCGGCGCGTTTTCACCCGGCCGGCGCCGGTCATAGCAGGGATCGGGCTGCATTACCTGGTGATGCCGCTCGCAGCCTGGGTAATCGCAAAACTGCTGCGCATGCCGCCTGACCTGACTGCGGGCATGGTGCTGGTCGGCAGCGTCGCCAGCGGCACGGCGTCGAACGTGATGATCTATCTCGCGCGCGGCGACGTGGCGCTGTCCGTCACCATCAGTGCCCTGTCCACGCTGGTCGGCGTATTCGCCACGCCGCTGCTGACGCGCCTTTACGTGGATGCGTCGATTGCCGTCGATGTCCACGGCATGCTCATGAGCATTCTCCAGATCGTCGCGCTGCCTATTGTTGCCGGGCTGGTCATCAACCAGTTGTTCAACAAGATCGTGCGCGCGATCGAGCCCGCATTGCCGATCGTTTCGATGATCGCGATCCTGCTGATCATCTCGGCCGTGGTGGCGGGGACGCAGAAAAGCATTGCGTCAGTCGGCTTGCTGGTGATGCTGGGGGTGATCCTGCATAACGGTATCGGCCTGCTCGGTGGATATTGGGGCGGCCGTCTGCTTGGCTTCGATGAAGCCGTGTGCCGCACGCTCGCAATCGAGGTCGGCATGCAAAATTCGGGACTGGCGGCGACGCTGGGCAAACTGTATTTCACCCCGATCGCAGCACTCCCGGGCGCACTGTTCTCAGTGTGGCACAACTTGTCCGGATCGTTGCTCGCCGGGTACTGGGCCGGGAGGCCGGCGAAAGGGTCGACGCGTGATCTCGAAGCGGTGGAACTGGCGAAAGGCCCGCGGCTGGAGAGCTGAGTGGAGTTGAATTTGATCGGGGGTGATGCGGTGCATCGGCCCCCTTCCCCCTGCACCGGGGCGTTTCAACTTATATTAAGGGGTGGGTAAAGCTCAGCTAGAAAGGGAACGATCATGGAACGCGACGATTTCATCGAAATGCTGGCGCGCGAGGGTTTCCAGACTACCGTACTCGTGGAGCGGGAAGCCGGCGCGTCTCTTGATGATCACGCGCATTCGTTCGAAGCGAAGGCGCTGATTCTCGAGGGCGAATTGACGCTGTGCATTGCCGGCAAGGACACGCTCTATCAGGTCGGCGATGTGTTCCATCTGAAAGAGAACGAAACCCACAGCGAGCGTTACGGCTCCGAAGGCGTCTGCTATCTGGTGGGCAGGAAATAGCAAAGCGGCCGGATGAAAACCGGCCGCTCCTTCATTGGAAACGAGCGAAGCCCACGCACACATCGGCTTCGTCCGAACGTTTGATCACTCCTTCAAGGCCGAACCGAACGGCATGTCGGCTAGCGCGGAAGCATGCTTCTGCTTGTGAGCTTGCCGCATTGGCTTGAGCACAAAGAGCGCCAGCAGCGCCGATGCCGCGGCCATCCCCGAGGCCAGCATGAACACCGCATGCCAACTGCCGGTCGCAGCCGTAATCACGCTGCTGAACGGCACGAGCAAGGCCGCCGTACCTTTCGCTGTGTAGAGCAAACCCGCATTGGTGGCCGCGAACTTTGGCCCGAATGTATCGCCGCACGTCGCGGGAAAAAGACTGTAGATCTCGCCCCAGGCGAAGAAAACAATACCCGTCAGCACCACGAACGCCACCGGGCTCTGCCCATATTTCGACAGCAGCAAAATGCCGATCGCCTCAATCGCAAACGCGATGAACATGGTGTTCTCGCGGCCGATGCGATCCGAGATCCAGCCGAAGAAAGGCCGGGTCAAGCCGTTGAGGACCCGGTCGATCGTCAGTGCGAACGTGAGCGCGGGCAATGTCAGGCCAAGCAATGAGACCGGCGAGTCATGCAGGCCGAAGTCCTTCGCAATGGGACCAAGCTGTGCGGTCGCCATCAGGCCGCCGGCCGCCATCATCACGAACATGAGATACATCACCCAGAAGATCGGCGAGCTCACGACCTGCCTGGGCGTCGCGTTATAAACAGCGCTCTTCAAGGCGCTCTTGACCGATGCAAGCAGACTTGCGGGCGGCGCATACAGCGCCATCCCGAGCAGGAACACGACCAGCCCCTGGCCAAGGCCGAACCACAGGAAGGTGGCTTCGTAGCCGCTGCTCTTGATCATGTGCGCGATCGGCACGACCGTTGCGGCCGATCCCGCGCCGAAGCCGGCGGCCGTGATACCGGCTGCCAGGCCACGGCGAGTGGGGAACCACTTCAGCGCATTGCCAACGCACGTGCCATATACGGCGCCTGCGCCGACACCGCCCACGGCCGCGGCGAAATACAGCAACGGCAACGACGAAGCCACCGAGTTGAGCGCCCACGCAATCGCGCAGAGCAGGCCACCGCCCACGACGACCGGACGCGGGCCGTACTTGTCGACGAGATAACCTTCGATGGGAACCAACCAGGTTTCCGTCACTACGAAGATCGTGAACGCTACCTGAATGGCCGCGCGGCCCCAATGGTGCTTTTCATCGATCGGATTCACAAACAAGGTCCAGCCGTACTGCATATTCGCGATCATGGCCATGCAGATCACGCCAAACGCAAGCTGCATCCATGGCGACGCTAGCCGCGCGGCATCTTCCTGGCGATTTGTATCCATCACTGTCTCCTTGGCATTTGCTGCCTTGTATTCGGGACGCCGAATGGACGTCTCCGTCATCGCCCGTCCTTGGTTTTGATGGCGATGGAATACACAATATGTAATATATCAAGTAAGTACAATGAAAGAATTGACAGGGTTTTTACCAGATCGGGTTAATACCGAAAGAAATATGCAAGCATATTTCCGAATGTCCCGCAGGGCAAAAAAAGGCCCGCAGGCATGCCTGGCGGGCCGAGACATGATGCGCGACATGGCGGTCCGCAACACGCATGACAGTTATAGTAGAAAGTTAAATGTAATGTAAAGAATCTTCTTCCCTTCTACGCATTGAACAGTTCGCTGCGTGCCGTGCTCATGATCGACGATATGGCGGGATGGCTGATCCGCCGTTCAATGGAGATGGCGAAGAACTCCTCAACGATCGTGTCGATGCGCCCGACCGCAATCAAACCGTGCTCACGTTTGAGTTGCGCTGCCAGGACCGTTGGTGCGAACAACACGCCTCTTCCCTCGCGGCCGAAGGCTAGCGTCAGCGCACTGTCGTCGAACTCTCCCACCACGCGCGGCGAGATCGTGCGCGATTTCAGCCAGTGATCGAGTTTCCTTCGGACTGCTGATTCCGTACCGGGCAACAGCACCGGCATGTCGCTCAGCGACGCAGGAAAGGCCTTGGCAGCGCGCGCAGCCAGGGCTTTGGACGCGAAGCAACTGAGCGTCGAGCGGCCGAGCGAGTGGTTGAACGCCTTCACGTTCACGTCGGGCGGGATGGGTGCGTCGGCAATGATCAGGTCCAGGCGATGCACCGCCAATTGCGAAAGCAACGCATGCAGTTTGCCCTCGTGACAGATCAGCCGCAGTGAATCCGAGAGGTTCAATGCCGGCTCGAGCAACCTGTAAGCCACCGTCTTTGGAACCGAATCCGCTACGCCCACACGCAGTTGCGTCCGCGCAGCCTCCTTCTCCTGCCTGACCGCACTTTCCAGCTCGGCGCCAAGCGAGAAGATTTCATCGGCGTAGTCGAGTGCAAGCCGGCCCGCATCCGTCAGTTCGAGGTTGCGGCCGCTCTTTTTGAAGAGCTTTTTATTGAGCGCGTCCTCAAGCAATTTGATCTGGCCGCTCAGCGTTTGTGGCGTGATATGCAACTGCGTACCGGCGCGCGCAATGCCGCCCGCATGTGCGGCGGCCCAGAAATAATACAAATGCTTGAAGTTCATCCATGCCTCCGCGGCAATGCCTGGGTACATCGGGATAGATCGGTTTTTCCGATGTATCGACGCCTAAAATACGAATTTTACATTAAGCCTACATCCGCTACATTGAGGCTTCGCTTAGGTGTTTGACGAAGGAGTCAACGCAATGAAATGTCCAGTGTGCAAGACGCCGGATCTGTTGATGACGGACCGCCAGGGAATCGAGGTCGACTACTGCCCGACATGTCGCGGCGTGTGGCTGGATCGCGGTGAACTCGACAAACTGATCGAGCGCGCCGCTGATGAACCGGTTCAGCAAGCGCAGGCGGCCAGTACGCCCGTTGCGCGACGCCATGATGAAGGGCGCCATTACAACGATCATGATCGACGCCACGGTTACGGCGACGACGAGTATCGCGACCGGCGTTACCCGCACAAAAAGAAGAAGTCGCTTCTCGGCGACCTGTTCGACTTCGGCTGACGAAGCAGGCTGAAGAGCGCGCTTACCCGTGCAACATGAGCAGTTGCTCAACCCTATTTTTAAGTGAGGCACACGATGGCAACCGTCGCGCAATTGCTGAGTTCGAAAACGGATCAATCATTTCACACGATCGAGGCGTCAGCGAGTGTCTTCGACGCGATCAAGCTGATGGCGCATAAACAGATCGGTGCGCTCGTGGTCACGTCCGGAGAGCACATTACCGGCATTGTGACCGAGCGCGACTACGCCCGGAAAATCGTGTTGCACGACCGCGTGTCAAAAGAGACGCCCGTGGGCGATGTCATGTCGCGCGCCGTCCGATACGTTCGCCTGAATCAAACGACGGACGAATGCATGACGCTCATGACCGAGAACCGGATACGTCATCTTCCGGTGATCGATGGTGGCCTGCTGATCGGCATGGTGTCGATCGGTGATCTCGTCAGGAACCTGATTGCCGAGCAACAGTTCACGATCCACCAGTTGGAGCACTACATTCGCGGCAACAGCCACGGAGCAGAGCTGGCGGTTGAAACACGCTAGACATGCTCTGCGATTCCTGGGAAAACTCTGCCGGACTAAATTTAAATCGAATAACGCTCTTGGCGAGGTCACGTTGCACGAGGTGCGCAAACGCCCTCTGTAGCCCTCGCCTGAATTTTCAAGCTCTACCAGGCACTGCCCAACTCCACATTGAGCCTGCCACCGTCATGCATCGCCTGGATGATGCGAGCCCAGGCGGCTCTGATCCAACCGGTTTGCCGCAAGACCTATGCGCATGGGTTTTCGCTGCGGTAAGGGCAGGCAAGCAATGCACCGTGGAGGTGAACGCGGCGCGCTTCGGATCTGGTCGGGCGGTAAGTCATGAAGGGCGGCTCGCCTGGGCCAGCGGCAGCCCCTGTTCTCTGTCATAATGGCGTTTCGCCGTTTGCCACTTTTTGCCGCTAAACGCCTTATCTTGCCATGCATGCGCTTACCCACGCGGTTACCCATGCTGTCGCCCTTCCCGCGGTCCTGATGCAGCCTTTCATCGTCCTGCTCGTCCTGTTCTCCGCGCTGCTGCACGCCACCTGGAACGCCTTCCTGCATACCAGCGGCGACCGTGTCTGGCAGTTCGGCATGATGTCTTTTCCCTACCTCGTGTGTTCGGCGGTCGTGTTGCTGTTCGTGCCCGCGCCGGCGCGGGAGAGCTGGCCGTATATCGCTGCATCGGCGGCTTTGCAACTCGGCTATTGCATCGCACTCGCGAAAGCCTACAAAGCCGGTGACTTCGGACAGATCTACCCGATCGCCCGCGGTCTCTCGCCCCTGCTCGTGTTTGCGGGCGCATTCGTCTTCGCGGGCGAGCACCTCCGGCCGCTCGCGCTGGCAGGCGTGATGCTAGTGTCGGTGGGCATCATTTCGCTGGCCTTCCGCCGGCGCCGCTTCGCCACCGCCAGCGTGCCGGCTGCGCTCGTGACGGGTGCGTTCATCTCCGCTTACACAATCGTGGATGGCATTGGCGTACGCGTGGCGGGCAGCGGCTTCGGCTATATAGCGTGGGCGTACATCCTCTTCAATGTGCCCCTTGCCGCAATGGCTTTCTACCGATACGGCGGCCCGCGCCGCCTGTTCCTCGACGACCCTCGGCGCTCGCTGCAAGCCCTGGGCGGCGGCGTGATCGCGATGGTCGCGTACACCATCGTGATCATCGCGTTTCGCTACCTGCCCATTGCAATGGTCTCGGCGTTGCGCGAGCTCAGTTCGATCTTCGCGGTTCTGATCGGCTGGCTGTTCATGCGCGAAAAGCTGACCACGCGGCGAGTGCTGGCGTGTGCACTCGTCACGGCCGGCGCGGTCCTGATCCGCATTTAAGTGACGGTTTGCCGATTTTCAAACACCTTCGCGCATTATTTAGCCGCGGGGGTGACTTCCACCGCCGTGGCTGAAATCAATACAGCGTGAACGGTGTCGCCCGGTTTCAATTTATACGCGGCAATTTCAGAGCTTAAATCGAAGGTTTCTGTACGCCACGGGCCGCGCAGGGTAATTGTCTTGTTCTTGTTATTGATACTCTGCACTGTCGCGACAATCTCGGTTTCGTGTGCGGCGCCAAAACCCTGAGAACCCGATCCGGGTGCATAAACGTCGGTATCAACACGTTTTCGCAATTCATCGCCCTTCGTTGACGCTTTCACTGCCCTCACCAGCATCGAGTCCCTGACCTGAACATCCACGCGATCGCCAATCTTCAAGGCGTCGAAGTTCGTGACTTCCTTACCGATCACGACCGGCATGACCCGGCCTTTCGCGCCTTTAAGCGTCAGACTCCGAGTAGCCGGGTCGATCCCGACAATCTGCGCATGGATCTGTTTGGGCGGGGCATTCAGCACCGATTGAATTGCGGCACTGGAAAGTTGCTGATCGGTTTGCGCACTGACATGCGCAGTCACCGTCAACAAGGCAAGCGATAAAGCCACAGTCCATTTTACGTTCATGCAGTTTCTCCGGGCGAAGGAAAACGAAATCGCGTACCGAATCGAATTATTGATTCGATTCGGAAGCGTCAGCGCATTAATTTTCGAACGCTATTTATACAGCGCACACCGGAGCCCTGTCCATGAAATCGCATTAATTACTGGTTATCAAATAATTGAATCAGACGTGTATAATATCGGAGATATTTTATTTTTAATAATGACTGGTCCGATTCAACAGGAATTCGACGCGACGCCGGTATCCCTTTCAGGACACCGGCCAAAGCCTGGTCTTCATCTAATACTCAGACAGAACGCGCACCGCTCACGTTCACCAGACGCAAACGCGTAATTTCAGACGGGGCGCCGATCCGTATCGGCGGTCCCCAGTAACCGGTGCCGCGGCTTGTATACACCCACAAGCCGTTGAGCTTTTCGAGTCCGGCAACGAACGGTTGCTGTAACCGGACGAAGAAATTCCACGGCAAAAACTGACCGCCATGCGTGTGACCGGACAATTGCAGCGTAAAACCCGCTTTCGATGCCGCCGGCGCACTGCGCGGCTGATGGGCGAGCAGGAGACGAAACGCAATGTCGGCTGGTGCGCCGGACATGGCCTTGACCGGATCGCTTTTGTGCGCCGGATCGAAACTCCCCGCTCCGTAGTCCGTCACGCCGGCTACGACCGCGCGCGCCCCGTCGTGATTCACAACCACGTGTTCGTTAAGCAGCACCTTCAGCCCAAGCCCGCGGAATTCCGCGATCCACTTGTCCGCGCCCGAGTAATACTCATGATTGCCGGTGACCAGAAACGCGCCATGCCTCGCCTTCAGGTCCGAAAGCGGCCGCGTATGCGCGGCAAGATGCGGCACCGAACCATCGACTACGTCGCCAGTCACGGCGATCAGGTCCGGCGACAACGCATTGACCGCCGCCACGATCTTCTCCACGTAATGACGCTTGATGGTCGGTCCCACGTGGATATCGCTGATCTGCACGATGGTGAATCCATTCAACGCGGCAGGCAGGTTCTCAATGGGCACATCTACATTTTTCACCCCGGCGCGCCGCCGCGCGCTGTAGATGCCGAACAGCGTGACCAGCACGGCGAGCAGCGGCACGCCAAGCGCGCTCCAGGCGATAAAAGCAGGCCAGCCGCCCGACTCCTTGTGCACGCTGCTGATCAGGTGCAGGACAAGCAACACGATATCGCGGAGAAACGTCAGCGCCAGCAGCGACGAGAAGAAGCCCATGGTGAGCAGGCCGATCCATGCCAGACGATCCGACAGCGGCTGCTGGCTAATGTTGCGGGCGGCCATGCCGAGCGGAATCAGCAGGCACGAAACCACGAGTGCGAGCACCGCGAGCCATCGCAGCGGTGCGCCAACGGGTGCAACCGGAATCAGGCGCACGCCTATGTACACGTGAAACAGAATCCCGATACCGATGACGCGGATAAAAAACGCGGAACGTCGCATAAACCGCCTGGTGGAAGGTGAAGCCGGTAAGTTGCAACCGAGATTGAGGCTGGCGACTGCTAACGTCGCGATCCGTCGCGATCGGTCAAAACGTTGGAACGTCTGAAGAGAAACCCGGCCCGAAACGGCATCCGATTCTACCGGTTCACCAAAAAAACTGCCGGTGCCCAGCCGTCGTTATACGGCTCGCAACCTACATGCCATAAAGGATTCGTCAAGCGTCGCACTTCGTGCAGACAGCGGCAAGCGTGACGAGTCCAGGCCTGCAACCGCACAGGAATGCGGGTTTGGGCGGCAACCCGGCGAGGACGCCCAAGCGAATGGCGTCACTTGAAAAAATAACCCGCTTGAAGCGGGTTATTTTCGTGCAGCCACACTACGGCCAACTGCTGCGTTCAGGGTGCTGACGCTGCCTTGGCTGCCGCCGCCTTCTTCTCCGCATTCTGGATATTTTGCGGGTAGTTGGTCTGGTCACCGCCGGGCTGATAGCCGTTCTTTTCCAGGGTTTTCAGTTCGGCGTTCTTCTTCGCGCGGGCAGCCTTGCGGGCGGCCTTGCGTTGCGCTTTCTGCACCTGTTTCGGTGTGGAAGCACCGGTGTCGCTCGCAGCGGTTTGCGCCATTGCGACAGGGGCAGTCAGCCCAGCGATCGATACTGATACGACAAGAGCCATTGCAGCCATGCGGATTCGGTACATAACGAGATTCTCCACGAGAAGCGGTTTTTTTTGGTGCGGCAGCGCCATGGCGTCCGCCGCGTTTGTCGTGCTGGACCTGCATGCTTCGTTACGTGCCAGACAATCCCGCCTTTACAACCCTGTTCGCGAGCCATCGGACACGCGTGGGTATCTTAACCAACTCTTTATAAAAACGTGTAGCACATCCGTTAGAACTAAATCAGAAAACCGGGATTTCCCCATGTTGGTGATGCCGTCACTTCAAAAACCTCACAAAACCGTCGACCTCTTCGCGCTTGCTGACAAGCGCATTCTCGGGTTGTGACAGATCCGCGTAACCGATGCTCATGCCGCACACCACGATCTCGTTGTCAGGCAGCGCCAGGTGTTCCGCGATGATCCGGTGGTAGCGATTGAACGCGGCCTGCGGGCAGGTATCCAGCCCGAACGCGCGCGCCATCAGCATGACGCTCTGCAGGAACATGCCGTAGTCGAGCCAGGAACCCTGCTCCATGGTGCGATCGGTGACGAAAATCACGCCGACCGGCGCACCGAAGAATTCGAAATTGCGGCCAAGCTGGACCTTCATACGGGTTTTATCGTCGCGTGTTATGCCCAGCAGCGAGTACAGCGACCAGCCGAGTTCGCGCCTTCTGTCGATGAACGGCGAGGTCCAGTTGCGCGGGTAATAGGCGAATTCCTCTTCGTGCAGCTTGTCCGCCTCGGGATCGTTGTACACGGCAAGGATCTTGCGTGAAAGCGCGTCGCGCGCTTCACCAGTCAGCACGTAAGCCTTCCACGGCTGTGTGTTGCTGCCCGACGGCGCACGCCTGGCGTGATCAAAGATCTGGTGCAGGGTGGTTTCGTCCACCGCGTCGGGCAGGAACGCGCGAATGGAACGGCGCGACATCAGCGCCTGCATCACGGTCACGGTTGCGTCATTGTTCATCAAGGGCTCTCGTCTCGGGATCGCATGCCCTGAGCACGGTGTGTTGGCGCCCAGGCGTTCGGCGGATACTGTATCGCGTACCCGCCGAACGCGCCCGGCGTGCTCACCTGAACCGCGTGTTCGCCAGCTCGACGGCTTCATCCGCGCAGCTGTTCGACACCGCGTGCGGCATGTATAGACCGAAACCCTTTGCCCGCGTCCACTGGATCTTCGACGGCAACGCAATCTCAGGCTTATCGGTCACCACATCGATCAACGCCAGCGCCGGCCGCGCACACGCACGCCTCAACGCATCGGGCGAATCCTTTGACTGTTCCACTCGAATGCTGAAGATGCCCGCCGCTGCCGCGATCTCCGCAAAGTTGGTCGCGCTCAGGTCCTGGCCAGATCATCCGTAATGGTCCGGCCCAGGATGAATGCCCCCGGCTTAAAGTAAATGAAGGTCACCCGCCTGCGCCGTCAGCGTGTCGCGAACGTCGGGGAGACGAGACGGATAAATGCGGCGACTCGTTGTGTCGGCGACAAACCCTTCAGGTTCGCCACGCCGTATCCCGTGACCACCCGGTGCGTGTCCGTGCGCGGCGTGGTCGCCGGGCTGGCGAGACGGGCAACCATCTTTGCAAAGTAGTCGGCCCGCTTCTTCCGGGGAATGGCCGCGCGTGCAGATCAGAATCGGGACGGCGCTCGAACGTCATCACTACTTTGTTATCCTGATTAATCCTCCTGGTCTCCACCCCGACAATGCCCTGTGTCGGCCTGCTGGCCGGCTCGTGCCTGGCCGACACCTTGGACTCCGCCTACAGCGTGTCGCCCGCGAATACCGGGTGCGTGGCCTTGACCTTATCCCAGGCAAGGTTCGCCACCACCTTTGCGCTCACGGTGCGTACGCTCATTGAGCACCTTCAAGTGTTTACCCAACGCGTTCATTCCCGTCACGATCCCTCCCGAAGACAATGCTGCATTATTGGTGCCAGCCTCCGGAAAAACAGAAGCCCCGGGGCTTCAACCCGTGCCGCGTGACGGTTTCACACCGCTTGCGATCAGGTGGTCGAGCAGTTACGTAGGCAACGCTTCGCGTTCGTTCACGCACACGCGCATCTCGCGCGACGCCCAGCTATAGCTCAAGCTGAGCACGCGGAAATAAAAAAATCCATCCGGCTTGCGCCGGATGGATTTTTTTAGCGATAACGCCGGGTCGCGGAGGTACCTGGATTGCCGCGTTACCGCACTTCCGGAGAAGCTCGAAACCAGCCGGTTTTACCCGGCCGGTTCGCCGTTCGTTATCCAGCGGGGATCCGGATCACCAACGAGGTACGCATGATGGCGTTTCGGCGAAACACCGGCAATCGGAGGAATCCGACTGCTTTACTTGAGCACCTTGCCGGTACTCAGCTCATTCGGGTTGACGACATCAACCAGCACACGCGTACCCGGAACAACCGTGGCCGCAGCCTTCGGCGAATTCGTCTGCACCGTCAGCTCAGCGCCTTGTGTGTCCCTCAGCGTCACCGTGCGGCCGTCAACGCTTGCTACGCTAGCCACGGTCTGATTGCCGTCCGGCGAGGGCGTTGCCGCCAGGGTCGCAGAATCGAGCACGGTCAGCCTGACCGCGCGCTCGGTCGTTCCAAACACATTGGTACCGGGTTTGATCTTGTCGAGGTTCGGTACGTTGTCGCCAACCTTGAACACCTCAGCGGCGCCCCGCGCATTGATGACCGTCACCTGGTGCGTGTTCATATCCACCGACTGCAGTTTGCCGCCAATACCCACCGACGTGGTGCCGTCGATTGACGCCGCGAACGCGCCTGTCATTACCATGGATGACGCAGCCGCAACCAGCGCGGACTTGAAGGACCAGAGGGCTTTTCTTGACTTGGTTGAGTTTGACTTCGATTTCATTTTGCTACTCCTGCCGGACAAAGAGGGTTCTGCTCGTGCGCCGTCCGATCTAATCGCACAAACCGTTCAAATAACGTGAACCCAGTTTGTTTTTCGGGATGAGCACTGTCAATCTACCCGGCCTATTTTTAGGTATCCTCCTATTTCAAGAAGTTGGTTTAAGCTATGCACCAAAATAATCAATTTCAAAGCATGTTGAATGCCGCGAAGCCTGAAGGTCGTACACTGTTGCATTCACGCCCCGCGTACTTATTTAGGATGACGCAGTCCATTACAATACGCACCTGCAATCTTTGCCCGGCATCGGGCGCTGGGGAAATACCATGTCTCTTCTCGACGTAGACACTATCGATTACGTCGGCGTAAACATTCTGTTCAAGCGCGTGTACGTCGGCATTTTCGACGACCTCGACTGGGACGACGCAGCGACGCATTTTGCGTTGCTGACAAGAAAGATCGATCGTTACACGCAATACGTCCGTTCCGGCCAGCTACTTGCCGCTTACCCCCAGGTACGCGGTTATCCGGTGTGCATTGAGTACGTTGCCATGCGACCCATGACCCGCGCGGCCGAGGTCTTCTGGAAGACACGCGAGACGCTGATCCGGGCGAGCGGTTTTGAAGTCCGGTGCCGTACTGTCGACGTGCGGCATGCGCTGGCCTCGGATGCCGGGGTGAGGGCGGACAACGCTACCGTCGCGACTGAAACGCGGCTGGAATCGGTCGTCAACGCGCTGGATCTTGCAACCCGCCCAGTTCGCGATGAAAAACCGCGTGAGGATATCGTGCATGCCGGGCGCCGCGCAGTGCTGGTAATGCGCAAGAAAACGTCCTCAGGGCGATGAGAACAGCCAGACAAGGCAGCGTATTGTGACGAACTGGTGACAAGTGCATGTACATAAAAAAGGCGAGGCCCAGTGGGCCTCGCCTTTTTTATGCGTTTTTCCAAGTGTCGTGAGGGGAAGATTTGGGGTAGCGCAACCGCCTGCTCCGCGCTCCTGTTGTTTTCCCTTCCCCAGCCTTTCAGCGTTCAGCTGATCCGGCGACCCACTGCCGGCTTTCCACTCTGTCACCGTGGCTCAGCTCACACACCAGTTCCGCCTGACGCACGAACGGGGCACTTCACGTTCACTCGTTGCCCATATTCGTCGGCAAGCGCCGTTTATGGGAAATTGCAACGGGACGCTTTGAGTCTGCGTCACGCGGGGCACCCGCGCCGGTACGCGCCGTTCCGGCGGTGAACGCTTTGCCGGTGTCTTCCTGGATGGTCGAAATCGAATGCTTGTAGACCGCCTGGATACCGGCGGCGGAACTCAGCATGACCAGATACTGGTCGAACGATTCGATGTGACCAACCAGCCGGACCCCGTTGACGAGGAAAATTGCGACACGTTTGCGCTCCTTGCGGGCGGCGTTCAACACATCGCTCTGACTTTGCTGCTGGTGTTCTGTAGCCATTCTCATTCGACCTGACGTTAGTATTTCGGACTGTCCCGACGGAGATCCGCCAGAATCTTGATGCATTACACAGTGCGTGCCCGGCAAACTCGCTATTGAGTTCCTGTGAAACAGCTTGCGCTGACCGAATGCTACCGTTTCTTGCCGCTCGGTCGCACAAAGCAGCACCCGGCAGTGACGCGCGCTTCGCCAATCCAGCGTGTCATGATGCCAGATGACGGCACCGCGCACTGTTTGCTCCCTTTCGAGCAACGCCGCGCCGTGGAGTTCAAACTTCGCACGAAAATTCAGTTCGGGCTATTGCCAAGCCCGATAAAACCGCTCCCAACTGCACGCCCAATACTAACTCGCTGAAATAGCGCGTGGGCATGGCCCTTGAATGTCAACAAGATCAGAAACGGACAAACTCTCGCCGACCGACGCCGCGGACCGGGGCGGACAACTCCGAAGCAGTTGCTGAAAAGTCTTGCGGGTTGGATTCTGTCGGATGCCAGGCGGCCCGGCGCGCGGGAAATTCGCCATCATCGGCACAGAGGAAAGGGACAAAAAGCCGTCACGGCCGGTTTCCCGGACAGCAACAGCCTTTTGCGTTCGCCGCCGGCTCATCAAAAAAGGAAACAAAGAACAGGAAGCAGGAGACGGCGGCTGAATTCAAACGCTCAGTGTTATTGAGCGGGAGCTGCCGGCTTCTTATGTTTGTGCTTGAAGTGGGGTTTGCCCCTCGAACTTCCCGGCGTGGAGCTATTGTCACCCCCCATGGTCGGACCGGCGGTTGCGGCGCCATGCGCGTTGCCGCCGCCCGACCCACCGTTGCCGTTGCCCTGGGCCGCCGCCATGCCGGACGCGCCAAGCAGGATGGCCGATACGCAAATCAGGTTAAGTACTTTCATCGTCAATCTCCAAAGAGCACGCATAGAGTACGATTCAGGATCCGGTTGCCGGCCATCCGGACTCGTGGCTGACAGGCTGGAGTCGGCAGGCAGACAACGGGTCGAATGTAATGGATCGGCCACACGGCTTCAAGAATTGTTTCCATTCAACCCGGGCGCGCTCTCAGCTCACCGGCCCCGGCAACAAGGGCGCCAGTTGCCCGGCAACGCTGTCCAGAATCTCCTTCGACAAAGCCGGGTCCGACACCGCTCGCGCCAGGCCGATCGCGCCCAGACAGGCGCTCATTTGCAGGATCGCGCGGGCGCGGCGTTCAGCCGGATCCGCGATATCGAGCAAACCCTCCGAGAACGCGAGATTGTGCTTGACCCGCTCAGTGAATACCCCGCGCGTGGCGTCGTTGCTGCGCCCGACATCACCTAGCAAAGCGCCCAACGCACAACCTTGACCCGGGGCGTCCCGATGCGCTTCGCTCAGGTAATCGCGCACCGCCTGCGCCAGGTTTTCTGCACGTGCTTCCCATACGTCGAGGCTCTTGAATGCAACCTCGAGCGCCTCGGTTACGAGTTCGTCGCGCGATTCAAAATGCTTGTAGAACCCGCCAACCGTCATGCCGGCTTCCTTCATGACATCGGCAACGCCAATGCCGTCCAACCCAAGTTCCCGAAAGCGCCGTGCCGCCACATCGACGATCCGTTGATGCGTTGCCGCCTTCTCTGCCTGTGAATGTCCCATGACCTTCTTTTGTCCTGTGATGGGGTAACTCTCAGCACCCCCGAAACATCAATCTTAATGCAGAACAGGAATGGCTCAGGCGCGGGCGGGTTCGACGCAGTGGTCACCACCCCCTGCTTGCGCACGTTACTTTTCGCAATCCGATGTCAGTTTATTCAGCTATGCGAAATAATTGGGTACGAGATATTTCCTGTTTTCAATGACGCCTCCATCAGACGGCGTCATGCATGCGTCAATCCTTGAAGAAACGGTTGCCCGGTCTCGGCAAACCGAGATTCTCCCGCAAGGTAACCCCTTCGTATTCACGTCTGAAGATGCCTCTTGCCTGCAATTCGGGAACGACCTTGTCGACGAAATCGTCAAGGCCGCCCGGCAGGTAAGGGAACATCACATTGAAGCCGTCAGAACCCTCCTCCACAAGCCATTGCTGCATCTGGTCGGCGATCATCGCGGGAGTGCCGATCATTTCCAGCCCCGAATAACCGCCGACCCGTTGCGCAAGCTGGCGGATCGTGAGCTTGTCGCGGCTCGCCCATTCAATCACGCGCTCGCGGCTGCTTTTGCTCGCGTTGGTTTCGGGTATTTTGGGCAGCGGACCGTCAGGATCGAAGCCCGATACATCGTGGCCAAGCATGATCGAGAGCGAGGCAATACCGCTGTCGTAATGCACAAGGCTGTCGAGACGCGCGCGCTTTTCCAGTGCTTCGTCCAGCGAGTCACCGACCACGACGAACGCCGCCGGCAGGATCTTGAGATGCTCGGGGTTGCGTCCGAGTACCGCCATGCGGCCTTTGACATCGGCGTAAAACTGCTGGCCCTGCGCCAGCGTGGTCTGCGCGGTGAAGACAGCTTCCGCCGTTTCGGCCGCGATCTGCCGGCCTGCTTCCGACGACCCCGCCTGCACGATGACCGGCCAGCCCTGCACGGGCCGCGCGATATTGAGCGGCCCACGCACCGAGAGGTTCTCGCCCTTGTGGTTCAGCACATGCATCCTGGCGGGATCGAAGAAGGTCCCGCTTTCAACGTCGCGAACGAACGCGTCGTCGGCCCAGCTATCCCAGAGGCCGGTCACGACGTCAAAGAACTCCCGCCCGCGCCGGTAGCGCTCGCCGTGCTCCACGTGTTCGTCCAGGCCGAAATTGAGCGCAGCGTCCGGATTGGCCGTGGTGACCAGGTTCCAGCCCGCGCGTCCGCCGCTCAGGTGGTCGAGCGAGGCAAAGCGCCGGGCGACGTGGTAAGGCTCGTCGAACGTCGTGGATGCTGTCGCGATCAGGCCAAGGTGCTCGGTCACCGCGGCAAGCGCCGACAATAATGTCAGGGGTTCGAACGACGTAGCCGTGTGACTTCGCTTCAGTGCCTGGGTAGGCATGTTGAGCACGGCAAGATGGTCGGCCATGAAGAACGCGTCGAACCGGCCGCGCTCCAGCGTCTGCGCAAAACGCTTGAGATGCGCGAAATTGAAGTTTGCGTCCGGGAAGGCGCCGGGATAACGCCAGGCTCCGGTGTGAATGGTGGCCGGGCGCATGAAAGCGCCCAGGCGCAAGCGACGTTGCGTGGTCATGGGATTCCGTTCCAGCGTTGATAAGAATGCCTCGACAGCGAGGCATGCGCTTCGCTCGCGGACGCGGCGTCATCGATAAAATACGTCGAATGGCAAAAGCGTGCACGAACCGCCATGAATGCAGAAACGGCCCGGCCGGCCAGCAGTTTTCAGTGCGCGTGTCGTCGCCACTGCAACCGTCCGCAGTGGCGAGGTCACCTACCCGTGTCAGCCTGCGGGCTGCACGTCGAACTTGTCCACGCGATCCGTATAGAAGGCCAGATGGTCCTTGATCTCAGCGACCGCGGGATAGGCATCTTCATAGGTCCATATCGCGTTCACGGAGCGCTCGCCGCCCAGCGGAATGCTGTAGTAGGCGCAGTCGCCCTTGTACGGGCAATAGGTCGTGTGGTCCGTGCGCTGCAGCAGCGACATGTAGACGTCCTTGCGCGGAATGTACTGGACCGCCGGGTACGACGCTTCACGCAACGTCAGCGCCTCGCGCGTGTCCGCAATGACACGCCCGCCGATAGAGACAGTGATGCGCGCCGGATTAGGTTCGATCGTGATGGGGTGGTCGGGTCCGGGAACCCGGACGGTTTTGGTCTGCATGGCTTCGCGCTCCTTGAAGCGAGGGTGAACGGACTCAGCGTGGTGAGATAGTCGTTACCTACGAATACTGCAGCGTATCGGAAAGCGCGCTTTCTTGCCGTGACCCCCGCGTGCTCGCGGACCGGCGCGGGTTTGGCGGATCTGCCACCCGCTCGGCGTGGCCGCGTTAAAAGGGGGACGTAAGAGGCGGCGCCGGGAACCCGGCAGACGAATCGGCGTATGGAAATGACGGTGAAAGAATGATCCGGTTACCTGGTGTCATACACCTCGTCATGCCGGACGGAGTAGAGTACCCCGCACCGGACTAGCGACGCGCTACAAATAACCCTTGCCGTCGATATATGCCTTGCGCCAGCGCGTAATTGTCACGCGCTCGAATAGACCCGCAAGCGCGAAAGGGTCCTTCGCGATGAAACGTTCAGCTTCCTCGCGCGTGTCGAGGGCGACCACATACAGGCCGCCGCCGGCGTTACTGCCGTCGTCCTGGAGCTTCGCCCCGCACGCCAGCAGCAGCGCCTTGTTCGCTTCGAGGAAGGCCAGGTGCACGTCGCGCTGCTGCGTGCGTACCGGCGCGTGACCAGGCTTGTCCCAGGTTTCGATAATGAACGGCATGACAGCTCCCCTCATCGAACTCAATTCTGCGCGATCGCCGACGGATGCTGGGCTAGCGGCGTGACCTGGATCGCCATGTAGGGAAAGAGCGGCAGCGAGCTTAGCAACGTATGCAGCTCGTCATTGGACTCGACGTCGAAGACGCTGTAGTTCGCGTACTGCCCCACCACGCGCCACAAGTGACGCCACGTGCCTTCATGCTGCAGCTTTTGCGAGAACGCCTTCTCGTCGGCCTTCAGCCTATTGGTGAGCTCCGAATCCGCATCGGCAGGAATCTGTACCACCATATGAACCAGGAACAACATGATCGAACCTCCGCAAGATGATTGAACCGCCTAGCCCCATGCCAGGATCGCAACCGTATAAACAATGCCGATCCAGAACATCATGATGACGGTATAGCCCATGATGTCCTTCAGTTTCAGCTTCGACAAAGCGAGTGCCGGCAAGATCCAGAACGGCTGGATCAAGTCGTTCCAGGCGTTGCCGAGCATGACAGCGGTGGCCGTATGACCCACGGACGCACCAATCGCCTTGGCCGCCTCGATCATGAACGGGCCCTGGATGACCCAATGACCGCCGCCGGAAGGCGCGAAGAAGTTGATGAAGAACGAACTGACGAGGCCCCAGAACGGCAGCGTATGCGGCGTCGCGATCTTGACGAAGAATTCGGAAAACGTGTTGACCAGTCCCGACGACGCCATGATCGCCATGATGCCCGCGTAAAACGGATATTGCAGGATGATGCCGCTGATCGTCCGGATGCCTTCGTTGAGTTTCTCCACATAACGAATGGGCGTGCCCAGCAAAATGATGCCGAGAAACAGGATGATGAAGTTGATCAGGTTCAGGTCCATCGTGCCGCCGCCGTGGAAATACAGCACCACGTAGACCACGCCGATCAATCCGATCAGGCCGCTCAGCAAGCGGCTGTTGTTCAGACGGCCGGCGAATGTACGGTCATCGCCGGCGTCGGCGGGAACCGCCGCTTGAGCCGCCCGCGTGCGCTCTTCAAGCGTACGGTCGATCTCGGTCACCGGTTGGCCCGGCTTCGGATGCAACCACGCATTGAGCAACGGCAGCGTGATCAGCACGATCAGGCTGGTGATGAGCATGGTCGGCGAGAAGATGGTTTCCGAGAGCGGAATCACGCCCATCTGCGCTTCCATCGGGTGGCCCTTGGTGGAGATGAGCACTGGAATACTCGCCGACAAACCAAGACCGTAAAGCGTAAAACCGCTATAGGCCGACGCAATGATCAACGGGTAGTGCACGCCCTTCACGCTGAGCGCCAGCTTGCGCGCAACAATGCCGCCGATCACCAGCCCGAAACCCCAGTTGAGGTAACTGCCGATCCCGCCCACCAGCGTGGCGACAATGATCGCCATGCGCGGATCGTGTACCCGCATGACGATGCGATCGAGGAATCGCTCGGTTAGTGGAGCGGTCGCGAGCACGTAACCCATTGCGAGGATCACCGCCATCTGCGTGGTGAATGCAAGCAGCGTCCAGAAGCCTTTGCCCCAGCTGGTTGTCAGCACCACGATGCCCTGGCCCTGCACCAGGACGGCGAGAATCATGGTGAGCAGCGTCAGCCCGATAGCAAAGACGAACGGATCCGGTAAATACTTGCGCATCAGTTCGGTGAAGAATCCGGTTATTTTCTGCATTGCACTGTCTCTGAAATATTATTTAGTTAAGCGAAATTTTCAGCCATCTCCGCGGGCAGAGTCAATCGCCTGCCCTCAGGACTCTTTTCGTGACGCCACCACCCGCCCGTGGCGAGCCAGCGCCATCAATGCGCGGTCGCGCCACGCCACCCGTTCTTCCCATTGCTCAAGCGGCAGCGCCGCACGTCTTGCCGCCGCCACCGTCTCCACCAACTCCGGTGTCCAAGGATCGTGCTGGCCGCGTTCGGCACCCATCCGTTCGTAGGCCGGCCCCATCTTCTGTGCATGCGAGCTTATGCCGCCACGCGTATTCAGATCGACCGTTTCGAACGGCCCGATCACCGACCACCGCAGGCCGAGGCCGTCGCGCATGACGGTGTCTATATCCTCGACGGTCGCGACGCCGTCGCGCACGAGGCAATACGCTTCGCGCAGCACGGCGCCCTGCAACCGGTTGAAGACAAAGCCCTCGACTTCCTTCGATACGAGCACGGGTTGCAGGCCGGCATCGCGGAAAAGTTGCAGCGTGCGTTCAGTGACCTCCGGAGCGGTGAAAGGCGCAGGCACGATCTCGATAACGGGAATCAGGTACGGTGGATTGCCCGGGTGCGCAATCAGACAACGGTGCCGTCCTGGCAGGTCATCAACAAAGCTCGATGCCGTCAGCGCCGATGAACCACTGGCGAAGATCGCCGTCGCGGGAGCGGCGGCATCGAATTGCGCAAACAACGCACGCTTGATGTCCACTCGCTCGGGTGCGCACTCCTGCACGAGATCCGCGTCGGCAACGGCTGCTTCTACTGAGGCCGCTATCCGCACGCGCGCTGCCGCGGCCTCCGCCGTTTCGTCGAGCAAGCCGAAGCGCGCCAGTTCCGTCAGGCGCTGCGCGATCTCTCCAGGGGCAGCATCGCGGCGTGACGCGTCGGGATCGAAAAGACGCACGGGCCATCCCGCGCGCGCAAACACCACAGCAAACGCGACGCCGATACTCCCCGCCCCCACGATCGCCACGCGCCGGATTTCAGCCCTGTTCATCTCAGACTCCCGCCACGCCAACCGTCATTCCACCACACACATACAGCACCTGGCCGGTGACAAAACCGCTGCGGGCATCGAGGAAATAGGACACGGCATGCGCGACGTCTTCCGGCGTGCCCACGCGCTTCACCGGTACGCTTTCTATAATCGCCCGCGTGCGCGGGCTGTCCGGCGGATTCGCACGTTCGAAGAGTTCGGTGCGGATCGGGCCCGGGCCGATCGCGTTCGCCGTGATGCCATGACGGCCGAGTTCGAGCGCCCATACCCGGGTCATGCCGATCAACGCCGCCTTGGTCGCCGAGTACGCGGTACGCAGTTCCTTGCCCAGCGCCGCCCGCGACGACATATTCACGATCCGGCCGAAACCCGCAGCCTGCATGCCCGGCAACAGAGCCTGCATGCACTGCATCGCGCAACGTACGTTCAGTGACCACGCAAGCTCGAGTTCTTCCAGACTCTGCCCGGCTGCGTCCGCCGGCACCACCACGCCGACATTGTTGATCAGCCGCGTGATCGGACCGCCCGCGAGCGCCTGATCGAGTACCTTCGCCGTTGCTTCGGCATCCGAAAGATCGGCGATCAATCCATTGCCAACACGGTCAATCACCACCGCTTCAAAGCCATCCGCTTCACAGCGCTCTACGCAGGCCGCACCGATTCCCGCCGCACCGCCGGTAATCAAAACTCGTTCTCGTGTCATGTCGTGTACTTTAGGAAATCAGACGGTTGCGATCGGCGTCACGGGCGAACCCATCGCGCCCGGCAAACGCAGCGGCGGCGCTGTCAGCATGAAATGCGAGCGAGCGTTGGCACGCAGCCAGACCGCCAGATCACGCAGGTACCAGAGCTCGCCGAGCGGCAAGCCAAGCTTGAACAGACAATGGTGATGCAGCGGCATCAGCGGATAGTGGCCTTCCGCCGGACGCGCCGGATAACGCTCGACTGCATAGTTGTCCGCGACCAGCGCCGCAATGCCCGAATCGGTCAGCCACTGCAACAGCCGCTGATCGCGGCCGTCGAGTGCGCAACACTGGGTGTTGAGCACGGCTTCATCGGGATGACGGTTCATTTCCAGCACCAGTTCAGCGAAACCGGTGCGCAGCAGCAACATGTCGCCGTGATCGATCTGTACCTTGTCCGTGTCGATGGCGAACATCAGGTCGTCATAACCCACGGTGCGATGCTCGCGTCCGTAATGCGCGACGAGGTCGACAAGAACGCCGCGCCCCTGCATGCCCTTTACCGCGAGATTTTCAATGCCGAGCGCTTCTGCATGGCTATGTTCGTTACCGCAGGCGTGCGGCGCGAACGCGTCGTCAAGGCGGTATTCCATGGGCCCGACCACATCCGTGTTCGCCTTGTAGCCGTTGTAGTAGACGCTCTCGGGCACGCCGTCGCCGTCGGCGTCGAAGAGCGCGCCCACATGCGCGAGCGAGTCCCATTGGGTGGAATATTGCAGGCTCATCAGGACCTGATCGTCGCTGACCACGTCGGTTGCCTGCTCCTCCATGCGCGCGAACGGGAAGTTCACGTAGGGCAATCCGTCCTTCGTCGTAGGCCGCAAGACCGGCGGATGACGACGTACATTCAGCTTGCTGTCGCCGGGATAGTCGAGTGGCAGCGACAGGCAAAAACTCAGGCCCGCGCGGATCTCGCGCGCACCCTTCAGCACCTGTTCCGGGGTGATCAGGTTAGGTCGTCCGAGTTGATCGTCGGGGCCGAAATCACCCCAGTTCGAACCGTCTGGCCTGTTCTTCCAGCGCCTCTGATCCTGCATCCTGTTCTCCTTGCACGACCGTGGTTTCCCGCCGCTAACCGATCAACGTCTGCGGTATCCGGTCGAAAATATCGAGGAGCGCCGCGACCGCGTGCTCCTGGTTCTTCAGCAAGCGCGCCTTCGGGCCGCCGATAACGAGCGCAAACGCTTCGCCATGGATCGAGAATCCCTTCGCAAGCCCCGCGACATCCTCGACGTTTTCTCCGGTCGAACGATGCCAGCCGAGCGTCACGCCCTGCTCCACTTCCACTTCGAGCGACGCGCGATCGATCACTGACCCATCCGTCGATGCACTCAGCGGCTCGCAACTGTCGAGCAGGCGCCGGCGTGCGTCCACAGGCAACGCGCCCAGCAGCGCCTTGCCTGCCGCGCTGGCGTGGACGAGCATAAAACCGCCGGGTTCGTCGCTGTAGCGAATCTTCTGACGCGACTCCATGACGTCCAGATAAACGACCCGCGTTCCCGCGAGCGTCGCAAGCGCCGCCGTTTCACCCGTCGCGTCACGCAACGCCGTGAGCAGGGGCTGGAACAACAGCGTCAGCGGATCCTCGCTGCAAATATCGCGTGCGACATGCAACAGGCGCTGGGTCGGGTAATACCCCGCTTTTACGCCTGGCGCGTAGAGATAACCCTTCGCCACCATCGTCTGCAAAAGCGCATGACAACTCGACAAAGGGATTTCGGTTCGACGCGCAATCTCGCTGTAGATCATCGGTTGCCGGACCTCGGCAAAGAGGTTGATCACGTCAAAGACGCGCACTGCAGTTTTCACATCCATGACAACATTATCGGTATGTCGATAACTTCAACGCAAGAGGTCTGGGGTATACACCTAGAAATGAGCCACGTTCTACGCTTTCGGGTCCGAATCAACTCCGGGCGTGGCCTGCCTGAGGAAAATCCGGCGTGGACTGTCACGAGAGACGGCTTGCCCCTTTCATCGGACAGGTGGTTCTTGAATAAATAGTTATCCTTATAAATTCCCATGTTGACGACGCGTCATCGACTGCCCCAAGCGAGATCGGGTGACGGCGACCGGTGAGAACCTTCGGGATACTAGCGGTGAGTCTATTCGCGAGCGTGCCCGGCGATCACGGTGAGCTTTCCCGGGAGCTTGAAGTGAGCCTATCCGGGAGCAATAAAAAACGGCGAAGCCTTCATGCAAGGCGTCGCCGCTTGGTTATTCCGCCTGAACCGGATGCGGTGTTTCAGCATGACACTCGCGCGCGGCCCTCAGGCGCCCTAGAGCTGCCGCGCGATCACCATGCGCTGCACTTCGCTCGTGCCTTCGTAGATCTGCGTGATGCGGGCATCGCGATAATGACGCTCGACAGGATAGTCTTCCAGATAACCATAACCGCCGTAAATCTGAATGGCCTGCGAGCAAACCCGCTCCGCCATCTCCGACGCAAACAGCTTCGCCTGCGACGCTTCGCTCAGGCAAGGCAAGCCTTCGGTGCGCATCCGCGCTGCGTGCAACACAAGCAGGCGCGCCGCGTTCAGGCTGGTCTGCATATCGGCGAGAAGATTGGCCACCGACTGATGCTCCTTGATCGGCTTGCCGAACTGCACGCGTTCATGCGAATAAGCACGCGCTGCATCGAATGCCGCGCGCGCAATGCCCACCGCCTGCGCCGCAATACCAATACGTCCGCCCTCCAGATTGGCCAACGCGATCTTCAATCCCTCGCCGCGCGCGCCCAGCAGGTTGCCCGCAGGAATCGCGCAGTCCTCGAGTGAAATCGGGCAGGTATCGGATGCACGAATGCCCATCTTGTGCTCCGGCCGCCCCACGTTGAAACCCGGTGTATTCGTGGGCACGATGAACGCGGACAGACCCTTCTTTCCCAACTCGGGATTGGTGACGGCGAACACGATCGCCATGCCCGCGCGCGCGCCGTTGGTCGCGAACTGCTTCGCACCGGACAACACCCACTGGCCGTCCCGTTCAATGGCGCGGGTCTTGAGATTATTGGCTTCCGATCCGGCTTGCGGCTCGGTCAGACAGAACGCACCGATCATCTCTCCCGTCGCCAGTTTCGGCAGATATTCAGCCTTTTGCGCTTCAGTGCCGAACGCGAGAATCGGTCCGCAGCCAACGGAATTGTGGACGGCCATGAGCGTCGAGCACGAGGCGCAGCCGGCCGCGATTTCCTCGATCGCCAATGCATACGCCACGTAGTCGCTGAACGTACCGCCCCATTCCGCAGGCACGATCATGCCAAGCAGGCCGAGTTCGCCGAGTTGCCGCACGACCTCGTCCGGCAGGGCGGCGTCGCGGTCCCATTGGCCCGCGTGCGGCGCGAGCACTTCGGTGGCGAAGTCGCGCGCCGCGTCGCGGATCATGCGTTGGTCGTCGGTCAGGAAACTGTCGATCATGATGGTATGGCTCGTGTGAAATACGGGAAAACGCGCTGGGCTTACACTGCTGCGCTTAAGCGGTGAAGCCGGCAGCAAATAGCATCACGCCAGATTCTAGGCGCGGCGCACTCGTCTGCCGATGCCTGAAACGATCAAGCTTCCTGAGCGAATGCGCCACCTAGTGACTACCCCAACGACTACCCCGACACCCAAACGCCCGCGAGACCCGCGGCCGCTGCGAGCCCCGGCTGCGGCTCCACCCGCTCCACGGACACCGCGCGGCCGGGACAATGAACGCGGGACCATAGCGGGGGATCTCGTTGAAGAAGCGCTGCGGTGCGCCGAGCGTCGCGGTGTGGAGCGCACCGGGTTGCTGGCGCTGGCAGGCATCCAGCCGGCCGCGCTCGCAGCGCCGCTCGCCCGCGTCTCGGCTGCACAATACGGCCGCTTGTGGAGCGCCGTCGCCGATGCGCTCGACGATGAATTCTTCGGCCAGGATAACCATCCAATGCGCCGCGGCAGCTTCGCGCTGCTTTGTCATGCCGCGCTCGGTTCGCGCGACGGCGCTCAGGCGCTGAACCGCATTGCCGGTTTCCTGCGACTCGTGCTGGACGACCTGCAATGCAAAATCGACATCGACCCCACGCGCGTAAGAATTCGTCTCGCCGACACCGGTACTGAAACGCGCTCACCCCGCCCGATGTTCGTCTACGCCACCGCGTTCATCATGATCTACGGGTTGTTATGCTGGCTGGTCGGCCGTCGCATCCCGGTGCTGGCCGCCCACCTGCGCTGCCCGGAACCGGCGATGTCCGACGAATACCGGCTGATGTTCTGCGACGCAATGTTCTTCGATCAACCGGCGTCGTATGTCGATCTCGCGCCGGATTGCGTCGCGTTGCCGGTCGTTCAGACGGCTGCCACGCTAAAGGTTTTCCTGCGTGAGGCGCCGGCCAATTTCATCGTGAAATATCGCAATCCCGATTCGCTCGCTGCGCGGATTCGCCGCAAGTTGCGGCAATCGCCGCCTGTCGACTGGCCGGATAGCGAAGCTGTCGCGACAGCGTTGAACATGGCCGAGGCCACGCTAAGACGCCGGCTGAAACAAGAAGGCGCAACCTACCAATCCATCCGCGATGCGCTGCGGCGTGACCTTGCCATCGCGCGGCTGGCGGACACGACGCAGACCATCGCGGAGATCGCGCATGCGCTCGGTTTCGCGGAACCCAGCGCATTTCATCGCGCCTTCAGGAAGTGGACGGGCGTGCGGCCGGCGGCGTATCGCGGCATGCATACCGGTGTCGACCCCGATGCATGACAGCACGCACACCGTCGCGCTGCTATAGTGAAAATCTGCTGGTCCATTGAAGGAGCGTTGCCATGCCGCAACCGAAAACGCCACAGCACAGCAAGCCAAAAGCACCCGCGGGCGTGAGCCATCGCGAGGACGCACTCGACGAAGCGCTGGACGAGAGTTTTCCCGCAAGCGACCCCGTCGCGATCTCGGTCGATCCCGACCCTGCCCCTGAACCGAAGCGTCACGGCAGTCACGGCAGTCACGGCAAACAATCGCGTTAGCCGCTTTCAGTCGTCCATTTAGTCATCCAGACCCGTCAGCAGCAGGGCCAGCTTCTCGACGTGCTGCATCAGCATGGCGCGGTGTTTGTCGATCTGCTCGATCCTTCCGGCAAGATCGGCCTTCACCGGATCGTCGAGTTTGCCCGACGCACGCAAATCCTCCGCCTTCGCATTGATGCCATCGAGCTGGACCATCGAAAGCTGCCGTTCCACGCGGCGCAGGTCGGTCAACAGCAGATCCCGGTTGCGCCGGAACATCTGGTCGCGCCGATGCGTCTCCACTTGCTGCAGCGCCTGGTCGGCAATACGGCGGGTCGCTTCAGTTTGCGAGAGCAGCGGTTCCGGGCCGCGCAAGACGGGCCGCTTGGGCGCCGGGTGCGCATTGCCGCGAAATACCGCCGCGGGTGTTTCCTCATCCATCGCACGCTGGGTTTCGGGCGGAATGTCGCGCCGGTCGCGGCGCTCGTCCAGCCAGCGCGGTGGCAAACCGGTGACGGTTTCCACCCCGCGCACGAACTCCTCGCTGAAATCGCGCCTTCCGGCCAGAATCAGCTTCATGTACGACGGGGAAAAACTCATCATGCGGGCAATTCTCGCGCCGCCAGCCGGCGATCCCGCGAGCACATTCAGGTTGGCTCGCCACACGAGGTACAGCGTTTCATCGAAATCTTCCATGGGCTAGTCTCCAAGCAGACGGACTCGCAAACGCTGCGCAGCGGTTCACATGCGCTTGACGCTCAGGTCCTGGCGAGCCCGTCATGACGGCGACGAGCCGGATCGTGATCGGGGGCGTCGCCTAAGTGGGCATCTGACCGCAATCTTACCGTCATCTCAATAATGCGCGTTTTGTCTGGGTAGGCGGTGAAAACCCGCAAAAATCAACAGAAATCACGTGGTTTAAGAGCAACCCGCGCCAAAAGGGCGTGGGGATGGGGCACACCGCGGGAGGGTTGGCCCACTCGATTCTCTCGAGCTCCCTGCGTCGTTTGTAGCCGTAGCGTCTCGCTCAAGAAAATCTGCCACACGAATAAATGGCATTTATTCGTGTGGCAGATAATTGCCAGATATCTCTCACACGAATAATTGACAAATATCTGCTATAGACATAAACTGCGTTTATTCGTGTGAGAGATAATTGTGATGCAACAGGTCATTGCAACGCCCTACCAAATGGGTCAGATCCTTGCCGCCGGCCGCCGGCGCGCGGGCCTCACCCAAGCTGAAGCGGCCTCGCGGCTGGGTGTCAGCCAAAGTCGCATATCGACGCTCGAGGCGGACTCCAGCGCGCTGACACTCAATCAGCTGCTGACGCTTTTTGGCGCGTACGAGCTGCAACTCCAGGTCCTGGACAAGGGTTCGTCCGCTCCAACACCCACCGCTTCTGCATCGGAGTGGTAATGGCGGGACGCAAGCCACATTCCCGGGCGCTGTCGGTATGGGTCAACGGCGTACGGATGGGCATCTGGCGCATTCCCACTCGCGGCCCGATGGAACTCGCCTATGACCCGGATTGGGCCGCCTCCGAGCTCAGCCGGCCCCTTTCGCTGTCGTTGCCCATCCCGCTTGATAACGCCCCGCTCAAGGGCGACCGGGTGCTCAACTACTTCGACAACCTGCTGCCGGACAGCGAGGCCATTCGAAAACGAATCGGCCGGCGATTCCGGACGGACACGCTGGATGCGTTTGATCTTTTGGAGGCCATTGGCCGGGACTGTGTGGGCGCGGTTCAACTGCTGGGTGCCGACGAAGAGCCTGCCGGTGTCGAACAGATCGACGGCACGCCGCTCAGTGACGGGGATATCGAGACCCTCCTGAACCAGACGGCGGGCAGCGGCACTTTTGGCCCCCAGGACGACGAAGACGACTTCCGGATTTCCCTGGCCGGCGCACAGGAAAAGACTGCACTCCTCTGGCACGAAGGCCAGTGGATGAAACCGCACGGCGCGACCCCCACCACGCATATCCTGAAGCTTCCGCTCGGCCTGGTGGGTAACCGGCGCGCCGACCTCACCACGTCGGTCGAAAACGAATGGCTATGCATGCATCTCCTGCAGGCCTACGGCGTACCGGTCGCCGAAACGGAGATCAAGACCTTCGGCAAGCAACGCGCGCTGAGCGTAAAACGCTTTGACCGCCAGATGCACTCAAGCGGCAAGTGGATCCTGAGGCTGCCACAAGAGGACTTTTGCCAGGTGATGGGGCTGCCCTCGCACAAGAAGTACGAGAACGAAGGGGGTCCGGGGGTGATCGATCTGGCGCAAGTGCTCCAGCAGTCCGAGACGGCCAGGGAAGACATAGAAACGTTGCTGACCACGCAGATACTCTTCTGGCTGCTGGCCGCCCCGGACGGGCACGCGAAGAACTTCAGCATCCGGCTGCTGGCGGGCGGACAGTATCGGCTGACTCCGCTTTATGACGTCATGTCCATCTGGCCGGTCGAGGGCAAGGGAGCGAACCAGTGGTCGTGGTTCAGGGCCAGGCTTGCCATGGCTGTGTCGGGTAAGAACCGTCACTACGCTTTTCGCGATATCCAGCGCCGTCACTTCAACGCAATGGCGCCGCGATGCTCATATGGGCAGGATGCGGAGCCGATCATCCAGCGGCTGATTGCACGGACGCCCGCTGTGATCGAGCGCGTGTCGGGTGAGTTGCCGGAGGGGTTCCCGGCCAGCGTCGCTGATCGTATCTTCGAGGGACTACGCCGGACCGTGGCCGCGCTCGAGGCAATGCCTGCGAAGGCGATTGCCTGAACGCTTCAATCAATTGCGCGGCACGCCGGTTGCGATGCAATCCAACGTGCACCGGGTTTGCATCACATCGTCAAGGCACGTCGCGCAAATACCTTTCCTTCGACGAATCGCGCATCCGCAGCGAGACTATTCCCGAAATCGCGCACAACGCCGTCACGTACCAGTAGAAGGTCGACTCGCTGCCGACTGACTTCAGGAACAGCGCCACATATTCCGCCGAGCCGCCGAACACCGCGTTTGCCACCGCATACGACAAACCCACGCCCAGCGCGCGCACTTCCGCAGGAAACATCTCGGCCTTGATCAGCCCGCTGATCGACGTATAGAGACTCACGATAGCCAACGCGATCACCACCAGCACGAACGCCAGGATGGGGCTCGTGACGTCCTTCAACGCGTGCAGGATCGGCACCGTGCAGAGGGTAGAGAGGCCGCCGAACCAGATCATCGACTTGCGCCGGCCGATCCGGTCAGACAACGCGCCGAATGCGGGCTGCATGATCATGTAGACGAAGAGCGCCGCGGTCATCACGTTGCTGGCCGTCTTTGCATGCATGCCGGCGGTATTCACCAGGTACTTCTGCATATAGGTGGTGAACGTGTAGAAGATCAGCGATCCGCCCGCCGTGAAGCCGACCACGGTGAGGAACGCGCCTTTATGCTGCATGAGTCCGCGCAGCGTACCGGCTTCCTTCAGCTTGCGGGATTCGGCGGTGGTGGTTTCATCGAGCGATTTACGCAAATACAGCGACACGACCGCCGCGAGCGCGCCAATCCCGAACGGGATGCGCCAGCCCCAAGCCCGCAGCTCTTCCGTGGTCAGCACTTGCTGTAACACGACCAGCACCAGCAACGCTGCAAGCTGTCCGCCGATCAGCGTCACATACTGGAATGACGCAAAGAAACCGCGCCGCCCCTGCAACGCGACTTCACTCATGTAGGTCGCGCTCGTGCCGTATTCACCGCCCACCGACAAGCCCTGGAACAGCCGCGCGATCAGCAGGAAAAACGGCGCCCAGGCGCCAATGCTCGCGTAGGTTGGCAGGAAGCAGATCACGAGCGAACCGGCGCACATCATCAGCACGGAAATCATCATCGACGTGCGGCGGCCGTGCTTGTCGGCGATACGGCCAAACATCCAGCCGCCGATCGGCCGCATCAGGAAACCCGCGGCAAACACGCCGGCGGTGTTGAGCAGCTGCGTGGTCGGATTCCCGCTTGGGAAAAACGCCGGAGCGAAGTACAGCGCGAGAAACGAGTAGATATAGAAGTCGAACCACTCGACGAGATTCCCCGATGAAGCGCCGACGATCGCGAGAACGCGCCGCCGGGTGTCAGCTGAAGTTGAGAGGGCGATGTCGGCCATGCTGGGTGAAACTCCTGTCGCGTGTTGAAAACGGCGGCTTGTGGCCGCTCTAGAGCCGGTCCGATGCAGGCGACGGCCCGCCCTGTGCGGTGGCGCGCAAGTTTATACGACGAGAAGCGGGTTGTTGCAACATGACGCTCAGTCCAAATTCTTCTTACACAATATTTTCAACTGAAAGATTTTTATCAAAAATAAATCGGACCTGATCACGTCAAAGCTTTTCTGCATTGAACTCCCGGTAAATCAAAGGTTTGCGATCGATAGGTAATTGTAATAAAAAACTCAAACAAAACTTACAACCACAAAACTGAAAGCCCCTGGTAATTACCCTATGCAGTGGAAAATGAACCCCTTGAGCCTGACGGAACGCTCTCCATTCAAGCGTTCCGCGAGCGGAAGTCTTGCCATAATTGCGGACGCCTGGTTTTTCTGGAGAACCGCATGAGCCCGCAGTCGTCTGATCACCCGTATCACACCCATCACACGCTCGACACCGCCCTCGCGTCGAAATTCGCCCGGCTCGCGCTTGGCCACCTGACGCGCGAATACCCGAACAAGCTTGACCACGTAATGGGCAGTGCAGCCGATGCCCAAGGCCCGCGCGCCCTCCATCCGATCTTCTACGGCAGCTTCGACTGGCACTCCTGCGTCCACGGCTACTGGTTGATCGCGCGGCTTGTCGACCGCTTCCCTGCCTTGCCGGAAGCGCCGGCAATTCGCGCGTTGATCGACTCGCATTTCACCCATGCCAACGTCGCCGCCGAAGTCGCGTATTTGCAGCGTCCCGAGGCGCGTGGTTTCGAGCGTCCGTACGGCTGGGCGTGGCTGCTCGCACTTGCCGGCCAGCTTCATTCGATGCAGTCAGGCGAAGGCCAACGCTGGTCCATGGCGCTGGCGCCGCTTGCGCACGCGTTTGTCGAGCGTTTCGAAGAGTACCTGCCGAAAATGACGTATCCGCTGCGGGTGGGCACCCATTTCAATACGGCGTTCGCGCTGACGCTGGCTATCGGTTATGCGCGGCAAGTGGGTGACACGGCATTTGAAACGCTGATCGTCAATACCGCGCGGCGCTGGTATCTGGACGATGCCGGTTGCCAGGCGTGGGAACCGGGGGGCGATGAATTCCTGTCGTCGTCGCTGATGGAAGCCGAGTTGATGCGGCGAGTGTTGCCCGCAGCCGAATTCGCCGGCTGGTTCGACAGCTTCCTGCCCCGGTTGGGCGCAGGCGAACCCGCCACGCTGTTCACGCCGGCCACCGTGACGGATCGCAGCGACGGCAAGCTGGCCCATCTCGACGGCCTGAATCTCAGCCGCGCGTGGTGCCAGCGTTCGCTCGCGCGTGCGCTGCCGGCGGGCGACGTGCGTATCGGCTTGCTCGACGCCACGGCGAACGCTCACCTGACGGCGGGCCTCGCGCATGTCGCAGGTGACTACATGGGCGAGCACTGGCTCGCGACGTTTGCGTTGCTGGCGCTGGAGGCCTGAGCAACTCGACGCCTGTGCGTCCCTATCTCACCCGCGTCACCCGCGCGGCTGAAACGCGATCACGCTCATGCCGGCCAGCGCGATCGCCACGCCGGCGAGATCCCAGGTGGTCGGGCGAATCCGTTCGACCACCCATAGCCACATGATCGCCACCGCGATGTACACGCCGCCGTACGCGGCATACACGCGGCCGGCGGCGGCGGCATGCAGCGTCAGCAGCCATGCAAAGAGGGCGAGTGACAGCGCACCGGGGATGAGGAGCCAGGGCGAGCCGCCCTCCTTCAGCCATCGATACGGGAAATAGCAGCCCACGATCTCGGCGATGGCCGTCACAACATAGAGAAGGAAAGTCTTCATCAGGGAGCCGGAGTTTCGTTCACAGGAGGCATTGACCAGGCAGGTTTCGCGAGCCGGCGAACCCCTCTCAATTGCCCTTCCCCAGCGCCGCCAGCCCGGCGAGCAAGGCTTGATGAAACGCGCGCGGATCCTGCATCTGTGGCGCATGCCCCAAGTCCGCGAACTCGACCAGCTTCGCACCCGGGATCGCCTCCACTGCATGTTTGGCCAGTTCCGGATAACGGCCGAGCGTCGGCCTGATATCCGGTGGCGCAAGGTCCTTGCCGATCGCGGTCGTATCTTTATCACCGATCAGCAATAAGGTCGGCGTCGTAATCTGCCCGAACTCATACACGACCGGCTGCGTATAAATCATGTCATAGAGCAACGCCGAATTCCACGCAACGACGTCCTTGCCCGCCCCGCGATACATTCCCGCCAGCATCTGCACCCACGGCTCGTAACGTGCGTCCCAGTGACCCGCGTAGTACGTAGCTTGCTCGTATTTGCGAATGCTGTCGGCGCTGGTCTTCAACTCGCGCGTGTACCAGTCATCGATCGAGATGGACGGCACGCCCTTCGCCTTCCAGTCCTCCAGTCCGATCGGATTCACCAGCACAAGCTGCTCGGTCTCCTGCGGGTACATCAGCGCATACCGCACGGCAATCATGCCGCCGGTGGAATGCGCGACGAGCGTCGCTTTTTTAACGCCGAGCGCCGCGAGCAACGCGTGCGTATTGCGCGCCAGTTGCTGGAACGTGTACTGGTACCGCACCGGCTTGGTCGATTTGCAAAAGCCGATCTGGTCCGGCGCAATCACGCGATACCCCGCGTCGGTCAGCACATCGATGCTCTCCTTCCACGTCGCCGCGCAAAAATTCTTGCCATGCAGTAGAACCACGGTGCGTCCGTTGGGATGCTTGGACGCAACGTCCATGTAGGCCATGCGAACGATTTGCCGCTGCGATGAAATCGCGAAGCGGCCGACCGGATACGGATAGTCGAAGCCCTGGAGTTCGGGGCCATACACGGGACCGTCGTTGTCGGACGGCGCCGAAGACGAAGAAGAAGATGAAGCGACCGCGGCATCGTCGGTGGAGGCGGCAAATGCGGGCGATGCAATCAATACGGCTAAAGCTAAAGCAGCGCAAAGCATGCGGCTGATCGGAGTCATGGGCACGGAAACTCGCAAATGGAAACAAAGAACAAACCAGCAAATCGGACAGAGACCGTCGCGGCCCCACGATGCACGCATGCACCATGCGACGGCGGGGGAATTTTATCGCGTGTGCGTTTTCGCCGCCGATAGTATGAATACCGTCGATACCACCCATCTCGTCGCCACGTGATGCACGCGAGCGCCTTATACTCGCGCCTCGACGAAACCCGACCTCGCCCGCCGCATGAAAATCCGCCTCACGCATTTCCAGCACGTCAAGCACTTCGCTTCGTTTTTCCCATCGCTGCTCATAGGGTTGCTGGCCACGCTGGGCGCCACGGTGTCCCTCAACGTCCTCGCGGCAAGCGACTGCCCGCAGTTCAGCCCCGGCGGCCGCGCGCCCATTGTCGCGAATGCGAAGATGCGCGCCTCAACGCAGCAACTTTGTTATTCCGACTTCGCCGTCCTGCATTCAGGTGTGACGCACGGTCCGTTGTGGTCCGCGGAACACCTGAGCGCAGAACACCTGGACGATGCCCGCGACAACACCCGCACCAACCGCTTCTTCGTCGATAAAAAACTGCCGCCCGGCGCCAGCGCCACGCTCTCGGACTACAAGAAAAGCGGTTACGATCGGGGCCACATGAGCCCGGCCGGTGACCGCTGGGACCAGAAGGGCATGGCGGAATCGTTTTCGCTCGCGAACGTCGTGCCGCAAAATCCGTCGAACAACCGGCGCATCTGGTCGCGTATCGAACAGTCCGTGCGCCGGCTGGTGGAACAATCCGGCGATGCCTACGTTGTCACCGGACCGCTGTTTTCCGGACGGCAGTTGCAGACGATCGGGGAGTCGCGTGTGATCGTGCCCACGCAGTTGTATAAGGTGGTGTACTTGCCCGGACGCGACCTGGCGTTTGCGGTCGTGGTCGACAACACCCCGACGAACGAATACAAGGTCAAGACGGTCCGTGAACTGGAAGCCATGAGCGGGCTGCAATTTCCAGGCATTCCGGACACGCTGAAAGACCAACGCATTGGAGGACTGAAAGGTGTTTAAGCCATTTGCCAACGATACCGACACACTCAACATCAATGGCGACGCGCTCGTGATCGCCAATGACACCGCGCGGCTCTCCATTTCCGGCGATCTGGAAATCGCACGCGACAAAACCGGCCTGGCCGCTGCGCTTGTGCTGCAAAAGGCGGTGAACGCCATCGTCGACGCGTTGCAGAGCGACGCAAGCTTACCCACGAAACTCGCCGATGAACCGCCGAAACCAACGGGCAAGACGGATAATCCGTTCATCTGAGCGTCAGCAAAAAAATTGGCCGGAGACATATCTTGATCGAATGCCACATTGCACCGAGTCCGCTCGGCCACCTCGCGTATCGAGCGGAAGACGACTGCCTCACGGGCTTGTTTTTTGTCGGGCAGAAACACTTCCCCGCGGGTCTTGTTGAAACAGGTCAGCCGAGCTCACGCGCGATCGTGGTGGCGAAGGAGCAGATCGCCGAGTACTTCGCCGGTGAGCGCACCGTGTTTTCCGTGCCGTTGCGGCTCAATGGCACCGCGTTCCAGCAGCGTGTGTGGGCGGCATTGCGAGAGATCCCGTTCGGCGCCTCCTGGACCTACGGCGATCTCGCGCGCCGGATGGGCGTGGCTGCGGGAGCATCGCGCGCAGTGGGCGGAGCAAACGGGCGCAACCCCGTGGGGATCATCGTGCCGTGTCATCGGGTGATAGGCGCCGATGGAGAACTGACCGGTTACGCAGGCGGCGTTGAGCGCAAGCAACATCTGCTGACGCTTGAAGGCGGACCGGGACGTGCGCAACTCACGTTGTTCTGAACGCTCTGCCCGATAGTGCGTGGAAGAGCATAAAAGACCCCCCGCAATCGCTACGCGATTGCGGGGGTTTTACGCTTCTGGACGCCAGGAAACGACGTCCAGGACGTCAAGACTCACAGCATGGGTTACCGCTCGGTTTACTGCGTGCTGACGCGAATTTCGACGCGGCGATTCTTTGCGCGGCCAGCAACGGTCGAGTTCGACGCGACCGGGTTCGACGCGCCATAACCTTGAGCCGTGTAGCTTTGCGAACGCAGGCCGTGGGTCTTCAAATACTGCACCACTGATTCCGCACGGCGTTGCGACAACTGGCGGTTATGCGAAGCCGAACCCGTTGAATCCGTGTAGCCCGCAACGACGACCTGCCGCAACGTCACGCCCTGGGCGGCGGACACGAACTCGTCGAGCGTGTCGGCCGCTTTCGGCGTCAGCGCAGCGCTGTCGGTAGCGAAGTTGGCGTCACCGCTCAAGTCGATCTGGCGGGGCATTTCCGGTGCGGCTTGCGGCACGGGAGCCGGTGCGGGCGCCGGAGCAGCTTCCGGCTGAGCGGGCGCGCCGCACTGGAACGTCAGGATACGCGGATCGCCCGACTCTTCAGACGTGGCGCGCAGGCGTTCCATGGTTTCAAGCTTGTACGCGGGCTTGTCACCGCAGATTTTCTGGGCTTGCTTCACGCATGCCGCCACGCTTTCAAACAAACCATGACATTCCACGCGATAAACCTGCGCGCCATTGGCGGTCTGGATCTCGTTAGCGTTGAAAGTGGGGCCGGACGCGGTCGAGCAACCGGCGAGTGCGCCAATTGACAACAGACCTGCAGAGATTAGTTTCTTGGACATTTTTTTACCATTCGTAAATTGAGTGTGACTGAGATATCGAGACAAATGCGTACTGGATGGGCCATCAGACAGTTACCCGATTTTCACAGCCACCTTATTCGCCTCAAGCCTTCGATCCGGATCTTGAAAATGATCTGGAATCCGAAATCGCGCGGCATGTTAGCACGTGAAAACTAGCATTCCTAAGTGGATAATTCCAAATTGATGAAACACTTTTGGGTGATTTTCGAAACAACGGATAAACGTGAACAATCGGAAAACTTTTAGCGCGCTATTGCAGTACGGGAAATGAAAAGCGGCCGCGAATGCGGCCGCTTTTTCAAAGCTTGAAATACCTGCGGAGGTTCGAAGCGCACACCCCGGACGACGTCCGGGCCGTCAGATGCGCCTTACTTCGGCAACGGCATCAAGTCGACATCCGACTGGCGTTGAAGATCCTGCACCTTGGTTTGCAAGGCACGCAGTTGCGCCTGCGCGGCATCCTGTTCCGCGCGCAGCGAACGAATAGCTTCCTGCTGCTCCGCCTGCCGGTCCGCCACCTGGCTTTGCTGCGCCCGGGCGACATCCAGGTCAGCCTGCAAGCGATTCGCGCGCCCTTGCTGGACCGCGATCAGCCGGTCAGCAAAGTTCTTCTCCGCTTCGAGCTTGGTCCGGCGAATCTCGGTATCGGCGAGCGCCGCGCTGTTTTTTGCAAAGTCCGCATAGATGGTTTCTGCACGTGAATCCACTTGAGTCTTGACCACCCGCCAGAATTTCTTTTGCTGAAACAACGCAATATAGAACGTCATTTCATCGGGTAAAACAGCATGCTCGCACCATAGCTGCCGTTATACGTGGTGCGCAATTCCTTTACCTTTCCGTCACGGATCATTTGCTGCAGTTCCGCGACGTTGCCATTCACCGTTGCCTGCGGCTCGTCGGCTGCCCCGTTGGTCAGCAGACTGCGGCGCGCGCCTGAATCGCCAAGTGCATCGGCTGCCGGCGCACTGCCTTGCATGGGCGCTGCGGGCCCGGCGGCACACGCTGCGCCGCACAGGACGAACCATGCCAAGACCAGTGCCCCGCCTCTCGTTGTATTGTTGGAGTTCATGGAATTTCCGGGTTGAACGCAATTAAGAATTCGAAAGCACCGGAATTATGGCAGATAGAAAAACTAAAGCGGAAAATGCGTGGGGCTGCTTTTTAAAGTCGCCCCTTCGGTTGAAACACTCGACAGTTTGAAACGATTCGTGAAGCGATTCATGCAATGCTCATCGCATACGCGTTAGACACTTCATTGCAGAATTTCTGCGGTGCTTTATATATCGTGACGCAAGCGCACGTCATCCTGAACGAACGTTGGAACGTGAGTGCCGGTGGTTGAGTTCGTGGGCGAGAAGATACGCTTGTCAACCTGTTGTGTCGGCACTGCAGAGAAGATTCCGCGATCCGCCTTGAAAACGAACGGCGTGCCCGAGTAGATGCCCGGGTCGACGGAGCTTGCCGCCATGCTCGGCGAGATCTGGAACAAACCAGCCAATGCAATCAGGCTGACGGCCGCGAAAACTGAACGGAATGAACGGACATGCAAGGACATGAGAAGGACTCGCGCAAAAAAGGCCTGCGCGCGAACAACCGCTGAACAGCGTACTCGTGACAGGCGTGGACCAAAAGAGAAGTTTGCGTGCACCCAATGACTGCGCTCGCGACCAAACACAATGAGACCATCTCCGTGCCGTCCGAACCATGAGCAAGTTCTGAATTTCTCCTGCATCGCCTTGATCGTTTCAATCTTCTGCGAGTCAGTTGATCCAGCACAAGATCATCGGCAAGCAGACCGGCGATGCGACGTGTTCACCCGCGCCCGACGCGGTGACGGCAATCGCGAGCGTCGTGCAAGCCCATCGAAAGGCCTTCGCCCAGGCGTTGGAACAGCAGCAAGGCAGCAGGAGCGTGACCGGGTGCGAAACGTGCTGGCGCTATCGGATTGACGCGGGATTGATTCGGGAGTGATGCGGGATCGACGCCGGATTTACGCGGTCGGGGCTTGGATCAAGCCTTCAAATCAGGCGCCCGCAGGCAACGATTCCCGGTCCTGTTCGATTCAATCAGCGGTTTAGTCGACGACTCCACAAAAATTTACACATGCCGGCATCGTTCGTCATCTCAGCGATAATCCGTTTTTACGCAATGCACGCACGGGCCAGACGACGGCACTCGAGATATCCATGACCGACCAAGCAATTCCATCCAGCCAGACCTATTCCGATCCGACCGCCGTGACGACCGGCGTGCCCGGCCTTGACGACATACTCGGCGGAGGCCTGGTCAAGGGCGGCCTATACCTGATCGAAGGCATGGCGGGAGCGGGCAAGACCATCCTGTCCACGCAGATCGGATTTCACCGGGTGACCGAGGGTGACACGGTGCTGTACATCACGCTGATCGCAGAGTCGCATTCGAAGCTGTTGTCGCATCTGAGAGGGCTCTCGTTCTACAACGCCGACGCTATCTCGGACAAAATGCTGTTCGTCTCCGGTTACCACGAACTGATGCGCGACGGACTGAACGGTTTCCTCGCCTTGATCGCCTCGACCATCAAGACAAGCCGGCCGCGTTTCATGGTGATCGACGGTTTTCGCAGCGCCCGCGAATTCAGTGCCACAGAGCTGGAGTTGTCGCAGTTCATCCACGAACTGAGCGCGTTCGTCACAGCCGCGGGCTGCACCACGCTGATCCTCGCGCCGCTGTCGGGCAACGAGCCACATCCGGAACACACGCTCGTCGATGGCCTGATCGAGCTCAACCGCTTCGCGACCGGCATGCGGCGCGCACGCGAAATTGAAGTGCATAAGCTACGCGGCCGCGATCATTTGCTGGGACGTCACTTCTTCAAGATCACCGCCGACGGCCTCGTCACCTTCCCGCGCCTGGAAGCGCGGGCGCTGCTGCTGGAAGGTGCGCCGGACCTTAAAACGAAGCTATCGTTCGGCCTGCCGGACTTCGACGCCATGCTCGGCGGCGGCCTGGTGAAGGGGTCGACCACCACGCTGATCGGGCCATCGGGTATTGGCAAGACGCTGCTGTCGTTGAAATTCCTCGACGCCGGCGTGGCCAACGGCGAGCGCTGCGTGTATTTCGGTTTTTACGAATCGCCGGAGCGGCTGGTCGCCAAGGCGGAATCCGTGTCCATCCATATTGCCGATGCGGTCGCCGACGGACGCCTGATCGTCGAATGGCGGCCGGCGGTGGAACTTGCTATCGATGAACTCGCAGCCGAGCTGATCTCCGTGGTGAAGCGCGCGGGCGCGTCGCGGCTGGTAGTGGACGGGATTGAAGGTTTCCACGATTCGGCGAACCGGATGGAGCGGTTCGGGCTGTTCCTGAACGCGTTGACGCACCGGCTACGCCAGGAAAGCGTCACGACGCTGCTCACCGAAGAGTTGCCGCTTTATGCCGACATGGCGCATGGGGGCTCGATCCGCGCGTCGGCGATGACCGAGAACATCGTGTTGATGCGATACGTGGAGACGACCACGTCGTTGTTTCGCATCATCTCCGTCATCAAGCAGCGCGAGAGCGCCCACGATCCGTCCATCCGCCGCTTCATCATCGATGAAAAGGGCTTGCATCTGACGGATGGCTTCGTTGGAACCAGCACGTTGCTGTCGGCGCGCGGCACGATCCCGCTGACACTGTCCGACCAGGACACCGGCACGCGGACATGAAAAAGATCCTCGTCGTAGACGATGAATTTGACCTCCTCACCACCTGGCGGCTTGTGCTCCAGATGGAAGGATACGAGGTCAGCACGGCGTCAAACGGCTTGTTGGCGCTCGAATCGGTGCGCGTAAATCCGCCCGACCTGATCATCACGGACTGGATGATGCCCACCATGGACGGCGTCGCGCTGTGCCACACGCTCGCCGCCGATGACACCCTTGCGCAGATTCCCGTCGTACTCTCCAGCGCCGCTGCGCGCACCCCGGCGGTCACGCACCCGCACCTCGAATTTCACCGGAAACCGCTTTCCATCGATGCGCTCATCGAGATCGTCACGCGTCTGATCGGCACAGCTTGACCCCCGGTTCTCGCGCCTGGGCACGAACCCTGCTCAAACAAACGCTCCGGTACGCCGGATTCTTCGATAAACCGCTTCAACTGGAACGGGAGGCACCATGGTGCAGGATCAGGTAGAAGGCGCGGCGCAAACCGTCGTGGGCAAGGTGCAGGATGCGGTCGGCGGTCTGACCGGCGACACGGCGACGCAGGCCGAAGGCAAGGTGCGCCAGGTGCTCGGCAAGCTTCAGTTCAACTACGGCGAGACCGTTGACCACGTGCGCGAGGCGGTGATTGCAAAGCCGATCAATGGCGTGCTGGTCGCGGGCGCAATCGGGTTTGTGCTTGGCGCGATCTGGGCACGGCAGCGATAAGTTGCGCTTTGCAGACTGGCTGGCAGTTTGGGTGGGCGTTGGGTAGGCTTTAGTCAGGAAGCGGCTGGCCGCACCAAATGGTGCGGCCAGTTTTTTTGCTTTGACAGGGTCGCGGTGCGCCCTACCGCGCGGAGCGCGAATCCGCGTTCCGGCGGTTTTGCCGCATCACCCAATCGTGCAGCAGATTCGGCACGCGCGGCAGCGCGTGCGGCCAGTGCACGGCTTCCTTCGCCAGTTGCGCGACGAGGCCGTGCGAGCTGAACTGATCGAGCGCCAGACGCAGGATCACCCGGCGCGCGATCGACCATACATCGATATCCGGTGCGAGCCGCCGCGCCGTTTCCTCGATGCTCTGCACCGAGCGCGCGAGCAACGCCGCGCGAGACGCGATGCCTGTATGGGCGTCGCCGAACGCATGCTCCAGCGGCCCTTTGCTCAGCGCCGTGAAGAGATCGGCGGCAGTCCGGTGGCGCTGGGCGTCGCTGGCAAATCGCTCCGCCTCCCGCCGATAGGTCGCTTCCACCCGCACCGCATGCTGCGGCTCGTGTTCGCCGGGCCGGCCATGTTGCATGTGCTCGCGGGCAGCCGCCTTGTGATCGCCGTGCAATAACGCGTGCGACCCGGCAACGAGGAAACTGCGCTCGTGGGCAGCGAAAAACGTGAGCGGCGAATCGCCGTCGAGCACGAGCGCCCCGAGGGTATCCGGTTCAATGCTGACCGCCGCGCCGGCCGCTTCCAGACCGGCGTGGAACACGCCCTCGCCCAGCGCGGTCTCGAAAAAAACCTCGATCCACGTGGCCATCAATCGGGTCGGGTCCAGGCCGTGGGCACGCAACGCGGCGGTGTCCGTAAGCGGCACGCTGCGCACCGCGCGCGTGACCAGCACCGTATCGCTGCAAAAATCCCAGAGCACCTCGGGCACGACAACGCGCGAGTCCTTGTTCACCTCGCGCAACCGGTAACGCAGAAAACTTTGATCGGCGGCACGCTGGCGCAAGTCGAGCATGCCGGTAATCGACTCGGTCAGACGGGCGATCAGGGCCCCGACGTTCTGCTCTCGAACCTCACGCGAAAAACGCCCGGCCAGGCGTGCTGCAGAGTTCGCGACGTCCAGGTCCTGTGCAAGTTCGGCACGTGTATCGGTGCGAATCAGCGTGATGCGCGCGGCCACCGGCGCCGTGCTCCCGGCGCTGCGGGAAGTCGTGTCCAGCACGATCAGCGCGCGATGCGTCTGCTGCGCGATGCCGCAGCACTCGGGCTCGGACTCCACGTCGATCAACGCGGCAGCCCGTCCCGGCGGCAGCGCACTTTCCAGCGCCCGGCGCAGCGGTGCGCCTTTCAGCGGCGTCTTGAGCGCGTCCAGCTCGGCAAGCGCGACGCGCACCGCTGTCTCCGCTAACCCCGGATGTTGCGCCAGCAGACCCGACGCCGTGCCCAGCACGCCGGACAGGTTCTGCAACACCGGCACTCGCTGGGTCAGGCGGGTTGCGTCACGGGAACGCACGCCCGCAGCGAAAGAGCGCAGGACGCGATGGATTGGGGCGTCGGCGGCGGACTTCACGCGGCTTTCCCGCATGAACAGCACCGCGAGCCGCCAGATTGCCCGTAGACGCTGCGTCATCGGTTCACCCCGCGGTTCACCCGGCAAATGCTCGAATAGCTGATTTTCCCCTCCTTGGGCGATGGTGGGTCGGATGGGACTCAGGTGTAGCACGCGACGGTTGAACCCTCAAGAGAACGATCGTTGCGCATTTCACGTTGGTCGCGCAAGCGTTTGGAGAGTTCTCATGCGCAACACCAGGGCCGCCGGCGGAAATAACGGTTTGGACACGATAACGCAGGACTATCCCGAGCGCGTCGAGCCATGACGGGACACGTTGAGGGGCGACATTGCGGAATTGAGAACGAAGCCGACTAATGAACATGTATTTCAAATGCTCTTTCCTGATCCATTATTAATTCGCGGATTCGTTTCGAATTTCGATTTTCAACCACGAACTCGTTCACAGGTTTCGTCCCGGCAAAGGAATGTCCATGCGGCAGATCAAGCCGGACTTTATCGATATGCGTTTCGCCTTTGAAATCACAGGGTATATAGCAATGCGTTAATCTCCTGACGGCCATCTCGCGGGGCCTTTTTCCGGCAGTCGGCTCCCGCGCGGCACCGGCACTCGGTCGCCAGCAGTGGTGAGTTCGGCACCAATCCTCCCAATGCGTCAGAATTTACAGTGATGCTCCGCCCGGATTTCCCTAATCCTCAGTTCAACGCGCAATTAGGCATCCAGGGCAATACGCGAGTGGTCAGGTTCTTACGCTTTGAATAATTTTCACGCTGAATGCAAATGAAGCGCGTATTGCGAGATGGCAGATACGGTTGGTTTTTCTCAACTCGAAATAAATCTTCCTGATACACGTTTTATCGATACGCAGATTTGAAGCTCAAGCGGCAACGGATCGAAAGTCTATTTCGTCAGGGAAAACGATTCGGCCCATTGATTCGGAATTTTTTTCTTGTTTCATTTTGCGTCGCACGTTTCGATAAGAACAATTTACTTAAATTGCCTTAGTGTCCGAAATGCGTTCTATTCAAACGCCATTGTTCCTTCTTCTGCCTGCCTTTGCGAGATAACGTCGAAGCATGCAGCGACTTTCCGAGCAGATCGTCTGCCTTGATTGGCATAAGTCATGCTTTCGTGACCGCACTACGTTGGTCATCGCGTCGGATTTTTGTCCACCGGTCCATATCACTATGCCAACTACCCCAGTGATCGAAACACATCTCAGCGCCTTCCATGAGGTGCTTGCAGAGTGCACCGACCTCAAGAGCCGCGTTGAAACCGAGAGAGAGGCGGTCCCGGCGATTACAGCGGCGATCGTTCAGGCGAGTGAAACCCTCGCGAGGCGCGGTTACATGACGCCGCAAAAGGTGGAAGGCCTCACCCTGTCGATGGAAGAAAACGCGCTCGATCTCAAAGCTGCGCTCGATGAAGTCGATGCGTCCATCCAGACGGCCATCGGTCCTGTCGAGAAGTTCGCCGCAGCGACGGAACGCATGAGGATGGCCCAACGGGGACCGCATCCTGATCACCTCGGACCGGCGGCAGCCGATCAATCGGGGAGACCTGAGCCCAGGATGTTCGATTCACTGGCGGCCCAGCATTCCGCCTTGTGCGAGCATCTGCTCGAAAGCGTGCGGGAACTGGCCGACAAAGCCACGTACCGGCTCGACGACCTGCGGGAAAAGATCGACCGGCTGCAGTCATCGTTTGGGGAAATCACAGCGGCGATGGCATCCTGACGCGTTAGGCCGCACCCGCCGCGGCGGGCGAATGTCGTCCCGCTCTCGGGCACCAATCCGTCGCCGAGTCGGTGCGCCCCTGAACACGCCGCGGCACCGCGGAAATGGAGGATTCCGCATTGCACCGTGGCGTGCTATCGTTTTCATGCCGGGATCAAAACGTCCGGCACACGTCAATCATCTTCGTGAGCTCCGCCATGAACGATGTACGCCACAATCTCAGCCCGACCGACCGCGTGGAACTGCTCTGCTGGCTCACCTGCGGGTGCCTGGGCGCTTATTATCTGAACGGCTCCTGGCCTACGGCGGCTTTTCACGTGCAAGCAGCTCACAAGTGGCTGGACAGGCACAAGCGCCAGGCTGAATGGCTCGCCATCGCGAAGCTCTCGGCCATTGCAGCCGACCTCGCCCAGCGGCACTCGGAACTCGTGGATGCCGACTGGGCCCGCGATGCCGTGGAAGAGATTCTCGACAGCGACGACCTCAACTACCAATCCGAGCTGGTGTTGCGCGTGCTCGATGAGTGCAAGCGCGCGCTGGCCGACAAACGGCCGGCCGACTGATCCGGCAAAACCAGGGACTTTCGTCGATTGAGCATTATCGATTCGACGAAAGGCCGGCACTGATTTTCACGACGGCACGGTGCGTACGTCGAGCGGTTTTCACTGCATCAGCTTCAGAACTTCGTACGCATGCCGATCCGGATCGCGGTCGACGAATCTCCCGAGCCCACATATATCCCGTTTGAAAACACCGGTGCCGACCCGCCGCCGAGAAACACCGGCGCGGCTCCTCCCGATACCCGCAAGTAGGTGGCGCTGGTATAGACGTCCGTGCGCTTGGACAGCGCGTAGTCAAGCAGCAACGTCCCATTCTGGAACTTCTGCTCGCCAAGCTTGCTGTACCAGTAGCCGCCCATCAAGGTTGTCGCCGGGGTCAACTGGAACACCTCGTTGAGCTCGTAGGTCGGCATTGAACCGTTGTCGTTGGCAATGCGGAAGTGGGTATCGGTGAAAAGCAGCCGTGTGAGGCTGCGTCCATACCGGTAGCTCGCACCCGCGCCGATCGTGCTGACGCTCGTGGCGATCACCGGGGCGCCGGACAAGTTCGGAAACAGCGTGGTACCGGCCTGGCTCGGACCGTTCAGACCGAGGTCGTGGGTGTCGGTATAGGCAACGCCTGCCTGGAAGGGACCACCGTCGTATCGTGCGCCGAACGCGATCACGCGACCGGTCCCGGCTGAGACGGATTGCGAAGGGAACGCATAGAGGGTGCCGAAAGAAAAACCATAGTAGGTCGGCGACTTGTACTTGACCGCGTTGTTGATGTGCAAGGTGCCGGCGAGATGATCAAAATCGCCGGGATGCCAGGAGTATTGCCCGGCGAACTGGCCCATCGCGAACTGCGTGAGGTTGTCCCAGAAGAAGTCGTATTGCTTGCCGAGCGTGAGCGTGCCGTGGCTGGTATCCGTCAGGCCGACCCATGCCTGGCGGCTGAAGAGCACGCCGGACTGGACCATGGTGCCGTTATAGAGATTAAAGCCATTCTCCAACTGGAAAATAGCCTTGGCGCCGCCGCCAAGATCTTCGCTGCCCAGCAGCCCCCACCGATTCGACTGGATCGAGCCGTCATTCGCCACGAAGGTCCCATGGCCGTTGAGGTTGCTGAAGTACGTGATACCGGCGTCGATAATGCCGTATAGCGTGACGCTGCTCTGCGCATAGGCGCAGGGGGCGGCCATCGCGGATATTGCCAATGCTGCGGCACTGCACATCCATCTCTTCTTCATCGCGTTGTCTCCATTGGGGTTTTTTTATGCAAAGCGGTTCCCCGCCCCTTCGTCGAGGGGATGTCGGGCGTCGAATGACGACTGCTAAAGGATCTCGGTATGACTCAAGCTGTATGACTCAAGCTGTATGACTCGGCCGGGGTGTCGGCCAGGCAAGAGGCGGTACGCGCGTGGCCGCGAATACCGGACTGTTCAGGTGCCGGGCGCAAGCCTGCCCGCGTCAAGACAGCCACCTGGGAGGAGTCGGTTCATCTTGTCTCTGTCTTTTGTTTTTGGGTTGAGACAGTATCGCCCGGCAAACAGTTTTGATTTATTCTTTCAATTAACGTTATTGATTTTTGAATCGAATCAATCAGTGATCTTGACGACCCTGGTGGATGACACGGGACATCAATGCAAAACGCCCGCATAAGCGGGCGTCAAGTGTTCGGCAAATCAATGCATAGCACTGCATTTTGGCAGGCGATCAATAGGTCTCGAGATGCAACCTTCCCTCCCGCTTGAGCGCTCGCCATAGCGGCTCCCATTCAATGCCGTGCTTCTCGGCAATATCCCGCAGCGCCTGAAGCACGCCATCCTCCATCCCCTTCAGCCCGCACACGTAGATAAACGTGTTGTCGTCGCGCAGCATCTGCCCTACGTCCGCCGCGCGTTCGCGCATCGCGTCCTGCACGTAACGCTTCGGCTGACCGGCGGTGCGTGAAAACGCCAGGTTTGTATCGATGAAATCCTTCGGCAGATTCACAAGCGGTCCGAAGTAAGGCAACTCCTCCTTGGTCCGCGCGCCAAAAAACAGCATCAGCTTGCCGGTCGCGCCCTTCAACCGCCTGCGCCGCCGGTACTCCGTCATTGCGCGCATCGGCGCCGACCCGGTGCCCGTGCAGATCATGAGCAGATGCGAGTCAGGATGATTCGGCATCAGGAAGGTACTGCCGAACGGACCGATCACACTGACCTTGTCGCCCTTCTTCACGTCGCACAGATAGTTCGAGCAGACGCCGTCTGCAACGTTCCCACGATGATCCTGCGTGACGCGCTTGACCGTCAGCGACAGGTTGTTATAACCCTCACGTTCGCCGTCGCGTGGGCTCGCAATGGAGTACTGGCGCGCGTGATGCGCCTTGCCGTCTTGCGCCGTGCCCGGCGGCAGGATACCGATCGACTGGCCTTCGACAACCGGAAACGGCTTCGTCCCGAAATCCAGCACGATGTGATGAATATCGCTTTCGGCAGACTCGGCGGTCAGGCGGTAGTTGCCGACCACCGTTGCCGCCAGCGGCAGCTTATGCGTGTACAGGTTCACGTACGGCTTGGCCGCCGACCAGGGCGGCAGCGTCGAGCCGCGAACCGTATCCACGTCGATGCCATCCGAGCTTTCACCAGCGTTGTCCGCTACGTTGGCGCCCGCCGCTGCCGCAGCGCCGGTATCCGGCGCGACACTTGCCGTGGTGTTCTGCGCGGGCAGTTCGTCCCAGGTGAACTGCTCTTCAATGCTGTACGCCTGCGACTTCAGCACCGTTCGCCAGTTATCGATAGAGCCGGTCGGGCACGGCGAGATACACGCCATGCAACCATTGCAGACCTCCGCCTTGACGACATAATTGTTGGAGTCGTGCGTAATGGCGTCGACCGGGCAGGTCTCTTCGCATGTGTTGCAGCGAATGCAGATCTCCGGGTCGATCAGATGCTGCCTGAGGACTTCCATGGGGGCTGGACCGTTCATTGTTGTCTCCTGCTGCGCCGGAACCGCAACGGCGTTGCGTAGCGGCCCGGACACACCTGCTAATGGCTTAGTTGAAGCGCACGTAATCGAAATCGATTGGCTGGCGATTGATGCCCATCGCCGGCGGTGCGATCCAGTTGGCGAACTTGCCCGGCTCGAGCTCGCGTCCCATCAGCGAAGCAACGTAGGCGCGATCCTCCAGCGTCGGCAGCCATTTCGCCTCGTTCGCTTTCCACTCGTTCTCATTCACCACGCGGCCGTCCGGCGCCACGCGCACGCCGGCAAAGGTGCCGATCTGGCGGTTGAAGGCCTTGTGCGGCACTGTCAGCCGAACGTCGATACCCGCCTTCTCCAGCACCTTGTTCCAGCGTCCGACTCCTGCCACCGAATCCCTGATGTAGTCATCGCGCAGCACTTCGTTCATGGCGTTTAGCATGGGCACTTCGCGCTCGACCAGCTTGCCGTCCTGGACGTCCAGCAACTTGTAGCTCTGGCCGTTCAACTGATGATCGTCGTCGCGTTTGGTTTCTTCGTACCGGCCCTTGAGTCCCGAGCTATAGAAGGTCGCCGCATTCGACGAATGATCCGCGCCGAACAGATCGATAGTCACCGAGTAGTGGAAATTCAGATAACGCTGGATGGTTTCAAGGTCGATCACGCCCGCCGCACGGATCTTGTTGACGTCGTCGGTCTTCAGTTCGTTCATGACCTGCGAGGTGCGCTGGACCACCCGCGAAACGCCCGATTCGCCCACGAACATATGATGCGCTTCTTCCGTCAGCATGAACTTGGTCGTGCGTGCGAGCGGGTCGAAGCCGGACTCGGCGAGTGCGGACAACTGGAACTTGCCGTCGCGATCCGTAAAGTAGGTGAACATGAAAAACGCCAGCCAGTCCGGCGTGCGCTCGTTGAACGCACCGAGTATGCGCGGATTGTTGTCGTCTCCTGAACGACGGTCCAGCAATGCTTCGGCTTCCTCACGACCGTCACGGCCGAAGTAGCGATGCAGCAAGTACACCATCGCCCACAAATGACGCCCTTCCTCCACGTTGACCTGGAACAGGTTGCGCAAGTCGTACATGGACGGTGCGGTGAGCCCCAGATGCCGTTGCTGCTCAACCGACGCGGGCTCGGTATCGCCCTGCGTGACAATGATCCGCCGCAGGTTCGCGCGATGTTCGCCCGGTACTTCCTGCCACGCCGCCTCGCCCTTGTGCTCTCCGAAACTGATCTGCCGGTCCGCAATTCCCGGCGTGAGAAAAATGCCCCACCGGTAGTCAGGCATCTTCACGTGATCGAAATGCGCCCAGCCTCCGGCGTCCACGCTCACCGCCGTGCGCAGATACACATCGTAGTTCGGCGAGCCTTCCGGCCCCATGTCGCCCCACCAGGACAGGAAGTTCGGCTGCCATTGTTCGAGCGCGCGCTGCAGCGTGCGGTCGTCGGCGAGATTGACGTTGTTCGGGATCTTTTCGCTGTAGTTGATCGTGGACATGGTTATTTCCTTAAGGCCGTGACGTTGATGAGCGCTGGATGTGTGCGGGAGCGGGATGCAAGACGCGTCAGACCCGATTGAGGTCGAACTGCGCCTTGCTGCCCTTGCCGTACACCTTGAGGGCGCCCTTCTCGCCCACTGCGTTCGGCCGGTTGAAGATCCAGTTCTGCCAGGCGGACAAGCGCCCGAAGATGCGCGTCTCCATGGTCTCGACGCCGTTGAAGCGCAGGTTGGCTTCAAGCCCGGTCAGCGCATCCGGCGACATGGCCGCGCGTTCTTCAATGGCAATACGGATCTCGTCGCCCCAGTCGATGTCATCCGGCGACGCGGTGACCAGCCCCAAACGCTCCGCCTCGACCGGCAAGACCCGCTGGCCGATCTGCTCGCGCGCGGCGTTCATCGGCTCGGTTTCGTCGTAGAAACGGCGGCCGAGACGCGACTGGCCGGTAATCATCGGGTAGAGACCGAAGTTCGCTTCCGAGAGCGTCAGCGCCGGCTCTTCTTCCTCGTTGCTCGGCAACGCCACCATGTAGCTGCGATCGCAAGCAAAGGCCAGTTCAGCGAAGGTGCCGGCGAAACACGAACCCGGCTCGATCAGCGCGAACAGCGTGCGCGACGAGACGTCAATACGCGCCAGCGTGCGGCGCAGCATGCCGATGGTTTCGCGTACGAACCAGTGGTCACGATGCTCGAGAAGCGTAGCGTCGGCGGCGAGCAGCTTGCGTGCATCGCCTTCGGTCTTGAAGATCCAGGTGCCGATATCGAGTTCATTCGTGCGCATGCACAGGATGGCGTCGTCGAGTTCGCGAGCGAACTGCAAGGGCCACCACTGCGCGCCGGCCGCGACGATTGCGTCTATATCCGCTTGCGGATTCGTCGACGGCGCCTTTGCGGTAAAGGTTGCGGTACGGCGAGCGCGATCGATGCTGACGTCGACGGTCGCATAGCTCAGTCCATCGTCGCGGTCCGTGCGCTCGATACGCGTCAGCACAATGCCTGACGCTCCGGCCGGCCGGTCGCTTTGCGCGGCCAGTTCCAACGCACGAGCCTGCACCGTTTCCTTGAATACGTTCGGCTTCACGACTTCATCGACCAGACGCCATTGCTTCGCGCGCTCGCCGCGCACCCCTTCAACAATCGTGCAGAAGATATCGGCGCGGTCGTGGCGGACCTTGCGTTTGTCGGTCACGCGGGTGAGGCCGCCGGTGCCGGGCAGCACGCCGAGCAGCGGCACTTCCGGCAACGCGACGGACGAAGAGCGGTCGTCGACCAGATAGATTTCGTCGCAGGCGAGCGCCATTTCATATCCGCCGCCGGCGCACGCGCCGTTGACGGCAGCGAGGAACTTGATACCGGAGTGGCGCGACGTATCTTCTATGCCGTTGCGCGTCTCGTTGGTGAACTTGCAGAAGTTGACCTTCCACGCATGCGATGAAAGGCCGAGCATGAAAATGTTGGCGCCCGAGCAGAACACGCGGTCCTTGAGGCTCGTCACCACGACCGTACGCACCTCCGGGTGCTCGAAACGCACACGCTGCAAAGCGTCGTGCAATTCGATGTCCACACCCAGATCATACGAATTGAGTTTCAGCTTGTAGCCGTCGCGGATACCGCCGTCTTCGGCAATGTTGATGCCGAGCGTCGCGACCGCGCCGTCGAACTTGAGCGACCAGTGTTTATAGCGGGCGGGCTCGGTGCGGTAATCGACCCGCTGACCAGCCGACGCCGCCCCTGCCCCTGCCTGTCCTGCGCCTGGCGCTGCCTGGCCCGCAGGGGCCGTGCCGTTGACGCCTGCCTGCTCCGCTGATTGCGCGACTGCCATGGATGTCTCCTTCGTACATTGGATCGAGTATATGTACAATAGTGCATCTCATGACTTCAATCAAGCATTTTAATGCTCTTACCGGGTTAATGCTAAGTCCGGCCGCCCGCTATTCGGACGCAAGTCGCGCCGCCAGCCGGTCTCGCAGCGATAAATAGCATTCTGCCAGCGACTTTCCGCTGGTGTCGAAGGTCATGTCGGCGCGGCCATACAGCTCGCTGCGCCCGGCCAGGATGCGCTTCAGGTCATCCATGGACTCCTTGTTACCTAGCATAGGGCGTAAATCCCCCTGCGCCACCACACGGCGCATATGGTCCTCAGGCGTAGCCTGGAGCCATACGGTAAAGCAGTGCGTCAGCAGCGCGTTCAAGGTAGCCGGCTCGGATACCAAGCCGCCCGGCGACGCAATCACCGCACGCGGATGCTCCTGGATCACCGCCTCCAGTGCGCGATGCTCATATCGACGGTAAGCGGTTGCTCCATATAGCGCGTGGATTTCCGACGGCGGGCAGCCGGCCAGTTGCGCAATCACGCGGTTGATCTCGACGAACGGTACTTTCAGCTCGTCGGCGAGCATGCGGCCGAGCGTCGATTTACCTGCACCGCGCAAACCGATCAGCGCAATCCTTTCCAGCCGATGCGGGTCCTGCGGCGCCGTGGCCAGCATCTCCTCCAGCGCGATCCGGGCGCGCTTGAGCGTGTCGTGATCGCGGCCGCTCAGTAACTCCCGGATGCGCAGCCAGTCGGGCGTCAACGTGGTTTCGTCCCCCACGATTTCCGCCAGAGTGCAGTTTAATGCCTTCATCAACTGCCGGAGAAACAGCACCGAGGCATTGCCAACACCCGATTCCAGGTTCGCCAGATATCGCTCGGACACGTCGGCCTCTTTTGCCAGCGCTTTTCTCGTCAAACCACGGCGCGCCCGCATCAGCCGAACGCGTTCGCCCATCCCGACCAGGAACGGATCGCGGCTCTCGCGCTCTTTTTCAACGTCAGCGCTCGGATCTCCGCCCTCAATTGGCTGCAAAACGGCGGTTTGCTTCATATCGATAGGTCTCAGCAGGGTACGTTGATGTACTATAGTGCTTGACATGTGGAATGTCGCACGCTAAGTTTAATGCACCCACTACTAAGGAAGCTGATCTGTCGCGGCAACAGGTTCAGCGTCGAACAGCGCTTTAGCGCCACGGAGATACGCATGTCCCCCATCGAGTTCAAGGGCCTTGTTGCGCGCGTGACCGGAGCAATCGCGTCCCGGCCACTCGATGCAAACCTTCAAGCGTGGTTGAACACCGAGTATGCGGCCGGCAGTGAGGGATATACCGGGCTCGCGGACGCGTGCCGCGCCGGTGTGGAGGAAGGCTGGCTTGCCGACCGCGAGGCGGGCGGCATTCGCTACGGGCGCATTTTCAAGGCCCTGCCCGATACCGACGGCTTTTCCGTCGATGTCGTGCATATGAACAATATCGCCGGTCCCCATCATGTGCATCCGAATGGCGAGATCGATCTGATCGTGCCGCTTGCCGATGGCGCCACGTTCGACGGTCATGCCGCCGGCTGGTGCGTGTATGGACCCGGCAGCGCCCATCGGCCAACCGTGGCGGGAGGCAGCGCAATCGTGCTTTATCTGTTGCCCGAAGGCGCCATCGAATTCAAGAAGCATGCGGCCTGAACCCATGCGTCGACTCAATCAATGACCACCAAGGGCTTTTGAATGGCCGAACTATTACGAAATTACGTTGCGGGCAAATGGATAGCGGGCAACGGCGAAGGCACGCTGCTCACCGATCCGGTCACGGGAGAGGCCCTGGCCCGCGTGTCGAGCGACGGCCTCGATCTGCGCGCCGCCTTTGACTACACGCGCACGTCCGGCGGCGCGGCATTGCGCGGTTTCACCTACGCCGCTCGTGCAGCACAACTTTCGGAAGTCGCGAAGCTGCTGCAAGCGCAACGCGATGACTATTACGCCATTTCACTCGCGAACTCGGGAACGACGAAGAACGATTCAGCGGTCGATATCGACGGCGGGATTTTCACGCTTTCTTATTACGCGAAACTGGGCGCCACGCTGGGCGACGTGCACGCGTTGCGCGACGGAACGCCCGCGAACCTGAGCCGCGACCAGAGTTTCACCTCGCAACATGTGCTCACGCCAACGCGTGGCCTGGCGCTCTTTATCAACGCGTTCAACTTTCCGTCCTGGGGCCTGTGGGAGAAAGCGGCGCCCGCGCTGCTCTCGGGCGTGCCGGTCATCGTCAAGCCCGCGACCGCGACGGCATGGCTTGCGCAGCGCATGGTGGCCGATGTCGTTAATGCGGGCATTTTGCCGGCCGGCGCGCTGTCCGTGATCTGCGGCAGTTCAGCGGGTCTGCTCGACCAGATCGAAACATTCGATGTCGTGTCATTCACCGGCTCCGCGAAGACAGCCGCGAAGCTGCGTGCCCATCCCGCATTCGTCGCACGGGGCGCCCGCCTCAACGTGGAAGCCGACAGCCTCAACAGCGCCGTCCTCGCGGCCGATGCCGAGCCCGGCACCGCCGCATTCGACCTGTTCATCAAGGAAGTCGTGCGCGAGATGACGGTCAAGTCGGGCCAGAAATGCACCGCGATCCGCCGCGCGTTCGTGCCTAAGGATCATCTGGGCGCTGCGGCGGACGCGCTTGTCGCCAGGCTCTCAGCCGTGAGCGTGGGCAACCCGCGCAACGAGTCCGTGCGCATGGGCTCGCTTGTCAGCCGCGAACAATATGACGCGGTTCGTGCCGGCATTGCGTCTTTGCGCGAAGAAGCACGCCTGGCGTTCGATGGTTCGCAGGTCCGGCTCGTTGATGCCGATCCGGCCGTCGCCGCGTGCATCGCGCCGCATCTGTTCGTGATCGACGACGCAAGCCACGCGGTACGCGTTCACGATGTTGAAGTGTTCGGTCCCGTGGCAACACTATGCGGTTATGAAGTTGCGACGGGTAACTCGCGTTTAGAAGAAGCTCAAGCCGTTGAACTTGCACGGCGTGGCCAGGGCTCACTGGTCGCTTCGGTGTATTCGAACGACGACACACGCCTTGCCCGCATTGCGCTGGAACTCGCCGACACGCACGGCCGTGTCCATGCCATCTCGCCCTCGGTCGCGCAGAGTCACACAGGCCACGGCAACGTCATGCCGATGTCGCTGCATGGAGGACCCGGACGCGCCGGAGGCGGTGAAGAACTCGGCGGACTCCGTGCCCTGAATTTCTACCATCGCCGTGCGGCAATCCAGGGACCCGCCGCTTCTATCGATGCACTCACGGAATCAACAGGCAAGGTCGAAATCTGAAGCAACGCGCTGACGGTTCGCGGCCGAGGCTCAATGCTCGCCGGCCCCCAACGATCTGCGCGTCACACAAAACCGAACGCATGGCGCACGGCACCTTTCGTAGCGCATAGGCGTCGCCCCACTATCAGGAAGGAGACAGCATGGACGCCATCATTGCGCCATCCGCTACCGGCGGACAACCGGCCGCCGCTGCACCGCCAGTCGAGTTCAACTTCGCCACGCACCTGTTCGCGCTGAATGAAGCGCGGGCGCAAAAAGTTGCCTACATAGACGATGACGGAACCACGACATATGGCGAACTGGCGGAGCAGGCGCGCCGGTTTGCTTCGGTGCTGAATACGCTGGGCATTCATCCCGAGGAGCGCGTCCTGCTGGTCATGCTTGACAGCGTGGACCTGCCTGTCGCGTTCCTCGGCGCGTTATACGCGGGTGTCGTGCCCGTTGTCGCGAACACCTTGCTGACGCCGGCGGACTACGCGTACATGCTCGATCACAGCAGGGCGCGCGCAGTCATTGCGTCCGGTCCGCTAGTGCCGGCCATCGCGCAAGCACTCGCCAATACCTCCAGCGAAGGCTGCACGCTGATCGTTTCTCATGCGCAAGACGACACCCTTCCGGGTGAACGCGTATTCAGGCGTCTGCTGGCCGATGCAGAACCACGGCGCACTCCATTCTTAAGTCATGCTGATGGAATCGCGTTCTGGTTATATTCATCGGGTTCGACGGGAAAACCCAAAGGCGCCGTCCATACCCATGCGAACCTGTACTGGACCGCGGAACTCTATGCGAAGCAAGTACTGGGGATCCGTGAAGACGATACCGTGTTTTCCGCGGCCAAATTGTTCTTCGCCTATGGGTTGGGCAACGCGCTGACCTTCCCTCTTTCAGTGGGCGCGACCGCGGTGCTCATGGCCGAGCGCCCCACGCCGGCCGCTGTCTTCACACGCCTGACGCAATACCAACCGACCATTTTCTGCGGCGTGCCCACGCTCTACGCCAACATGCTCGCTTCACCTGACCTGCCCACGCGCGCCAAGCTTCGCTTGCGGATGTGCACGTCAGCGGGAGAAGCGTTGCCGCGCGAGATCGGCGAGCATTTTGCAGCTCATGCGGGCTGCGAGATTCTTGACGGCATCGGCTCGACGGAGATGCTGCACATCTTCCTGTCCAATCGGGCAGGGCACGTTGCATACGGGACGACCGGCAAGGCCGTGCCCGGTTATGAAGTCGAACTCCGCGATGAAAACGGCCATCCAGTGCCGGACGGAGAGATAGGTGATCTCTACATCAGGGGACCAAGCGCCGCGCTCATGTACTGGTGCAACCGCGAAAAGTCCCGCGCCACGTTTCTTGGCGACTGGCTCAGGAGCGGCGATAAATATCGTCGATTGCCCGATGGGAACTACGTCTACGAAGGCCGTGGCGATGACATGCTGAAAGTAAGCGGCCAGTTCGTTTCACCGGTAGAAGTCGAGATGGTCCTGATGCAGCATCATGACGTTCTCGAAGCGGCGGTCGTCGGCATCACGCGCGACGGGCTTGTCAAGACGCGCGCGTTCGTGGTGGTCAAACCCGGCGTGCCGGCCACGGACAAACTCGCGTTGGAACTCAAGGAGTTCGTCAAGGCCAGGATGGCGCCTCACAAATACCCGCGCGAGATCCTGTTTGCTGGAGATCTGCCGAAAACCGCGACTGGTAAGATCCAGAGGTTTAAATTGCGCGAACCGGCCCTCGATGCCTGAACGTTCCTCTTCATTGCCTGGCTGCAAGTCATGAACCGATTGAACCAACACGCCCCCGCCATCTGCCTGGCCGACCTGCCCGCAACAGACGGCCGCGAAGCGCTTCGTCTCGAGTATCAATGGTTGAATGCCGGCATGACCGGCGCTCCCATCGCCATCTTTTTGCATGAAGGGCTGGGCTCCATTGCCATGTGGAAGGACTGGCCGCAGAAGCTATGCGAACAACTGGGATTCCGTGGCCTCGTCTATTCGCGACCGGGTTATGGCGGCTCCACCCCGCGCGCAGCGCAAGTGAAATGGCCGGTCGATTTCATGCACCGGCAAGCTCATGAAATTCTCCCGGCGTTGCTCGACGTCCTTGGCGTGGACAGCGCCGAACGTGCCCGGATGTGGGTCATCGGTCATAGCGACGGCGGTTCTATCGCATTGCTTTACGCGGCGGCTTTTCCTGACGCTCTGGAGGGCGTGATTGCCATTGCGCCGCATGTGTTCGTTGAAGATGTGTCCGTCAAGGCAATCGCGGAGGCAACCGCGCTCTACACGCAGGGCGACCTTCGGACCAGGTTGTCGCGGCACCACGCCGATGTCGATTCAGCCTTCTACGGATGGAACGATATCTGGCTGAACCCGGCGTTCAGGCACTGGGACATCACGGACTGCCTGTCTTCCATCCGGCGCCCGCTGCTCGCCGTGCAAGGCTATGACGACGAGTACGGGACCATGGCGCAGATCGACGCTATTGCAACACATGTGCCGCACGCCAGACTCGCGAAGCTGCCGGCTTGCGGACATTCTCCCCATCGCCAGTGTCCTGCCATGCTCGATGCCGCGATTCTGGCTTTCGTCGCGCGTAGCTAGTGTGTAGTTGACGCGCAGTTAAAGGCCGACACTGACCGTGCAGTGCTGAAGGGCTCGCCGCGCGGGCTGGCGAACCGAAATCTGGATACAATCGGTCACCCCTTACACCCGTCGCTTCCTTTCAAACTGCATGGCTGGTTCCTCGCTGCTCAAACCGAAGGTCTCGCCCAGCCTGCGTTGGCTCACCCTATGGGGACCGGGCCTGCTCGTCATGCTCGCCGACTGCGACGCCGGTAACGTGGTGACAGCGGCCCAGAGCGGCGCGCAATGGGGCTCTCAGCTCCTGCTGGTCCTGCTGGCGCTCATCCCCTTGCTTTACATGGTCCAGGAACTCACCGTCCGCCTGGGTATCTTTACCGGGCAGGGTCACGGTGAGCTGATTCGCACGCACTTCGGTCCTGCCTGGGCATGGGTCTCCGCAGCCGGATTGTGCGTGGCCGTACTCGGCTCGCTGGTGACCGAATTCACAGGGGTCGCCGGCATAGGAGAGATGTTCGGCGTCTCACGGTCCATCACGCTGCCGCTCGCCGCGGCTTTCCTCGTCGGGATTGTGTTCACCGGCTCGCACAAGCGCGTGGACAAGTTCGCCATCGTCATTGGCGCTTTCGAACTGTCTTTCTTCGCCGTCGCCTGGCATGCCCACCCGGATCTCCCCGACATGTTCCGGCAGATGACCCAGGTTCCGCTATCCGATCATCATTACGGTTATCTCGCCGCCGCGTTGATTGGCGCGACGTTCAATCCCTGGATGATCTTCTATCAGCAGGCCGCGATCGCCGATAAAAAACTGGGCGCCCAGGACTATTGCGCAGCGCGAATCGAAACTGCCGCCGGTGCGATTCTCACGCAGTTGCTCACCGCAGCGGTACTGGTCGCGGTGGCGGCAACCCTGTCGAGGGACGGTCAGCAACACGTCTTTGAAAGCGTCGGCCAGATCGGCGACGTCCTTGCGGCTGCAGTGGGACCACACGTCGGACGTTTTCTGTTTGGCGTGGGGGTCCTCGGGGCATCGATGGTGGCCGCCATTGTCTGCTCGCTGTCGCTGGCCTGGGGGCTGGGTGAAGTCGCGGGATACAAACGCTCGCTTGAAGACCGGCCTGCTAGTGCGCCATGGTTCTACGGAGTGTATGCAGCATCGGTCGTTGGCAGCGCGACGCTCGTCTGGCTGGCGCCCAACCTCATTTCGCTGAATGTTGCCGCGCAGGTCGTCAACGCGCTGATGCTGCCGCTGGTGGTGGGCTTGCTGATTGCTCTCAGCGTGACGGCGCTGCCGCCTCAGCATCGGCCTCGCGGCATCTATCTATGGCTTGTGTGCGGTATCGCGACGGCAGTGTCCGTGGCCGGCGTCCTGGGTGCGGGCCTGAGCTTCTTCTCGCCGTAAACTCCTGCGCGGTCCCGCGTCCGGTACAACGCCGGTGTCGCATGCCGGATCATGTCTTTGCAGTCCTTCAAAGTGATCGTCCAAAAAATTTCACTCTCTTCCTCCGGGTAATCACTCGGAATATTTTTGACCGCTCGCGCATCCGTCTCGCGGTCGGCATGCGTATCCATATGTACGTGACATGAGAGGCGCCGGATCAGTCCTACTGCTCCGCGTCGTGCTTCGTCACGCGTTCGCAATTCACGTTTGACACAGGCAGCCCGCCTGGCGGCCCGTCGGCTGCTGCCCGCTGCTTTTCCGGCTCTGGCTTTCATCGGGCGCAGTCGCCGTATCGGCTGGTTCACGGAACGGTTCAAGGAGATGTCATGTCAGAAGACTCAAAGGTCATGGATGTGCTCGTGCAGCGGGCGGACAAGCTCGCAAAACGCAGGCAGTTCTTCAGGAGTGCAGGAGGTGTCGGTCTTGGGCTCATCGGCGGCACGATCCTTGGCGCATGTGGCGGCGGGTCCTCGGGTGCATCGGCGCAAAGCAGTGGCCCGACAGACCCGGAAATACTCAACTTCGCACTCAACCTCGAGTATCTCGAAGCAACGTTCTATGCGTATGCAACTACCGGCGCGGGCCTTTCGGCCAGCCTGATGAGCGGTGCGGGTACCGCGGGGACAGTCATTCCGGGCCATGCGGTAACCTTCTCCGACCCCGTAGTCCAGGCGTATGCAAACGAGATCGCCAAAGACGAACTCGAACATGTCACGTTCCTGCGCATGGCGCTGGGGGCATCTGCGGTCGCCATGCCGGCTCTCGACGTCGGCTACCAGAATCCGAACGGCGCCTTCTCCAAGGCGGCGCAAGCGGCCGGACTGGTGCCCGCGGGCACGGCCTTCGACCCTTACCTGAACGATGAAACCTTCCTGCTCGCCGCCTTCATCTTTGAAGATGTGGGGGTTACGGCCTATAAGGGCGCGGCGCCGCTGATCTCGAACCCGACCTATTTGTCGGCTGCTGCGGGCATTCTCGCCGCCGAGGCTTATCACGCTGGTCTTGTGCGCACGGTGCTGTACGCCAAAGGCATTGCGAACCCGTCGCTCGGACTCATCACGTCGGCTAACGCAATCTCCGCTGCACGCGACTCGCTCGACAACGTCGGCAACGATGACCAGGGCATTTCCGGAGCAACGGCGGGCAGCTCGAACATTGTCCCGCTCGATTCCAACGGCCTCGCGTTCAGTCGGAATTACAGGAATGTCCTGAACATCGTCTACCTGACGAGTGCGGCGGTCACGCAAGGCGGTTTCTTCCCGGTAGGTGTCAACGGTACGCTGCACATGAGCGCCTGACAGAAGGCGGGAACATCCCGGCCGCACCGCGCCGGTTTTCATCATCCAGGGTGAAAACCGGCGCGGCTTTGATATCCTCGGCAACCGGATTGTAGGTTTCAAAAAACAAGGTATAACTAACTTCTTTTAATTAACACGGCACGGAAGCTAGACCGTTTCCTGAGCAGAGGCCGGGCGACCGTCATCCCGACGCCGGGCAAACGTGCGCTGCCACCACGGCCGCACCGGTTGACCTGAGATAAGTCCGACCGGACCTGGTTGCATCAAGTGCATTCGCCACATACTCGTAAGGCAATCGAAATATCTTCGGATCTCTCCAGCCTTCAAAACCCCAACAGATCCTCCTGCTTATCCCTGCATTAAGCGGATGCTGACCTGACCTCAGCGCTCCGTCAGGGTGCCCGCAGGTGTGCGATCTTCAAGAAACCGCCGTCATAGCCGGCCACGCCCGGAAAATATGGACAAGTTACGGCTCCGCGGTTGTGCCTGAAACACGGTTTGTAGTAGTGTCGGGCCGTCCAGAAAGAACGGTCGAAATTACCCGGGCAAATCGGTTCCGGGCTAGCCGCGTGCATGCTATTGCCTAGCCGTATTCCTTAACGATCAAACCTTACAGTTCAGTTTTTTATCGCGGCTCAGTCGCATGCCGATGCGCTCATCTGTCCGCATCGGTGAATCAACGCATGACGGCAACTCAAGGCCCGGACCCAGAAGGGCCGCCGTCATGTTTTCATGCATAGCTGTTCGGAGAATATATGGACTTCGGATTCAACCTGAACCGCACGGCCAACGCATCTGCCTGGCGCTTGTTGCCTAATCGATGGGACTTCGTCGCGTTCCCGCTGATCATCTGCGTGATTGCAATGACGGCCATCGGCTTCCATCAGACCATGGCACCGATCGCCACGCTCAAGACGCAAGTCATCTCGCTCGACCCGGCGAACCTGCCTGAATACGCACTGCGTACGACCTTGCGGATGCTCGCCGCCATGATCGCTTCGCTGCTGTTCACGCTCGTCTACGGCACCCTCGCGGCCAAGAGCCGTCGCGCGGAAAAGGTGCTGGTCCCGATCCTGGACATCCTCCAGTCGGTTCCGGTGCTTGGCTATATCTCGTTCACCGTCACGTTCTTTATCGCGTTGTTTCCGACGCGCGTGGCGGGCGCCGAATGCGCGGCGATCTTCGCGATCTTCACGAGCCAGGCGTGGAACATGACGTTCAGCTTCTACCAATCATTGCGCACGACGCCGCGAGACTTGCACGAAGTGGCCCGCAGCTTTCACCTGACGGGATGGCAGCGATTCTGGAAGCTGGAAGTCCCCTTCTCGATGCCGGGCCTCATCTGGAACATGATGATGTCGATGTCCGGCGGCTGGTTCTTCGTGGTTGCGTCCGAGGCGATCACGGTCGGCAACAACACGATCACGCTGCCGGGCATAGGCGCGTATCTCGCGCAGGCGATCACCGAAAGGAACATGGGCGCGGTGGGCTGGGTCATCCTCGCGATGACCGTCGTGATCCTCGGCTATGACCAGTTGCTGTTTCGTCCGCTGGTCGCCTGGGCCGACAAATTCCGCATGGAAACGAGCAGCTCCGGTGTCGCGCCGGAGTCGTGGGTGCTCGGCCTGGTTCGACGCACGCGCCTGATCCACCGCTTGCTCGTACCGGCCGGCTGGGTCTTCGCCACTGCGGCACGCATCCCGATGCGCCTGCCTTCGTTCAGTGGCGCGAGCTTGCGCATGTCGAAGCGCAAGACGCCCTCGCGCTTCGGCGACATCATCTGGAGCATCCTTGTCATCGCGCTGACGCTTTATGTGGTCTGGCGCGTGGTCAGCTATGTGCGCACCGGTGTCGGCCTGGATGAAGTAGGCCACGTGTTTGTCCTCGGACTGATCACGTTGCTGCGCGTGGTGATCCTGATCGCGATCTCGTCGATGATCTGGGTTCCGCTCGGCGTGATGATCGGATTGCGTCCCGCGCTCGCCGAGAAAGTGCAGCCGGTCGCGCAATTTTTGGCGGCCTTTCCGGCAAACCTTTTGTTTCCCATCTTCGTGATCGTGATTGTCCGCTTTCACCTGAATCCAGATATCTGGTTGTCGCCGCTCATCGTGCTCGGCACGCAGTGGTACATCCTGTTCAACGTGATTGCGGGCGCGACGTCGTACCCGAATGACTACCGCGAGGTGGCCACCAACTTCCGGATTCGCGGCTGGCAATGGTGGCGCCAGGCCATGCTGCCGGGCATTTTTCCGTATTACGTGACGGGTGCGATTACCGCCTCGGGCGGCGCGTGGAACGCCAGTATCGTGGCCGAGTTCGTCCAGTGGGGCGACACCAAGCTGGCCGCGCATGGCTTGGGCGCTTACATCGCGCAGACCACCGCTGCGGGCGACTATCCGAAGATCATCCTGGGCATCGCCGTCATGTCGTTGTTCGTCACGCTTTTCAACCGCCTGCTGTGGCGCCCCATGTACACCTTTGCCGAAGCCAAGCTTCGAGCCGATTGAGGACCTATCTCCATGCCCAATTCAGACTTCAACGTGGCTTCCCCCGTGACGCCGGCAAGCCCCGCTTCCCGCGCTGCTGAAGAGATACTGAACGTCAAGGATGTGTCCCGGGGCTTCAAGAAAAGCCAGGGCGACCTGCTCGTGCTCGACGGCGTGAACCTCTCGTTGCGCGAGGGTGAGATCGTCGGGTTGCTGGGACGCTCTGGCTCGGGCAAGTCGACGCTGCTGCGTATCATCGCGGGCCTGATCGAGCCGACCACCGGCAACGTCACCTATAAAGGCAAACCGCTGGAGGGCCCCGCCGACGGCGTCGCCATGGTGTTCCAGACCTTCGCGCTGTTCCCCTGGCTGACCGTGCTTCAGAACGTGGAAGCGGGGCTTGAGGCGCAGGGCGTGAGTGCTGCGCCTCGACGGGCGCGTGCGCTTGCCGCGATCGACCTGATTGGCCTCGACGGTTTCGAGAACGCGTATCCGCGCGAACTCTCAGGCGGCATGCGCCAGCGCGTGGGTTTTGCGCGCGCGCTGGTAGTCGACCCTACGCTCTTGCTGATGGACGAGCCGTTCTCCGCGCTCGACGTGCTGACCGCCGAGAACTTGCGTACTGACCTGCTGGATCTCTGGACGCAGGGCAAGATGCCGATCAAGTCGGTGCTGATCGTGACGCACAACATTGAGGAAGCGGTGTTCATGTGCGACCGGATCATGGTGTTGTCGTCGAATCCGGGGCGGGTGATTGCTGAGATCAAGGTGCCGTTCGCGCATCCGCGCAATCGTCTCGATACGGCGTTCAGGTCTCTCGTTGATGAAATCTACGCCAAGATGACTGCGCGGCAAGCTGAAGGGGCGACGAAGCAGACGCTCGAGTTTGGCAGCCGCTTGCCGCATGTGTCGACCAACTTGCTGGCCGGCCTGATTGAAACGCTTGCGGTGGCGCCCTACAACGGGCGTGCGGACATGCCGGTGATTGCGCGGTCGCTGCATCTGGAAGTGGACGACCTGTTCCCGATCGCGGAAATGTTGCAGCACCTGGGGTTCGCCGAACTGCGTGAGGGGGATATCTATCTGACGCCTGCGGCCCATGTGTTTGCCGAGTTGGGTACCCACGAACGCAAGATGATGTTTGCCGATCATCTCTTGAAGCACGTGCCGCTGGCCGCGCGCATCAAGAAGGTACTGAACGAGCGCCCGGGACACCGGGCTCCCCGGGTGCGCTTCGAACAGGAACTGGAGGATTTCCTGACCGATGGCGCCGCGGAAGACACGCTGGATTCGGTGATCAACTGGGGGCGCTACGGTGAAGTGTTCTCCTACAACGACCAGACCGAACTGTTCAGTCTTGAAGACGTAGAGTCCTGAAGGTTTTCGCTCGCGCCGGTGGACGGGTTTGGGGGGTTGGGGGGTTTGGGGGTAGCGGTTGGGGTGGGGGTCGGGTTGCCAGGTTGTGGGGGTAGCGGTCGGGGTCAGTGCCGGGTCGCTGCTTTCAGGGTTAGTGGTCTGCGAGAGTCGGATTTTCTCTTTATCACTATTAGCCACTGTGCGTGGCGGCACGTCATTTTTTTGTCCAAAGCGACAAAGAAACGAAGCAAAGAAAACGCTTTAACCGCTCTACCCTAAGTGTCCACAGCGTGCAGTTCCCATTCATAGGTGCCCCAAAAGCACGGTGCTCGCCAGAGCGACGGACAGTTGAACCCCTCTTTCTCGCGAATCCTGACATGAACACGCTTCGCCACCAGTGCTCTCGGGCAAGCACCAGCACCCCACGGTCAGCACGGCCTCACGCGTTTTTGGGACCTTGTTTCTCCGTGGGTTGGCGACGTGGTTCGACGTGTGTACAAATTCGGTGGAAGGTTGTTCGCGGATAGCGCGGGGTGAACCTTGGGCAGGTTCAATCACTGGTGGCGAAGCGTGTGGGTATCTGTGTTCGGAGAAGGAGGGGTTCACACATCCTTCGCTCTGGCGAGCACCGTGCTTTTGGGGCACCTATGAATCAAAACTGCACGCTGTAGACACTTAGGGTAGCGTGGTTTGAAAGCGTTTTCTTTGCTTCGTTTCTTTGTCGCTTTGGACAAAGAAATGACGCGCCGCCACGCGCAGTGGCTAATAGTGATAAAGAGAAAATCCGACCCTTGCAGACCACTAACCCTGAAAGCAGCAACCCGGCGCTGACTCAGACCGCTACCCTTGGAACCTACAACCCGGCATAGACCCCAACCGCTCCCCCCAGAACCTGGCAACCCGGCCTAAACCCCGACCGCCACCCCACCCCCGCCAAAGCCCCAACCCCGTCCACCGGCGCGAGCGAAAACCTATCGCCCCATATGTTCGAAGAACCGGATAGCACGCGGGTCGTCGGTATGAGCCGTGTTGATCCGCACCCATGCCGACACTTCACCGTTGGGACGGTAGTAGCTCCCCGGCGCAAGCGTGATGCCAAACTTCAGCGCGTCGTCAACCAGGACCATGGAGTCCTCTATGCCGGGCACGCTCGCCCACACGAAATTGCCGCCGCTGGGTTCATCAAAAACCTCCCAGCCATTTTCCTCAAGCCGCTGAACAGCCGTCGACAGTGTGTCGTGAATCCGGCGACGCAAGCGCTCGAGATACTTGCGGTACGTGCCGCGCTCGAGCAACGCCGCCACTACGCATTCACTGAAGCGCGAACCGCCCAGGCTGGTAAGGACCTTCACGTCAACCAGGTCCTTGATCAGGTCGCGCCTGGCCGCCAGATACCCAATCCGCAGCGACGACGACAACGTCTTCGACAACCCGCTTACGTAAATCACATGATCGAGTTGATCGAGCGACGCAAGCCTCTGGGTCGGCGTTGACTGGAAGTCTGCGTAAATGTCGTCTTCTACAATCGTGAAGTCATGCTGCTGCGCGAGTTGCAGCAACTTGAACGCAACCTGCGGCGCGACATTCGTCGCGGTCGGGTTATGAAACACGGTATTGATGAAGAACAGTTTCGGCTTGATGGTCTTGAGCAGATGTTCCGCCACCTCGACATCCGGCCCGCTCGCCAGGCGCGGAACACCGACAATCCTGACGCCTTGCAGCTTGAGCAAGCCAAACAGGTTGTAGTACCCAGGGTCTTCCACGAACACGGTGTCGCCCGGCTTCAGCATGAACCGGACGATCAGATCGAGCGCCTGGCTCGCACCGCTCGTGACAATGATGTTCGAGATGTCCGCTTCAATGCCGACTATCGCGAGGCGCATCTGGATCTGGTGCCTCAGGTTCGCATCGCCATGCGGCATGGCGTAGTCGATCACGCAACTCGGATCCATCCGCATGACCTGACGCACCGTCTGGGCAATGCCTTCGATGTCTCGCCACGCCTCGGGCACAAACCCGCTGCTCAACTTCAAGGTCTCGCCGGGATAGTTGAACTGCTGCAGGATCTGATGCGACTCTTCCTCGGCCAGACGAGGGTCCGAACCGCCCGACGCGCCGTTCTCGGCTCCCATGTGATTCGCCACGTAAAAGCCCGAACCATGCTTCGGCACGATAAAACCCAGCGACGAAAGCCGGTCATACGCCTCGATCACCGGAAAGCGGCTGATGCTCTGGCTGGCCGCAAGCGCCCGGATGGACGGCAGCTTCACGCCGGCCAAAAGCTGACGCGAGCGGATCAAGCCCGAAATACCGGTCACGAGCTGGTCGGTCATGGGAACGCCATTGTGCGGATCGATGACGAGGTTCATGGCGTGATCTCTTCAAGTGTGCAGGGAAAATCACTGAACAGTGCGGCACAACTGTTCGCGACTGTACATTCCTAAGATTGAAGTTTAAATAAATAATGTAGTCAAGAGGCCGTCTCTCTGTGAGCGGCCATGATGGGAGAGGGACATGCGTGAAATCCGGACCTTGGAGCAGGAACCCCATGATGCGCCAGCCTGCTGGCTCATCGATCGGCCTCATACCCTGACGGTTTGCCGGGGTACGGTATGGCTGACCATTGAAGGTGAATCCGAAGACTGGTGGCTGCGGGCAGGCGAAACGCTGGAGCTGGCTCCGCGTTCGAAGGTCTGGATCAGCACATCCGAGCCGAATAGCCGTTTCGTTTTGGCCTCGGCACCGGTATTCTCACCTACCCGGCGATTCGCTTTCTACTGGCTGCTGATCCGTTTCGGCCAGCGCAGGACGCGGGCAATGTGAGCGCGTTGCGCCCGTCGCCGGTCGCTTGGCCACCCAACAACGCCCTTTTTGAACGAGCCTCGATGAACGACCGACATACCTTCTCCGCAGATTCCGGCACGCCGGACACGTTCAGCATCGCGTGCCCGACGGTCCTGCCGCTCTCTTCAATTCTTCCCGAAGAACCTCTGCTGATGATGGGCGCCGGCCCCGTACCCATTCCCGACGCCGTGGCCAAAGCCAACGGTGTCGTGATCAACCATCTGGGCTCGACCATGGCCGCGGTTATCGGACAGGTCAAGACCATGGCGCGGTACGTGTTCCAGACCGAATCGAAATGGGTGATGGGCGTAGCGGGACCGGGGTCGGCTGCCATGGAAATGGCCATCACGAATCTCGCGTGGAAAGGCTCGCGCGTGCTCTGCATCTGCAACGGCTTCTTCAGCGAGCGCATGGCGGAGATGGCGAGGCGAACCGGCGCTCACGTGGAAACGCTGAACGTGGTCGACGGCACCGCCGCGGACACCCGGCAAGCGGCGGACGCGATCGACCGGTTTCGTCCGGAGATCGTGACGATCGTGCATGGCGAGACATCGAACACGGTCTGGAACCGCAGCCTCGAATCAATCGCGTCGGTGGCCCGCGCCGCCGGCGCGCTGGTAATCGTGGACGCGGTCTGCACGCTGAGCACCATGCCGCTGCCAATGGACGCGTGGGGTATTGACGCCGTGATCACCGGGGGCCAGAAAGGGCTGTCGTCCATTCCCGGTGTCTCGCTGCTCGCGTTCTCGGAAGCGGCATGGCAACGCATCATGACGCGCCCTGTCCCGCCCACGCACTGGTGCCTGGATGCGGCGCTGGCAACGAACTTCTGGCATAACGCGTCCTACCATTACACGGCCCCGGTGTCAGGCGTGCTCGCGCTCCACGAAGCGCTGCGGCTGGTGTGCGCGGAGACGCTCGAGCGCCGGTTCGCGCGTCATCAGCGCTGCTCGAACGCGCTGCAAGCGGGCGTTGAAGCGCTGGCATTGAAGCTCTATGTGCCGAAGCCGAGCCGGCTGAATTCCGTTGTGGGTATCGCGTTGCCGCAGGGTGTCAGCGGTTCCGACGTATGCGCCCATATCTCACGCCATCATCACGTCGAGATCGCAGGCTCGTTCGGCGCACCGATCGTACGGATCGGCCAGATGGGCGAGCAATGCCGTGAGCATCACCTCTTCAGGACCATCCATGCCCTCGGCCGGACGATGATCGACCTCGGCGTTGCGGTGGATCTTCCCGCCGGCGTGGCGGCGCTTGAGCGGTCGTTATCGGCTGCCTGACCCGCGAGGATCTGACAGTCAGCCGGCAAGCGCCCGCGAACGCCGGCGGCTCAGCCACCGCGCCGTCAGAAGCCCCACCACCATCACGGTAAGCGAGAGCATCGTGGTCATCGTGCCAAGCGCATAGATCACGGGCGTGGTGACGGAGGTCGTGAGCCCCTGCAATTCCAGCGGCAGCGTGTTCTGGTCGCCGATCGCCTGCGACGTGCGCGCGATCTCGTCCCACGACAGCGTGAAACCAAACATACCCACCCCGATCACCGATGGCCCGATGATCGGCAACACCACATGCCGAAAGCTCTGCCAGGGCGAGGCGCCCAGATCACGCGCCGCCTCTTCATAAGCCGGGTTGAAACGGTTGAAGACAGCAAACATCACGAGCAGCCCGAAGGGCAACGTCCACGTCAGGTGCGCGCCGAGCGCGGAGGTATAAAGACCCATCGACGTGGTGTAGTTGTCGACGAACGATTGATGACCCCACACGCCCGCAAGATACTTGACGCCATTGTCGAGCAACCGGAACGTCAGTCCGATTCCCAGCGACACAATGATCGACGGCATGATCAGGCTCGCGACGGACACGTAGAACACGGCGGTGTCGCCACGAAAGCGCTTGCGAAACGCGAGCCCCGCCGCGACCGAGAACAGCACCGTCAACACCGTGACGACGGCGGCGAGACGCACCGAACGTCCGAACGCGGCCCAGATGTCGATGTCCCCCACACCCTGGCGCAACACCGCGAACCAGTGCAGCGAAACCCCGCGCATGGGGAACGTAAGACCGCCTTCCGGTCCCTGGAACGACAGGATGAAGATTGTGATGACCGGTCCGTAGAGGAACAGCACGAACAGCCCGAACACCAGCGCGAGCCAGTAGAAGCTGGCGGGACGCCGCTCGCGATGGTGCTTGAGACCCTGACGAATTGCGGCCATGTCAAAGCTCCTTGCGGATATCGACTACACGCGTGAGGGCCCAGACAATCATCAGCACGACGGCCAGCAGGATGATCGCGTTGGCCGCCGCGGCGGGAAACTGAAGATAGCCGGTCTGCACCTGGATGATCTTTCCGACCGATGCAATCTGCTGGCCGCCCATCACGCCGACCGTCAGGAAGTCCCCCATGACGATGGTGATCACGAAGATCGAGCCAATCACAATGCCGGTCTTCGACAGCGGCAACACCACTTCGCGGATCACCTGCCAGCCGCTCGCTCCCGCGTCGCGCGCGGCTTCGAGCAACGACCGGTCAATGCGCATCATGGCGTTGAAAATTGGCACGATCATGAAGAACGTATACAGATGCACGAACGCAAGCACGACCGAGAAGTTCGAATAGAGCAGCCATTCAAGCGGTTTATCGATCATGTGCGATGAAAGCAGCGCCTGGTTCACGAGCCCGTTGCGTCCGAGCAGCGGTATCCACGAGATCATCCGGATCACATTCGAGGTCCAGAACGGAATCGTGCAGACAAGGAACAATACCGTCTGCATACCTGACGAACGGATGTGAAACGACAGGAAATACGCGATCGTAAAACCAAGCACCAGCGTCACTGCCCAGACTATTCCGCAAAACTTGATGGTCGACCAGTAGGTCTTGAAGGTCACGCACACATCGGTCATCGAAGAACAGCCATCGAAGATCGCCGCGTAGTTCTTGAACGTGAACGCCGGGATGATCTGGTATTCGTTGAAGTCCCAGAAACTCACGATCAGCGTGATGACCAGCGGCACGAGAAAGAACAGGATGAAAGTCAGCGCGAGCGGCGTCGCCTGCAGCCAGGCGGCCGCGCGCCGGTGCTTGACGCTCGCCTCCAGCGGTTGGATGGGAAGCTCGATCGATGCCATCGCGGATTACCTGTTGGATAAACGAAAGGCGGCCGGCGCGCATCACGCACGCCGGCCTTGCGCCAAACCAGACTAGGCAGCGATGAACTCGTTCCACTTCTGGACCATGTAGATGTTCTCGTCCATCACCGCGTTCCAGCACGCTATTGCCCCCATGCGCTGGTTGTACGAACCGCCATCGCGCACCGTGCCGACCTTTTCGAGCAACTGGCCATCGGGTGCCTTGATATCCTGCGCGGCCGGCTTGCCTTCGATCCAGTAGTCCCATTCATACGGCTGCATATGGGGCTTCGCGGTCTCGAGCACACCGGCGTAATAGCCCTGGCGCATCAGGTATGCACCCGCCCAGCCGTCCTGGAACCAGTTGATGAACTCGTAGGCGGCGTCGAGCTTGCGGCCCTGCAACGAACGCGGCAGCCCGAAGCCCGACGCCCACGAGCGATACCCCTCCTTGAGCGGCTGGAACTTGCACGCAATCCCCATTGTGCGGACCTTCGTGACGGCGGGCGACCACATCGACTGGATCACGACTTCGCCGGACGCCATCAGGTTCACGCTTTCGTTGAAGTCCTTCCAGAACGCCCGGAACTGGCCCGCGCGCTTCGCCTCGATCAGGATCTTGATGGTCTGGTCAATCTCGGCCTTGGTCATGTTGCCTTTGTCGCCGTACTTGACATGACCCATTGCCTCGATCGCCATCGCCGAATCCATGATGCCGATAGCGGGAATATTCAGGAGTGCGGCACGTCCCTTGAACTCGGGGTTCAGCAATTCGGACCAGCTATTGATCGGACGCTTGATCAGGTCGGGGCGAATGCCGAGCGTATCGGCGTTGTAGGTGGTCGGGATCAGCGTCATCCATTCGGTGGGCGTCGCGGAGAACTCGGTCGAGCGTGCGCCCGTCAGGAACATCACCTTCTTGGGTGCCGTGCCCTGGTCGCCAATCTTCTTCCCGTCGACTTCACCACGAGTAAGCACCGGCGTGATCTTGTCGGCGAGCTTGATCTTCTTTGCGTCCATGCCGGCCAGCGTGCCGGCGGGGATCAGCTTCTTCAGCGAGAAGTACTCGGTGTCGACAATATCGAATGAATTCGGCTGCGTGATGATGCGCTTGGCGACGTCGTCGGTGGTGACCGGGATGTACTGGATCTGGATGCCGGTATCTTCCTGGAATTTCTTCGCAATATCCGAACTCTGGTTCACCGCCGTGCCCAGGTAGCGAAGCGTGATCTTTTCCTGCGCATGCACGTACGGGAACCCCGCAATGCCGGCCGCGGCGACCGCGCCCTTGAGCAGGGTGCGGCGTGACATACCCTTGCCCGCGCCCAGGCTGGATTCCGTCGTGGCGGCGCTCGCGGGTGTCTCGCTCGTGCTGGGTTCGGACGGGTGTTCGTAACGCTCGGTCATGGCCTTTTTCCTTGGTTGAAATTGTCGTTCACTGCAACGCAAAGCGGTCGCTTATGCCGCCAATGCATGGGCGTCCTGCTCGTTCCACCAGACCACGACACGCGCATCGGGCGCGAGGCGCTGCGGGTCGTATTCGTTATCGGGTAGCAGGGAAACCAGGTCGGGTGAACCGTCGAGCGGCGCGAGCGTCATGCGCAAATGAGTGCCCTGGTATTCAGTTTCGCGGACCGTGCACGGAATGCCGCCGATCCGGCTGAACCCGCTCTCGCTCGCGGGCGACTGGACCGGCGTGGAGCCGTGCGGCGCTATACGCAGATGATCGGCACGCACGGTAAACGAACGGCCGTTTGCGCCGAACACGTTATGTCCGCCAAGGAAACGCGCGACGAATTCCGTGCGGGGCCAGTTAAATACTTCGTGCGGCGAGCCGCTTTGCTCGATGCGCCCGTGGCTCATGACAACGACCATATCCGCGAGCGCGAGCGCCTCTTCCTGTGAGTGCGTCACGTGCACGAAGGTGATGCCCAGCTCCTTCTGCCAGCGCTTGAGCTCGGCGCGCATCTGCACGCGCAGGAACGGGTCGAGTGCGGACAGAGGTTCGTCGAGCAGCAGGCAACGCGGTTCATTGAGTAGTGCGCGGGCGAGTGCAACACGCTGCTGCTGGCCGCCCGACAGTTGCGACGGCTTGCGCTCGGCATAAGCGCTCATCGCGACAAGTTCCAGCAGTTCACCCGCCCGCTGACGGCGTACGTCCTTCGCCACGCCGCGCATCTTCAGGCTGAACGCGACGTTGTCGAGCGCGGACAGATGCGGAAACAACGCATAACTCTGGAAGACCATCGCGGTGCCGCGCGTGGCGGGTTGTGCGCGCGTGACGTTGCGCTGGCCAATGAGAATGTCGCCGTCGCTGATCGATTCATGCCCGGCGATCATCCGCAACGTCGAGGTCTTGCCGCAGCCCGACGGCCCGAGCAGGCAGCAGTACTGGCCGCCGGGAATCCGCAGGTCGATCGAATCGACGGCAAGCGAATCGCCATATTGTTTCGATACATGCACCAGTTCGATATCGGCAGGCTCGGTTTTAAGCACGGCTGAAGTGGGCTGGGTCATAGGCTTGAGGTCATGCAGGGCGTTTCCTTAATAGGGGCGGCGGTCGGCGGCACGGGCAAGGTCTCTGCAAGACGCCGAATGCAAGACATGTGCCACTTTGTCCGCATACCGGGGATTTGATCGCAAGCCATCGAATCTATTGAACGTAGACGATATGGCGTGTAAATTGCACACGATTGCGCACCGAACTGTCGGCAATCAAACTCGCCAATCCGCACAATCGCGGTGCGCCGCGGGTCCGGCACGGGGCGCAATCCCCCAAAAAGGTTCACGCACGGCACGCCCGTGCGCAGCACGTTTGTCACCAGGGCATTTGCACATGGACATCATCCGCACCGTTCGCGCGCCGCACGATCCTGCGTTCGGCCCGCTCGCCACGCACGGTCGCTTTCCGTACCGGCCGATCACCGACACCGACGCGTTTCGGTGGCCCGGCGACACCGGGCTCGCCGTCTACCTCGGCTTCAACATCGAGCACTTCGCGTTCGGCGAAGGCCTGGGCGCCGCACTCGGCCCGGTCTCGCCGCAGCCCGATGTGCTCAACTACAGCTGGCGTGAATACGGCAACCGTGTGGGCGTATGGCGCTGCATCGAACTCTTCGACCAGCTCGACCTGCCGTCGGGCACGCTGATCAATACGTCGCTCTACGACCACTGCCCGGAGGTCATCGACGCCTGTCTCGCACGCGGCGACGAACTGATCGCGCATGGCCATACGAATGCGCATCGCCAGAGCGACCTGGACGAAAACAGCGAGCGCGCGTTGCTGCGGCATTGCCGGGAGCGTCTGGCCGCCCATGCCGGCACGCCGCCTGCGGGCTGGCTCTCGCCCTGGATCTCCGAGTCGCGCGTCACACCCGACCTGCTCGCGGAAACCGGCTACCGCTACACCCTGAACTGGTGCCACGACGACCGCCCGGTGCGCATGGCGACGCGCTCCGGTTCGTTGTGGTCCATCCCCTACCCGCAAGAACTCAACGACTTGCCAATGATGGTCGGCCGCCATCTCGACGCGCGCGCCTTCGCGGACATGATCATCGACCAGTTCGACGAAATGCTCGAACAGGCGAACCGCAGCCGCCATGCGCAGGCACTCGTGATGGGTATCGCATTGCATCCCTATCTCGTCGGACAGCCCTACCGGCTGCGGCATTTGCGGCGCGCACTGCAGCACATTGCCGCCGCGCGCGCGAACGGCGACGTGTGGATCACAACGCCCGGCGCCATCGCCCGCCATATGGACGAGATGGAGCGCACGGGCCTCGTCGGTACTTCGCAGCAAGCCCGGCTTTCAGCAGAAAAATGACGCCGAAATCCCCATTGAAGGTGGCGGCAAAGCCCGCCAAAGAAGCTGTGCAGGACGCCGATGCCCGCCTCTACCAGGCTATCTTCGACGGTGTGCTCAACCATCGCCTGACGCCCGGCACCAAACTTCCAGAGCCAGAGTTGTGCCAGTTGTTCGGCGTCGGCCGCGCGGTCGTGCGGCGCGTGCTGGAGCGGCTCGCCTACGACGGCATTGTCGTGTTGCGGCCGAACAAGGGCGCGGTGATCGCCGAGCCGACGCCCGAGGAAACACGCGAGATTTTCGAAGCGCGCCGCTCGATGGAACGGGTGCTGGTGGAGCTCGCCGTGCAACGTGCGACTGCGCACGACATCAAGGAACTGCGCCGCCAGCTGGCCGACGAGCACGAAGCCATGCATCGCTTCGACCAGCCCTCGTGGGCGCGGCTTGCAAGCGACTTTCACCTGCGTATTGCGGCACTTGCCGGCAATTCGATCCTGCAACGTTACCTGACGGAACTGGTATCGCGATGCTCGCTGATCGTGGGCGTCTACGAGCCGCCGGGCCATGCGCCCTGCGAGCACGACGAACATGCGGCGATTGTCGACTGCATCGAGGCGCGCGACGCGGCCGGCGCGATTGCGCGCATGGAAGCGCACCTTCGCGAACTGGAAGAGCGCCTTGAGACGTCGCGCATGCAGGGCGAGAAAAGCCTTGGGCAACTGCTCGGCATGAGTTGAATCCAGGTGTAAGCCCTGAATGTCAGCCCTGAGTGTCAGCCCTGAGTGTCAGCCCTGAGTGCCAGCCCTGAGTGCCAGCCCTGAGTGCCAGCCCTGAGTTACTGATCCGGACCATCATGGAAATAGACTTCGAAACCATCACCGAATATCAGCGATACAAGCTCATGGCGAGCCTGATCGTGCCGCGTCCGATCGCGCTGGTCACGACCTTGAGCGCAAGCGGCACGATCAACGCGGCGCCCTTCTCGATGTTCAATATGCTGGGCGAGGAGCCGCCCATTGTGATGATCAGCATCAACCGCCTCAACGATGGCTCGCTCAAGGACACCGCCGTGAATATTGCGCGCAGCCGGGAGTTCGTCGTGCATCTGTGCGACGAAGCGATGGCTGAGAAGATGCATCGGTGCGGAGAACGTCTGCCGCCCGATGTCAGCGAGCTCGAGAAGGTCGGGCTGACGCCGACGCCAAGCTCGCGAGTCGCGCCGCCACGGATCGCAGAAGCGCCGGTGGCGTTCGAATGCACGTTGTGGGAGACGCTGGAAACCACGAGCCGGCAGATATTCATCGGATGCGTTCACCGCCTGCATGCACGCGACGAATTGATCGATATCGAAACATGGCGTGTGCGGCTTCAGCACTACTTCCCGGTCGGACGGTTCGGCGCGAGCGACTATGTGACCACCCGCGAGCGCTTCACGCTCGGCTGACCGACCACGGAGCCTCCATGTCCCTGCACAACACGACCCTCGCCACGTCCACCGAAGGGATGGTCACCAGCCCCCATGCGCTCGCAAGCGAAGCGGGACTCGAGGTGCTGCGCGCGGGCGGCAACGCCATTGAAGCAGCCATTGCAACAGGCGCGGCGCTGAGCGTGACCTATCCGCATTTCACCGGTCTTGGCGGCGATGCGTTCTGGGTCATCGGCGACCGGACGGGCATGCTGCGCACGTTATCGGGCATCGGGCAGGCGGCGCAGACCTTGCCCGCGTTCTCCGCCGCCATCCCGTTGCGCGGCGCCGGCTCGACGCTGACCACGGCAGCCACGGCCGATACCTGGCATCAGGCGTACGCGATCAGCCAGGCGTCATGGGGCGGTCAACGCACATGGTCGTCGCTGTTCGACCGCGCTATCGGCCATGCATCCGAGGGATTTCCGGTCACCCCTTCGCAGCACTTCTGGCAGCAGTTTCGCGCCGATGAATTACGCGCAATGCCGGGCTTTTCAGCAGTATTTGCGCCCGGCGGACAAACGCCTGCGATCGGCGAGCGCTTCGCTCAACCGGCGCTCGCGCGCAGTCTTGAACGCATTGCAACCTACGGCGCGCGCGAATTCTACGAAGGTGAACTCGCTGAGCGCATTGCACGCGGCTTGCGGCAAGCGGGTTCGCCGCTGACGCAGGCCGACCTCGCGAAGACCCGCGCACGCGATGAAACACCGCTGCGCGTGGCGTATCGCGGTGGAGAACTCGTGAGCCTGCAACCCCCTACGCAAGGCGTCACCACGCTGCAAATCATGGGCACGCTGGCGCGCTTCGACCTGTCGGCCATTGCGGAAGGCAGCGCCGACTACTACCACCTGCTGGTGGAGGCGGTGAAATGCGCGTTCGTGGACCGGGACCGTTTCGTCTGCGACCCGGAGTTCAACCGCGTTCCTGTGAACGAGATGCTCTCCTCCGACACGCTCGACGCTCATGCGCGCTCGATTAACCCTCACCAAGCGCGGGCGTGGCCGCACGTATTCCGCCCCGGCGATACGGCGTTCATCGGCGCATCGGACGCGCAAGGCCGCAGCGTCAGTCTGCTGCAAACGGTCTACTTCGACTGGGGCAGCGGCATCGTGGCCGGCGACACCGGTATTCTCTGGCACAACCGAGGCGCGTCGTTCAGCGTGGACGCCGCGCATCACAATTCCGTGCAGCCGGGCAAGCGGCCATTTCATACGCTCAATCCGGGTATGTACCTGAAAGATGGCCGGCCGCATTTGCTGTTCGGCACGCAGGGCGCGGACGGCCAGCCGCAGACCCTGGCAGCGGTGTTGACGCGGTTGATCGACTACGGGATGGACCCGCTGAGCGCGCTGGCTCGTCCGCGATTCCTGCTTGGGAAAACCTTCTCGGATACCCGCGATGCACTGAAGCTGGAAGAAGATGCCGGCGCCGATGTGTTCGCCGCGCTAGCCGCGCGCGGGCATGAAGTGAGCACGATTGCCGCGCAGAGTCCGCTTGCCGGGCATCCGGGCGTCATTCGGATTGAGCCGGACGGCGCATTGTCCGGAGCGCATGATCCGCGTAGCGACGGCCAGGCAATGGGCATCTGAGAATCGGCATCTAAAACGGGCGCGCTTTTGACGGCGCGTCCGACTCGCTATCGCTACTGCGCTTCTCTTCATTTCCTGATTCCGTTCCGCTTGATCGCACCGGTTTTATCAATCGTCAATGCGAACGTTTTATATCTCGCCACCATAATCTCTGTTTCAGCTTCCATCCGTTAATCACGGAACAATCGCAACATGCGATTTAATCGCTTTTTCGAATTAAAAATGACATTCGAACGAATCCGTCAACCTGCCAATTAAAGGCTTGTAGAAATCGATATCAGTTGTTAAGTTCACTGAATTGCCGATCCACGCGCCGTTCCGTCCATGCTCAAAGCAGCCACCCGCTTTACGTGCCCCGAGTCATATTGACTGAGCGGGGCGAATACTCGTCTAAATTCGTTGCCGGATAGATCCGGCATAAATCTTCGCTCATTCATTGAATCGACAACCTGAAGTCCGGGTAGATTTTATTTCATTTTAAAAAACGCGATTATTTCGAGCGCGGAGTTGTATTCGCCTGGAGAAGACCTATGAACGCGGTTTCATCGAAGCAAATTCCAGTAGCGCCCTTTCAGCTCGGTGGCGCGCGAGCGTGGTGGATCTGGGCGCTTTCCGTGGCATTCGTCATCTATCTGTTCAGCGTGCAAACCGGGTATTCAATCGTCAACTCCGAGGTACAGAAAAGCGCGTCGCTGACTGTCAAGCAGGTCGCCGGCGTGGCGGCCGTCTACACGTGGGTGTTCGCCATCTGCCAGTTCTTCGGCGGCGCATTGCTGGATCGCCTGGGGGTACACAAGGTCTTGCCAATTTCGGTGGTGCTGGTCACCGCAGGCGTATTCCTGTTTGCCAATGCGGACAGCTACAACACGCTGCTCGTCTCGCAGTTCGTCATGGCGGTGGGCGCATGTACCGGGTTTGTGGGGGCGGGCTACATTGGCGGCCAATGGTTCGGCATGTCCCGCTTCAACTTCATGTTCGGGCTGGTGCAGTTCTGCGCGTCGCTGTCCTCGGCATTCTCGGTCAATGCATTGCAACTCGGGCTGAATGCAATGCCATGGCGGGAAGTGTTCAACCTCGTGGGCGCAGCCGGGGTCGTGCTGTCCGTTCTTGCCTTCTTCTTCCTGAAGAATCCGACACCCGTCGAATCATCGGGTGCGGGCGGTGCCGGGGCTTTTGTGCGTTCAGTCCTGACTGCGTTGCTGCAGGGGATCAAGATTCCCCATGTCTGGTTGTCGGCGTTGATCTGCGCCGCGTTGTTCGGCAGCATGCTGGCGGCTGGCGTGGTCTGGACACCCAAGCTCATGGAAATTCGCGGTGCATCCCCCGCTACGGCCGCGTTCAGTTCCTCTCTCCTGTGGCTCGGTCTTGCGGCAGGCTGCCTCGTGATTCCCGCGCTCTCCGACAAGATCGAACGGCGCAAGATGCCGATCGTGGTCGGCATAGCCGTCCAGGTGGCCTGTGCGGGCGCCCTGCTTTATCTGCCGTCGGTATCCATTCCCGTCGCGATGGCACTGAACTTTCTTTTCGGCTTCGCAAACGCGGCGCACATGCTTACGTTCAGCACCGCCGCGGACGTCGTCCCGCCGGAATTGATCGGTACATCGGCTGCGTTTGTGAATGGCCTCGCGTTCATTGCCGGCGGCATCATGATCGCCGCGCCGGGCTCGAGAGTGGTCTCCGGAGTCGCTGCGGGGCTCACGGACCAGACGATGGCCATTGCCGAATATGCAGCCGAACCCATCATTGTTTCCCTGATCGCGGCGTTCGTGATCTCGCTGATCATGAAGGAATCGCATCCGGCGCGGAGCTGACCCGGCCCGTGCCCCTCGCCACGCTTTTCGCTTCGGTCGCCCACGCGACCAGCACGCCCCACCATCAGGAAGATTGACATGACGACCTTCAAAGCTTTGCGCGCCGACGTGATTACCTTCAGCGGCGACCCCTTTCTCGAACCCGCCGAAAAATGCCTGGTCCACATTCCCGACGCGATCGTTGCAATCGACGGCGGTCGTATTGTCGACGTCGGGCCTGCTTCGGAAGTGGCTCGCGGCTGCCTCCGGGCGTCGCGGTCCAGCACTATCCGGATTCCATTATCTCGGCCGGGTTCATCGATACGCACATCCACTATCCGCAGACGAAAGTGATCGGGGCGTTCGGCCAGCAACTCCTCGAATGGCTCAACACCTATACCTTCGTCGCGGAGCAGAATTTTGCGGATCAGGGCCATGCGCAGAAGATCGCAAAGATCTTCTTGCGCGAGCTGTTGCGTTGCGGCACGACCACCGCCGCGGTCTACTGCACGGTCCATCCCGGATCGGTGGATGCATTCTTCGAGGAGTCGGCGCGTTTCAACACGCGCATGGTTGCGGGCAAGGTGTTGATGGACCGCAACGCACCGGCAGCCCTGCTCGATACCGCCGAACTCGCGCACACACAAAGCTCGGCGCTGATCGCGAAGTGGCACAAGCACGGACGGCAGTTGTATTGCATTACGCCGCGCTTCGCGCCCACCAGCACGGAAGCCCAGCTGGACGTATGCGGCGCCTTGCTCAGGGAGCATCCCGACGCCTACGTACAGACGCATCTGTGCGAGAACGTGGACGAGATCAAGTGGGTGATGGAACTGTTCCCGGCACGCAAAAGCTATCTGGACGTCTATGCGCACGCGGGCATTGTGGGACCGCGTTCCATCTACGGTCACGGCGTTCATCTGACGGAAGACGATCTTTGCACGTGCCACCAGACCGGTGCGGCGCTGGCGCATTGTCCGACGTCGAACCTGTTCCTGGGCAGCGGGCTGTTCCGTCTGTTCGATGCCAAGAATCCAAAACGGCCGGTGCGTGTCGGACTGGGTACCGACGTGGGTGCGGGTACGAGCTTTTCGCAATTGCAATCGCTCAACGAGGCCTACAAGGTCGCGCAAATGAACCAGACGAAGCTCAACGCAATCCAGGCTTTCTACCTCGCAACGCGAGGCGGCGCCGAGGCCTTGTACTTGCAGGACAAGATAGGAACCGTGGCGAAAGGCTATGAGGCCGACCTTGTCATACTCGACCGCAAGGCCACGCCGCTGATGTCATTCCGATCGGGATACTGCAAGGACATCGTCGAACAGCTGTTCGTGCTCATGACTCTTGGCGACGATCGCGCGATCAAGGCGACCTATGTAGCCGGTGAGCAGGTGTATGAGCGCGGTCTCTCGGGAGAGGATTTCCGTTATCCAGCGGCTGCTTAGTTGCATGTCGTGAACGGCGCGCGGCGACCAGCCAGCGCCGGTTGCCGCTGAACCTCCCATCAAGTCTCGCGCAACGTCGCCCGCATGACGGCAACCTGCCAAAAATCGGGCCGACTTCGCCCCTCGACCCGCAACCAGGCCACCTATACTGAAAGCGGTGGTCCTTCACGACAGCCTGTCGCGGATTGTCATCGGGCCGCCAAGGTCGAATGAGAAATGGGAAATGGAGCCACTCCATGACAAGCGTTGCGCAAATCCTCAAGTCGAAACCGAACCAGAGCGTCTACACGGTCACCGCGTCCGAATGCGTCTACGACGCGATCAAACTCATGGCGGAAAAGCACATTGGAGCACTGGTCGTCACCGACGGCGACAGCATTGCCGGGATCATCACGGAGCGTGACTATGCGCGAAAAGTGGTGCTGAAGGACCGCTCGTCGAAGGTCACGCCGGTGCGGGACATCATGACCCGGGCAGTGCGTTTCGTGCGGCCTGACCAGTCAAGCGAAGAATGCATGGCGCTGATGACCGAATACCGCATGCGCCATCTGCCAGTGCTCGATCACGAGCGGCTGGTCGGCATGATCTCGATCGGCGACCTGGTGAAGAACATCATCGAGGAACAAGAATTCACGATCCAGCAACTCGAACACTACATTACGGGCGAGCGGGCCTGAGCCGGCGACCGGCCCAGGCGCAACGATCCTGGACTGTCTTCAGCGCTCGACCTCGCCAGGAGGGTGGTGCCTCGCCCAGGCCCGCCTGAAGAGCCGTGCCGTTCACGCCCCCCATCCCCGTGCATGCGTTCCAGCCAGCCGTGGCCGGATAGCCGGTCGTTCCGTCGAAAGAATTGTTGGCGGGTCCGGGTGGACCCGAAACGTCACGGAATACGCCGCTCCCGAGGCTGTACAGGCTTGGGGTGATGAATCCCACCGAATGGCCCAGGTTGGCGTTCATGATCGCAATAAGGCCCGCATATAAGGGTGCCACCGCGCTTTGGCACCTCGGCATTGGCCTGATCGCTGGGAACCGGGAAACGCGCGCTCACGCCACCGCACGCGATCACCCAGGGTTCGGTTGCCGGATAGCGGGCCTGAGCCTGCTTTCGTGTCCCCAGAAAAGCACCTGAGTCCCCGAGGGGACCAGCACGGTGACGCCGGCACTCGCTGCGTCCTGAAACAACTGGTCAATTGCCGTGAACTCCTGGTCGGAGAAACTTTGGGCATTCTCGTCGCCCGGTCCCCATCCATAGCTGATGGACAGGACCGCCGGCACGGGGTCGCCCGTTCCCGGGTGGATCATTCGCTGAAGGGCATGAATGATGTTCTGCGTAGTCCCGCCCGTGAAATACACGGCGATGGTCGCGTCCTGCACAATGGCGCTCGCGACCGTGATGTCCAGCACCGTTTCACCGTCCGACACACCGGCGTTACTCACGCCGTCGACGGCGACATCCACGGGTACCGGCACGGTCAGGCTGCCGCCGAATGCTTGCATGATGACATTCCAAATCAGCCGCCAAAGGGCGGAATCGGGAAGAAGATTCGGACCACTGGCGAACCCTTTGGGCGCCACGGCCAATCCGTGAAACCGGAGGTCTGCTGGCCTTCGGAGGGGAACCATTTTGGTGCGTGCGGACGTGCCTCGCATTCAAGGCACTGGTTCACGATAGGTCGCCCAAGTTGCGAAGTCAAGACGCGCACGGAATCGAAAAACACACAATAACTCGGCGGATCTTGCTCAATCACACACACCTTCCAGGCAACAAAAAGCGAAGCGATGCAGGCAGGAATAAAAGCCATGAATCGCTTGGAGAAGAGCGCCGAAAGATCGCATCGAATGGCTGAAAATAACAGTACGTAGTCCGAAAATAACAGTTAACCATTAAATCTCCGCCGCGGAGCCCGCGCCAACCATTTCCCGGCCGGTTCCTGATATCGCGATTCATGCTGCCATTATCGCTAACAGGTCCGGACGCGTTCAATGTCAGGCCAGCATCGCCCACGCTGCAAGCGCACCGTTATAGCTCGTGTAAAAGCCGTACGCGTCGTACACCACACTGCCCCCAATTTCCCTAAATGCGGATAAGTGACGCTGAATTGCTATCCCGACAGCCAAAAAAAATCAATTCACGTTGTGTCGCCGTTTAACAGGACACCATGTAGTTACTCCCTTCGCTTTGGGCACTTTAAGCGCTCGATCGCGTCTCCAGTCATCACCGCCCAAGTGCAATATCCCCCTCCTGGGAACTATGTGTGTTTGGCCTCATTTCCGGTGAAGTGGGTCTTAAGATCATTTGGATTACTGAGCTATCCTGAATTGCCGTTGCTGCACCTTCTCGATCGATATTTTTCGTTCGAGGGGGGCGTACCCAGGCAGGGAGACTTGTGTCCGGGCGCGCAAACGTTCAACTGTTAAGCGACTTCCGAGTCCGCATATCGAAGACAAGACGACCGTTCGCCGGCTGCTTGCGTGGCCAGCGCGGATCGAACTCGTGTCCACCGAGGCGGTCTTTCCGGGTGCCGTTCCATGCCCGGGCAGCACCGCTCCACAACCGGATTCTGGGAGCGCTTCAACCTGAGGAGAAGACAAATGACTGCTTACAAGCTCGGCCGCCTGCATCGCACTTATGATCCGCGGGTACCCCACATGAGCGCGCTGCTCGCGGGGCAGACGCCCGCGCCGCCACCCGCGGAAATCGACTACACGAAAGGCATGCCGGATAACCTCGGCATGATGCTCAATAACACGCTTGGGGACTGTACGTGTGCTGCGTTCTATCACGCGCTGCAAGTGTGGAGTTTCAACACCACGTCCACGATCGAAACGGAGCCCAACAAGGATGTGGAGCAACTTTATGTCCTCGGGTGCGGCTACAACCCGAAAGCCGGTGGCGAGGGTCCGGGAGGCAACGAGCAGCACCTGCTCACCTATTTGCTCAAGACCGGTGCACCAATGGGTAATAGCGAGACGCCAAAGAAAATCGCGGCTTTCGTTGAAGTGGATCCGCGCAACGTGGACGACGTGAAACGCGCCATTGTCGACTGCGGCGTCGCCTACATTGGTTTCAATGTGCCGCAATACATTGTTCCCGCTCCGCCCGCGGTGCCGCCGGAGGTGTGGGACGTGCAGAACAGTAACGATGCAATCGTCGGTGGCCATGCCGTCGTGCTGGCCGGATACGACAACTCCGGTGCGCACCTCATATCGTGGGGCAGCTTCTACACCATGACATGGGCCTTCTTCGCGAAGTATGTCGACGAGGTTTACGCCATTGCCGACTCCACCTGGTTCACGGCCAAGAAGATGACGCCTGGCGGCCTGACCCTGGCTCAACTGGAAGAGCAGATGAAGGCCCTGAAGGCGAACTAGCTGAGCCACCACGCGATACCACGAAATGCCGCCGGCCCTGCCATGGGTCTGCCGGCATCCATGAATGAGCCTGAACAGAGGCCTCTGCGGCACGTATCAGAGACAACCAGGCAAATCGATTTTCCCAGGCGCGCCGGCAGCGCGGCAGGAAATCCGGTCATACGCAGTAGCCGGAATTGCCTGCCGCACTCCTCGCGCTTGACCTGGCGCCTCAATCATCTTGGGAGAAATCATGTCAGCACCAATATCAGTAGCACTGAGCACTGCCGTTACGGCGGCATGCAACGTCGATGGCCGCCTGGAGGTCTTGGGCATTGGCACGGATCGCGCGCTGTGGGATATCTGGCAGACAGCGCCACATGCTGGTCCATGGTCCGCCTGGACCTCGCTCGGTGGAATCCTCACCAACGAACCGTCAGTCGCAGTCAACTCCGACGGGCGGCTCGAAGTGTTCGCCCGCGGCGCGGACGACGCGCTGTGGCATACCTGGCAAACAGCGCCGCATGCAGGGCCGTGGTCGGCCTGGAGCTCGCTGGGCGGGTCGATCACCAGCGATGCCACGGTCGCCGTCAACTCCGATGGACGGCTTGAAGTATTTGCCCGCGGCACGGACAACGCGCTGTGGCACACCTGGCAAACGGTCCCGCATGCGGGACCATGGTCCGCGTGGAGTTCGCTGGGTGGATCGATCACCAGCGACATAGCGGTCGCCGTCAACACCGATGGTCGGCTTGAAGTGTTCGCTCGCGGCACGGACAACGCGCTGTGGCATATCTGGCAAACCGTCGCGCATGCCGGGCCGTGGTCCGCCTGGAGTTCACTCGGTGGAACGATCACCAGCAATGCGGCAGTTGCCGTCAACACCGACGGCCGGCTTGAAGCATTTGCGCGTGGCACGGACCACGCGCTATGGCATGTCTGGCAAACGGCGCCACACGCAGGGCCATGGTCCGACTGGAGCTCGCTGGGCGGCACCATCACCAGCGAGCCGACGGTCGCGGTCAACACCGATGGGCGACTCGAAGCGTTCGCACGCGGCGAAGATGATGCTCTATGGCATGTCTGGCAAACCGTGGCGCACGCGGAGCCGTGGTCCGCCTGGGCTTCACTCGGCGGAACGACCACAAGCGACGCGGCAGTCGCCGTCAACAGCGATGGCCGGCTTGAAGTGTTTGCCCGCGGCACGGACAACGCGCTGTGGCACATCTGGCAAACCGCGCCACATGCCGGGCCGTGGTCCGCCTGGGCATCTCTTGGGGGGACGCTGGTCACGCCGGCGGTGTATCTTGGCCTGAACGAGCAGTATCAAACGCAAAGCGAATGGTGCTGGGCGGCCACGACAGCCAGCATCACCCTTTACTACGATCCCGCTTCAACGTGGACACAGTGCTTGCTCGCAAACCAGCAACACAAGCAGACCACTTGCTGCGTCAACGGCGGCAGCACTGCATGCAATCAACCCGGTTACGGCGATCAGGCATTAGCCACGACCGGCCATCTCGCTTCGGAGTCCTCGGGCAAGCCGTCGTTCCAGACGATCACCAACCAGCTGGAAGCGGCGCATCCGGTGTCGATCAATATTCAATGGAATGGCGGCGGCGGTCACAACCCGGCGACCGACGGGTACGATAATACTGACCCTGCTACACCGACGATCAATATCGAGGACCCCATATACGGCCCGTCGATCCAGGACTTCAATACGTTCCCGGGCAGCTATAACGGTGGTGCTTCCTGGTACGCGTCCTACTATACGAAATGAGCCGCAGGAGAAAATCATGACACTTCATTTTGCAACCGGGCCGAGGAACGGAAACGCCCTCGTCCAGCAGGGCATGAACAAGCTCTCAAAGCGGCACAACCCCCTCTCGGCGCTTGCGCTCGATTACAGCACCCTCACGGTGCAACAGCCTCACGCTGTCTACGATCTTCGCGCTGATCTTGTCGCCGACGGTGGCGGCCTGGAGTCGGCCGCTGCTTCGGGTTTCCGGTATCTCGTCGAAGGGAACGGAACGAGCGTTGCCGCTGCGGAAGTTCTCGCCGATGCGGCCGGCACCGCGACGCTTCTCGCGAACATCAACTTCGGTCAATTCGTAGGCGCCACCGCGCAGGCCCTGGCGCAGGTCGCCACGCTCCCCGATGTGCGGGCGAACTCGTATGAAGTCCGGCTGTTGCGGTTTTCAGCAATCGCCCTCATGGCGCTCTGGCTGAAGCCCGACTCCGGCGGGGCCGATATTATTTTCCCACTCGCGCCCGCACCAGGTGGTCTTCACGCAGGGCAGTCGTACTCGGAAGCGGATTTCATTAAGGCGATTCGTCCTCTCGCGCAAAAACGTGCGTCGAAGAAGGACCGGACAACGGTCCCATGAACCCGGCGCCGTGAATCCTCTGTGAATCTGCTGTAAATCCGCAGGCCCCGGCGAACAGTGCTGTCGCCGGGGCTTGTGTGCTCGCAAGATTGTTTTGTATGCGATCGGCGAGGTCAGGATAAAGCTGCGGCAATACCCTTGGCGGACACGCCCGCTATGGTGGATTAGCCGTATCAAGGCGGCTTGATCATCCATGACCTGCAGCGCATCGGTACGCTGCAGGGACGGGGCTAATGACACATCTGACTGCAGCCGATGTCCTACTGTCCCTTGTAGATCGATTGTGTATCGACGGGCACTTCTGGCCGGCCCGCTTGCGAGCTGCCGCTGGACGACGTGCCGTATTCGCTGTCTTGCGGAGCCGCTTGCACTTGTGCTTGTGCCTGGTTTTGTGCGGCCACACGCGCTAAGGCGGCTTGCAAGTCGGCAGGGTAGGTTGTGTCGCTGGCGTTTCCGTTATAACCGGCCTGTTGTAGCTGGATGAGTTCAGCGCGCACTTGGTCGCGCGTGACCGGTCCGTTCTGTTGAGCAAACGAAGCGATGGGAACGGCCAGGAACGCGGCCGCAAGAACTGCATGGATCGACGATTTCATGTTACCTCCAGAAGAGTGCGTCCTGCGCCTGAAAGCCAGATTCGCAGGGTATTTCCCCGGGTTGATAGAGAGGTAGTCGTCGGTGTTACACACGATTAAGGACGTTTATTAACTGCCATGTAACGCCGTCACAAGCATGCGAACGCGGAATAGCACACCTTCCCTCAAACCGGATCCGCGACGCACGCCTAAGTCAAAACTCGATCGATAAAAACAATAGGGAAGCTTGTTTATAAACTTGGAGCCGGCTTCCGGCATTGTCCTGGAGAGGGATTGTTGTCGATCGATGACTGCAGTGTCGTCGTTAACCGAGGTGGCCGAAACCGTGCAAATGGAGGATAGATCCGGATTTTCTGGGAGGGGACCGGAGCCCCGCGAAGGGAGGGTAAAGCCACAGTCACGGCTCATTTCCCGGAACGATAGCAACAGCCGGCAGTGAACGAGACGTCGGAGGTGCGCCTCATGTTCCTGGCTCGAGAGCGGGTTAACCTGCTCCGCTCGAATAAAAAAAGGCGCTCGGAGAGCGCCTCAAAGTGAATCCCGTTATTGTTTTTGCTTTCTCCCTACTGACCTCCAATGCCGACGGCGCCTCAACAAACGAATTGAAGCCATTACCGTGGTGACTTGGAGATACGCCGACACATGAAGGTATTAACGGCATGAATCGGTCAAACTTGAGGGGATAGGGAATCTACGTATACCAACAATATCAACGTACCCGGACACAGCACTCCAAAAAGCGTCTTTCGTCCGTTCTGCCTTCTCTCTGCAGGCAACCAGCGCTCTCGATCCCTGCGCTCCTGATCTTTATTATTTGTCATACCGTGATGGTTCAAAAGAGGAATTTTCGTAGTACACGGACCTCCGCAGTCGCTGCCCGCCGAGTTTATTTCGGTTTTTCGCTATATTTAATGATGACCTGGCCTGCCGCTTCGCTGCCATGACCGCCCGGAACCGGTTCAGGCGATATCTTGATATATGTCATAATCGCATACTATTACGATGCATTCGGCAACAGACGCTGCCCGACAGCGAGGACGTTCCATGTGACCTCGCCCGCTCACGATATCTTCCAAGTTTTCCAAGCTTATGATCCGACCTGCTCTCGCACGCTGGCTTCTCAGCTTCTCCCCCTCACCCGTCACGCTTGGTTGGCCCGAACGTTTAAGGTCCTGTCTCGGCGCACTGATCGGCATATCCTTCACCGCGGGCGTGATGCATGTTTTCCTGGGAGATCACGCGCTCATCCCTCTCCTGGTCGCGCCGATGGGCGCCTCCGCAGTGCTGCTGTTCGCGGTGCCGGCGAGCCCGCTCGCCCAACCCTGGTCGATCATCGGCGGCAATATGATGTCGGCGTTCATCGGCGTGGCGTGCGCAACCTGGATCGCGAACCCGATCGACGCCGCGCCGATTGCAGTGGCAATGTCAATTGGTGCGATGTTCGCGTTCAGGTGCGTGCATCCTCCCTCGGGTGCAGTCGCGCTCACTGCCGTGCTCGGTGGGCCAGCCGTGCATGCTCTCGGATTCGGCTTCGTCTTTGCGCCAGTAGCCGCGCAGTCGTTTGCGCTGTTGGGAGTCGGCATCGTGTTTCATGCGGCGACCGGGCATCGCTATCCTCATGCGGCGCGCTCAGCCAGGGAAACCCGCCGCCGTTCGCCAGGGGCCAGCCCTGGATTCACGCGTGAAGACCTCGAGGCAGTACTCGGCCGTCGCGACGAATTGCTGGACATCGACCCGGCCGATCTCGAATCGCTGCTCCTGGAAATACAGCTGCAATCGTATGTCCGCAGCCTCAACGGACTGAGTTGTGCGGACATCATGTCCAGCCCCGTTGTTTCCATTACACGCGGCACGACGATCGCAATGGCCGCCGCGACACTCAAGCGTCATGGCATCAAGGCGCTTCCTGTCGTTGACGACCGCGGGTCCGTGGCCGGTATCGTCACCCGGGCCGACATCGCAAGAAATATGGCGGCCGGAAGACTTCGAGCGCTGGCGACATTTTTCGAGAGATGGTTCGCCCGCCCTGACTCAACGCTGACAGTAGCGTCCATCATGACGACCCACGTGTCCACGGTCAGCGTCACCACTTCGATCGCGAAACTCGTGCCCATGTTCGCCGCTTACGGCCATCACCATATTCCGGTGCTCGATGCGCGGGAGAAACTCGTCGGCATGATCACGCAAGCGGACCTGATCCGGGGCCTCTACCGGCAAACACACGCCTAGCCGCCGTGAATGCACCGTATATATATCACTATGTGATACAATTCCGATCCAGGAACCTGACTGGACTATCCCCATGAAAGAAACTTCTCGCGCCCTGAGAAAGGAAGACTTTGAACAGCTGTCCCAGTTTCGTTACCAGATGCGCCGGTTCGAGCGGTTCTCCGAGCAGGCTGCTCAGGACGAAGGCATTACTCCGCTGCAGTACTTACTGTTGCTGCATATCAAGGGCTACCCGGACCGGGAGTGGGCGACCGTCGGCGAACTCGCTGAAAGGCTTCAGGCCCATCACCACGGAATAGTCGCGCTCGTCACGCGGTGCGAGGCGCTAGACCTGGTCAAACGAAAGCCTAGCGAGACCGATCGCCGCCAGGTCGAGGTTCATTTGCTGAAACCCGGAGAGAAAATCCTCTCTCGGCTAGCCGAATTGCATCGGGCGGAACTGAAGTCGCTCGCGAACACGTTCCGCGTTCCGCAGATCGATTTTTAAGTCGGGGCATGGCGACACCGCTTGCCTTCAGTGACCGTGCAGCAAGGTCACGCCGCTCCATCAGCCGACGCGGACACATAAATCTGAATTGATGAGGAGTCGAGGTGCACGAAAACGCTTCACGAGGTGATTTTGCAGCGAATGCTCATCTGTTGCGGATCACAGCCATTGCAATAGTGATCGGCGCGCTGAGCACGGTCACGGCCTATGTCCTGCTCCACCTGATCAATTTTTTCACCAACCTTTTCTTCTTCCAGTCCCTGTCGTTCGCCAGCCGCTCGCCCGCGGGCAATACCCTCGGTCTTTGGGTAATCGTGATTCCCGTGATTGGCGGGCTGGTCATCGGATTGATTGCTCGCTATGGCAGCGAAGCCATTCGTGGACACGGCATTCCGGAAGCAATCGAAGCAATCCTGTTCGGCAAGAGCAAGATGTCGCCGAAGGTTGCCGTGCTCAAGCCACTTTCCTCGGCGATCGCCATCGGCAGCGGCGGCCCGTTCGGTGCGGAAGGGCCCATCATCATGACGGGCGGTGCGCTGGGGTCCCTGCTCGCACAATACTTCCATCTGACCGCGGGAGAACGCAAAACGCTGCTCGTCGCCGGCGCCGTAGCCGGGATGACGGCAGTGTTCGGTACGCCTGTGGCGGCGGTCCTGCTCGCGGTCGAACTGCTGCTGTTCGAACTGCGCCCGCGCAGCCTGTTGCCCGTTGCCGTCGCGTGCGCGGTGGCGGGTTTCACGCGCCCTCTCCTGATCGGCAGCGGTGCCCTCTTCCCGTTGCAAACCATCCCGTTGGGTCCGCTCGGCCTCATCTCATGCGTGGTTGCGGGTCTCGTGGCCGGCGCCATGTCGTGGGGCCTGTCATCGGCGCTATACAAGGTCGAGGACCTCTTCGGCAAATTGCCGGTTCACTGGATGTGGTGGCCCGCGCTTGGCGGTATTGCCGTGGGCATCGGCGGATATTTCGAGCCGCGCGCGCTCGGCGTGGGTTATGACGTGATCGGCGATCTGCTGCACAACCATCTTGCTGTCAGCGTCGTGGCCGGCTTGATACTGGTGAAGGCGATCATCTGGGTCATCGCCCTCGGTTCAGGCACATCAGGAGGCGTACTCGCTCCGTTGCTGACGATGGGTGCAGCCATGGGAACCATCCTCGGACCGTTCCTTCCCGGCGGGGAGCCCGCAGTGTGGCCGCTGGTATTCATGGCGGCGACGCTCGGCGGGATGATGCGGGCCCCGATCATGGCGACCGTGTTCGCGTTCGAACTCACTCACGACGCCAATGTGCTGTTGCCGCTGCTCATGGCTTCGGCTGTCGCATACGGATTCACAGTGCTGCTGATGCGGCGCTCCATCCTTACCGAAAAGATCGCGCGGCGGGGTTATCACATCTACCGGGAGTACGGTATTGATCCTCTTGAGCGCCATTTCGTCGAGGAGGTGATGACGCGCAAAGTCGAAACGATCGATGCGGATATGCCGGTCGCGCAAGTGCTGGCGACCCGCTTTGGTGAAAAGCAAATGCATCGCGCGTTTCCGGTGACACGGAACGGCGCCTTGGTAGGCATGATCGATCGCGAGGGATTGATCGCGCGAACCGGCAACCCGGCCGTCCACGTAATGAGCGACCTGTTCGGCGCAAACGCGCCGATCATGGCGTTGCCAGGGGAAACCTGCCGGATCGTGTCCAACCGGCTGGCCGTGCATGGACTCGAGCGCTTGCCAGTAGTGTCGGATGCGCAATCGCGCCATCTGGTGGGCTTGATAAGCCGTAGCGACCTGGTGAAACCGTCGCTCGCCTTCTTCGAGGAAGAGGAGCGGCGCGAGATGTTCCGCCGCTCTCCCCTGCACCACCTGAAACAACGGTTTGCACCGGTGAACGGGCACAAAGACGCCGCGACCCGGGAACGTCCATAAGCCTCCCGGCACGCGGTTCATCGGGTCGGATGACGCATTGATCGAAGCCGCGAGCGGCCATACGGTTATCGCGCTCGCAACGGCAAGCGCGATCGTGCGTCATCCTTCAGTACCGGCAACAGCCTGATCGCCAAGCGGCGCATGGTCGAACGATCGACCGCGACCCGACTCTCGCCCCCCTTTCTTCAAGATCACGCAGGCCCGTGCGCACGCGCCCGGTCGTGATATCGCCATTCACCCGGTGTTTTTCGAGCGCCGGCGGACGAAAAAGTCCGAATCGTGACCGCCCCCCATCTCCGCCACAATCCAATCGTAATAATGATCGATTCGATCGTTTTAGGGTTAACATTGATCGATTGAGTCATTTTTGATCTTATAATGACCGTGTCGATCAATGCATGACCGACTTCTGATCGATAAGATCACGACGCTTTGAACATCAAGAAGCGCCAGAGGCGCTCAAAAAAATTAACGGAGAACACATGCAGATGAAGCGTTCCATGCAGGTCCTGGCCACTCTGGGAGCAGTCGGCGCGTCACAATTGGCCGCCACATGCGCTCACGCCCAGAGCTCGGTCACGCTCTATGGCTTGATCGACACCTCGCTTGTTTACTCGAACAATCAGAAAGGCAGCGCCAACTACCAGATGTCGAGCGGAACGCTTTCCGGAAGCCGTTGGGGCCTGAGAGGACAAGAGGATCTGGGCGGGGGCATGCAGGCGTTGTTTGTCCTGGAAAACGGCTTCAGCAGCACAGCCGGTACGCTCGGCCAGAACGGCCGCGAGTTTGGGCGGGCCGCTTATGTTGGCCTTGGAACTCCATTCGGCAAGTTCACGGCCGGCCGTCAAAACGAAGCTTCAGCCGACTTCCTTGGTACGCTCGTTGCGTCCAACCAGTGGGCCGGTGGCATCGGTGCGCACCCGGGCAATACAGACAACCTCTACGTCAACGCCCGTATCAGCAACAGCGTCAAATATGTCAGCAACGACTACGCCGGTTTTCGCTTCAGCGGCCTTTACAGCTTCGGCGGCACGGCCGGCAACTTTGGCAATAATCGCGTCTGGAGCCTTGGTGCGACCTATGTGAACGGCCCGTTCGTCGTAGCGGCTTCGTACCTGAACGCAGCGCAGCCCAATACGTCGCTCTACGACGGCACTGCCGGGACCGCCGCGATTTCGCCGAACAACACCCCGATCTACTCGGGCTACACGTCGGCGCGCACCTTGCAGGTAGCAGGTCTCGGTGGCGCTTATACGCTGGGCGCGGCGACCTTCGGCGTGGTGTACTCGAACTCGAAGTACAAGGATTTGGGAACCGCTGCGGGCACGCTGCCGGTCACGCGGTTTCTCGGCGATACAGCCACCTTCGACAACGTCGAAGCCAACTTCCGCTATCAACTCACGACGCCATTGCTGCTCGGGGTCTCCTACAACTACACCCGTAGCCACGGCGCGGGCGAAGCGCACTACAACCAGGTCAATTTGGGCGCAGACTATTTCCTGTCGAAGCGCACTGACGTGTACCTGAGCACCGGCTGGCAGCAGGCGAGCGGCACGGATTCGACGGGTCACGCAGCAACGGCAGCTCTTTGGCCGATTACGGCATCGAGCAATTCGCATCAGATCGTGGCTGCGCTCGGCTTGCGCCACAAGTTCTGACTATTTAACTCGCGGCGCGTGCGGGTCTCTCCTGCGTGCACCGCTTCAAATACGAGGACGGCCCCTTGCGTGCCGTTCGCTTAAAGCTTAGGGGAGCCCAGGCATGCCAGTTTCGTTCAAAGGGATCATCCCTGCCCTTATTACACCGATGACCTCATCCGAAGCCGTCGACGAGGACGGGTTGCGCGCACTGATCGAACGTTTGATCGAAGCCGGCGTGCATGCGCTTTTCGTGCTTGGCACGAATGGCGAATTCATCGCGCTGAGCGAAGCGGAAAAGCTTGAAATCGCGCGGATCGCCGTGGACCAGGCACGCTCACGCGTGCCGGTGATTGCGGGCACCGGCGCTTACGCCACCCGCGACGTCATCGCGCTGAACCGCAAGATGCAGGATCTCGGCGTGGACGCTGCGTCGGTGATTACGCCGTACTTCAACGGCGCGACGCAAGCGGAACTCTTCACGCACTACGCGAAGATCGCGGAAGCCACGACGCTTCCCATCATGCTTTACACGATTCCGGCCAAGGCGGGCGTAACGCTCAACGTGGACACCGTTCGCCGTCTTGCCGACATTCCCAACATTCGCGGCATCAAGGACAGCGGCGGCGACTTTGACCGCCTGCTGCAACTGATCAACCTGCGCCGTGACGACTTCGCCGTTTTCACCGGCACCGACTCCATGATCCTCTGGACGCTGATCGCGGGCGGAGACGGTGCGGTTGCCGCGACCACCAACGCAGTGCCCGATGTCGTCATGTCGATCTGGAACAACTTCCAGGCGGGAGATGTAGCGGCTGCTCGCCATGCCCAGGAGTCCCTGCGCGCGCTGCGCGATGCGTTCGCGCTCGGCACCATGCCCGTGGTGCTCAAGACCGCGGCCGAGATGCTCGGCATGCCGGCCGGCCCCGCACGCTCGCCCGCGCAACCGCTCGACGAGAAGACCCGCGAGCGTCTTTTCGAAGCGCTCGCGATCTATCGCGGCGCGGCCAACACGAAGTAGTGGAAACGAGACAACCAACAATGAGCAACCCTTATCATTTCCAGACTGTCAAACACATCGTGCATGGGGCAGGCAGCCTGAACCTGTTGCCCGAAAAGCTTGCCCTGCTCGATACACCCATCAAGCGTATCGCGCTCATCACCCAGCCCGCGATTGAAGCGCTTGGTGTGATCGAGCAGGTCGTGGCGGGCCTCGCCGCGAAGGATGTTGAAGTGCTGGTCGTGCGCGATGTTGAACCGGAGCCGACTATCGGCAATGTGGAAGCCGTGTTCCGCGATCAGATCGCGCCATTCGCGCCGCAAGCCATCCTTTCGATCGGCGGCGGCAGCGTGCTCGACGCCGCCAAGCTCTTCGCGGTGCGCCTGACCAACGACCAGCCGCTACGCGAATGGCTAGGCATTGACCTCATCCGCAACCCCGGCGTGCCGATGATCCTTGTGCCTACCACCGCCGGCACGGGCTCCGAAGTGACGCCAAACGCCATCGTCACGTTGCCTGACGAAGAGCTTAAAGTGGGTATCGTGAGCCGTCACTTGCTGCCCCAGATCGTAATCCTCGATGCCTCGCTGACCCTCGGCTTGCCCAAGGCGATCACAGCCGCGACGGGCATGGACGCATTCGTTCACTCGCTCGAGTCGTACATCTCGACAAAAGCCAACCCCATTAGCGACATGTTCGCAATGGAGTCAATGAGGCTGATCGGCGCAAACATTGTGGAGGCGTACGAGCACGGCGATTCGATCAAGGCGCGCGAAGCCATGATGCTCGGTTCAATGTACGGCGGACTCGCACTGACGGCGGCCGGCACCGCTGCCGTCCATGCACTTGCCTACCCGCTCGGCGGCATGTTCAACATCACCCACGGCGTCGCCAACGCCATGCTGCTGCCGCACGTGATGGCGTTCAACCTGGATGCCATCGTTGAACGTCTCGCCACGGTGGCCCGGGCACTCGACCTGAGCGGACCGGCCGACAGCGCGGACACCGCCGCGCAAAAGCTGATCGATCAGATTGCCGCGTGGACGGCGGCTGTGGATATTCCGCAGGATCTGCGCGTCTTCGGTGTGTCGGAGGAACACCTGGATGCGCTCGCAGTGGCGGCATCGAAGGTCAAGCGGCTGCTGGCGAACAATCCCAAGGCGCTGAGCCTTGACGACACGAAGGCGATTTATCGCCGGCTGCTGCCATGACGTATCAAGGCGCCGACGGACCGAAGCTGCTGATTTTCGGCGACGACCTGTCGGGCACCGCCGATTGCGCAGTCACGGGTGCAAGCCTTGGGCTCGAGAGCGTTGTGATGTTCGATGCCCACATGGCGCGCGCACTGCCGGAGCGCATCGACGTGCTGGCAATCGACCTCGACTGCCGGCGCAGTGCCCCCGACGTTGCCGCCCGCGCCAATGCCGATGCGTGGCAAGCGCTCAGGCAACCGGGTCGACGCTTATACAAGAAGATCGATTCAACGTTGCGTGGCAACTTCGCGGCCGAAGTGGCGGCGCTCGTACCGCTCGCCGGCATGGCGATCGTGGCCCCGGCGTTCCCCGCAGCGGGACGAACAACGCGCAATGCTCGCCAGTGGCTTCATGGGGTAGCAGTAGAAACCAGCGAAGTGTGGCGCAATGAAGGTATCGCAGGTCGCGCCGATCTTGCCGCGATGTTCGCGCAACAGGACTTGCGAGTGGGTGTGCTGACACTCGACGCGGTTCGCGGCGATCCGCCCACGCTCGCCGCGCAGATGAGTGAAGCCCGCACGGACGGCGTGCAGGCATTGGTGTGCGACAGCGAAACCAATGACGACCTGCGCCGCGTCGCACGCGCTTCAGCATCGCTCGATGGCGTTTTCTGGGTCGGCTCGGCGGGGCTTGCGCGCGACTTGATGGCCGCGCTCGAGCTGACGGCCCCAGGAAGCCGGACGCACCCATCACCCCTGGTTTGTTCGCCAGTGCTGGCGGTTGTCGGTAGCATGTCAAGCATCTCTCATGAACAGGTTGCCACGCTTAAGGCCGCTGCCGGCAGCGCGATGCTCTCGCTGGAACTCACTACCGAATCATTGCGCTGCGAGCAGCCTGAGTTGACCGCGGTCGTCATTGAAGCTTTGCAGCAAGGCCGCGACGTGGTCGTCGCGCTCAAGCAGGACGACCGCGCTCATCTCGCGGACGGGCTGCTGTTCTGCCAGCGCCTCGCGGCCTTGCTCGCACCGGCCGTGCAGCACGCGGCGAGTGTGATCGCAACAGGCGGCGAGACCGCACGGACGTTGCTGGCCGCAGCCGGTATCAGCACGCTGCGTGTTGTCGATGAAATTGAAAGCGGCGTGCCCTTGCTGCATGCAACGCATGCCGGCCGGACCCTGCAAGTCATCACCAAGGCTGGCGGTTTCGGCACACCCGGCACTCTTACTTCAGCCTGGCGACAGCTCGCCGGCGGCCCCCGCGCTGGCGCGCGGCCATCCCATCAAGGAACTACCGCAATGACCTATCGTCCTGTTATTGGCATCACCATGGGCGATGCCGCCGGCGTCGGCCCGGAAATCATCATGAAGAGCCTCGCGCATGAGTCGGTCTATGCGCAGTGCCGGCCGCTCGTGATCGGCGACGCAGCCCGCCTGCGAGACGCCGCAAAGCGCTCCGGCGTCTCGCTCGACGTGCGCTCGATCGAGCGCCCGGCAGACGCCGAATTCCGCCACGGCGTGGTCGACTGCATCGACCTGGGGTTGATCCCTGCCGACTTGCCCTACGGTAAGCTGTCGGCCATCGCGGGCAACGCGGCGTACCAGTACATTGCCCGCACTGTCGAGCTGACGTCGGCGGGAGAACTCGACGCGATCTGCACCGCGCCGCTCAACAAGGAAGCCCTGCACGCGGGCGGCCATATCTTCCCCGGCCACACGGAAATGCTCGCGCACCTGACCGGCATCGACGAGGTTTCGATGATGCTCGTCGCGCCGAAGCTGCGCGTGATCCATGTGACGACTCATATCGGCCTGCTCGACGCCATTCGCCGCATTGAACCGGGACTCGTCCAGCGCACCATCGAACGCGCGCACGAAACGCTCACGCGGGCGGGCATCGGCAATCCGCGGATCGGCGTGTGCGGCATCAATCCGCACGCAGGCGAGAACGGCCTCTTTGGATATGGCGAAGAAGAAGAAAAGATCATGCCGGCAATCGCGATACTGCAGGCTCGCGGCTGGAATGTGGAGGGGCCGCTGCCCGCCGACACGCTTTTCTTCCGCGCCGGGCGCGGCGACTTCGACGTCGTCGTCGCGATGTATCACGACCAGGGCCATGGCCCGGTGAAGGTGATGGGACTGGAGGCTGGCGTGAATGTGACGGTCGGCTTGCCGGTCATCCGCACGTCGGTCGATCACGGCACGGCATTCGACATAGCCGGCACGGGCATAGCCGATGAACGCAGCATGCTCGAAGCACTCAGGCAGGCGCAGGAACTCGCGACGCGTCATTCGGCGCAAAAAACCTCCGTCGAAGCGTCATGAACCGCTAGCCGCAAACCTCACATATCGGCCGACCCGGCGGAGACACGCCCGGCGGCCACCGCTACCGCTGCAGTACGGCGTCATCAAAACAGGTGGAGACACGCATGACAACTTTCAGTTACTGGGACACCGCGATCATCATCGGGATGGTCGTCCTTTATATCGTGGTGACCAGCATCATCAGCATTCGCTTGCGCAGCCGCAATTCGGAGCAGTTCATGGTTGCCTCGCGCAACATGCCCGTGTTCGTGGTCGCGATACTCTTGATGTCCGAATTCATTGGCGCGAAATCGACCGTGGGCACCTCGCAGGAAGCCTTCAGCGCGGGTATTGCGGCGTCGTGGTCAGTGATCGCCGCATCGATAGGTTTCCTGTTCTTCGGCCTTTTCATGGCGAAGCGTCTTTATAGTTCCGGCGAATTCACCATCTCCGGTTTCATTGCGCAGAAGTACGGCAAGGGTGCGAAGCTGATCGTCTCGGCCATCATGATCTACGCGCTTTTCCTCGTGAACGTGGGTAACTACGTGAGCGGTGCGGCGGCAATTTCCACCGTGATGCGTATCAACCTGCCTACCGCCGCGATCATTACCGCAATCGTCAGTACTATTTATTTTGCCTGGGGCGGACTGAAGAGCGTTGCCTACCTGACCATTGTCCACAGCGCAGTCAAGCTGATCGGACTGGCCATTCTCGTCGTGGTCGCATGGCGGCTGACGGGCGGCGTCGCACCCATGATGCAAGCCATGCCCGAGCACTATTTCACCTGGAAGGGCAGCCTGAGCCAGGGCACGATTGGCGCGTGGATCATCGGCACGGCGGGCGCGATCTTCTCGACGCAGTTCATCATCCAGGCCATCTCAGGCACCCGCAGCGCGAACGCGGCCCGCAGTTCGACGCTCGTCGCCGCCCTGTTGTGTGTACCAATTGGCGTCGCTCTCGGCTTTCTCGGCGTAGCCGCAAAGTTCCTGTTTCCGGGTATCAAGAGCCTCTACGCGCTGCCAATTTTTCTTCAGCACATGAATCCGCTGCTGGCCGGGGTCGTGACGACATCGCTGGTCGCGTCGATCTTCGTGAGCGTGAGTACGGTTGCGCTCGCCATTGCTTCGTTGATCGTAAAAGACTTCTATGTGCCGCGCTATCATCCGACCCCGGAGGTCGAATTTCGCGTGACGCGCCGGATCTCGTTCGTGGTCGGATTCATTCCGCTGATCTTTGTGCTCTTCGTGCCGCAGATCCTTGCGCTGTCGTTCTTCACCCGCGCATTGCGGCTGACCGTCTCGGTGGTCGCTCTGATCGGAATCTACCTGCCGTTCTTCAACAGCAACCGCGGCGCCATTGCGGGCATGGTCCTCGCAACCGTGGCGACCACCGTATGGTATTTGCTCGGCAATCCGTTCGGTATCGACAACATGTACGTGGCACTGCTTACGCCGGCCATCGTGATCGTGCTTGAAAAGCTGTTGTTTCCGTCGGGGCCGTCGCTGAAGGGATCGAAGGACACGCCCGCCGAAACAAAAGGCCTCGCGCAAAACAAATCGCACTAACCCGTATTCAGGAGAAGACCGGATGACATCCGCCCTCGTCAATGCCTCTGTCGAAAGCCTCAACCCCTTGCAGGATGCACAAGTGCGCACGGCCTTCGCCGATGCCGACCGGCGCGAAGCGTTCCTGCCAACCGTGTGTGTGCAAAATCATGCCGCCAATCTTCACGCACTCGCTAACGGCGACCTGCTGTGCGTGTGGTTCGGCGGCACGCAGGAAGGGATCCCCGACGTATCGATCTACCTGTCGCGACTGCCGGCCGGCACCGACACGTGGTCCGCGCCGCAAAAGCTCTCCGACGATCCCACTCGCTCCGAGCAGAATCCGGTATTGTTTAGCGATCCTGATGGGATGCTCTGGCTTATCTATACCGCGCAGTTGTCGGGCCACCAGAATACTGCCTTGGTCCGTCGACGGATTTCGACGGACAACGGGTTGACCTGGGGTCCTGTCGAGACGCTCTTCGAGCGGCCCGGCACGTTCGTACGTCAACCGATCGTGGTGCTGCCGGACGGCGCGTGGATTTGTCCTGTGTTCCTGTGCCGCACCGAACCGGGCGAGCGTTGGGTCGGCAACAATGACGTCAGCGCCGTGATGGTCTCGAACGACCACGGTGCGACATGGAGCGAGCACCCGGTGCCGGAGAGTGTCGGCTGTGTGCACATGAACGTCCAGTTGCTGCAGGACGGCACCCTTCTCGCCCTCTTTCGTAGTCGCTGGGCGGACTTTATCTATGCGAGCCGTTCACGGGATGGTCGTGTATGGAGCACGCCGCAGCCAACCGAGGTGCCGAACAACAATTCATCCATCCAGTTCGTGGCGTTGCAAAACGGCCATATCGCACTGGTATTCAACGAGAGCGATGCCTCGCATGCCACGCAACGGCGCGCCTCGCTCTATGACGACATCGAGGATTCGGAGGACAGCGGGGAATTGCGCGAGCAGGGTTCATCGTCGGCAGGGTCGGCTTTCTGGGGCGCTCCGCGCGCGCCGCTGTCGCTGGCCATTTCCGAGGATGACGGCAAGACCTGGCGGCGCCGCCGCAACCTCGAGATCGGCGACGGTTACTGCATGACCAACAATTCCGCCGACCAGCGCAACCGGGAATATTCCTACCCGTCCATCGTGCAGACGCCGGACGGGGCGTTACATATCGCCTTCACGTACTTCCGCCAGCGCATCAAGTACGTGAGTGTCGGGGAAGCGTGGGTGCGGGGCTGAAACGCGGCGTCCTTCTTCAAACGGACGCCGGGGCGAGGGGAGCCGGAAGCTGGCCAATAAGCTGACCGGGTAGGCTGGGGCCGAAATTGACTACACTAGGCGCTTTCGTTGCGCGCCGCTTCGTTCATGGCGCGCCTGACCTCCCCTACCCAGCCCAAAGATTATTGACCATGAAAGTCGCTAAGCGCCGTGAGGCCATGCTCAATGCCGTCCTTGGCGGAATGAACGATGTCAGTACGCTGTGCGAGCATTTCGGCATGTCCGAAGCAACGGTGCGGCGTGATTTGCGGGCCCTTGCGGGTGACCGGCGCATCCTGCGCACCTATGGCGGCGCGGCAGCCGTCGGAGCGCATGAACCCGAGCCTTCGCTGGACGAACGCCGCGAAAGCTGGCGTGAACAGAAAGAAGCGATAGCGCGCGCGGCGTTCGCGCATATAGAAGAAGGGGACACGGTGTTCCTCGACGGCGGGACGACCACCGCGGCGCTCGCGCGTTACCTTGCGGGACGCAGTTCGGTCCACGTCGTCACGAACAATTTGCTGGTCATCGGCGCATTGGCGTCGACCACCACGAAACTCACGCTGATCGGCGGCGATGTGCGCCCGTCCAGCATGAGTACGCTCGGACCGCTCGCGCAGCTCGTGCTGAGCCGGCTAAGTGTGGACAAGGCGTTCTTCGGTGCAGACGGCGTGGTCGCATCGCGGGGGCTGTGCGAGGCGACCGCGGAGCAGGCCTATCTGAAGGAGTGTGTCATTCGCCAGGCCGCAAACGTGTTTGTCCTGGTGACCGCCGACAAGATAGGCCGCGCGAGCCAGCAGCATTGGACGCCGCTCGAGCGCGACTGGACGCTGATCACCGACGCAGCCGCGCCTGCCCAGGAACTGGCCGCATTCACCTTGCGCGGCGACGTGAAGGTGCAAACCGTGACAGTTTGAACAACGCGGTTTTTATCCGCGTCGACGCGCCCGATTTTCACGAGGAGCGTTTATGAACTTGGAAGGCAAACCGCGGCATGCGGTCGTGACCGGTGCGTCGTCCGGCATCGGTCAGGTTATCGTCAGGCAACTGCTGAAGGATGGCTGGCGCGTGACGGGCTTATGCCGGACGGTTGGCGCGGATGTCATCGCCGGGCTGACCATTGTGCCCGTCGATCTGATGGACTTCGATCGGCTCGAGGCCATTGCGCAAGAGATGGAACCCGCCGATGCGCTCATCCATGCCGCCGGTTTCATGCGTACAGCGCCCCTTGGTGAATTGTCGATGGACGAAGGCGCGCAGATGTGGCGGGTCCACGTCGACGCCGCTGCCTTGCTCGCGGATCGTCTTGCACCGGCCATGCCGCAGGGGGGGCGCATTGTGCTGGTCGGCAGCCGCACCGCGAATGGTGCACCCACGCGAAGTCAGTATGCCGCGACGAAGGCAGCGCTCGTCGGCATGGCGCGTTCGTGGGCTGCGGAATTGGCGCCAAGAGGGATTACGGTCAACGTGATTGCCCCAGGTGCCACCGACACCCCGTTCCTGCGTGATCCCGGCCGCGCAAAGACCCTGCCGAAAATACCCCCGATGGGCCGCTTCATATCGCCCGATGAAGTCGCGGCACTCGCTGTCTTTCTGTTGAGCGACGGCGCGCGCAGCATAACCGGCCAGCAGATCGTGATGTGCGGTGGCGCATCGCTTTGAGCAGTCGTTCGACGGACTGGCCCTTCCTCAAAAATCGTCCGGAGTCGGAGATGCTAACCCGGGAGTTCGTAGCAACTCAGCATCGGCGCAGTGTCCGGATCCGGATAAGGTGACCAGGGCCCCGACAGCAGGCGCAATGGCTGGGTCGCGAGGACCTCCGCTTCGTTCTTCTCACGCAGGGTCAGCGGGGGAGTTCCTGGGGGCGGAGAAACGGCTGCTTCGTTGACCGCGCAGCGGACGGCTTTTCCGTCTTTCAGCCGGACATCTGTTGTGTAGGATGAACTGATTGTCGATGCGCACGAAACCGAAGCAATCACGGTGAGCGCAAGCAGTACCGCCCTGAGCGATTTCATCACAGATCCCCTCGTGCCCGATTGCGTGGCGGCACTTCTTTATTTCTAGCACACCGGGTATTCAACGGAAAGACCTTCGGGGTTCATCCCGGTCTGGGCGCGCTAGAGAAAACGGGTGAATGAACGGCACGTTCGACGCTATCCGCAAATATCCCGTCTCAGCGAATCGGGTCGCGAGATTATCAAAGCGCTTAACTCAATCTACGTCAGTCATGCTTATTGCCGTTACCGGGAACAAGCAATTGCCTGCGTGCGGGGTCAGCAAAACAAATCCGGTCGAGATGACAAATTCTTCATGATCGCGTCAGCTTGCCGTTAGAGGGATTTTCGTATCGTGTTCGAGTGTTTGAAGCACGGGCCAGATCATCCAGCGGTGCCGATCGAAGATGCTCTACGAACGGTCAAATGATATTAGGAATGCTCCATGAAAACCACACTCAAGCTTCTTGTCCTTTCTCAGCTTTTAATTGTCAGCACGGCTTCCATGGCGGAAGGAACGCTGACAGCGCAGCAGTGCAACGACTATCCGTTTGTCCATACCCAGGGACCCGTTACACACGCGCAGGTGATGAATGAACTCTACGAACTCGAAGCGGCCGGTTACGACGCAAGTGCACCCAACGCGCCTTATCCGGATAATCTGAACGATGCACAAAACCGCCTTAGTGCGGAATATGCGCGGGACTGTAAAGCGCAGTGAACGGTAAGCCCGCAGTAAGCATCAGCACTCATTCGACCGGGCTAGCGCGGGTCGGGTGCCAGAATGACAAAGCCGGCACCGCGCCCACCCACCGTTCAGAAGCGCGTACGAATGCCTGAAGTCAGCTCGAGCTGATTGGTCGCGCCGAAGGTTGTGGCAACCGTGTAGCCACCATGCAGCTTCATGTAGTCGCCGGCGATGTACACCTCGGTACGCTTCGAAAGATGATAGAAAACGGATGCGTAAAGCGTCTCCTTGTATCCGTTGGCAATGCCGTTTGTCATGCTGAATGTCCCTATGTTCGCGTTCGGGACATCTCCGTCACTGTTGTACGCCGCGTTCTTGACGTGCATTTGCTGGTATCCGACCTCGTAGTCGAAGGCGCCCGTCGGTGCGAGCTTCAACGACACAGTCCATGCGTTGTCATGGCGCTGCCCAAGTGCTCCCTGGTCACCCGTGTAGTGGAAATAGCCTGCGTTCACGCGGACGATGCTGAACGTATAGTTGCCGCCGGCCGAATACGATTGGTTGATGAATCCAGCGTTATCGGCGTGACTATAGAACGCGGAGAGATTGAACGGACCGCCGTTATAGCCGAGTGCTGCCTGGTAATTCGAGCCCGTCGGGAAAGTGGTCGTGTTGCCGAACGCATAACCGGCGCTCATGAACAAGCCATTGCTGAAGAGCTTCTTCCACGCAATGCTGTTGTTGTAGCGCGTGCCCGTGGCACTGCCCGCATAGAAAATGAGCTGCTTGAAATTGTTGGCGTTGGTCCAGCCGCCTTCCTCGGTCGTCAATGCAGCGCTGCCGTACGGATCGCCATAAATCGTCGAGGCATCGCGCGCGATCGTGTTCTGAAAGCCTGCCGTGATCTTACCCACCGTATCGTCTTCATAGCCAACCCATGCGTCGCGGTCGAAGATCTGGCCCGGGTCCTCCATCTGGCCGTCGCTCATGCGGTATTCGCTTTCCAGCCGGAAGATGATCCGCGACCCGTTACCGATGTCTTCAACGCCCTTGAGACCCCAGCGGCTGCCGCTAAACCACGGCTCGCCGCCAATGCCCATGCCGACCACGTGATCGCCCTTTGCGTCGGCGTGCGTTTGATAGGACGGCGCACTCAAGTCGACCAGCCCGTAGAGCTGCACGCTGGACTGTGCGTGCGCGCTTCCGGCTATCAGGGTGCCTGCGCTTGCAGCCAATACCATGTAGGTCTTTTTCACGACGTTCTCCTCATGACTTCACGTTGGAATAGGTTTTAATGATTCGTTCGATGCCGAACAAAGCTTAACTACCCCAATCCTTCGTGAATCTTTCACGAGCCCCGGAAAAACGTCGGTGGAAATACCGATTACCGCTTATTTAAGGTATCCGAATAATATATCCAAGACCACGCAACGTCATGATCTGCGCAGTCGAGACCGCCAGATGCTTGCGCAGCCGATGAATGTAGATGTCGATGGCGTCAGCGCTGGGCTCGTCATCGATTGCGAATACACATTCCATCAATGCCGCCTTCGACACCGTCTTCCCCTGGCGAAGGATCAGCGTCTCCAGGATCGCGTGCTCCCGGCGCCGCAGACGCAAGGGTTCGTCTGCGACAAAAAACTCGCGTGACTCGAAGCGGTATTGAAGATCGCCGCAAACGATCGTCTGGCTTTCGTCTCCGCCCGCCTTGCGGCGAATGATCGCTTTTATCCTGGCAACCAGCTCGCGCGCGTCAAATGGCTTGACGACGTAATCGTCTGCGCCGGCCGCGAAACAAGCCACTTTGTCATCAGTCGATCCATTGGCGGTCAACATCAGGACCGGAACGTTGTCGCGTCCACGACGCAGGCGCGTCAGCACGTCCTTGCCGTTAATGCCGGGCAGGCGCAGGTCAAGAAGGACCGCGTCGTAGCCTTTCGTCTTGAGCAGGGTCTCCGCCTGCTCTCCGTCCGCCGCCCAATCCACCATGAAGTGTTCGGCTTGTATCAGGTTGACCACCCAGCGCGCCAGATCTGCATTGTCTTCCACCAGCAGCAATTTCATTCATCGCCCCTTTTCTTCGGCAACCGCGCTCGCCGGATCGCACCATAAGCGCATGGTAACCGTCGCAAGCAGGCCCACACCTCGTTTGCCCGGTGTGAGCCTCACGGTACCGCCATGCCGATTCGCAATCTCGCGCACGATTGACAAGCCGAGTCCGGAACCCTCTGTATCGGCGGATGCGCGATAGAACCGCTCGAATACCCGCGAGCGCGCTTCCGCCGAGATGCCGGGGCCGTTATCTATCACCTGGACCACGGCGCTGGCGCCGCTGCGCTGCGCCGTCACCGTAACCCACCCTCCCCGTTGCGTGTAGCGCAGCGCGTTATCGACGAGATTGGTCAGCAGCGCGGTCATCAAGGTCTCGTCACCCGCCACGCACATGTCGTCGCTGATCTCCGCACCGAGATCAATGTCTTTTTGCTGTGCAAAGGCGACGAGGTCCCCGAGTACCCCGGAGATCGCCGCACTCAGGTCGACACACTCCTCGCCACGCCCCGGCTGCGAAGACTCCGTATGCGCAAGCAAGAGCAGCTTGCTGGTAAGCACCGCCATCTTCCTGCTGCTTTTATGCATGCCTGCGAGCGCCTCGGCTAGTTGCTCATCCTCGCTTGGCCGCTGCCGGGCAAACTGTATCTGCGTGTCCAGAAGCGTCAGCGGCGTTCGCAACTGGTGCGCGGCGTCGGATATGAACTGGCGTTGCGTAGCCGCCTGCAGGCTCATGCGGGAAATGCACTGGTTGATCGCATCGACAATAGGCCGAAGCTCGAAATGCAGTCGTTCGGCGCGAATCGGCTGCAGTTGGGATGGCGCCCGGTCGGACACGTCATCCTTCAACTTCATCAGCGGCCTCAACTCGAAGGTCAGGCCAAAATAGACCAGCAGCATTGCCAGCAGCAGCATTAGAACAAGGCGGATGAGTTGGGGACGCCATTGGGCCGCGACCATCGCGTCTCGCGAAAACTCCGTCTTCGCCACCGCCACCGTGACGTTTTCCACGCGCCCGGAATCGAACAATTGCCGGACATACACAGCGGCACGCACCCGCCGGCCGTCATTGAGGACCGCGTCGTAAAACGCCGGCGTGGAAGAGAAGGTGTCCGGCAACGGCAGGTCGGGGTTGCCCGCCAGCAGCCTGTTGTGTCCATCCACGATCTTGTAGAACACATTGTCACGCTCGGGCGACTCGAACAGTTCGAGAGCCGCCGGCGGAATCTGCACGACGATCTCGCCATTGTCCCAGTCGATGTCTTCGCCAATGATCCGCATCGACGAAATCAGCGCGTTGTCCTGCAGGAGATTCGCGGTGGACCGCGCATTTTGCAAGGACATGATTCCGGATATGCAGACGAACACCGTCAGCGGCAGTAAAAGCCATCCTAAAAGCCTGGCCCGCAAGCTGCCTAATATCACGAAATCACGTTCCCTGAATATGCATGAAATAGCTGTTTAAAACGCTGCCGGTTTCCATTTGAGCAGACGTCGCTCGACACTCGTCAAAAGGTAATCGGCGGCGAGCGCAACGACTGCAAGCACGATCATGGCGGCAAACACACCGCTTGCGTTGAATGCGCCTTGGGCGGTCGAGATGAGCAAGCCGATGCCCTGCTTCGAACCGAGAAATTCCCCGACCACCGCGCCCACCAGCGCGAACCCGAAGCTCACATGCAAGCTGGCAAGTATCCAGCTCAGGGCTGACGGAATCACGACCGTCATTGTCACCTGATGCTTCGACGCCCCCAGGATTTGCGCGTTCGCGATCATATACCGGTCGGCTTCCCGAACTCCCTGGAATGCATTGCCGAACACCACGAAAAACACCATGACAACGGCCAGCGCAACTTTGGAAGCCATCCCGAGACCCAGCGCAATGACGAACACCGAACCGAGCACGACACGGGGGATCGAATTGGCGATCTGAATATACAGGCTGAAAACATCAGACAATAGTTTGTTGCGCCCCAGTGCAATCCCGCACACGATCCCGCCTGCCGCACCTATCAGGAAGCCGAGCACGGTCTCCTCCAGCGTCACGAAAACCTGCATCCAGAGCGGCCCTTGCGACGTGCCGTTGGTGAACCATTCCACGAGTTGAAGATAGATCAGCGACGGCATCGAGAAGAAAAAGGAGTCAATCCATTTCAAGCGAGCCGACAGTTCCCAGCCGCCGAGAGCGATGACCAGCACCGCGATGCGCAGTGCAATGATGGTCCATTTACGCATGCGAATGCGCCGCTGTGCTATCTGTTCATCCCGGGCTAGCGAGACCGCGTCGAGTTGTTTCGGCAGGGCTGTGTCCTTCATTTTCATGCTTCCGTGATTAGCCAATTTGCACTTCCTCGCGCAAGTCGTGCCAGATATCCCGTGAGATTTCAATGAAGCGCGGTTCATACCGGACTTCGGATGTCACCCGCGGGCGGGGCAGGTCGATCTCGTACACCCGCTTGAGCGTTGCCGGCCGCGCGGTAAGCACGAAGACCCGGTCCGCAAGCGCGATCGCCTCTTCGAGATCATGGGTGACGAACACAACGGAACCCGCGTTGCCCGACCACAACTGCAGGAGCTCGTCCTGCATAAGCGTGCGCGTCTGCATGTCCAGCGCGGAAAACGGCTCGTCCATCAACAGGATTTCCGGGTTGTTAATGAACGTCTGGGCCAGCGCCACGCGCTTTCGCATCCCGCCGGACAACTGATGAGGATAGTGCTTCGCGAACTTGTCGAGGCCAACGCGGCGAATCCAGTCATGAGCAAGTTCGTGCGCCGCCGCCTTCGAGCGGCCACGGTAAATAGGACCGGCCGCGACGTTATCGAGTACCGAGCGCCAGGGGAATACCGCATCTGCCTGAAACACGAAACCGATGCGCGGGTCGATGCCATCGACCGGCCGCCCCATGACGCGAACCTCGCCCGTTGTAGGCTTGAGCAGCCCGGTAATCATGCTGAGCGTGGTCGACTTGCCGCAACCGGTCGGCCCTACGATGGCTACGAACTCTCCCCTTGCAATCGACATATTGAACTCTCGCAACGCAACGGTCGCGTGGCCATCGGCTGATATGAAACGGCACGACACGTTGCGAAACTCAATCGCAGGCCCATTTTGAGCGGTGACATGATTCATTGGTTGCCTTTTGTCGATGTGCGCACGGTCGCTTACTTCACCTGGCTCACGAACTGGTTTGTGAACGTACGCGACAGGTCGATATGCTTGTCCTTGACCGACGGGTTAAACCCGGCGAGTACCTTCAGCACGGTGTCGGGTCCATCGGAAGGCATCTTGCCGTCGACGGTGTACATGGGCAGGGAAGCCTTCAATGCGCTCACGTACAGCGCCTTGTCACTGCCGTAGTAATCCTTGGGCATCTGCGCGGCGATTTCGTCAGCCGTATGCGTGTGCAAGTACTGCAAGGTGTGGACAAAAGCGCGGGCGAGCTTTTGCGCTTCGTCTTTATGCGTGTCGAGCCACGCGCTCTGAACGTAGAGACTCGACGCGGGATAGGTTCCACCCAGCGCGGCGCGCGTGCCATCGAGGCTGCGCATGTCAACCAGGATCTTCGCATCGCCGGATTTCAGCAGTTGCGATACGGTCGGTTCAGTCGTCATTCCCGCGTCAATCCGGTTTTGCTTGATAGCCGCAATGAAGCTGTTGTCTGCGCCGACAGGCAACACCGTATAGTCAGAGTTCGGTATGCCTTTCAGATGCGCGAGGTACTGCGTGAGAAAGTTCGTCGACGCACCAAGCCCGGTCACACCAAGGGTTTTGCCCTTCACGTCGGCCATGCTCTTGATCGTGTCTGCCTGTTTGGTCGCAACCATTTCGACTTCGCCCGGCACCTGACCGAATACGACGATGGCTTTGACTTCCTTGCCCTTCGCCTGCAAGTCGATTGAGTGATCATAAAAGCCGACCACGGCTTGCACGGCGCCGGCTAGCAGTTCGTTTTCCGCATCCACGCCGGCGGGCTGGGATAGAAGCTCGACATCGAGGCCTTCAGCCTTGAAGTAGCCCAGTTGTTCGGTGAGACGTGCCGGGAGATAGATCAGCTTGGTGATCCCGCCCACCATGATGGTGATTTTCTCCGGCTCGGCTGCGCGCGCAGCCTGCGTGAACGCGCAGAATGCGCCAAGCGCCAGTACCGATGAAACGGCGTGCTTGCCCAAACGATTATATTTTCGCGCAGCGAAGGTCATTCTTTGTCTCCTTTAATCCCGATAAGCCGGGTGGCGTCAATTGATTTAAACGCCTTGATAATCGCCGTCGAAATTCTACGATTCGCAATCCTTCGCCAACCTTTCACGCCCGCGAATTTTCGTTTGAACAAGGGTTTGTCATAGGAATGGCCGGTCAGGAGAGTCGAGTGCACCCGGTTGGTTGAAGTACGCCGACGGCCGAATCAGACAGATTGCGAAAACGTCAAAGCGGCGTAGTCAAGCTGGGGCAACCCAAACTGCCGCAAGGGATGGAAGATCAGGAATTGCTGCGGCATTCGGTTTAGTGACGAATCGGGACGCAATCCAGTAAGGATTCCTCTTAGTATCGACATCGCCTGGAAGAGGTGTGGCAGCGTCGTCAAACCGGCGCGACGGATCGATCGATGGCCGGAGCAATCGATCGATCCGTCGCGGCGTTGAACCGGTCACATCAGGTAATACAGCAGGACCATGTTGACGATGAGCACGATCATCGCCGTAGGCGCCTGTGCCTTGATCACGCCATAACGGTCGGGCAGCTCCAGCAACGCCGCCGGGATCAGGTTGAAATGCGCGGCCATGGGCGTCACCAGCACGCCCGTGTAGGCGGAGAACATGCCGAGCGCCGCGACGACCGCGGGATTGCCATGGAACGTGTCGATCAGCGCCGGCACGCCCACACCGCCCGCCATCAGCGGAAAGGACGCGAAGCCGCCGCCCATGATCACGGAGAAGATCGCCATGCCGAGGCAATAGATCACCACGGCGATCCAGCGCACGTCCACTGCCGCGTAATGCTCGGCGAGCGACGCAATCGCGTGGCCCACGCCCGTGTGCTGGAACATCGCCCCGAGCATCGCCAGCATCTGCGGCAGCACGAGGGTCCAGCCGATCACATCGGTCAACTCGCGCGACTGGCGCACCGCCTGCGTGACGCTGTCGCGCGTGAGCCAGCACGCAATACCGAGCGCCACGACACAGCCAACACCGAGTGCCGCGAGCGTGCTGTTGGCCGGGTCCAGCACGAAGAGCGAGCCGATCTTCGTCTTGTCGAACGCAAGCGAACCGATCAGCGTGATGACCGGAATCGTCAGCGCAGGAACCAGCAGCTTTGGTCCGAGACGGACCGCGGCGGCCTCGCGCACGCTCTGCGGCAAGCGCCGCGCCGATCCATGGCGCAGCCCGCCGCACGCGGCGATCGCTGTCAGCAGCAGCACCTGCAAGCCGGCCACCGCCGGCGGCATGCGGTCACCGGCAATGAACAGCACGCCGAGATCGGCCCAGAACAGCGCCGACCACAGGCGTCGCGGATGCGCGGCGTCGCGCAGGATCATCGCCGCTCCGGCGAGCAGCAGCGCACCGGCAAGCCAGTACAGGTATTGGGCCGAAACGATCATGTGCTTTGCTCCTCGAGCTCCGAAGCCTGCTCGGCGGCCGTGGTGGCGTTCTTGTCCAGTTCGCGTGCGAGCCAGTTGTCGAGCCGGTACAGGCGGAACCCGTGGATTGCAAAGACGCAGACCGCCGTCGGAATGCCTGCCACCGCAAGCCGCACAGCGCTCACCTCGATGCCCGCGCCATGCAGGAAGTTCTGCATGAACAGCACCACGCCGAATGCGACGAACACGTCTTCACCGAAGAACAGGCCGATGTTGTCCGCCGATGCGGCAAACGCGCGCAACCGGTAACGCGTGTCGCCGATCGGGCCGTGACGCTCCTGCGCCAGGCCCTCGGCCATCGGCGCGATCAGCGGGCGGACCATCTGCGCGTGGCCGCCGAGGCTCACCAGCCCGAGCGCCGCCGTCGCTTCCCGGACGAACAGATAAAGCACCAGCAGGCGCCCCGCCGTGGCCGCGCGTATACGGACGATCACGCGTTGCGCATATTCGCGCAGGCCGTGCCGCTCCAGCAGGCCGATCACCGGCAGAGGCAGCAACGTGATCAGTGGCAGGTTGCGCGCCTTGACGAAGCCGGTGCCCAACTGGGCGAGGAGGTCCTGCAGCGGCATCTTCGCCGCGACGCCGGTGGCAATCGCCCCTACCGTGACGACCAGCATCGGGTTGAAGCGGCAGGCGAAACCGAGTGCAACTACGGCAACCCCGATAAGGGGCCAGAAATCGACCGTGGAACTCATGGCTCACTCCTTTGAAAAGACAGGAACTAGGCAAGTGTCGGAATCGGGCCCGCAACTCCGTATTCGGCGAGCATCGCCGCGCGGGACACCTTGCCGTCCAGCACGTCGCGCTCGAGGTCATCCGGCCGGCGGCCTTCCGGCTCGCCGTACCCGCCACCGCCGCAGGTCTCGATCCGGATGCTCTCGCCGGCCACGAGCCGCATTGCCGCCGGCTTCGAGCCGAGCACCGTCTCGCTGCCGTCCGCCGCGCGCTTCAGCAGCCTCGCGCGACGTCCCGGGCGGCCGCCCGCAACACCTTCCGGCAAGCCGACGTGATGGCTGTCAGAGCGCGCGGAAAACATCAGGCCGTCGTCGAGCGCCGTGATCTGCCGCGCGATGCCGAGGCCGCCGCGCGTGCGTCCGGCGCCGCCCGAGTCCACGATCAGCGCATATTCATCCACCAGGAGGGGATACTCGTTTTCCATGGCTTCGACCGGCAGGTTCGACGAGTTCGTCATGTGGACGTGCACGCCGTCCATGCCGTCCACATCGAGCCGTGCACCCGACCCGCCGCCAATGCTCTCCAGATAGACGAACTCACCAGGGCGCGTGTTGAGCCGCCCGGAGAACACGATCACCGGACACACGTCGTTGCTCGCGGCCATCACCCTGCTGTCCGGCAGTACGCCGCGGAACGCGCCGAAAATTGCACCAGCCACTTTTTGCGCGGTGATCGAGCGCGCGCCGACCGCCGCCGGCGGTTCAGGATTGACGATGGTGCCGCGCGGCGCTTCAATATCGATCGGCTCGAACAACCCGGCATTGGCGGGCAGCTCGGGATCGAGCAGCGCCTTCACCGCGTAGTAGACGCATGCGTTCAGCGCGCTTGTCGGCAGGTTCATCGCGCCGCGCGCCTCGCGGCCGGAACCCGCAAAGTTGAAATGCAGGCGGCGCCCGCTGACCGTGACCGCGACGCGGATTTCCACCGGCTCGCCGCCCAGCCCGTCGTCGTCGAGCCAGTTGGTGAACGTGTAGCTTCCCTGCGCCAGTTGCGCGATACGGTTCTCCAGCCGCAGCCGCGTATAGCGGATCACGTCGTCCACCGCTTGCAGCACGCGTGTCAGGCCCATCTGCGCGATCAGCGCCTCGACCGCGTCAACACCGCGCTGGTTCGATGCAATCTGCACGCGCAAGTCGAGGTTGCGTTCGTCCGGGTCGCGCGTGTTGCTGCAGATAAGGCTCAACACTTCGTCGTCGACCGGGCCCGCGCGTGCAATGCGCAGGGCCGGAATGCGGATGCCTTCTTCGAAGACGGTCCTCGCGTCGCCCGAGATGGACCCCGGCACCCTTCCGCCAACATCCGAGTGATGTGCGATGTTGGCGGCGAAGAAGACCGGCACGCCGTCATGGAACACGGGCGTCACGATGTTGATGTCCGGCAGGTGGCTCCCCTTGGAAAGATAGGGATCGTTGCAGATGAACACGTCGCCCGGCTGGATCGACGGTGCGGGAAAGCGCGCGAGCACCGCCTCCACGGCGCCGTTGAGCGAGCCCAGATGCAGCGGGATCTGCGTGCCCTGCGCGACCAGCCGGCCGCGCACGTCGAAGAGCGCGACGGAGCAGTCCTTGCGCTCCTTGATGTTGGTGGAGAACGACGCACGCACCAACGTGTTGTTCATGTCCTCGGTGATCGACAGCAGCCGGTTCATGAACACTTCCATCTCGATGGGATCGTGCAGCTTGACTTCGTCTTGCGGTACCTCGGCGTTCGGTTTCATTTGCAGTGCGTGCCTTTCAGGAAATGCGGATGATCAGGTTGCCGAAGTCGTCGACTGTCAGCCGGTACGCGGGGCCCATCACGGTCGTCGAACTCATCTCCTCGAGGACCGCAGGTCCCGCGATAACTGCGCCGCTGCCGAGCCGTGTCCGGTCGAACACCGGCGTGTCGATCCAGCCGTGCGCACTGCCGTGATAGACGGAGCGGCTGCCCGTCCTGGCCGCGTCGGCGTTCACGTCACCGGCGGGCAGGCGGGCGAGCGGCGCCTTCGCGACCTGCCCCACCGCCTTCAGCCGGCAGTTGATCACTTCAATTGCGCGGCCCGGCACGTTGTAGCCGTACTCCCGCAGATGCACTGCTTCGAACCGCTCGGCGAACGTTTCGAAATCCTCGGCGAAGACCGTCTCCATCGGCACCTGGACTTCGAAATTCTGTCCGGTATAGCGCGCGTCGAGCACGCGATACAGCGCGCGCCGTTCAGCGCCCACACCTTCGCGATTGAACCAGTCCGACGCCTGCCGCTCCAGCACGCCGATGCTCTCGACAATGCCCCGCCAGTTGTCCGGATCGACGATCGCGATCTGGCTGCGAACGAAATCGAACGACACGTCCGACAGCAGGATGCCGCGCGCGCACATCGTGCCCGGCTCCTGCGGGACGATCACGACCGGTATCCCGCACTCGTGTGCCACGTCGAGCGCGTGAAGCGGCCCCGCGCCGCCATACGCATACAGCGCGAACTCCGACAGCGCGTAACCACGCTCGGTTGAAACCGAGCGAATCGCGCGGCTCATGTTCGCATTCGCGATGCGCAGGATCCCTTCGGCGGCTTCCTCCAGCGTGAGCCCGAGCGGCCCGCCCACCTTGTCCATCATCACACCGCGCGCGGCCTCGCAATCGACCCGCATGCGCCCGTTCAACAGCGAAACCGGATTCAGGCGCTGCAGCGCGACCTCGGCGTCGGTAATGGTCGGCTCGGTGCCGCCGCGTGCATAAGCGACGGGGCCGGGCACCGCGCCCGCGCTGTGCGGGCCGACTTTCAGCGAGCCGGCGTCGTCGAGCCACGCGACGCTGCCCCCGCCGGCACCGATCACGTGGATGTCGACCATCGGTGTCCTGACCGGATAACCCGCCACATGCCGATTCGACGTAAAAAGAGGCTCGCCGCGATAGACCAGCGACACGTCGGTACTGGTGCCGCCGACGTCGAAGGTGACGAGGTTCGGAAAGCCGATCGCGCGCCCCACCGCAGCTGCGCCCACCACGCCGGCCGCCGGACCGGACAGGCAGGTTCGCACCGGGTAGCGGCGCACGGTGTCAATCGACATCAGCCCGCCGTTCGAATGGATCGTGAACGGTTCGTCCTGAATGCCGAGTGCGGCGATACGCTCGACGAAACGCTGCAGGTAGCGCGCCATCTTCGGCCCGATCGTCGCGTTGAGCACCGTCGTGGACAGGCGTTCGAACTCGCGGAATTCGGGCAATACGTCGCTCGACAAGCTCAGGTAGGCATCGGGCAGCACCTCGCGCACGATGTCCCTCGCCCGGCGCTCGTGAGCCGGGTTCCGGTAAGAGTGAAGAAAACAGATCGTGACCGCCTCGATACCCGCATCGCGAAACTGCTGCGCAGCAGCGCGCACGGCGTCTTCGTCGAGCGGCACCCGTACCTTGCCGTGCGCGTCAATACGCTCGCGCACTTCAATGCGATGCCTGCGCGGCACCAGCGCCGGCGGCTTGCCGACGCCGTAGTCGTACAGGTGCGGACGCACCTGGCGGCCGATCTCGAGCACGTCCCGAAAGCCATGGGTCGTGATCAGTCCGGTCGCCGCGCCCTTGCGCTCGATGACAAGATTGGTGGCGACCGTCGTGCCATGGCCAATGTGCGCGACCTCCGAGGCCGCAATGCGATGCATGTCCAGCAGCCCCGTGATACCGTGCCCAATCGCCTCGGACGGATCGTGCGGCGTGGACGGTACCTTGTGAAACGCGACCTGTGCGCCGGTTTCGTTGACGAGCGCGAAGTCGGTGAAAGTGCCGCCTACATCGATTCCAATTCGATACATAAAGAATCCCGGATTAACCGCCGGCAGTCCGTAACCGGCAGCCTTGTGAGCGCTGCAAAATGCGCTGGAAGCAGGGGGGCGGATATTGCCCTATTGCCCGGCCTATTTCGGTCCACTATGCTTTGGCCAGTCTGCATCGCATCGAGCGGTCATCCCGCGCGGCGCTCCATGCGCGACCGGCCGAACCATCGTATGCGGTCAATTTGGGGGCGTCGAATAAGGTCGCGTTATGTTTCAATCAATCGCGTTTATGGTTCCATGAAGCCGGCAGACCTCAATCTCCTGTTCCATCTGGATGCACTCCTCACCTGCCAGAACCTGTCTCGCGCAGCAACGCAGATGGGTGTCACGCAGCCCGCCATGAGTGCCGCGCTCAGCCGTCTCAGGCGCATCTTCAACGATCCGCTGCTGATCACCGGTCACGGAGCGGTCGAGCCGACCGAGCGCGCGCTTGCCATCCACCAGGAATTCGCACCGCTGCTCGAGAGCTGGCGGCGCGCAACCGCGCCGCGTGACATCCTGGACGAGAGTGCGCCGGCGCGGGCCTTTACGCTGTATGCAAGCGACTACCTGCAGTTCGCGTGGCTGCCGGAACTTGCTTGCGCACTCGAACGGGATGCGCCCGCCGTCCGGTTGCGCATCGTGCCGGCACGACCGCATCACGGGCTCGGCATGCTCGCGTCGAATCACGCGGAGTTCGTCGCCGGGTATTACCCCACGCCGTCGAACGATCTGCGCGCGCGCCCGCTGTTCCAGGACCCGGCCGTATGCCTGATCCGGCGCGGTCATCCATGCCTCGAACACGAATGGAATATAGACACGTGGCTGGCATGCCGTCATGTCGACCTCGCGGTCCACACGCGTCACTACGGCGAAACGCTTGACCAGAACCTGCAGCAGATCAACCGGCAGCGCGTGATTGGAATGACGCTCGCGAGCTATCTGGCAGCACCGTTCGTCGTGGCGAAAACCGACCTGATCGCGACGCTGCCGGCCAGCATCTGCAAGCATTTCTCGAAGCATCTCGACGTCGTGATGATGCCGCCGCCCCTGGAACTCCCGCCGATCGACGTGTCGCTCTACTGGCACGAGCGCTATCAGACCGATCCCGCGCACGCGTGGCTGCGCCGTTTCATCGGCGAACATACGCCTGCCTTCTCCGGGTAAGGGACGGACACGCCGCGTGAGCGTCAGGAGACGCTCCGCATACGGCGGCCCGCGCTTCACAGGGGGCCGCCCTGCATCGCCTAGAAGCTGTGACGGATACCAATACGCACCACCACCTGGTTAGGTGTGTCGGACGGCGTGATGTTGTTGTTCGCCGCCATGGCCTGGGTGCCCACCGAGTTCGTTCCGCTCGAGTGCTGCCACACCCCGCTCAGGTACAGCAGCGTGCGCTTGGACAGCGAATACGTCGACCCGAGATTCACTTGCCCGTAGCGCGCACCGCTCGCCCACGTATAGCTGTATGCAGCCCCCAGCAACAGGGCCGGCGACACGTTGTATGTGTAGTTCCCTTCAAGCGTGTCGAAGTGCGCGTTGCCGCCCAGCGGCGTCGTAGTGGTGACCACCGCATTGCTGAACTGCACGTTCGTGTACAGCAGCCCGAAGTTCGACGCACCCAGCTGGTATTTCGCGCCGCCACCGGCAATCTGCAGCGAGGACGCCGTTGCATAGCCGCGATAGATCGGCGTCGTCAGCGGGTTCGTGTACGCCGCGCCGGCTACCGGCGACGCGGTCGCATTCCACACTGCCGTCGCCGGGTTGTTCACCTTCAGGTACGCCGCCGCGAGACCCAGCGGGCCGTTGCCGTACGTCAGCGAGAAGTTCACGACCTGGTTGCGTCCCATTGCCCCCGCCACGTTGCCGAACGCGTATGCCGCCCCAAGCCTGAACCCCGCCAGCGTTGGCGACAGGTATTTCACCGCGTTGCTCAGGTTGAAGTCGCCCCACACGTTGTCCACGTCGCCCGCGTGCGCGCCCAGTCCGCCCGCGAACTTGCCCGCCGCCGACATCGGCACCAGGCTCTCGAACAGCAGGTCATACTGCTTGCCGAGCCTCACCTCTCCGTACTGGTCGCTGCCCACCCCCACGTACGCCATCCGGCCGAACAGCGCGCCGTTGTTGCCAAGCGCCCCGTTGCTCGGGTTGAAACCGTTCTCCAGCTTGAAGAAAGCGTGCAGCCCGCTCCCCAGATCCTCGATGCCCGTCAGTCCCCACTTGCTGCTGCCAAGTCCTCCCTGCGACATGGCATACGACGACGACCCGCCCTGGTTGTTCGTGTACTGGAAACCCTCGTCAACCACGGCGTACAACGTTACCGAACTCTGCGCGTGCGCCACGCCCGCCATCGCGCCACAAGCCACCACTGCCATGATCTTCTTCATCGCCTTCCCCTATATTCGAAACGATCGTTGAAAAATATCCATCTATTAATCAGTCATGCAAAATAATGAATGAGGAGCCGGACATATCGAATCGCGATACGTCCAAGCCTTTCTTTCACCGTACGCGTATAGAGTGCCGCCAGGACGCGCCGGGTCTGCCTGGTCCTGCCTGGCACGGAAGGCACCCCGTGAAACGAGGTGCCCGATGCCTATTTCAAGCGGGTGTTTTCCAGCGAATAACCCGACTGGAAGCTGAGGAACGCGGGCATGTTGGTAAATCCCGTCACGTTGCTGCGAACCGCATAACTCTGGTCGCGCCACATCAGGAAGAGGACCGGCGACAGATCGAGTGCCCGGTCGACGAACTGCTGGTAGACCACTGCTCGCTTGGCCGGATCGACGCTCGCGCGCCCCTCGTCAAGCAGACGGTCGATCTCCGGGTCGTCGAAGTAGGCGGAATTGGAGAGACGCACCGGCACCTTGCCGCCGTAGTACACATTGCTCAGCCAATCGGGATCCGTCACTTCTCCAACGTCGCCAATGATCGCCAGTTCATAGTCGCCGCCCGCCACCTTGCTGGTCCGCGTGGTCCAATCGGGCATGTCGAGCTTGAGCTTGATGCCGATCTGCGCGAGCTGGGCCTGCAGGACCACCGCGATCTTCGAGTAGAAGCTGTACTGCGAAGTGGCGACGAGCCGCGCCTCGAATCCATTCGGATAACCGGCCTGCGCCATCAGCTGTTTCGCCCGCGCGATATCGACCTTGTAGAAGTTCTTCTTTGCGTCCGAGTAGCCGAGATAGCCCTGCGGAATCGCCAGCCCCCAAATCGGCGTGCCCACGCCATCGACCGCGGTCTTCACAATGGCGTCGCGGTCGACGGTGTACGCAATCGCGCGCCGCACATCCGCATTCGCGAACGGCTTGCTATGCATGTTGAAAACGATCCCCATGAACGGCCCGAGCGTGCGTTCGAGCCGAACGTCCGGGTCCTTCTGCAACTCGGCGAGCGAGCGCGACGGTACATAGTCGATGATGTCCACGTCACCCGACTTGATCGCATTCACGCGCGTATTCTCGTCGCTATAGAAGTTGTAGACGATCTCGTCCACGTACGGCTTGCCCTTCTTGTAGTAGCCGTCGAACTTCTGCACGACCAGCTCGCGCCCACGCGTCCAGCGCACGAACTTGAACGGTCCCGCGCCTATCGGCGTCGCCGTACCCGCGTCGTCCTTGTGCTTCGCGAGCCACGCAGCGGGCACGATCACCGCCTCGGGCAGTGCGAGGTAATGGATGAACGACACCGACGGCTGCTTGAGCACGAACCGGATCGTCTTCGGATCAACAACGTCGATGTGGTCAACAATCACGAACTGGTTGCGAAACGACGCCGTGCTGTTGGGCGCCATGATGTGGTCGAAGGTCGCCTTCACGTCGGCGGCCGTGACCGTCGAGCCGTCGTGGAACTTCGCGTCGCGCAGGTGGAAGGTCAGCGTCTTGCCGTCCGGGCTCAGCTCGTAGCTCTGGGCCAGCTCGGGCGACAGTTTCCCGTCGACGCCGTAGTTGACGAGCCCGCGGAAGATCGCCAGCTTCACGGTGCGGAACGTGGTGCCGGTCATGATGAACGGGTCCATCGTGCTCGGCTCGCCGGACAGTCCGAAGTAAAGCGTGTTGCCCGCGGCATGTGCCGCGCCGGTGCCGCACAGCCCCAGCGATAAAACCATCAGCGCGACGTATAGGAGTCTTTTCATTGCATGTTCTTCCTGGTAGCGGATTGAGGAACGTTCATGACTTGCTTAGCCGCGGGTCCAGCAGATCGCGCAGACCATCGCCAATGAGATTGACTGACAGCACCGTGAGCGCAAGGCAGAGCGACGGCCAGAAGAGGTACATCGGGTGCTGCGAGAGGTAATCCTGAGCAGTGCCGATCATCTGCCCCCACGAAGGCTCGGGGGGCACAATGCCAAGCCCGAGGAAGCTCAGGCCGGATTCGAGCAGGATGGCTTCGGCAACCGTCAGCGTCGCCTGCACAACGAGCGGCGACAGCACGTTCGGCAGCACGACAACACTCACCACGCGCGGCCATGTTGCGCCCATCGCGAGCTCGGCCTGCACGTACTCCTGTTGCACGACGCGCGCTACCGCCGACTGCGAGACGCGGGCGAAATGCGGCACGTAGACAATGCCGATCACGATCGCAAGACTGCCGATGCCGCTCGGCCAGAAGCCCACCGCGAGCAGCGCCAGCAGGATCGGCGGGAAGCACAGCAGGATATCGACGCCACGCATCACGAAGAACGCCAGCGGCGCCGGGCCGTAGCCGCCCGCCAGGCCGAGCGCGGTGCCGAAGAATGCGGCGAACAGCGTCGCACCGAGCGACACGAGCACCGTTGGGCGAATGCCGGTCAACAGACGGCTGAGCAGATCACGCCCGAGCTCGTCGGTACCGAGCCAGTGCAGTGCCGACGAACCCTGGTTCACGGCGCTCTGGTCGATCAGGTAGGGGTCGCAGGGCGCCAGCTCGCGTCCGAAGATTGCGACGAGCACCACGAGCGCGACGACGGCGAGGCTCGCGCAGGTCACCGGGCGGCGGCACAGTTGCAGCAGGATGCGTAGGTTCATGTCCGTTTGCGTCGAATGCGTGGATCGAGCAGGCCATACAACAGATCCACGCCAAGGTTGATCAGGATGTACAGCGCGGCTATGGTCAGGATGCCGCCCTGCACCAGCGGATAGTTGCGCTTCGATACAGCGTCGACGAGCAGTGTGCTCAGGCCCGGCCAGTTGAACATTGCCTCGACCAGCACGGTGCCGCCCATTAGGTTGCCAAGCTGCAGGCCGATGATTGTCACGATCGGAATCGCCGCGTTGCGCAGCACGTGCCGCCACACGATGCGGCGCTCGGACATGCCCTTCGCGCGCAACGTGCGGACGAAATCCCGGCTCAGGATGTCGAGCATCGACGAGCGTGTCATGCGCGAGATCGACGCGGACAATCCGAAGCCGAGCGTGAACGCGGGCAGCACAAGACGGCGGAAATGCTCGACCGGATTGCGGGAGAAGTCCATGTATCCGCTCGACGGCAGCCAGTGGAGGTGCAGGCTGAACAGCACGACGAAGAGCGCGCCGAGGATATACACCGGCACCGACATGCCCACGGTCGAGACCGATGTCGAGACCGCGTCGACCGGTGTGCCGCGCCGCAGCGCCGAGACTATCCCAAGCGGCACACCGATAACGATCGCCACGAGAATCGCGGCCAGCGCGAGTTCGAGCGTATTCGGCAAGCCGCTGCGGATGTAGTTGGTGACCGGATAACCGTCGAACACCGACTGGCCGAAGTCGAAGTGCAGCATGTCGCGAAGCCAGTGCGCGTACTGCGTCAGCACCGGCTGGTCGAGACCGAGCTTGCTGCGCATCGCGGCGATCGCCTCGGGCGACGGATCGCTGTTGCTGCCGAGCAGCAGCCTCACCGGATCGCCCGGCATGACGTACATGAGCGAGAACACGAGGGTCGCGATGACGTAGAGCTGGACCAGCGCAGTGAACAGCTTGCGCGTAGTCAGCAAGGAGAACGAAGTGAGTTTGCCTTTCATGACTGGAGCGCCTGCGTAAAGGGAGGCGGGGGAAGCGGGGGAGGCGGAGGGAGCGGGCGCACCGCGCGCGGCACCGCGCCGAGCAGCGTCTTCGTGTAGTCGTGCGTGGGCGCGGCGAAGATCGCGTCGGCCGACCCGGTTTCGACGATCCGGCCGCCCTGCATCACGGCGATCGTGTCGCTGACGTGCTCGACGACGGACAGGTCGTGCGAGATGAACAGGTAGGTCAGGTCGAACTCATGCTGCAAGTCCTTCAGCAGGTTCAGCACCTGCGCCTGCACGGAAACGTCCAGCGCCGACACAGCCTCGTCGCAGATAACGAGCGCCGGATGCAGCGCCAGCGCACGGGCGATCGCGATGCGCTGGCGCTGGCCGCCGGAGAACTCGTGCGGATAGCGCCCAAGCGCACTGCGCGCCAGGCCCACGCAATCGATCATCCGCGGGACGACGTGCGCACGCTCCGTGGCACGGCCATTGACGACAAGCGGCTCCGCGATCAGCTCCTCGACGGTTTGCCGCGGATTTAGCGAACCGTACGGGTCCTGGAACACCATCGCCATGTCGCGGCGCGCCTGGCGCAACGCCGGGCCGGAGAGGCCGGCCAGATCCTGTCCGTTGAAGACGATGCTGCCCGAGTCGCACGCCGTCAGCCGCATGATCAATCGCGACAGCGTCGACTTACCGCAACCGGATTCGCCGACAAGACCCAGCGTCGTGCGGAACGGAATGTCGAAACTGACGTCGTCGACCGCGCGAAACGCGCGGCTGGGCGAAAACGCGCCGTCGCGCACCACGTAGGTCTTGCGCAAATTCCGCACGGACAGCAGCGGCATACGCGTGTCCGCCGTGCTCCGCGCCGCATCGCGCCGGGGGCCAGGCTCAGCCGGCACGGCATAGAGCCGCGGGTGAGCCTCCGTGTGCACGGCCGTCGACCCGACGTCTTCGCCGTCCACGGCGTCGAGCGCGCTCGCCACGGTCGGCAGCCGGTCGCGGCGGTCGCCGAGCGAGGGCATCGCCGCAATCAGCGCACGCGTGTAGTCGCTCTTCGGCGCCGCGAACAAGTCGGCCGTGGTCGCCTCTTCCATCTTGACGCCGCGATACATCACGACAACGCGATCAGCCACTTCATAGATCACACCGAGATCGTGCGTGATCAGGAGGATCGCGGCGCCGACCTCGCGGTTCAGGTCGCGCAGGATGTCGAGCACCTGCTTCTGCACGGTGACGTCCAGCGCCGTCGTCGATTCGTCCGCGATGATGATCTGCGGCCTGCACGCCACCGCCATCGCAATCATCACGCGCTGGCACTGCCCGCCGGAAAGCTCATGCGGGTACGACTTCATGCAGCGCACCGGATCCGCAATGCGTTCCTTGCGCAGCAGTTCGACGCCGCGCCGGTACGCTTCAGCGCGGCTCACGTCCTCGTGCAGGCGGATCGCGTCGACGATCTGGTCTCCGCAGGTAAACACCGGATCGAGCGATGACAGCGGGTCCTGAAACACCATCGACATGCGGCTGCCGCGCATCTTGCGCAGCGATTCCGCGTCGAGCGAAAGCAGATCCGTGCCGCCGATCCTGACCGAGCCGGCGGTCACTTTCGCGTTCGCCGGCAGCAGTCCCATGATGCCGAGCGACATCAGCGTCTTGCCGCTGCCGCTCTCGCCAACGAGCCCGACGATCTCGCCGGGCCGCACCGAGAACGACATGTTCTTCACGGTCGGGCGCATGCCCTGCTTCGTCTCGAACGCAATACAAAGGTCATCGACTTCGAGCATGGAGTATCCCCGCTAGCCGTTCAGGATGACACATCGTGATCGATTCAAATCCTATACGTCGAAAACAGATCACAATCTATCTCAATGAGCCGGACACTATCACGGAGAATTTGATTTCAAAAATGTTTCAAGTGGCCGATAAATGGCATTTATAGCGGTATTTTTGTCGTAATGTGTTCGGCCTAGGCGAAACCCTGAAACAATACCAATCAAATTCTTCCATGAAAAATCTGAATTCACTCATAATCAATCATTACAACGAGCGAGACAGGAGCAACATGAGCAGGATCATTCCGGACCCCATCGCGACGAACGCGACGGCACTGCCACTCGAGACGGATGTCGTTGTCATCGGCGGCGGCATTGTCGGCGTCAGCACGGCGCTGTCCCTCGCGCAGCGCAAGGTTCGCGTTGTACTGTGCGAGAAAGGCCTGATCGGGGCGGAGCAGTCGGCGCGGAACTGGGGCTGGGTTCGCCAGATGGGCCGCGACGCGGCGGAGATTCCGCTCTCGGTCGAAAGCCTGCGCCTGTGGCGAGAACTGCAGCCGCGCTTCGGCATTGACACGGGCTTCCGGGAAACCGGCATCACCTATCTGTGCCGTACGGACCAGGAGATGAACGAGTATCACGAGTGGATCGGCTCTGCGAAACGCTTCGGCATCGACACCAAAATGCTTGGGAGAGCTGAACTTCCTCATTACGTGCCGGGCGTTTCAAGCGATTTCGTCGGCGGCATGTATACCGCCTCGGACGGCCGCGCCGAGCCGCTGATGGCCGCGCCCGCGATCGCGCGGGCAGCCCAGGCGGCCGGCGCGCACATCGCCACGCGCTGCGCGGTGCGCGGCATCGAGCGCGAGGCGGGACGCGTGAGCGGCGTCGTCACGGAGCACGGCGAGATCCGCTGCTCGTCGGTCGTGCTGGCGGGCGGCGCGTGGTCGCGTCTCTTCGCAGGCTCGTTCGGCGTGTCGCTGCCGCAGCTCAAGGTGCTCGGCAGCGCCGCGCGCATCGCCCCGGTCGAAGGACTCACCAGCATGCCGGTCGGCGGCGATCACTTCGCATTCCGCCGGCGGCTCGACGGCGGTTTCACCATCGCGATGCGCAACACGACGCTCGTGCCGATCGTCCCGGACAGCTTCCGGCTGTTCTCCGATTTCTGGTCGCGGCTGCGGCAAAACCGCCGCGAGCTGCGCCTGCGTATCGGCAAGCGCTTCATCGATGAATGGATGATGCAGCGGCACTGGGCGCTCGACGCGATCTCGCCGTTCGAGCAGATGCGCATTCTCGACCCGGCGCCGTCCGAATCGACCATCCGCGCCGGCCTCGCGCATCTCGCGCAGGCGTTCCCTGCGTTCGCGCAGGCCCGCGTGCTGCAAACCTGGGGCGGCCTGATCGATGTGACACCCGACGCGGTGCCGATCATCGGCCCGCTCTCGACGCTGCCCGGCTTTTTCATCGCCACCGGCTTTTCCGGCCACGGCTTCGGGCTCGGTCCCGGCGCCGGCCAGATGATGGCGCAGATGGTGACGAACGAGACGCAGACGGTCGACCCTGCTCCGTTCCGCTTCGAACGGTTCAACCGTTTCCCGGCTGCCTCGCTGCAGGCGGCCTGACTTCTGACAGAGGATCTGACGACATGGCTTGGCGATTAGGGGTTGATTCGGGCGGTACCTTTACGGATGTCTGCATGTTCGACGATGCGACTGGCCGCATCAAGATCTGGAAGGTGCCCTCGACGCCGGCGGACCCGTCGCTCGGCATCGCCAACGGGGTGATCGAGGGCTTGAAGACAGTCGGGGCCGAGGCCGGCGAGATCAGCTTTCTCGGCCACGGCACGACGGTCGCGACGAACGCGCTGATCGAGTTGCGCGGCGGGAAGACCGGGCTCGTTGTCACGGACGGCTTTCGCGACCTGCTCGAAATCGGCCGGCAAAAGCGCCCGAGCCTCTACGACATGAACGCCGAAAAGCCGCAAGCGCTCGTCACGCGCGATCTGCGTATCGAGGTCCGGGAACGTCTGCGATCGAACGGGGAAGTCGAACTGGCGCTCGACGAGGACGGTGTGCGCGCCGCCGCGCAGAAATTCGCGGATGCCGACGTCAAGGCGGTCGCGATCTGCTTCATCTACGGCTTTCTCAACACCGCGCACGAGCAGCGCGCGCTGGAAATCGTGCGCGAGATGCTGCCGGGCGTGTTCGTCTGCGCATCACACCAGGTCGCGCCGGAGTTCCGCGAGTACGAGCGCCTGTCGACCACGGTGGTCAACGCGTATCTCGGCCCGATCATGCAGCGCTACATCCAGCGTCTGCAGACCCGCTTCAGCGAGCTCGGCCTGCGTGTCGCGCCGCAGCTCACGCAGTCGAACGGCGGCGTGATCGGCTTCGAGACGGCTGCCGGGCTGCCGGTGCGCACCGTGCTGTCGGGACCGAGCACCGGTGTGGTCGCCGCGCAGGAGATCGGCCAGCTCGCCGGCTATGAAAACCTCATCACGTTCGACGTCGGCGGCACGAGCAGCGACGTCGCGCTGCTGCAAGGCGGCCACTGTGCGCTGACCGGCGAGGCGAACGTGCACGGCTACCCGATCAAGGCGCCGATGCTCGACATCCATACGGTCGGCGCAGGCGGCGGCTCGATCGCCTACGTCGACAGCGGCGGCCTGCTGAAGGTGGGCCCGCGCAGTGCGGGCGCCGACCCCGGCCCGGTGTGCTATGGCCGCGGCAGCGTCGAGCCAACCGTCACCGACGCGAACATCGTGTTGCAGACGCTGAACCCCGTCGAGATTCTCGGCGGCCGGATGAAGGTGCGCCGCGATCTCGCGCTCGACACCATGCAGCGTCTCGCGGACCAGCTCGGCATTGGCGTGATGGAAACCGCGCAGGGCATTGTGTCGGTGGTCACCGCGAACATGGCGAAGGCGATCCGCGTGATCAGCGTGCAGCGCGGGCACGATCCGCGCGACTACGCACTGATGGCGTTCGGCGGCGCCGGCCCGCTGCACGCGGCACGCCTCGCACAGGAACTCGACATGACGCGCATCGTCGTGCCGCTTACGCCGGGCGCGCTGTGCGCGCTTGGCCTGCTGCTCACCGACCTGCGTGCCGACTTCGCGCTGAGCCGCGCGCTGCGTCTTGCGCCGGAATCGCTCGACCCGATCGAACAGGGTTTCAAGGTGCTCGACGCCCAAGCACAAGACTGGTTCACGCGTGAAGGCATCGAGGCCGGCCAGCAGTCGACAAAACGCACGGCCGACATGCGCTATCTCGGGCAGAACTACGAGCTGTCGGTGCCGGTTCCGGCCGGCCCCGTCACCGAAGCGACACTCGCGCAGCTCGCCGTCGGCTTCGAGCAGGTGCATCGCCAGCGCTTCGGTTTCATCGCCGAAGGCGAAACCATCCAGTTCGTCACGCTGCGCGTTGAAGCTGCGGGCCGCGTACGCAAGGCGAAGTTCGCCGCCGCGCCTTCAGCGGGCCCCGACGCGAGCGCCGCAATGATCGGCCGGCGCGAGGTGTACATGGCCGAAGCCGGCGCATTCGTCGATTGCCCGATCTACTCGCGCGACCGGCTGGCTTCCGGCAACACCTTCCGGGGACCGGCCATCGTCGAACAGATGGACGCCACCACCGTCGTATTGCCGAACATGAACGCCACGGTAGATCCGTACCTGAACCTGATCCTGGAGATCGAAAAATGAGCACGACGCCGTATATCGATCCGATTACCGTCGAAGTGATTGGCAGCGCACTCGCGTCGATCACGGAAGAAATGGGCGAAGCGCTCGTGCGGGCGAGCTATTCGACGAACATCAAGGAACGCCGCGACTGTTCGACGGCGTTGTTCGACCGCGCCGGCAACACGCTGTGCCAGGCCGAGCACATCCCGATGCACCTCGGCAGCTTCCTCGAAACGATCCCGCACATCACGCGGCGCTTTGCTCTTGACCAGATCCATCCCGGCGACGTGTTCATCGGCAACGACGCATATGAAGGCGGCGGCACGCACCTGCCCGACATCGTGCTCGCGGAGCCGGTTTTCTACGACGACGAGCTCGTCGCGTGGGCGATCAACACCGCGCACCATGCCGATTTCGCGGACCGGGGCCACGCCCACGTCTATCAGGAAGGCCTGCGCATTCCGCCCGTCAAGCTGTACCGCGAAGGCGTGCTGCAGAACGATATCCAGGAGCTGATCCTGCTGAACTGCCAGGTGCCGCACGAGCGCGTGTCCGACCTGCGCGCGCAGATGTCGGCGAACCGGGTGGGCGTGCAGCGGATGCAGGCGCTCTGCGCGAAGTACGGTGCGGGGCGTGTGCAACAGGCCGGCGACGCGCTGCAGGACTACGCGGAGCGCAAGATGCGCGCGGGCATCGCGGCGATTCCCGACGGCACCTACCGCTTCAGCGACCGCTTCGACAACCTGCAATTCGACGGCGAAGTCGAGTTGAGCGTCGCCATCACGATCGAGGGTGACGAAATGCGGCTCGTATTCGACGCGCCGCCGCAAATGCGCAACGGGCTGAACGTGATCTATACCGGCCTGCTCGCCACCTGCTACTACGCGGTGAAATCCGTCGTCGATCCAACCATCCTGCCGAACGCCGGGCTCGCGCGGCCGCTCAGCGTCGAGGCGCCGAAAGGCTCGCTGCTCAACTGCAGCCATCCGGCCGCGGTCAACAGCCGCCTGTCGGCATGCCAGCGTGTGGCGGACATGGTCTGCGGTGCGCTCGCACAGGCCCTGCCCCACAAGGTCATGGCGGCCGGCAACGGCTGCTGCGCGGCGGCGGTATTCAGCGGCACGCAGGACGACGGCAGCCTGTGGGTCTACCTCGAAACGATCGGCGGCGGCGGCGGCGCACGCCCCGCATCGGACGGATTGAGCGGCATCCACGTCCATCTGACCAATACGTCGAATCTCCCGGTCGAGGCGCTCGAACTCGAATACCCGCTCACCCTGCTGCGTTACGAGCTCGTCAACGATTCGGCCGGTGCGGGAACGTGGCGCGGTGGCATGGGCTTGCGCCGCGTGTACCGGGCCGAATCCGCCTGCCGGATCAGCATGGAAACCTCGCGGCTGATGTCCCAGCCGTGGGGCCTCGAAGGCGGCGGCGCAGCGCAGGGCTCCGCGTGTGTCGTGAACGGCGGCCCGTTGTCGGCCAAAACCACGCAGCTCAAGCCCGGCGACATTGTCGAGATCGTCACGCCCGGCGGCGGCGGCTTTGGCGCACCGTCGAGCCGCCCGCGCGAGCGGGTCCGGCGCGACTTGCTCGAAGAACGCATCACCCCTGAGTTCGCCCGCCGCGCTTACGGCGACCTCGCCCTGCAACCGGGCTGAAGGCTGACGCACGCCCGATCACACCAAAAGGAATCGCAATAATGCAAACCCCGCAGGTCACCAAGCTGAAGTCCGGCAGCCTCTACGAAGACAAGCTCAGCTACTCGCGCGCGGTCGTGGTGGACAACTGGATCCTCGTCGCCAATACGGCCGGCCGCAACTATCGCACCCGCGAAATCTCGAACGACGCCGCCGAGCAGACCCGGCAATGCTTCGCGAACATCGAGGGCGCGCTCAAAGCCGTGGACGCGAGTCTTGCCGATGTCGTGCGCACGCGCGTTTCGGTGCCGTACCTCGAGCACAAGGACGCGATCATGGCTGTCGTCGCGGAGAAGTTTCGTGGCGTCGATCCGGCCAGCACGATCACCGCAACACCGCTCGCGGGCCCGGAGTATCTGGTCGAGATCGAGATCACCGCTTACCGCGGCGCCGGCACGGCGAAGGCTACGAACCTGAGAGTCAGCCTTTGAGCGTCGGCCCGGCGGGCAACCGTGCACATCGTGTATCTTCGCGGGACAGAAACTGAATGAAGATGCCCGAGGAGAAGCAAAAGATGGCCAAAACGCCCAGCGACCCGACGAACGGCGGCAAGACCGGGTCGGAGGACCGCCCTGCGGCCATGCCGGAGGACATGATCCAGGCTGAGCGCCAGCAGCGCATGGCGGACTGGTTCGAGCGCAACGTCGGCGGATCCAACCAGGAACTGGCGCGAATCTTCAACGCATCCATTTCCACGATCCGCCGCGACCTCGACGCGCTCGCCGCTCGCGGCGTCGTGCGGCGCACGCACGGCGGCGCGGTCCGGATCCGGCAACGCGCGACCTACGAGCCGTCGATCGACGAAGCCCGCGGCACCGCCACCGAGGAGAAGCATGCGATCGCGCTCGAAGCGGCCAAGCGCCTGTCGGATGGACAGAGCATCCTGATCGACACCGGCTCGACCATGCACCATTTCGCGCAGGCGGTCGCCGAGCTGAAAATTTCGCTGACGGTGGTGACGAGCGACCTGTTCGTCGCCAACATCCTGACCGACAAGCCGCACGTCAAGCTGATCGTGCCGGGCGGCCAGTGCCGCCCGAAAGCCTATACGCTCCTTGGCGAGCCGGGCCTGTCGTTCCTGCACGACATTCGCGTGGACCAGTTCTTCCTGTCCGCGCAGGCAGTCGACGATCAATGCGTATCCGATACCTTCCTCGAACTGGTCACGCTCAAGCGCGCGATGATCCGCGCGGCCAGCCAGACCACGCTGCTGATCGACAGCAGCCGCTTTGCGGGGCGCGCGATCCACAGCATTGCCGAACTGAACGACATTCACGAGATCATCACCGATGACGGCCTGGCCGACAGCGAATACCAGCAATACCGGCAATTGCGGGTGAAGATCACGCGCGTTTCAACGGACGACGACGCCGCCAGCCCGCCTTCCGGTGGCGGCGCACTTCCCGACCCCACATGAAAATCCGGCAAATCGACATCTACCTTACCCGCAGCGGCAAGCTTCGACCCATCGTTGTCGAACTGATCACCGACGAAGGTGTGACCGGCATCGGCGAAGCGGGCGTGGCTTACGGCTGCGGCAGCCACGCCGCCGCTGGCATGCTGAAGGATCTCGCGCCCAGCCTGCTTGGCTGGGATGCGTCCCGCATCGAGGCGTTCAGCACCCACGTCCATGACCACACGTTCTGGGGCAAAGGCGGCGGCACGATTGTCTATGCCGCGCTGAGCGCGATCGAGCAAGCGCTGTGGGATATCAAGGCGAAGGTGTGCGGCGTGCCCGTCTACGAACTGCTCGGCGGTGCGGCCCGCGACCGGGTCCGCTGCTACGCGAACGGCTGGTACGAGTCAGCGCAGACGCCCGACCAGTTCGCACGCGCGACCGAGCGGCCGCTACGCGACGGCTATACGGCATTGAAGTTCTATCCGCTTGGCGAAATGGTCGGCGTCAACATGCGCCACGTCAGCCAGCGCATGGTTGACCGTGACCGGCTGAACCTGGCCGTCGCGCGGGTCAAGGCCGTGCGTGAGGCCATCGGGCCGGACGTCGAACTGATGCTCGACCTGAGCGGCGGCCTGACACCTGCCGAGTCGGTACGGCTGTGCCAGCGCTTCGAGGAATACGACATCCTGTTCGTCGAAGAGCCGACCGATCCCTCCGATGCGCAGGCCATGGCCTACGTCGCCTCGCACACCTCGATTGCCGTCGCGGCGGGCGAGCGCAACTATGCGAGACACGGTACGCGGCCGCTGCTTGAGGCACGCGCGGTTGACATCGTTCAGCCTGACCCCTGCAATACCGGCGGCATCATGGAAACGAAGAAGATCGCGGCAATGGCGGAAGCGTGGGGCATGCGCGTCGCGCCGCACGTATGCGGCAGTCCGCTCGCCACGCAAGTTGCGCTGCATCTGTCGGCCAACCTGCCCAACTTCTTCATCCAGGAGCTTTATCCGTATTTCCGCTTTCACGAGGGTTATATAGATACGGTCCTCGAAGCGCCGGAAGCGAGGGTCACGAACGGGTATCTGGCGCTGCCGGAAGGGCCGGGCCTCGGTGTGACGCTGAATCGCGAGACGCTTGCGCCGTTCCTGTGGGATCGGATCGTGCAATAAAAAAGCTCCCTGAGGAGCTTTTTAAAGGTGTTTGGTGGGCCTCCCGTGAGTCGAACACGGCACCAACGGATTATGCTTACCAGCTACGGTTTTCACCGCCCCTTTCGGGTTTGTGGTCTGGACTGTCTCTTGTCTTTACGACCTGCCCGTTCAGTCTCTACACGTTCTCTCTAAGAGAGCTTCGCTCGGGATTGCCACGCTGCCGAGGCAGCAGAGGTTTCCCCGAATTTGAGCAGTTCTACCAAGGGGCAGAGCTAACTTACCCCAAGGCAACCCATTCATGACTCACCATGCCGCGCTGCATGGTTTAGGTGAGTCCTTGCTAAGTCCGCTGCTCTAACCAAGCATGAGCTAGAGGCCCTAAGAACTAAATATTTTACCGTATCCCAAGACTATCAATGCGAGGAACTTGAGTAGCCCGGGACACAACCTGATCATGTAACCTGATCGCGCAACCGCTTTTTCATCCTCGCGGAGGTCTGCGAGTTTGCCTTGAAACGGTCTATAAAACAAGCGCGGCGGACCTGTTCGGGCCGCCGCGCGCTTGAATCTCACAATCTCACCAACCCAACATCAATTCCCTTCCAGGAACGACTTGAGCTTGTCCGAACGGCTCGGGTGACGGAGCTTGCGCAGCGCCTTCGCCTCGATCTGGCGAATCCGCTCACGCGTCACGTCGAACTGCTTGCCCACTTCCTCGAGCGTGTGGTCCGTGCTCATCTCAATACCGAAGCGCATCCGCAACACCTTCGCCTCGCGCGGCGTCAGCGAATCGAGCACGTCCTTCACCACGTCGCGCATGCTGGCGTGCAGCGCGGCGTCAGCCGGCGCCACCGTGTTCGTATCTTCGATAAAGTCGCCCAGATGCGAGTCGTCGTCGTCACCGATCGGCGTCTCCATGGAGATCGGCTCCTTCGCGATCTTCATGATCTTGCGGATCTTGTCTTCCGGCATTTCCATCTTTTCGGCGAGCGTTGCCGGATCCGGCTCAAGACCGGTTTCCTGCAGGATCTGCCGCGAAATACGGTTCATCTTGTTGATCGTTTCGATCATGTGAACCGGAATCCGGATGGTGCGAGCCTGATCGGCAATCGACCGCGTAATGGCCTGGCGAATCCACCACGTGGCGTACGTAGAGAACTTGTAACCACGGCGATATTCGAACTTGTCCACCGCCTTCATCAAACCGATGTTGCCTTCCTGGATCAGATCCAGGAATTGCAGGCCGCGGTTCGTGTACTTCTTGGCAATCGAAATCACGAGACGCAAGTTCGCTTCCGTCATCTCACGCTTCGCCTGACGCGCCTTCAGCTCGCCGGCCGCCATCTGACGGTTGGTTTCCTTCAGGTCCTTCAGCGGCAACACAACACGCGCTTGCAGATCAAGCAGACGTTGCTGCTGTTCGCGAATCGCCGGCACGTTACGCGCCAGGATCACGCTATAGCCGTGGTTCTCGGCAACGACCTTCTCCGACCACTCGAGATCCGTTTCGCTACCCGGGAAACGGGCGATGAATTCGGCGCGCGGCATGCCGCATTTGTCGACGACGGTATGCAGGATCTGACGTTCCACCTGACGCACTTCGTCCACTTGCGCGCGCAGCGTGTCGCACAGGCGCTCGACAGTCCGCGCGGTGAAGCGGATGGTCATCAGCTCGCTCTGAATGGCTTCCTGCGCCTTCAGATAAGCCTTCGACTTATAACCTTCCTTCTCGTACGCGCGGCGCATCTTGTCGAACCACTCACTGATCAGCGAGAACTTCTCAAGCGACGCACGCTTGAGCGCCTCTAGTTGCGCGGCGTTGGCGTTGGCCTGAGCGGTGGTTTCGTCGACTTCTTCCTCGTCCTCGTTCGGCTCTTCCTCTTCTTCCTCTTCGCTTTCTATAGCCTCCGCTTCCTGCTCGGAGAAACCGTCGGCGTCGGCGGCGTTCGGGTCGATCAGGCCGTCCACCAGCTCGTCCACGCGCGTTTCTTCGTTCTGCACGCGCTCAGCCATGGCCAGAATGTCGGCGATGGTCGTCGGACAGGCAGAAATGGCCATGACCATGTGCTTGAGGCCGTCTTCAATCCGCTTCGCGATCTCGATTTCGCCTTCGCGCGTCAGCAGTTCGACGGTACCCATTTCGCGCATGTACATGCGGACCGGGTCAGTCGTGCGGCCGAATTCAGAGTCGACAGTGGAAAGCGCGACTTCAGCTTCCTCTTCAACTTCGTCGTCCGATGAAGCCGCCGGCGCGTTGTCGTTGAGCAGCAGCGTTTCAGCGTCGGGCGCTTGCTCGTAGACTGCCACGCCCATGTCGTTGAACGTGCTGATGATCCCTTCAATAGCTTCCGTTTCCGTGAAGTTATCGGGCAGGTGATCGTTGATTTCCGCGTAGGTCAGGAAGCCGCGTTCCTTGCCGAGCTTGATCAACGCGCGCAGCTTCGCACGCCGCTCCTCGAGCTCTTCAACCGTACCGGGCGCGCTCGAAGCGAACGCGTCCTTCAACAGCGCTTTTTCCTTCGCACGCCGGTCGCGCGCCTTGACCTTTTCGACCTTGGCCGCAGGCGCGGCTACAGCATCCGCAGCGGAGGCCGCGGCCGGGTCGGCCTGCACGTTTTGCGCGTTTTGCGTTGCGTCGTCATCGACGGGTACTTCGTTCAGCTTTTTCGTCATGGAGTTCGCCGTACCGGCTTTAGTCTCGACTCGCGGCTGCTGGACGACAGCCGATGGAACCGTGGATACAGAATATGCGCGCACTGCCTTGTCCTGCGTACCCTTGGCAATGCGCCGCCCCGAGTCCTGCGCCGGCCCCCGCTTCACGACGCGTACGCGAGCCAGCTTCGACCCCTGCTTCGTGTTGCGTTTCCGGCCCGCATTAGCAGCCGCTTCCGTTGCACTCGCTTGCTTGCCGGCCGAATTTCCGGCCTTACCACTCCTGCCAGTCTCTCCCGCCATCAGGCCGACCTGATCCTTCGACTGACCCAGCGTCTTCTTGCCCACCGGCCTCACGACTTTCGCCGTCCTGGCCGGACCCGCACTCACTGCCGACGCAACCGAGTTTTTTTTCTTCGTACCCAATGGAGGAGAGGGAACAGCAATCGCCCTGGTCTTCGACACTCCGGGGGAAGGAACTGACCGGCTGTGGGCCACTGCCCGTTTCGACTCGCTCGAGCCGCGTACCGTCGTTTTCTTCCCGCTAGCAGTCTTAACCATGCGTGCCTCACCTCTTTCGCAAATGAGCACAAAAGTCAAAAAAACAACTTGCTGAAAACCTTTAATTGTAGCATGTACGTCTTAAATGTCCCGACTCACCCCGCGCAAGGCCTTAATTTGAGCAGCTTTAGCCGATAAATCCGAAAATTCGGCAATTTCTTCCGCAGTCAGGCTCGATTGCTGCGCCAGTTGATCCAGCCGATTCCTATAGCTGTCGTGACGCAGTTTGACAACCGTTGCATGCAACTCTTCCGCGAGCAGCTTTTTCTGCTCCTGCACGCGTTCGTTGGCGCTTTCGTCTGCCGGATCGCGCATCAACAGATCCCGTACATTTTCATCATAGGCGAGAATTTCCTGGAAGATATCCTCGTAAGTCGGAGCATTTGCGGCGTTGCGCAACAGATCCGACAACATCTGGAACTCCGCCGTTTCCCCCAATTCCCGTGCGTGCCCGATCACCTCGCTGAACAACTCGCCGTGCTCGGTCATGGTGACCAGCGTCTGCTCGCTGTCGTGATCGAGCGTGGCGTATATAGCCGGGTACATCACCAGGTTGCGCAGCGCACGCTGCTCATGACCCTTTACGCGACGACGCTCGCTCTTGGGCAACGCGGCCCGGGCGACGGCTGCCGCTCGCGAATCGATATCACACAATGCCGCGATTTCACCGAACGGTGTATTCAGCCGATCGGCCAGCATGTGCAGGATCTGCACGCGCAACGCGTTGGCCGGCAATGCCTGAAGCAGCGGCTTCGCGTCGAAGAGCGCCTTGGCGCGGCCTTCCGGCTGGTCGAGTTCCTTGTCGTTCAGGACTTCGTTCAGCAGGAACTGCGATAGCGGCATCGCGCGATCGACCTGCTCGCCGAAACCGTCCGTGCCGAATTCACGCACATAGCTGTCCGGGTCGTGTTCCTTCGGCAGGAACAGGAAGCGGATCGTGCGATTGTCGGCGGCGTGCGGCAAACAGGCGTCCAGTGCACGGCGCGCAGCACGGCGGCCGGCCGAATCGCCATCGAAACTGAACACCACCGTATCCGTCTGACGAAACAACTTCTGAACGTGGATAGCCGTGCAAGCCGTGCCGAGCGTGGCAACCGCGTTCGCAAAACCCAATTGCGCCAGCGCCACAACGTCCATGTACCCTTCGACGACCAGCGCGTACCCAAGTTCGCGAATGGCCAGCCGTGCTTCAAAAAGGCCGTATAACTCGCCGCCTTTGCTGAATAGCGGGGTTTCCGGAGAATTCAGGTACTTCGGCTCACCGCCGTCGAGCACGCGCCCGCCAAAACCGATGACGTTACCCTTCACATTGCGGATGGGAAACATGACACGTTCGCGGAAGCGGTCATACCGGCGAGATTGGCCCTGGTTGTCGCTTTTCTCGCTGACAATCACCAGACCCGCTTCCACCAGATTGTCGTTCTTGTAATCGGGGAACACCGCTTCCAGGCTCTGCCAGCCGTCGGGGGCATAGCCGAGCCCGAAGCGCAACGCGATTTCTCCCGTGAGCCCGCGCTTTTTCAGATAGTCGATAGCGTTGGGCGCCCCGCGCAACTGCTTGCGATAAAACTCGCAGGCGGTCTGCATCACTTCGGTCAGCGCGACGCTGACGGCCTTGCTTGGCGCGGGCGCATAACCCTCGCCGCCCGATCCGCCGCCGCGCATCGACTGTTCCTGCGGCACGGTCAGGCCGCACGACTGGGCGAGATCCTTGACCGCTTCGGGAAACGTCAGCCCGGTGTGCTCCATGAGAAAGCTGATTGCCGTGCCGTGCGCGCCGCAGCCGAAGCAGTGATAAAACTGCTTCGTCGGACTGACGGTGAACGACGGGCTCTTCTCGTTATGGAACGGGCACAGGCCCATGAAGTTCGCGCCGCCCTTCTTCAACTGGACGAACTTGCCCACCACGTCGACGATATCGACGCGGTTCAGCAAGTCCTGAAGAAACGAATGCGGAATCACTTAGTGAGTTTTCTTGGTCAGACTTTCTTAAGCACTTAAGCGGCCTTATGCAAGCTGGTTTCGTAAGCTTATTTGGCAAGCGCCGCTTTGACCAGGCCCGACACCGCCGTCATGTCTGCACGGCCCGCCAGTTTCGGTTTCAGCACGCCCATGACCTTGCCCATGTCCTGCGGTCCGGCAGCACCGGTTGCGGCCACGGCCGCCTGAATCTCGGCGTTGATGGCGTCATCGGACAGTTGCTCGGGCATGTAGGCCGCCAGAACACCGAGTTCGGCTTGCTCCTTCGCCACCAGGTCGTCGCGTCCGGCCGTCTGGAACTGGCTGATCGAGTCCTTCCTCTGCTTGATCATTTTGTCGATGACCGCCGTGATGGCTGCGTCGTCCAGCGTCACACGCTCGTCGACCTCGCGTTGCTTGATTGCCGCGAGCAGCAGCCGGATGGTGCCGAGACGCTCGGTTTCGCGGGCGCGCATCGCGGTTTTCATGTCGTCGGTGATCTGGTCTTTGAGGCTCATTGCTTGGGAACTCTGCTGGTGCTGTGTTGAGAGAATGCGGACGTCAGCCGTTCATGGCGCTAAAGCAAAAACCCGCTTGGGACGTTTCCTCAAGCGGGATCATGAACAGGGTAATTCGGGTACCTTTGAAGCCAGCCGGCACGAAAGACAGTGTCGAGACAGTGCCGAGTGGTCGCTCGCGGCAGGGATCGCCTTCTTTCCTCATGGATCACCACCCGGTTTTCACTCATTTTGCGCTCGTGCCGATTGCCGCTACGAACAAGGCAGTATAGCAGGTCGAAACCAGGATTTCCCAAGGGAAGCAGCGTTCCGCCGGCACCGGCCCTTACAGGCGGAAGCCATGCTGGTCATGCCTTTGCGGCTCTACGCCCGGACCAGTTCGGCCGCCGCTTTGCCCGCCGCCACGCCCGACGCCCACGCCCACTGGAAGTTGTAGCCGCCGAGCCAGCCGGTGACATCGACGGCTTCGCCGATGAAATATAAACCCGCGACGCGCGAGCTCATCATGGTCGTGGATGAAAGCTCGCGAGTGTCCACGCCGCCGCGTGTGACCTCGGCCTTCCGGTACCCCTCCGTGCCGTTTGGCGTAAGCGTCCAGCGCGACAATGATTCGCCAATCTGGCGCAGTGTCTTGTCGGGGAGATCGGCGAGGCGGGCGTCGGTGGGCACGCGCTGTACGTCGAGCCAGGTTTGGGCGAGCCGTGCCGGCACGCGCTCGGCGAGAAACGTACCGACTTGCTTGCGCGACTCCCGTTTGGCCGCGATCAGTTCACCGGTGGCATCGGACCCAGGCAACAAGTCGATGCAGATGGGCTCCGACGGGTTCCAATAGCTCGATATCTGCAAGACGCCCGGGCCGGATAATCCACGGTGCGTGAGCAGCAGATCCTCACTGAATTCCCCACGGCCGCGGCCCGCGCCCGCGCTGAGCTCCACAGGCACGGACAAGCCGGACAACGCCGCGAACGGCTCCCAGTCCGCAGGCGCGAAGGTCAGCGGCACCAGGGCCGGGCGGGTATCGACAAGCTTGTGGCCAAACTGCTTCGCCAGCCGGTATGCAAAATCCGTTGCGCCAATTTTCGGGATCGACAGGCCACCGGTTGCTATCACCAGCGCGGAGCTTGAGAGTGTGCCCGCATTGCTGTCGAGGAAAAACCGGGCGCCGTCGTGGCGGATGGTATCTACGGTGACCGGGCGCCGCCACGTTACGCCGCCCACGTCGCATTCGCTTTTCAGGAGCTGGATGATTGATTCGCTGGAGTCGTCGCAGAAGAGCTGGCCTTTGTGTTTCTCATGCCAATCCACGCGATGACGCTTGAGCAGCGCAAGGAAATCCTGCGGTGTATAGCGGGCGAGCGCGGAGCGGCAAAAATGCGGATTCGCCGAGATGAAGTTGGCCGGTCCGGCGTTGATGTTCGTGAAGTTGCAGCGACCGCCGCCGGAGATGCGGATTTTTTCCGCGAGCCGTTCCGCATGGTCGATCAGCACCACGCGACGGCCGTTTTGCGCGGCTACCGCGGCGCACATCATGCCCGCCGCGCCCGCGCCGATGACTGCGATATCGTAGGTTTCCATGGCGCGCATTGTAACGGGTGGTGTACCCGGGTTCGAGGAGGGGCTGGAATGCATCGAGAGCCCGAACCCGCCCGCTGCTATACTTGTCTGTTACCCCAGACACCTGCGCCCCATGCTTGTTCTAGGCATCGAAAGTTCCTGCGATGAAACCGGCCTTGCGCTCTACGACACCGAGCGCGGCCTGCTTTCGCACGCGCTGCATTCGCAGATCGCCATGCATCGGGAATATGGCGGTGTAGTGCCGGAACTGGCCTCCCGCGATCACATCCGCCGGGCATTGCCTCTTCTCGAGCAAGTCATGGCGGAAGCCGGGACGGTGCCAACGGATATCGACGCGATCGCATTCACGCAAGGCCCCGGCCTCGCCGGCGCGCTGCTGGTGGGCGCAAGCATCGCCAATTCGCTCGCCATGGCGTGGGACCTGCCCACCGTCGGGATTCATCACCTGGAAGGGCATCTGCTGTCGCCGCTGCTGGTGAGCGAGCCGCCGCCATTTCCGTTCGTCGCGTTATTGGTGTCGGGCGGCCATACGCAGTTGATGCGCGTGACCGACGTTGGCGAATACGAAACGCTCGGCGAGACGCTTGATGACGCCGCCGGCGAAGCCTTCGATAAAACCGCAAAACTGCTGGGCCTGGGTTATCCAGGCGGCCCGGAAGTCTCGCGGCTCGCCGAATTCGGTACATCCGGCGCCGTCAAACTGCCACGCCCAATGCTGCATTCCGGCGATCTGGATTTCAGCTTCAGCGGGTTGAAAACCGCTGTACTCACCCACAGCCGCAAGCTTGGCGCGAACGTCTGCGAGCAATCGAAAGCGGATCTGGCGCGGGGTTTCGTCGATGCGGCTGTCGACGTGCTGACCACCAAGTCGATCGCGGCGTTGAAGCAGACGGGTTTGAAGCGGCTGGTCGTGGCGGGTGGCGTGGGAGCGAACCGGCAATTGCGCGAGGCGTTGTCCGCCGCCGCGAAAAAGCGCCGCTTCGAAGTGCACTACCCGGATTTGTCGCTATGTACCGATAACGGCGCCATGATCGCGCTCGCCGGAGCGTTGCGCCTCGCGCGCTGGCCCGATCAGGCCGTGCGCGATTATGCGTTCACGGTGAAGCCGCGCTGGGACCTGACATCGCTGACGGCGGCTTAAGTGGCTTAAGTTGCCACACGAACGTGATGCGCCATCACAGCCTCAGCACTTCAAGCAGCCGCGGCTGATACCCGCTTGTCATGCTCGATCACGGCATAAGCGCTGTGATTGTGGATCGACTCGAAGTTCTCGGCTTCAAGCACATACGCCACAATTCGTTCGTCCGCATTCAGTCGCGTGGCGACATCGCGGACCAGGTCTTCAACGAATTTCGGGTTCTCGTAAGCGCGCTCGGTCACGAACTTCTCGTCGGGACGCTTCAGCAAACCCCACAACTCGCACGACGCCTCTTCCTCCGCAATCCCGATCAAGTCCTCGATCGCAAGATCACCCTCGAATTCCGCCGCGATAGTCACATGCGAGCGCTGGTTATGCGCGCCGTACTGCGAAATCTGCTTCGAGCATGGGCACAGGCTGGTCACCGGCACGAGCACTTTCAGCGAGATTCGCGTCTCGCCACCCCGCATCTCGCCGGTCAGCGTGACCTCGTAATCCATCAGGCTTTGCACGCCCGACACGGGCGCCGTCTTCATGACGAAGTACGCAAACGACACCTCAATACGCCCTGAATGCGCCTCGAGCTTCGCCAGCATCGCCGTGAGCATGGTCCGGAATGCAGCCTCGTCGAGCGGCGCGCGATGTTCGTCGAGCAACGCGACGAAGCGCGACATGTGCGTGCCTTTTTGATCGGCGGGAAGATGAACGTCGAGATTCCAGACGCCAACGCCCGGCTGCAATTCGCCGCTCGACGTCCGGATGGTCAGCGGATATCGAACTGCCTTTACGCCCACGCGCTGGATTGGAATCTGCCGGACGTCGAGCGAACTCTGGACATCGGGCATCGCAAAGGCGGGATTCATCTGATTCATTCTTTTTCCTTGTCCGTGGCGTGAATCTCGTCGCGCGAACCTTGACGCGCACGGATGAAACCGGACGGGCGTCCCTGACGCCCGCCTTCACCACGCGTTTGCCGGTCAGGCGACGCGTTTGGTCAGCTTGCCTGCATCGGCTTCGACGTTGTTGAGAAAGCGCTCGCGAATGGACTTGGCGATACCTGCGCCGTCCAGCCCGCACGATGCCAGCAGCTTGACCGGATCGCCGTGATCGATGAATACATCGGGCAGGCCCAGTTGCAGCACGGGCTTGATGACCGCGCTCGCCAACAGGCTCTCCACGCATGCGGAGCCCGCGCCGCCCATGATCGCGCCTTCTTCCACGGTCACGAGCACGTCGTGGGTGGCGGCGAGTTCACGCAGCAATTCGGCATCGACCGGCTTCACGAAGCGCATGTTCGCGACGGTCGCGTCCAGTTCCTCCGCCGCCGCCAACGAGGGAGCGACCATGGTGCCGAATGCAAGGATCGCGATGCGCTTGCCGGAACCCACTTTCTGCGTGGACTCGCGGCGGATTTCGCCCTTGCCAAGCGGAATGGCGGTCATCTTCTTGACGGTCTTCACGCCCGTGCCCGCGCCACGCGGGTAACGGACAGCGGAAGGACCGGGCTGCTGCAAGGCCGTGTACAGCATCTGACGGCATTCGTCTTCGTCTGAAGCCGCCATCACGGTCATGTTCGGGACGCAGCGCATGAACGCGAGGTCGTAGTTGCCGGCGTGCGTCGCACCGTCCGCGCCCACCAGACCGGCGCGATCGATAGCGAACACCACCGGCAGGTTCTGCAACGCGACGTCATGAATCAACTGGTCGTAGGCGCGCTGCAAGAACGTGGAATAGATCGCAACCACCGGGCGCATGCCGTCGGCAGCGAGACCGCCCGCGAACGTCACAGCGTGCTGTTCGGCAATACCCACATCGAAATAACGATCCGGGAAACGCTTTTCGAACTCCACCATGCCCGAGCCTTCGCGCATGGCCGGTGTGATGCCCACCACCCGTGAGTCCTGCTCAGCGGCGTCGCATAGCCATTCGCCGAATACCTGCGTATAGGTTTTCTTCGATGGCGCCGTCGACGGCTTGATGCCTTCCGCCGGATTGAACTTGCCGGGACCGTGATAGAGGACCGGATCGGCTTCGGCGAGCTTGTAGCCCTGCCCCTTCTTCGTCACGACGTGCAGGAACTGCGGACCGCGCAATTCCTTGATGTTTTGCAGCGTCGGAATCAGCGATTCCAGATCATGCCCATCGATCGGACCAATATAGTTGAAGCCGAATTCCTCGAACAACGTGGCCGGCACGATCATGCCCTTCGCGTGTTCCTCGAGCTTGCGAGCGAGGTCCAGCATGGGCGGTGCGACACGCAGCACGCGTTCCACGCCGGCACGCGCCGCCGCATAGAAACGCCCCGACATCAGGCGCGCCAGATGGCGATTCAGCGCACCGACCGGCGGGGAGATCGACATGTCGTTGTCGTTCAGGATCACGAGCAGCGGCACGTCGTCGGCCACGCCCGCATTGTTCATGGCCTCGAACGCCATGCCGGCGGTCATTGCGCCATCGCCAATCACGGCGATCGAATAGCGGTTGTCGCCCTGCAGCTTGCTGGCGATCGCCATGCCGAGCGCCGCCGAAATGGACGTGCTGGAATGCGCGGTGCCGAAAGTGTCGTATTTCGATTCGCTGCGGCGAGGGAAGCCGGAAATGCCGCCGGCCTGGCGCAGCGTCTTCATCTGGTCGCGACGTCCGGTCAGGATCTTGTGCGGATAGGTCTGGTGACCGACGTCCCAGACAATGCGGTCGTGCGGGGTATCGAAGACGTAATGGAGCGCGATCGTCAGTTCGACCGTTCCGAGATTCGACGACAAATGCCCGCCCGTCTGCGACACGCTGTCGAGCACGTAGGCACGCAGCTCTTCGGCCAGCGGTTTTAGTTCGTGGCGGTCCAGGGCGCGCAAGGCGGCCGGATCGTCGATGGTTTTCAGCAAGTCGTACATCGTCGTCCCATTTAGGAAAACTGGCGGAAGCCGTTCGGTTGTTGCCCGGCGCTGCTTGAAGCAGCATGCGTGACGCGCATAGGGCTCGCCCGCCGGTCCCGCGTTTTATCGTATGTTTCAGTGCACCCGGTTCACAACCAGGTCAGCCAATTCCCCGAGCCGACCGGCACGCGGGCCGAAAGGCGCGAGCGCAGCGTGCGCGTCGCGGCCCAGTTGTGCCGCCAGTTCGCGCGATGCATCGAGTCCGATGATCGACACGTAGGTCGGCTTGTCATCCTTCGCGTCCTTGCCCGCCGTTTTGCCCAGCGTGGCCGAGTCAGCCGTGACGTCGAGGATGTCGTCCACCACCTGGAACGCAAGCCCCACCGCGGCTGCATAGGCGTCCAGCGCGCTCATGGCGGCTGCATCCGGCGCTTCGCCACAGAGTGCGCCCATTCGCACGGCCGCGCGCAGCAATGCGCCGGTTTTCTTGCGATGCATGGTTTCCAGTTCCGGGCGCGTCAGCTTGCGGCCCACGCTTTCCAGATCGATTGCCTGACCGCCGGCCATGCCGACCGAACCGCTTGCAAGCGCCAGTTCGCGCGTAAGCGACGCCTGCTGAGCCGCGCTCAAGCCGTTGTCCGCCGTCAGCGCAACGAAAGCTTGCGATTGCAAAGCGTCTCCGACTAATAATGCCGTTGCTTCGTCATATTGCACGTGTACCGTTGGTTTTCCGCGACGCAAATCGTCATTGTCCATGGCCGGCATGTCGTCATGCACCAGCGAATACACATGAATCATCTCGAGCGCCGCGCTGGCCGCTTCCAGTTGCTGCGAACCGGCGCCTGTCAGCTCACCGGCTGCGTGGCACAACAGCGGGCGAACCCGCTTGCCGCCCCCGAGCACCGCGTAGCGCATGGCTTCATGCAGTTTGGCGGGCGCGACGTCCGTTCCCGGTAAATAATGCTCCAGAGCCGTTTCCACGCGGTCGAGACTCGCTCGCATCCATTGATCAAAATTCATAGGTCGTCCCCGTTATCTGCCGTTGTGCCGGCGCCCTGACTGGCGCGCTGGACCTCGGCGGGCAGCGGTTTTAGTGTGTCGCCGTCGAGCACGCGAACCTGCTGCTCGACCTTCTCTAGTTGTTGCTGGCAAAAGCCGACGAGCGCCGCGCCGCGCCGATAAGCCGCCAGCGATTCCTCGAGGCTCAGCGCGCCACCCTCCATGCGCGCCACGAGCCCCTCCAGTTCGGCCAGCGCCGTTTCGTAATTCTCCGGGAGCGGCGCGTTCTCCGCGCTAGCCGAGCCTTCCTGCGTTGCGGTCTTCGCCATGAATCGTGGGTGTGATGTCGGATTTTGGGAAACAAGTCGGACATTCTACGGCAAAAGCTGCTTTTCCGACCTCAGGCGTGCTCTCACCCATGCCTATGGCCTGTCTCAGGCTCTTGCCGCCTATCTCTGAAAAGCCGCAGGAAGAGCGTCGCCGCGCGGAACTCCTCACTAGGAATTGACCCAAATCAAGACCTTAAGTGCCCCGTTGAGGGGGTTTTCGGTATAATCGCGGGCTCCCTAAATCGAATTTTCGATGGTTGGGTTGTTCACTGCTTTCACGTCTTCACGGGAGTGGGAATGTCCAATCTGAGTAATGCATTGCAACTGAACGCAATTCACAGTCAGTTGCCAGTCACGGCTTACTTTGACGAAGCGCTTCTCAAGCGCGAAATCGACACGCTGTTCAAACGCGGTCCCCGCTATATCGGCCATGAACTCATGGTGCCCGATGCGGGAAGTTATTTTGCTTTGCCCGGCGAGGGCGAAGGGCGTCTGCTCGTCCGCAACAGGCAGGACCAGATCGAGCTGCTCTCCAATGTCTGCCGCCACCGCCAGGCCATCATGCTCAAAGGGCGCGGCGCGGCGGAGAACATCGTGTGTCCGCTGCACCGCTGGACCTACGACCTGGACGGCCAGTTGCTCGGCGCTCCGCATTTCGCCGACAACCCGTGCCTGAACCTCGGCAAATCCCCGTTGCAGAACTGGCAAGGGCTGCTGTTCGAGTCCAGTGGACGCGACGTTGCCGCCGATCTGGCCCGGCTGGGTCCGGCGAAACATTTCGACTTTTCGGGCTTCATGTTCGATCACGTCGAAGTGCACGAGTGCAATTACAACTGGAAGAGCTTCGTCGAGGTGTACCTCGAGGACTATCACGTCGCGCCGTTCCATCCGGGTCTGGGAAGTTTTGTTTCCTGCGACGACCTGACCTGGGAATTCGGCGACTGGTACAGCGTTCAGACGGTTGGCGTACACAAGAACCTGGAAAAGCCGGGTAGCCCGACGTACCGCAAGTGGCACGACGAAGTGCTGCGCTTCCGAGACGGCAAACCGCCCGAGTTCGGCGCGATCTGGATGGTGTATTACCCGGGCATCATGATCGAGTGGTATCCGCACGTGCTCGTGGTGTCGTGGCTGATCCCGCAGGGGCCGCAGAAGACCACGAATATCGTCGAGTTCTATTACCCGGAAGAAATCGCGCTGTTCGAGCGGGAATTCATCGAAGCGGAACGGGCGGCGTATATGGAAACGGCGCGCGAGGACGACGAGATTGCCGAGCGCATGGATGCCGGAAGGCGCGCGCTGATGAACCGCGGCGAGTCGCAGGTCGGGCCGTATCAGAGCCCGATGGAGTCCGGGATGCAGCACTTCCATGAATTCTTGCGGCGGCAGTTGGGCGAGATTTGAGGGAGCGAGTTTGAACAAGAAAGACGGACTTCGGTCCGTCTTTTTTGTTTAGACTTGAAACTTAACTACCGCAACGCGCCGTCCCTCGGCCCATAGGCCGCGCGTTCGCCCCGGGAGCTGTCATGCCGCACACGCACTACACCACGCTTATCTCCGCGACCAATCTCGCTGAACGCCTCGCCGCCGCGCCCGGCAGTGTGCTCATCGTCGACTGCCGCTTCGACTTGGCCGCGCCCGAAGCGGGGCAAGCCGCTTACGCAGCCGGACATATTCCAGGCGCGCATTATCTGCATCTCGATCGCGATTTATCGGGCGTCAAGACGGGCAAGAACGGCCGCCATCCGTTGCCGGAACGCGCGGCGCTGGTCGCAACGCTCAAGCGCCTGGGCCTGAAGGAAGGCCAGCAAGTCGTCACCTACGACGCCCAGGGCGGCATGTATGCAGCACGTCTGTGGTGGCTGTTGCGCTGGCTGGGACACGATTCCGTCGCACTGCTCGATGGCGGCCTCAACGCCTGGCAAGCGGCCGGACAGCCGCTCGATACAGCCACCCCGGCCGCATCCGAAGGCACGTTCAAGGCCGGCGCACCGCTGGCCGTCACGTTCGACGTCGACGCCGTCGTGCGCAACCTGACCACGCACGAACGTGTGCTGATTGACGCGCGCGCCGCAGACCGGTATCGCGGAGAAAACGAGACGCTCGATCCGGTCGGCGGCCACATTCCGGGCGCGCTGAACCGCTTTTTCAAGGACAACCTGAACGCCGATGGCCGCTTCAAGACCGCACACGAACTACGCGAGGCATTCAGCGGCCTGCTTGGCGCGACACAGCCGGACCGGGTGGTGCTGCAATGCGGCTCGGGTGTGACGGCCTGCCACAACGCACTCGCAATGGAGATCGCCGGCCTGCACGGCGCGGCGCTTTATGGGGGGTCGTGGAGCGAATGGTGTGCGGACGCATCGCGTCCGGTGGCGACAGGCGAGGCTGCCTGAGAGAATCTTGCTGCCCCGGGAAGGGAAGAACACAGAGCGATATGGATGGGCGGCTGCCTGAGCCGCCCGCACCAGGCGCCTTGCGCGAAGGCAACCGCCGCGCCGCGATCTGGCCAAGAGCAGCGTCGCCGCCCTTCCCCGTTACTTCACCCCATGCTCCCTGAACCACGCAAGCGCGCGTTTCCAGCCATCTTCCGCATCGGCTTTCCGGTAACTCGGCCGGTAATCCGCGAAAAACGCATGCGGCGCGTCGTCGTAAACCACGATTTGCGAGCCGCGCGCGACAGCCGGTCCCGTCGCTATCGCCTGCTTCATCTGCTCGAGCGAATCCTGCGGAATGCTTTGATCCAGCTTGCCGAACAGCCCGAGCACCGGCGCCTTCAAGTTTGACGCGAGATCGAGCGGATTTGCAGGATTGTTCGCCGTCTTGGGCCCCACCACGCGTCCATACCAGACCACCGCCGCTTTGAGCTGCGGATTACGCTCGGCGTAAAGCCACGTGATCCGGCCGCCCCAGCAGAACCCCGTGATCCCGAGCCGATGCAAATCGCCGCCATGTTCGCCCGCCCAAGCGACGGTCGAATCAATATCAGAGAGCACCTGGTCGTCCGGTACCTTGGAGACGAGCTGTTCGTTCAACTGTTGCATCGATGTGAATTTCGATGCGTCGCCTTCGCGTACATAGAGATCGGGCGCCACGGCCAGATAACCGAGTTTGGCGAAGCGCCGGCAGACATCGGCAATATGCTCGTGCACGCCGAAAATCTCGTGGATCACAATGATCACCGGCAAGTGCGTCTTGCCTTTGGGCTGCGCCCGATACGCGGGCACGAGCGTGCCGTCGGCGGCCTTGAATCCGACCGGACCGGCTTCCAGGCCTTCGCTATCGGTAATGATGGTTTGCGCGGAGACCGGCATCACGCAAGCGGCAAAACCGCTGCCGACCGCGGCCTTGATAAACGTGCGCCGGTTGAACGGGACATGGGGAACGAGGCTGTCGATTTCAGGCGTAAGCATGCGAAGCTCCAGCGGCATGGGCCGCGAATGACCACTGGCACACGGTGCTAGCGAACCAGGCGTCCGGTACGGATACGCCACGCTACCGGCCGCCAAGCCGAAAGCACGGCAACGACTACTCGATAACTGAGCTAACCAAACGATAACCACTTTGAAGCGCACACTTCGCTCCGAAGCGGCTGCCTATTCTAAACAGCTTTAGTGGAGCTTGACGCGTGGCGCGGTGGAGCGCCGCAGCCAGTGGGCGACCGTATCCAGCGTCATGCGCGCCCAGCCATGCAGCGCAGCAATATGCATGCGATACAGCGACTGATACATGAAGCGCGCGAACAGCCCTTCAATCAGCATGTTGCCGCCGATCAACCCGCCCATCAGGCTCCCGACCGCGCTGAAGTGCCCGAGCGACACAAGCGATCCGAAGTCCCGATACGTGTAGTCGGGCAACGGCTTGTCTTCAAGCCGCCGCTCAAGCGACTTCATCAGGAAACTCGCCTGCTGATGCGCGGCCTGCGCACGCGGTGGAACGTTGCGCCCTTCTTTCTCGCCGCCCGGCCACGGACAGGCAGCGCAATCGCCGAGAGCGAAAATGTTGTCGTCGGTTTCGGTCTGCAGCGTGCGGCGCACAATCAACTGGCCGAGCCGGTTGGTGGCCAGGCCGTCGAGTTTCGCAAGCACGCCCGGCGCGCGAATACCGGCCGCCCAAACGGTCAGATCGGCGGCAATGGTCTTGCCGCTTGCCGTGCGAATGGAGCCGCGCGACACTTCGGCCACCGTCTCGCCGGTCATCAGCGCCACGCCAAGTTTGTCCAGCAAATCGGCGGTCGCCGTGGATACACGCTCGGGCAACGCGGGCAGAATGCGCGGCCCGGCTTCGATCAGCACAATGCCGATATCGTGTTTCGGATCGAGCTTGTGCAGCCCGTAAGCGTGCAGCACTTGGGCCGTGTTGCGCAGTTCCGCCGACAACTCCACGCCCGTCGCTCCGCCGCCGACAATCGCCACCTGGATCCGCGGCTGCCTTGGGCCGGCATTGGCAGCGCTCGCCGGCTGCGGTTCCGGCGCCCGATATTCCGCGCGTATGCACGCGGCAATCAGCCGTTTGCGGAAAAGCTCGGCCTGGTCGACAGTATCGAGCGCGAGCGAATTTTCCTGTGCGCCCTGAACGCCGAAAAAGGCCGTCGTACTGCCGATAGCAATAATCAGGGTGTCGTAATTCAGGTCGCGCTGCGGCATCAGTTCGCCGGCTTCATCGTCGAGAAGGGGGGCGAGCGTGACGCGTCTGGCCGTCCGGTCGATGCCGAGCAAATCGCCCTGCTGGAACTCGAAACCATGCCAGCGCGCCTGCGCCGCATACGGCAATTCCTGCGAGAACGGGTCCAGGCTGCCGGCCGCGACCTCATGGAGCAGCGGCTTCCAGATATGCGTGGAATTGCGATCGATCAACGTGACTTGCGCACGCGCCTCACGCTTGCCGTTTGCGTTACTGAACTTGTCACCAAGACGCGTGGCCAGTTCAAGCCCACCCGCTCCGCCGCCGACGATGATGAAACGATGCATTCAGACTCCCCTATGACATCATTCAAAACTAGCTGGATGGGCCACCCGGCACGGTCAATGCGCCCTCGGTGCGCCCTCAGTGAGCCTCTTCCCAGTTGTTGCCCACGCCGACTTCCGCCACCAGCGGCACCTTCAGTTTGGCGACGCCGCACATCAATTCCGGCAGGCGCTTGCGGACCTCGGACAACTCGGCTTCAGGCACTTCGAGCACGAGTTCGTCGTGGACCTGCATGATCATCCTGGTCTGACTCTTCGAGGCTTCCAGCCAGTCCTGCACAGCAATCATTGACAGCTTGATGAGGTCGGCCGCCGTGCCTTGCATGGGTGCATTGATCGCGGCGCGCTCGGCTCCTTGCCGGCGCGGTCCGCTGCCGCCGTTGATCTCGGGCAGCCACAAGCGCCGCCCGAACACGGTCTCGACAAAACCATCGCGCTTCGCCTTCGAGCGCGTTTCTTCCATGTAGTTGGCGACACCCGGATAGCGCTGAAAATACCGGTCGATATAAAGCTTTGCCGCATCGCGCGAAATGCCGATATTGGATGCCAGTCCAAACGCGCTCATGCCGTAGATCAAGCCGAAGTTGATGACCTTCGCGATGCGCCGCTGGTCGCTCGATACCTCGATAGGCGTGACACTGAAAATCTCCGAAGCAGTCGCGCGATGCACGTCCTCGCCTTCCGCGAACGAGCGCATGAGCGACGGGTCGCCGGAGATATGCGCCATGATCCGCAACTCGATCTGCGAGTAATCCGCCGACACGATCTTGCTGCCCGGCGGCGCGATAAACGCCTCGCGAATCCGCCGGCCTTCGGCCGTACGCACCGGGATGTTCTGCAGGTTCGGTTCGTTCGACGACAAGCGCCCCGTCACAGCCACCGCCTGCGCATAATTCGTATGCACGCGGCCGGTCTTCGCGTTGACCATGCGCGGCAGCTTGTCCGTGTAAGTGGACTTCAGCTTCGACAAGCCGCGATGTTCCAGCAGGATCTTCGGCAGCGGATAGTCTTCGGCGAGCTTCTGCAGCACTTCTTCATCAGTGGAAGGCGCGCCGCTCGGGGTCTTCTTGACCACCGGCAATTGCAGTTTCTCGAAGAAAATCTGGCCGATCTGCTTCGGCGAGCCCAGGTTGAATTCGCCGCCCGCGAGCATGTACGCCTCCGCCTCGAGTTGGATCAGGCGCGTGGCGATCTGGCCGCTTTGCACCCGCAGCAATTCGCCGTCGATCAGCACGCCGTTGCGCTCCATCTTGCGCAGCACGCGCGAGGTCGGCATTTCTATGTCGCGGTACACCCCAAGCAGTTGCGCTTGATCGGCAAGCTGCGGATAAAGCGCCTGATGCAGCCGCAACGTGATGTCGGCATCTTCGGCTGCGTAGGGCGCGGCCTGCTCCAGCGCCACTTCGTCGAAGCCAATCTGCGACGCGCCCTTGCCCGCCACCTCTTCATACTTGATGGTCTTCTCGCCCAGGTGCCGCAACGCGAGATTGTCCATGTCATGGGGCCGGTGCGACTCCAGCACATACGATTGCAACAGCGTGTCGTGTTCGACGCCGTTCAATTCAATGCCGTAGTTCGCCAGCACTTGTTCGTCGTATTTCAGGTGCTGGCCGACCTTCTTTTTCGACGGATCTTCAAGCCACGATTTAAGCTTTTGCAGGACTTCGTCGCGCGGCAATTGCACAGGAGCGTCCGGCCCGCGATGCGCGACCGGAATATAAGCCGCACGCCCCGGCTCGACCGACACCGACAACCCGACGAGTTGCGCAAGCATGGGGTCGAGCGCAGTCGTTTCGGTATCGAAGGAAGTCAGCTCGGCGGCATTGATGCGCGCGAGCCATTCGTCGAATTGCTCCCACGTCTGCACGGTGTCGTAATGCCGCTCCATTTCGGTGGCCAGCGCAGGCGGCGTGGGCATGTCCTCCGGACCTTCAACCGCGTCCGCAATTTCCACTTCCCGCAGCCAGGTCTTGAAACCGTGGCGCATGAACAGGTCGCGCAATTCATCGCGGGCCTCGGGCCGCGCCGGAAGCGTTTCCTCGATCGACACGATCTGCTCCGTCAGGTCGCACTCCGTCTGTACGGTAACGAGCTTTTTCGCCATGGGGAGGAAGGGCAAAGCGTGGCGCAGATTGTCTCCCACCGCACCTTTTATTTCGTCCGCGTGTGCCACGATGCCATCAAGGGTTTCGTATTGCGCGAGCCATTTCAACGCTGTCTTCGGCCCGCACTTTTCGACCCCCGGTACGTTATCGACCGTATCGCCGATGAGCGAGAGATAGTCGACGATCCGCTCCGGCGGCACGCCGAACTTCCCCAGCACCCCGGCGCGATCGAGCGTCTCGTTGGACATCGTATTGATGAGGGTGACATGATCCGTCACAAGCTGCGCCAGATCCTTGTCCCCGGTCGACACGACGACTTTCATGCCGCGCTTTTCGGCGGCAACCGCAAGCGTGCCAATGACGTCGTCGGCCTCCACGCCCTCGATCATTACGAGCGGCCAGCCGAGCGCCCGCACGGTCTCGTGGATGGGTTCTATCTGTTTGGAGAGGTCCTCCGGCATGGATGGCCGGTTTGCCTTGTAATCCGGGTACCAGTCGTCGCGAAACGTCTTGCCCTTAGCGTCGAATACGCACGCGCTATACTCTGCATTGATGTCCTTTCGCAACCGCCGCAGCATGTTGATCATTCCGTACAGCGCGCCGGTTGGACCGCCGCCAGGGCCGCGCAGATCCGGCATGGCGTGGTAGGCCCGATAGAGATAGCTGGATCCGTCGACCAATAGCAGGGTCTTACCTTCAAGATTAAGTTCTTCAGGCATTATGAACAAAAGAAAAGTGATTCCGAGTCTGCGATCGCTCGCAGATCAAGAGCGCGCGACGGCCAAGAAGGCCCGCGCATCGTGGCAGATGTTCACGATTATGGCAGAGTTTATCGAGGCGACCGAGTACCTGTCCGAGATCCGCCCTGCCATCAGCATCTATGGTTCGGCGCGCCTGAAACCGGAGTCGCCGTACTACCAGCTCACCATAGAGATCGCGCAGAAATTTTCCGACGCGGGCTTCGCCGTCATCTCCGGCGGCGGCCCCGGCATCATGGAGGCGGCCAACAAGGGCGCCCATGCGGGAAAGTCGCCGTCGGTGGGGCTGAACATCGAGTTGCCGCACGAGCAGTCGGGCAACCAGTGGCAGGACATCTCGCTGCGCTTCAGGCACTTCTTCACGCGCAAGGTCACGTTCGTGAAGAATTCGGACGCCGTGGTGGTCATGCCGGGCGGTTTCGGTACGCTTGATGAAATGGCCGAAGTGCTGACGCTGATCCAGACCAAGAAGTCGCGGCACGTGCCCATCGTGCTGGTCGGCGCCGAGTTCTGGGAAGGCCTGCTCTCGTGGTTCCGCAACACGCTGGTCCCGACCGGCGTGATCAGCGCGAAGGATCTCGACCTGATGCAGGTGATCGACGACCCGGACCAGGTGCTGGAAGCGGTGCTGCAGTTCTACGAAGACCGCGAGACAGCCGAAGAACAACCGGCCGAAGGCAAGTCGGACGAAGACCGGATGTTCTATCTGTAGTGGTTTGATAGCGTAAGCGCTCCCTGTGCGGCTCCTTTCGGAGCCGCTTTTTGCATTACTGGAATGCTACTTCCGCAAAGCCGCGCAGCTTCCGGCTATGCAGTTTCGACAGCCCGTTCATCCGCAGCAACTCCATCGCCTTCACGCCGATCTGCAAGTGCTGATCCACTTGCGCCCGATAAAACTGATCCGCCATGCCCGGCAATTTCAATTCGCCGTGCAAAGGTTTATCGGAGACGCAAAGCAGGGTTCCGTAGGGCACTCGAAAGCGGAATCCATTGGCGGCAATGGTTGCGCTCTCCATATCGAGCGCAATGGCGCGGCTTTGCGACAAACGCTGTACCGGCTCACGATGATCGCGTAATTCCCAATTACGGTTGTCCACGCTCGCCACCGTTCCCGTGCGCATGACGTGCTTCAGATCCACGCCTTCGAGCTTCGTCACTTGCGCGACCGCTTTCTCGAGCGCGACCTGAACCTCGGCCAATGCTGGAATGGGAATCCATAACGGCAGATCGGCATCGAGCACGTGATCTTCGCGCACATAACCATGTGCCAATACGTAGTCGCCCAGGCGCTGCGTATTCCTCAATCCCGCGCAATGCCCGAGCATGATCCACGCATGCGGACGAAGCACCGCGATATGGTCCGTGATCGTCTTCGCATTCGACGGACCCACGCCAATATTGACCATGGTGATGCCGCTGCCATCGGCGCGTTTCAGATGATAGGCGGGCATTTGCGGCAGACGTGCCGGCGCCACGCCCTGCTGCTCCTCTTGCGAATCGCCCAGGTTCTCGTTGCCCGTGATCACGTCGCCGGGTTCGACAAACGACGTGTATTCGCTTCTATAGGCCCGCGTCTCTTCGTCATTCGCGCTGGACATGATCCTGCGTCCGAGCTTCACGAATTCATCGATATAAAACTGGTAGTTCGTATAAAGCACGTAGTTCTGGAAATGCGTAGGCGAAGTCGCCGTGTAATGCTTCAGCCGATGCAAGGAGAAGTCCACGCGCGCCGCCGTGAACAATGCAAGCGGATGCGGTTCGCCCGGAGCCGGTTCATAGGTCCCGTTCACAATGCGGTCGTCGAGCAGCGCGAGATCGGGCATATCGAAGATATTGCGCATGGCGAGCAGCCGGTCGCGATCCAGGTCGCCTTCCAGGTGAATGCCTTCCGCAAACGCAAAGTGAATGGGCACGGGTTGCGCCGACACGCCCACTTCAATCCCGACATGGTGATTCTTGGTAAGAAGCCGCAATTGCTCGCGATAATAATGGCCAAATAAATCAGGCCGCGTGAGCGTGGTTTCGAAAATGCCCGGCCCTGCTACAAAACCATATGAACGGCGTGAATCAATTTGCGTATTCAACTCGGTACGCACGCGCACGAACGGATAACACGCCCGCACACGATGTGAAAAAGGTTCGTTCTTCCTGTAGCGCGCGAACGCGTCGCGCAGGAAAGAGGTGTTGGCTTCGTAGATTGCCGATACCCGCGCAACCGCCGCCACGGGGTCGTCGAAAGACTCCGTGGGGAAGTTGTTGGCAGGTGTGGAATGGCTGGCTTGGGTCCGGTCGTTTGTCATGATCTTTTGCGCTCTTGTGATGGAAGGTAGGCCCGACTAACGACGAATCCAGTAGCATCCACAGACACGGCTGGAGGCCAGGCAGGTAAAGGCTTTCAAGTCTTGGCGCATCCGTTACCATCCATTGACTTCCGCTCCTTTTTAGTACACCGTTTAGACCACAAACCTCCCTTGAGGTTGTCCTTGTGTACATAAAACTATGTCCAAACTCGCTACGGCCCTTACGGACACTCGCGTTAAAGCCCTCGAGCCCAAGGTGGCACGCTATCTGGTGTCAGACGGCGGGGGTCTCGTTCTCGAAGTGCTAACTTCTGGGTCTAAAGTCTGGCGCTACCGCTACTCCCTCCACGGCAAGCAACAGCCGATGACAACCATAGGCGACTACCCCGCCATCAGTTTATCGGAAGCGCGTGAAAGAGCGCGCAAGTACGCCAAGATTGTGGAAAGCGGCAAGTCTCCCGTTGAGACGGCCCGTGAAGACCGGGGAACCGTGGTCCGCCTCGATACCGTTCGGTTGTTCGGAGCCGCTTACTACACCGAGAGGATCGCGCATATGTCAGCCGCGTATCAGCGGACCATCACGCGAGCCCTGGACAAGGACATTTACCCCGCCATCGGCAAAAAGCCGCTGTCCGAAGTCACCGCCTTAGACGTGCTGGCGATCACCGACCGCATCAAAGCGCGGGGGGCTCCGCAGACGGCCTTAACAGTTCGCAATCTGCTTAAAAGAATGTTCGCATACGCCGTGTTTCGCCGAATGATGACAACCAACCCAGCTGCGGCGGTCGAGGCAAAGTACGTTGCGACGCAATCAAGTCGCACGCGCGTCCTGTCTCCCGACGAGATAGGCACGATCCTGCGAGCGATCTATCGCTCAAACATGCGCCATGAATTGAAACTGGCGCTGCACTTGCTCATGCTCACGATGGTGCGGAAAACCGAACTCACCTCGGCGCTGTGGACGGAATTCGATTTGAAAGAAGCCATCTGGCGCATACCAGCGGGCCGCATGAAAAAGTCAAAAGAGCATTGGGTCTATCTGCCGACGCAAGCCGTTTCGATCCTGCGGGAGTTGGAGAAGCTAACTGGAGGCGAAGGCTATGTGTTCCTCTCGCCTAGAAGCCGGGAGCCGCGTGCAGTCTCCCGCGCTGCGCTGAACGTTGCCGTCGATGTCCTGAAGCTGGATGTAGCGGATTTCGTGCTGCACGATTTCCGGCGCACGGCTTCAACGCATCTGCATGAGATGGGATGTTCGTCAGATGCCATCGAAACGGCCCTCGCGCACACGATCAAAGGCGTGCGGGGGATCTACAACCGAGCTGGCTATGCGGAGGAACGGAAACGCATCATGCAATTATGGGCGGATTTCGTGGATGCGCAGATTGCCAATCCCGCAAAGGCTAATTTTCGTGGGGCCGAAGGCAAGTCCGCATAAATGCGCATCGCCCGATTGCCGATCTGCGTAAGAACCGAAGATTGCACTGGGAGGGGAACGGCGTGCGGTTTAGCAGCTCTCGTCCCAGGCGACGATTGATCGCTCGCCCACATCGGGAAAGGAGCCCGTGTACGGAATGAACAGCACCGGACGTCCCGACGACATGACGAACGTCCTCGCGAATGGAGTTTGTCGGGATGTGCTTTTCGGTGGCGGAGGAGCCTGTCCTCGAAGCCTCGGTCTAATCGGGCAATGCGAGTATCTCGCGTGCCTTATCGTTCAGCCTGGGCGACGTACAGAAGGCCTATGACCGGACGACCTTCGATGAGGACCGCCGCCAGGTCATGCAGGAGCGCGCTGATTACGTCGGCCAATTCCCAAGGTGTTTGAGATGGCCGAGGCGTTCGCGATTGGAGCACGCTGGGCATCTCGCGCCCTGTGACCGGGCAGAAGTGCGTCAGCCGACTCTGCGTGCTCGACGACCCATTGCACATCGACCTTGATCGCCATCTGCATTCTCTTTCTGTCGGCCGAGCCCAACATCCTGCGAATTAACTTGCATCTTGAGCGGGTACTGTTTAAATTAACAGTACTGTTTTTATATACAGGATCGGTCATGAATCAGCTCATCCGCATCTTGAACGAAGGTGACCGCGAAACGCTTGCGTGGTTGCGCAAGCATGTCGGAGACGTGCGCCTGGCTGCTGCTGCGCGACATCTGGGAGGCAACGGTAAACCGTACCTATCCGCGGTGTGCCGCTATCTCGGCGTACGGCCACCAACGCCTCATCAACATAGCCGGTCTGTTGAAGACTGCACAGTCGGCGATAACTATCTTGCTCAGATCCGCCAGTTGTTGGCACAGCGAAACCAAGCGTTGTTGAAGCTTCACCTTTGATGCTGCGGGTTGCCGCGAGTCTTCAGGAAGATAACAATATGATCAACGACTCTGCTCTTGATTCGGATGTCCACGACATCAATCCTGTCGCCCTCGAACGCGCACTCCGCAGCGCGTCGCTCGACCTTCAGCAGATCATTGCCTCGGTCGCAGGTCGTTACCTCGACAATGGCCGTCATCGTTACTCAAGTGGCGTGCGATTGCCGACCTGGCGCACACTGCTGACAATCGACGACCAGGTCTTTGAGAATCGGGGCTTCCGGGCGCGGCACGACGAGACAGTACGCTCGACGTTTGTCCGGTTTAGCGACAGTCGTTTGTGCGCGATGGATCTCGACGAACCCGTCGACTGGCGTCGTGACGACGATAACTTGCCAGCCGTGTACCTGCTCGTGCGCGCACTGGTGCAGGCCGACGCTACCGATATAGCTACTCAGGATTAATGTGCCGATAGCGCATTCGAGTCTGGCCGTCTGAATCGCCCATTGACGTGGACCGCTATCGGTCACCCGCGCCTATTCCACGGCGCGGGTGATCACCGTGGCGCGCGTGGGCGCAAAGTACCGGATCAGCGCAGTGATGTTCGGCGGCTATTACAGTTTTTCCCAGTACACATCCGACGCTGCGTCGACATTTCGAGGCAGCGAGCGTTATAACAACGGTTCGGTGTTTGCGCAATGGAACGTGACCCTGGCGTTTACCGCGCAGCTTGGCTACGACATTCTCAAATCGAGCGGAAATTCGTCAGCGACCTACAACCAAGTGACGGGTGTCGCCGACTATCTGCTCAGCAAGAGCACGGACATTTACGTCATGGGCGGCTGACTTTCCACATGTTCTCTGGCCGCGGTTCATTTGGCCACGGTGAATGCCCACTTTCGAGAACGCCAGCACCACAGCTCAGCCCTCTTCGACCGTTCCAAGCGGCGCACGAACAAATTGCGCGCATCCTATCAACTCCCAGCCGATTGCGAATTCGGCAATCATTGATCCGCGCGGACTGACGCCAGCCCGGTTACGAAACATTCGTGTGAATCGCAGCCTGGAATTCTCAGTGCTGATTGACCCCGGCTCCAAAATTCGATAAATTCACACCTGTAATTTGGGGGCGCACATCTGTGCGTCGTGCATCCTTGAGACACTTGGAAGCACGTGTCGGCTCCCGTCTTAGAACTGACCTCGAGTCGGTTGTAGGCCGAAGGACAACATAGTCGCGACGAAAGTAGATCTGCCTGCGCTGAACTAGCGGGGTGGGTTCTTTCGACCGTATGTTATGGAGTTCCGGATGCCGATCATTAACTCTGACGATCAACAGCACTTGGCGCTGCACCTTGACAGGCTGCGTCAACTTCCCCGAGTTCTCCTTGAGACTCCTGCCGTCCCCTTCCCAGCAACTGCTGCTATAGACTCCGCCTGCCCGCAGGAAATCGCCCAATGGGCATATTGGGGGGAAAGTCTGTATCCCGCGACGCTCGATGACTTCATCAAGTCGACCAAATCAGGCGGGTCCCACGAGAAAACCGCGAAAAGTCGTATCGCTGCCTGCCGTCGTGAGGTCGCTCGCCTCAACAACACCTTGATGATGCGTGGCCAACGCCCTATTTCCGAGGACGTTGCCCCCAATGCGGGTCAACTGGGCAAGGCCATCCCGACTGGCATGGCAAACTACGCCGTCATATTGATCGACCAGATCAAGGCAGATCGCACGTTTCTCGAATCGAAGCAATCAAACCAACGCCTGGACCTCCTGGCGAAAGATCTCGGTTTTAAAGGATACGGTGCGTATAAGAGCTTTTGCGCCGAGCTTGAAAAAGTTTGTGCCGAGATGGGTTTCGGTAGCTACCGCAATCTGTGCATGGGTAGCGCCTACATCTCCCATCTGCGGGAAGCCCGCCCCGAACTCAGTGGCATCCTAAACTCCGAAGAATGGAAGACTGGTGAGGCGGTCTTTCGGCAGCGCTCTCCGTATTTGATCGATCGCATTGTCGAGTGCCGCAAATCCCCGCGTGATTGCGGCTTCTGGCTTGAGTTGCAGGGCGGACACCTCTACTGCGTCTTCCGCGATGGCGAGGTCTTTGGCTGGGACATCATTTTAGGTATGTTCGAACAGGGCTACGAGCCTGCAATGCCCGGCCATGAGCAAGCTCGAGCTATGGCAGAGAAGATCCTTTCCGAGGTTTTCGCCGAGGCCGGGACTCCGCCCGACGCCGACTGACGATCTCACCGCCGCCGCTCTGCTGGTACGGGCAGATCCACCCGATTGTGGCACTGCGTGTTTTTACGAAGCAGACCCGGTCGGTGAACCCACTATGCAAGCAATTTCGTAGTCGGATCCAGCCTGCGCGGAGCTAGAACGGCGCTTGACTACTCGGAGCCAATGCCTTTGGCAAATCTGGACAAAAAATTCGGAGTGAGCGATGTACGACGATAGAGCATTTGAAGCTGGCTGGAACGCTGGCGTTATGGCGGATGGAGAGCCGGACGCTTTTGAGTTCTCGCAGTACAAAGACGAATACCGCGAGGGCTTCGTTTTCGGCTATGGATACGCGCTGGGGTTCCGCATGGCTAGCTCGTGGTTTGGGGTCAGCGAGTCGGGACGGATGGTGTGCAAGTACTCATTGTGGGGCGCCGAAGCACTCGGCAGGAAACACTTCAAAGATCCGGCGTTGCTTCAGGTCTATCTCGACGGTTATAACAGCGAAATGGAATCCGAGGCTGAGGACGACCAGGATGACTGAGGCGTCGACCTAGTCCCTGCTTGGCGGCGAACCTCGTACATCGAGGATCGCCGCTTTCTGGCGCAGATACAAGCATAGGTGCGTTGCTTGTGCATCAGTCATGTTCCGTGGCGCGCACTGCGAGGTCGCCTACCAACTAACCAATTCGACGGTGTACTGGATCACTTCCCCGGTAAGCGTCATGCAGAGGCCGCGCCGACCGTTCAGAACTCAAATTCCGCTAGTCGTTCGTTGACGGCAGCGAGGTCAAAAGCATCGGGATCGAAACTGCCGCCACACCATTCGAGCAGTTGCTCATGGTCTTCATGAGACGGGTCGGTTATAGCTTCTAAGAATTCGATGTACCCGGGTCCACCACCGACGTCTTC
>NZ_JBIYEB010000015.1:0-215224 GCF_044909315.1 Caballeronia udeis
TTTAGGCGTGCCGTTCCGATCAGGCTGTAGATTATCGCAGCGCTCTCGCCGCCGCCGTCGGACCCTGCGAACAGATAATTCCGGCGTCCAAGAACTAGAGGGCGAATTGAGCGTTCTGCGGTGTTGTTGTCCACTTCGATGCGCCCATCTTCGCAGTAACGCGTCAGCGCCTGCCAATGTGTCAACGAGTACTTGATCGCCTTGGCTATGCCGGACTTCACCGATACCTGCAGGAGCGTTCGTTCCAGCCAGACCTTCAGGCTTATGAGAAGCGGCATCGCACGCGTCAGGCGAACCGATTGCCGCACGGCGGGCATTTGTCCGCGGATATCCCTCTCAATTGCGTACAGGGCTCTGATCCGGAGCAGCGCCTCCTCGGCGATCGGAGAGCGGTCTAACTCGAACAAGTCATAGTACTTTCGCCGAGCGTGGGCCCAGCAAGCGGCTTCGATAATCTGGCCATCGCGATATAGCGCGGAATACCCGCTATAGGCATCCGCTTGCAGGATTCCGCAATAGCCGTCGAGATGTGCTCTGGGCCTTTCGCCTTTGCGGTCAGGCGAGTACTGGTACCAGACCGCTGGGGGCGCCTGGTTGCCTGCTGGCCTATCGTCTCTCACGTACGTCCATAGTCGCGCCGTGCGTGTCTTTCCGCGACCGGGATCTAACACTGGCACCGGCGTATCGTCGGTATGGATCTTTTGCGCCTGCAGGACATACTGGCCTATGGCGTCGGCCAGGGGTTCAAGGAGGCGACCCGCTTCGCGCACCCAAGAAGCCAGCGTTGCGCGATCAAGCTCGATGCCTGCACGGCGATAGATGCTTGCTTGTCGATACAGCGGGGTATGGTCAGCGTATTTGGAAACCACTACTTGAGCCAGAAGACCCGCCCCGGCCATACCCCTTGCGATTGGGCGGGAAGGAGCAGCAACCTGGACGACTTTGGAACAGCGACCACACGCTAGTTTGGGACGCACGTGCCGAGTCACCTTGAAGTAACCCGGCACATAATCGAGCATCTCGGAAACGTCTTCGCCGAGCGCACGCATATGGGTTCCGCATTCGGGACAGTCACAAGTCGCGGGCGCATGAACCAGGGTCTCACGTGGGAGGTGGTCGGGAAACGTGCGTGGTTTGCGGCGACGAGCGGCGGCCTTGTCTGTTTCCTTCGAATCGACCGTTTCGCCTTCGACGGGCAAGTCTGTAGTTGGAACGCTCGGCACCTGCTGTACGGGCAAATCTCCAAGCGCCAGTTCGAGCTGATCCATCAGCTCAGTCATACGCTCCGATGAACGACCGTACTGCCAGCGTTTAAGACGTGCAATCTCGGCCACCAACTGGGCAATCGTCTCGTCGCGCGTGGCCAGCATGCGCTTGAGGGCGGCGATGTCGTCAGGAAGGGAGCTAGCGGGCATGCTTGTTATTTTAAAACATGCCCGCCGCTTCTGAACGCTTGCGCAGAGGCTTTTTTTAAGCTGCTCGAGTAGGCTGCCAGGTCCGTTCAGGCCGTCGCCAGTCAATGCCCTCTAGGAGCATCGAAAGCTGCGCTGCGGAGAGATGAATGCTGCCCGATTCGGCCTGGGGCCAGATAAAACGGCCGCGCTCAAGACGCTTCGCATAAAGATTCATGCCGTCGCCGCTCCACCACAAAATCTTAATGATGTCACCGCGCCGTCCACGAAAGGCGAAAACGTGACCAGAAAACGGATCAAGTTCCAGAGTGGATTGAACAAGAGTAGCGAGGCCGTCCATGCCGCGACGCATGTCCGTAATGCCAGCGGCCAGCCAAATACGGGTGCCGGAAGGAGGTGCGATCATACGGGCATCAGACAACGCAGCACTAAACGCAATTGAACGGGGTCGACCCTGCCAGTGAGCCGAACGCGCGCTCCATTGAGCTCGATCTCGATGCTTGCTGCATCACGCGCAGGCCCCTCAGGATTTGCAGCTACCGCCGGGGCCGTGGATGCCTCCGCTTTTACCTCCGTTGGCAAGCTCACAGGGAGTAGCACTGTCGCTTCGGCGCCGCCGTTGCTAAGCAACCCGGCGCGGTATTCGCGGCGCCATTTGAAAACCATATTTGGATTGATTCCATGGGCCTGAGCCAGTTTAGCCACGGAAACATTGGATTCACAGGCCGCGATCGCGACCTGTCGTTTGTAGGCCGGATCGTAGTTCGGTCGGCCCTTGCGATTCGAAATCTGCATCTCATCTTTAGACAAAGTAGTCCCCATCACTTATTTGGTGGGGACTACTTTGGACACTATCCAGCTGTCTGTACATGCGGCCTTCAGATGACGCTTACTCTGCACCACTACGGTCGTACCGGACTGAGTGGCGAGTGCTCCTGTCGTAGCGGACTGCATGGGAGCGGTCTCCGCTGTCCATTGGCCTTCGGCTTCGATCTTGATGGCTTCAAATTTGCCGGCCGGGACCTCTACGGATTCAGGGCCGACAACCTTGAAGTGGGTATCGAACGATTCCGAAGCGTGCCTTGCGTTGGGGTGTGCTTCCGTATATTTCAGGTCCCATGTCTTGCCGATCGAGAGCGGAAAGAACAAAGGCCGATTGACGGTTGTTTCGGTTCCGTTCACGTTACGCGAGCGGCTCCAGTCGGCGCCCTCGACCACTTCAATCGGCGCCTGGGTGGTGCCGGCCTGCTTCGTTTCAAAGTAGACATGGTCGGACGTTGTACGAAGCACGACGATCTCGTTATGTGTCTGACGCCAACCATTCGGCGCAGCCTCCACTGTGTCGACATAGGTCCAGGTATCTCCCGGACTGAGCTTTGGGGCAGACGTGGATTGCGCGTGCGCGACCAATGGAACAGCTGACGAAATCAGGAGCAGGAGGGTTCTTATCGTTTTCATGGTCGACGGTTTTTATCTTGTGACGACCGTGCTCGAATGCGATCAACGGACGCCTTATGCGGCTGAGAATACCCCGGGCGCGTCTTAGCGCTTAACTCTCGTTCACGCCTGGCTTTCAAAACAGACAGGTTACTTGCAACAGCGGCGCGAGACGCGCACGATCGTACCATGCAGATCGCGCTGGCCGGTCGGGTTAGCGAGCTTTCCATAGCACCATGCACGTCATGCAAACCACACTAAAATAACTGACCGCGCTTACTTCCTTTAAAAGTAAGCGAAACTACTTCAGTTCGTTAGCATGACTGCCTTCATAGAGACCAAAGTGAATCCCTTGCTTGCCGGTAGATGCCTTTGCGGTGCAGTCCATTACACAGTGAAGGACGAGTTCATCTATGCGTTGAACTGCCATTGTTCAAACTGCCGCCGGGCAACGGGTTCGGCGTTCAAGCCATTCGCCGGGATCGAGCGCGACAAGCTGAGCATCACCCAAGGGCAGGGCAACCTGTTGATTTTCGGCGACGAAAATTCGGCACACGATGTTCATTGCAAGCTATGCGGAAGCCTTATGTTTTCGGTAGTCGGTGAAGGACGGGTGCACGTTACGCTCGGAACGCTTAGCGACACTCCCACCATTCGTCCGACCGCACACATTTTTGTGGGCTCGAAAGCAGCGTGGCATTCCATCACCGACCAATTGCCGCAGTACGACGAATTTGACTGACACGGGCGAGTCGATGATTGAACTACTCGGCGCCCGCACGGCATATTCCGTTTGACGGTGGCTCAGGATCCTGCAGCGCTGAAATGCTCCAGCAGGAAATCGATCACACTGCGCAGCTTCGCCGTAGGCCGGCGATCCTGCGCGTAGATCAGATACATGGGCGTGGGCTTATACGACCAGCCGGGTAAAACCGGCACTAAGCGACCTTCCGCGAGATCATCGGCCAATGACGCTTCAGGCTGAAGCACAATGCCGGCGCCACACAATGCGGCGATCCGCAAAGCACTGCCCTGGTTAGAGGTGAACCGGCCTTTCACCAACACTTCGCAAGCTTCGCCACCCGGTCCAAGCAAGTGCCAGCGGTCGTGCCGGCGCCAGTACAACAGGCCCAGGCAAGCATGCGCATTCAACTGCTCCGGGTGGTCGGGCCGGCCATGCTTCGCCAGGTAGGAAGGCGCGGCGGCCAGTATCCTGCGGTACGGCTGTAGCGGCCGCGCGACCAACCCGGTGTCGTCAATATCGCCAATGTGGATGCCCAACTCGTAGCCTTCGCCAATCAAGTCCGGGACCCGGTTGTCCAGCGTCAGTTCGACGCTGACTTCGGGATGACGCGCCAGATAGTCGGTCAACACAGGCACAAGGGTCTGGCTGCCAAAGCTGACCGGCGCCACCAGCCTCACCCGGCCGCGTGGGCTGGCCTGCAGCTCCGAGGCGCTGGCCTCGGCCAGTTCTACTTCAGCCAGCGCATGCTTGCAACGCTCGTAATAGAGCCGGCCGACTTCAGTAAGCTGCTGCCGGCGCGTGGTGCGATGGAGCAGACGTGCGCCCAGCCGTTGCTCGATCGTCCGGATATGTTTGGCGACCATGGTCGGGGAGACTCCACTGGCCTCGGCTGTAGCGCTGAAGCTGCCGATTTCCACCACTCGCACAAACATCGCCATGCCGGCCAGCTTGTCCATGATTAAGAACCTGCAGGTTTTGAATGACCCAAATCATCGCATGTTTATCCAGGGTCGGAACTGCGTGACACTGAGGCCGTTGCACTCCATCCGGAATGCTGCTCACCGAGGATTTTTCATGCCTACCTTGCATCTGGAAATGCACCCCGGCCGCACGCTGGAGCAAAAGCGCGCCTTCGTTCGCGAGGTGACGCGAGTCACTGTTGAAACCCTGGTTTGTCCGCCCGAGAGCGTTGATATCGTGATCACCGAAGTGCCGCGCGACGCTTGGGCCAAAGGGGGCAAGCTGCTCGCCGACGGTTGAACAGAGACGCGCCGGGCAGCAAGCGTGCCGTTGACTTTGTCCGGAAAAAACCAGATCATGAAGTCATGAAGCAGCTCAACGTACAGTTCCCGCCAGCTTTCCACACCGGTTCACCAGCGGTGGGTTAGCGTGCGTCCGTAAGCTGCTCCAACAAACCGCCTCTGAGGCGGTTTTTTTTTGACCTTCACTTTGCCAAGTCCGGTTAAGCCATGACCAAGATGAAGAGAAACGCCATTTCTCCGACGAGAGCGGAGAACTATGCCGAGTGGTATCAACAAGTGATCGATGCAGCGGACCTGGCAGAAAACTCGCCTGTGCGTGGCTGCATGGTGATCAAGCCGTGGGGTTATGCGCTCTGGGAAAACATGCAGCGAGAGCTCGACGACATGTTCAAGGCAACCGGGCATCGCAATGCCTATTTCCCGCTGCTTATCCCCATGTCGCTGCTCGAGAAGGAGGCTGAACATGTCGATGGCTTCGCGAAGGAATGTGCCGTCGTCACGCACCACAGACTCATCCATTCTGCAGATGGCACGCTGATTCCCGATCCCTCGGCTGAACTCGAGGAGTCGCTGGTGATTCGTCCCACTTCCGAAACGATCGTTGGCGTGATGTTCGCGAAATGGATTCAGAGCTATCGCGATCTACCTTTGCTGATCAATCAATGGGCCAATGTATTCCGTTGGGAAATGCGTACGCGCCTGTTTTTACGGACCAGCGAATTCCTGTGGCAGGAAGGACATACAGCGCATGAGACGGAATCCGAAGCACGCGAAGAGGCCACGCGGATGCTGGACATCTACACACGCTTTGTGGAGGACTGTCTGGCAATACCGGTCATCCAGGGTGCAAAGAGTGACAGTGAGCGCTTTCCTGGCGCTATTGATACCTACACCATCGAAGCGATGATGGGTGATTGCAAGGCGCTGCAGGCCGGGACCTCGCACTTCCTTGGTCAGAATTTCGCCAAGGCTGCAGGCATCGAATTCCAGGGACGTGAACCGGGTAGCAGGCAATTCGCCTGGACTACATCGTGGGGCGCGTCCACCCGATTGATCGGTGCGCTGATCATGGTGCATGGCGACGATGACGGTCTTGTCTTGCCGCCGAATATTGCCCCCGCTCAGGTGGTTATTTTGCCGATACACCGGTCCGAAGACATAAACGTAAAAACCGAGGTAGACGGGTATGTCGACCTGGTGGCGAGTCAATTACGCGCGATGCATTTCGGCGGCAGGCGGGTACGCGTCGAGATCGATCGCAGGGAATCACGAGGCGGTCAAAAACAATGGGAATGGATCAAGAAGGGCGTTCCTGTCAGGATTGAAATCGGCCTCAGAGACAGGGAACGTGGTTCAGTCACGCTCTCGCGGCGGGATCGCGACGCATCCGAAAAAATATCGGTTTTGCTTGCGGATATTCCCGAAACCGTCACGTCACTATTCGACGAGATCCAGCGCGGATGCCTTGAGCGCGCACGACAGTTTCGGTCCGAACACACGCGCGTGATTTCGGACAAAGGCGCTTTCGAGGATTTTTTCAGACCGCAAGCCGAACAGCAAACCGATGTCCGGAGCGGTTTCGCATTGGCCGCCTGGTGTGGCGACAAGACTTGCGAGAGCTGGGTGAAGGAGACGTTGAACGTGACCATCCGATGCCTTCCGTTCGATCCGCCGCACGACGACATCGGCGTGGGATGTGTCGTCTGCGGCAAACCCGGAAGCACCGTTGCGCTTTTCGCCAGGAATTACTGAGACCAGGCTCAACGTTGCTATTAATCTCGTGTTGCGCGAACGGGTAGCGGGGGGCATCCCGAGCGTAAGACGCACTGGACTCGCGAGTGAGCACCGGGAACTGTCGCCCAATCCGTCGCACGTTTTCCCTCGCTGCACGTCGCGCTGGCTCATGCAGTGTCTAACGAAGCCCGGCGCGCTTCAGGATCAACTAACTGCCGGGAGGTTGGGGCGCCACCCTCTGCCAGCCGGCGGGGCATGCCTTCACATACGGGTAGTAACCCTGAGGCTTCCCGCAGTAATACCAGTATGAGGATTGCGGCGCGCCGCCGCCGGCCATGTCCGCTTGCGCGCCCGTCTGCCCCTGCTCCATATATTGGGTCGGCGCCGAAGAATCGACGACCGGCAGCGGCGCGTAAGGATAGTAACCAGGATCGTAGTAAGGGTAGCCATAGGGGTAGGGGTAACCGTACGGATACCCGTAGGCAAAACCCGGACCAAAATAGACACCGATGGACCCGCCGCCACAGCAGTACCCGCCGTGATAGTAACCACCATGGTAGTAGCCACCACCGTGGTAATACCCGCCACCGCCCCAGCTGCCGCCGCCATGGTAATAGGTCGCGCCGCCCCAGCCACCCCTGCCGGCCACGGCTGCGCCGCTGGCTCCCAGGAGGACTGCCAACACCAGCAATAGCTGGCCTGCTCTTCGCCCATTCATGATGATCACCTCGACTGTCTGCGCCAATTCAGATTGGCTCACCGAGCCGAATCTTGCCGAGGGGCAAGCTCGCCTGAATCAGGACCGGTTAATCATAAGTGTATGAATTTTGGCGGCACTTTTCATTGTTTGTGAAGCGGGGGCAACGCGATCGTTAGGCGACTCAAGATGGCAGATTTGCCATGTTCGGTCATCCGCGGTAATGGCTTGCCGGTCGTCGTGGACACGGCGCTGGTAGTGCCGGAGATCTCGCACCTGACCGCCCGGATGCCGGTGGAAGCTCCGGGCGCTAGCGTGATTTGCCCCGGGCACTTTTCCGGGCGCTCGCGGAGCGGGGCGCTTCTTTATCGGCCGGGGCGCTGCCGCCGGTCATCTGTTCCATCCACGACAACGCGTCGACATACGACAAGAACTGCTGCAGATAGCCAGGCGACAGTTCGCGCATCAGAGACAGCGACCGATGCACGAGACTACTCGAGTTGAGCGGACCGGCATTCCCGGGCACTTGCGCGAGCGACTGGCGAAACTGCTTCTCGGTACTGACCTTCGTCCAGGTTTCCCTGAAGTAATCGAGGACCTCCAGCTCAGGATAGGAGGGCGTCCGCTGCGAGGCGGTCCCATCGTTATCTGAAGGTGAAAGCGCTTGGCTGGCAATGTAATCGATCAGTGCGGCGAGCGTCCGGGGAGTGGCCTCACCGGGCGATGCTGCGCGATTTGCATCGGCATCGACATCGGCATCAGCAGCTTTCGATGCGCTCTTTCGGAGATCATCAGCATAAGCCTCGATCAGTCTGGACAGCCTTTCATCCAGGATGCGACGTGCTTCACCGCTGTGACCGGCCGCCCTCCGGTGCAACGCGTCGATGAAATAAAAGCGAACAGGATACAGTCGATCAGCGCCGCTCGCGCGCCATGCGTCGAGCATCAGACGGGCGTGGCTAGTCACATCATTGAGGTGATCACCAACGCTACCCACGGGGCTTCACCGTTGTTGCCGAGGGCCTCGGGACAGGCGCTATTTCAACGCGCCGGTTCTTCGCCCGTCCCTCGTTGTCGGCATTCGAACTCACGGGCTGCTGGGAGCCGAACGCGGCCGCGAATACAGAGGAGGAGGGCACGCCGTTATCGATCAACGCGCGAGTCACCGTCAACGCACGCTGCGCCGACAGCTCCCAGTTGTCCGCAAAGCGACGGTTAGCCTCCCGCACCTGCCGGTCATCGGTAAAGCCGCTCACCATCAGGATCTGGTCATTGGTCTGGAGATAAGCGGACAGCGGCCCCGCGAGACTCTTCAATACCTCCCGGCCTTCGGGCTGCAATTGATCGGAGTTCAGCGCGAACAACACGCTGCCGTTGATGCCAATGCGCCCGTTGACCAGCGTCACCCGGCCCGCTGCCAGCGGCCCTGCCAGCGCCTGCTCCAGGGTCTTGCGCCGCTGGGTTTCCATCTGCCGCTGCTTGACCTCCTGGTCGAGCCTGGACGAGAGTTCCAGCTGCACGCCAATGACACCCACCATGATCAGCATGAAGGCGCCCAGCAGCACCGACATCAGGTCGGCAAAGGCAGGCCATATTGGCGCTGCCGGCTCTACGCCGCCATCGATTTCCTCGCTCATGCCGCTGCGGCTCCGGCCGACGCACGCCGCCCGGCGAGCTGTTGCAGGTCTTCGACAATCTGCTTCTGCGACATCATGCTCAGGTCGATGACTTCGCGAGCCTGCGCCACATAGTAGGCAAGCTGTTCGTCGCTGCGCGCGAGCGACTTGTCCAGCGCGGTTTCAATCCGCTGCAGGTGGGTCACGAGTTTGTCGTTGGACTCGCCGAACGCCTGTACAGCGGTCCCGAATGCTTCACCCATGCTCGCCACTTCGACCGCGCTGCCCGTGACTTGCGCCGCAACGGCGCCGAGCTTGCCGGTTTCCGCTTCGACCTTGTCAGCGAACTGGGTGCCGACACGATCCAGCAGGCCCGCCGACGTCGAGACCAGCGCGTCGACAGCAGTGCGTTGCTCGGTGGAGGCGTGGTTTACGGCATCGAGCAGGGTCTCCAGCGTGGCCAGCAGACGGCTGCGCTCTTCCAGCATGGCGGTGTCGCGGACCATGCTGTCGGAGAGCTTCTGGCGCAGTTCGGCAACGACTTCTGCCGCAGCCTTCGGGGCTTCCGACGCGGCTTGCACGAGGCGCTCGATTTCAGCAATCGTGTCGCTGGCGTGTGCCTGTGTCTGAGCCGATATCTCGCGTGCGGTCCGCTCCAGCGTGTCGCAAATCTCCTGCTGCCGGCTTGCCGTGCGTGAGCCCGTTTGCTCCCACTCGCGGCTCAACGTGGCGGCCATGGAACCGAGCGCTTCCGTCCAGGCTGTCAGCCGTTGCTGGTCCCGCGACGCCAGTTCCGCCTGCAAGTCTGCCGCGGCCTTGGGCGCTTGCGCTGCAACTTGCGCGATCCGGTCGATTTCGGCGATCGTGCTGCTGGTGTGTGCCTGCGTCTGGGCCGATATGTCGCGTGCGGTTTGCGCCAGCGTGTCGCACATCTGCTGCTGCCGGCTCGCGGCCAGCGTGCCCGCCTGTTCCCAGTCGCGGCTCAGCGAAGCGGCCATTGAACCGAGGGTCCCGGTCCAGACTGCCAGCCGTTCTTCGTCCCGCGATGCCAACTTCGCCTGCAAGTCCGCGTGCGACTGGTCCACCGTGCGCAGCAGCGACGCCGCGTGTTGCTCGAAGGTCGATGCAGCCGCTGCCAAGGCCTGCTGATTGTGGCTCGCCAGCTTCTCGCCGGCGCTTGTCTGCTGCGACAGCGCCGCGTTCCACGCTTCCTGCACACTGCCTGCCGTCGTTTCCAGGCGCGTGGAGACGCCTTCCAGAAGGCTGGCCGAGCGTTGCTCAAAGGTCTCGGTGAACTGATCCAGCGAAGTGCGCAGGTGCCGGGTGAGCGCCTCGCTCGACTGCCGGTGCTCCACGAGCGCCTGGTTCCAGATATCCGCCACGGTCGTGGTGGTCGCCGCGAAACCGGTCGTCAGTCCATCCAGTTGCCGTTGCACCGCGTTCGTGACCGTGCCGTGCAACGAAGCCGTCTCGTGTGCGAGACCTGCCATCGTCGCTTCGACAACCGGCTGCAGCGCCGCGCCCGCCGTGCGGGCGCTTTCGGCAATGCTTTCCTTCATCGATCGTTCAACCGATAAAGCCAGGCGGGTGTAGATTCCTTCGGTCTTGTCGTGGAAAGCGTCCTGGCTGGCGATCTGGCGCGCGTTCAAGGCCAGGTTCTGTTGCTCGATGGTTGACATCATCGTTTGCAGCCGGTCGACGAGGGTGGGCATCACTTCGGTCTGGCGCTGCAGGAGCCTGAAGGTTTCCTCGCGCTGATGGGCCTGCGAGTAAATGCGCAGTGTTGTCCCGATCTTCACGTCGAGCATGTGCGCTGCCTGGATCCGTTCACGCCGGCATAACGCGGAGAGCAGCCCCAGCATGGCGGAGGTGGCCACGCCCGCGATCGAAGTGCCGAACGCAAATCCCAGCCCCTTCACCGGTGCGGCCAGCGACGCGCGGACAGCCTCGATGTCGGTCGCGCTGTCCAGCGCCAGCCCTGTGCCTCTCAAGGTCGCCACCATGCCCAGGAGCGTGCCCAGCATGCCCAGCAACACGAGCAGGCCGACCAGATAGGGCGCCAGCGCCGGGCCGGCCAAGGCCACGCGTTCACCCTCGACCCGCAGGCGCACCGGATTGCGCAGGCTGGGATGCAGGGGCTCGAGCCAGGCGCCCAGGCTGGGCGGGGGGCCGGACAGGCCCGTGACGGCAAGCGTCAGCGAGGACGTCGCCTGGCTGTAGCGCCGCAACTCCAGCGCGCCCGCCAGGTAGCAGGCGCCAATCAACATCGTGACGGCCAGCGCCAGCGGGTTTGAGCCCACGTAGCCGGCGCCGATCCAGCACACAGCGGCCAGACCTACCAAAAAAACAGCGAGATTAAGCAGATTTCTGGACATAGTGTCCCAGTTAGCTGGTGCGAAGGGCCGCGAGCAACCCTTCGACCGGTTGAAAACGAAGATCCAGTTCAGCGAGCAACACGCTCTGCATATCTTTGCGGAACACGTCCAGCCATGCACCCGGCGTGACCGCGGGAGCATCTCCTGACGCCGGGTCGTCGGCCACGGTCTCCTGCCCGGCCTTGCGCAAACGGTCGAAGTGCCCGCCGAGTAACCCGGGTACGCTGGCCAGCAGACTCCGCTCGCGCGCGCCCAACGCTCGCTCCATGACGGCATCCACCTCCGCGAGCCGGCCCATGCCGGGCGTCCTGGCGGCCAGCAAGGCCCGCAGTCGGCCGCGCAGGTTGCCGATGCCCGTCTCCATCGACTGCTGGATGGACAGATAGGTCTGACGAAAAGCCGGATAGTCGATAGCCGTATCCACACGGGCTTCAGAAACATGCGCGGGCCCACGCCGCTTCCTGGTGGCAAACACCTGATTGCCGACGATGGCGTTTCTCAGCGTGGTGCGTACACGGGCGCACTCGTTCTCCTCAGCGCTGCTGAGGGCTCGCGCGCCAGAGGGCACGGCAGGCGGATTGCCGTTGAGCGCAGTGGACAGCGCAATGGCATCTGTCCAGTGAACCCATTGGCTTAGCCGGTCCGAAAGCGGTTGCCTGGATTCGGTCACTTCGACCTCCGCCAGGCGCGCAAGTAGGCGAATGAGCGTCGGGCCGCTGAAAGCTGTGCGCTGTGGGGCTTGCACCGTACCACCGGAGAGAAAAAGGTCGCTAGTTTACACGCAGTCGGGAGGGTGGCCGCAGTCTGTTGATCCATCGGGTGGCCGAGGGGGGATTTTCAGCGTGCCCGACACGCTGCTTGTCACGTCCGAACTTGCACTTGCCTATCCTTTGAAGTCGCGGCGCGGCGCGGCTATAAAGGCATGGGCAAGCCAGCATACAGGCAGGCTTCGATTACTCGCTGGTGGAGTCGACAGGGACCTCGGTGCCCCGTGGTGGACGGCGGACGGATCTGACCTTTCCGCTGTTTCCACCTCCGCAGAAGAACTGTTCGCCGCCATCGGACTCGAGCCCCGACACACCTGTTCCAGATGGCATCTCGAGGCTCTCCAGGACCTCTCCAGTTCGAGAATCGATATGCCTCAACTCGCTCGCGTCGTCTTCCCAGGTGCCGTGCCAGAGTTCTCCGTCGACCCACGTGACACCGGTGACGAAGCGGTTGGATTCAATGGTCCGAAGAATCGCCCCGGTTTGAGGATCGATTTGATGGATCTTCCGGTCCCGATACTGCGCCACCCAAAGCGACCCTTCAGCCCACGTGAGCCCTGAGCATGCGTTGCCGCCGGGCGCCGGAATCGTGGCAAGCACGTGGCCGCTCTGCGGATCGACTTTCTGAATGCGATCCCCGGCAAGCTGGAACAGGTGCTGGCCATCGAAGGCCGTTCCTGCATCCGCGACGACATCGAGCGAGCGCAGTGGTTTTCCGCTCGCCGGATCAAGCGCATTCAGCTTGTCCCCCGATGCAAACCAGACGTGCTGGCCGTCATACGTGACCCCGGCCACGTGATCGACGCCCGGAAAGGGACCATATTCACGGATGATTTCGGCTGCGGATCGCTTCATGTTGTCATCCTAATCATTTGTCAGTGGAGTGGGGAGTAACAAGGCCGTCGCGAATCCGGGCACGGGCGGGGTCATCCAGCGTCGCGCCCGTCCGCGGCCAAACGACTGCACCTTGCCGGCAGCCGCAAGCGTGTCGAGTGCCCGCTGTACCGTGCGCTGGCTCGCTCCAAGCACAAGCGCCAGGGCCGAACTTGTCCACGACTCGCCGTCGGCAAGGAAGACCAGCACCGCCGCATGCTTGTCTTCTGCAGGCCGCGCCAGCACGACGACCTCGCGTGCGCCGTGCGGCACGAGCGCAAACCCGCGCTTTGTCGCGCTCACGCCGGCCAGCGTCGCCAGCACGGTGCGAAGCCGCCCGACCTCAACCCGCAATCGCGCGCGGTGAGATTCATCGGCATGCTTTCCCCGGAACGCCCGCGCGACGAGCGTGTCCCTCGGCACGTCTTCGGGCCAGGCCTCACCCAGCGCGCGTGCGAGTGCGAACAAGACTGGACGCTTGGCGAGGGAGACCGCCGTGCCTGCGTCGCATACAACGTGACGGCACGCATCCACCACAAGCGCCTTCGATGCCAGCAGAGCTTCAACCTCCTCGAGCAGGAGAAGCCGCTCCTCGCCGCACGCAATCAGGCGCGCAGAGGGCATGGTGAGGATGAGAGATGCGCTTTCGACCTCTGCCGTCAGCGCGGGAATACCCGCCTCGCGCGCGGCGTGCCCGGCCCGGGCAAGCGCGGCGCGTGCCATTTTCGTCCGGAGGCGCCGCAGCGCGATCCCCGCTACGACCAGCTCGTGGACAGCCTTCAACGCGGCCGGGAAGGGCGTGGGGTCGAGTCGGCCGAGCGCACGCTCGGCCTCGTCGATCTGCCCGATCAGGAGGAGGCGCCGGACCGCGAGATACCGCGCGTGAGCGGCGTTCACGCGGTCGCCGTGTGCTTCGAGTGTCGCCCGTGCGGCATCGAGCGTCTTCGCGGGCCAGCCCAGGTCCCTCGATGCAAGCGCGATCTCGGCCTCGGCGACGACACACCTCGCGCGGGCCACGGCGTCTTTGGGACCGAAGGCGCGAGCCGCTCTTCGCACGAGCGCCTTGGCCCGGGCGAGATCGCCGAGCTGCGCCATCGCGATGCCGCGAAGTGCGAGCGCCGGCGCGTCGTCGCGCAAGGCCACCTGGTTCAGTGCGCCGAGCGGGTCACCCGCCGCGAGCGCACGCGCTGCGACCGCTATCAGCGAGTCCATGGTCTATTTGAATCCCGACACACTTGTCACTCCCACCGTTCAATGCCCGGCACTAATCTATCACCAACCCGCACGTCGTATCGAGCACGGAACGAACGGCGAAGAACACTCAACGGAAGGAGAGATGATGACGACACACATGACCGGAACACGTAAAGAATGGATGGCGGCGCGGCTTGAGTTGCTCAAGACGGAGAAGGAGTTCACGCGGCGCGGCGACGAGCTTGCGCAGCAACGTCAGGCGCTGCCGTGGGTTCGAATCGACAAGGACTACCGGTTCGAGACCGATGAAGGGAGCGCCTCGCTGGCGGATCTTTTCAAAGGGCGCTCACAGCTCCTTGTCTACCACTTCATGTTCGGGCCCGACTACAAGGCGGGATGCCCGTCGTGCTCGTCGATCGCGGATGGTTTCAATGGCATCGCGGTCCATCTGGGGAACCACGACGTTACGCTTTCGGCGGTATCGCGGGCGCCGCTTGCGCAGTTGCAGACGTACAAGCGCCGGATGGGCTGGACGTTTCCCTGGGCATCCTCATTCGGCAGCGACTTCAACTTCGACTTCAATATCGCGTTCACCGAAGAGCAGCAGCGCGAAGGGAGCATCGAATACAACTACGAGCGCGGCGGCCATGCGATGGACGCGGCACAGATTCCGGAGCCCGTCGCCCAGTTCGCGGCCACCTGCGGAACCGACGCAGCGACCTACACGCGCGACAGGCCGGGCTTGAGCACGTTCGTACTCGAGGACGGAGTCGTCTATCACGCGTATTCCACCTACGCACGCGGGGTGGACGGCATCTGGGGCATGTACCCGTGGCTTGACCGCGCGCCCAAGGGACGCAACGAGACCGGCGTCTGGTGGCAGCGCCACGACGAGTACGACCAGCGCTGAGGCGGGTCATGGCTCACCTTGGCGCAACCTGGAGGCGGGAGGTCTCGCGACGCATGATCGGCGAGCGCGCTTTCTTCGCCGTCACGGCGCTACTCTTCGCTGCTTGTGCGACGGTGACGGTCGTCTGGTGCACGTCCATGTCGGCGACGGGCGAGATGCCGATGCCCGGCGGCTGGACGATGTCGATGGCGTGGATGCGGATGTGCGGACAGACGTGGCCCGGCGCGGCGGCATCGTTCATCGGCATGTGGGTCGTGATGATGGTAGGGATGATGCTGCCATCCTTCACACCCATGCTGTGGCGCTATCGACAGGCCGTCGCCGGGACACGCGAGTGGCGCCTGGGCTGGCTGACTGCGCTGGTGGGCGTGGGGTACTTCTTCGTGTGGACCGCGTTCGGAATAGCTGCTTTCATGCTGGGAAACGCGTTCGCTGCGCTTGCGATGCAACTGCCGGCGCTGGCGCGCACAGTTCCGATCGTGGCTGGTGCGATCGTCATGCTCGCGGGCGCACTCCAGTTCACCGCGTGGAAGGCACATCACCTTGCCTGCTGCCGGGACGCTTCGGGGTGTGGCCTGCCGTTGCGGGTGGACGGCGCCACCGCCTGGCGGCATGGCCTGCGCCTTGGTCTTCACTGCAGCACCTGCTGTGCCGGGCTGACGGCAATCCTTCTCGTTACCGGTCTCATGGATCTGCGTGCAATGGCAGCCGTCACGGCAGCCATCACCGTCGAACGTCTTGCACCGGCGGGTGAGCGCGTGGCGCGAGCTATCGGCGCGATCTTGGTCGTGGCAGGGTTGGTGCTGATCGTGCGAGCGGTGGGGTCAGGGTGAACGAGTCATCATTTTCCAGGTTCAATGACCGAGGCCGGTCGCGGCAATCTGCTGCTCCACGTATTGGGCGAACAGGGTATGCAGATGCGTTGTCGGATGAAGGTCGTCGGCGAACATGTACGTCTGGTCGGCATTGGACGTCACGTAGGTAGCCGGCGAGCACAGCAATGACGTGTCATCGGGCGTTGTTGCAGGGTTGCAGGCTTCGCCCGTGTTTGACACGGCGAAGCCATTCGCCTGAAAGTTCGCAATGATCTGATCCGCCCAGGTGTAGGAATCGATCTGGATCACCTTGCCTTGCAGGCCATCGGCCTGCAAGGCGGCGTTCAAGTCACTGTTGAACATTTGCGATAACTGGGTCAGGTTTGCCCCGCCGTCGGACGCGGCGAGCCCCTTGGGCGTCAGTCCGACATTCGGGACATTGACCACTACAACATGCGTGGCGCCGCTCTGGATGATCTGTCCAATAACTTGAGCCAGGGTGGTCGCCGCCGTCTGCACGGTCGCCGCCGCAGCCGGCAGCGGCCCGGCGCGAAGCACGTCGTTCGCGCCGGCCCAGACCAGCACCAATTGACCCGAGTTGAAGCTGCCGTGGGCGGACAGATAGCTCGACACCTGCTGATTGACGGGCATTTCCACATTGCCGATCACGTCGGTAAGAAAGTCGTACAGGTTTGCCGGCGTTGCCACCGTGGAGCCGCCCTCCGCATAACCGAGGCCACCTTGCGGACTTAACTCATGAGCGATGTTGATCGTGAACGCCGCGGTAAGCGTGTCCCCGTAGTATTGCGCAACATCCTGAGTCCACACTTGTCCCGGATTGGTTGTGAACCGCCCCCCGCCGACCGCGCTGGCGATCGGCGCGTAAGTCCCCACGTCGGACAGGCTGTCGCCGAACGAAACGACTTGCAGATCAATCCCGCCCGGCGGGTTGGGCGCGCCACTCGAGCCGCTTCCACCTCCGCCGCATGCGGTAAGCAGTGAGATCGCTACGGCAAGAATTGCAGCACGTACCTTGTCATTACTTCCTTGCATAGTTCCTCCACCACGGGTCGGGGCGGGCCTACCGTCAGCCTGCATATCGCTGTTGCGACATGCAGCTTCGTCAAGCAAAAAACATGCGCTATCTATCGACCTGGGAGGTTCGCCGAATTTCACTGAAGGGCGGCAAAGGGCCGGGTAGGGACGTCTCGCTCAGGTTGACTCTCTACGACCGCAGCCGTATCGCATTCCGACTCGCAACAATTCATGTCGAAATATGTCACGGCGCGCTTCCCCCTCCCGCAAACCCCCGTCTGACGGCCCTCCGTCGCGGTGAAACCGCGTGACATATCTTCGCTACTGATTAAATCCGCGTGTACTCCTATAGTCCGCCCATCGCCACGACGCAGTGCGGAAAGTGGCCCGGAACCAACAAGGAGATACCGTGAACATTCGCTCGTTCGTGCTGTCGATAACAGCCGCTTTTCCCGCGACCACTGCGTCAGTGCGTGGCGCCTTGCGCAAGCTCGTGCTCGCAACAACCATCGCCGTGCTTGCCCTCGGCAGTGCTTCAGCTTTCGCCTGGTCGCAACACGGCACTGCATACACATCACGTGGCACCTATAACGGCGCTCGCTACGGCTCGTGCGGCGGCGGTAGCTGCTCGCATGCAGGAGGTGTCGCCGGCCCTTACGGCGGCTTCGCGAGCAACACAGGGACGGTCACCCGCAACGCGCCGGGCCAGTTTTCGAACTCGGGTACCGCGACCGGACGCTACGGCAATTCGGTGCAGCACGCCGGCGACACCAACTGCGCGGGCGGCACGTGTTCGCACACCGGAACCCTCACCGGACCAGACGGCAAAACGGCCTCCACATCCGGCGACGTGACCAGAACCGCACCGGGCCAATATTCATCGTCCGGATCGATCACGGGTTCGAACGGCAACACGGTCGACCATTCGGCATCAACAAATTGCGCGGGTGGAACGTGCAACCGTTCGGGCACGGTGACCGGCTCCGACAGCGGGAGCGTCTATCACTCCGGTACGGCGACGCAAGTGGCGCCGGGTGTTGTCACGACATCGGCCAGCGCCACGGGTACCCGCGGCAACACCGTGACAACGAGTGGCACGGTCACGACCACGGGCGTTGTCACGACGGGCGTTGTCGCCACGGGCAGTACCACGGTTGTCATCGCGCCGAAGCCGGTGGTGGTTGCTCCTCCGGTCGTCTATGTGCCGCCGCCCCCGGTTGTCTACGTACCGCCCCCGCCGCCGCCGACAGCCGTGTATGTTGCTCCGCGTGTCGTCTACATGGCGCCGGTGCCGCGTCCGGTAGTGTGGGTGCCGGGCCACTGGGTCGGGAACATCTGGGTACCGGCGCACTGGTCATGAGAGAGGATGGGCGAAGCATGAACGGTGGCATGGTGACCCGAATCGGAAAGCAAGGCAGCGTGATGCTCGGTGGGCCAGGTGTTGAATCGCGACGCAAATTGTCAGGCAAAGCGGCGACGCTGGCCATGCTGATCATGGCGATGGTGTTAGCGATCGGCGTCGGTGGCCGCATGACGAATGTCGAAGCCTTGACCGGGCATCGAGGGAACGAATCCTTGCAGCACTGTGCGGCGCAGTATGGGGAGATGTTGGATCTTGCGAAACTGGCAAGACGCGACGGGAAATCGTCCGACATCATGGTGCGTGAGCTCACCGTGATGACCGGGCAGATGGGTGAGTGCCCGTTGATGGCTCCCGTACAGGTTCAAGCTTCACGATAGCGCGCCTTTCCGGCGCTGCGCAGTGCGCTGAATCCATGGGCTCTCTAACGCAGCAAGCAGCCTCTCAGGCACCCGCGCCAAGGTCGGCAAAGCTGATCGTTTTCGCTCTGCAAGCCTCTGTGAAGGCCGTGTCATAACTCGAAAAGAAAACCGTCCGGTCCTCAGTCAACGTGGTGAACAAATCGATCAGGACGGCGCGCGCAGCGGCGTCGAGCCCGGCGCCCGGTTCATCGGCTATAACGACCTTGACTTCGCCTACGGCGGCCGACGCCAGGAATATTTTCTTGCGTGTGCCAAACGACATTTGCTCGAAACGCTTGTCCAGATGGGGCGTCAGGCCGAAGCGGTCGGCGAGGTCGAGAGCCTGACTGTCGACGGCTGTATTTCTCTTCGATGCCACAAGTTCCAGATACTCCCGCCCGGTCTGGAGCGAGTAGGGCATGCAGTCCTCGGGCACGTAAGTGAGCACGGACTGCGCCTCAAGCGGAGAGGTCAGCAGCGAGTACCGGTCGATCCAAACCTCGCCCTGGTCGGGCTTGATCGCACCGGCGAGGATGCCCAGCAAGGTGGATTTGCCGCTGCCGCTTTCATCGTTCAGCGCCACGCAGCCTGCGCCGGTGCTATAGCGTAGTCCCTGAAAGACAGAGCGCTCGTCGTAACGTTTGCAAAGGTTCTCGAATCGAAGCATGGGTTGCGGACTTTGTCGGAAGAAGATCGGCCGCGCGACGGTCACGCAGATTGTGATTGGCACGGGACGGGCGGCGCGGATTCGAAACCGCGGCAAGTGTAGCAGCGCGCAGAAGGGCGGTATGACCGCGGCCCAGTCGCTCCCTCTCGGGAATATGAGCGCTGAGAAATTTCAATCGTCCTGCCGGACAACTCGACGAACGCCACCGTTGGGAAGCGGGCAAAGGCTTCAATTTTGGCGGATATTGGCTAACGATTGGCGCATCCAATCTTGCGTCTGGCCTCGTAGATCACTCAAGGCGAAGCCGCATTTCTTTCGCGGCCCTTTTTATGCTGCATTGATGCGTGCCACTCACCCTTCGCCGGGTGAGGATGGGTCAGGTTGATTTTGCCTACGCGGTCGGATGCGCATTTCAAGCTACGGGACAGACGTCATGTTGAGCACCCCCAAGAGGACAGTTCTCGCGGGCCTCCTTGTTGGTGCACTGGTGATTGGTGCATCTGTAATGCGGTCAGGTGAGGACACGCTTTCTGAGCGTGATGGCGCATCTGTTTCCGGTGAACTGGACAATAGCCAGACCGAAGCCCGGGGAACAAACCCGGATTCCACCAGCGGCCGTTCCGATGATGTCACGCACATTCTGCAGGCGGTCCGGGACAGCCTGAGACGTAATGATCTCGCTTCTGCCAAGGTGCTGTTAGGCGCTGTGCAAACGCTTCACAAAGACGATAGTCGAGCGTTAACCCTCGAGAAGGAGTTGCAGGCGCGTGAGGGAAAAGTCGACACCGGGCCTCCTGTCATGGCCCCGGACAAACCGCCCAATACATCGAAACCGGGTCGGTTTGCATCGCGGCCGTCTGCGAAATCCGACCGTACGCGTGACAGCGCATCACCGGCTCGCGAACATACGGTCGGCATGTCTCGTCACTCAAGGGTCACGGGCAGACCTCAAGTCAGGACGCCATCGGACAACGGTGTAAGTGTCGACGCAAATAGCCCGGCTCCAGAAATCGGCGTGACGGATTCGACTTCGCTGGAGGCTTCACCAACGGTAGCCAGTACGCCTACACGACCCACATCGGCACGCGCAACGCCTCCGGTTGAAGAAGCTCTGCGGTCTGTCCAGCCTGTGAATTCCAAGCCGCTTCCCGTGCAATCCGATCAAACTCCAAAGACGCGCGAACAGGTGCGTTCGGAACTGTATCGTGCGCGTGCGAATGGGGCGCTTCCGCGCTTCGGCAATCCCGATCCTGCCGGACCGGGCGGCATGCCAAGCAGTACAAAAACGGAATTCGGCAGTGAATAAGGGAATGAAAAGAAGCCGTTAGACCAGGCATTCACGCTGCTTTTACGGTTTGTTGACGAGTCCTTGCACTCTCTTCACGCGGCATTGTCGGGTCCTTGCCTAGTCTTAAGAACAAAGACCAAATAATCCGTCAGGAGACAAATCATGGACCTGCTTTTTATCGGGGCAATCATCGCCTTCTGGGCGATTTCGGTGGCAATGGCGATTGGCTGCGACAAGCTGCGCCGCACGTCGCATCATCGTGAATAGTGCAATGCAGCACCAAGCGGTCGCGATTCAGGCGATCAACGGCGCCATCGAGCGTGTTGCCCGATGACGCTGCATCAACAAAAAGACGTCAGTCAAGCGCCTCTCGGCTATATGCTCAGCAACAGCCGCCGCGACCCGATGTATCCAGCCGCATTCCGTGCAGACCACGATAAGGCGGTACCTCGGGTGAACTCCAGCCATCGAGCATCCGGGGTTCAAGCCGGTATACCTCGACACCCAGCGGCCGGCAAACTTCTAGCGGATCACGCGCGTCCGGACCCCACATCGGCAAGGACAAATCTCCGCCGGGACAAGTCGACAGCGCGCACAGCAGATCGATCTCCGCGAAGAACTCCAGGTAGTCACCTTTTTTCGCCGGACATGCCTTCATGAAGTACTGATCGTTCAGGTTGAGCCCGGTGCACTGGAACACATTCAGTACATCATGCACATCGAATTCGGTGAGACCGTACGGCGCGATGGCGCGTGTCAGGTTCGAATGGCAATGGAAATCGAAATCTTCGCCGGTCAGCATCCGGTTCACATACGGATCGCAGCGCGTCCCCAGCAGGTCGTGAACCCGGCCGCCGTGTTCATCGATTCCGTAGCCGGCCAGAGTGTCGTCGGTGATGGTCACGAGCGGGCGGAGATAGGGCAGGGTCGACCACAGCCGGTCGAATGTGCTGACATGCGCCTGCTGCAACTGGCGCGTGCGGGACGCCCAGAAGCGCTCGCGGGGATTATGCTGATTCCAGATGTTGAGGTCCGCGACCTGCGGCCCTTCAATGGTCACGATCCGGAACACGTGTCCGGCGGGGACCTTCCACGCGTAGCCGGAGCGGATCGGCACCACCGCCGAATCAACCAGCGTGCGCGTTTCATGCTCGGAGGCGACACGCGTATAAAAGTCGCGATCGACTTCTAGCGCGGACCCCTGGGTTACCTGATAAGCGGCAGGATAGTTCAACATGGCATTAGATCTCCTGAATGAGTCGATGCGAGGCGCCAGCCTCGCCCGAGAAAAGAACCCCGCAAAGAAGCGGTTCAGAGAAGGTCGATCAGCGCTTCCTCCGAGCGGTCCAGGTAGTCGGAAAGTTTCTTGCTTGCCCGCTTGTATTCCCCGGCCACGATCAGGTCGTAGAGTTCGCGGTCGCGTTCGATCCACGGCAACTGGAACCGCCGTTCGTCGGGGGCGGCGGAAAACAGCAAGCGCAACTGCGCGAGGATCGTGCGGAAGAACTGGTCCAGCAGCGCGCTGCCGATCATCTCCACAATGTACTGATGAAAGCGGAGGCTATGCGTGCCCACGCTGCGCCAGTCTTCCTGTAACGCGGCTTGCGCCGCGGCGTCGCACGCAGCGGCCATGGCGTGCAGCACAGCCGGGTCGGGCGGGTCGGTGTTTACCGGCAGTGCAAGCGCCTGCAATTCCAGCGTGCGGCGGACCCGGAAAATGTCGCGCACGTCGGTGCGTGTAAGCGTGCGCACCACCACGCCGCGATGCCGGTAGTGCACCGCCAGACCTTCCCGGCAAATCTGTCGCAGCGCCTCCCGAAGCGTATTGCGTGAGACGTCGAACGCCTTCGTGAGATCGGCTTCGGTCAGTGGCGTGCCCGGAGCCAGGTCACCGCAGATGATCTTGTCGCGGATCTGCGTGACGATGCGTTCGGTTACGGACTCTTCTTCAATGTGCCCGGTTACGGTCTTGTTTTTGGTCACGGCCAAGTCAGAAACGGGCATGGAAACGATTCGGGTCATGCAAGCTGGAGGTCCTTGAGAAAGTGCGCGACGCGGGAATCCTTGTCGAACGCGGACATGACGCGAGGGGCGGCGTCCGCCACGATCGTGCCATTTTCCAGGAAGATTATCCGATCCGAGATGCGGAATGCGAAATTGATCTCGTGCGTGACGATCACCATGGTCATTCCTTCACGTGCAAGCTGCTCGATGACTTTCAGGACTTCGGCGACCAGTTCGGGGTCGAGCGCGGAGGTCGGTTCATCGAAGAGGACGATTGACGGTTTCATGGCCAGCGCCCGCGCAATTGCCACCCGCTGTTGCTGCCCGCCGGAGAGCTGGTGGGGATACTTGTGCGCATGAGCGCCCATTCCTACCTTTGAAAGCATTTCCATGCCGAGCCCGCGCAACGCGGCCTTCGAGCCACGATCGTGATAGCGCGGCGCCAGGGTTACGTTGTCGAGCACGCTGCGATGCGGAAACAGGTTGAAGCTCTGGAATACCATGCCGATATCAACAATGCCACGCATATGCTCGCGATGCGACACGGCCCGCCGCGCCTTGTTTGCGCCCCATTGGAAGAGCTTGCCGTGCAGCACGATCTCGCCGTCGTCGAGCGGCTCCAGACCGTTGAGCGTGCGAATGAGCGAAGTCTTGCCCGAACCCGACGGCCCGATCACCGAGATCACTTCACCCGCCTGCACCTTCAGGTCGACGCCCTTCAGTACTTCATGTTCGCCATAACGCTTGCGCAGACCGGCCGCTTCAAGCGCCACGCGGCCGGTCTCTTCTACCCGCGCCGCTGCCGCCACCGTCTCCGCAGCGGATGCGGCCGGCTCGGCCGGACTGAAAGCCGCTGGCTCCCTGCGCACAACGTCTAGGCGCTGCTCGAGCAGCTTCAGCGCATACCCGACCACCGTCACGATCAGCACGTAGTAGAACGACACGGCGAGCATGGTCTCGAGGACCTTGAAATTTTGCGTATAGAGGCGCTCACCCACCAGTAATATTTCCGCGAGCGAGATCACGGACACAAGCGACGTGAGCTTGACGATCGTGATGTACTCGTTGACAAGCGACGGCAAAGCTACGCGAAACGCCTGCGGCACCACCACCAGCCGCTGCAGGCCGAGGTACCGCAACCCGAGCGCGCGACCCGCCTCGAACTGTCCCTTGCCGATGGAAAGCAGGCCGCCCCGGTGAATCTCCGCTATATAGGCGGCTTCGCTGATCGACAGCGCAATCAGACCTGCCCAGAAGGGATCCGCGAGCACCACGCTCGACGCGGGAAACACTTGCGGCAGGTTGTACACGAAGATCAGCAGCACGAGCAGCGGCAGGCTGCGAAACAGCCAGATGTAAGCCGAACACGCCACGCGCAATGGTGCAATGCGCGACTGCTTGCCGAGCGCCAGCAGGAACCCGGCGACGATGCCAATCATCCACGTCGCTATGCTGAGTTCGACCACGCGCCAGGATGCGCTCCAGAACGCCTTGTCGGCGAGCAGTGACAGGGCGTAGTGCCAGTCAAAAATCATTCATCTTCTCCGCAAGGCGACGTGGCCGTTCGAACGCGCCGCGTCGCCCGTGACTGGTGGCTGGGGGTGAGGCCGATACGAGCTGCTTATGCGAGTTGCTTATGCGAGTTGCTCAGTTAGACGCGCCGAGTGCTTGTGCGATCTCTTCGCCGGTCGGTTCGGCGACGTTGTAGCGCTTGAGCAGCGCGGCGTACTCGCCGTCCTGCTTCATCGTGTCGAGCGCGCCTTTCACCGCGGCGAGCAACGCGGGATCGCTCTTGGCGACACCGAGGCCGACCACCACCGGAAACAACGGCGTAGTCGACGTGATGGCGAGACGCCCGCTCATCTTGTCGACAGTCATCTTCGCCACCGCCGAGTCCTCGAACTGCGCGTCGACAGCATGAGCCAGCAGCGCTTGGGAGGCTTGCGGCGAGGTTTCGAACTCGCGTACATCGATAGCCGCCAAGCCCTTCGATGCACAGGTATCCTGACTAACCTTCGCCAGTTTAGGGATCCACGAAGCGCCCTTGATCGAACTGACGCGCTTGCCGCACAGGGCCTCGGGTGTCGCGGGCTTGAAACCACTGCCGGTCAGCGCGAGGAGCGAGCCGCCGGTCTTGAAGTAGGGCACGAAATCAATCTGTTTCGCGCGCTCGGGCGTGACATAGAGCGCGGACGCAATGATGTCGATGCGCTTCGCGTTGACCCCGAGGATCAGGTTGGCGAAACGCGTGTCGACGAATTTCGGTTTGAGTTGCAGGTGCGACGCCAGCGAGGTCATGAAATCAGGATCGAGTCCGGCGGGCGTATCGCCGTCCATGAACGCGTACGGCGGATAGGTCAGGTCGGAGCCAATGGTGAGCGTGCCTGCGGCGAGGGTGTGCGGTGCCGGCGTAGCGGCGTCGGCCGTACCCTGCAGGACCAGCAGCATCAAACCAGCGAGCCCGGCAACCAGGGCGCGGCGCGGCGAGAAGGACGGACGATACGCGTGCATGGACGTTCCCTTTCTGTGGAAAGGATCGCTCTCGGCGACCCTAATTGTTGAACAATGTACGTAATGTTGTTCAACAAAATAAGGATGTCAAGGTTTTGCGAAACGTCGGACGGAGGTATCTGCGATGACCCGCGCAGTGCTGGCGAACGCAGAGGATCGTGCGTTCAACACACACTTCGGATTGTTGTGGTTACGACGAAATTGACGAGAACTGCTTGAGGACGTGCCGAGTATCTGGCCGTACGCGGAAGGGGGTGGTCAGGGTATTTGGGTGATCACCGAAGCGAGAACGGACCGGCTTTCCGCTTTACCGGAATCCGCGATGGTGCTGATTCGGTCCGATACCGGCTTGATCGCGGAGAAACGGGGGAACGCAACAATATTGCCTGGCGATGAGGCGATGCTTCTGTTGTCGTGCGGAGCCGGCCGAAGTGTTCGTGCCGTGCAGACCACCAATTGCAGCGCAGAGCGCGCGGGGGAGGCTGCGGAATTGCCGCAAACCTCCTGTCCCAACCCGCTTGTTTTATCCGGCAACCTTCTCCGGATCCGGAGCGGCTGCGGTTTCGGCAACCGCCGCCTTCTCAGGAGCCGCCGCTTTCGACGCGACCCTGGCCACGCGGCCTTCTTCCAGCTTTGTCGCGCGGACGCCGTCTTCAGGAGATACACGGCCGGCTTCCTCACCCGCGAGGTCAACCCGCACCGCACCTTCGACCATGGCTGTCCAGTAGCGGCTGCCGCGGCACCAGATCTTGATCGCGGCGCGCAATTCAGTCTCGCTCAGCGCCAATTCCGTAGCGTGCGAGAGAAGATCTTCGAAAATGCCGATCTTCAGCGGCACCTTGGGCGACGGGTTTTTCGGGAACGCCTTCGGAAACCGTTTTTGCAGCTTCCCGATAGTCAACACCACGGGGTCCACGGGTTTCGACCTGACCGCGGCGGGCGCAGCAGGCCGGGCCACGGGCCGGGGAGGGCGCGGCGGCTTGGCGGCCTGCTTCGAGACTGGCGCGGCCGCGGGCCTGGAGCCGGGCTTGGAGGAAGCAGGCCTGGCGCCGGACTTGGAGACAGCAGGCTTGGAGCCGGGCTTGGAGGCAACAGGCTTCGCCGCGGGCTTCGACTGCGCGCGCTTCTCCTGTTTCTCTTTCTCGAGTTGTTGTTTCAATACAGCGAGCTGTTCAAAGCCCATAGCACATGACCAGGCAAGTAAAACATGGATTCTAGCAGCCCGCCGCGCCCGGCGTTCTGCAGCCTCGGGCGGGCGGGATAACCATCAGTCAATTGCGGCACTTGCCGACGCCGGCAATCGTTCGAAAACAGCTGCCGGACGCTGATGGACAACCGGGCGGAGCACGAAGGCATCCGCTTTCCGGGAACGCTCTGAAAGCCCTCCAAACGAGCCCTGGAAGCATCAACCGCCGCATCCTCCGCATTCATTCAAAGCGAAATTTCGGTTCCAAGCCGTGCAAGGAACTGACCCAGCCATTGCGGATGAGCGGGCCACGCGGGGGCTGTGACGAAATTGCCGTCAGTGACCACGCTGTCCACTTCAATTTCCGCATAGTCGGCGCCGGCCAACCGGACTTCCGGGGCACAAGCGGGATAGGCGGAGATCCGCTTGCCGCGAATCACGTCGGCTGCCGCCAGCAACTGCGCACCGTGACAGACTGCGGCAATCGGTTTTTCGGCGGCTGCGAACTGCCGTACGATTTCGATCACCCGCTTGTTCAGCCGCAGGTATTCCGGCGCACGGCCGCCGGCGATCATCAACGCGTCGTAACCGGCGACATCGACGTCATCGAAATTCGCGTTCAGCGCAAACAGATGCCCCGGCTTTTCAGTGTAGGTCTGGTCACCCTCGAAGTCGTGGATCGCGGTCTTGATCTTGTCTCCGCTCTTCTTTCCAGGGCACACGGCATGCACCGTATGGCCGACCATTTGAAGCGCCTGGAAAGGCACCATGGTTTCATAGTCTTCCGCGAAGTCGCCGGTCAGAAATAGGATCTTCTTGGCTGCCATGCTGTTCTCCTGTCAAAGAAAATCACGCGCTAATGTGGCCCGGCCAAACCGGGACCATTCGATTTATCTTAGCGTGTCTTCATGGCAGAACGAGGATACTTTGCCGCGTGCCGGATAAATCGTGTTTGAGCACTGCGACAGGGCGACGCTTTTCTTCAGCGCATTTTTCGCCGGAGACAGGCCGTTTTTGCTAACGTGCTGAACCTTCACCGGACCGCGCGACCACGACGCGGCCGTGGCCCGTCAACATGGTTGCCCGCAGTCCCCTCCCTGACATCCGACCCGCATGACCGATCTGCTGATTCCCGCCACGCTTGCTTTCCGCCCCAATGGGTCGCCGTATTCGCCCGAATACGGCGATATCTATCACAGCATCGTGGGCAGTCTTGCCCAGTCGCACCATGTATTTTTGCAGGGCAACGGTTTGCCCGGACGATGGCAGGGACGTCCAACATTTACCGTGCTCGAAACCGGTTTTGGCATGGGCATCAATTTCCTGACGACATGGGCCGCATGGCGCGCCGATCCCGCGCGCAGCGAACGGCTGCATTTTGTGTCGATCGAAAAGCACCCGTTTTCGACGGACGATCTGCGGCGTGCCTACGCGGTGACCGTTGACGACGAATCGGTTCTTGCGCTGGCCGACACGCTCGCTGCTGCGTGGCCGCCGCTGGAACCCGGTACGCACCAGTTGGATTTCGACGATGGCCGCGTCACCCTGACGCTTATATTCGGCGACGCGGTGAAGATATTGCCCACACTGCGCTTGCGCGCCAACGCGTTCTATCTGGACGGTTTTGCGCCCGCGAAAAATCCTGAACTCTGGACGCCCACGATCTTCAATTCGCTCGCCGCGCTGGCCGGTGACGACACCACGTTCTCCACCTACACCAGTGCCGGTGATGTGAAACGCGCGCTGCTGCAAGCGGGGTTTGAATATCGGAAGGTAGCGGGTTTCGGCTGGAAACGCGCGATGCTCGTGGGCCGCTTTGTCCCGCGCCAGGAGCGCGAAGGTGCGGGTGGAAAGCCGTAGAACGCGTGCACATTGCGGGTGGGAATCGCGTTGCGCACGGTTTCGTCCAGCGCCGAGACGGGTGCCGTACTGAGCCACCAGCCGACCGTGGGCATCTCTCCCCGCAGCGCCACAGGATACCGTTGCCGCAGGCAGGAACTAGTCCAGGCCGAGACCCGACGGCGTTTCCGCATCGCGCATGTTGTAGGCGGACAAGATCCGGTACAGCGTGACACGGGACACGCCGAGTTCGCGTGCCGCGTCGCCCACGCGTCCGCGATTCCTCAGTAGGGCCATTTCGATAGCCTGCCGTTCTCCCACCTCGCGTGCCTGCGCAAGCGACATGGGCACGCACTCCGCAAACTCGCCGAGTTCGAGATCATTCGCGCCGATCAACCGGCCTTCGGCCATCACGATCGCGCGCCGCACGCGGTTGATCAGCTCTCGCACATTACCGGGCCAGCCATAGTTATGAATCGCGGCGATAGCGTCAGGGGCGAAACCGCGCAGACGCCGGCTGGCGTCTTTCTCGAATCGATCCAGCATGTGCCGGGCCAGTAATTCAATGTCCTTGCCGCGTGCCCGCAGCGGCGGCTCTTCGATCTGCAGCACGCACAACCGGTGATAAAGGTCAGAGCGGAACCGGCCTTCAACCATGGCCGTCTGCATGTCGACGTGCGTAGCCGAGACAATGCGCACATCAACGGGTGTGGACTCATGGCCGCCCAAGCGCTCGATCTTGCGCTCCTGGAGAAAGCGCAGCAGGCTTGCCTGGCTCTCGAGCGGCAGGTCGCCGATTTCATCGAGGAACAGCGTACCGCCGTTCGCCGCTTCCACACGCCCGATCTTGCGTTGGTTCGCGCCGGTGAACGCGCCGCGTTCATAACCGAATAACTCGGACTGCAAAAGATGCGCGGGAATAGCCCCGCAATTGATTGCGACAAACGGTTCGTTGCGCCGCACCGAGCGCGCGTGAATGGCTACCGCGGTCAGCTCCTTGCCCGTGCCCGATTCACCCGAGATAAACACGGGCGCGTCGGTCATGGCCACTTTGCGGATCGCGCGGAAGAGCGCGAGCATGGCGTCGCATGAACCGATCATGTCGCCTTCGGCGTTGCTGTCGTTCTTGGCGTCGACGGCGTCGCGTGACCCTGCGTCGTGCAGGGCCGCGATGCCATAAGCATGGCCAAGCGCATTCAGAATACGCTCGCCCGATGCGGGGAGCGTTACATAATCAAAGCAAAAATCCCGGACGAGACGCCGGATAGTCGAATCTTCAAGTTGCGCCGGCGACAAGAGCGCCAACCAGCCCACGGTCTTTACCGATAGCCAGGTTTCGGCCAGCCGCAGATTGGCCAGAACGTTTCGCGCCGAGAAATCGAGTAAACCGCCACTAGGTTTCGATGAAAAATTCCCTGGCTCCCGGTCCAGTTCCAGAGATTTGACTGTCCAGCCACGCGTATCCAGGAGCGAGCGAAGTTCGAGCGTCAAAGGATCGCCTACGTAAAACAGATGCCTGGGAAGTGGAGAAGCAGCCATGAAAGTCATACCGGTTAGTTATAGCGAACACCGCTATCAGCACGCTGCGGGGTCAGCACATTTTGGACACGTCGCGAAAATTGCAGTTGTCGCCCTCACGAAAACTGCACACGCTTTAAGTTATATCGACTCAATAAGCGCAAACTTGAAGGAATCGAAGGTTGATCGGCTGTCTCTTGGTCATGCCACAAAGCCCCGTTTAAGCGCCATTCAAGCCCCGGAAAGCCCGTTAAGCCTTGTTCGAAGTTCGCGTTCCGTCTTCGGGCGAGCATCACTTAAGCGCCAAGTAAGCGCCAAGTGACAGCGGTCTTGTCCTAACCGGCCAAGCATTGTTCACCGCAATACGCTTTTATAGCCCTTATTAGCATATGTTATCTGCGCGCATGCCCGGTTTGTTCGCTTTTTGGTACTGTTACTAATTATTTCACGTAATTTGACGTTCACCCATTGCGGGTATGTACCGGGTTCAATTGTTATGGGAAAGCAACACGTCCGGCGAGTTTGAATCAGGCGTCGGTTAGCGAGCTTCGTGATCCATGACAGACGCAAATACTGGTCCCGCCTAAAAATAGCGCCAGTCCGATTATTTGTATGAAGATTAAAACCCGGGTGGAGGGAGCCCAGGCTCATATCAGGTCTATCAAGTGATCCCCAGCATCACCCCAGCACCAGCCCTGCGCCTTTGAGCGCGTCGCGAATGCCAAGAGCCGGATAAGCCTGGTCGACGGTGCGCATGTCGACACGCGTCTCCTCGACAATCCAGTCGCGGATGGCCTCGACCACCGGACGCATCGGCCGGTTTTCCGGCGATACCAGACAACACCGCCTGCTGGTCACGAGCAACTCCTGCTCGGCCGGCAGCAACGCGCCTTCCGCCAGCCAGTGCGATACGACGTTGAGCCAGCCAAGCGCGATCCCTTGCCCGAGCAACGCGGCCTGCACGACGATGGCATAGTCGTTGAAGCTCAGCATGTTGGCTGCACGCCGCTGATGCTGGCCAAACGCGCTGAAGCGGTCATGCCAGCCACGCTCGCCGTCATCCATCACGATGATGGTGTCTCCATGCGCGGAGGCCTCGTCCAGCAGCGCCTGTTCGTGATACCGGCGGTTGCACACTGGCAGCAGCACTTCAGGCATCACAAGGACGCTGTTCGCGCCTATCTCGTCCTGCGTCATGAAACGCATGCCAAGATCGACGTCGACAAGGGGCCCGCCAATGCGCCCCGAAATCAGTTGAAAGCGCAGGTCGACGGAAGGGAATGCCTGATTGAGCCGGTTCATGCGTGGCATCAGCCAGTGTGTGGTGAAAGCAGTGGACACCGATAACGTCACCGACTCCACACCCGTTGCGCGCGCCTCGATCTCGCGGATCGCGCCTTCAATCCCGCTGAAGCCCTCCGAGATTTTCCGGTAAAGGATCCGGCCGTTCTCGGTCAGTTCGATACCGCCTCGCACGCGCTCGAACAAACGCACGCCCAGATGGTCTTCCATGCGCGCCAGCATCCGGCTGACGGCTGGCTGGCTTACGTAAAGCTCCTGCGCCGCGCGGGTAAAGTTACCGCAGCGCGCGGCGGCTTCAAAGACGAACAGTGCGTTCGCACTCGGCAGTTTCTTGCGTAGATTAGGCATGACCTCATGTTATGCCTGATCCAACAATTCGGGAATTGCGGCCAAAAACATCGCACCGTATATTTTGATCAACCGAAGACTTACATGGCGAGAAAACAGGGTATGGATGCAAGGGCGAAAGCAGGTGTATCGATCCGGTCAGCCACGAAGCGCTACGGCTCCGTGGTCGCCCTGGACGACGTGTCGCTTGATATTGCGCCCGGCGAATTTGTCTCGTTGCTGGGGCCTTCGGGCTCGGGCAAGACCACGCTGCTCGGCATTCTGGGCGGCTTCGTGCAGCCGACCTCCGGCGCGGTGTGGGTGGGCGAGCGGGATATTACATACGCGCCGCCGCACAAGCGCGACATCGGCATCGTGTTCCAGAACTACGCGCTGTTCCCGCATATGACGGTCGGCGAGAACGTTGCGTTCCCGTTGCGTGCCCGGCGTCAGCCGAAAGCCGGCTGGGCTCGCAAGGTGTCGGATGCGCTCGCGATGGTCGAGTTGGGTGGCTATGAAAGCCGCGGCGTGGCCCAGCTGTCGGGCGGCCAGCGTCAGCGCGTGGCGCTGGCTCGGGCAATGGTATTCGAGCCGCAACTGATCCTGATGGACGAACCGCTTTCGGCGCTCGACAAGCAGTTGCGCGAGACCATGCAGATCGAATTGCGCCGCCTGCACAGGAAGCTGGAAGCGACGATTGTCTACGTGACCCACGACCAGCGTGAGGCGCTCACCATGAGCGACCGCGTGGCCGTGCTGCGTAATGGCCGGCTGGTCCAGATCGATACGCCGGAGCGCCTTTACGACCGCCCGTGCGATGCGTTCGTGGCGAGTTTCATTGGCGAGGCGACGCTGCTCGACGTGACCCGTGCCGGCGATGACGCCGTGAAGCTCGGCAACATTGTCCTGCGAACTGCCTACCCGCTGCCGGCCGGCGACAAGCTTTTGCTGGCCGTGCAGACCGAAAAGCTGGTGATTGACGGCGGGTATGAAAGGCCCGGCGTGAACCGGCTGGTGTGCCGTGTCAGCGAAGTGCTGTATCAGGGCGAGAGCCTGCGGGTGCTCGCCACGCTTGCCGACGGCACGCCGATCAGCCTCAGGCAGCCCGGCAGCCACGACGCGCGACAACGCATTCCCGCGCCCGGGACCGAGATGACAGTCCTGCTCGACCCGCAGGACACCATCGTCGTACCGGCCTGAATTTTTACACGCCGTGAAGACAGGCATCAAAGCCTGGATCTCAATCAAACTATAGAGGATTACGAATCATGAAGCTGAAGGATTTCAAGGTACTGACGTTCGACGTGGTCGGCACGCTCATCGACTTCGAGCGCGGTGTGCTGGCCTCGGTGCGCCGCCTGGGTGGCGCGGCGGCCAGGGAGCTCACGGACGACCAGATCTTCGAGCCCTACATGCGCGGCCGTGCGGCGTTTCCGGGCCGCTCGAGCAAGGCGATGGCAAGCGTCTATCAGTCGCTCGCCAACGAACTCGGCCTGCCCGCGGATGACGAGACCGCTGCCGCGTTCCAGCGCGACGTGCTTGACTGGCCCGCGTTTGAAGACTCGGTGGCGGCGCTCAAGCGGCTGCGCAAGCACTATCGCCTGGTTGCCATGACCAATGCGGACCGCGTGGCGTTATCGGCCTATGCTCACACGCTGGACGATCCGTTCGACGACACCGTATGTGCCGATGAAACCGGGGTAGCCAAGCCGGACCCGCAATTCTTTGCTTATAACCGGGGCCGTCAGGCAGCGTTCGGCTATAAGTTCAGCGAGATCCTGCACACGGCGCAAAGCCAGTACCACGACATTGGTGTTGCGACCGAGCTGGGTTATGCGACTTGCTGGATCGAACGTCGTCAAGGCATGAAGGGCTTCGGCGCAACCCCGACGCCAGGCGCGGTCACCACGCCCACGTTCAATTTCCCGACCCTGGCCGCGCTTGCCGATGCCGTGGAAGCCGAAGCACGCGCAGCATGAAGCAAACGCTGACCCGGCCGGGCGCGCCCTCCTTATGGATCGACATGGCGGGTGCTGCGCCGCAAGCGGACGCGCCCGTCAGCACGGGTGCGCCGCTCGAGCGCGATCTCTCGGTGGAGGTGGCCGTGATCGGCGCGGGCTACTCGGGCTTGTCGGCGGCGTATGCATTGCAAAAGCGCGGCGTGCAAACGGTGGTGCTCGATGCCAATCCGGTCGGCTGGGGGGCGAGCGGTCGTAATGGCGGCGTGGTGTCGTCGAAATTTCGTTTGTCGTTCCCCGCAATCGAGCGCCTGCACGGGCTTGAAACCGCGAAGACCATGCATCGCCTCGCCCACGACGGCGTGCGCGTGGTTGAACAGTTCATCGATGAATTCAAGCTTGACCGCGCCCGTTTCGAACACACCGGCAGCCTGCGCTGTGCACACACCGAACGCGCATTCACCTCCATTCGCGCCGAGGCGGAGTGGGTGAAGCAAAAACTCGGCGACACCACGATGACGGTTCAATCGCGCGCCGAGGTCGAGCATGAAACGGGATCGAAGGCGTTTGTCGGCGGCGTGCTGAGCTCGGACGCGGGCACGATCCTGCCGCTTGAATACGTGCGCGGACTCGCCGCCGGCCTGACGCGGCGCAAGGTGGATATCTATGAATCGACGCCCGTGCTTGAGATGATCCGCTCAGACGGCAGCGGCGGCGTGACCTTGCGCACGCCCAACGGCACAGTCCGCGCGAAGCAGGTGATTGTCGGGACCAATGCGTATTCGAACCTGACGCCTGCAACCGCGGCTTATCAACGCGAACTGGTGCCGTTTCGCAGCGCGATGATCGCGACGGAACGCTTGCCTGCCGGACTCGATGACCGCCTGATGGTCGAGCGTCGCAGCTATGCCGAAACGCGGCGCATGATGAAGTGGTTTCGCAAGGTCGATGGCCGCATGCTGTTCGGCGGTCGCGACGCATTTGGCAAGGAAGGGCAGACGGCCGGCTTCGACGCGCTGGAGCGTGCGATGGTCGAGTTGTTTCCAGACCTGGCCGGCGTGCGGGTGGAGTACCAATGGTCGGGGTATGTCGGCATGACGTTCAACTCGCTGCCGCATGTGGGCCGCAGTGACGGCGACACCACTTTTTGTCTCGGGTATAACGGGGCGGGGGTCGCGATGGCCAGTTTGCTTGGGCAGCATGCCGCGGCTCTCGCCCTTGGGGAGAAACCGGAGCTCTCGCTGCTGGCGGCGCCCGGCTTGAACCCGGTGCCCTTCCATTCGCTGCGTGCGCCGGGCGTTCGCCTGGTGGCGGGGTGGTATCAATTCCTCGATGCCTTGGGTGTGTAATGAGGTGTGTGAGGAGGGGCATGATGCGAAGCGCTACCCGGACCTTTCAAGGACAGACTGCAATGCACGCAACACCGGCCGGGCCTTCCATTCTTTATCAGCGCCGCGAAGACCGCGCGATGCTGCTGCTGATGACGCCGGCGCTGCTGGTGATCGTATTGCTGCTGGTCGTGCCGCTTGCATGGCTCTCGTGGCAGTCCATCTGGAATCACGGTTTCACGTTCGAGAACTACCGGCGCATGTTCACGGGCGTGTACCTCGACACGTTCCTGCTCACCTTCAAACTTAGCGTGATCGTAACGGCCGTCACCTTGTTGCTCGGTTATCCGGTGGCGTACCTGGCGGCGTCCGTGCCGCCGAAGTTCAGCGCGCTGATACTCGGCATGGTCATCCTGCCGTTCTGGACCAGCGTGCTGGTACGCACTTACGCCTGGCTCGTCTTGCTGCAGCGCACCGGTGTAGTCAACAAGGCGCTGATGGCGAGCGGGGTCATCGACCATCCATTGCAACTCGCCTATAACCAGTTCGGCACCGTGGTCGCGATGGTGCATATCCTGTTGCCGTTCATGGTGCTGCCGCTCTATTCGGCCATGCAGAAAATTCCGCAGAACCTCTCGCAAGCCGGCGCAAGTCTTGGCGGCTCGCCGCTGCATGTCTTTGCGCGCGTGTTCCTGCCGTTATCGATGAGCGGAGTGGTGGCAGGCGTCACGCTCGTCTTCATCTTGTGTCTCGGCTTCTACATTACGCCGGAGCTGATGGGCGGCGGCAAGTCGGTCATGGTGTCCATGGTCGTGAGCCGCAACGTGGAAATCTACAATAGCTGGGGGGCGGCGAGTGCGGTCAGTGTCGTGTTGCTGGTCTGTGTATTCGCGATCTTCTATGCGGCGAGCCGCGTGGCTCCGCTCGAAAAAACCCTGGGGGCGAAATGAGCGGAATGACCCACATGAATGACATGAAAGCCCTCTCGTTCGGCCGTATCGTCCTCGCCTTCGGCGTGCTGCTGATCCTCGTGTTCCTGATGGTGCCGATCCTGATCGTCGTGCCGCTGTCGTTCTCCGACACGCGTTTCATGACCTTCCCGCCACCCGGCTACTCCTTGCGCTGGTATCACGCGTTCTTCAGCAATCCGGCCTGGATCGATGCGGCGCGGACCACGCTGATTGCATCGACCAGTGCCGCCCTGATTGCCACGCCGCTCGGCGTGGCCGCCGCTTATGCGATCCAGAACGGCACGCACCGCAGCATGCGTTATCTGCGCACCGTGCTCATGCTGCCGCTGATGGTGCCTATCATCATTGTCGCGGTGGGCGTGTTTTTCGTGTATTCGCAGATGGGATACGTGAATACCGTTGGTGGTTTGATTGTTGCCGACACCATGCTCGGCTTGCCTTACGTGCTGATCTCCGTGGGCGCCGACCTGCGTACCTTCGATCCTACCCAGGAGATGGTCGCGCGCAGTCTCGGCATGAACCGCTTTCGGAGCTTCATGACGGTCACGCTGCCGCAGATCAAGTCGAGCGTGATCTCCGGCGCGGTGTTTGTATTCATCCAGGCGCTGGATGAAACGGTGGTCGCGCTGTTTGTCTCCGGTGGCCCGAACCAGACCCTCACGCGCCGCATGTTCGTCACGCTGCGCGACGAGATCGATCCGACCATTGCCGCGATCAGCACCATGCTGACCGCCCTGACGCTGTGCCTTGTGATGATCGTGGTGGTGAGCCGAAAATCATCGGCACGCGCCTGAACCATGCTTGATCCATACCTAACCGCTACCTGACGGATACCAGCAATGAGCCATGAACTACAGTTCTACATAGGCGGCGAATGGGTCTCGCCGACGGGCCACGCGCGACTGCCAGTGATCGATCCTTCAACCGAAGAAACCTTCGCCGAGATCGCGATGGGCACCCCCGTTGATGTCGACCGCGCAGTCGTCTCGGCGCGCCGCGCGTTCGCGTCGTTTTCGTTGACCATGCCCGACGAACGGCTTGCACTGATCCGCAAGATACTGGAAGCGTACGGTGAACGTTATGACGAGATGGCGCAGCTCATCTCGCGTGAAATGGGCGCACCGCGTGCGTTGGCACACGGTTGGCAAGCCGGACTCGGCACGCGGCATCTGAAGGAACTGATTCGAACCTGCGAGGCGTTCACCTGGCAAAGAAACAAAGGCACGACGCTCATTACACACGAGCCTATTGGCGTGGTCGCATTGATCACGCCATGGAACTGGCCGATGAACCAGATCGTCTGCAAGGTCGCACCGGCCATTGCTGCGGGCTGCACGATGGTGCTCAAGCCTAGCGAAGTGTCGCCGTTAAACGCGCTTCTGTTCGCCGAGATACTCGACGCGGCCGGTGTGCCACCGGGCGTTTTCAATCTCGTGAACGGCGACGGTCCGACAGTCGGTGCGGCGTTGTGCAGTCATCCCGACGTGGACATGGTGTCGTTCACCGGATCGACGCGCGCGGGTATCCAGATCGCCGCGCTGGCCGCACCGACGGTCAAGCGCGTGCATCAGGAACTGGGTGGCAAATCGGCGAACCTGATTCTCGATGACGCCGATCTCGACGCCGCTGTGACTGCGGGCGTGAATGCCTGCTTTGGCAATAGCGGCCAGTCGTGCAACGCGCCCACGCGTATGTTCGTGCCGGCGGCCCGTCATGAAGAAGCAATAGCGGTCGCGCGCCGCGCAGCCGAAGCGCATGTAGTCGGTCCCGCCGACACACCCGGCACAACGCTGGGACCCGTGGTCAGCGAGTTGCAGTTCGAGCGTATCCAGCGGTTGATTCAAACCGGAGTGGACGAGGGCGCGCGCGTGGTGACCGGCGGAACCGGCCGGCCTGAAGGATTGACGCGCGGCTACTTCGTCCGCCCTACGGTATTCGCCGGTGTGACGCCGGACATGACCATCGCACGCGATGAAATCTTCGGTCCGGTGCTTGCTATCCTGCCGTATCGCGATGAGGAGGAGGCCATTGCCATGGCAAACGACAGCGTGTTCGGCCTGGCGGCGTATGTGCAATCCGGGGATCTCGAACACGCCCGGCGCGTCGCGTTCCGCTTGCGCGCGGGCAGTGTCCATCTCAACTATCCCGCGTGGGATGCAGGGGCACCGTTCGGGGGCTACAAACAATCGGGTAACGGCCGTGAGTATGGCGAATGGGGCCTCGAGGCGTTTCTCGAGGTCAAGGGCATTGTGGGTTACGGCGCCTGACGCGCTTCCGAGCGGATCATGTCGGCAATCCGCTCGGCGATCATGATGGTCGGTACGTTAGTGTTCGCGCACGGAATGGAGGGCATCAGCGACGCATCGCAAACACGCAGGTTCTGCACACCATAAACGGCGCCCGATGCGTCCGTGACGGCCGCCGGATCATCGGCGGCGCCCATCCTGCATGTTCCCGAGGGGTGCCATGTGCCACCAACCGAACGCGTGACGAACTGCGTCATGGCGTGGTCGTCGGCGAGCAGCCCGGCGATGGAAACACCTTCAGTTACCAGCCGGTGAATCAGGTCTTTTCGCCATGGCCCGGCCCAATCCAGCAGCGCGCTCAATGCACCGCGCTGAATCGCGTTGGTGGCTCCCGGCACTGCGACCTTCGCGACTCGAGGTGAATAACTCGACGGGAAGATTGCGCTCTGGTGCGCTGCCATCGAAGGGTCCGCCAACGTCTCGGCACCGAAGCGAACGGCGAGCTTCAGGCGGTCGAGGTCGCGTGGATCGGAGAGCATGTTGAACTCGACAGCAGGCTCATCGAGCGGGTTCGCCGATGTCAGCGTAACGCGGCCGCGCGAGTACGATTTGTTGACCCAGAAAAAGATCGTCCCCAGCCGATAACCAATGGAATGCCAGCCTGAACGCGACAGGATCGCGCCGTGCATGTCGCCCCTGACTGTTCCCGGGAGTCCCGACGAAAAGCGCACGATCGCCTGCTCGTGGTGTTCATCGGGGAAGGGCGTACGGGCGGACTTGGGCAGGAAGGCCGACACGGCGATAGACGGATGCTCCATCAGGTTGCCGCCAACCCCGGGTCGATCCGCAACCTGGGGAATGTGCAGTGCAGCGAGGCTATCTGCTGGACCAATGCCACTGCGCAGCAGGATCGCCGGGCTATGGATCGCGCCCGCGCACACGATCACCTGGGCGGTTTGCACGGTCTCGCCTGAACCGAGTAGTGCTCCGATTGCGCGAGTGCCGTCGAACAGTACGCGGTCTACAGTCTCGCCGGTCCTGATTGTCAGGTTAGGCCGCTGGCGCACGGCGTCGGTAAGATAACAGATGGAGGTCGGAATGCGTTCACCCGCCGCGCTGACTGCAATCGCGCCAACGAAGGTTCCGTCTTGCCACGGGCCGTTCTGATCATCGAGCAGAGGATGGCCGCGCGTGTCCAGGGTCGCCAGTACGGCGCGCACGAACGGCGAGATACGCGGCCACTCGGTGCGTTTGATGCGCAGGGGACCGGTCCCACCGTGTAATTCGCCGCTGAAGTCCACATCCGTTTCGAGCTTGCGAAAGTAGGGCAGACACGTGGCCCAGTTCCAGCCGTGCGCGCCGAGCGTGTCCCATTCGTCGTAGTCGGCCGGAGCGCCGCGATTGGCCATCAGCGCGTTGATGGCCGAGCCGCCGCCGAGGATGCGGGCCTGCTCGTAGCGGCGCGGTTGCGCGGTGCCGCTCATTCTCGCGGTAAGGCGTTGCCAGATGTTGCCGGCGTCGAGATACGCGCGGCCTGGGTAGCGGCTGCGAACGGCGGCGGGCATGCTGGCTGCTGAAATAGGACGGCCGGCTTCGATCAGGCAAACGGTCTTGCCAGCGTCTTCGGACAGGCGTGTGGCCAGCACGCATCCCGCTGAGCCACCGCCGAGAATGAGGTAATCGACCACGTTTTTTCGTTCGCACTCGGGGTTTGGTTTTGGACGTGACAGGGTTTGGGGTTTGGAGGTTGGGGTTGGGGTTAGTGCCGGGTGCTGCTTTCGGCCTTAGCGGTCTGCTTGAGTGAGATATTCTCCTTATCACTATTAGCCACTGCGCGTGGCCGCCCGTCATTTCTTTGTCCAAAGCGACAAAGAAACGAAGCAAAGAAAACGCTTTAACCGCTCTACCCTAAGTGTCCACAGCGTGCAGTTTCTATTCATAGGTGCCCCAAAAGCACGGTGCTCGCCAGAGCCACCGATGTGTGAACCCCTCTTTCTCCGAACACGGATACCCACACGCTTCGCCACCAGTGATTGAACCTGCCCAAGGGACACCCCGCGCTATCCGCGAACAACCTTCCACCGAATTTGTACACACGTCGAACCACGTCGCCAACCCACGGAGAAACAAGGTCCCAAAAACGCGTGAGGCCGTGCTGACCGTGGGGTGCTGGTGCTTGCCCGAGAGCACTGGTGGCGAAGCGTGTTCATGTCAGGATTCGCGAGAAAGAGGGGTTCAACTGTCCGTCGCTCTGGCGAGCACCGTGCTTTTGGGGCACCTATGAATGGGAACTGCACGCTGTGGACACTTAGGGTAGAGCGGTTAAAGCGTTTTCTTTGCTTCGTTTCTTTGTCGCTTTGGACAAAGAAATGACGGGCGGCCACGCACAGTGGCTAATAGTGATAAAGAGAATATCCGACTCTCGCAGACCACTAACCCTGAAAGCAGCAACCCGGCACTGACTCCGACCGCTAACGCCAAAACCTGGCAACCCGGCATTGACCCCGACCGCTAACCCTGAATCCTGGCACTAACCCCAACATCACCCCAACCCCGAGTGCGAACGCCCCCCCCGCTTACTGCATGAACTTGAGCCACCGCGCCTTGGCCTGGATGCCCGGCTCTGACGCCCACCACTCCTCCGACATCAATGCCTGCTTGCCCGCATTCTCCGGCGAACTCGGCAATTCGCTCGCACGCTTGGCGGTAATCTTGCCGGTCTTGAATGCGGCCGGATTGCCCGGACCATAGTCGATGTAAAGCGGCAGGTTAGCCTGCAAATCAGGAGACACCGCCGCGTTCACGAACTGGATCGCCGTCGACAGATTCGGAGCGTTCTTCAAGATGCACAACTGCGTGTTCTGCAGAATGCCGTCGTTGTAAGTAAAGGCCACATCCGGATTGTCCTTCTGCACGGCGCTTGCGCGCCCGTTCCAGATCATCTCCATGTCTACTTCACCGTCGTGCAGCAACTGCGCCGACTGACCACCCGACGTCCACCAAACGGTAATGTCCGGCTTGATCTGCTGAAGCTTCTTGAAGGCCCGGTCCACATCCAGCGGATAAAGCTTGTCACGCGGCACGCCGTCGGCCAGCAACGCGGCTTCCAGCACCGTCTGCGGATCGTTGCGAAGCGCCCGCGTGCCAGGGAACGCCTTTACGTTCCAGAAATCCGCCCAGCTTTGCGGCACTTTCTTGAGCGTCTTCTTGTTGTAGCCAATTACCGTGGAATAGAACTCGTAGGCAACCGAATACGGCGTACGGTACTGCTCCGGCATGGCGGCTGCATTCGGCAGTTTCGAAAAATCCAGCTTCTCCAGCAAGCCTTCACGCCCGCCGCGCAAACAGTTCGACGTTGGGGTATCCACTACGTCCCAGATCGGTTTGCCAGTCGCGCCTTGCGCCTTGATCGCGGGCCATGCGTCGGGGATGCTGTCCTGGTTGACCGTGATCGAAAGAAGCTTCGCGGCAGGATCGAGAATAGCCTTGGTCTGAGCTTCCTGATAACTGCCGCCTTGGGACACGAAGGTGATCTGTCCCGCGGCGAACGCAGGTCCGGTCGAAGCAAGACCAATTAGCAGCGACAATGCGACGGGGCGAAGCGGCAGGTTTCTCATCGACGGCGGTCCTGGTGGTTGAGTGAATCGGCTGCGGGTTTTGGAGCCGCGTGTGGCTTGCCTGTAGATATGAAGTCAGTCGCGCGATCAATGTAATGTCATCTCGCGGCCATGCCGTTGATGCAGACTCCCACGCTCAGGCAACCGCCGTTGCAATGCAAGGCAGCGTGCGCACGGCTGGCATGGGGAAAATATAGGGGGCCATTTTTGAGGTGGCAATGCCGCAATTGTTTGAGTACCCATAACGTAGGGTAATGATCGGCCCAGGATGCCGTGCTCAAGTCAGGATTCCCCTAGGCGGGCAGCAGCACTTTCTTAGCAATTTTCGAGGGTTTCCCGATTTCTAAATCCTTGTTCCTGTTTTAGGATCGGTCTACCCAAGACTCCCTGCCCTCCGCTACCTGCGATGAGCGCCGATTCTTCCGACTCCAAGCCCGCCACCGACCAAATAGACGCTATCTGCCTGCGGCTGTTCGATTCGTGGTGCGACACCCGGAACGTCATCTCCCTGACCTTCCTGCTGCGTTGCTGGCCACTGATCAGCGTGGACGCTGCCTCGATCAGACAACTTTGCACTACCCTGGGTGCACTTCAGGAATTGCATGGCAGCGTCCTGGATAAGGAGCAGGAGGGACTGCTGCTCGAATTAAAACAATGCATCGACGACCTGCAGGTGTATGGCCCCAAAGATCGTGCGCTGGTTCGCCATAGCCGCGACCGCGCATGGGCGACGTCGAAGTTAGTACGGCTTTGCCGGATCGAACCATAGCTCCTTGCGTGCATAGGGCACCCACGACGGCAAGAACGGATTCTTGAGTTCGATGACGGTTCTCGTCTGCAGCTTGAGTCCGGATAGTTGCTCGGCGAAATGGCGGTTGAAGAACGCGTCAAAACTACCGTCGCGTTCCATTTGTTCCAGACCGTCGTTAATGCGGGTTGCAAGATGCGGATCGGATTTGCTGACGTAGAAGCACTGGGCGAACGGATACTTGATCAGCAAATGCTGCTCGATCGCAAGACGGGGATAACGCCCCTGGTAGGCGGCAAGCTCTCCTGGCGCCTCGGTGACGCCGCGCGGAAACATGTCGAAGCGCCCATGCGTCAGCATGAGAAACAGCGACTCATAGGTCTCGGCAGTCCTTACCGTGACGTGGTTGTACTCGTACACGCGTACATCGCCCCATAACGCGCCCTGGCCGACCGAGAGCGCGCGGAATTGATCCAGCGTCTGGACCTGGGCTATTTTCGCCTGACTGTCCTTTGAAATCAGCGCGACACGGTAGCCGAGCAAACCCTTGTCGATAGGAAAAGGGATCGGAATCATTCCCTCATCCAGTTCCTTGTGGCCCACGTCGCTGATCATGATGTTGATCCGCGCTCCCTTGATCGCTTCCAGGTGCGAGCGCGCAACGGAGATGTCGTCCGTATAGGCCAGCTCGACGTAAGGGCCGTATTGCTGCGTTGTTCGTCGCAGCACTTCGTTCAGCAATTCGAACGCATACGCATAGCGAACCCGGAATTCTTCGGACTTCAGCGGTCTCACGATATCCTGCGCGCCAACCGTGGAAGTCAAGGCGAGCGCGGTCAGCCATGCCATGAGGATAGTACGCATGGTCCCCTCCCAAGCACGGGGCGCCGGCAGGCTTGCCGCCGTTGCCCGATTCCGGCGACAGCCGGCACTCTCCCTGAATTCCTGTTGTTGGCGGACCAGCGTTAGACCACCGCCCCCAGAGCGCGCAGAATAGATGGGTCTGGAACCCAAGGGTGGTCTGAGGAATATGGCGCTTAATACGTTTGGCGGACTATGTGACCTCGTCGGTCGCCACCGCAGCAGTGTTGTGATGCGACTACTCGCTACCGTTTTCCTGTTCAGTTGCACAGTCACGCTCACGCTCACGGCACTTCAACTGTATCGCGATTATCACCGGGGGGTGATGCTTATCGAAAGCCGGCTTGCGGAGATCGATGGCAGTTATCGCGGCAGTCTGGGCGAGGCGCTCTGGCGGCTCGACCGGCCGCAGCTGGAGCTCCAGCTCGAAGGTATTCTGCATCTGCCGGACATCCGGCTAGCCGAAGTCACCGAGGTCATTGCCAGCGACAGCTCCATGGTGGTCGCTGCCGGAACCCATTCAAAAGGCCCGGTCATCGTCCGCAGTTTTCCGATTGTGTATCGCATCCAGGGTCATGAGGAATCAATCGGCACGCTGCGCGTCGAGGCGACCCTCACCAACCTGTACGACGATCTGTTCAGGACGGCATTGGTGATCCTGCTGAGCCAGGGCGCCAATACGTTTCTGGTGTCGCTCTTTACCATCTATATTTTCTCGCGGCTCGTCACGCGCCATCTCTCCGCGGTGGCGCGGCGCGTCGAAGGTTACGACTTCCGGCAGGCGCCGCAAGCCTTCACGCTGCAGCGCCGCAGGCCACGCCGTCCGGACGAACTCGAACGCGTGGTGGCCGCGTTCGACTCCATGTGCGCCCGCCTTCATCGCGCCTATAACGACGAGCGGGAAGCAGCCGAGGGCCGCGAAGCCCGGCGCACCGCCGAGGCGGCCAATCGTGCGAAATCCGAATTCCTTGCCAACATGAGCCATGAATTGCGCACGCCGCTGAACGGCATCCTGGGGTATGCCCAGGTCCTCGGCCGGGACCGCGCGCTAAGTGAGCGCCAGCGGGACGGGCTCGGCGTGATTCAACGCAGCGGCGAACATCTGCTTGCACTGATCAACGACATTCTCGATATCGCCAAGATCGAGGCCGGCAAAATGCCGTTCGATATTGTTGCGGTGCCGCTTCGCGGACTGCTGGGCGACGTCGAAGAAATCATTCGCGTGAAGGCCGAGCAAAAGCAGCTTGTCTTCATGTGCGATGCAGCGCGCGACGCGCCCAACGCCGTGCGCGCCGATGAACGGCGGTTGCGCCAGGTGCTGCTCAACCTGCTGGCAAACGCTGTGAAGTTCACCGACAGCGGCTACGTGAGCTTGCGCGTGGCCCCTTTGCTCGATGGCCGGGTACGCTTCTCGGTGGAAGATACGGGGATCGGCATTGGCGAAACGCAACGCGAGCTGATCTTCGAACCCTTCGAGCAAACCGGCGATGAACAACGGCATCGTGGAGGCGCGGGGCTTGGGCTTGGTATCAGCCGGCAACTCATGCGCTCGATGGGAAGCGACATCCTGGTCGAGAGTTGCAAAGGCGAGGGCAGTACCTTCTGGTTCGACCTCGAGGCGGTGCCTGAACCGCTACCGTTCGTGTCGGCGGACACGCATGCGGCGTGGGTGGTAACCGGTTACACGGGAGCGCGCAGGAGCGTGCTGGTCATCGACGACGTACCCACCAACCGCGCGGTCGTGGTCGACATGCTGGGGCAGATCGGCTTCGACATGATTGAAGCGGCCAGCGGTCAGGAGGCACTGGAGATAGCGCGGGCGAAGCGCCCGTCGCTGGTCCTGACCGACATCGTGATGCGCGAGATGGACGGGCTCGAAACCATGCGCCGCTTGCGGCTGCTGCCGGATTTTACCGGCGTGCCCATCATCGCGGTCTCCGCCAGCGCCACGGGCGGTGACGAAAAGCGCAGCCTGACCGCCGGCGCCGATGCGTTCGTGGCGAAACCCATCCACCTGGACACGCTGCTCACGCAAGTTGCCGCGCTGCTCTCGCTTACCTGGACTTACGCGGCGCCTGGGCTACCGCTGGTGCAGCCTGCGGCGATGCCATTCCCGGCCGTGCCTTCGCATGAGATGCATGACCTGCACCGGCTCGCGCGCCAGGGCAACATGCGCGAAATAGTGTTGTGGGCCGAACGCATCACGGCACTCGACGAGCGTTACAGTGCATTCGCTGCTGAATTGCGCTCGCTCGCGAAGAACTACCGGACCAAGGCAATCGTGCAATTCGTCGAACGGCATCTTGAAGGGGGGCGCGCGTCATGAATGACACGACTATTGACCCTGCACCCGCGAAGGTGGAACCGCCTGCAGTCCTGATCGTGGACGACATGCCCGCCAATTTGAGCGTCGTGGTGGAGAGTCTGGAGGGGCAGGGCTTTCGCGTACTCGTGGCGCTCGACGGTCTGGAAGCGCTGGAACGCGCGGCGTTCTCGCAACCCGATCTCATCCTGCTCGACGTCAAGATGCCCGGCATAGACGGCTACGAGACCTGCCGCCGGCTGAAGGCGAATAGCGACACCAGCGATATCCCGGTGATCTTCATGACGTCGATGTCCGCGGCCGCCGACGTGGTTGAAGGGCTCGCCGCGGGCGGCGTGGACTATGTGACCAAGCCGATCCGGGTTGACGAGGTAGTGGCCCGTATAGGCACGCATCTGGCATTGCGCACGCTGCAGCAGCAACTTGTTACGCGGAACATGCAGTTGCAGCATGAAATTGCTGCACGGGAAAAAACGCAAAAAGCCTTAAGCGATGCGCGAGACGAACTTGAAGCGCGAGTAGCGCAACGCACCGAGGAGTTGGCGCGGGCCAATGTCAGCCTCAACCTGGAGATTATCGAACGCCGGGGCGTGGAAGCGCGACTGAAAGAAAGTGAGGCGCGGTTTCGCGCGATCGTGGAGACTAGCCCGGTTCCGTTGTGCATCACGTCCATGCCCGAAGGCGACATCCTGTACATGAACCAGCCGCTGCGCGAACTCTTTGCGCTCGACGCGACACAGTCTGCTCTTGGCAACATTGTCGACTTTTACGCTTCGCCCGGGGAACGTGACCAACTGGTGTGTCATCTGCGTGAGGATGGATGTCTGCGCAACGCCGAGCTGAGTTTCAGACGGGCGGACGGCACCACGTTCTGGGCCGTGGCGAACGCACGGGCGGCGACCTATGGCGACGTTCCGGCTATTTACGTGGGGCTTTACGACATTACGGCGCGCAGGAAGGCCGACGAGAAACTGCGTGCGAGCGAAGCGAGTCTCGCCAACGCGCAGCGCCTGGCGCGCCTTGGCGACTGGGCATGGGATCGCGATAGCGAGGTTACGCACTGGTCGTCCGAGGTCTACCGCATTCTTGGTCTGGAGCCCTCGGCCGTGAAGCCGTGCTACGGCACCTATCTCGCGCTGGCTCATCCCGACGACCATGCTACTGTCCGGCGCGCGGTTCGCGAACTGCTCGCGAAGGGGCAGCCCTTCGGCATCGACCATCGCATCATGAGTCCGGACGGGACGACACGCATCGTCCGGCTTCAGGCAGAACTCGTGGATGCGCGAGAGGGGCAGTCATGGGGTATTGTCGGCACCGTCCAGGACATCACCGAGAGGAAGCGTACCGAGGAGGAACTGCTGGCGTCGCGCGAGCAATTGCGCGAGCTGTCGGCGTATCTGGAAGCAATCCGGGAAGAGGAGCGGCGCCGTATAGCGTTGGAGATTCACGACGAACTGGGGCAGTTGCTCACCGCGCTGAAAATGGATGTTGCACTGCTCAAGATGCGTGTTGTCGCGGACGCGGAAGCGACCCGGAAGATCACCGACATCCGCGAGCTGGTGGAGAAAACCATCTGGATGGTGCGCAACGTCGCGAGCCATTTACGACCGGCGGCGCTCAACTTCGGTATTGTGTCGGCCTTGGAGTGGCTTGCTGAAGACTTCAGCAGGCGCAACGGCATGCCTTGCCAACTGGTTGTGCGTGGCGGTGAACCGAGCCTGGCGGACACCGATGCAACGGCCGTGTTCCGCATTGTCCAGGAATCGCTGACGAATGTATCGCGGCATGCCGGTGCGTCGCGCGTGGCCGTGACGCTTGTCAGCACGGAGCAGGCACTCGATCTCCGGGTGAGCGACGACGGTCAGGGCTTTGAGCCGGAGTCGGCACAAAGCGCTTTCTCCTATGGCTTGCTGGGCATGAGCGAGCGGGCGCGCCTGATCGGCGGGACATTGCACGTCGACAGTGCGCCGGGCGCCGGAACCATGGTTTCAATCAATTTGCCTCTGGATGGCGGACGGGAACGATGATTAGTATTTTTATTGCGGATGACCACGCAATCGTAAGAAGCGGGCTGAAGCAGATCGTGGCTACGACGACCGATATTGCCGTGGTCGGTGAAGCCGCGCATGGGTCCGAAGTCGTGGACAAGCTGCGAGCTTGCCGCGTGGACCTGCTATTGCTCGACATGACCATGCCGGGCATCAGCGGCGTGGACCTGATCCGGCGTGTGCGGGCCGAGCAGCCCACGTTGCCGATCCTGGTGTTGAGCATTCACAACGAAGGGCAGGTGGTATCGCGGGCGCTACGCGCGGGTGCGACGGGCTATGTGACCAAGGACAGCGACCTCGAAGTCCTGCTTGCCGCTATCCGGAAGTTGGCGGCGGGTGGGCGTTTCATTGATCCGAAGCTGGTCGACGCAATTGTTTTTGACTCACCTTCCAGCGACGGGCCGCCGCACGAGATTCTCTCGGACCGCGAGTTCCAGGTGCTGCAGATGCTGGCGGCTGGTAACAGCATCAATGACATTGCCGACGCGTTGTCGCTGAGTGCAAAGACCATCAGCACGCACAAGATGCGGCTCATGCAGAAGCTCGGGCTCAATAATAATTCGGAAGTGATTCGTTATGCCGTCAGGCACGGCCTGGTGACGGAGTGAGGAGCTTACCGCCTCAACCTGCATGATTGCCTTGTCAGGAAATCCTTATAGTCATTGCAGGATATTCCTAGATCAAATTCCGCTTCCGCCGACTGAAAATTAGATCGGAACCAGATAGCATGATGTCATGCAAAACGGTATGAGGAGTGCGCCGGTAACGGCAGATCCTTAGGTCTTTAGCAAGGAACAATAGTGGCCGGTAAAGGCCGCCGTGGTTCAGGTGCTAGTCTGTCTGTTTAGTACTTTCATGGCGGGGCAGAGTGGTTGTGCTTAGGCTGCATGGGCGCAATGATCCGTCTGCTACCTGGCGCCCGGTGTTCTTTCATCACTATGGTTCTTGGCAAGTAATCCCGCCGTCCGGGAAGGCTTTGGTGGAGGCTGTCCGGGTGGCAGCTTGATGACCCTTGGTGAATTCTGCGGAGAAACGCATGGATGACAAATCGGGGCTGCAACAACAGGAAGATGTGGCTGAGCTTAGTGGGTGGATCAGCGTGTGGTACGACCAGGCGGTCGCCGCGCGGTTCATCGACCCGCCGTTCGTGCTTGACGACACGACCGCGGACCGTCTTCAAGGTTACTTCGAAGTTGGCCTGACCCCAGACGACGCGGTTCATGCTTTTTTCGGTGTGATGCACTGACCCTGACTGTCGCGCCCCTCCACGCGGGCACGTGGCACAGGCGGCAAGTTTATAGAACCTTCAGCGGCCAATGCGCCGGGGAGGTTGAGTTGTAAGCTGGCTCTCAGTTCTAGCCCTCCCCTCGGAGCTAGAATTTAAGGCGTCGTGTCCGCACGGCGCCTTTTTTTTCTTCCTCGCAGACGCGTAGTTTGATGGTCAGGGCGTGATGTTACTCAGACTGTCAGCCCGACACGTAAGGCCCGTGCTGCAACTCGGATTTCTCCAGCGCAGCCAGCACGGTGTCGAATACAAGCCGTATGCGTGCGGGCACCGGTCCTCGCTGTGGCCTATAGACGTAGACCGGCCACGGCTCCGGCGCAACGTCATCCAGTACGCTTATCACCTTGCCCGCGCGCAGCAGGGGCAGCGCGAGATAACTCACGATCTGCCCAAAGCCCAGACCCGCCACTACGGCACGGCACTCGCAGTCTCCATCGTCGGTCTGGAACGTGAGATTCGCCGGCGTCATTTCCTGCCCGTTGGAAAACTGCCAGGGCCATACGCGCCCGGTGTTCCTGTCGATGAACCCCGTCGACGGCAGCAGTGCAAGTTCAGCCAGATCCGCAGGTTGGCCCACGCGGGCGATCAGCTTGGGGCTGGCAATGACGGAGAAGCCCACCCGCGATGCAGGGCGGACCACGAAGCGGCTATCTCGCATGAACCCGATCCGCACGCCAATATCGATCTGCTCCGCGATGGGGTCGGTGATGGCGTCGGATAAACGCAGGTCGAGCGTGATGCCGGGATGTTTCTCGGCAAGACGCGTGAGCGCAGGCATGAGAAAACGTTCGCCGATGGACTTGGGCGCGGTCAGCCGAACCAGGCCGGCGATCTCGGCATCGATCCCGCTGTCCTTCGGTCTTAACAGATCATCCATTTGCTGAACGAGTTCGCGCGCCCGCTGCGCAAATGCTTCTCCTGCTTGCGTGGCACGCACCTTCCGGGTGTTGCGGTGGAAGAGAATTTCTCCCACCAGCGCTTCCGCTTCCTGAACGGCGCGCGTAATTGCCTGGGGCGAGATTCCCAGCCGCGCGGCCGCTTCCTTGAAGCTTTGCGCTTCAACGGCCGCACAATAGATGCGCAACATTTCAAGGCGATTCTGCATGACGGGTTCCCGGTTTTGCTTCCATAAACTGGAATTATGAAATCGTATCATTTCCATTGAATGGTTGAGTCGCGATTCCCATACTGTCTTCTGTCGCAGGGGCCTTCGCCCCTCAGGATCACAGGAGCGCGTCAACAATGAGCCATAACGTCAGCAATGGAATTGAAGGTAAGGTCGTTGTCATAACCGGCGCGAGCAGCGGGCTTGGTGAAGCAACGGCGCGTCATTTGTCGGCAAGAGGGGCAGCGCTTGTATTGGGTGCGCGTCGTCTCGACCGGCTCGAGAGCATTGCCGCCGAGCTGCGCGAAGCGGGCGGCAAGGTTGAGGTATTGGCCGCCGATGTCACCCGCCGTGCAGATGTCCAGGCGCTGGTCGATCGGGCAGTGAGTGCCTACGGACGCGTGGATGTAGTGATCAACAACGCAGGCTTCATGGCGATCGCGCCTATGTCGGAGACGAAGGTCGACGAGTGGGAACGCATGATCGACATCAACATCAAGGGTGTGCTGTACGGAATCGCAGCCGCGTTGCCGGTATTCCAGAAGCAGGACCGTGGTCACTTCATCAACATTTCATCGGTGGCGGGCATCAAGGTTTTCAGCCCGGGCGGCACTGTTTATAGCGGCACCAAGTTTGCCGTACGCGCTATTTCCGAAGGGCTGCGCCACGAAGTCGGCGCGTCGATCCGCACCACGATCATCCTGCCGGGCGCGGTCGACTCCGAACTGAAACTCGGCAGTTCCCACGAAGAGAGCGCGAAGGTGGTGGGGCAGTTTTATCAGCAGGCGATTCCCGCTGATTCGGTCGCTCGCGCGATTGCCTACGCGATCGAACAGCCGGGCGATGTCGATATCAACGAGATCGTGCTTCGTCCGACCATGCAGGAATTCTGATCGACGGGCTCCGGCGGGGCGGGTGCGCGTCGCCGGGGCTGGTGCTGTACGTTGTTATTGTCTATTCGCACTGGTCCGGTCTCACGCATTGAACCTGTCCAGCCGGAACGCCTTCGGGTCCACTCTCGGCGTGTCCCCGGTCACCAGATCAGCCATCAACGCGCCGGCTGCCGGGCCAATGCCAAATCCATGCCCTGAAAATCCCGCGGCCAGAAAGAACCCTGGAATCTTGCCGACCTCGGAGATGACCGGCACCGCATCAGGTGTCACATCGATAAACCCCGCCCAGGCTTGTGCAACCGTCGCATTCTTGAACGCCGGGAACGCATGCTTCAACTTGCCTAATGCGCCGTCGACCATCTTCATGGTCGGCGGTGGATCGAGCGTCCGGCATGCTTCGAACGGCGTGGGTGCATCCAGGCGAAAATGGCGCGGGATCTTCATCTCTTCCACAAAACGCCTGCCTACACGAAGCTTCAAGTACTTGCGCTCTGCCATCCAGGCCGGCAGGAATTGACGGCACAAGCGGATGCTGTCCGGTGTGAGATCAGCAATTGATGCCCCGAGTTGCGACACCGTATAACCGCCGTCAGCGCGCTTGCGGCACGTAAAGTCTGACCCGTTGATCGCCATCTCCAGCCCGGTTTCCAATGGCCCCGTTCGCAGCACTGACGCATGCACCTTCAACTGCGGGAAATCCACCGCGTTGTTGCCGCAAAAAAGCCGTGACCATGCGCCGCCTGCCAGCACCACCGACGCACACTTCACAACGCCCCGCTCGGTAACGACCGCCGACGTTCTCCCCGCGCTGGTCTCAAGCCCGCGAACCGCGCATTGCTCGAACACGAGTGCACCGGCTTCGCCCGCCAGTTGGGCGATTGCTGCGGTCGCGAGCGTGGGTTCGGCGACGCCGTCGCCCGCGCTGTACAAAGCGCCGATCCACGGCCGGTTCGACGCAGGGATAAGGCGCGCCAGCTCGTCGCGCCCCAGCAGATTTCCTTCGGTGCCCGTGCCCCTGGCCGAGTTGAGCCACGCCTGATGACGGGCCATTTCCTTGTCAGTTTCCGCCAGATAGGCGAGGCCGGTACGCCGGTAACCCACGTTGATGCGCGCCTGGATGTCCACCCACATGTCGTTCGCTATGGCAGATAGCGGCAACTCCTTCGGGTCCCGCCCGACCGTGCGAATCCATCCCCAGTTACGCGACGACTGCTCGCCCGCGACCGTGCCTTTTTCGAATACAGCAACACGTATGCCCTTGCGCGCCAGCGCGAGTGCGGTACTGATGCCAATAATGCCGCCTCCGATGATCGCAACATCGATCTCCGCAGGCAATGTCGAACGCATGGTTTGTCCTCGAGGGTAAGCGGTCGTTGACGGTCAGTGAACACGGCTTCGGCTTGCCGACAAGCCGGCCAGCGCAACCACGCCTATCACGATCACGTAATAAGCCGGCGACATGATGCTGCCCGTCTGTGCGACCAGGAAGCCGACCACGAGCGGCGTGACGCCGCCGAAAAACGTCTGCGATGCAACATAGGCGATCGACACGCCGGTCGTCCGGCACGACGTTGGAAAGAGCTGTGACAGCAACGATCCGACCGGCGCGTAATAGAAGCTGTAGAACACCAGCGACATTGCGCATTGGAACAAGATCAGCGACTGGAACGAGGGGCTATGCGTCAGCACGAAGAACATGGGGAAGATCATGATCAACCCGGCGATCAACGCAATCCGCATGACCTTGATCGTGCCGAAGCGGTCGGCGGCCAGTCCGCCGAAAATCGGGAATATCGTGCTGACAAGACCGCTGAAGATGGATGCAATGAACGCTGAATCCTTGGCTATACCAAGGTTGTTGATAGCGAACGTCGGCATGTAGATGTTGAGAAAGCTTGCCACATTGCCTGCCGCAACAACGGCCGCGCCGATGAGCAGGAAACGCTTGTGAAAGGTGAAGACCTCCGCAAGCGGCCGATGCGGTTTGTCGGCGACCTCCTCGAACTCGCGCGTCTCGTTGATCTTGGTGCGGATATACAGTCCCACCGGACCGATCAGGCAGCCGAAGATGAACGGCGTGCGCCATCCCCACGAATCGACCTGCTGTTGCGAAAGATAGTGGTTGATCAGGTACGCAAACAGCGAGGCGGTCAGCACCGCCAGGCCCGAGGTCGAGAACTGCAGGCTGGCGAAAAGCGCTTTCGTGCGCGAGTTCTGCTCGGTCAGGTAGGAATTCGCGCAGCCAAATTCACCGCCGACCGAAAAGCCCTGCAGCAAGCGTCCGAACACCAGCAGCGCGGGCGCCCACGCACCAATCACCCGGTACGTTGGAATCACCGCCATCAGCAAGGTGCCGCAGAGCATCAGGAACGCGGCGATGGTCAGCGCCGCGCGACGGCCGCGTTTATCCGCATAGATGCCCAGCACCACCGCGCCAATGGGGCGTATGACGTAGGCGCTCGCGAAGGTCAGCAGGCTGTACAACAACGCTGACTGCGGATTGCCGGTAGGGAAGAACAGGCGCGAGATGGTAATGGCAAACATGGCGTACACGAGCAGGTCGAACCACTCGAAGAACGTGCCCACGTTCGCCGCCACCACGTCGCGAATCTTGTGCGTGGATGCCTGCCTGGATGATGGAATACCGCCCGAATCGATGCTGCCGATCGCCTGTTTCATCGTTGCGTCCCGTGTGGTGAGCACCGGCCGGTTGGGGCACGGTATGTCCAGTAGAGCTAAGTAGGCGCACAAGACCGGCCGCGCCCGGGCGAAAACCTAAACGTAGAAATGATTGCTGTTGATGACCAGGATGGTGGTGGGCGACTCCCAGCCGTTTTCCCATCGATAGCGGTGACCCGACGGAAAACCATATACGTCCCCGGCTTCCAGCAGCATTTCCTGGTCGTCGACGAACAGACGCAGCTTGCCGCGCACGACGTAACCAATCTTGTCGCCGGTCTGCAAGACGAAGTTCACGTCCGACACGGCGCCCGCGCCGATCTCCATCAGGAACCCTTCCATGACCGAGCAGCCCGCCGGCGTCACGCGATATTTGGTGACGCCGCCCACGCTCACCGGCTTGCGATCCGCGAGCCGGACAACGAAATCCGCGCCCGCGCCGCCCTGCGGAGCGGGCGTGCTGCGCTCGTCGAATAACGCCGCGCCGTCCACACCCAGCGCATGGCAGATGTTGCGAAGCACGCGAATGGAAGGCGAACTGATGCCGCGCTCGATCTGGCTGAGCATGCTGACGGACAGGCCCGCCTGCTCGGCCACGTGCTTGAGGCGCAGGTCCTGCGCCTTGCGCATGGCGCGCAAGCGGCCGCCGATGACCACGTCCTGCTCGTGCGTAGGCGCATTCGTCAACGGCAAGGAGTCTTCGGACACGGTGTCGCCTTGTACGGGGGAGTGCATTAAAAATTACACTGTGATGAAGTTTCTGTCAAAAAATTATTGTTTTCAAGAAAACAATAAGGATTTGGTGAAATTTTGCGCTAGATTAGTTGGACAACGCGTGACGTGGCCCGCGGCGATTTCCTGCAATTCTTCGGTTGATTCGCCTGCTGCCACTCGTGAGTAATAGCTTCCACGCAGCTTCCACACAGCTTCCCGACCAAGGAAACGAGCCATGTCGAAGGACCGCAAGATCAAGCTGGGTTTGTCGATGCGCTACCTCGGATATCACGTTGCCGCGTGGCGGCATCGTGATGTGCCCGCCGACGGCGCCGTGCATTTCGACTACTTCCTGAAGAGCGCCATCAAGGCTGAAGCGGCCAAGCTGGACATGATCTTTTTCGCCGATGGGCTCGGCATACGCGCGTCCGATGAACCGGCGGGGTCGCTCTGCCGGGACATGCGTAACGTCGAGCTTGAACCCCTGACCCTGCTCGCGGCCCTTGGCGTATGTACCAAACACATTGGCCTGGTCGCGACGGCGTCGACTACCTATAACGAGCCATTTCACGTTGCACGGAAGTTCGCGTCGATCGACCACATCAGCGGCGGTCGTGCGGGGTGGAACGTCGTTACATCCTGGTCGGAACAGGAAGCCTGGAATTTCAGCCGCGACACGCATCTTGGTTACGCCGAACGCTTCGAGCGGGCCGATGAATTCGTCGATGTCGTCAAAGGCCTGTGGAATAGCTGGGAGGACGACGCGTTCATTCGCGACAAGGAGAGCGGCGTGTTTTACGAACCGTCCAAATTGCACACGCTGAATCACAAGGGCAAGCATTTCAGCGTGAGGGGACCGCTCAACGCGGCACGTACGCCGCAGGGGCGACCCATCATTGTCCAGGCGGGCGGGTCCGAGGCGGGGCGTGAACTGGCCGCGAAGGACGCCGATGTCGTCTATAGCAACGCGTTTGAACTGGCGCCCGCCAAGGCTTTCTATGACGATGTAAAAGCGCGCCTGGCAAAACATGGGCGAACAGCGGATCAACTGTTGATCATGCCGGGGGTCACGCTGTACGTTGGCAAGACGCGCGAGGAAGCACAGGCAAAATTCGATGAGCTCCAGGCGCTGATCGATCCGCTAAGCGGGCTCGCCATGCTGCATGCTTATCTCGGCGATCTGTCCGCCTACGATGTCGATGGCCCCGTGCCCGAGGTTGTGCTCAGTGGCAACCAGGTGCGCAGCATCGCTGAAAACCTGTTGAACCTGGCGCGTAAAGACAAGCTGAGTATCCGCCAGCTCTATCAGACCGTGGCGGCGGGGAATGGTTGCCGTGTATTGATTGGTACGCCTGCTGACGTGGTGGATGATCTGCAGCACTGGTTCGAGAGCGGAGCTGCCGACGGCTTCAACATGTGCCCGGCTACATTGCCGCAAGGAATTGACGATCTGGCCGAACTGGTGATTCCCGAAATGCGCCGCCGAGGACTATTTCGAACGGAGTATGAGGGCGTCACGTTACGGGAGAATCTCGGGTTGAAGAGCCTGGCTTTCGGCGCTTAGCGGTGCGACGGATTCTTGCTGATCTATCTCTTTCTCAACCGCGACGCCGCTTCCAGGAATGCGCATAACAACGGATGCGGGTGGTCGGCCGACGACGACACTTCCGGATGTCCCTGCATGCCGATATAAAACGGGTGGTCGCGGGCTTCGATTGCATCGGCGATATGACCCGACGCATCCGTCGCGCAGACCGTCACGCCTGCATCATTCAACAAGCCGAGAACGCGAGGATTGAGCCTGAAGTGGTGGTTCGTGCGGATCGTGAACCGTTCGCCCAGAATCTCGCGCAACTGCGAGCCTTTCCCGATCTCGACCACCTGATCGCCCAACCGATGAACGCACGATCCGTCGTTCGCGGTGAGCCGGATGAAACTGTGCAGGCTCGCTGCGGGGTTGGCTTCCGCGAGGTCGACCTCGTCTGAACCCGAGGCGATCTGTGCAGCGGCCGTCGCCATGGTCTGCATGCCAAGGCATAGTCCGGTCACCGGCACGAGCGATACGAACCCATAACGCGCCGCGATCACCTGTCCCGGGACGCGACTCATATCTGAACCGCCCGGCAGCACGATGCCATCAATGCCCGCGAAAAGGCGGGTCATGTTATCGACGTTGATCGATTGCGGTGGGATATAAATGATGTCGACGTCCATGTCCTGAGCGTCGGCGGCATCGCCCAATGCTGCCAACGTGGCCGGATTGACACCTCGATGGTCCGCCTCGCTGCCGATCAATGCGATGCGCACGTGCGTAGTCGTGCGGTTTTGTGCTGACTGACCCTGACGCCCAGCCTGCCTGAGCCGGCCGAAGCGGTCCTGCGTCCATGCTCCGGACGCAGTGATGGGATCAAGCGTTGCAGCGTCGACTACGTGCGCACCGGCCGCGTTGCGCATCACGCGATAACTTTCGTGTTGTACACCGCGGCGTTTCGCTTCGGCGATCAACCCTTGCGCCGATGCAACCGAACCCGAGTTGCACGGATGCAGTGGCACGACAACATCCTCGCGCGCTGCACGGTCGAGCAACGCGCTTGCGGTAACGGGTGATGAAACCGTCTGTACTCCCAGACGTTGAGCCCAGACAAGTCCGCTCGACACAAGCAAACCATCGGCCGTGACATGCTGGGCTGCATCGGCGAAGACCTGTTCATCCCACACGGCCTCCATATGCATAAGCGTCGCGTGGCGCACGTTCGCAAGGACAGCGGCGAGTGCGCCATAGTTCGCGGGCAAATCGTCATCGTCTTCAAGCACCATCAGCATGATCGGGTTTCCCTGGCGCTGAAGCGTCGATCGATTGCGTCACGGTTCATCGAATACTCGTCTCGGTTTGAGGCACGAGCGCCGCGCATGCGCGTTCGATCCGCGCACAGGCTTCGCGCAGGGTGGCGTGGTCGACCGCGTAGGCAATCCGAATATGATTGTCGACGCCGAATGCCCCTCCATGCACAACGCCCACGTGCGCAGTTTCGAGCAGGTAGGTCGCGAAGTCGAAGTCGTTGCCGATGATCTTTCCGTCCGGCGTCGCCGCGCCGATCATGCCCTCGCAATTGACGAATGCGTAGAACGCGCCATCGGAGGGTGTGCAATGCAGGCCGGCGCAGCGTTCGACCGACTGGAGCACGAGCTTGCGGCCCACTTCAAGGATCCGCAGCCAGTCGCCCATGAAACCAATGCCCCCTCGCAGCGCAGCGACTGCTGCGGCCTGCGAGATCGAACTGGGGTTCGACGTGCTTTGCGACTGCAGCGTTTGCATGGCCGCGATCAGCCATGCCGGCCCGCCCGCGAAGCCGATACGCCAGCCGGTCATCGAATAGGCTTTCGATACCCCGTTCACCGTCAGCGTGCGCTGCTGTAAACGCGGTTCGACCTGCGCCGGGGTGAAGAAGAACCCTTCATAACGCACGTGCTCGTAGATATCGTCGGCCATCACCAGCACATGCTCGTGCTCCATCAGCACGTCGGTCAGTGCCTTGAGTTCGTCACGGCTATAGACCGCACCCGACGGATTGTTCGGCGAGTTGAGGATCAGCCAGCGCGTGTTCGGACCAATCGCCGCGCGCAGGGTGTCGGGTTTCAGTTTCCAGCCATTCGCGGCGTCGCATTGAAGCACGCGGGTGCGGCCCTCGGCGAGTGCGACCATGTCCGGGTAGGAGACCCAGTAGGGCGCGCAGATCAGCACTTCGTCTTCAGGCCCGATCGTCGCGAGCAGCGCGTTGAAGATCAGTTGTTTCGCACCGCTTCCCGCAATGACTTCGTTCGTCGAATAGACAATGCCGTTGTCCTGCGCAAATTTATCGATGATCGCCTGCAGCAGTTCTGCGGTCCCGGCGACCGCCGTGTATTTCGTATCACCCCGTTCAATGGCCGCAATGCCCGCGCGCTTGATATGCGCGGGGGTATCGAAGTTGAGTTCGCCTTCGCCGAGATTGATGACCTTCTTGCCTTGCGCGAGCAACGCGCGGACCTGGTCGGAAATCGCAGCCGTAGGCGACGGCCGCACGCGGCTCATGCGCGCGGCGAGTTGTTTCAATGCCATGTCGATCCCTTGTTCCTGAAGCAGTTATGCAACGAGCCTGACACCGCTGCGCGGCTCGTTCGCCAGCGCCTGCATGGCCGCGCGGACGTCGTCGAGCGCCTTGGCGCCGAGGTCCTGCAGCGGCGGGCGCACGGAGCCGCCGGTGAAGCCGCGAAGGGTCATGGCGGCCTTGACGGCCTGCGGTTGCCCGTGCGTGCGTGCGACGGCGCGAAAGCCGTACCACAGGCGATGCAGGTCGCGCGCGGCATGTGCGTCGCCGCGTTCGATCGCCCTGTAACTTGCGAGGATGAGTTCCGGCAACGCGCCGCTGTTGGTGGAGCTGATGCCGTCGAAGCCCGCCGTCATCGGTCCGAGGAAAGCGAGGTCCGACGCACAGAAGAGCCGCAGGCGGCCGCCCACGCGATTCGCAATCTGGTCGATAGCGGTGGGGGTCAGGTCGCCCTGTTTCAGCCCGACCACGCCGTCTATGTCGGCGAGACGCTCGATGGTCGACGGTGACAACGTGATACCGATACCCGGCGCGTTGTAGATCAGCACGCCGGTGCGCGAGAGGGGCGCCATGTCGCGGAAGAATGCGACGATCTGGTCATCCGTGACTTCGGAGACGAAGGGCGGTGTGACCATCGGCAAGCCGCCCAGGTCACCGGCCAGTTGCGTGAGTTCGCGCACGACACGTGCGTCCGACGACGCGCTGCAGAGCATCACCGGCACACGGCCGCCGGCGATTTCCACGGAGCGGCGAAACAGCGTGGCGCGTTCACTCGTGGACATCGCGGGGAACTCGCCATAGGTGCCGCCGATCAGCAGGCCGTCGAAACCCAGCGCGATCACCCGCTCGATGTTTTCAGCAAGGCCGGTGTAGTCAAAGGAGCCGTCCGCGGTGAAAGGCGTCACTGTGATATTAAAGATACCTTTAAGCCGTTCACGGCATTCGATCATGTCTTTCATTTCATGCACTCCATCAGGATTAGGGATCTCGATCAGGTCTCGACCTGCAGCAAGGGCCGGGCGATCGAGCCGAGCACGCGATACCCCGTCCCGGTCACGACGACGGTCTCGCTGACCCCCACGGTGAACTCGCCGTAGATGCGCAGCGCGGGTGGAATATGGAAGGTCATGCCGGGTTCGAGCGGCGTCTTTACGCCGGTGTAGAGGCTGAGGATTGAGCCTTCGCCCCAGTCCGGCGCGAACGATATGCCGATCGAATAACCAGTGCGCTTCTTGAAGTTGTCCGCGTAACCGGCCTGGTCGATCACGCGTTGACACGCCAGATGCGGCGCTTCGCAGGGCTCGCCCGGACGGATCGCATCGAGTGCGGCTTGCAGCGCCGCCTGGCAAACCTTCTCCATGTCCAGCGCGTCTGCCCGCGGCTTGCCGAGCCATGCCGAACGCATCAGTGCCGCGTGATAACGGTCGTGACAGGCTGCCATCTCGAGGAACGCGGGACCGTCCGCGTCAAGCGGCCGGCGCCGCCAGGTGCCGTGCGGTACCCCGGTACGAGGACCCGCTGACACGAGCGGTTCCATGCCCACGTACTCCGAACCCGCAAGGATTGCTTCGGACATCATGGCCGCCACCAGCGTGTTTTCTGTCGCGCCGGGCCGGACTGCCGCGAGACCCGCGCGCATGCCGGCGTCCACGTACCCCGCCGCGGTTGCGATCTTGCCGATCTCCGCCGGCGACTTCACTGCGCGCAATTGCTCGATCACACGTGCACCGTCGGCGATCGTGCCCAGCTTCGCTGCGAGCGCTTCGTACACGGCGATCGGCAGGAACCAGCCGCGCTTGTCGATGGCAACACGTCTTGACGCCCACCCCTGTTTTTGCACGACGCTGACCAGCACATCGATAGGGTCTTCGCCGTCGCTATAGACCTGCGCATCGGCAATGAAGGTGTTCGCGATGAAGTTGAAATATTCGAGCTGGCGGATCACGAACACCGGCTCGCCGTCAACGGGCAGCAGCAGTGCCTGGAACGTGTAGTAGCCTGGCGTTTGCTGGCCGGTCAGGTAAAAGATGTTCTCTGGACCGGTGACGATCATCACGTCAATGCCCGCTTTCGCAAGCGCTGCCCGCGTGCGTGCGACGCGCCCCGCGTATTCCTGTGCGTCGAACGCGGATTCGCAGCCTTGTTCAGGGCCTTTTCGTTCTTGCATGTCAGTTCTCCGTAATAGTTTGGATTGATTGTGTGAGGGCCGTGTCGAACGCAACCCCAAGGCCAGGTGCATCCGCGGACCACACCGCGCCACGCTGGTAGACGAGGCCGCTCACCGGATCGTCGTAGAGGCCGTCGGCGCCATATAACTCGGCCCAGTGCGGGCGCGTCGCGCAGGCGGCATGCAGCGCCGCTGCCGTCGCGGCACCGCCTTCGTTCATTTGACCGATCATGAAGGGAACGCCCGCGACGGCAAGGCGCCGGGCCGCGGCGACGGTCGCGGCAATGCCGCCCAGCTTGACGAGCTTGAGGTGTGCGGCGAGTTTTGCGCCGCCAAGCAGGCAGATACGTTCAATGTCCGCGCCGGACTGCACACTCTCGTCGAGCATGAGTGGTACCGGGCTGTCTTGCGCGAGACGTTCGATAGCGTCCCAGTCGCCCGGAGCGACCGGTTGTTCCACATAGGCCACGGCGTGCTTCGCGAGTGCTTGCAGATACCCCGGCGCCATGTCCACGGGCCATTGGCCGTTGGCGTCGACGGCGATCTTCAGGTCCGGGCCGAAGCGCGTGCGCAAAAGATCGATGCGGCGCAGATCGTCGGCGAAGGCGCCTATGCCAACCCGCAGCTTCAGGTCCATGAAACCGCGTGCAACATAAGAATCGGCGCGCGTAAGCAATGTTTCATCGTCTGACCAGAACAGCGTCTGGTTCGTGGGCCATGTCGCGTGCCCGGCTGGTTCAGCGCCTAACCATCGGGCGACACTTACACCCGCCCGCTTCGCACAGAGATCGTGCAAAGCACAGTCGAGCATCATGCGAAGCGGGGAGGAGAAGGGCGCGGCCCAATCGGAGAAACTATGAATGAGCCATTCTGGCTCGCGCTTCCAATCCACCGTGGGCAGCACACCCATTGCCTCGCTGATCACCTCGTGCGGTGCGAGCCCGTTCAGGTAAGCGATGTTGATCCGGACCTCGCCTATACCGGTTTTGCCGCCTTGTCCGAGCCGAAGATACAGCGCGTCGAGTGCCGCCACGCTTCCCGATGAAGCGGTATGAAGCGTCAGCCCTTCACGGTAATGAAGCTGGCTGCGATGAAGAGTGACTTCCACGATCTCAGCGGCCTGCCTGCATCATCGTCAGCGCGATATCGCGATAGATGAGGCTCGACAACAGGAACTCCTCGATCGGGACGAACTCGTCAGGCTTGTGCGCGACGGCGAGCGTGCCCGGCCCGATCACGACGCCGGCCGCCCCGACGCTGCGAAAGTGCACGAGGTCGCAACCACCCTGGAAACCGAACGGCCCTGGTTCGGTTGTTCCGTGATGGCGGCACGCCGCAAGGCTCGCCTGCACGATCGGGGCTTCAAGTGCAGTCTCGGTCGCACCGCCCGTGGTCGGTTTGTATTCGAGGATTTCCGCCCGCACGCCGAAGCGTTGTTGTGCGAGGTCGAGCAACTGGTCGAACTCGCGCTTGACGTCGGCCTCGTCTTCGCCGGGCACCATGCGGCGGTCCAGCAGCAGGTCGCAAGCGCCCGGCAGCACGTTGTCCGCGTGTCCTCCGTTCATCCGCGTGACGGTCAGGCTCGCCGAGCCGACGAGGGGATGGCAACGGCAACGCACGCTGTTCTCGTGATGGCTTTCGATCAACCCGAGCAGTTGTGCGGCGCGATAGATCGCGTTCTCTCCAAGATGCGGCGTGCCCGAATGTGCCGTCACGCCATGCACGCGCACGAGTGGGCGCAAGCTGCCTTTGTGCGCCGAGAAGGTCGCGTTCGACGTGGGCTCGCCGACCACCACATAGTCGACCACTGGTTTTGTCGATGCATAGAATTTCGCGCCTTCGCTTGCGATCTCTTCATCCGCCACGAACACGCCGAGCAATGTTCCCGACCAGTTCGAGCGGTTAGCCGCCAGCAGGCGCATGGCTTCGATCATGGCCGCAAGCGGCCCTTTCGCGTCGCACGAACCGCGGCCGAACAGGCGGCCATCCACCTCGCGCAGGATGAACGGGTCGGAGGCCCAGCCGTCGCCGGCCGGCACGACGTCCAGATGCGTGTTGAACGCAAAGGTGGGGCCGGCTCCGTTCTCCAGTCGCGCGATGACGTTGGCGCGGCCCGGTTTGTATTCGCTTAGAGAGAGATCGAAACCTTCCACCGCCAGCAGGCGATGCACGAGTTGCGCCGCCTCGAGTTCACGACCGGGCGGGTTTTCCGTATTGATACCGACAAGCGCGGCAAGATCGCGCTTCATGCGAAGCAGGTCGGGTTGCGTGGACATGCGGTGTGGCTCCTTGGCGATTGATGGCCTGACGCTTAGTGGAGGATCTGATCGAGGAAACGGCGCGCCCGCTCGTGCACGACGCCGCTGAAGAATGCGTCGCTGGTGGCCGTTTCCACCACTTCTCCGGCGTCCATGAAAACGATCTTGTCGGCCGCGCGGCGTGCGAATCCCATCTCGTGGGTGACTACAATGCTCGTCATGCCTTCGGCGCTGAGTTCAGCCATCACGTCGAGAACTTCGCGGATCATTTCCGGGTCGAGCGCCGAAGTCGGTTCGTCGTAGAGCATCAGCTTGGGCTTCATGGCAAGCGCCCGGGCGATGGCGACCCGTTGCTGCTGGCCGCCCGAGATTTCATCGGGGAATGCGTCGGCGCGATCGCGCAACCGTACCTTGTCGAGCAGGCTGAGCGCGAGAGCATGGGCGTCGCGGCGGCTCATGCCGAGTACTTTCATTGGCGCGAGCATGATGTTTTCGACGGCTGAAAGATGCGAGAACAGTTCGAAGTTCTGGAACACCATGCCGATCTCCTGGCGCACCAGATGCTGGCGATTACGTTCGCGGGTGAGGTCGCGGCCTTCGAAGAAGATCTTGCCGGCATCGACCGTTTCGAGCAGGTTCAGGCATCGCAGCAGCGTCGACTTGCCAGAGCCGGACGGCCCGATCACCACGATGGTTTCCTTCGGTACGATCTCAAGCGAACAGGCCTTGAGGATTTGCGTCGAGCCATAGCTCTTGTCGATCCGGGCAACCCTGAGGAGTGGCTGAGGCAATTGAGGCGGCTGGGTCAATTCCATGGACATAAACCTTCCTTACCGTACGACGGGTTGACCGACACCGAGAAGGCGCTCGGTCAGCGAGATGTGCCGCATACGGGTCTTGCGTTTCGGATCGAGCGAACGTTCGAGCCAACCCTGGAACAGCATGAACAGCGTGGTGAGCGCAAGGTAGTAGATGCCCGCGGCGCTCAACGCTTCCAGGTAGCGGAAGTTCGCGCTCGCGGTCTGGTTTGCGATCAGCAACAGTTCCTGCACGGCAATCACCGACACCAGAGCGCTCAGCTTGAGCATGCCGATCATCTGATTGCCGATAGGCGGCATCACGACCCGCAACGCTTGCGGCAGCACGATATGCAGCAACACCTTGCCACCGGTCATGCCGAGGGCGAGGCCGGCCGTGCGCTGGCCTCGTTTGACCGAGTGCAGGCCTGACCGGAAGATCTCGCACATGAATGCGCCTTCGTTGAGCGAGAGCGCGAGCACGGCGCAGACGAACGCACTGAAGCGGATGCCGAAAGAGGGCAGCACGTTATAGATAAAGATGATCTGGAACAGCACCGGCGTGCCGCGAAAGAGCCACAGGTAAGCAAACGAGAACGTCCGGGCAATCCGGCTGCGGATCGCCTGCAACAGCGCGAGCGCCAGGCCGATCACCATGCCGAAGAACAGTGAGAGAAGCGTGAGGACGAGCGTGACGGCGGCGCCGCGCACGAACTCGGCCGAGCCCAGGTAGTCGAGCAGCAGGTGCAATGACATGTCGTGTTCCGGTTACGCGTCGTGGATAAACCGTGCGCTGGTTCAATCGAACATGGAAACCGACGGCGGCAGCTTCCATTTCGCGATCAACTGTTTGTAGGTGCCATCGGCCACCACTTTCGCGAGCGCTTGTCCAATGGCGTCCGCCATCGGCTTGTTGCCCTTGTTCACGGCAATGCCTATGTGCGTGGTCACTTCGAATTCAGGGCCAACTGCTTCATAGACGCCGGGCACTTCTTCCAGCAGCGTCACTGTGCCGGGCGTGGAGTTGTAGATGGCGTCAGCGCGTCCCTGGCGCAGCGTCAGTGCGGAGTCCTGCGCGGTTGGCAGGGTGAGGATGGTCGGCACTGCGTGGGCACTTGCGGTGCAGCGCTGGGCGTCGGCGCGGGCGTAGGTTTCTTCTATGCCCCCTAGTGTCACCGCAATGATCTTTCCGCAGATGGAATCATCGCGGCCCGTGATCTTCGCGGGGTTGCCCGCCTTCACGACGACCCGGTCGCCGAGCTTCAGGTACGGGACGAAGTCAACTTGCGCCGCCCTTGCGGGTGTCATGTACATCGCCGAATTGATGATGTCGGTGCGGCCGCCCTGCAACGCGGGGATCAGTCCGCTGAACTGTGTGTTGCTTGGGTCCGGCTTGAGGTTCATCTGCTTGGCAATGGCGTTGATCAGGTCGATGTCGAAGCCGACCAGCGCGCCGTCCTTCATGAATTCGAACGGCGCGAAGGTGGCGGCAGTGCCATAGGTCAACTGACCCGCCTCGACCGTCTTCAGGGGCTCGGCAGCGTTGACCGCGTTACAGCCGAATGAAACCGCGACCGTGACAAGCAGCGAGCACAACATGTTGCGTGAAAGCATGGGAAGGTCCTCGACGGGTTAGGATTGCTCGTGTTGTGTAAATTTATACAAACACGAAATTCACCGGTCAAGCGGAAATAAATGATACAGGAGGGCTATTTGTGGTCGTATCCGATATACGTCTCCCGTATGGTCTGTCTATAAATTGTTTTATTTGTATATAATTACGCATGTCCAGACAGGGAGTTGGAACAATGCCGCGTGGACCAGGCAAAACCTCGCATCAGTTGGCCAAGCAGATTCTTGAGTTCGTTCAGGAGGCGCGGTTCGACGTCGGCCATCATCTGCGCGAACAGCAGTTTGCCGACGTGCTGGGTGTATCGCGTACGCCGGTGCATGCCGCAATGAAAGTGCTCGAGACGCTTGGGGTTATCGAAGCGCGCAGGAATCAGGGCTTCTTTTTGTTACAGCCGGCGGAGGGGCTGCATAAGGTGGAGCTGGACGTACCCGTAGCGGGAGACCAGGCACTCTACGACCAGATGGTGAAGGACCGGTTGACGGGTCTGGTGCCGGCGTCGCTGACGCAGACGGATATTGCGAAACGGTATGGGGTGGATCGCGTGACCATGATGCGGGCGTTGTCGCGGCTTTCGGAGGACGGGCTGATTGTGCGTAACAAGGGGCACGGGTGGACGTTCCAGCCGTCACTCGATAATGCGTCGACCTTGAAGGGGAGTTACGACTTCAGGCTTGCGCTGGAGCCGTCCGGCATGTTGTTGTCAACATTCAACATTGACCGGTCGCTGCTCGAGCGATGCCGGCGGCAGCATCTTTATCTGACGTCGCATCCCGACATCGAGACCGTCAGCCCTGCGCAACTGTTCGAGACCGATGCGAGTTTTCATGAAATGCTGGCTGAGTTCAGCGGCAATACGTTCCTGGCCCAGGCAATCCAGCAGCAGAACCGGTTGCGGCGACTGCTGGAGTTTGGCGGATACGCAAATCGTCGGCGGATACGTGAATGGTGTAGTGAGCACCTGGCGATTATGGATGCTGTGGTAGAGGGGGATATGACGCGTAGCGCCGAGTTGATGCGTACGCATTTGGCCCATGCGTATGGAGTCGCCAGCAAGGGGCGCTCGCACTAGGGAGGTGCAGACCCGTGGCCAGGTCAATGCCAGGGTGCCGCTTCAGGCTTCGCGGTCCGCTTGAATTGGATTTTCTCGTTGAGCAATAAAAGGAAATCCGGCTCAGACAGACCGCTGAAGGCAGCAGCGGCCCCCAATCCCGCAGGTGCGAACGATCAGAACCTGTGTGTCATCGCCACCCGGGCCATCATCTGATTTCCGGTTGAAGATATCCCCGATGAACCCGGGATATCCGCATTGTCGAACTGCGTTCCCGTGTTGCCGTTCACGTGTTGATAAGCCCCTTGAATATAGACCGACGTACGCGTGCTAAGGTCATAGTCAAGCATCAGGGAGAATTGATTGTACTTGGGCATCGAGCGCCCGGTCGTAGCGGAAATGTGGGCGAACGTATAGGTGTAAGCCGCCGCCATCCAGAAATCAGGCTTGAAGAAGTACTGGCCATTGACTTCGAAGTTGTCGAACTTCCATGAGTTCTGCGTACCCGCCACAGGCTGATCCGTAAAGTACGCATTGCCCGTCGGATTGTAGACATCCACATGTGAATACGCGAACGCCAGCATCGCCTTGTTCGAGAAGGTGTACGACACGCCAGCATCAATATTCTGTTGCGAGTTGGCCGTAAAGACCGTCGTATCGTTCGACACGGCACCCGAGGCATTGGCTCCGCCGCTATTGATCTTCATATAAGCGAGAGCCGCAGCGAAGCCACCCATCTTGTAGGTGCCGGCCGCACTGTACATGCGGTTCGTCGCGAACCCGCCGGCCTGGTTGCTGAAGCCATACATGGCTTCGCCGGTAAAGCCGCTATAGGTCGGCGACACATACTTGACCGAGTTCTGGATACGAAAATCCCAGTCGGAGTTGTCGTTGTCGAACGGGTGCGCCGCGAGATCGCCCATGGTGTTGCCCGCAGCGGTGAACCCGCTCCACATGTCGATGGTCGGATCATACTGGCGACCCATGGTGAACGTACCATACTGAGCTGACGATAAGCCAACGTAGGCCTGGCGGCCAAACTCAAGACCGCCTTGACCCAGTTGCCCGTTATTTGTATTGAAGCCATTCTCCAACAGGAAGATTCCCTTCAGCCCGTTACCCAGGTCCTCGCTGCCTTTCAAGCCCCAACGGCTGCCCACGGTGTCGCCGCTGACCATTTCGTAGCTGCGATGGCCTTGACCATTGCTCGTAAAATCAAACCCTTCGTCGATCAGACCATAGAGCGTGACGCTGCTTTGCGCATGTGCGGCGGTGCCCAGGAAAATTGCCGGAATCGCAGCGGCTAGCAAGGTTTTCTTCATGATTTTCAAATCCCAATATATAGATTCAGACGCGTGTGTGTGTCGCTTGATGTCGGGTCCTGCCGCGCGAACTTGACGACGAACTTAAGACTTCATGAAAGCGCCCACGAAGGTTAATGAGCCGTTATTCGCAACTGCACCGACTAACTGAAATTCAGACTTTCAGGCGCCGGAAGAGATGGGTTCAAGAAGCGTTGGGGCTTGCTGGCGAGCGAGCAGAGAACTCTGGGGACCATCGGGCAGGGACGAACGAAGGCTGCGTGTGTCGTGAATCCGATACAGCCAACTTCCAAACAATTTGAATTGATGCATGGGGACGTTCCTCGAACGCTTCGCAGCGTTCGCATCCTGTATGCGAAGGCAATGATGTAAAAGTACGAACGCCCTGGCGGGCAGGGGGTGTGATAGATGCAACGCGGTTTGTAAGCGAAACGAGCCTTTACGCAAGCGGCGTGTAACTCCGCGCAGTCATTGATAAGCCCGGTGTTTCCGGACGCGGCGTTTTATAGCGCGCTAACGCCTGTTCGTTCGGCACACACTTGGCAGAGGACCATCCCGACCTTGCGTCGGCACCTCCCGGCTTACCTCAACGAACCTTAAATTACTCTTCATGTTACAGCGGGCTTTCCGTCTAAATCAGTTCGCTATCCTGAATCTCGTCACCCGTCGCTAAACAAAACCAGTCAGGCGCAGGGGACTGCTCAAGATCGAATCTTTACGGAGAACACCCATGAAACGCCTTTCCGCTGCATTGATTACGTTTTCACTCGCCCTTACCAGCGCATCGGCCCTGGCCGCCCCAGTCCTCACGCAAGCCGAGTGTCATGACTATCCGTTCACGCCGCTCAAGCACACGGTCACGCATAAGCAGCTGATGCAGGAATTGAGCGAGCTGGAAGCGGTCGGGTATCAGCCGACCGCCGACGACAACGAATATCCGGACGATCTGCAAACCGCCGAAGCCAAGCTGCAGCAGGAGTTCCGTCACGACTGCATGCCGGCGCAGGTAGCGGGCGATCCGGCCAGTCCGTCCGCGAACTAGGTTCTGAGCGGTGCTCGTGGAACGACCTGTCCGAAGCAAGCCGGCAATTCGACAGGCCGTGCCACGCAATGGTTCACAAGATTTCGATGTTGTCTTAGAGGCTTTTCCCTATAAGCGTATTTCAGTAAATATCTTTTCATGAAGCAGATGACGGACCGTTAAGGGTCACCGCGTAGTCTCAACATTGTCGTAACGCCATTCGCGGACAGCGACGCTTAATTCACCAGGATCACCAGGAGTCGTGACATGAAAAAACTTTTTTTCGCAGCCAGCCTTCTCTTATGCGCAGTGTGTTCTTCGGCATTTGCCCAGTCACCGGCAAAGCCCGCTCAGAACCAGTCGTGGCAGCCGCCGGTCTCGACGCTCACCCGCGCGCAGGTTGAGCGCTCGCTCGTTCACGCTGAAAAAGACGGTCAGCTCAATTACCTCGATACCGTGGTTTATCGCGGTAGCCGCTAAGGTCAGGCCGCTTTCCGATGCCTGTCCGTCAATTCCATTCGCCGATCTCTTCGAGTCGGTTGTGGCATCATTTACCCTCTGGAAGTGCAGACGGTACCCGGTTTTCTGCCGGTGCCGACTTGGGATTGGGAACAATGACGACACGAGTGCTCACGGTAGAGGACGATCCGCTGGCAGCGAATGAGATCGTGGCAGAGCTTGAAAAATGCGGGTTCGAGGTGGACTGGGTAGATAACGGACCGGACGGTCTGGCCCGTGCGATGAGCGGCGAGTATGACGTGATCATGCTCGACCGCATGCTGCCGGGACTCGACGGCCTGACTATCCTCACCACCTTGCGAACGGTCGGCGTACAGGCGCCGGTGCTGATGCTAAGCGCGCTTGGCGACGTAGACGAACGTATTCGCGGCCTGCGGGCGGGCGGTGACGACTACCTGACCAAGCCGTTTAATTCAGACGAACTCACCGCACGTCTTGAAGTATTGCTGCGACGCCGGCGCGAGACTCCCGCACGCAACGAAACAACGCTTAACGCAGGACCGCTCCTCGTCGATCTGATCTCGCGCAAGGTAACGCGCGACGGCGTTGAAGTGTCGCTGCTGCCGACCGAGTACCGCATCCTCGAGTTCATGATGCGGCACGCCGGTCAGACCATCACACGCACCATGCTGTTCGAAGCGGTGTGGGGTTATCACTTTGACCCCGGTACCAACCTGATCGACGTTCACATGGGACGCTTGCGCAAGAAGATCGATCCCCCTGGTGCCAAAGCAACGATTCAGACCGTGCGTGGTTCGGGCTACATACTGACGTGATCCATCTCTTATAAGAACACCTTGGCTGACTCAACGAATCGACCGCATCCTACAGACATGGGGCGCCGCTGGCATAACACGACCTTCAGGTGGCTTTCGGTCTACGCCGTGATCTTCGCGCTGTCGGTCATGGTGCTGATTGGATTTATCGGCTGGTCGGCGACCACGCGCATGGAGTTCGACGCGGACTCGGTGCTCCATTGGCAGCTCTTCTACTTCGGGTCTATCGATGACCCGGAACTTCCCGCCACAATTTACCGTCGCACGGAAGGCGAGCATCTGAATACCAATTACTTTGGGCTGTTCGCCGCCGACGGAACACATCTTGCCGGCGATATCCGCGTCTTGCCCGCGGACCTGCCGCTCGATCGTCAGGGTCATACGCTCAACGACAGCCTGATTGTCGCGAACCAGACGAAGTCACCGGTTGTCCGCGCAATGGGCGTACGCCGGCACAGCGGCGAACAGATCGTGGTGGCCCGCGACCTCACGCACGTGCTGGCCGTTCGCGAGACCATGATCAACGCGCTTGTTGGAGGCGGCCTGTTCTGCTTGCTGGTGAGCATAGCCAGCGGCCTGCTGCTTAATCTGCGACAGATGCGGCGAGTGCGTGATATCCGCAACGTGACGTTGCGGATCGCAGAGGGCGACCTGAACCGGCGTTTGCCGATCGGAGGACGCGACGAGCTGGATATGCTCGCGCATCTGGTCAATCACATGCTCGCGGAAATCGAACGGCTCATGACGGAGGTCAAGAGCGCATGCGACGGAATAGCACATGACTTGCGTACCCCGGCCGCGCATATTCGCACCTTGCTTGCCAATGTGGCCGAACGGATGCATGTGATCCAGGACGACGGCGTTGCGCAAATGCTCGACCGTGCGCGAGTCGAAGCAGACGTATTGCTCGATCGTTTTGGTGCAATGCTCCGCATTTCCGAGATTGGCGCCTTGAAGCGGCGTGGCGGCTTCTCGTCGGTCGATCTCACTACCCTGGTGCATGAATTGGGCGAACTGTATGAACCGCTCGCCGAGGACCGTGGAATCAGCTGGGCCGTTGCGGTCGAACAGGTTCCCGCGGTGCATGGCGATCGGGCGTTGCTGTTCGAAGCATTCAGCAACCTGCTCGATAACGCGATCAAGTTCGCACCGGATAACGGGGCGGTACGGATCGAACTGACGGATCACGCACAGGGCGCACTCCTGGTGATTTCGGACAACGGTCCAGGCATTCCCGAGCATGAACGGGAAGCGGTCATGCAGCGCTTCTACAGAGCCGACCAGACGCGTCATCTGGCGGGTTCGGGGCTTGGACTGAGCATCGTCTCGGCCGTGATGCGGCTGCATGACTTCGCGCTTCGTGTGGGCGCCAATGGTACCGGTACCAACCCCGGCACGACAATGACGGTTGAATGCTGGCCGCACGCGCTCGAATGATGCGTGTGCTGATTGTCGGGTCTTCCTGATTACCTGATTAAACGAGTAAGAGCCACCCCTATGCGAGTTCTGCTCATTTCCACCATTTGCACCGAAGGTGCTTATCTGCATAAGGCTTTACGCGAAAGCGCGCACAGCCTGCAAATGACCGACGACCTGCGCGACGGACTCCATCTCGCGTCGCAAGACAACTTCGACGCAGTGCTGATCGTAGCCGTCGATACCGAGTCCATCTGCAACCTGGCTACGCTGTTGCCGGAGTTCGCGCGTTTGCCGGGTTCACCCGCAATCCTGGTCGTGCTCGGACGCGCGACGCCGGTAGAGAGAGCGCGCATGCTGCGTGCCGGCGCCGACGCCTGTTTCGTGCAGCCGTACTCGTTCATCGAAATGCAGGAACGCATGCTGGCCTTGTACCGATCGTCGGTGCATGACCCCATGCTTGATCTTTCGCTGAGACTGGATCCGCTTACGCGGGAGCTGGTGGAAGGGGACAAGCGTTTCACCCTGACCAAGCGCGAGTTCCTGTTGGTGGAGTCACTGCTGCGCCAGCCTGATGCGCCTGTTGCACGCGACCAGCTGATTCGGTATGCCTGGCCTGACAAGGACGTCGTGGACCCGTCGAGCGTGAATCTGGTTGTCTCGCGGTTGCGCCGCAAGCTTGAGTTGCATAACTTTGGCGCGCGTCTGGAAACCGTCAGCCGCTTCGGTTATCAGATCAGCACGACACACCTGCCGCCTGTTCCCGCTTTTTCTGTTTCTCGACCGAACCTCGAAAACGCGTAAGCGGGGACGCTCGCCGGTCCGGCGCAATGTTATCGGCGAGTTGTTTTTGCGGCGACCTTTGCTTTTGATTTCGGGGTTGCCGCTTCGGCCTTTTTAGCGGGCCGCTTCCTGGCGACGACGGCGCCACTGTTGTCGTCGAACAATTTCAGTGTGCCGATGGAAATGAGATCGGCCGGCGTTTCACCTATGTTGGCGAGACGGTACTGCCGGCGTCCGTCGAAGTGGAACGCGTCGCCGGTCGTGAGCGGATACGCTTTCTTGCCGACGGTATGTACACGAATTCGTCCCCTTCATACGAGACTCATTCCGAGCGCGCTGGTTCACGCAACCCATGCCGAGCATCGACGGAGTGTTTGGCGTGGGTTGAGGTCCCAGGTGCGATGCTCCCATCCCGGGAGCGTACCCGCTTGAGTCCTGAGTCAGGAACCGAAGAAGGGCTGGCAGTAATCCACCGGACCCACACAAGCATTCGGATCGGTCGATGCGCCCTGCATCGACGCGCAACCGGTCAGTGAAATGCCCAACGCGAGCGCGCACAGCGGCAATCGTAAGGCGGAGAATATGCGTCTTAAGCGGCTCATGGCATTACCTTGGGCTATTACGCCTGTCACTCGATCCATCGGTTGAACGCTCGCCTTGCAGCGACCGGATGTGCACCGGAGCGCGGTGACGGAAGGCGTGAAGCCGAGGTGGCGAGACCGGGAACGCTCCTGGCACACCAACTCATCCCCTCCGTCACGGCACGCGGCGATCGACGCTTCATGCCTAGTGATGCCAGTACAACGTGCGGTTCAGGTAATCCAGCTGGCCATCCTGTTCAGACTTCACGAGGTCCTGATAAACCTCGGCGCGCGTTTTAGGCGCAATCTCCTGTCCATCCGGAGGTACCCATTGACCGGCCTGTGCGACCGTGACCGGGTCGGGTGCCTGAGCAGGCGCTTGAGTGGATGCCTGAGCGGGCGCCGTGCTCTGGGCAAAGGCTGAGCCCGTGGCGGCCAGGCCGGCAAAAGCGAGGGCAATCATCATGGTCTTCATGGCGCTTTCCTAAAAGTCCGTTTAACGAGTGACCGGGCTTCAATACAGAGATGTGATCGTTGCCCGGTGAAAGCAGATTAACGAGTCGGCCGTGTCGGGAAAGACGCTCAAACGTGAAGAGTTGTTCATGTAGAGCGGTTCACGAAGCGTGATGAAAGACCAATCAAATAACATCGGATAACTAAGTTAAATATTTTGTGTCCGCTTTATAAATTATTCTTCATGAAGCAGCGCGATTCAGACACGTCCGCGTCATGCCAGCCGCCTAAATTTGCCCCGGTCCGCATGGCGAGTCGGGCGGCTGCACTTCGCCATCTTGTCTTCGCCATGCCGGAGAGCGGAACAGCAGCCGCATCATCCTGGAATTGCACACATGAACAAAGCGTTGATTGCCTCCTTGAGCCTGATCGCGGCCGCGGTCTCTCAAGCCGCGAACGCACAAAGCAGCGTTACCTTGTACGGCACACTTGATACGGGTATCGACTATATTTCCAACCAGAAAGCCGCGACGGGTGGCAATGCCGCGTGGGGCTTGCAAAGCGGCAACGTGAGCACGGATCGCTGGGGCCTGAAAGGCACGGAGGACCTCGGCGGAGGTCTGGCGGCCGTGTTCGACCTCGAGAACGGTTTTAACATCGACAACGGCAAGTTCTCGAACGGTGGCGACGAATTCGGGCGTCAGGCATGGGTCGGTATTTCAAGCTCCGCTTTCGGAACCGTTACGCTGGGACGCCAGTACGACTCCATGGTGGACTTCGTGGCGCCGCTCTCGGCAACGGGTTCGGGCTTCGGCGGCAACATAGCCGATCACCCGTTCGACAACGACAACCTGAACAACGACTTCCGCATGAACAATGCGGTCAAGTTCCGCAGCGTGAACTACGGCGGTCTCGTGTTCGGTGGCGCCTACGCGTTCAGCAATTCATCGAATGGCTTCAGCAACAACAACGCCTATACGGCGGGCGCGTCGTATAACACCGGTCCTTTGAGTCTTGCTGCTGCATACTTCCAAGCCAACAATCCGGGCGGTGTAACGGCGCCGGCGAACACGGGTGGCGCACTCTCGAGCAGCGACAGCAATGCGACGCTGGTCGGCGGCCGCCAGCGCATCATGGGTGCCGGCGCGCGTTACGTCATTGGTGCCGCGACCATTGGCGCCGTGTTCACGCGCACGACGCTCGACGACCCTAGCGAGATCTCGCAGGGTGGTTCTTACACCGCGCTTTCCGGCAACAAGCTCACATTCAACAACTACGAACTGAACGCTCGCTACGCACTGACACCGGCGTTGACCCTGGGCGGTTCCTACACGTTCACGGACGGCAAGTTCGACACCGCCACGTCGAGCCTCTCTCCGAAGTGGAACGCGTTCATGCTGCAGGCGGACTACGCGCTGAGCCGCCGTACCGACGTCTACCTCGAAGGCGTCTACCAGCACGCGACCGGAGCAACAGGGGTGAATGCATTGGGCAATGCGTCGATCTACAACCTGGCCGCGTCGTCGAATGGCAAGCAGACGGTGGTCGCAGCGGGTGTTCGTATGCGCTTCTGATCCTGCCCGGGCAGGGCACGATGTAAAACCGCCGCCGGGGCTGAAATATCCCGGCGGCGGTTTTTACTTCCGCGGATCAAACAAGCGTCAGGCGGCCTTGCCGGTCCATCCACCTCCGAGAGCCTGGATCAGCGATACGGAAGCCGTCAGTTGCCGCATACGCAAGTCCAGTGACGAGATTTGCGCGGTCAACTCCGTGGTCTGCGCCGTCACCACGTCCAGATAACTCACCACGCCGTCCTTATACTGCGACGTCGCCAGCGCGAGCGTCTGCTGCGCAGCGCTCAACGCCTGATCCTCGTTGACCGACTCATCGCCGAGATGATGCAGCAGCGCCAGGCCGTCCTCGACCTGCTGGAATGCCACGAGCACGGTCTGCCGGTACTTCGCGCCGTTCTCGGCGAGTTCCGCCCGCGAGTTCGCCACGGCTGCGCTGCGCTTGCCGCCGTCGAAGATCGTAAACAGCAACTGCGGTCCCACCGACCAGATCTCGTTAGGCGCCGCGAGCCACGGCGAAAGGGTATCGCTCTGGTATCCGCCATCCAGGCCGAGTGAAATGTCCGGGTAGAACGCGGCTTTCGCTACGCCGATATTTGCATTCGCCGCCGCCACGCGCCGCTCCGCCGCTGCAACATCGGGCCTGCGTTGCAACAGTGTCGAGGGCACTCCGACGGGTACGTGCGGCAAATAATTGAACGCAACGTCCGGCGCCAACGAGAACGACGAGGCCGGCGTTCCGGTGAGCGTCGCGATTGCATGTTCGAGCAGCGCCCGGCTCGCCTGGGTGTCGTCGGCGGCCGCACGGGCGGAAGCGAGTTGTGTCTGCGCCCGCGATACATCCATGCCCGAGGCGAGGCCACCGTTGTGACGGCTCACGGTCAGCTTCAGCGCACGCTTGTAGGTATCGATGGTGTCGTTGAGCAGCTTGGCGCGCTGGTCGAGTCCACGCAATTCGAAGTACGTCGACGCGAGGCTTGCCTGAAGGCTCAGGCGCAACGACTCGAGATCGTCCGCGCTGGCTTCCTCTTGTGAGCGGCCGGCGCTGACCTGATTGCGCACCTTGCCCCACAGGTCGAGGTCATAGCCAATCCCTACGTCGGCGTCTGCCGTGTTGTAGGTTGAAGGCTGGCCCACGCCGCGCAACGGCCGGTTATCCGATTGCCGTTGCCGCGAAACGTCGGCTTCGGCGCCAATCGTGGGGAACAGGCCGGAACGCGCTTCCTGAAGAAAAGCGCTGGCTTCATCGTGCCGCGCGACGGCGGCTGCAACGTTCGGATTCGCAGTCGCAATCCTTGCTTCCAGAGAACTCAATACCGGATCGCGATACATGGTCCACCAGCCGTCACGCGGGATGCGGTCGGCGGGTTTCGCCGGTTGCCACGGACCGGCTTCCTTGAAGGTCGTGGGAATCGCGGTGGCGGGCACCTTGTAGGTTGGGGCGAACGAACATGCGTTCAGCGCGACGGCGCAGGCTACCGCGACCAGGATATGGCGTTTAACCATGCTCATGCTCCGGATGCCCGGTCGCTGCGGTAGCCACGGTGGTCGCGGCATGGCGCACCAGTTCGCCTTCGGCGAGCGAATCCGGCGGGTTGTCGATGATCCGGTCGCTCGCCGACAATCCGGATGCAATCAGGACATGGGTGCCGAGGTCGGTCGCGATCTTCACGTCTTTCAGGTGCACGTGATTATTCGGATCGACGACCGCGACTTGCATGTTGTTGGTGCGGAAGATCAGCGTGCTTGCCGGCACCAGCAGTGCGTTGCCGCTGTTCGGCAACGCGAAGTTGACCTGGGTGTATTCGCCCGGCAAGAGCAGCCCCGATGAATTGTCCACCGACAACTGCACCAGCAACGTACCCGATGCGGGCGTGATGGCGTCGTCCGTGTCCACGAGTTTCGCGTCGAACGTCATGCCTGGACGTTCCGGCACGGTCAGCTTTGCAGTAAGTCCGGGCTTGATCGCTGCGGCATCGCTTTGCGGCACGTTCACATAGACCCGCAAGCGGCGTGCGTCCGAAACCGCGAACAGTTCCGGACCCGTGCCGCCGCCGGCGTCGATCAATGCGCCGATATCCGTCTTGCGCGCCGTCACAATACCGTCGAACGGCGCCGTGATCCGCTTGAACGATTCAAGCGCTTCGAGGCGCGCGACGTTCGCGCGGCTGGCATCCACGGTCGCCTGCTTGGCGACCAGGTCGCTGGTCTTTTCATCGGCGTCCTGTTGCGACACCGAGTCCTGCTTCAGCATCTGCGTCCAGCGTCGCGCGGTGGTTGCCGCGAGCTTTTCGTTCGCTACTGTATTCGCAAGGTCGGCTCGCGCCTGTTGCAGTTGCTGATCGAGATCCGGCGTATCGATCACGCCCAGCAACTGGCCCGCCTTCACGTGCGTGCCGATATCGGCGTACCACGTTTGCAGGTAGCCGGACACGCGGGCATAGATGGGTGCGTTGACGAAGGCCGCGAGTTGCCCCGGCAGTTCGAGTGACTGCTCGGCCGCGGGCAACTGGGGCGTGACGGTGGCCACCGTGGGCACGGCTTGCGCGTCGGTCCAGGTCGTGAGTTCACGCTCGGCGCGCGAGCGGCTGATGATGCCATTGGTCACCACGCCGGCAGCAATCAACGCAAGGATCACGCTGATCAGTTTCAGATGACGCAAGCGCTTGGGGGAATTGATTTCAATTTCAGTGGACATGCGATTCTCCTGATCCGGAAGGGTTGTGATCCTCTTGAGGCTTGTCATTGCGATGCACGAGGCTGAACACGACAGGGACAAAAAGCAGCGTGGCGATGGTGGCGCACATCAAGCCGCCGATCACCGCACGCCCGAGCGGGGCATTCTGTTCGCCGCCGTCGCCCAGGCCCAGCGCCATCGGCAACATGCCGATGATCATGGCCAGGGCGGTCATCAGAACCGGGCGGAACCGCGTGAAGCCGGCTTCCATGGCGGCGACCAGTGCGTCGCCGGTAATGGCCAACCGTTCACGGGCGAAGGTGACGACCAGGATGGAGTTCGCCGTGGCGACCCCCATGCAGAGGATCGCGCCTGTCAGCGCGGGGACGGACAGTGGCGTGTGCGTAATGAACAGCATCCAGACTATGCCCGCGAGCGCCGCCGGCAGGGCGGTCACGATCACGAACGCGTCGCTCCACGAATGGAAGTTCACCACGATCAGCAGGTAGATCAGCACGATTGCCGCAACCAGGCCAAGCCCCAGTCCCATGAACGCGCTGTTCATGGTCTGCACCTGGCCGCGCACCGTCACTTGCGAACCCTTCGGCACGTCCCTGGCGCTCTGGTGCACGATCGTGTTGATCCGCGCGGCGACGGCGCCCAGATCGCGGCCCTGGGTGGTCGCATAGATGTCGAACAGGGGTTCGATGTTGTAGTGCGAAACAACTGCGTTACCCACTCCGCGCTTGATCGTCGCAATGCCGCCGAGAATCTGCGCTTCGCCGGTCTTGCCGGTGACCATCAGGTTGCCGAGGTCGTTGAGCGAGGTCATGCGGTACTGCGGTGTTTGTGCGACGACCTCATACGACACGCCATTGCGCGGGTTGAGCCAGTAGGTCGGGGCGACCTGACTCGTGCCGGAGAGATTGGCCACCACGGAGTTCGTCACATCGCCCTCTGTGATACCCAGTTCGTTGGCACGGGTCCGGTCAACCGACACCGTGAATTGCGGATAGGTTGTCGCCTGCTGAATGCGGGTGTCGGCAATCCCCGGAATCAGTTGCACCTTGCGCAGCAGTTGCTCGGCATACGCATAGTTGGCGTCCTGATTCGGACCGGCAACCTGGATGTCGATGGGGGCCGGTGACCCAAAGTTGAGAATCTGCGAAATGATGTCGGCCGGCAGGAACGAGAAGGTCACGCCCGGATATTCGCGCGGCAGCAGCCGGCGCAGTTTCTTGACGTACGCGGCGGTTGGCGCGTGATCTTCGCCGAGCGAGATGAGGATGTCGCCGTCGGACGGTCCCATCGTGCCGCTGTTGTTATAGGTCAGGTTGATGCCGCTGTTCGGCAACCCAATGTTGTCAATGACGGCTCGCAACTGGTTCGGCGGAATGGTCCGGCGAACGGTGTTCTCGACGTGATCGAAGAGGTCGGCGGTCTGTTCGATCCGCAAGCCGATCGGACCTCGCACATGCAACGCGATTTCGCCCGAGTCAATGTCCGGGAAGAAGTTGCGCCCAAGATACGGTGAGAGTAGAAACGACGCCCCGACCACGGCAAGGAAACCGATGATGAACCGCTTGCGGCTGCTGAGCGCCATCCCGAGCAGGATGCGGTACACGCCGCGAAAGCGCCCGAATAGCTGTTCGAAACCGCGCTGGAATCGCACCAGCGGATTGTTCGAAGGCGCGTGATGGATCGTGCCGTGCGGGTCCATGCTCGCGGCAAGCTCGCCCGATGCGTGACCGCCCGACGCGTGCGGACGCAGCAGGTATTGCGCCATCATCGGCACAAAGGTACGGGAGAGCACGAACGAGGCGATCATCGCGAAGATCACCGCCTCGGCCATGGGCACGAACAGGAAACGTGCAATGCCGTCGAGCAGCAGCATGGGCACGAACACAATACAGATACACAACAATGAGACGAGAGCAGGCGTGACGATCTGTGCGGCGCCATCCAGGATGGCATCCTTGACGGGCTTGCCCTGTTCCAGGTGCCAGTTGATATTCTCAATGGTGACGGTTGCATCGTCGACGAGAATACCGACCGCAAGCGCAAGTCCGCCGAGCGTCATGACATTGAGCGTCTCGCCCATCGCCGAGAGCCCCGCGATGGCAGCCAGCACCGCCAGTGGGATCGACGACGCAATGATCAGCGTGGAGCGCCAGCTTCCCAGGAACAACAGGATCATGAGCGAGGTCAGCGCGGCGGCGATGATACCTTCGCGCGCCACGCCGCTCACCGCCCCCTTCACGAACACGGACTGATCACCCATGGTGACGAGCTTGAGGCCCGGCGGCAGGGTCTCGCGAATCAGCGGCAACTTCGCCTTGACGCCCGCGATAATGTCGAGCGTGGAGGCCGAACCGTTTTTCAGAATACTCATCAGCACGGCACGGTGACCGTCGAGACGCACGATATTGGTCTGCGGCGGATTGCCGTCGCGAACGTGTGCTATATCGCGGATATAAATGGTCGCGCCGTTGATTGTCTTGACCGGCAGATTGTTGAGCTGGTCAAGCGCGAGCGGGCTGTTGTTCAGCTTGATGTTGTATTCGAAGTCGCCAATTTTCTGGGTCCCTGCCGGCACGATCTGGTTCTGCTGCGCCAACGCGTTCGCCACGTCCGTAGCGGAGAGACGGTCTGCCTGCAACGCGTGGGGGTCCAGGTCGATCTGCACTTCACGGGTCTTGCCGCCGTACGGCGTCGGGATGGCCACGCCGGGCACGCTCACCAACGCGGGACGAATGAAGTTGGTCGCGTAGTCGGCAAGCTTTTGCTCGTCGATCGTGTTGCTGGTAAGGGCAATCTGCAGGACCGGAACCGTCGACGCGTTGTAGTTCAGGATCTGCGGCGGCGTAACACCCGGCGGCATTTGCTTGAGCACCGTCTGCGAGACCGAAGTGACTTGTGCGGTTGCCGTCCGGATGTCTACGGTCGGCTGGAAGAAGATCTTGACAATGCCATAACCCCGGAACGACTGCGATTCAATATGCTGGACGTCGTTGACAGTCGTGCCGAGCGTACGTTCGTAGTACGTGACAATACGGCCCGACATGTCGTCCGGTTGGAGTCCCGCGTAGTTCCAGATGACACTGATGACGGGAATGCGGATATCGGGGAAGATGTCCGTCGGCGTACGGAGTGCAGCGAGCGGACCGATCAACACGATCAGCATCGCCAGCACGATGAACGTATAGGGCCGAGTCAAAGCTAATCGGACAATTTTCAACATTGAGAACGGCTCCGTTCAGGGTGCGCATGGTTCGCGCTGACTTAAGGACGTAAGAACATCAAGGACGCAAGAACATCGGGGGATCGGACTACGCATCGGACTGCTCATCGGACCGCCCCGGCAATGACAGCGCCGGTGTCAGTCATTCTGGAAGGATCGGGTTAACGCCCACGCGCGGGAAAAATGAAACTAGTTTTAGTTTCGGGAAAGCAGGAGGGCTTGACGAAACTCGAGCGCAACCACAAGGTGTTCAGCACCCTGCGGTTGCGCTCGATGATGAAGAGCTCAGTCCAGCAGATAACCCGAGCCGCGAATCGTGCGGATCGCCGGGCGGCCGGTGGAGTCATCCACTTTCTTTCTCAGGCGCCCGACATGGACATCAATCAGGTTGGTACCCGGATCAAAACGGCAGCCCCATACGCCTTCGAAGATCATCGTGCGTGTCAGCACCTGGCCCACGTGACGCATCATGAATTCGAGAACGCGAAATTCGGTGGGCTGAAGGTCGAGCACACGGCCGTGCAGTGTCGCGCGGCGGCGGACCAGATTGAGTTCGAGGCCATGCACGCGCAGGACGGTTTCGTTGGATGACGGTCCGGCCTTGCGTCGAAGCAATGCTTCCACGCGTGCGCGCATTTCATCGTGGGAGAAGGGCTTGGTGAGATAGTCGTCACCGCCGGCCCGCAGGCCGCGCACGCGGTCATCCACGTGACTCATTGAACTGACGATCAACACAGGCGTGTCTATGCCTACGCCTCGCATGGTCGTCACGATCGTGAGGCCATCCAGGTCCGGCAACATGCGATCGAGCGTCACGATGTCATACCGGCCGCCAATGGCCTTGGCGATACCGTCGCGGCCGGTGCGGGCAACCTGGACCGTATAGCCCGGTGCTGACAATGCGCGTGACACTTCCTGCGCCATCAGTTCGTCGTCTTCTATGGCAAGTACTTTTGGCATTACAACGCGCTCCAGAGTGGGGGATGCACGGAATGCACATCAAGCCGCGGCACGCAGTCCTGCCGCGTTATCAGGTGCGCGATACTGGCTCACCGAGAAGTCGATGAAATGCCGGACCTTCGCGGAGAGGTAGTTGCGGCCGGTATAGAGAATGGACACCTGGCGCATGCCGCCCGCTATCTGGAACTGGCCGAGGATGGGAAGCAGGAAGCCTTTCGCAAGATCGTCCTTGACCAGCGGGGCCGGCAGCAGTGCGATCCCCATGTCCGCGAGCGCAGCCGAACGAACCGTTGCACTGCTCGTGGCATGCAGCGCGTTGCCGGTCGCCACGCGATACACGCCGTTCTGGTCCGAGAATTCCCAATTACGCGCGGAGCCGTCTGAGATCGACAGCAGATGATGATGGGCCAGCGCCGCGGGATTCACCGGCGTGCCGTGTTGAGAGAGATAACCCGGCGAGGCGACCGCTACCTCCTTGAACGCGGTCAGATGACGGCAGACCAGTGACGAGTTGGGCAGGTTGCGATCCGCGGAAAAACCAACATCGAAACCGCCTTCTATCAACTCTATAGGGGAGTCGTAGGTCGTCACGTCAAAGCCAATGCGCGGGTATGCAGCGCGATACGCCGCGAGAAGATTGCTCAGGCCGCATGCCGCGTACGTGGTCGACGCCGCTACGCGCAGCGTGCCGCTGAGATCGCGGGTCGAGCGCACGAGGCTCTCTTCAATCGTATCGAGTTGCTGGATGATCGTGCGGCAACCATCCACATAGGCCTGTCCTGCTTCGGTCAACGAGAGCCGCCGGGTGGAGCGGTTCAGGAGGCGCATGTTCAGGTGTGCTTCCAGCATGCTGATGCTGCGCGTGACAGCGGCGGCCGACATGCCGAGTTGCTTGGCGGCCAGGCTGAAGCTGGTGAGATCGACGACGCGGGTGAACACGCGCATTGCTTGTAGCTGGTTCATGAAGGGCAGCCTGTATCGATTTGACTGACCGCATGATCTGCTACGTGACGTAACAAGGACGCGCCTGCTTCATTAAGTCTTTTTTAACTTTGTCGGCCGTTCTTAAGACAACCATAGATCAACAGCGTGGTGCATTCGATACACGCAAACCCTCGATGATGGAAATGAGACAAAACAGGAATGCCGCTCAAACCTAGCGTACGTCTGCGTTTGCGCTGACTGTCCAAACCTTGCTTTCGAAAACTGAAAATCTGTCATTCAGTTCGACCACGCTGCCGGGCGCCACTCGCTCCGTAGACTTCGATGCTCTGAGGTCAGGGCCGCACTCAACGCTGCATGTCTTCCCGCTCGAAGCACTATCTGCTTCGCTTAAGCGCTGTGTCAACGGCTGTGTCAACCGCTGTGACAACGTCAAGCAGCGTTGCAGGCTGCCTCCTGGCCCGGAACCCGTTATCTATGTGGAGTTCAAGATGAAGAAAGTTCTGTTGGCTGCAACTGTTTCCGGCCTTTTCGCTGTAGCCGCTCATGCACAAAGCAGCGTCACGCTATATGGCGTGATTGATGCCGGCGTGGTGTATGCGAACAACTCGCACACGCCGGGTTCGGCTTCGTCGGGTCAATCGTGGGGTGTGGGTAGCGGTAATGTGAGCGACACACTGTGGGGCTTGAGGGGCAGTGAAGACCTCGGTGGCGGCATGCACGCCATCTTCAAGTTGGAAAACGGTTTCAACGCGAACAACGGTGCGCTCATGCAGTCGAACGAGATCTTCGGTCGTCAGGCTTATGTGGGTTTGCAATCGAACCAGTACGGTACGGTGACGCTCGGCAAGCAATACGATTCAACGGTTGATTATCTGGCGCCGCTCTCGGAAGCAGGCCAGGGCCTGGGTAACAACCTTGCTGCCCACCCGTTCGACAACGACAACCTGGACAACAGCTTCAGCGTCAGCAACTCGGTGAAGTTTGCGAGCATTGATTACGCCGGTTTCAAGTTCGGCGGTTTGTACGGCTTTTCGAACAAAGCGGGTGCGTTCTCGGACAATCGCGCTTACAGCGCCGGAGCGTCTTACGCCAATGGTCCGTTGAGCATCGCTGCATCGTATTTGCAGATCAACAACCCAGGGCAGGGCGACAATGCAAATGGTGCGGTGTCGGGAGCGAATAACACGGCTACATTCGTCGCTGCGCGGCAACGCACGTTCGGCGGTGGTGTCAACTACGCTTTCGGCCCGGCCACGGTCGGGTTCGTGTACACGCATACGAAGCTTGATGGTCTTGATGCGATCAACATGAACGACGGTTATACGGCCTTGTCGGGTAACAGCTTGCGTCTGGATAACTACGAAGTGAATACGCGTTATGCGTTGACGCCGGCCATGAGTCTTGAGGGCGCTTACACGTTCACGAACGGCTCGTTCAACACGGCTGCCGGCGACGCGAAGCCGAAGTATCACCAGTTCTCGCTGCTCGCTGACTATGACCTGAGCAAGCGCACGGACGTGTATGCGGAAGGCGTGTTTCAACACGCGTCGGGTGGCGACGGTACGGTTCTGGGTGATGCGGACATCAACGGCCTGAGCCCTTCTACGACGAACAAGCAAGTGGCTGTGACGGTTGGTATGCGTCACCGGTTCTAAGCTGCAAGGATTGAGTGGGTAAATGATCGACGCCGCGTGTGTTCACGCGGCGTCGATTTTTTGTGTACGGGTGAGTATGCGATGTGTACCGCGGAGCTTAAAAGCAGTTGGGGCGGTGCGGAGGCGATAGGTTGTGTGGATGACGCCCAGGGTTCTTTGTGCCGCCCCGATCTACAGGTCGACCGGCTCCTCGCCGGTCTTTTGTAACGCGCGTTCGGTGATGACGTAAACCCCGATCAACTCGGTATCTGGCTCACTTCAAACGACTGCGGCACCGGCTTGACGATAGCGTCCTGCAGGCGCTCCAGGCTGGATTGAGGGATCGCAAATCCTGCCCAGCCGAGCCCGGTATGACGCAACAGCAGAACCACCCCGTCAAACAGCGGATTCTTGTCCAGATACCAGCACGGGTCAATCTCGATCACATAGTTATGCGTGCGCGACGGTTCTTGCGGCAAGGCCGGCAAGAGTCCCGAACGTATATGGCTGAGACGTTCGATCAGCAAGTCGACGTCGTCGACATCGAGGATTGCCGCGTTCGACCCGATATTGAAGCGTACTGCCTGACGCCCGGAATCGTGGACCGCCTCGACTAGTAGTGTTTGGTACATCGCGAAACTCCCAATGTGTAATCGGTCCATTCATTATGTAATTCCGGGAGTCGCGAAGTCTGAAACAACGCTATCGAAGCATGAAGTTTTTTTTAGATTTGACCGGATCGTGTGCGCTCCGATGGTGGCTGCAAGACGTCTGCCGGACATGGAAAGGTGAGCGCCCCGCCAAACATGCCAAGTAATACGAAATATTTGAAGCGGAAAACGCGGAAGCTAATGACGATTCCCGGGCGACCTCAGCCTGGAGTTTTCACGATGCGCGCGCTCGAATCGCCCGGCAGCGCGATACCACTTCACGGAGTCGCAGTTGAACGAATGCAGTCGCAGAAAATAAAAATGAAAGCATCGATGTAAGAAATGTCTGCAGTCATTCAACGGGACATCAAGTCATCCGATAGCTGCGGAGACGTCCCATATTTTGGGTCAATATCTACAAAATATTTTGCAATCGCACATTTTTACATTCCCTCCTTCACAGCAAAAATCCATTAAATCAAACACTAACGGGACATCAAAAAAATTTCATTGCTGCTGCGGTGCAAAATATTTTCGCCTGAATTATGCTCGTTAACCCGTAGCCCGAGTGCTCGCAATCGCTGACGAGTTTTCGTTTCCTTACGTCCGCCGTTTAACGCCGGATCATGGAAAACAGGCTGACGGTTAGCTTTCACTATTTCATTCCCGGCAGCGGCCATGCCTCAGGCAGTGCCGATCAGTGCTTAAAACAAGGTCTTATCTCAGCGATGTCATCCTTACCGCTTCTCAGTCTTGCCATCTGGCTTCCGATCATCTTGGGCGTCGCGATTCTCAGGATCGGGTCCGACCGCAACCCAATGCCTGCACGCTGGCTCGCGCTCGCCGGGTCCGCCATCTGCTTCATCGTCACGCTGCCGCTTGTCACCGGATTTGAAACGCATTCCGCCGCTATGCAATTCGTTGAGCGCGTGAACTGGCTGCCGGCTTTCGACATCTCGTACCACCTTGGTGTCGACGGCATCTCGATGTGGCTCACGGTGCTCACAGCATTCACGACCCTGATCGTGACCATTGCTTCGTGGAACGTGATCACGGTGCGCGTCGCGCAATATCTCGCGTCGTTCATGTTTCTGTCGGGGCTGATGATCGGTACGTTCGCCTCGCTCGACGGCATGCTGTTCTTCGTCTTTTTCGAAGCGACGTTGATCCCCATGTACCTGCTGATTGGCTCCTGGGGTGGAAGCGGACGCGTGCTGGCGGCCGTCAAGTTCTTCTTCTTCTCGCTGGTCGGCTCGCTGATGATGCTCATGGCGATGTTGTATCTCTATCAAAATAATCGCCCGCAAACCCAATACCAGTAAGGCGTTTCTAATATTTTCGAGAGAGTTTCTAATATTCTGGCGTTAAGCGGACTTCGGTATCGTCAAATGGATAGTGCTGACCGGCGCTTCCCGACCCTTGAAATAAATCTCTGTCGTCTTCGCATCGGTGTGCGCAGCAGCTATCCGAAGAGCCTTCATATCGTACCCAGCGCGCTGCGCATCGGTGAGCGCTTTCGCCCGGATATCCTTGATCGTGTAGCCATGCTTTCCCAGCTTCGCCGCGTTACATGCTCGACGCCAGACGCGCAACGCTGAGGTATCGGACCAGAAGCCACCTTCCTGGTTATGCACGACGTACTGAGACTTCACGCTGCCTGCTGTACGGGCTCGCTCAAGAACCGTCTCTATCTCGGCACTGATCGGCCAATCGACGGCCACACGGCTTGATTTTAGCGTCTTGGACGGCATGAAATGGATGACGCCTTTCTCGCGATCTACCCAATTGGCTGTCTTGTCGTCAGTCTTGCGCCAACGCAGATTGCGAATCTCTGTAGATCGCTGCACGGTTAGGTAGCAGAGATCGACCATGCACAGGATCATCGGGTCATCGATATTCGACCGGATTAAATCGAAATGATCGTTAGGGATATAGACATCGCGGGGGTCGGGCTTAGGCATCTTAATGCCGTTGCATGGGTTCTCCGCGGTCATGTAGCCTTCTTCCCGGCACCATTGGAAGAACCCGTTGAGGAACGACCGCATCATGCGTTTCATCGGTAACTTGTCGTGCCAGTTATTGCGCAGGAATTCTTTGACGCAGGCCGGGTCGACCTGATCGATATTGATGTCGGCAAAGTCTTTTTTCACCGGCTTTCCATAGTCTTCCCAGCGCTTTTCGCGGTGCGCGGCCTTGTGCGCATCGGTGTATAGGTCGACCAGCGCTGGGATATTGCCCAAGCCTTCGGGCCGCTCGCGCTTACGCATCTCGGCCGCCAGGCGCTCAAGCATCTTGCGCTCACCGTCGTCTACGCGGCACAGCTTGATCCAGCCGGCGCCCTTCGGCACCCAATAATAGCTGCCGCTCTTGGCATAGACTCGATTGGGGAGGCCATCGGGGACGGTGCGGCGACGTGCTGCGTTCATTTACACCACCCCAATGCAGAGATAACCACGGTAGGTTGATGATGCGAGAAGATAACGCGCTCAGTCGCGCCGTCAATCGAACCTAATTCGAAACCCATACCGCCAGTCTCATAATTAGGCTCGCCCGGATATTCGATGACCACCGGATGATGCCCGGGAAATTTTTGCAATTCTTCGATCAGTTCGGATACCGTCATTTGACAGACCTGAGCGTGCTGGACCGCAAGGGCGGTCGTTCTTGTTTTGATGGCGCTGAAGTCAGGCCAGCGCGCTTTTGGTTCAATGCTTCGAAGGTGGCCCAGGTCATAATCGGGCTACCGTCTCCGCAGCGGGCCACATTGACTGAAAACTCGCGCCGGAACCATTCTACTTGGTTGCTGAACCGCTTCATCCCTGTCACGCGCTCGAGATCGGCGGCAGTCATTAGCCTATCACTCATGCTCTCTCCCCATTCCCGCTACTAGCGGGAGTTACTCAGCTATTTCATCGTCGGCATCAAATGCATCCGAGTCTTCAAAGAGCAAGGAATGCGCACGATGCTCGAACAGAAATTTCTCAATCTCGTCGAGCAATCCCGGCCCGCGCCACATCTTGTCTCCATATGCAATGCTGCTCGAGGCGATACACTTCACCGATTTTTTGCACACTGTGCAGTACAGGTCATAGTCAGTGCTCACGATCCATCCCCGCTTCGTTGCGACTCGATAGCAGCGTCTAGCGCTTCTCGTGCCGTGTTGAAATATCGATCCTCGCCCGATACCACGAGATATTCCTCATCCTCGTTTTGGTCATAGACTTGGCATTGCCTGATCGACCCATCACGCAATGTCCACTGAACCCAGACCCGCTGCTCGATCATGAAGTCCAACCGCTCCGTATCCCGCCCACAGCCCGCAGCATTGCTGACCTCGGCAGTAGGGGTGGCGTGGGCTTGCACTTCGCGTTCAATGGCACGTGCAAAATCGAGAGTGCGCACGGCGCGGTCATAACCTAGATTGAGTTCGGCAAGTTCGAAAATCCGTTCGTCAGTCACGTGTCTTCCCCTTCGTTGGCCGCGCAGGAAGCGGCATCCAAAACTCAACTTCCTCAGTCGCAGTCTCAGGTCCGTTCGTCCACGAATCGCTGATCGTGAACTGCCCCGGACGATCGGTGTACGCATCAAACTCTACGAGCACCGGTTCGTCGCTGGTATAGCCGAACGAGTTGCCATCGGCCATCATCGCCAGATAGTTACCGGGCTTCGTCGGGAGCGCTTCAGGTGCGGACGTCCATGGATTGCTTGGCGCGGCGTCGCGGGTGGCGAGTCGGCGCAACGTGGCGGAAATTGCGTCCACGCGCGTGTCATCGTCGCTCTGCACGTCGAGCCGATCCAACATAATCAGTGCGGCGTCGATCTCGGTGTTACCTGTCCAACCAATTTCGCTCGCCGCCGGTCGCGCATCTGCGCCCTGCGTGGGGGAAATCGCCTTGCGCGCTACTTCCAGCGCCGGGGCAACATGCTGCTCGAATATGCCGCATTCGATCTCGCACGCGAGGACTTGCGCAACGTGGTTTATATAGCCACTCGGCGCAGCGTCGAGAATAGCCCGAGCAAACACAACAGGACGTTCAGCCCAACCAGCTTCTAAACTGGCATTCCAGATTGTTAGGATTTCTTGCTCAGTCATGATTTATCTCCGCCCATAGACGGAATCCCGTCGATTAGAATTGGTTTCATTACTTTCTCCTTGCAGCGTCTATTTGGCTCCTGCCCACGGGTGGGCCTCCTGCTGCCAGCGTCGCAAGCCCGCGAGCGGCTATGTTCCTTGCCATGTAGTCGGCAACGCTGCGCAATTCGTTAGGGTCGGTAGCGTCGGATTTTATGGCGTTTGCTCTCATCGAGATGATAGATACGTTCCCCTTCACATAGCCAAGTGATGGGATGTGCCTATCGATGGATGGGCTATTCCGCGATAACTTCCCGCCGAAGATCAATGGGATACCAAGAACCTTGCAAGTCAAATCGGCAGGTATCAGAGACAGGATGTCCTCCCATGTCAAGTCGAACGGCAGATCGTTCTTCGAACATCTGCATTTGATTGACCTAGTGATATGTCTCGACCATGTTTCGGCATCGTTTCTGCGTCGGTCGTCATACGCTGCTTTGATCTGTTTCCTCCGCTCCGGATTTGCCTCTGCCCACTGCTTGGCCTTGGCCTTGATCTTTTCCGTGTTGGCGGCGTACTGACGTTCGTGGAGTGCCTTAGCCCTGTCTGGATTCCTTATTCGCCACTCTCTGGCACGCTCTGAACTTGTCATTGCCATTTCAGCGATCTCCACACGGTATTGACGTCGCGAGCCATGGCCAGCAACGTCTTTGCGTGCTTATCTTTGATCCGTAGCTTCAACGTCTTAACGGCTTCCATCATTCCCCCTTGGCACCTTGTGCACTGAGGAGGGCGCGACACTCCGCGAGGACTAGATCAGGGTCGGTGTCCTCTGCGGGTACGCGCATCAACGAACTGCCGCTGGTGATCCTGTCTATAGCCGAATCAATGCGTTTCAGCAGACTGGCGACCACGCTTGGGTGCGGCACACTCGCGGCGGGACTGTCAGACTTGGCATCCCATGCGTCTTGCCATACGTGCCAAAGGTCCTCTTGATTGCTCATTTCAGCGTGTGTCGATTTCTCGAACGCGGCCCACGCACCATTTGATTCATCGGCAAGGATTTGCGCTTCCGGCGCGCTTCCGGTGGTCGGGGCGGTGGAGAGAGCTGCCATCCATACTGCATGCACAAGCGCGTCCATCGGCATGAGGGCCAACCGCTGTCTGTGCGCCTCAAACCATTCCTGCTCACTCGCTACAGATACCGCGAGATCAGGTGTGCTGGGGGTGGTCATTTCGTTCCTTTATGGAAGAGCTACGAATCCGAGGTTAGATTTCAGCAGCGCATCGACATTGTTTTGGCCGTAAGCGACGAGACATATGGGCGCACCAGAATTAAATGGCGCTCGCCGGCCATCGACATAATGGAAGTGCGGACGCCCACGGATAAACAGCACAGCATCCGATTTCCCCCATACGCATTCGTAGAACATCTTCGTTTCTGTCCGCGCCGGGATCAACGCGATTCCGTTTGCATGTTCGACCATTCGCCGCAGCCATTTAACGGCCTCCCGACCGAACGGCGGATTGCACCAGACACGACCACGCCATTCCTTCAGCAGTCCGTCGTCGGCTTCCGTGAAGTGCTGGGCTGCGGTTTCCCACGGCCGCACAGCGGGCGCGCATGGATCGAGATCGAATGAACCAAGCGGTGCGAGGATTTCGGGAGGCGTCAGCCATTCGTCATTCTTGAAAGCTGCGCTCTGATGCGAACTAAGCGCCATTTCCAGGCCTCTTGCCGAAATGGTTATAGGCACGGCGCAAAACGTAGCTGCGAACGATGCTGATTGCAGTGAACCAGAGGCCGATTGCGATGTTGTCATGAAAGGCCACATGGATGCCGAACAGCGGGAATATCGCGAGTTGCGATGCAAGCGCAACCAGATAGCCGATGGCGACATTGGTTAAAGTTTCGGCTAGCGATGCTCTCTTTGATTGACTCATCGTGCTTCTCCATTTCTAGTTATCAACCCATCCCCAATCCGAATCGTCGCCGTCATCCCCGACTTCCGCGCCACAAGCTCTAATACCGCAACGATGAACGCATGCTCTATCGCGAGCGTTGGCTTCCTCGCGGAGAGATAGGCCATAGCAGCGGTGAGGAAGGGGCGGGAGAGAGGGTCGGTCATGGTGAGCCTGTTGCTTTTGCGATGGCGCCACGCATATCTTTGGCCCAGATATCTGTCGAGTCACCGTCAGGATCGATGATTGCCATGAACGCCACGGCAGCATCGAGCAAATCAGGAGCCGCAGCGATCAGGCGACCATTGGCTTGGGCTTCGTCCATTGACGGAAACCAAGGGCTATTGTCACTCCAGCTAAACGACGCAATCTGCTTATCGCCAGCCTTGATGACGCACAACTTGGCGTACTGCATAGCGGCAACTTTTGTCGCGTCGATGTAGGCCCACGGCCCCGATGTATGCGTTGTCATTTCCCAATCCTCTCAATTAGCGCCCATCGCAGCAGATGCGCGGACGCTCGTGGTTATGCTTCGATGCGCGTTTCGTCTTGGGCGAGGTCGCTATTGGCGAAGGGATCGGCATCCGTTCCGATCTTGGCCGCTGCTGCCTTCTTCTTCGATTCCTTCGGCAACTTGATCTCTGCCTGCTTCTCGCTCGGCGGCGTCAAGGTGATCTCGATCTCGGTTTTGCTCATGTGATCGATATACCCGCGCACCTCAGCTGCTGGCTTCATGTACGCATTGCAGGACATCAGCACAGAGCCACCTTCCTGCGGATCGCCAACGAAGTCATCGAGACGAACCTCAGTCAGCTTGATATCCGACTTCTCGGTGGCGCCACGATGGAACGTGATCTCGTAGCCGTCGAGTTCCTTGACGAAGTGCAACGGCGTGACGACGTTGATGCATTTGCGCTTCGTCAGTTCGACATCCTGGCGCGGCAGCGACAATTCTCCCTGGCCTTCCGCGCTGGCAGCAGGCTTGCCCGTATCGCGCTCGTAGAATGCAGTACGCGCGTGTTTGTCGAACTCGTCGAGGATCGTGTTGGCGACGACCCACTCGATACGGACGCTGCAACCATAGTCGCGCTTGTCGCCCTTGAATTCTTCGACGCCGGTTACCTTCTTGATTTTTACGAGCTTGCGATCAAACGAGATCATCTTTACTTCTCCTTGTGGTTACTTCGGAAGCCGCGCGTCGATATCGCGGATACGGGAAATGATTAAGCTCGGCAACGCCATAACCTGGCCGCCGTCGAGTGCTGCGAGCGCTGGTCGCAACAACTCTCTGTCCATCGGCTTGAGCGTGTCCACGTGCTTGCTGATGCGGCCGAGCGCTTTCCAGAGGGGATCGGTAGAGGTCATGACAGTTCCACTCGGCGCAGGCGATATGCTTCGGCCAGTTCATCGGCCTGATCACCATCGAAGTCGCGCACCTCATCCATGATGAGATCGAGCACATCAAGGTCCGTTGCGCCCTTGATGTTCGCCATGATTTTGTCGAAGCTGCTGATAGGCTCAGTTGTGGCGGGTTGTGCGGGCGCGCGCTTGGTGCTCGTGGATGCGCTCTTAAGCTCTTTCACGCGTGCATTGAACGCGTCTTGAGCCTTCTGCGCGTCGATCTCGCCCGTGAGTTTCATCGCCTTTACCTTGGCTGCATTGAGGCTATTACGATCAGATGCCGCAGCGATGGCTGTGAGCACGTCGGCAAGCGTCACGACTTCGAGCGGAAGAATAGTGTGCTGCGCTTTCTTGCCCTTCGTCGCGGTCAAAGACAGCGATATTTCGCGTTCGATGTGGCTCAGATGGCTGATTCGAATCCCGCCCACGACCATCCCGCCAAAGCGCACGGCCTGATCGTTATAGAGTGTCATCGACTTGCCGACCCAGCCGCGACCGTCCTCACCCCACGCGAAAATGAGAAGCTTGCGCATGGTCTTACAAGGCTTGTACGGGCGCCCCTCATCGTTCTCGTAATGAAGGATCACGGGCTGATCGTCGCTGCCCATGCGGACATCGGTGACGGTGATAGTCGCATCGCCGCCCAGCAATTGCTCTGCGTTGAGCTGGTCCGATTTCGGAACGATGGTACTGCGAAGGTCTGTAACGTCAGACATAGGAAATCTCCACTTCTTGAGATGTAAAGGCATACGGCGGAAGATCGATTTCAACCGTCTTATTCGCGTATCCGGGCCATTTTTTTGTGCGCAGACATTCCTCGTACACGTCCAGCAGGCGACGCCATTCGAGATAACCTTCCTCGCGGCTTTCCTTTCCGAGCGTGTACGATGCAGCCGCATACGGGTATTCAGTTTCGACGGCGACGAACACGAATTTCTCGACAGTGACGCGCGCCGCGATGCTGAAACCTTCCGAGTAGAAAGTGTCCTGCACGTGATATTTCTTCCTCGCACACTGCCGACGAAACTCTTCCGCTGCTGCGCTGCTAAACGTTTTGACGTCCAGCAAAACAACTGACGACTCCGAAAGCGGATGCACGAAATCAGGACGGCAGCGGCATTCAACGCCCGTAATCGAGTCACGCCAGAATGCTGATACCTCAGCTTTTCCGCTTCCTAGATATCGGTTGATTTCCGGTAGTGCGCGCACCGATTCAGCCTGGCGCATAGCAGTCTCGAACTGATCCTGCTGAATCGCGATGCGCCCTAAGCCTTTGTTGCGCTCTACAAACTCCTTCCAAATATTTGTGCTTCTGTTCACGGTCGGGCCGACGACATAACGCCGTTCGAATTGTTCCGGTTCAAGAATTGAACAGTGCGCCAAGTTTCCTTCGAGTTGTCCCGCTAAGGCGCGACGCGGCGGCCGATTCGGGTCCAACACGCGTGCATGGAAGATCGCTGGCGACTGCGCGATGAGATCGAGCCCTGACTTGCTGATGCCAGGCATCGAGTGGTAAACATCGATGCTCAGCGAGTGGTCAAGATAGGCCGGCGAGGTCAGTTCAGAGTTCACGCTACACCGTGGATAGAGAGGTAGATCGAAACAGCCAGGAACAGCACCGGGCCAAGGGCGTCGAATATTTTCATGACCGGATTTCTCCAAAAAATGCTGCATCTTGCCAATGCCGAAACGGCTTGATCTCGCGAGCCGCCTTGCGCAAGCGCTCAGCGATTTCATATTCAGCGAACTCTTCGCGCGTCATCTGCGGATTCTTTATGCGCTTGATCTGGCTGGGAGGGCGATGACCATGTGGGAATGGCGCATCCGGCTCAGTTCCAAGCTCATAGCGCCGTTCCTTTCGCGTCGGGCTGCGCATGTCGTAGCTGTGCACGCGGATGCCGTGCTCAAACTTGCGCAGGATGCCGATGTGATATGTGACAGCCTTCGCCGTCATATGCAATTCGGCACCGATCTGGCGAGCGGTTAGCGGGCTCTTCGCCTGCAAAACACCTTTGATATCGTCGATGCGGCTCATATCGCACTCCACAAGATGATTGACGCGAACACTGACAAGCAAGCCGCGATGAACAGAAGATCGAATTTCAATTGCTTACGCGTGTACATCACATCCCCCGAACGGCACAGATAACGAAAGCGAAGCCCAGCGACACGCACCAGACGATGAAGTAGGCGATCAGGCCGCGCATCAGTGACAGTCGCCCGTCTTGATAGCGTCGAGCGTCTTGAACTCTTCTCGCGCTTGGCGAAGCGAATCGGATAGCAGCGCGGCGATCACATATGTTTCGAGGACAAGCGCGAAGCTGTCGGAATGCTGCAGCATCGCTTGCCGGATTCCCTTAATGCACATCGGGTACGTGCTCAACGTTTCCATCGCAAGCGCCATGTCTTCGTCGGTCAGGTTCTTGAAGCGCGCAAGGTTGATCTCGTCGGCGCGAGCATTGAGCAGACAGGCGCGTTCTTCGCGCTGGTGCTGCGCTTCGTCGGCTTCGGCTTGCTCGCGGTCAAAGACGGCCTCTCCGAGCCGGGTAACACCAATTGGGGTGATTGCGCCCATGTCAGGCTCCTATGGCTTTTTTAACTGCGGCACACGCTTGTGCATGAATTTCATCCACCTTTGCACGCGTTTTCTTTCGCATACCGACATTAATTTCAAGCGCTTCCCATTCGCCGAGCACTTCAACATCGTTCTGAATGCGAAGGAGTTTTTGCAGCGCTTCGAGCAGATCAGGTGCGGCGGCGATCAGGCATGCGTTTGCCGCCTCCTGCTCGCTATCTCCGAATGCTTCCGAATAGACGCGCGCGATCAACGTCTTGGCCGCGACTGCCGAGTGCGGCAGACCGGCTTGCGGAATGCGACCATGATTCGTCCACGGCCCCGCCGTATGCGTTGTCGTCATCACTCTCTCCAAAGAATCATCAACAGCATCCCCGCTGCGGTGAACACGCAGCAGGCCAAGAACAGGGCGTCGCAGAAGTCGAGGGCCATGTCAGCACCACACCACTTGCGCAAGCATGTCCACGGTGCGCGAATACTTGCCGTTGATCGTCTCGACATACGCATGCGAGAAAGGCTCGATCTGGATGTGCGCCATTCGCTTGATCGCGTAGAGGTAGTCGCTGTAGAACATGACTACTCCCCAGCGCTCGCTTGAGCGGGCGCGAAAGCAGCGCGTTGCGTGGCCAGCCATTCTTCGGCCCAGCCCAATGCGATCGCTGAAACCCGATTCGTTTCCGGCGTGTCGCCTTTTTTGATGTTCATGAAAAGCCGCTCAGCCGGGCGCGATGCATCGGGCGCAATAGTGCGATAGTCGATGCCCCGCGTATTCGCGATCGTGCCCACAAGGCAGGCACACGGCCCTTCGTAGGTCGAGCCATCAACGCGGCCCTCTTTGAGCGCTGCGATAAGCGCCGGCACTTCGAGCGGGGCGCGCGAGATGACTTCGATGAAATCAGCTTTGATTGGCAGCAGGTCCGCGCCACGCAGGTCCGCGTCACGCAGGTCCGCGTCACGCAGGTTCGCGCCACTCAGGTACGCGCCACGCAGGTCCGCGCCACTCAGGTCCGCGTCACGCAGGTCCGCGTCACGCAGGTCCGCGTCACGCAGGTTCGCGCCACTCAGGTACGCGCCACGCAGGTTCGCGCCACTCAGGTACGCGCCACGCAGGTTCGCGTCACGCAGGTCCGCGTCACGCAGGTTCGCGCCACTCAGGTACGCGCCACGCAGGTTCGCGCCACTCAGGTACGCGCCACGCAGGTTCGCTTTTGCCTCGACTGCGGCTTGCACCGTGAGGCACATTGTGTTGTCTTCAACGTCGTGCGAGAACAGGACCTCGAGCGACCAGCGGTGTTTGATTTTGATTAGCATTTCGGTGCCTCACGTGTTGGGGTGGTGAGGTAATCTTATGCGACAGTGAATAGGATGTCAATACAGCAATGAATAATTTTTGACGTAAAAAAGCCCCGACCAGCGGCGGGGCTATTCATGCATCAATTGTTCATCTTTCTATGACGGCTGCTTGCACTCCACGACCATGGACCGTCCGAGTGTGGTTCCACCCGCAAATCCCGACGATCCTCCGCCGAACACCGCGGCGCTCTCCGCGGAACTCTGGAGGATGTTGTATCCCCGGGTGCCGCACAGATCACCAGCTTTTTCCAGACAGGTGCCCCAGCTCCGCGCCAACCCTGAGCAATTGAGCGAATACGCCGGTTTGCCGTCCGCGCCGTATGTCGTCGAAGACGAGGCGCATGCTGAAAGAAGGGCGCAAGCGCCCAGGGCTATCATTGTTTTCATTTTTACCCCGCTCGATAGATAACCCGGCCCACCACTTGCACGAGTTCTATCATCTCGCGCGGCACGGTCTTGTCGGGATATTTAGGATTGTAAGAATGCAGCACGACTGCGCCCCCGACTTGCTTGAAAATCTGCTTTACCAGTGATTCGCCTTCGAAAAACACCGCGTACCGCTCTCCGTCTACCACGTTGATAGAAGCCGTGTCGATCAGGAAAACGTCCCGGTCTGACAGATATGGCTCCATGCTGTCCCCTCTCGCCTCAAGCAACCGGCAGTCCTTCGGATTCGCGTCGTTATTCCGAAAAACGGTCACGTTGATTGGGAGCGCATTCTTTTGCTGCACTTCCCATTGAATCACGCCTGCCCCCGCCGAAAAATGGTAGCTGAACTTGTCGATCCAAACTCTGCTCTCGTCAGACTTTAGATCGGCCTCAGTTTCCCACACTTCGACGCCCGTCTTACCGCTAGACAGAAGCGGATTTTGGGCACTATTTGCTAATTTGGTTACTGGCAAAGTGCCGTCAGAAAGCCATGTGAACCCGACGGACAAGGCTTCGGACAGTTTTCTTAGGGTTTCTACGTCCGGTGTCGGTGTTTTCCCTTTGAGTATCCGATTGATAGTCGGTTGAGGAACGCCAGAAGCGCGACTGAGCGCGCTCTGGTTACTCCCGAATCCGCGAAGTTGCATAGCCTCGTCGAGGCGCGTAGCGATATCCATCACACGAATATACGTCCCCGAATAGCTCTGATTCAAGTTGCTATCCACCTTTGTATTGACTATGCTATTCATTGTCGTATAGACTCATGATTAGTTGAATAACCTTGGATCGGACATGGACAACCAAACGCCTAGCGATCTCCTCGTCGAGATCAAAACTCACACGCAACTGAGCGAGGTCGCCCTGGCTGCGCTCCTTGGCATTTCCCAGCCGACCGTGAACCGCATCCTCAAGAACCAGCCTGGGTGCTCGTCGAAATCGCTCATGGCGATTCAGCGAGCCCATGCGGACATGAAGAGCGGGAAGCTTCGACCGGCGGAACAGCCGGCTGCGGCATAACCGCAACAATAAAGATGCCGCGGTGCACAAGCACTCCCGGCTTTTTGACTACGGGTGAACCCTAATGAATGCGCCGCAATCCTCTAACCGCCGGCCAAGCCTGGAGCACGCTTTGCGCGATGCGATTCGTGATCCTGAGCGCCAAGCGTTGATCCTCGAAGCCACGGGCTGGGATCGGTCCATGTTGTCGAAGATCACATCGGGACAGACTGGCATCACGATCGACAAGCTCGACGCCGTAGTAGGCGCCCTGGGCCATTCGCTGGTCACTCGCCGCTATCTCGATGCCATCGCAACATTGTGCGAAGTCGGGGCGTCATGCGAGTGCGCGCGGGCCGGAATGGGCGAGTGTGGATTGCGGTAACGGAGCCGTCCTTGAACTTCTACAAACACCACATTGGCGACTTCGACCAAGCGACGCGGCACCTGTCGTTTATCGAAGATGCGGCCTATTGCCGAATGATTCGGAAGTACTACGCCGAAGAAAAAGTTTTGCCGGTGGACGTGAAGAAGATAGAACGGCTCATTGGCGCGCGCACGAAAGAAGAGCGCGAGGCCGTCGCTGTCGTTCTGGATGAATTCTTCGTGCTTGAGGACGACGGTTGGCATAACAAACGGTGCGACGAAGAATTGGCTGAAGCACAGGAATCCGTCTCCGAACGCGACGAGAAGAAAGCCAATGAGCGGGAGCGCCAGAAACGCCACCGGGCCGAGCGCAAGGGGCTTTTCGAGAAACTTCGCGCTTTGGATATCGTACCCGCGTACGACACGTCAACCGAGACGTTGCGTGCTCTCCTGTCACAGCGTACGAATAATCCTGTCACGCGTGACGGATCAGAAAATGTCACGCGTGAATATGAATCCGGTAACGCACATGTCACGCGTACGGCCACGGCTAACCAGACTCCAGACTCCAGACTCCAGACTCCAGACTTAAAAGCAGCGGCGGCAAGTACGGACGTTAGTGGTCCACCGAATGCGCGACCCGCCGAACTCTCCGCCGCAATGCGCCGCAACTCCATCGAATCGCAACCCGGTGACCCTCGCGTCATCGCTGCTGCCGAAGCCGGCGTCTCTGTCGCCACCGTCGAAGCTGCATGCGCCGAAGCAAAAGCGTCCGACCCGAACGGGCGCATCAAGCCCGGATTCGTTCTCGCCATTGCTGAGCGCTGGACGGCGGACGCGAAAAAGCCCCGCGCTCAAGCCCGTGCCTCGCCGCTGCGCTCTGCGAACCACCACGACGAACGCGCCCACACCATCGCAGTGCTGACCGGCAGGAGCCGAGATGACAACCAACCCGACGAGCCTTTCACCATCGACGCACCAGCCACCCGCATCGGATGACTGGCCGCAGAACGCCGTACCGCGCAAGTGGATCGAAAAGCTGTTCTCGCAGATGTCCGCGTACTGGGGCTCGCGCTTCGCGGACGCCTGGCGCGGAACGGAATTGCTCGACGTGCAAAAGGCGTGGGGTGTGCAGCTGCAAAAGCTCTCGAGCAAGGAGTGGAACGCTGGCGTTAAGGCGCTGATCAACCAGAAATTCCCGCCGACGCTCCCGGAGTTCTTCGCGCTGTGCAAGCAATCGCGGCTCATCGAAGCGTCATGCGAAGCGCCGCTGCAGCTCATCGACCAGACCAAGGCCACGCCCGAAATCGTCGAAGCGAATCTCGCACGCATGCATCAAATCCTCGCACCCATGCGTGCGCCGAAGGAGCAGACGGCCGAATGGGCCTACAAGCTCTTGCTGCGCGGCACGTCGGCATCTGGCAAGCCGCTGCCCTACGAGGTCATCCGCTGCGCGTCTGACGCGATCTCATCGAGCGCTGGCAAGCAGGTCGTCGAGGATTGTGACGATCCCGACCTCAAGGAGACGTACGAGGAAATCCGCGTCGGCGTGCTCATCGGCTACGAGAACGCAGGACGCAAACCTTGGGAGACGATATGAACTGCAAACCTGGGGATTTGGCTTCTATCGTCGGCGGCCTAAGCAATCCTAGCCCTAACATCGGTCGCGTTGTCGAAGTTATTCGATTGGAAGTGGTGGATGCCGTTATCGGACCCGTATGGAATTGTAAATCTAGCCAGCCTCTGCAAACGGTCCATGGGCTTAAAGACGACTTTCATGTACGCGACGCGTGGCTGCGCCCGATCGGTGGCGTCCCTATCCACGATGAAGTAACTGAAGACCTCCAGGAGCCAGCATGACCACCACTTCCCACGCGCCCGCGCGCGCGACCGACCTTGAATCCCGCGCTCTCTCCATGCTCACCGACGACCAAGTTGTGCAGTCGTTCATCCGCTCGGTTGGCGTTAGGCACGGTGCTGCTGTGCTGCCGTCGCTGCATGACCGGCTCGGCGTCGAGGATTACGTGGCGCTGATCTTTGCGAGGTGTCCGGCATGATCGTCATCGGCATAGACCCGGGCCTGACGGGCGCAATCGCATTCATCGACACCATGGACGGCCGCGTGCACGTCGAGGACATGCCGACCATCGCCATTCCCGAGGCTGGCCCGAAGACCACGATCAAGACCGAAGTTGATGTGATCTGGCTGAACGAAGTCATCCAAGAATGGATTCCTCCTGGCGCTATTGCGTTCATGGAACACACGAGCAGCGTGGGACAAGTCGGCCAGGAGCAAGCGAAGTTATCGCTCGCTGCTGGGAAGGCCTCCTGCTTGGCCGTGCTACGCCTCGCTGGTGTGACAGTGCATCGCGTGACGCCGGTCGCTTGGAAGCGCTTTTATGGCATCAAGGAGCCGATGCCGGGGAGCAAGGGACTGAGCCAGAAGAAGCAGGCACTCAGGCTCGCACGCGACCTGTACGGCGTCGAATACCTGAAGCTTGAGAAGCACCACAACCGCGCTGATGCGCTTCTGATAGCTCGATGGGCTCTGCGCAAGATCGTTGAGCCGGAAGCGATTGCTGATCCGCTTGACGTTTAACCGTAGCACCCACCAGGAGAAGGAAATGGATAACCAGCACAAGCAGATCAAGGGCTATCGCGACCTCTCGCAGCATGAGATCGACTTGATGAACCATGTCAAAAACGAAGCGGCAGCTGTCGGCATTCTGTTCGATGGCCTTGAGGCTGCCGAAGGGATCGATAAACGTTGGCTCGCGATCGCTAAGACTGACCTGCAGAAAGGCTTTATGGCACTCGTTCGCAGCATTGCTCAGCCCACCACGTTCTGACTTCTCAGGCGCACGCTCGGTCCACCGATGGTGGCGATTGACGCACGAAACGCGTCATCAACTCACCGGGGATCACCATGCATCGCGACGATAAGCAAGCAGAAGCCGTGCGCCTAGCGCGCGATCTCTGTCGCAAGGATTGGCGATTAGCGCGTATTCGAGTGATGGTCGAGCGCGGAGACCCCGTCGCGGCCCTTGCAGTTCGCCGACTAACCAGGGCGATTGTTGAGACCGTCGATGAAATGGCACGCCGCATCTGGGACATCGTATGAGACCACGCAAACACAAGCTCGCTCTCTCGCTCGACACGCTGCGGGACCACATGTCGCCGGGCCGCTCCTACACCGCTGCGATCCTCGCGTGCGTATTCGACGGCTCACCCGCTGCCATTGCGCAGATGCTAGAGACGCTCACAGCGTCCGGCGAGGTACGCAGCATGATCGCCTACCGGGAGACTCGGCCAGAGCGTCGTAGGTACTGGATTGCGCCTCCTAAGCGCATGACGCACGCCGAGCGCACCGAATTGCGCGGATATGACCTGATGCGGTTCCCACGTTTAGCCATGGAGGCTAGGAAAGCATGATCGGATTTTCAGGGCTGCGTGGCCCTAACGCGCAAGAAATTCGCTTCATGTGCCATGTCTGGGGCCAGCGCCCACACCTAGACGTGATTCACGGCTCGTGGCGCTGCGTAGGACAGTTCACCTATGGCTATGGGCGAACGCACGACGAAGCTTATCGGAACTGGCTCGCGCTTCTTCCGCATAACCAGGGCCGACAACTGCATAACCAGATGCCAGGCATGCCGGCGGGTTGGTATCGCCGCTAGTTTTCCCGCTGCCTATGCTTTCCCGCATCCACCGGGAGGGAATAGGCATGCTGAGCCGCGACGAGATCGAGACGCTGATGCGCGAGGGTGCAGAAGCATTCGAGAACGGCATGGGGCGCCAGAACTGCCCCTATCGCCTGCTCAGTGCCCAATTCGCCACGTGGATGCGTGGCTATCAAAACGCGGCGTATGGCGCCGCACAACTGGAGAAGCACCATGTCTGATCCCGTAGCGGAAGCAGCGGCGGCACTCGCAGCGCGGCAGGCCGAACCCAGCCTGATCGACGAGATCAAGGACGGCATGCACGACCTGGCAGAGAAGGTGGAGCATCTGATCCATCCGGAGGCTGATGCGGGAAACGCTGGATCCCCCGTTGCGGAGACGACATCTGCTACGGGGGCTATTACCTCTGCTCAGCCTGCAGTAGAAGCGTCTGGAAGCGTTGCCTTGGTGCCTTCAGCATCTATCGAGGCTGCAGAGAACCGGTCAGATGAAGCCCCAAACGTCTCGGATTCGAGCACTGGCACGCTGCCCGAATCGAAGCCGAGTGCGATTACTTCGACTGTCCAGACTGCGGAGACGATTCCGACCTCTGCGATTGTGGCCTCGACGGAGACGACTGAACTCCCAAACGCTGTCTCGGGTGCGGCCGAATCTACAACCGTCACGGCCTCTGCACCGCCTGCCTCTGGAAATGGCGAAACATCGTCCATCGGCGCAAGTTCAGGTGAAGACCCAAACGCTGGCGGCACCACAGCTACGGCTACTGTGGATTCTGCCGTGACTGCCACGCCGACATCGAACTCTGCGTCCCGGCAGGGTGGACAGAGCACGACATTGGAGCTGGCGCAAGCGTCTTCACGCGTGATTGATAGTCCGCTTCATGTGCGGATAGCCGCCCATCTTGAGGCCATTTACAGCTTGGCGAAGACGGCCCCGGTTGCCGCAGTGGCCGACACCAGCACGCTCAAGGCTCACGTCGGCGACATCCTGCACCGCATCAGCAACGGCATGCAGGTCACCGAGGGCGAACTCGTGCAGAAGCTCGAAGCGCTCTATCGGATGCTGTGAGCCATGGTCGCATCGATCTTTACGCAGGTTCTCTTCGACAAAATCTGCGATCAACTCGCGGACGGGAAGAGCTTGCGTGAAATCTGCGAAAAGAAGGGCATGCCGAACCGCAAAACCTTCCATGTGTGGTGCAAGAACTCGCAGGAACTGAAGGCGCAGTACGACGAAGCTTGCCTCGATCGCGAGGATGCCATTTTCGATGACATTCTGTACATCGGAGATACCGCGAAAGACTCGAAGCTTGGCAAGTTGGCAATGGACGCGAAGCAATGGACCCTTGCTCGCATGAATCGCAAGAAATACGGTAACCACATCACCGAAGAGATGGTAGGTGCCAATGGAGGCCCGATCCAGATCGAGCGCGTGCGACTCAACATGGCGCCGGTCGAGGAGTTGCCGGAATGAACGACGAGCGCGACCACTTCGACGAGCGCCTGGGGGGCAGCCGTGGGCGTCGCCGGTGAGATCATCCTCCCGCACAACTGGACTCCGCGCATCTACCAAGGCCGGTTGTGGAACGCCATGCTCAGTGGCAAGAAACGCGCGATTGACATAGCGCATCGGCGCTGGGGCAAGGATGAGGTCTGTCTGCACTGGACGGCGATGGCCGCCCATGACCGGATTGCAACCTACTGGCACATGCTGCCACAGGCGTCACAGGCTCGCAAAGCCATCTGGGAAGCGATCAACCCGCATACCGGCAAGCGGCGCATAGACGAAGCCTTCCCGCTCGAAATTCGCAAGAGCACGCGCGAAAACGACATGATGATCAAGCTGCGTTGCGGTTCGACGTGGCAAGTCATCGGCTCTGACAACTTCAATTCGCTCGTGGGTTCTCCGCCAGCGGGCACCGTGTTTTCAGAGTGGGCACTGTGCAATCCTGCCGCGTGGGCCTATTTGAAGCCGATTCTCGATGAAAACGATGGCTGGGCGATGTTCATCACGACGCCGCGCGGCAAGAATCACGCACATGCCATGCTCAAGATGGCGCAGGCCAACCCGAAGTGGTTCGCCGAAGTCTCCAACGTCCTGAAGACTGGCCGATTCTCGCGTGCTGATCTCGACGAGCAGCGCGCAGAGTATGTCGCCATGTACGGCGAGGACCAGGGCGGTGCGATGTTCGAGCAGGAGCTGATGTGTAGCTTTGATGCTGCAATCCTCGGTGCGTACTACGGCAAGGAAATGGCCGATGCGGAGCGCGAGGAGCGTATTTGCCGTGTTGCGCACGATCCATCTCTGCCAGTCTTCACCGCGTGGGATATCGGCCGCACGGACGACACGGCGATATGGTTCTTTCAGGTCGCGTGGGGCGAAATCCGCGTCATCGACTTCTACAAGGCCAACGGCAAGGACCCGATTCACTATGCCGAGATGTGCCATGGCCGCAAGATCGAAGTCAGTGAATACGGCCTCAATGGTAAGCCCGTGAAATGGGCGTTTGGTGCTCCGATTCCCGAAGCTGCTCACCGCATTGCCTATCGGTACGGCACGCACTGGCTGCCCCATGACGCCCGCCCCAAGTCATTCGCCTCGCCGCGCTCAGGTCTTGAACAACTGCGTGATTTCGATATCAAGGCCAAGATCACGCCGAGCCTGAGCGTGCAGGATGGCATTCAGGCAGCGCGCGCGACGCTCGCTCACTGCTGGTTCGACGCTGATCGGTGCTCGCATGGCATCGAATCTCTCAAGACCTATCGCCGGGAGTGGGATGAGGATAAGAAAATCTTCACAGATAGCCCGGTGCACGACTGGACCTCGCACGCGAGCGATGCATTCCGCTATCTCTCACTCATATGGCGCAATCCCGAGTCTGAGAAGCCGGTTGAGAAGCCGCGCTTCCTGCACGATATGACAGCCAACGAAGTGTTCTGGCCGAAGCAGGGCGATACGGCACCCACTCGGGAGCGCATCTGATGTGGGGCCAAGCCGACCTCCAAAAGCTCGTGCAGATGCTCGCTTATCTGGGCATCGTGGGGCCGGGCGCGTACCCTCCACACTCTGTGGTGCTCGGGAATGGCACGTACGCTCTGCCTGGCGCCGCGGGGACAATTCTGGGATCGAACGGAGCATCTGCCGATCCGTCGTTTGAATCGCTCGCAGCGCTCGGCATTCAGCCCGCTCTCGGTTATACGCCGGCTCATTCTGGCGCGAATAGCGATATCACTTCCCTCAGCGCGCTCTCTACAGCGCTCTCGATTGGGCAAGGCGGCACGGGCCAGACAACCGCTGCAGCTGCACTTGCGGCGCTCGGCGGTCAACCGGCCGGCACCTATGCGCCACTGCCATTGCCCGCCAATTCGGTCGGGTCTTCGCAACTGGTGAACGGCTCCATCGCCGATATTGATGTCTCCGCCACTGCCGCAATTCAATCAAGCAAACTCTCTTATACGCTCGGCGTAACAGGCGGCGTCGCGCGCGCGGTGAATCTGCGTCTCGATGACTGGATCAGCGCGATAGGCGCTGGCGTGACAGGTAATGGCAGCACTGATGATTCCGGGACGCTTCAAAACGTTCTAAATAACTCACCCGCTGGCTCCATTGTTTGGTTGCCGCCCCTCACGTATCGCATCGCGTCCGGAATAACGGTCCCTCCAGGAAAGGCTCTGGTGGGGCTGTCTTTGGGAGGCTCGACCGCCCAAAATACTTCCATTTTGATGGCTGACCTTGGCGTAGCGGTGCCGGTCACCATTGATGGCGGAGCCGCGTCGGGTGCATGCGCCTTGATGGCGGTCACCGTCACAAGAGCAGCGGGCACCATTCCCGCTGGTTCAATCGGCGTAGTGGTGCAGAACACTAACGAATCCATCCTTCAAGATGTTTATTCGCTTCGGGCATCGATCGGATACAGCATCGCCGGTGCTTCCCAAACGAATCTGGGAGTGAGGCTTTTGCGTTGCCTCAGTTCGCAGATCACTGACGCGCACGCTGTCATCAGTAATTCAGTCGAGACGACTTTCGATTCGTGCAGGTTCGGAAGAAATGGTGGCGCCGACGTGGCGTGCAATGCTTTCGTTCGGATTAGCGGCCCGACTGTGGATACCGTTAGGTTCCCGAACTCGCAATTTAACCAATCGGGCGCAAACGCGAACTACGTCATTCAGTTCGTCGGGTATGCAGGCAATCCGAACGGCATTTTCACATTCTCCGAATGTCATATGGAGACGTGGAACGGCGTTGTGAATTGTGATGCGACCAGCACTCCGACGCGGCTTAGATTTATTGCATGCACGATCAATGGGTCTGGTCCGATCTATAGCGGGCCCGCTGCAGCGCTTACGGAATTCATGCTGACCGGCAATAACATCAACGGTGGCGGCACATTGACGCTGGATCAGCATGTGCAATCTGTATTGAGCGGCAACCAGATTGATTCAACCATTCTCGTCAACGCAGGAAGCCAAGTCATTGTCGGGAATTCATTTGCGGGCGCTGTGACGCTGCAGGGGGCTGCGGTGAAAACTATTTTCGTAGGCAATGCGGTCGGCTCATTGACCAACACGATGACCGGCACGTTTGCCGTCGCCAATAACGCTTGAGGAAATTATGAAACGCTTTCTGATTGGAATATCCGCGGCGCTGCTTTCGATAGCTGCGTTTGGCACCACGCTCAATCCGGTGCAATTGCTCAATCCGACCGGGTCTACGAGCGGGCAAACGATCGTCTCGACCGGTGCGAGCACGGCGCCGGGGTGGGGGAATGTGCCGGTGGCGAACGTCACTGGTGCGGCACCGAGCGCTTCACCAACGTTCACCGGCACAGTAACTATTCCGACTGCGGCCACATCGAGCAATACGACGGTCGCGGCGTCTACAGCATTCGTGCAAAACAACTTCACGAACCCGAGCTTCCCCTACGGCGGCGGTACTCCGTTGGGCGTGTTTGCAACCACGATAAGCGCGACCGGCCTAATTTCTCCGACGAGCACGGTCGGCATCAAAGGCACCGCTGCGGCCGACAATGCGCAGGCTGGCAGCGTCGGAGAATATCTAACCGCTACCGGTACGGCAACCAGCCTGACGTCTGCGACGACGACTGCGACCGTCAGTTTGTCGCTTACGGCAGGAGATTGGGACGTTTCTTCCACGCAGATAATCGCCCCTGCTGGCACCACGACAACGTCAGTTGTCTACGCTGGCACGAGTCTGTCGGCAACCACCCTTGGCGGCACGGGTTCGAACAACCAAATATCCCCCAATACTGGAGCGGGCCTTGGAAACACGGTATCTAGTCCTGTCGTAAGAGTGAATGTCTCCACGACTACTACTGTTTATGGAACCGTCAACGTTGGGTTCGGAGTCTCGACATTGACATCTACCGGTTTTATCCGCGCTCGTCGCGTTCGCTAAAGGGAAAATCATGAACCACAACACAGCAGGCTTCAGCTACAAGCAGTTCAGCGCCAGCGCCAATATGTGCGTCGGCGACGGCATCATGGCTGGCATCTTCGTCAGTTCCACGACCGCTGGCACGGTGACAGTCTATGACGACGCGGCGACCGGCACCACGACCAAGATCGTCGATACGGTCACGCTCGCGGTTGGCTGGAATCCGATGCCCTTTGCCTTCTCAAAGGGTCTCAATATCGTCGTGGGCGGCACGCTGTCGGCTACCCTCGGTTACATTCCGGGCTGATCATGACCGAAGCGCGCGCGCAGGGCGATACCGAACTCTCGACGGACAATACCGTCACCCGATGGGTGAAGGAGATCGAGCTTTACGAAGCCAAGGCCGAGCAGTGGGAGACGAAATCGAAGAAGATCCTGCGTCGGTACAAGGATGAGCGCAACGCGCGCGAGACCAAGGAATCGCGGTACAACATCCTCTGGTCGAATATTCAGACGCTGCTTCCTGCGCTCTATTCGAAGAATCCGAAGCCTGACTTTCAGCGCCGCTTTCTCGATGCCGATCCGGTCGGGCGTGTGACTTGCCAAGTGCTTGAGCGTGCTACGAGTTTCACGCTGGATAAGGAAGACTTCTTCCTGACCGCTCGCCAGTGTGTGACCGATCGGCTGCTGCCGGGGCGCGGTACGGTATGGGTGCGCTACGTGCCGCACTTCGCAGATGCTGAGGACGACCAGCAGGGCGAGCAGATCGGCAATGAAGGCGTCGAGATCGACGACGACGCGAACGCCAATCAAGCCGAGGATCCGCCGATCGAATCCTCCGATGGCGAGCGTATCGATGATGTCGAATACGAAGAGATCGATATCGATTACGTGCACTGGTCGGACTTCGGCCATACGATCGCGCGTACATGGCAGGAAGTGCGCGCGGTATGGCGCATCTGCTATCTGACGAAGGCAGAATTGATCGCGCGCTTCGGGGAAGAGAAGGGCAGCAAAGTGCCACTCGACTACAAGCCGGAAGACCTGAAGGGGCAAGAGGTCACCGAGTATCAGCAGAAAGCGCGCATCTATGAAATCTGGGACAAGACCACCAAAAAGGCCATGTGGCTGAGCCGTGGTTTCCTTGGCGAACTGCTCGACGAGCGGGCGGATATGCTGGGTCTTGAAGGCTTCTTCCCGTGCCCGCGTCCGATGCTGCCGAATCACGCGAACGATACGGTGATACCGGTTCCCGACTACGCGATGTATCAGGATCAGGCGAACGAGCTTGACGACCTGACCACGCGCGCCAAGCTGCTGTCCGATGCCCTGCGTGTGGCGGGTGTCTACGATTCGAGCATCCCCGGCCTGCAACAGATCCTCGCTGGCGGCTATGACAACAAGCTGGTGCCGGTCGATGCATGGGCCGCATTCGCTGAAAAGGGTGGGCTCAAGGGCGGCGTCGAGCTGCTGCCGATGGACATGATCGCGACCACGCTGCTGTCGATCTATGAGACGCGCGACAAGGTCAAACAGGACCTGTACGAGATCACCGGATTGGCTGACATCATCCGCGGCTCGACCGATCCGGACGAGACCTACGGCGCGCAGAAGATCAAATCCAATTGGGCGTCCATCCGCCTTGTTGACATGCAGGCCGAGGTTCAACGGTTCGCTCGAGACGTGGTGGTGCTGATCGCGGAAGTGCTCTCCAACCAGTTCGACATCAAGACGCTGGCCGAGATATCCGGCTATCCACTGATGACCGCGCAGGAAAAGCAGATCGCGCAGATGATCGTTCAGATGGGCGGCCAGCTGCCTGACGACATGGAGAAGCCGTTCACGGAGCCGACGTGGGAAGAAGTCGATAAGTTGCTGCGTGATTCCAATATGCGTCATTTCCGGCTCGATATCGAGACCGACTCGACGCTGAAGATGGACCAGAACCAGGAGAAATCTGATCGCACGGAGTTCCTGACCGCGATTGGTGGTTTCCTGAAGTCAGCGGAGGGCGCAGATCCGGTGCTAATGCCGCTGCTCGGCCAGATGCTCATGTTCGCGGTGCGTGCGTTCCCGGTTGGCAAGCAGATGGAATCCTGCCTGCAAGAGACGGTCGACGCGCTCGAGAAGAAAGCCAAGCAGGCGCAGGACAATCCGCCGCCGCCCAATCCCGATCAGGTTAAAGCAAACGCGCAGATTCAAATTGCCGACGCAAAGAATCAGAGCGACATGCAGCAGAACTTGGCGGAGATTCAGGCGCGCGAGAGGGCTCAAATTGCCGATCGATCGGCGCAAGCGCAAGCAGATGAAGCCGACCGACGCGCCCAAGCAATGGCAGATCAATTTGAGTTCCGGCTGAAAGCGCAACTTGAGCAAGCCAAATCAGAGCGCGAAGAGGCGGCGAAGGCTCAGCAGGCTCAATTCGACGGGATGCTCAAGATTATCCTTGCGAAATTGGATGCCGCGACGAAGATCGAAACTGCGGAGATTGCAGCCGGTGCTCAACTCGACGCCGCCGAGATCAGCGCGGCCAATGCGGCAACCTCGGGGGAGTGATGAAGCACCGGATAGTTGTCGGATCTTTTCACAGCCCAAAATGCCCTTCATGCGGGTCGGTCATGTGGATGGAGTACTCCAAAGACGGAGAGAAGATTTTCTTGTCTTGCAGATACCCGCTTCCGTGCGAAATGAAGGATAAGAAGCTGAGCGTGCCAATTCAGTACATTGAAGCCGAGGAGGAATAATGCCGCTCTACACCTTCAAATGCCCGGCGTGCGAGCGCACCGAAAGCGCCTTCCGCAAAATTGACGCGCGCGATCTCATGCCGCCTCTATGCAGCTGCGAGGAAGCGATCGCACCGTTCAAGATCGGGATGGAGCGCATCATCGAAGCCCCCATGGTCGCCCCCGATATTGGCGCCTATCAGGCCGTCGCCGTCGATGTCGCCACCGGCAAGCCGCCCGTGATCAATAGCCGCAGTTCGCACCGCGAGTTCCTGAAGCGCAACGGTTATCAGGAAGTGGGCAATGAGCGCATCGGCCGCAAGCCCGGCGAGGTGCGCGGTGATTTCAATCTGCGCAAGGAACTGACAGAAGCCACGCGCGAAGTCTTGGGGAAACGAAAATGATGGGTGCATTCCTTCCGCGCTTGGTCGCGCTGCTGCATCAAACCGAAGCGCGGGCCGCGCAGCAACGCGCCGCACAGATGGCACAAGCCGCGCAGCATCCTCCGGCGATGGGCGCTCCGCCAGGATCTCCTGCGCCCGGTCTGCCGCATCCGATGCCTCCTCAGCCCATGCAGCCCCAAGGAATGGCGCCAGCGCCCCAAGGAATGCTTCCGCAAGGCATGCCACCGCACTGACCGCATTGCGGCGTAATTTGCCGCTGCCTAGCATCTCCTGCATATAAATCTGCGGGGTTCAAGATGCCAGGCGAAAACAGTCAGGTCGAAACGGGCGAAGTCGTCGAACAACCGGCAGAGCTATCGCTGCGCGAGGAGTTGGTAAAGAACCTTGCGGACCTGAAGAGCGATCCGGTTGACCCGCCGATCGAAGCGCCTGTTGAAAAGACCGTCACCGCGACGCCGACTGAGCCGAAGACCGGCGATGCGCCTGTCTCCAAGACCGCTCCGACCGAAGTAACGCCGCCTGTTGAATCGAAAGCCAAGGTCCCGCAATCGTGGTCCGCGACTGAAAAAGCGCACTGGGACAAGATCCCCGCCGAAGTCCAGGCTGTGATTGCTCGCCGCGAGGAAGAAGCGCACCGCGGCATCACGGCGCTCGGGCAGGACGCATCGCTTGGCAAGCAGTTGAAAGAGGTCATCTCCCCCTATCTCCCGATGATCCGCGCAGAAGGTGGCACAGAAGCCGGCGCAGTTCGGGATCTTCTCCAAACAGCCTATATCCTGCGTACCGGTAACCCGACGCAAAAGGTCGACGTGCTGCGGCATGTCGCCGGACTGTATGGAGTGGATTTAGCAGTCGCTGCGCAAACGGTGCAGCAAGTCGACCCTCAGGTGCATCAGCTTCAAACGAAGATTGCACAGCTTGAGGGCCGGTTTGTCAGTGCCGAGCAGCAGCAACATCAGCAAGTACAGGGGCAGGCGCAATCCATCATCGAAACCTTCGCTGCGGACCCGAAAAACGAGTTCTACGAACAGGTGAAGCCAGTCATGGCTCAGCTCCTGGTCGGCGGAATCGCCAAGGATATGCAAGAGGCTTACGACATGGCGTGCCATGCAGCACCTGATGTTCGTTCCACAATTCTCACCCGCCAGACGGCGGATGCAGAGGCGAAGCGGGCAGCCGAGGCGAAAGCCAAAGCTGATGCAAAGCGTAGGGCAGCAGGATCGATCAGCGGATCACCGGCCGGAACTGTTTCGACCACGACCACCGCGAATCAGGACCTCTCTCTGCGCGATGAATTGCGGCAAGCAATGCGAGCCGTAACCTCGTAACCCTCTGGGAGTCACATCATGGCCCTGCAAAATCCGTCCTCTACCCTGACGGAAATTGTCACGACCACGCTTCGCAATCGCACCGGGAAGCTGGCCGACAACATCACGAAGAACAACGCTCTGTTGTTCCGCCTCCGCAAACGCGGCAATGTCAAAACCGTATCGGGTGGACGGACGATTGTCCAAGAACTCGAATACGCTGAAAACGGCACGTTCAAGCGCTACAGCGGTTATGAAGCGCTGAACATTTCGCCCTCCGACGTGTTCACCGGTGCCGAGTTCAACTACGCGCAAGCAGCCGTTGCCGTGTCGATCTCGGGTCTGGAGCAGCTTCAGAACACGGGCGAAGAAGCGATCATCGACCTGCTCGAGTCGCGCATCAAGAACGCCGAGCGCACGCTGGTGAACAACATCGCGCTCGATTGCTACTCGGACGGCACGGCTGATGGCGGCCGGCAGATCGGTGGCCTGGCGTTGCTGGTTTCCACGACTCCGACGACCGGCGTGGTGGGCGGCATCGACGCATCGACGACTGTCGGTACGTTCTGGCGCAACACGAAGTTCTCGGGTGTGACGGACGGCGGTAGCGCGACTACCTCTGCCAACATCCAGTCGTACATGAACCGCGTGTACGTGCAACAGGTTCGCCAGACGGACAAGCCGGACCTAATCATTGCCGATAACAACTACTTCCGGATGTATCTGGAATCGTTGCAGGCTATCCAGCGCATTACCTCGAATGAAATGGGCGAAGCGGGCTTTGACTCGCTGAAGTACATGAATTCGGACGTGGTGCTCGACGGTGGTTTCGGCGGCGGCGCACCGGCGAACCAGATGTATTTCCTGAACACGGATTACATCTTCTTCCGCCCGCACGTGGATCGCAATTTCGCCCCGATTGGTGACGATCGGTACGCCGTCAACCAGGACGCGATGGTCAAACTTGTCGGTTTCGCCGGCAACATGACTGTTTCCAATCGCCGTCTGCAAGCCGTCTTTTTGGCATAAGGAGAGAGACATGTCTTTCATTGCATATGACCCTCTCCTCGGTGCCGTCAAGCTGACGGATATCGATCCGACCGGCCCCGGTCCTTCCAACCTCGTGGCCGGTACCGGTTCGAGCCGCATGAACTTCTCGATGGAAGTGCTGCGTGGCTACGATCCGGCGCTCGGCGGCGGCGAATTCGTGTTCGCGCAGTCTGGCGGCACGATCGCAGCAGGCACCGTTTGCCAGTTCAACGAATCGCTCTCGGCTGCCGGCGTCATCGTCGATACGGCTGTCGCTTGGGCCGGTACCGCAAATAGCGGCGATGTGCTCGGCGTGGCGATGGCGGCTCTCACCGTCGGCCAGTGGGGCTGGTTCCAAGTTGGCGGCCATGCTGTCGTCACGTGCCAAGGTGCGCCGGTTGCAGGTAACCCGGTGTATTGGCAGGCGGCAGGCGTAGTCAGCCCGACGCTGGTCGCCAGCAAGCAGATGGAAGGCGCGAAGTTTGCAACCGCACCCGCCATTACACTCGGCTCTGGCAGTACCGCAGTTGTTCTGTCGGCGACGCAGGCTGTCTTGCTGCTGAACCGTCCGAGCGCCCAGGGCAATATCACGTAAAACCCCTTCGGGACGGGCTTCGGCTCGTCCCTTCTTTTTCTCTCTCGGAGGCTTCCCATCATGGATTTTGCACAGGCTCGCATCGTCGAACAGGGCAATTCGCTGCATGTCACACACGGCGACGATAGCCGACTCTATGTTGAATTCACGAACGAAGCGATTCACCAAACGTTCCTGTCTGAAGAGGCAGGGCGCCCGATTTTCAAAGATGTCCCGCATGTCCGCATTCATTTCCCAGGCGATCGCACGAAGCAGATCTTTCGCCCGGTGAAGTTTCAAGACGACTATCAGGGACCAGCCGACCCGGTGCGTTTCCCCCGGCAATGGGCCGCGTTCCAAGCGCAGGCCGAGCAGATTCAGGACGGTACGCCGATCGAGCAATGGGGTCCGCTGACCAAGTCGCAGGCCATGGAACTGAAGTCGATGCACATTCATACGGTCGAGCAACTGGCCGGCATCGCCGACAACAATTTGACGTGGATGGGCTCGCGCGAGCTGCGCGAAAAAGCGATCGCATGGCTCAAGCAAGCCGACGACGGTAAGCATGCAATGCATCTGCAGGGCGAGCTCGAAAAGCGCGATGCGGTGATCGAAGACCTTCAGCGTCAGATGAAGGAAATGGCGTCGCTGGTGCATGCCGGCGCGGAAGCCAAGGCGAAGAAATAAGCCATGACCCAGCCCCTTACCTCGCTGAATCAGAAAACGATCCTGAGGATTATTCAGGAGGTAATGGGCGACTTCGGTTTGCCGATCCCGACGCAGATCATCGGCAATACCGACAAGACGGTCTCGCAGATGCTGATCCATGCAACACGCGTGGGCGAAGATCTGGCAGCGCGCGGCAGCATCAACGATGGCTGGCCTGTCATGCGCAAGGAGTACACGTTCAATCTCGTGGGCTACGGCGGCTATTCAGGCAATACCACGCTCGGTTCGAACGTCATCACGAACATGAACACGGTCGCGAATATCGCGGTCGGCATGATCGGCACCAGCACGCAGACGCCCTACGGTGTGACGGTAACGGCGGTCGATCCAATTGGCATGACGGTCACGCTCAACCAACCTGCGCTCGCTACCGACACCGGGGCACTGTTCTCCTTCGGCAATGAGTCATATGCGATTCCCGCCGATGCGGACCATTTCATCCAGCAAACCGGCTGGGATCGTTCATTCCGCTGGCAACTCGTCGGCCCTCTCTCCGCGCAGGAATGGCAGGTACTGAAGTCAGGCATTAGCCCCACAGGCCCGCGGCTGCGCTATCGCATCATGGATGGCCTGATCTTCGTGAACCCGGTACCAGCTTCCCTCGACAACCTGGTCATGGAGTACTACTCAACCGGCTGGTGTCAGTCATCGGCCGGCGTCGCGCAGACCTCCTGGATGGCCGATACCGACACGCCGGTGCTTCAGGACCGTCTCTTCATTCTCGGCATGATCGCGCGTTTCCTGAACCGAAAGGGCTTCGATTCGAGTTCCGCGCAGCGCGAGTACGACGACGCGGTTGAAGCCGCTATCGGGCGTGCTGGCGGCTCTCGCGTTCTGCCGATGAATGCGCGGGCAGAACCTCCGATCCTGCTTGGTTCCGCTAACGTCCCGGATACCGGTTTTGGCAGTTAGTAAGAAATGGACAAGCAAAAAGTAATAGAACGGATCATCGAACTGCGCTCGAAGGGCGTATCAATCGCTGCCGTCTGCACCCGCCTCGGGATCAGCCGCGCGACCTATTACCGGTACGTCGCCAACACCGCAGAGGGCTGATATGCGCGCGCAGGTCAACCGCAGGCCCCGTCTCCAAACCGAATCGATCCCGCCACCTGTTGGCGGGCTCAATACGCTCGACGCGGTTGCCAACATGGAGCCGACCGACGCCATCATCATGGACAACTATTTCCCGGGCACCGCTGATGTGCCGCTGCGAAATGGCTATGAGACATGGGCACCCGGACTGACGAACGTCGAGACGCTGGCGGCATACACTTCCGGCACGCAGAAAAAGCTCTTTGCGGTTGCTGGCGGTAAGGTCTACGACGTGACGGCCAGCCAAGCGGTGGGCTCTGGAAATGTCGTGGTTGAGGGACCGTTCACGGGCGTGGCCGGCCAGACGACTCTCGCTCTCTCGCAGACATACGGTAAATCAGCCGATCTCCTCGTGCACTTCGACGGGCAGTATCAAGGCTACGATCAGTACACCGTCGGCACGAACAGCATCACGTTCAACTCTCCGATACCACCTGGAACCGTTCAGGTCTATATCGAGAGCATTGGCGCGCCGGACGCGAGTATCACTGCTGAAGGGCCGTTCACCGGCGTCGGTGGACAGACCGTGCTCACGCTCTCGCAGGCCTATGCCGGCGCGACTAGCCTGCTGGTGTACTTCGATGGAACGTACCAGGGCTACGACCAATATTCTGTCAGCGCCAACCACATCACCTTCACATCAGCGATCCCGAACTACGTAGGCAAGGTCTACATCATCGGTGTGAGCATCGGGAATATCGCCACCGAGGGGCCTTTCACCGGATCCGGTCAGACGACGCTCACTCTGTCGAAAGTCTATCCATCCTCCGCGAACCTGGTCATTCATTTCGATGGCGGCTTTCAGGGACCGGACCAATACACGATCAGCGGCACTACGCTCACGTTCGCCGCGGCTGTACCGGCCGGCGTCCTCAAGATATACGTCGTGGCCTTCGGCTCCTCCATCATTTCCGGACTGACGAACTCGCGCTGGCAGTGGGTGAATTTCAGCAATGCCGGACTCGAGTTCCTGATCATGGTGAACGGTGTCGATCCCATGCTGCTGTACAACGGAACGACCTGGCAGGAGGTCACGGAGTCCTCGACGCCGATCGCAATCACGGGCGTGGATCCGCATCTGTTCGGCTGCGTGAACGTGTTCGCCAATCGCCTGTGGTTCGGCATCATCGACACGTTGCAGTCCTACTATCTGCCGATCGGGCAGGTAGGCGGCGCTGCCGCGCTGTTCGATATCGGCCCGCAGACTACGCTTGGCGGCTATCTGATGGGGATGGCGACGTGGAATATCGACGATTCCGCCGGGCTGAATCCGTACATCGTGTTTGTCTCGTCCGAAGGTGAATGTGTCGTCTATCAGGGCTCGGACCCCTCGCAAGCGTCCAGCTTTGGCATTGCAGCGCATTTCCGCATTGGACGGCCGCCGCAGCGCCGGTTCTACGAGAAGTACGGGTCGGACATCGTCTTTCTTGGCTCGGACGGCTTGACGCCGCTTAGCCAGGCGCTCATCAGCGACCGGTCGACGATCAATGCATCGCTCACGCGCAAGATCAGCCCTTCGGTCACAAGCGATGTTGCAGCCTACGGGGCGCATTACGGATGGCAGGTCGTGCTTTATCCGGACGGCAAAAAGCTGCTGGTGAACGTGCCGACCGCTGAGGACGTGAGTTCCTATACCTACGTGATGAACACGACCACGAACGCGTGGTGTCGCTTCACGGGCTGGAATGCGATCTGTTATTGCTACTTCAACGGTGCGCTTTATTTCGGCGGTCCGAACGGCGTGGCGCTCGCGGATGTGGGATCGAGCGATGGGCTGAACGCGATCAACGGTGATATCAAGCCGGCGTTTAGCTATTTTGGCAACCGCGGCGTGCAGAAGTATTTCAAGATGATCAAGCCGGTGTTTCTCGCCAGCTCATCTTTCGCGCTCACGATGGATCTCTCGACCGACTTTAGCAACTCGCTGCCTACTTCGACGCCGTCGTTTTCGCAGGGCTCTGTCGCGCCGTGGAACACGACGCCGTGGGACAAGGTTCCATGGAGCGGCGCCCAGGTCATTCAGTCCGATTGGGAGTCGATCGACGGGATCGGCTATGCCGCGACCTACCGCATGCGCACCGCGACGGCCAACGTTTCTTTCTCGATCGAGTCCGCGACATGGCTTTATGAGCCGCAGGTTGAAGTCACGCTCTAAATTGCCGCTGCCTACAATCCGAACCAGATTTTCCATCTTCATGCACGCGGGGACTTCCTCGCGGTAAAAGGTGCGCCGAGCTAGCCGCGCGCCTTCGTGCATTCCAGCTTTGCGCATCGGGAAACCACGATGACACGCATTGTTTGGAACGAATCTCAACGGGTAGGCCAATGGGTGTGCGAGCGCACCGGCGGCGTCTATTCGGCTGTCGACAGCACCGCTATCGGCCTTGAGCGCGGCACTGATCTCATTGCCGGTGTTCTATTCGACCACTACAACGGCGCGAGCATCGCGATGCACGTCGCGGCTGACGGCCCGCACTGGCTGAATCGCGCCTACTTGCGCGGCTGCTTTACCTATCCGTTCGTTCAACTCGGCATCAAAAAAATCATTGGCCTCGTTGATTCGTCGAACGCGGCCGCGCGGCGTTTTGATGAACACCTCGGGTTCGTGCTCGAAGCGACCATCGAGGACGCCGCTCCCCATGGCGACTTGCTGATCTACAGCATGACTCGCGCGCAGTGCCGATATATCCAGGGGGCCTGACATGGGCGGCAAAAGCTCTTCACCGGCACCGGTCAATCCTTACGATGCAGCAGCAGCGCAGACGCAGACGAATCAAGCGACTGCCGCATACAACAAGGATCTGAACCTTAACAATTATTCGGGCACCTTCGGCTCGCAGACTCAGCAGCAAATTGGCACGGGCGCGTCGGGCGCGCCGATTTACGCGACAACCGACACCGCCAGCCAGCCACTGCAAAGCCTGATCAATGGGTCGGAAAGCGCGGCCGGGAACGCGAACCAGATCACGTCGAACTCCATTTATGGACTCGGCGGTGTCAATCAGAGCCTGAGCGGCGTCAATCAGCAATTGCAGGGACTCAGCTCACAGATCAACCCTGCAGCCGCGCAGCAGGCCAATCAGCAGGGCCAGCAGGCTGCCTACGCTGCGCAAACGCAATACCTTGATCCTCAGTTCTCGCAGGAAGGCACGAGCCTTCAATCGCAGCTTGCCAATCAGGGCCTTACGCCCGGATCGCAGGCCTACACGAATGCGATGACGAATTTCAACAATTCGAAGAATCAGGCATATAGCAACGCGGCCAATCAATCGGTGCTGACTGGCTCTCAGATCGGTTCGCAAATGCTGCAGAACAATCTCAGCGCAGTGGGCGCGCAGGGCAGCTTGCTTGGCGAGCAGGCGACGAATCTGGGACAGCAGGGGAACAATTACAACCAGCAAGCATCGCTTGCACAGGTCCCGTACAGCCAATTGAGCAGCCTCGCAGGGCTTGTCCCGAGCAGCACTGGGATGGCGACATCGTCGACGCAGCCGGCCAATATCACGCAAAACTTGCAGAACCAGTACCAAGCTCAGCTCAATTCCGATAATGCCAGCAACCAGGCGGCGAACTCGACGGATGCGGGGCTCGTCAGCTTGGCTGGCACCGCCGCGATGATGTTCTTCTAATGCGAAACGATCTCCTCCAGGCGCTGCGCGAAGTACGCGCGACCTATCCGGCAATCGATCTTCTCGATCGCGAGCGATTCATTGCGAACCTCGTTTTCGTGCACAACGTGATCACCGCGACGCCGCAGCTTCTTTCTGTTGCGATGAATAAAAGCCATGGCGATCTATCTAACTATTTTGAGGCGCATCTCGAGGAAGAACTAAATCATGCGGCATGGCTAGCCTATGACCTCTCGAGCGCCGGAATAGATGTCGCAGATATGCCTCCCTCGCCGCTGGCGATGGCGATGGCGGGCTCGCAGTATTACCTGATTTATCACGCAGAGCCTGCTGCGCTACTCGGCTATATGGCTGCGCTCGAATGCTTCCCGTCTCCGCTTGATCAAGTGGAAACGCTTGAGCGTGTACACGGTCAGGCGCTGTGCCGGACGCTTCGATACCACGCGACGCACGATATCGACCACGGAGAGGATGTGCTTGATCAGGTAGATGAACTGAGTCCGCGGCAATTCGAGATCGTGAAGCGCAACGCTATTCAGACGGCAACCTATATCGGCGCCGCAATCTCGGAAATGCAAGGGGCGATCAAATGAGCGGCTATTTCGGCATGGGCGGAGATCCAAACAGTGCAATGGGGTATGCCCCGCCGACCGGTGCCACGGCTGACGGCAGCACTCCCGATGACTTGATGAGTGGATATACCGGAGGTTCCGCTGCTGGCGCTGGCGCTCCTGTGAATGGCATGAACCAGATGATGCAGATGATGCTCATGCAGCAAGCAATGCAAAACGCAAGCAAGATCGGACAGGCCCCGATCAATACCGGAATGCTCGCCCAGGCGACTACGCCTCAAGCCTCTGTCATGCCTGCGCAAGCGATGCCTCAGCCTGGCGGCCAACAGATCAACCCCGCCATGCTTGGCGCAATGATGAACCGGGGAGTGTGATATGGCAGGTCCGATGATGGGCGGTATGAATCCGTTAATGGCGATGCTCTCGCCGGATCAGCAGCAGAGCTATGCACAGCTTCAGATGCAGCAGGCGATCGGGCAAAACATGCTGCAGCAGGGTCAACAGCCGGTCGACATGGGCCAGTACCCTGTTGGCGGAATGTCCTATCGTGTGAGCCCGCTGAATGGCATTGCGAAGGTTCTGCAGAGCGTCGCTGGCGCGAAGATGATGCGCGACTCGATGGGTCAGCAAGCGCAGCTCATGGGGCAAATGTACGGCAACGCGTTCGGTGGCGGTCAGCAGTCTGCGCAGCAGCCCCAGCAAGATCCTACGGATGCTGGCGGCATGACCGGCGGTCAATCTGGTCCGGGCGTGGTGTCAGCGCCAGTACCGACTCCGGGTGCAGCGCCGAGCGGTGCAGCGCTGGGGGCGGCAATGGGCGGTGGTGCAGCGCCAGCGCAACCCGCACCGCAGGCGCAAATGCCTAACGGTGCCTTGACGCTTCCGGGCAAAACGCCACAGCAGTCCATGATGATCTTCAGCATGTTAGGCCCGGAAGGCTATGCGCGAATTCTTAGCCAATGGGCCGCGCCGACTGACGCCACGCGTTTGGCAACGGCGGCCGGGATGCCGACCGCGCCTGCTAATGCCGCGGCTCTTGCGAAGGCCAATTACATCCCGCCGATCAGCGGGACGGGTATCTTGCGCAACCCGCTCAACCCGTCGCAGCCGGTCGCGTTCAATCCAGCTGTGCCGGAGGGTTCGCAGCCCTTGTTTGACGCGTCCGGGAATGTTGCGCGCATCCAGCCTATTGCAGGCGCTCAAGCGACCATGCAGGGCAATGCAGCGGCGACGGCTGCCGGCGAAGGCAGTCAACTCCCGTACGCGGGCGTCGATGCACAGGGCAATCCTCTCCCGGTTACGAGCCGCACGGCCGCAGTATCTCAGGCAGGCGCAACGACCCCCGCAAGCTCCGCGATAGTGCAAGCCGAGAGCGTCGGCAACCAGAATGCTGTTTCTCCCAAAGGTGCGCTTGGTGCATGGCAGGTCATGCCGAACACGAACGCGAATCCCGGTTTCGGCGTGCAGCCCGCGAAAAACAACTCGCCCGCGGAAATGAACCGCGTCGGGCAGGATTACTACAACGCCATGACGCAGCGTTATGGCAGCCCGACCATCGGCGCCATTGCATACAACATGGGGCCGGGTGCAACGGATTCGTGGCTTAAGTCTGGCGGCCAGTTCGAGAAACTTCCTCAGGAAACGCAGAACTATGTCGGCAAGGTCAGCACCTTGACGGCACTCAACAGCGGGGCTGGTTTGCCTCAGGTGCAAAGCGGGGCAATCTATGCTGCCCCGCCGATGGGCGCGCAGGCCGGCGCTACGTCCAATGCGACCAATCTCCAAAATGAGATGTCGAAGAAATGGACCGATCTGAACGCCGCGAATCAGCAGGCGCAGAGCACTGTTTCATACCTGCAGAACATCAAGACTTTGGCGCCAGCCGCTGCTACCGGACCGCAGGCGGACCGCCTGAATTACGCCAATGGCCTTCTATCTCTCGCCGGTAGCGAAAAGGCGACGGACGCGGTGACGGCCACCGATCTGCTGAATAAGTATTCGAATCAGATCACCGCGCGTCTGAGCGCGAATGGCATGGGCACGGACTCGGCGCGGACCATCTTGCAGTCCGCCTATCCGAATGCGCATATGACGCCGCAGGCAATCAGCGAAGCGGCAGATAACCTGATCGGCGCGCAGCAGATGACGCAGGCCAAGACGCGATTGCTCGCGCCGCTGCGCAATGCAGGCGATGCGCAAGGCTATACGAACACCGAAATGCAGTTCGACCAGAACGCCGATCCGCGCATCTTCCAGTACGCGAATATCCAGGACCCGACTGCGCGCGCAGCGTTCGCTAAAAACCTGATGCAGCAGGATCCGAAGATCGTCACGAAGATTCAAGCGCTGCAAAAGCTCGGAGCGATGCAATGACAGATCTCGCCGCTCAGTTTCTCGCTGATGCGGGTGCTGCGCCAGCGAGCGCCGCGCAACCTACTGCGCCATCCGCGACAGGGCTTGCAGCGCAATTTCTCGCAGATGCAGCGGCGGCACCAGTCCCGGCGTCGGCAGCGGGCGGCACGGGAACCGCGGCTTCTCCTTCCGCTGCCGGGCAATTCATGCGGCAATTGGGCCTCACGGCGCGTGCCGGAATCACCGGTGTGACCTCTCTGCCAGCGATGGCCGGCGACGCGCTCAATGCAGGCGTGAACAAGGTCTTAGGAACCCATCTCGCTCCTGTCTCTACGTCAATTCAGAACATCGAGAATTCTATTGGCCTTCCGCAACCGCAGAACGGGGCTGAGCGCGTCGTACAGGATGCCGCCAGTGCGATGGCGGGCGTGGTTCCATCTGTAGGTGTTGGGAAAGCTCTCGCGGGGGCTGCATCGCCTGTATCGCAAGCCATTGGACAGGCTTTGCAGACGACACCGGGTGCACAGATTATGGGATCGGCCGGCGCTGGTGCTGGGTCGGGCACCGCGCGCGAACTAGGGCTTGGACCGGGCTACCAAATAGGCGCCGCCCTCTTGGGTGGCGCGGGGGGCGTTACAGCTGGGTCACTGGGTACTTCTGCCGCACGCGCACTTACGCCGAGATCAATCAGTGCCTCCCCGATCACTCCGGCCGCTGCCGCATCGCTTGCCGATTCAGGCGTCGATCAGGCCGTCAACGAACTCGGCCCACAAGCGCGCCTCTCGTATGCCCCTGAAGCGTCGATGACTGGCCCGGTTGACCCGAACAATCCGGGCGCGATGATGTCACCGACGAAGCAGCAAGTGGCAGGCGCGATCATGCAGAACCCCGGTCTGGATGCCGCGACAGCGCTGCGCAATCAAGACTTCCAAACGCTCGGCATTCAGCCGACGCTCGGGCAGATTACGCGAGATCCGACGCAATACGCGCAGGAATTGAACATGCGCGGCGCGAGCGGCATTGGCGAGCCTCTGGCGAACCGCTTCAATCAGCAGAATACGCAGCTTCAGCAGGCGCTCTATGGCCTCGCTGGCAACCCTTCCGATGCCTTCCAGGCTGGAACCGCGCTCAAAGGTTCGCTGCAAAACATCGACAGCCAAATGCAGCAGCAGGTTTCGAATGCCTACGCGGCTGCGCGCGCATCCAGCGGCAAGAATCTCGACGTGCCGCTAACCGGTCTCGCGCAGGACTATGCGACGACGCTAAAGAATTTCGGCAATAACGTGCCGAGCGGCGTGCAAAACAATTTCAACGAATTGGGGCTGATGGGTGGCACGCAGCGGAAGACATTCTCTATTGAGGATGCAGAAAATCTGCTGAAGGTCATAAACCAGAACCAGAGCAATGATCCCGCGACCAATACGGCGCTCGGCACGCTTCGCGATAGCGTGAAGAGTGCGATTTTGTCTGCCGATGACCAGGGCGGCGTCTACGCGCCAGCACGCGCGCTCGCCGCGCAACGCTTCGCCCTTCAGGAACAGATCCCGGCGCTGGAAGCGTCAGCAACCGATTCGATTAATCCCGACGACTTCGTTCGCAAATATGTGATCGGCGGCAAGACGGATCAGGTATCTGCTATGGCGAATCTGCTCAAGTCGCAGGCACCGGATGCGTTCAATGAGGCACGCAACCAGATTGGCGGCCAGCTCGCGCTCAAGGGGTTTGGCAATAACGTGGCCGGCGACGCTCCGTTCAAGCCAGCGGGGTTCGCCCAGCAGATGCAGGCTTTCGGTCCTTCGAAGCTAGCGGCGTTTTACTCGCCCGATGAGATCAGCCAGCTAAACGCGATTGGGCGCGTTGGTTCGTACATGAATTCGTTTCCGTCTTCGGCGCCTGTCAACACTTCGAATACTGCCTCGGCGCTCGGCTCCCTGGTGGAATCGGGAGTGAAGAAGATTCCATACGTCGGCGGTTTGATCGAGAACGCTCAGAACCGCGCTTTGGTAAATCGTGCGCTGGCGGCCCGGCTTTCAGATGCGGCGCAGCAGCCTGTTAATACCCCGACGCAGAACGCCCTTGGGGCGCTGTTGCTGCAGCAGGCGCCACGCACGCCAAGCTCGAACCCCTGACTTGAGGATCAGATATATGGCTACCGACATCATGGGCGCCAAGGCGCAGATTGAATTTTGCATAGGGGTTAGCAATGCCTTTTAACGGAAGTGGGTCATATTCGCTGCCATACAACTGGCAGACCGATGCAGCCAACGGACTGGATATCAGTTCCTCGCGCATGCAAGGCCAAGATCAGGATATCGCTTCTGCGCTTTCCATCTGCATGACGAAGGATGGACAGCAGACTGCGGCGAATAACCTGCCGATGGGCGGCTTTACACTCACGAATATCGCCAACGCGAGCCTGCAAAAGCAGCCGATCTCGGTTCAAGACTTCCAGAATGGTACGCCAAACTGGGTCGGCACCGTCACCGGAACTGACACGATAACGGGTGCAGCGAACATTGCGCCTCAAGCCTATGCGGCGGGCCAGAAGTGGCGCGGGATTATTGCGGGTCCAAACGTCACCAGCACGGTCACGATGAACTTCAACGGGCTCGGCGCGGTTTCGGTGCCAGGCCTCGCGATTGGCGCATTCGTCGCAGGCCAGATATTCGAGGTCACCTACGACGGCGCGAATTTCCAGCTCAGCACATCGAATGGCCACGGCTCGCTCGTCAACGTCCAACTCATCACCGCGAGCGGCACCTACACGCCGACGCCGGGCGCGACGAAGGGCTTTGCATGGGTACAAGGCGCGGGCGGTGCTGGCGGCGGCACCGGCGCGACAACGGCCAATGGGTGTTGCGCGGGCGGTGGAGCTTCGGCGGGCACATTCGCTATTGTCGATCTCGCCACACTCGCGTCCGAGGCCGTGACTATCGGCGCGGCCGGTACCGGTGTTTCTGGCGCCAATGGCAATAACGGCGGAGCAACCGCATTCGGTGCCCTATGTTCGTGCCCTGGCGGCCTCGGCGGTGGCGCAGACGGTGCAATCCATGGCGGTACGTCGGGTGCTGGGGACGTAGGCGGTCTTGCGGGCGTTCCGCCGGCCGCACCAAGTGGCACCGGCAACATCATCTTTTCGCAGCAAGGCGCACCGGGAATGGCCGGTCTTGCGTTGCTCAATCCGCTTGGCGGCAAGGGCGGCGACAGCTTCTGGGGCTCTGGTGGCCTAGGCGCCCCGGCCACTCTTGGGACTGCCGGGACGAACTATGGCGGTGCCGGCGCAGGATCGGCGCGCACAGGCAGCCAAGCGGCCAGCACCGGATATAACGGCGCGCAAGGTGCAGTGCTCGTTTTCGAGTACACGTAATTCAATGTCACGGGGAAATGACATGGCTATCGATCCACGCAACGCATGTGAATGGTGCGGGCATTTTCACGACAAGCTTTGTCCGAATGTGAAGCGGTATGAGTTCGATAAAGACGGCGCTCGAGTCGCGGTCGAGTTCTTCGCACCCGTCGACCACCTTCATCCCGAACTGCTCGAAGCGGCTCGCAAGATTCTTGAGGGGAAACCATGACGCTCGATGGCGGTTGGGCTCTCATCATTTCAGGGATTCTCGTGCTGGTGCTGGGTGGTGTCGGCATGCTCGTATGGCGCCATGTGGATAACGCCCAAGCCGATGCAGACAAGGCGCTTGAAGAACTGAACGCGTTCAAGCTAGAAAGTCTCCGGTTCCAAACGCATGTTGCAGAGACCTATGCGCGTCTGGCGGGAGTAGAGCGCATGGAGACGAACATTTTTGCAACAATGTCCAGGTTTGAAGTCAAGCTGGACAAGCTACTTGAGCACGGGAGCCAGCATGGCTAGCTTTGACGACGCATTCACGGCGCTGATCGGCAACGAAGGCGGCTACTCCTTCAATCCGGCCGATCCTGGCGGTGAGACCATGTGGGGCGTCACAGCGCGCGTCGCGCAGGCATGGGGTTACGCTGGCGCGATGAAAGACCTGCCTCTCGATACCGCCAAGCAAATCGCAAAGACGAACTATTGGGATCCGTACCAATGCGATCAGTTTGACCCGCGCATCGGCTTTCAGGTCTTCGACGCCGCCTATAACGGCGGTCACCCGGCGCAATGGTTGCAGCAAGCGGCCGGTGTGACGGCAGACGGATCAATCGGCGCAATCACCGTCGCGGCCGTGCGTAACTCGGATCCTCTGAAGATCATCATCCTGTTCAACGCTTCGCGCCTGCTCTATTACACAGGCCTTGAAGCGTGGGGAAGCTTTGGAAAGGGTTGGACTAACCGTATCGCAAACAATCTGACTCGGGGTGCATCATGAACGCTGATTTTGATAAAATATCGGCATTCCGAATCAATTTTTAGCGAGGTCGATATGGCATCCGGCGTATACAAAATCATCAACAGCGTAACTGGTGAATGCTATATCGGATCGACTCGGAGCATGCGCGGAAGGATGGCGGAACATAAATACAAGCTCCGCTGCGGTAAGCACAACGCCATGCTGCAAAGAGCGTGGGACTATTTCGGTGAAGAAGTATTCGAATTCGTCCTCATCGAATCATGCCCGCTTGATTCCTTGAAAGAACGAGAGCAATTTTGGATGGATACGCTGCGGCCTGCATATAACATCAGCCCAAATTCGAAAGACCAAACAGGCACGAAGCACAGCATTGAGACGCGCAAGCTGGTTTCCGAATCACTCAGGGGAAATAAGCGGACTCTCGGGTTCAAACATAGACCTGAAACACGCGAAAGAATGTCGTCGCGCCTGATGGGCGTCAAGAAAACGGATGAACATCTTGCCAAGCTGAGAGCCGGATATGCGGCATATCGAGCGAGGCTGAATCTCAGCAAGGGGATCGGAAATGTCGGGATGGACTGATGCTTTAGGCGTAATTGAGAAGCTTGCTCCAACGATCGCTACATGCGTTGGCGGCCCGCTTGCCGGCGGAGCGATAAGCGCCCTGGAAGGCGTTCTTGGACTCACCCCACAGCCGAGCTCCTCAACCGACGATCGGCAGAATGCCATTGCCGCAGCGCTCAGCGGAGCAACGCCGGAGCAATTGATGGCAATGAAGAAAGCTGACCAAGACTATGCACTCGGTTTAGCCCAAGCAGGCTTTAAGGATACCGAGACATTGGCAAGCCTGAAGGTCCAGGATACTGTGAGTGCTCGGGACATGCAGACCGCGAACAAATCGCACGTCCCAGCGGCTCTAACGTTCCTGATCACGGTCGGCTTCTTTGCGCTGCTGATCGGCTTGTTCTGCGCACCCGTTCCGGAAGCGAGTAAGGCGCTGATCTATTCGGCGACAGGCACGCTTGGAACGGTATGGCTGGTCGTGGTGCACTTCTGGTTCGGCAGCACGAGCGATACGGGCCAAGTGAACACCCTGCTGGCGAACTCGACGCAGACGCCGCCAGCCAAATAGCTCAATGAATCACCGCGGCAACTATCGCGGTTGAGGGGCAGGGCGGGGCATCAGGCCCCGTCGCTTCACACGGTCGAAGCTGCGGGCCGATGGTTTGCTTAACGACTGCCGCCCCGGGTGCGGGCTGCGACGGATCGCCGCCTCCTCCGCATGCCGACAGAATGACGCACAACATAATCCCCGTGATCGTTTTCATTTTGCTTTCCCCTCGTGGTTAAAAAGTTTCTAATATTTCCTGCCAACTTCCCGCAAAGCCTTATGCTGTCGTGCCCATTTCTTGAGCAAAATATTAGAAACATATCGGCTAAAACGCTTATCCGGTAAGGCCGAGACAGCATTTTTATCTGTTGTATCTCTATCAGCAATCGCATACCTTCGACCTCGCCAGCTGGCAAGCGCTGCCCATGGGCTTTACGCCGCAGGTGCTGGTGTTCATCGCGTTCTTCGCCGCCTTTGCGGTCAAGGTTCCCATGTGGCCGATCCACACATGGCTGCCGCAGGTCCACCTTGAAGCGCCCACGGGCGCCTCGGTTGTGCTCGGCATGTTGAAGCTCGGTGCGTACGGGTTTCTCCGCTTTGCATTGCCCGTCACGCCCGACGCGGCGTATTTCTTTTCGCCGGTGATCATCGTGTTGTCGTTGATCGCGGTGATCTATGCGAGCCTGGTTGCGCTGGCGCAGACCGACATGAGCAAGCTGCTAGCGTACTCGGCCATCGCGCACATGGGCCTTGTCACGCTGGGACTGTTCCTGTTCAACGACATAGGCATGGACGGCGCAATCGTTCAGATGATTTCATACGGCTTTGTCTCGGGTGCGATGTTTCTTTGCATCGGCATTCTGTGGGAGCGGTTGCATACGCGTTCCATGGACGCCTATGGTGGCGTCGCCAACGTGATGCCGCGGTTCGCGGTCTTCGCGATGCTGTTTTCCATGGCCAATGTGGGCTTGCCCGGCACCTCGGGTTTTGTCGGCGAATTCATGGTCATCATGGGCGCCGTCAAGTTCAACTTCTGGATCGGGGCGCTGGCTTGCACCACGCTGATCCTGAGCGCTTCGTACACGCTCTGGATGTACAAACGGACAATCTACGGGCCCGTTGGCAATGCGGGTGTGGCCGGTCTTTGGGACCTCGGCAAGCGAGAGTTCGGCATGCTGGGCGCGCTCGCGGTGCTGGTGCTGGCAATCGGCGTTTATCCGAAACCCCTGACCGATGCCATCGATGCATCCGCGGCCAATCTGCTCAAGCAAGCGGATGAATCGAAGCAACCGCACACGGACTATCTCCCTGGGCCGGACACCGGACTGCATGCATCGATTCACGCGCCGGCACCATTCCTGGTTCACGCCAAAGGGTTCTGATGTTTGATCGGCCCTCCGGGATATCGCGCTGCACGTGGCGAGTCCCGGCTTCCCGCGAGGGCTTTCTGCCGGGCGTACTCGAACAACAGACCGCCGCATAACTTTGCAGACTTCGCAGAGCAAGCATGCAGCAAGCGCTGCTGCATGCTTGCTCATCGCCGCCGATCGGTTCATTGTTCATGAAATTCCAGCCAGATCAGCGGCTCGGCAAGCAACAACGCACGCGATCAAGCTGGCAATGAAGCTGGCAGTAAATAAGCTCCCCAAGAATAATTAAAGGAAACTTCCCCATGCTCAAGTTTCTCAGCGTCAAGCAATCTAGTGACAGCAGGCGCACTTTCCTGCGCAAGTCCGTCGCCTTGGTGCCAATCGCAAGCATCGCCGGCTGCGACCTCACTTCGACCACCCCGTCCAATACAGCTACTCCCTCAACGCAAGCAAGCGCGTCGCCCTATACCCCCGTTTTCTTCGATGCCAAAGAATGGGCATTCATAGGTGCGGCCGTCGACCGCCTGATTCCTGCCGACGCCAACGGACCCGGCGCAATCGATGCGGGCGTGCCTGAATTCATCGACCGCCAGATGGATACGCCTTATGCGCACGGTGCGCTCTGGTACATGCAGGGTCCGTTTCAAGAAGGTCCGCCCGAGCTCGGCTATCAGTTGAAACTCGTACCGCGCGACGTGTACCGAATGGGTATTGCGGCCGTTGACGGGTACTGCAGCAAGACCTACAACAAGACCTTCGCTGCGCTCGACACGGCCACCCGCGACACCGTGCTGGGCCAGCTCGAAACCGACAAGATCGAGTTCGACGAGGTCCCCGCCGGGACCTTCTTCGCGCAGTTGCTGCAAAACACCCGCGAGGGATTTTTCTGTGATCCGGTGCACGGCGGCAACCGCAACATGGTCGGCTGGAAGACCATCGGTTTTCCGGGTGCACGCGCGGACTTCATGGACTTCGTCAACCAGGACGGCAAGCCTTATCCGTACGGACCGGTTTCGATCAAAGGGGAGCGCACCTGATGGCCGCACAGAAAAAGCCGCACGTCGATGCGGTGATCGTCGGTTTTGGCTGGACGGGCGCGATCCTCGCGAAAGAGCTGACCGAAGCCGGATTGAAAGTGGTGGCGCTCGAGCGCGGCGAGTATCGCGACACCTATCCTGACGGCGCGTATCCGAACACGATCGACGAGCTCACCTACAGCGTGCGCAAGAAGCTGTTCATCGACCTGTCAAAAAACACCGTCTCCATCCGCCATGGCGTGAATGACACGGCGCTGCCGTATCGCCAGCTGGCGGCGTTCACGCCGGGCGAGGGCGTGGGAGGGGCGGGCTTGCATTGGTCGGGCGTGCACTTTCGCGTGGCGCCTGAAGAGTTGCGTCTGCGCAGTCATTATGAGGAGCGCTACGGCAAAAATTTCATTCCGGAAGGCATGACGATCCAGGACGCCGGCGTGAGCTACGAGGAACTTGAACCGCACTTCGATTTCGCCGAGAAGGTGTTCGGAACCTCGGGGCAAGCGTACAAGGTGAAGGGCCAGATTGTTGGCGATGGCAATATTTTCGACGCTCCGCGAAGCGATCATTTCCCGTTGCCCCCGCAGCTGAATACGTATTCCGCCGAGCGGTTCGGGCGGGCTGCCAGGGAACTGGGGCTGCATCCGTACCGCTTGCCGTCGGCGAATACGTCGGGACCGTACACCAATCCCTATGGCGTGCAGATGGGCCCCTGCAACTTCTGCGGTTTTTGCAGCGGGTACGCGTGCTACATGTACTCGAAGGCATCGCCTAACCTGAATATCCTGCCGGCGCTCAAACAGACGCCGAACTTCGAGTTGCGCGTGAAGTGCCACGTACTGCGCGTCAATCTCGACGATACAAAAAAGCGCTCCACCGGCGTGACCTATCTCGACGCGGCCGGCCGCGAAGTCGAGCAGCCTGCCGACCTGGTGATCGTCGCAGCGTTCCAGTATCACAACGTCCGGCTACTGCTGCTCTCGGGTATCGGCAAGCCCTACGACCCGGTCTCGGGGGAGGGTGTCGTCGGCAAGAATTTCGCGTACCAGAACCTGTCGACCATCACCGCGTTCTTCGACAAGGACACCTACACCAATCCGTATATTGGCGCGGGCGGCAACGGTGTCGCGGTGGACGACTTCAACGCCGACAACTTCGACCACGGGCCGCTCGGCTTCGTTGGCGGTTCGCCTTGCTGGGTCAACCAGGCGGGCACCAAGCCGATCAGCGGCATTGCGACTCCCGCGGGTACGCCGAACTGGGGCAGCGCATGGAAGCAGTCGGTGAAGGACAACTACCTGCATACGGTCTCCATGGACGCGCATGGATCGAACATGACGTATCGCGATGTCTATCTCGACCTGGATCCGACTTATAAGGACCCTTACGGGCAACCGCTCCTGCGCATGACCTTCGACTGGAAAGACAACGACATCAAGATGGCGCGCTACGTAACGGGGCAGATGCACAAGATTGCCGAGGCGATGGGGCCGGTCGCCATCAACGTCTATACGCGCGAATTCGGCGGCCACTTCGACACGCGTCGCTACCAGACCACGCATCTTGTTGGTGGCGCGATCATGGGTACCGACCCGAAGACCAGTGTGCTGAATCGTTACCTGCAAAGCTGGGATGTGCACAACGTGTTCGTGATGGGGTCGTCGGCGTTTCCGCAGGGGATCGGCTACAACCCGACCGGCCTCGTGGCGGCGCTGGCCTATTGGTCGGCCAAGGCGATCCGCGAGCAGTATCTGAAGAACCCCGGCCCGCTGGTGAGCGCATGAGGACAATTAAAATATCGGTGGCAGCGGCGCTGTTTGCACTTGCATCGTTGGCCCAAGCCCAATCTCAAGCAGATTCCGCGATGATTGCGCGCGGCGAATACATTGCCCGCGTATCGGATTGCATCGCGTGTCACACGGCGGTGAACGGCAAGCCGTTTGCGGGCGGCCTGAAGCTGGACACGCCGATCGGGCCGATTTATTCGAGCAACATCACGCCTGACGCCGGCACGGGTATTGGTTCGTACACCTTCGATGAATTCGACCGGGCCCTGCGTGAAGGGGTTAAAAAGAACGGCGACACCCTGTATCCGGCGATGCCGTATCCGTCATATTCGCGCTTGTCGGGTGACGACGTGCACGCGCTGTACGCCTATTTCATGCATGGCGTGAACCCGGTTCAGCAAAGCAATCGCGCGACCGGAATCGTCTGGCCGCTGTCAATGCGATGGCCGCTCGCGCTATGGCGCACGGCGTTTGCGCCCAAGCCGCAACCGTTCGCGACGTCGGCCGGCGCGGACCCGGTGCTGGCACGTGGCGCTTATCTCGTGCAGGGCGCGGGCCATTGCGGCGCCTGCCATACGCCACGTGCCGTGACCATGCAGGAAAAAGCGCTGACCGATGCCGACGGCCCCGATTATCTGTCCGGTGGTGCGCCTATCGACGGCTGGGTGCCGGCAAGCTTGCGCGGCGAGCAGAGGACGGGCATTGGCATGTGGAGCGAGACCGACATTGTTCAATTCCTGAAGACCGGACGCTCCCCGCACACGGCAGCTTTTGGCGGCATGACTGACGTGGTCGCCCACAGCGTGCAGTTCATGACTGACGCCGATCTGAGCGCGATTGCCCGTTATTTGAAGAGTCTGCCGCCCAAGCTTCAGGGGCAAACGCCGTACGTCTACGACGACACGGTTGCCAAGGCGTTACGTACAGGCGATGTCGGCAAGCCGGGCGCTGCCGTGTACCGCGATAACTGCATGGGGTGCCATCGCAGCGACGGGAAGGGTTACACGCGCGTGTTTCCTGCGCTCGGCGGCAATCCTGTGGTGCAGGGGGAGGACGCGAGTTCGCTGATTCACGTGGTGCTCTCCGGGAATACGCTGCCGGGCGTTCGCACGGCGCCCTCGTCATTCACCATGCCGCCGTTGGGATGGCGTCTCTCCGATCAGGAAGTGGCCGACGTCTCGAACTTTGTGCGCACGAGCTGGGGCAATACCGGTTCCGTGGTGACAGCGGAACAGGTCACGAAAATGAGGAAGTTGGTAAAACCGCCGGGCATGCCGCCGATTGGCGGCAGCGCCAAGATAGATGCGAATGGAACAAGCGGGCAGACCAGCAATTAACAGCAGTAGAACAGTCGCTTTGACGTAAACATACCGATGCAATACAACGGTCCGGGTGCTGCCCGGACCGTTGCATCACGTGCTGGTGCTCAACGAGGGATCGTCCGCATAACCGCTTGGCCTGCCGCTCGCCCGCGCGGTCTTTTCCGGTGCGGCGCGATCGGTCACCAAGCCGAGCGCCTGCCGTTCGAACAAACGCCGGTACAAGCCGTTGTCGAGCTGGATCAGCTTCTCGTGGCTGCCTCCCTCGGCAATCCTGCCTTTGTCCAGCACGAGCAGCCTGTCGAGCGCCCGCACCGTAGAAAGCCGGTGAGCGACCACCACGGTGGTGCGGCCGACCATCAGCCGCTCCATTGCCTGCTGGATCAGCACTTCGCTCTCGCTGTCGAGGCTCGACGTTGCTTCGTCCAGGATCAGGATGGGCGCATCCGCGAGGAACGCCCGGGCAATCGCCACACGCTGGCGTTCACCACCCGACAACTTGATGCCGCGCTCGCCCACGAGCGTTTCATAACCCTGAGGCAGCGCCGCGATGAAATCGTGGGCGCTGGCTTGCCTGGCGGCCCGCTCGATTTCCGCGCGGGTGGCGCCCGGCCGGGCATACGCAATGTTCTCCGCGAGCGAGCGGTGGAACAGCACCGGCTCTTGCTGGACGATCGCGATCTGACCACGCAGCGACGCCTGGGCGACATCGGCAATATTCTGCCCGTCGATCATGATCCTGCCGCCCGAGATGTCGTACAGCCGCTGGATAAGCTTGATCAGCGTCGTCTTGCCGGACCCCGAGTGACCGATCAACCCGACACGCTCTCCCGGCGCAATCCGCACCGAGAAGTCGTCATACAGCGGCTTCGCGTGGCCGTCGTAGCTGAAGGTCACATGCTCGAAGCGGATCTCGCCTTCACGGATCGCGATAGGGCCGGCATCGGGTTTGTCTTCCACGCCCAGGGGCTGACCTTCAAGCGATACGAGCTCTTCCATGTCGTTGACCGAGCGCTGCAGATTGCGCACATGCATTCCGACTTCGCGCAGATAACCCTGCAGCATGAAGAACATGGTCAGCGTGAACGTGATGTCGCCCACACTGGCCTTGTCCGCTTCCCAGAGCAACAGCGCAGCACCCAGGATTGCCGCCTGCATGACCACCAGCATGCCGCCCTGCACACCGCCGTTGATCGTGCCGCGCGCCCAGGTGCGCCGCGTGCGATGACGCCACTTGCCGATCACGCGGGCAAGCCGCGCCTCCTCGCGCGTTTCCGCACCGAAGGCCTTGACGACCGTGTTGCAGCTCACCGCGTCTGCCAGCGCGCCGCCCATGCGGGTGTCCCAGGCGTTGCCCAGGCGAGCGGCCGGCGCAACAAAGCCGAGCGACAGGCTGACCGTCACCGCAATATAGAGCAGCGACCCGAGGCCCACGACCACCCCCATCACCGCCCAGTGCATGCCGAGCAGCACGGTCGCGCCGACCAGCATGACCAGCGACGGGAGCAGGGCGATGAGCAGCGTGTCATTGAGCAGGTCGAGCGCCCACATGCCACGCGTGATCTTGCGCACGGTCGAACCGGCGAAGCTGTTGCCGTGCCAGTCAGCGGAAAACCGTTGCACGCGATGAAACGCGTTGGCGGCAATCTCGCTCATCATCTTGAGCGTCAGCACAATGATGTTCATGAAAACGAGCTGACGCAGCAGCGTGCCGGCCAGCCCGAGACAAGCCAGGATACTGAACGCGGTGGTTGCCGCGCGCCATGCCAGCTCCTTGCCGGCCGCGCCGGCGGCGAGTGCATCCACGAGACGGCCTGCGTAGAGCGGCGTGAGGACGTCAGCCAGTGCCGACAGCAGCGCGAGCGCAACAATGGCGACGATGCGCCACGGTTGTTTGCCCCAGTGAACGACAGTGAAGCCGAGAACGTCCTTGAACGCCCGTCCGCCGAAGTCGAGTTTTTTCGTATAAGCCATTTGCCACAGCCCGTAGCGCCAAGCGCCCGAAGCTATCCGGTCGAAAGAAGAGGAAGAGACAGCGAGAGCGCGCCTGCATGTGCGGGCGAACTGATAACGGACTGTCTGGAAATGGCGCAGGCTGCTATGCCCGCGCGGACGGCGACCTAAACTGGCCGGCGCGTCGAGTAAGGGACGGCGCTATCAAAGAATGTGAGCATCTTTTCGCCTCCCTTTGAGAAATGAAGCTTGAGTGACGTGGGACCGGGTGGCCATCCACGTCTAAATATTATCAGGCACTTATGGAGCTTGCCAACCCCTTTCGGCCGCTTTGGGCCACCCACATGTTGTCGAGCCGACACAGTACGAGATGGTTGAATGTCCCTGCGCCGCAGGGACATTCACGAAATCAACGCGGTTAAGCCGGGCCCTCAGACTCAGGCGAATCCACCGAAGATATCGTTCAGTTGCTTGCCCGGTGCGGCGCCCGCGAGGCCATCGAAGGAACCGGCCTTCATGTGTTCCGCGGCCGTCAACATGGCCTGCCATGCAACCCGCGCCAGCCCTCCGCCGACACTGATCCGGCGCACGCCAAGGTCCTCCAGTTCGGCGACGCTCAAGCCGGGCCGCATCATCAGTACGTTGAGCGGCTTGGGCGCCACCGCGCGAACCATGACGGCTATATCGGCCTTGTCGACCACGCCCGGCGCATACAAACAGTCGGCGCCTTCCGCCGCGAAAGCCACGAGTTTATCGATGGACTGGCTGAGCGCGCCCGGATCGCTGAGCAGGATTTCGGTGCGCGCGACCAGGATCACGTCATCGCCGGACCGGTCGATCGCCGCACGGGCCGCGCGCACGCGCTCCACTGCAAGAGCGGTGTCGTAGAGTCCAAACGGCGCTTCCACGTCGCGATCTTCAATCGACAAACCCGCCACGCCCGTCTGGATCGCGAGGCTGACGTTGGCCGCGAGTGTGGCCGGGTCTGAAGCGAAGCCGGACTCGAAATCGGCGTTGACGGGCAGGTCTACAGCCTCGCAGAGGGCTCCGAGATGCTGCAGAACATCAGGGCAGGTCACCGCGTAGTCGGGGCGGCCTGTGGACCACGCGAAGCCTGAACTGGTCGATGCCAGCGCAGCGAAACCGAGATGCTGCAGCATCCGGGCGCTGCCGGCATCCCAGGGGTTGGGCAACACGAAACAGCCTTGCTGGTGAAGCGCGCGGAAGGCCGCGCGTTTTTCGGCGACAGTACGGGTCATCGGAACCTCATCGTGTGTGGGCGAATAAATCGGGGTAACAAATGCGCGTCCGCGCATGTGTCCGCTCATGCAGCTTTGGGTGCGGGTAACTTCCTGATTCGTCTACCGCGGACCGCATCAGCGCAGACATGGTTACGAACGTAAAAACGTCGATACGCAATCTCATATGGGCGGGTCAGATTCAGGCGGATGCTCGTTACGCTCATGTGTAATCCCAAGCGCGCCCGAGCGGATCGCGCTTCAGGACCGCGCTTCAAATCCCCACTCCCGCCGCCGCCATTCCCGGCACGCTTTGCTGGGTCAGCACCGCTTCGCCGGCTACCGCGCGGGCAATCAGCGAATCGGGCTGCGCGACGGGAATTCCCTGCGCCTGGTACCAGGCGTCGTCATAGTAGGTGTTGCTATAACGTTCGCCGCTATCGCACAACAGGCTGACGATGGCCCCCTGTTCGCCCGCCTGCTTCATGCGCTCGGCCAGATACAGCACACCAACAAAATTGGTCCCGGTCGAGCCGCCGACGCGGCGGCCGAAGCGCCCGGCCAGATAGCGCATGGCGGCAAAGGACAACGCGTCGGGGACCTTGAGCATGGCGTCGATACAGGTCGGAATAAAGGAGCGTTCAACCCGCGGACGGCCGATGCCTTCAATCCTCGATCCGACATCGAGCGTCAGGCCAATGTCCGGCGTGCCCGCCAGCGTGCTTTTGAAGTAATCGAAAAATACCGAATTCTCGGGGTCGGTGCAAAGAATGCGCGTGGTGTGCCGCCGGTACGCTACATAGCGGCCCAACGTGGCGATCGTGCCGCCGGTGCCGCCGCTGGACACGAGCCAGGCAGGCACCGGGTACTCTTCGTCGTCCATCTGCTTGAAGATCGACTCGGCGATATTGTTGTTGGCCCGCCAGTCGGTCGCACGTTCGGCGTAGGTGAACTGGTCCATGAAATGACCGCCGCTTTCAGCTGCGAGCCGGTGCGATTCGGCGTAAATGCCCGCGGCGTTGGGGACCAGATGGCAGCGCCCGCCGTAGAACTCGATCGCGTCGATTTTCATCCGGGAGGTGCCCGCCGGAATCACAGCGACGAAGGGCAGGCCGAGCAGTCTCGCGAAGTACGCTTCGGAAATGGCGGTCGATCCGCTGGATGCTTCCACAATCGTGCTTTGCTCGCGCAGCCAGCCATTGCAAAGCGCATAGAGAAACAAGGATCGCGCCAGCCGATGTTTCAGGCTGCCGGTCGGATGGCTGGATTCGTCCTTGAAATAGAAACGGATAGCCGGATAACCGGGCAGGTCGAGCGGAATCAGGTGGGTATCGGCGCAACGGTTGAAGTCGGCTTCAATCTTGCGAATCGCTTCACGGGTCCAGTCGGAACGTGGCATGGAAATCCCCACCCAGTGACGGCTAACAGCAGATTGACGCGCAACTCCGGCTCATGCGCGCGGTTATCGGTTATTGCACCGTGCTCCCGGCATGGCGTTCTCTGTCACGCCTGGCTTGGCCGGGGGCCCGATGTGAAGCCATCGTACACGAGAGTGGCAAGCCGGTTTTCACAATTGCAAGGGCTTGGCTACCGGTCATGAAGGCGTCACCGGAAGTCCGTCAGGATGATGCCGTATCGATCGATTCAATGCATGATGGCGCATATCGGGTTTGATCACGACCAGGCGATGCGCGAGCAGCGCGTCTCGCCTCTGCAAATAACTCCCCGATATCAATCCGCGAATTGCTGCAACACGACATTCCATTAATTGGAATTGTGAAATCGCAATATTTCCATTGAGCGGTTGATCCGGAATTCGCATACTGTTCTGCGAAGGGGCACCCGGATGTTCCGGGCGTCCGGATTCAGATTCAGACTTGGAAACGAATCCCGGGGCGTGCGCGCAATTGCGTCTCTGATTGTGCAACCGCACAACCGGGCAATGTCGATACAAGCAAAGTTGGATCATGCCTGGCGCGGTTCCAGACGTCGTCAGCCCAAAGAAGCCTTCTCCACCAAGTTTTTCGCCTGTCGATCCGGCCGTTGTGACACAGGCCAGGGTTGTCTGCCCACGCGGATGTTCGCGGTTTTGAGCGGACAGCGCGCTCCGGTATCGACGAACAAGCGAAGAACAAGCAACAAACACACGAACCATTTCAAGGACCACACCATGTACAAGACCTATGGCTATGCAGCGCATTCCGCCGATGCGCCGTTTGCCCCTTTCGCCTTCGATCGCCGCGATACCGGTCCGCACGATGTCCGTATCGAGATCCTCTATTGCGGCGTGTGCCATTCGGACCTGCACACCGCGCGCGGCGAATGGGCGGGTACGGTGTACCCGAACGTGCCGGGACACGAAATTGTCGGCCGGGTGACCGAGGTCGGATCTGAAGTCACGAAGTTCAAGGTAGGCACGCTGGCGGGTGTCGGCTGCATGGTGGATTCGTGCCGGACTTGCCCGTCTTGCCTGGAAGGTCTCGAGCAGTATTGCGAGGGCAGCGGTTTTGTCGGTACCTACAACGCGCCCGACAAAAACACGGGCGGCGTGACCTATGGCGGCTACTCCAAGTCGATCGTGGTGGACGAAGCCTTCACGCTGCGTGTTCCCGAGAACCTCGACCTCGCCGCCGTGGCGCCGTTGTTATGCGCGGGGATCACCACTTACTCGCCGCTGCGCCACTGGAACGTCAAGGCCGGGCAGAAGGTCGGAATTGTCGGGCTGGGCGGGCTCGGTCATATGGGCGTGAAGCTCGCGGCTGCGTTCGGTGCGCACGTGGTGTTGTTCACCACGTCGGCCAGCAAGGTTGAGGACGCGAAGCGGCTTGGCGCACACGAGGTTGTGATTTCGAAAGACCCGGAACAGATGGCGCAACACGTCAACTCGTTCGATTTCATTCTCAACACTGTCGCGGCCTCCCACGACCTCGACCTGTTCACAGCGCTGCTCAAGCGCGATGGAACCATGACGCTCGTCGGCGTGCCGGAGCATGCCCATCCGTCGCCGGCAATCGGCAACCTCATTTTCAAGCGTCGTGCGCTGGCAGGTTCGTTGATCGGCGGAATCGCGGAAACGCAGGAAATGCTCGATTTCTGCGGCGAGCATGGCATCACGTCGGACATCGAGATGATCAGGATGGACGAGATCGACAAGGCGTACGAGCGCATGGTCAAAAGCGATGTCAAATATCGCTTCGTGATCGACATGGCGTCGTTGAAAGAAACCGCCTGAGCATCGGCCAACTTATCGGCGAAAGCGGCGCGAACCCGGAATCCGGGCCGAAACCTGCAGCCTCTCGGTCCGCTTGTCCAGCCGCTTCGTGTCCTCATAAATGAGGATGCAGAATGCTTGTTAATCAGTTAAGTTCTTAAACAAAGCCGGGGGGCTTCACCGTCTACACCGCACTCCGATGGCAAAGCGAACGTGCCCGAGAATGTCCGTGCGTTCCGCCATACGAAACTGAGAGACTAAGACCCGCCTTGTGCGGGTCTTTTTTTGGATCAACGCGCGGCGAACGCGGGTTTCAACGCCAGCCGCTGGCCTCCCGGTTCTCACCGGTCGATGCACCGCTGTAGTCGTACTGGGGCGACATATTGTCCAGCGGGTTGTTCGGCACGACACTGCCGCCGAGGCTCCGGATCACGGCGCACACCGCATTAATGCCCGTTTGCAGCGCGCCTTCCACCCATCCGCCAGTGAACGAGCAGCTGTCTCCGGCCAGATAGATGAAGGGGTCCGTCGCAGATTGCAGGCTGTCCTGGAACTGGAAGAACAGCTGCTGGCTCTGGGCATCGCCGCCGGCGAAATTCAACTTGAACGCGCCGTAATAACCCTGCTGCAGATCCCAGTCGACGGTCTTCACGTAGGTCTGGTAGTCGTTATTGATCGGCACGACATACTCCGCAAACGCGGCATTGGTCTGTGCCAGGTCGGCTACGAGCCGCTGCACGCGCTGCTGATTGTCGCCGAGCGCAAGTTGCTTGATGGCGTCGTCTCCCCACGCGTAGCTGAGCAGCACGACACCCGGTGCATCGGGGTCCGCAGGGGCATAGTCGAGACAGTACACACCGCGTACCAGCGTATCGGTCTGGATGTTCGCGGGCAGGTTCTCGTCCAGCCAGAATTTCCGCTGCGTCATCACGAACACCTTCGACGAACTGGTCAGGTGCACGTCATCGACCGCCGAGCGCTGCTGCGCTGACAGCGCCGACGCGGGTCCGGTCAACGCCATGTCGATCTGCATCGCGCGTGTGCTGGCCGTTACGATCACACGGTCGGCGAACTGGACCGACCCATCCGCCAGCGCGAGCATCACACCCTCGCTACTACGGGTGACGCGTGAAACCGGCGTGTTGACGACACGTTGCGCAATCGAGCGGCCACCGAATTCCTGCGCGCTAAATGCATCCGCCAGCGATTCGATGCCGGCCGGGATAAACAACTGGTCGGTTTCGAGTTCATCGACCATCAGGCGCACGATCTCCAGGAAAGCGACCGGGTACATAGGTCCCAGTCCACCCGACCCCACGCCCAGCGCGCCAAATAGTTGGTAGTCGTCCGGGTTGCGCCATTGCTTGCCGCCGGGAGGATTCGCGCCGCTGAACAGCGTCTGCAGCGCGCTATAGAAACTCTGGTTACCGAACATGTCGATATACGCCTGCCACGCGGTCCGCGCCGCCCCTGTCTGTCCGTTGCGCAACAACCCGGTGATGGCAACCGGCGCGAGCAAGGCCGGTCCGGAGGATGGCTTGAAACCGTCGTTGATGAACGCGCTCCAGCCCGCATGGACGGTCGCGAACATATCGGGCGGGTTGCCGTGCGCCGGCCACGTGTAGGTCTGTCCTTGATAGCCAAGATTGGTCAGCACCTGGCCCGGATCGGGGAAATTCGAGTTCGCCTGGATCCCGAAGCGATCGAGATAATGAAACAGGCTGTACTCGCTGGGAGGAAAACGCATGGCGCCGAGTTCGGCCAGGAATGCGGGTGCCTCGCTCGTAAACGGAATGCTGCAGGCCCGCCCGCCAATGCGCCCGGACGCTTCGTACAGCACCATGTTCGAAGCGCCGGCACGCAGCAGTTCATACGCAGACACAAGCCCGCTCATACCCGCGCCAATAATCGCAATCGTCGAGTTATCGGCCGCGGGCAGTTTGCCCAGTGAATCCGGCGACGCGGCGAGCAATGCACCGTAGTCGAACAGGGTATCGATATAACCAAAGCTCGGGCGCTCAGCGGGAGGAGTGTCACCGGCTGTAATGACGGGTTTGCGACGACGTAGATTCGGAATGAAGGCCATGCATTTCCCCATTTGGCAGAAGGATTTCCCTGTTTGCAGGAGTCGGGACTGTCTGGCGGCGGGCTGGATTGCCTCCGTTTCGCGATACATTCGAGTGATTGGCTCGTCAGATGAAATAACGGTTAACTCGTTAACGGCACGAATAAAACAGACTTGAATCAGCAATATCGTCCGTGTAGTCTGCGAAGCAGTATTTCAAAATGTGGTGGCTTGCGCGCGGAGAAAATGTAGGCGAGCTATTAACCCGGGACCGACCAGCATGTCCGTGAAATGTATTTGACGAGCCGAGAAACCAGCCTGGTTTCCGACATCTTCGCTGTGCTTGCCGATTCACTTCCTGAGCAGGTGATGCGGCAGGAAGTAGGCATGCGCATGCTCAGCTTGCTGCGTGCGGACCACCTGGGGTCATATGTCTGGGACGAGACGAAGAAGGAATTCGTTAATCGGGTCTCGTTCAACATGTCCGAAGACAACTTGTCCGAGTACGAGCACTACTATCAGTACCGCGATACCGTGACCCCGAGGCTGCAAAACTGCCGCGAGGCGGTTCGTGTGACCAATGTGATTCCGCAAGGCGAGTTGATGCGGACCGAACTGTTCAACGACTTTCTGCGTCGTGACGGTCTGCACTGGGGCATGAACGTTTATGCGTGGGCCGGCGATGCCAATATTGGCGACCTGCGTATCTGGCGAGGCAAACATCGGGATGATTTCTCCGATCATGACCTCGCTATGGCCGAGTTCATTCGCCCGGCTTTTACCGCAGCGCTCGCACGAGCCCGCATCGCAGCAGGGCTGACGGAGCCGTCCGGGACGCAAGCCAGGCCGATTTCAGAAGACGTGCTGAAGAACCTGACGGCGCGAGAACGGGATGTGGTCCGGCTGGTGGTCGAAGGCTTGCTCGACAAGGAAATCGCGTTCCGGCTGGGCATTTCCTATACAACGGTCCGTACGCATATTGACCGTTCTTTCCATAAGCTGGGCGTTGGAAGCAGGTCCAAGCTGATTCGCGCAGTGCAGACGAACGGCCGGTAACGCGCCGCGCAGTCTAAAATCACTTTAATAAATAATCAACGAGCAGAAAATAATCCTCGTCGAATGCTGCGCGCAACCAACGTGTTGCTTTAATTAGAACATGGCGTTCGAATAACTGATCCATAAAAAATCCAGCGATAATGTCATCCTGGCATGCAAACTCAGTTGAATTCAGTTTGCTTATCTCCCGTTCTGGACAGTATTCCGCTTTTTCCTATAACGGCCGTTTGTGACGCTGGTGCGGTGCATCTATGCACCCTTATTTATGGTTTTCAGATAAAATTAATTACTAGAGTTTTCCGTCTAGGGAAAATCCTCAAAATTGGGGATTCGCTGTAGATAAAGTCGCGGTACTGTCGGGTGCTTGGTCTTTATTACTGGAGCATGAGCCGTGAGCTTTGACCAGACCTTTCCAAACGCCGCCCGGCATCCGTTATTAATTGAGCAGGAGCTTGCACACCTGGAGCGGATTGTTCCGCGCTGGAGTGAAGAGGGCCGCGGTTCGGTATTCGGCCAGGCTTATTGGCGCAAGCGTGTCATTGATCTGGCGCGTTTTCCAGAACTGACGCCGAACCAGCACGCCATCGTGCAGCGAATACTCGAATGCGTGAACACGGCAGTTTGACCGTGGTGCTTGAGTCGCGTGACCGCTCGAATTGAAAGAACGGGTGCACGCAAAATTCGATTACCCGGGGTTTGGTTCGCATTTTGACATATTGATTCGTATGCACTGCGCATCGATGCTTCAACGTCGGGAACGTTGCGGCTTTCATTCCTGCTTCCATTGCCTCAAACTAAACCGAGAGAGTTGAATATGGAAATGCAATACCGGGGATCGACCATACGGCCCGTGGTTGCTCCCGCGCAGGGCGCCTTCGATTCATTCGTGATCATTCGGGACGAGCATGGAAATCAACGTTCGCACGGCACGCTCGGCCGCTTCGCTTCGCATAATGCCGCCACGAATTTTGCGGTCGCCTGGGCAATAGCCTGCGTGGACGGAGAGGCAGTACCACGGGCGCCGTTCCAGCTCGCCTGACGGCGGGCTTGATAAGGCCGCTGCCCCGTTGGTAGCGGTGCGCTTCTACGGTCTCGCCGCAAGGCGCTGCGCGCGGCGGCGCAAATAAAGGTTGTTGAGAATCAGCGCGGCGCCTGTCATGCAGGCGCCTGCAATCTGCATGTGTGTCGGAATCAATCCGCTGATCGCCGACACAACAAAGGTGGTCACGGGAAGCACGTCCATGAACAGCACGCCATTGAGCGGCGTCAGGATCCTGTTCCCCATGTTCCAGAACAGAATGGCGATAAAACCTGCCACAGGTCCCATATAAAGCAGGTGGGGGAGGATGGCGATCAACGTGGCCGCGGTCGGAACGGGCATCACATGCAGCGCAAATAACAGCAGGTTGAGCCCCATGATCGTAGTCAGGCCGAGCCAGGTTGTCATGGTCGTGTATTTGAGCGCGGACCATGTCTTGAAGTACGACGCACTGAACGTGTAGATCACCCAGCACAGCGCACCCACCACAATCAACGCGTTCGCCGAGTAGTGCCGAGGCTCGCTCAGGAGGGCCGCAATATCGCCCTTCGTCACCACCAGTGCGACCCCGGCAAACGACATCAGGATAAACAGAAACGAATACAGCGGCGGCAGGACCCGGCGCACGACGGAGTTCACGATCAGGCCCATCATCGGCTGGGTTGCCATCATGATCGATGCAGTCAGCGCGCCGTCGCGTCCGGCCAGTTGCTGGCCAAGAAAGACCAACGAACCGAATCCGCAAAAGCCGATCGAACCCAGCAACCAGGCAAGCACAATAGGTTCTCCTCTAAACCGGAATGCGCTTCGGCCTTCCTTCACCCGCAGCAGGACGAGAAACGCGCTGCCGGCAATCAGGTAGCGCAACGACGTGAACGTGAATGGATCGATATGCCGCAGTGCGCTTGTCATGATGGGAAACATGATGCCCATCAGGATGGTCGCGCTCATGCATAGCAGCACGCCTTTCAGGTATCCGGCGCGCACGGCGGCAATGGGTACGCGTGGGACCGAAGCCGGCTGACCTGCGGCAGTCGCTTGATGCTCGAATAATTTATTCATGACTTATCGTTCAAAAATTAGGAAAAAATTTTTAGAGCAGCGCGCGCAGGGTCATGTCGACGATGCCAACCAGCTTCTTTTCGCTTACCTCGACTTTGCCCAGCACCCGCAGTCCCTGCACAATGCACAACAAGAAAGTGCCGACGGTGTTTTCGTCGAGATCCGCATTGAACTCTCCGGCTTGCTGACCGCGGATCACGGCTGCAGTCAACTGAGCACCAATGCGCTGGAGGGTAGTTTCGATGTAAGGCCGCAATACGTCGTCGGCGGGAAGCAGTTCAAGCGCCGCGTTGGTGATGAAACATCCATGGCGCCCGGCGAGGTCGGCGCTGAGCCGGGTGTAGTGGAGCAACGCCTCCCGCAAGCATTCACGCGGCGGCAGATCGGCTTCAAGACGCTCCTTGAGCCGGGCAACCGCGCCATCGGCATACCGTTCGAACGCGGCAATCAACAACCCGTGCTTGTCACCGAATGCACCGTACAGGCTGCCACGCAGCAGCCCGGTCGCATCGCATAAGGTCCCGACCGAGGTCGCGTGATATCCCCCCTCCCAGAACACCCGGCCGGCGGAAGCAACGACTTCGTCGAGATCAAATTCACGGGGGCGCCCGCGCTCCTGTGAGCGCTCGGCAGACTGAGGCAAGGAGGAAGACTTTGTCATGCGTGGATATTATGACCTATCGTTCAACAAATCAAGGCCGCACTCAAAACGACTTGAAAGCCGGCATCTCTCGATCTCTCATCGAGGCAGAACGGCGCAGACAGACCCGGCGAATTGCACGGTGACGGTTTGCTCATTTCGCGTCTGTCGCTGGACAAGGCCGATTTCGCGAACGAAGGTCTCGTCTCCGAGAGACAGGGCACGGACGGTCTCCGGCATGTGCAACGCGGACGACTGCGGGATAAGCGCAATACCTACCCCGTGAGCCACGAGCCCGACGATCCCCTGCAATTCATCGAGTTCGACCACGTCCTGCACCGTCACGCGAATCCTCCTGAGAAAGCGGTCCACGAGACGGCCGCCAAAGGAACTCCGGTCGTATCGGATAAACGGCTCTGACTTGAGCAGCGAGCGCCACGGCCGGTCCGCCAGTTCGCTCGGGACCAGCAGCACGAAGGTTTCGGTGAGCAGGGTGCGCCAGTGCAGTTCGGCGGGGAGCGCGAAAGGGGGCTTGATGATCACCGCGACATCGACTTCGCCCGAGTCCACCTGCGCCAGCAAGTTGAGCGACACCCCGGGAACCACGCGGATTCGCCACCCGGGTGAGGTCTGCCGGAACAATTCGATGGCACTGACCAGAAACGACGCCTGCGCCGAAGCAATAGCCCCGACCCGCAGCAGGCCGGACTGTTCCGCAGTCCCTCCGCGTGCGGCGAGGCGGGCGTAGACCGATAACAATTCCTCGGCCGAATCGACCGTCTGCCTGCCCGCTGCGTTGAGCGTGGCCGAGCGGCCGGTCCGGTCGAACAGAGGAAAACCCAGGTCTTCCTCCAGCCGCTGGATCTGCGCGCTGACAGCCGATTGCGTCAACCCGATATGCGCGCCTGCACTCGCGAACGTTCCAAAACGCACCACGGCCAGAAAGGTTTTCAGCTCGCGCATCATGGTTTTATCGACCAGTTCAATGATTTTAATCGATCGATTTTAGTGATGCTGAGCCAAAAAAACTATCGTTATTCAACTATTATCGTTGCCCCTACACTGTCTTTCATGGCGTGACATTCATTTTGCACACGTCATGAGGGCGGCGCGGACAGAACGTGTCCGTGTCGTCGAAGACGGCTTACTCAATCAATATCCGGGCCCCGCCATGAGCGATACCACTGCTGCCATTTCCCCTTTTCATCTTGCCTTTCCGGTTCACGACATCGCGGCCGCCCGTGCGTTTTATGGCGACCTGCTTGGTTGTCCGGAAGGCCGTAGCGCGCCCGACTGGGTGGACTTCAATTTCTATGGGCACCAGATCGTCGCTCATCTTGCACCGGACGAAATCGGTCATCGGAAGACGAGCGAGGTAGACGGCGATGCGGTCCCGGTCCGGCACTTCGGCGTCGTGCTGCCGATGGACCAGTGGCAAGCGGCGTCGGACAAGCTCACGGCGGCCGGGGTGGAATTCATCATCGAACCGCATGTGCGCTTCAAGGGCGAAGTCGGCGAACAGGCGACCATGTTCTTCCTGGACCCGTCAGGTAACGCGCTCGAGATCAAGGCGTTTGCGAACATCGCCTCGCTGTTTGCCAAGTAGTCCGGCAGCCATTCTCCCCACGCGCTGAACTGCGGCATCCGCCGGGTTGCCGGCCGATGCCGCGTGGCCGTTCCCCGGTCATTTATCCGCGGATGTGGTCCAGCAGGCATACCGGTCAGCCGGGATCGCGGCAATCTACCGCCATTACCGGATACAGCCGCCTGGTCAGCGTTTCCCACGGTCGCGTTGCAGCTCGCCATTCCCGGCGAAGCGACCCGACGGCAACGCACAAGGCACAGCGGGACTCTCGACAGAGTCCGTTGCATTCAGGCGTATTCGCGTGAACCGGGGAACAAGACATGAATAACGAAAGCACCCGCAAGCTGTTCCGGGAGGCCATGGCGTACCTGTCCGCGGCGGTCAACATCATCACCACCGATGGCCCGCGCGGGCGCTGCGGCATGACCGCAAGCGCGGTGTGTTCGGTCACCGACACACCGCCGACCATGCTTGTCTGCGTGAACCAGTCAAGCTCTGCGCATGCCGTGCTCGCGGGCAACGGCAACGTCTGCATCAACGTGCTGCCCGCTGATCACCAGGAGCTGGCGCGCCATTTCGCGGGCATGACCAGGCTGCCGATGAACGAGCGATTCGAGCAGCAGGAGTGGACCGCGGGACGCCTCGGCTTGCCCGTTCTCCGCGATGCGCTCGCCAGTCTCGAAGGCCGTATTGTCGATACGAAGACCGTGGGCTCGCACTCGGTGATGTTCGTGGAAGTGGCGGACATCGTGGTGCGGGGCGACGGCGACAGCCTGATCTATTTCGGCCGCCACTTTCATCGGCTGGCTCGTACGGCGCCCGCACCTTGCTGAGCCTGCTTGAGTACGCCGTGCTGTTTTATTGAGGCTCGCAGACCACGCTGAACCTCACCAGTGTGGTGGCGCCGAAGGTGTTGCTCAACGCGACATCGGCGGCGTCACGGCCTCGCGCCATCAACACGCGGCCGGTACGCGGCGCGTTATTGCGGGGATCGAACGTGTGCCACGTGTCGCCCAGATACACCTCGATCCAGGCGCAGAAATCCATGGGTGCATAGGGCGGCGGCAAACCGACGTCGCTGATATACCCCGTGCAGTAGCGCGCCGGAATGTTCATCGCCCGGCATAGCGCGACGGCCAGATGCGCAAAGTCCCGGCATACGCCCACACCTTCCCGATACGCTTCAAATGCCGTCTTGGTTGGACGCGCGCAGTTGTAATCAAAGCGGATGTGCCGATGAACAAAGTCGCAAATAGCCTGCACCCGGGCACGTCCGAGCGGTGTATGGCCAAACATCTGCCAGGCGGCGTCGGACAGCAGGTCGGTCTCGCAGTAGCGGCTGCCGAGCAGGAACTGCATGCACTCGTCGGGCAGCGCTTCAACGGCATGCTGATAAGCGTTTTGTTCCGGCAACTCCGGATAAGGCGGCACGTCGATCAAACCCTGCGTGGACAGCGTGAGCCAGCCTTGCGGCGCGACCAGCCGGCTGCACAGATTGCCGAACGAGTCGCGATACTGCGAGTAGGGTACACGCGGGTCAACCCTCAGGATGTCGGGGACAAGGATGTTCTGCGCACGTGACGCGTGCATGTTCAGCATCAGCAGCATCGGAGTCGGCTGCACGCATTCATAGACCAGTTCGTAACCAACGCGGAGCTTCATCGGACTGACCTTTTTGGGTTGGGCGCGTGAATGGCCGTGGAGCCACCGGCTTCGCCCTGGCGTGTCTCGGCAAGGGCGATGGTTGAGACAGAGTTCAACATGTCGAACTCCTGATTAATTGCCGATCAACCGGTTGCCGCCGGCTGGTCCTGCGGGTCCTGCTCAATTCCCTGGTTAATTCCCTGCTCAATTTCCGGCTTGATTTCTTGCTGAGCGTCAGCGTTCGGTTCGTTCGCTGGTTTCCGATCACCGGCGCCTGCTATCACTTTATGCACGAAACGCAGCTTGGCGACGACCTTCGGCGAGAGCGTGAACGGGTATGCATCGGCCAGCCCCAGGCTTCGATTCAAGCTGTTCAATGCGTACATCAGCGGAAACCATTGCTTCATGAGCTTATCGAAATTGGTGTTCTCGATCGGCTCGATCTCGGTAAGCGACGGTTCGTTGTCGGACTTTGGATCGAGCTTGAATCCGCAGGCGGCAGCAGTGTCCACCGTATCGACGATATGCAGGTAATGAGCCCACGTCTCCGCCCAGTCTTCCCACGGATGCATGGTGGCGTAGGCGCTCACATAAGACTGGTCCCAGTCGGCCGGCGGTCCATTGTCGTAGTGCGCCTGCATCGCCTGGGCGTAGTCAACGCGTTCGTCGCCGAACATCTCTCGAAACGGCGCTTCCCAGTTGGTATTCGTCACCAGCCGGTCGAAATAGTAGTGTCCTATCTCATGCCGGAAATGTCCCAGCAGCGTGCGGTACGGCTCGTGCATTTCCGCGCGCATGCGTTCACGCAGCGCGTCGTCGGCTTCGGCTATGTTCATCGTAATGAGGCCGTTGTCGTGACCGGTCAGGACTTTCGGCCCCATGTCACCGTCCTCAAGAAACTCGAACTGCAAACCGGTGTCCGGATTGGTCCGCCTGGAATCCGTGTTCAGGCCGAGTGCCGAGAGCGCAAACAGCAAGCGCCGCTTGGCCGTCTCCAGCTTGTACCAGTAGACGCGATTGTCAGGCTGGGAAAGATTGGGGATGGTTCGCGTCAGGCTGCAAGCCGGGCACAATATGTCCGGCGAATCGGCCGGGATCATCCAGTTGCAAACATTCTCCAGCGCGTAGTTATTGCACTGCCGGAACAGTGCACCGTTCGCCGATGGATTCAACGCACGCCACAGCGCAATACCGGACGGATCGCCGGCCGTGTCGCCAGCCGGTTCGAACGCGCAAACTTCGGACAATTCAGGGACGAAGCCCAGCAACGCCGCACAGGATTCGCATTTCACGTTCTCGAAAAAAACGTGATGCTGGCAACGGCCGCAATGGAATGTTTTCATATTGACGAGATAGGCTGGCAAGCAAGGCGTGGTGACTGCGATGCAGGCTTTCAAGCAAGCCACGTGCCGCCGCAGGAACGGTCCGGTCCGGACGCAAAGAGCGCTTTACGCGCCAATTTGGTGCACCAGCGGATGCTGAAAATGGTTTAAACGCAGTATTGAGTGCATGAAAGTTGCCGGGAGCCTTGCCCGATGGTGCGTTCGACCAAACGGCATGGAGTTTGCTTTTGAACATTGCCAAAATTCGTCCAGGAGTCAGGTGTGTCAATCCGTGTCGCGTTGAACCATGTCACGCACTACCGTTATGACCGCCTCGTCGGCCTTTCCCCGCAGGTCGTGCGCCTGCGGCCTGCGCCGCATTGCCGTACCCCGATCGTTTCGTATTCGATGCGGGTCGAGCCAGCCGACCATTTCATCAACTGGCAGCAGGACGCGTTTGCCAACTATCAGGCGCGGCTCGTCTTCCCCGAGAAGACGCAGGAATTCAAGATCACGGTCGATCTGGTCGCCGAGATGGCGGTCTATAACCCCTTCGACTTTTTCCTCGAGCCCTACGCCGAGAAATTCCCGTTCGAGTACGAACCCCAGCTCGCGGCCGAGCTTGCGCCGTACCTGATCAAGCGCGAGCCCACGCCGTTGCTGGCCAGGTTTGTCGAGAGCATCGACAAGGCACCCAAGATAACGGCCGATTTCCTGGTCGAACTGAATCAGCGGCTGCAGCACGACATTGGCTACGTGATCCGCATGGAGCCCGGTGTCCAGACGCCGGAGGAGACGCTTGAAAAAGCGTTGGGATCGTGCCGCGACACGGGTTGGCTGCTCGTTGAAACCTTGCGGCAGCTTGGGCTCGCCGCGCGTTTTGTGTCGGGGTACCTGATCCAGCTCACGCCTGACCAGAAGTCGCTCGATGGCCCGAGCGGTACCGAAGTCGACTTCACCGACCTGCACGCGTGGTGCGAGGTCTTCCTGCCCGGCGCCGGCTGGATCGGGCTCGACCCCACCTCAGGGCTGCTGGCCGGCGAGGGACATATCCCCGTCGCGTGCACGCCCGAACCTGGCAGCGCCGCGCCTATCTCCGGCGCGGTCGATGAAAGCGAAGTCGAGTTCGAGCACATCATGCAGGTGCAGCGCGTGCTCGAAACCCCGCGCGTGACGAAACCGTACACGGAAGAAGTGTGGTCCGCGGTGCAGAAGATGGGCGCCCAGGTCGACCAGCAACTGACCGACATGGACGTGCGCCTGACGATGGGCGGCGAGCCCACGTTCGTCGCCGTGAGCGACCGCGATGCGGCCGAATGGAACACCGACGCACTGGGGCCGACGAAGCGCGGTTATGCCGTCTCGCTGATGGACAAGCTGCGTGCGCGTTATGGCGTGGGTGGTTTCCTGCATCTGGGCCAGGGCAAGTGGTATCCGGGCGAGCAGTTGCCGCGCTGGGCCATGTCGCTGTTCTGGCGCGCGGATGGCGAGCCGATCTGGGAGGCCCCGACGCTTTTCGCCGATGAACGCGATCCCGGCCAGTACACCGCTGAAGATGCCCGGCGGTTTATCGAACATCTGGCTGGCAAGGTCTCGCTGGATCCTTCGTATATCCAGCCCGGCTACGAAGACACGTTCTACTACCTGTGGCGTGAACGCCGCCTGCCGGTGAACGTGGACCCGTTTGAATCCGAACTCGACGACGAGATGGAGCGCATGCGCTTGCGTCGCGTATTCGACGCGGGCTTGTCGCAGGTGACGGGCTACGTTTTGCCTATCGCGCGTGAACGCGATATCCCGATGCAAGAGCCGGCGTGGGTCAGCGGCCCCTGGTTTTTCCGCGATGGCCGCATGTACCTGATCCCCGGCGACTCGCCAATGGGGTACCGCCTGCCGCTGGAATCGCTGCCGTGGGTGAGCGCCGGGGATTATCCGTATCAACATCCGCACGACCCGTTCGGGCCGCCAGCGCCGTTGCGTCAGGCGATGGAATTGCGCATGCAATATCGCGGTGAGGCGATCCCCGGAGAGACCCTGGAAGGAAGAGCGGGCGAGGGTGCCGGAGCAGGAGCGGGCACGGGTAAGGGCGCAGCAGCAGGCGCCGGGCAACGGCCTGCGACCTCAACCCGCGAGCCGTCGCGCGGCGAGTCCGCTTCGTGGATCCGGCGTACAGCGTTGTGTGTTGAAGCGCGTGATCCGGCGCGTGCTGCAGGACCGGACGTCGAAGCGGAATCGTTTGGAAGCGGCAAGACCCTGCTGCATGTGTTCATGCCGCCGCTGACCGAACTCGATGACTACCTCGACCTTCTCGCGGCCATTGAGGCAACAGCGGCCGATCTGCGCATGAAAGTGGTGATAGAAGGGTATCCGCCGCCGCGCGACGCGCGTCTCAAGATGCTGCAAGTGACTCCTGACCCGGGCGTGATCGAAGTGAACATTCACCCGGCTTCGAGCTGGGATCAACTCGTCGATCACACCGAGTTCCTGTATCAGTCGGCGCACGAAAGTTATCTCAGCACCGAGAAGTTCATGACCGACGGCCGTCACACCGGCACGGGCGGCGGCAATCACTTCGTGCTTGGCGGCGCGACGCCTGCCGACAGCCCGTTCCTGCGGCGTCCCGACCTGCTGGCCAGCCTGATTGCGTACTTCATCAACCATCCGTCGATGTCGTACCTGTTCTCGGGATTGTTCCTCGGACCGACGAGCCAGGCGCCGCGTGTTGACGAAGCCCGCAATGACCAGCTTTACGAGCTGGAGATTGCGTTCAAGGAGATCGAGCATCAGCTCGAACGCCTGGGCGGGCGCGATAGCGCGCTGTTGCCGCCGTGGCTGATCGACCGGACGCTGCGCAACCTGCTGATCGATGTGACCGGCAACACGCACCGCGCGGAATTCTGCATCGACAAGCTTTATTCCCCCGATGGTCCGACCGGCCGCCTCGGCCTGCTTGAACTGCGGGGTTTTGAAATGCCGCCGCACGCGCGCATGAGCCTCGTCCAGCAATTGCTGCTGCGCGCGCTCGTCGCGCGGTTCTGGGACAAACCGTACACCACACGTCTCACGCGCTGGGACACGGAACTGCATGACCGTTTCATGCTCGGCACGTTCATCGAAATGGATTTCCACGACGTCATCGCAGACCTCAATGAAGCCGGTTATGCATTCGATGCCGCGTGGTTCGCGCCGCATTTCGAGTTCCGTTTCCCGCTGGTGGGGGCGGTCCAGACGAGCGGCATCGAACTGACGGTGCGCAGCGCGCTGGAGCCGTGGCACGTGATGGGCGAGCAGGGGTCGCCGGGCGGTACGGTGCGTTACGTGGATTCGTCGGTGGAACGGCTTGAAGTGCGGGTGCTCGGTCTCAACGACAACCGCCATGTGGTGACCGTCAACGGCGTGCCGCTGCCGTTGCAACCCACCGGCCGGGTGAGTGAACATGTGGCGGGCGTGCGCTTCCGTGCATGGTCCCAGCCGACGGCGCTGCATCCGTCAATTGGCGTGGATGCGCCGCTCACCTTTGACATAGTTGACACCTGGAGCAACCGGTCCATAGGTGGATGCCGGTATCATGTAGCCCATCCGGGTGGCCGCAACTACGTGACCTATCCGGTCAACGCATACGAGGCGGAAAGCCGGCGGCGTTCGCGCTTTTTCCGGATCGGCCATACACCTGGACGGATGGTCGTGGAGGAACCAAAGCGCAGCCTGGAATTTCCGTTCACACTCGATTTGCGCCGACGGTAGCCTTATCAACGAAAACTACTCAATTTGGCCTTCCAATCCACGCTTCCGTTTGAAGCAATCACGAACCGCGCGAGTGTGTCGTCACACCTTCGCGCGGTACCGGCCCGGGAGGGACATTGGGACGAACTGCGCGACGCGTCGGGCCAGTTGCGCGCTCCCTGGCAGCAATTCTTCGATCTGCTCGGCGACGACGGCATAGCCGACCTCGACCGGGCGACCGCTTCAATTGCGCAGCAGGTCCGCGACAACGACATCAGCTACAACGTCTATGCGGACGGAGGCGAGCCTCGCCCCTGGGCGCTGGACCTGCTGCCGTTTCTTATCGATGAAGGCGAGTGGGCAGTGATCGAGCGCGCGGTGACGCAGCGCGCGAAGTTGCTCAACGCCGTCGTCGCCGACATCTACGGGCCTCAGACGCTGCTGCACGACGGCCTGCTGCCGCCCGCGCTGGTGTTCGGGCATCCAGGCTATCTGCGCTCCGTGAAGGGCTTCGTGCCGCCCGGCGCGCAGTATCTGCAACTGGTTGCCGTGGACCTGACGCGCGCGCCCAACGGCGCATGGACGGTGATGGCTCACCGGACGGAAGCGCCGTCAGGACTCGGTTATGCGCTGGAAAACCGGTTGATCGTCTCGGATGTATTCGCCGAGCCGTTCCGCTCCATGAAGGTCCAGAGGCTCGCGCCGTTCTATTCGCAACTGATCGCCGCGCTGGTCCAGGGCGGCCGGGCAATGATGTCCGGCGAAGGCTCGCCGCACATTGCGCTGCTGACGCCCGGGCCGTTCAGCGAAACCTTCTTCGAGCATGCGTTCCTGGCTCGTTACCTCGGCGTTACGCTGGTCGAAGGCAAGGACCTGACCGTGCGCGACGACATGCTGTTCCTCAAGACCTTCGCCGGACTGGAACGGGTTCATGTGCTGATGCGCCGCCTGGACGATGCATTCTGCGATCCGGTCGAATTGCGCGCCGATTCCACTATCGGCGTGCCGGGTCTGCTGCAGGTAATGCGCGCCGGCAACGTGATGGTGTCCAACGTGCCGGGCTCGGGTTTTGTCGAGTCGCCGGCGCTGCATGGTTTCCTGCCCGCCATCTCGCGGGCGCTGCTCAACGAGCCGCTGGAACTCGCCAGCGTGCCCACGTGGTGGTGCGGTGAACAGGCAGCGCGCGAAGCGGTGCTGGCGCGTCTGGACAAGGCTTTCGTGATTCCCACCTGGCCGGGCTTGCCGCTTAACGGCGGCGGCCCGCGCGGTTTCGGCGACGGCCTGCAACCCCTCGCCGGCTGGCGCGCGCGGATTGACGCCATGCCGGACGCGTTCACCATCCAGAACCTGTTCCCTAGTTCGCACGCGCCGCGTTATGAAGACAACACGCTGACCGGCCGGCCATCGGTGTTGCGGGTTTATGCGATTGCGAACATCGACGGCGGCTGGTCCGTGATGCCCGGCGGATTCACACGGCTTGGGGCGGAACGCCAACCGTCGGTATCGATGCAATACGGCAGCAGCAGCGTCGACACCTGGGTGTTGTCGAGCAAGCCGGCTTCAAGCCTCTCGCTGCTCCCCACGCCAATAAAGCCGGCTGACCTTGCGCGCAAGCATCGGACGGTCTCGAGTCGGGCCGCGGAAAACCTCTTCTGGGCCGGACGATACGGAGAACGCGCCGAGAACAATGTGCGGCTGCTGCGCGTGATCCTCTCGTCTATAGACAGCAACGACTCCGAGGGCATGCTGGAGACCATGGTGGACCTCGCGTGGCAATGTGGCCTGCTGCCTCCCGGCACGCCGTTGCAAGGGCACACGGCGCGCGGGCTTGAACGGTTGCTGGTCGCCAATATTGGCGAGAACGGCACGGCGGCGAGTATTGGCCAGAACCTGGCGAGCCAGGTGCGTGCGAGCGGCGAGATTCGCGGGCGTCTTTCGACCGATCACTGGCGCACGATCCTTGCCGCGCGAAACGATTTCCGCGACGCCATCCAGAAATTCAAGCCGGGACCGGGCGTGGAGCGTTACGACCGCGTGAAGCTGACGCGCACGCTCGAGACGCTGTCGACGCAACTGCTCGCGATCAGCGGTGCGCAGGGTGACCGCATGACACGCGACGAAGCATGGAAGCTGGTGTTCGCGGGACGGCACATCGAACGCGTATGGACGATGACCACCTTCCTGCGCGTGGCCGCCGAGCATGGCCAGATGACGACGCCGGCCGGGTTCGACCTGCTGCTGCAATTGTTCGACAGCACGCTCACGTATCGATCGCTGTACCCGGGCCGTTTCGAGGTTCCCGCGCTGATCGACCTGCTGGTGGTCGAGCCGACCAACCCGCGCGGGCTGTACGGCGTGTACTCGCGCTTGTGCACCAAGCTCAACGAGATTTCGGTTGCAGCCGGCAACACGAACCACGGCGCATTCAGCGACGCAACGCAGTTGCTGAAGTCCCTGCGAGGACTCGAGCAACTGTGCACGACCGACGAAGACGGCGGTTATGGCGAACTCGTGCGGGCCTGCGAGGAACTCGGCGATCACGTCAGCGCGGCTGCGCATGAAATCAGCGCACGCTACTTCAGCCATGCGAATACGCAGGCATTACAGGTGTCGTCGTGAAGATTCCGAAAACCGTGTTGTGGGTGTCGCACCGGACGACCTACCGTTATTCAACGTACGTGGAAACGGCTCAGCATCTCGCGACTATCCGGCCGCAGAACTGCGCGTGGCAGCGGGTGATCTCGCACACCGAAAGCATTGATCCGAAGCCGCCGTACATCAATAGCCGCGTGGATACCTTCGGTAACGACGTGCTGTATTTTTCGCTCGAGTCACCGCACCGCTCATTGCAGATGGTCAGCGAAACGACCGTCGAACTGACGCCGCGATGGGCCTCGCTCGATCCGGCGACCACGCCGGCGTGGGACGAGGTCGCAAAAAGCATGCGTTTTAGCGCTAGTGCACCGTTTCGCCCCGAGGCGGAGTTTTGCTTTGCATCGCCGAATATCAGTCTCGGGCAGGACCTGCGGGATTACGCGCTGGAGAGTTTTCCTGCGGGCAAGCCGCTGGCGGAAGGGGCTATCGACCTGATGCACCGGATTCATGGCGACTTCAAGTACAAGCCCCTGGCGACGTCCTACGACACGCCGGCTCATCGCGCGTTTGAAATGCGCCGGGGCGTCTGTCAGGATTTTGCGCAGGTGATGATTGGATGCATGCGCTCGCTCGGGTTGCCGGCCCGGTACGTGAGTGGATATTTGCGCAATGATCCCGCGCCGGGGCAGCAGAAGCTGATCGGTGCGGATGCATCGCATGCGTGGGTGTCGGTGTTTTGCCCCGGCAGCGGGTGGATCGATCTTGATCCGACCAACGACGTGCTCGCCGATCTCGAGCATGTGACGCTTGCCACGGGACGGGACTATAGCGACGTGTCGCTGCTGCGGGGGATGATTCTCGGCGGCGGCTCACATCGGGTCGATGTGGGGGTGACCGTGCTGGCGCTGGATCCCGAGTCTGACGCCGAGGCTGATTAAGGGCGCGTTGTCCGTACGCGCCGGACGCACTGCAAACCATCCGCCGGCGCGGCCGCACCTCTTCAGTTATGCCCAACGGTAACTAAGCGCACGGCGTCATGCGCGGGCGAGCCCGGTCCGGTTCTGTAGCAAGTGCGTACCCGTGGGATGGCACGATCATTCAGGCGGCGTGCTCTCAAAAGCAGGCTGTCGCTCGGCGAAAGCCGAGAATGATTGCAGGTTGGGATACTCCGCCGCGACAACAATCTTCGGCACCATCATCTGGGTGAATCTCCAGGCGACCGCGACTATCACGCCCGCTTGTCCAAGCCGTCCCGCGTCGAGGGGCAGGGTACCCAAGCCCAGTTCAGCTTCGAGCACTGCGTACGCCGCCAGCAATTGAGTACTGACGCGATCGATCCACGGTTCGTGCTGTTTCTCGGCGGGTCGCAAGTTGCGTTCATAGACAATCTGAACCGTCTTCTCACACGCGGCCAGCGCGAGCCCTGTGAGCCTGGTTGCACGCAAACGATCCTCAGCGTGCTCCGGTGTCGAGGTGACATCTGCCTTCGCAATGGCCGTTACATAGTCGAGGATCAGTGTGGAATCCATCAGGCTTTGACCGTCGTCGAGGATCAGGGTGGGTGCCTTCACGACCGGGTTGAGCTTGCGGAATTCCTCGAAGCCACTGAATACCGAAACCGAACGATGTTCGAAATCAAGCTCAAGCAGCTTGAGGCCGATTGCCACCCGGCGCACATAAGGCGAGTCCAGCATGCCGATCAGTTTCATACGCTTCCCGTTAGAATATCTATCATGCCGCCATCGGTACGCCTTCGTCCGGGCGCACCGATGTAAGAATATAAGACAGCTATTTCCATCAGATTAAACATTTAGCCGGCGCATGAAAAGCGACATAAACAAACGTCTTCGGTAAGAAAAACTTACATGAAAAATATCCCGCCATTAACCGCGCTCAAATGTTTCGAAGCGGCGGCCAGACTCGGTGGCGTCACGCTCGCTGCCCGCGAACTCCACGTGACCCACTCGGCGGTCAGTCAGCAGATCAGGATTCTCGAAGACACCATGGGCGTCGCGCTCTTCGTGCGTGAAGCGAGAGGGTTGCGGCTGACGGAAGAAGGACGTCTCTATGCGCTCGAAATACGCTCGGCGCTTCGCGACATTGCAAACGCGACACTTCTGGCCCAGGCCCGCCCGCAAGAAAGCGAATTGGTCATTGCAACGCTGCCGTCGTTTGCTTTGCATTGGCTGCTGCCTCGTCTGTCCAGCTTCCGCGAGCATCATCCGTATTACCGTGTCCGCCTGCAGACGAGTCTCGAGATACAGGACATGCGGCACGGTCTGGCCGACGTCAGCATTCGAATGGGACAAGGCCATTGGCCCGGTCTCGCCCAGAAAGAGTTGTTCAGCGACGAACTGCTGATCGTGGCTGCGCCGCATTTCAACGGAGGTCAGCTTCCTCGCTCCGCTGAGGAGATCGTGGCGTGTCCGTTGATAAGAAGCACCGATGCACCCTGGACCGACTGGTGCCGCGCAGCCAACGTACGCGAACCCGACAATGCGAGCGGACTCTTCGCGAACGATTCGAATGTCGTATTGGGCGCCGTGCGGCTGGGGCAGGGCATTGCGCTTGAACGGCGCACGCTCGTTGCCGATGCGATGAGTCGAGGCGAGCTCGTCCAGATCACCGATATCCACGTGTCATACCCGTATCCGTATTGGCTCGTCTGGCAGCAGCGCGAGGTGTTGAGCGTGAAGCAGGCGCATTTCATGGAATGGATCGACGCCGAGGTGAAGCGCTATCTGGAGCGCGCCGCTTGATGGGAAACCGTGCGTTCCGCGATACTCCGACAACATCAATCGCAGACCTGAACGATGAAGAAAATCGAAACGATAGTCCTGGTAGCTGATCTTGCGGGCACGGCCGTGTTCGCCGCCGAAGGGGCGATCAGCGCCATGCAGGGCGGACTCGACCTGCTCGGGGTGATGGTCCTGTCGTTTGCCGTGGCGCTTGGCGGCGGCGTGATTCGCGACCTGCTGATCGGCGCGACGCCCCCTAATGCCGTGCGCGACTGGCGCTATCCGGCGCTTGCGTTCCTCACGGGCTTGCTGACTTTCATCTTACATAGCGAGGCCCGCACTCTCCCGGCACCGTTGCTCATGGCGGTGGACGCAGCCGGGCTTGCGCTATTCGCCGTCGCGGGCGCGCAGAAGGCGATGAGCTACGGTATCGGGCCGTTTATATCGACATTGATGGGTACGATCACCGGCGTGGGTGGTGGCGTTGTACGCGACATCCTGCTGGCCCGCGTGCCGATGGTCCTGGTCGCCGATATCTATGCGAGCGCCGCATTCGCGGGTGCAGTCGTGCTGGTTGTCAGCCGTCGCTTCGGACTTTCGCCGATGGCCGCCGCGCTCCTCGGCGGCGCCGCGTGTTTCATCTTGCGCGTGGCTGCTGTCACGTATGGATGGCAGTTGCCTAAGGTCACCCACTGGTGAAAGACAGCGCTCGCGGCAGCCTCAACCCGCAATCATCCCGGGAATCTCGGCGACCAGTGCGTCGATAGCGCGGCGCGTTTTCGAAGGCAGGTAGCGCGTCTGCGGCCACACGGCATGGATATCCTGCGGCAGCATCCCGCAGCTGTTCATGACGACCACCAGTTCACCGGTCTTCTGGTAACGCGACAGCAGCCAGCTGGGCAGCCACGCCAACCCAAAGCCTTCGATTGCCGCCGCGGCTATTGCCTGCACATCGTCCAGGCTCACCTGCGGCTGGATGCGCGCCTGCCGCACCTGGCCGTCGGCATCCCGTACCTGCCAGGGCGACAACGCGCCGGCGCGCGAGTAAGCAATGCCCGCGTGTCCGTCCATCTCTTCGAGACTCGCGGGCAGCCCGTGGCGCGCCACATACGACGGCGCGGCGCCAATGCTCGAGTACTGCGTGCCTAGACGGCGCGCCGCGAGGCTCACGCTGTCGCGTAACTCGCCGATGCGAACGGCAAGGTCGAAGCCTTCTTCCACCAGATCCACCGCGCGGTCGCTGAACGAAATGTCGATCTGCAATTGCGGATGTCTGGAAGCGAGGCGTAGCAGCACAGGCGCCACGCAGAGATGACCGAAGGCGATTGGCACGCTGACGCGCAAACGGCCGCGCGGCTCGCGCCGGCCGCTTTCCAGATCGGCTTCAGCCGCATCCAGTTCGGCCAGCGCACGCACGCAGCGATCGTAGTAGGTCTGGCCGTCTTCGGTCAGGCTCTGGCTGCGCGTGGTGCGATGGAGCAGGCGCACACCAAGACGCGATTCGAGCCGCGCGATCACCTTGCCCACAGCCGAGCGCGTCAGGTTCAAACGCTCGGCGGCCAGCGCGAAACTGCCTGATTCGACCACCTGGACGAAGGTGGTCACGCCGTGGAGCTTGTCACTCATACCCAACCTTTATTGGTTCCACTAGAGATACATTGATAGGAAATCAATTAATCAATGACGACTTCAGTTCCCTCTATATTACCTTTTCACCCGCTGGCGCCAAGCGTTGCCTGCATTACCCGCATTGGCCGATATCGAGCGGGTCCATCAATCTTCCGGTGTGGATTCAACATGCACAATTATCGAATCAAGCTCAGTGATTTATTCAGCGCGTATTGCGAGTCAAACCGCGAACCTTCCACACTCACATGCGGGGGGCGCGGGTAGCCGGAGCATCCGGCCAACCTGTGATATTCATGACACTCGTTCATCCCCGAAAAAACTCGGTTGCATTGACTGCCATTTGTCTGGCTTCGCTCATGTTCGGCCTGGAAATTTCCAGCGTGCCCGTGATATTGCCAACCCTCCAAAAGGTACTCCAGGGCAATTTCAAGGAAATGCAATGGATCATGAATGCGTACACCATCGCCTGTACCACGGTTCTGATGGCGACCGGGACGCTTGCAGACCGCTTTGGCAGAAAGCGCATTTTCATGATCGCCATTGTGATGTTCGCAATCACATCGCTGATTTGCGGGCTGGCGCAGAGCGTTTCGGTGTTGATTGTGAGCCGCTTCCTTCAAGGGATAGCCGGCGGGGCAATGCTAATTTGCCAGGTAGCGGTTTTATCGCATCAGTTCCAGGAGGGACAGGCCCGTACCAGAGCCTTTGGCGCCTGGGGAATCATATTCGGGATTGGCCTGGGTTTTGGGCCGATTGTAGGCGGGGTAATCGTGGCGGTATCGGATTGGAAATGGGTGTTTCTAATCCACGTTCTGATTGCAATGGTGACGTTGGCCCTCGTTTTCAAAGGGGTTAACGAATCCAGCGATCCGCAAGCCAAAAAATTGGACCTCCTGGGAATTGTCACGCTTTCCCTGTCGGTTTTCGGCCTGGCGTACTTCATTACGCAAGGGCCGGGCCTTGGTTTTACCAGCGTCACGGGAATCAGCATTCTGATTGCGGCGGTGATCAGCTTTATCCTCTTTATATTCGCGGAGAAGATGAATGCTCATCCCATGTTCGATTTTTCCGTGTTCAGGATACGCAATTTTTCGGGAGCGCTGTTTGGGTCAATGGGCATGAATTTCAGCTTCTGGCCATTCATGATTTATCTGCCAATCTATTTCCAGAGCAGTCTGGGTTACGACAGCGTCACTGCCGGATCAGCACTTCTGGCTTATACGCTTCCCACGCTGGTGATACCGCCGCTGGCCGAACGCCTCTCGCTTCGATATCACCCGGGTGTCGTCATTCCGCTGGGCCTGTTCACGATCGGCACGGGTTTTATCCTGATGCGGGCGGGCAGTGGCGCGGAGCATGCCAGTTGGCTGACCATGCTGCCGGGTTGCCTGTTGGCCGGTATCGGATTGGGACTGACCAATACGCCCGTGACCAATACGACGACCAGTTCGGTTCCGAGCACGCGCGCGGGCATGGCTTCGGGCATAGACATGAGTGCCAGGCTCATCTCGCTGGCCATCAATATCGCCTTGATGGGATACATCCTGATAGAAGGGATCCTGTCGTCCTTGAGAAGCTCGTTGTCAGGATCTCTGGATGCACGGCAACTGCGCTCCTTGGCGGAAAGAATAGCCGCAGGCGATCTTGGGGCGCTTGGCCAGGGGTTTCCAGGATCAGGCGCGATGGATTCTTCAGGACCGGCCGTTCATGCAGCGCTCGTGCATGGATTTGGTCTCGTGATGCTGTACGGGTGTATTGGCGCCTGGGTGTTGGCCGTGGCCAGTTTCGTGATGTTCGGTCCGAGAGAAAGGGGGCAGGAGATAAGTCCGGTGGTCTGAGGTGCAGGTTGTGGTTCCTGGTTGACGGGCACTCGACGCGCCACGGAACCGCCTGAATTCGCCAGCGGAGGTCCCGCGACCGCCTCATTTCCGCCTCATTCTCAAATCAAAAAGGGCTCGTCAAATCAGATTTCGACCTGAAATTGATTCCAGGATCATTTTTCGACATTTCGATCCCGTGGGAAAGCCTGAAAAATTTGATGGCGACCGCTTACTCTTAAGCCTCTGTTTACCTATCATGGAAGTGCAAGGGCAGAGGACGCGGGAGGCATCATGGACGAGTTCGTGAATACGGTAATGGACATTGTGGGAGCCGCGTCGCGATTAACCTTGCACAGTTCCGCCATTGATTTGATCAACGTCCTGGTCGGCCTGGGCGGCTTGGCGCTCGTGGCAATTATCCTGTTGATCAACGAGTCGAAATCGCCAGATAAAAACCGGGAGCGCACCCCTGATCACCACCGGCATTGGTGGATGCATCATCGGCACTGAGCAGGATCCGTGCAGTGGTTTTCGGCACGGGTTGAGAAGACCTCTGCGCCGTCGCAGCAGTAGTGGCTTTGCCACTGAAAAGCGCGCTGAATAATAATCAGGATACCTGCTATTTTCATGGACGACGCCATCGTACCGGGCGTCCATCTCTATCGCGTCTAAATGCTTCCACCCATCGCAGTAAAATAAATTCGGCATGCTTCGGATTCCCTGAGTGCGCGGCCGAACAAACGGGTCTCCATCCCCCGGACAATTGCGCTCCGACCCTGCTCAGGGCAAACCCTCTCAATGAAAATACATTTTTTTTGAGATTAATTTCATGTAAATATACTTTCATCGCCGCTCTTTCGGCTTCCCGCCGCCCCCTCTTCATGCCCGATCGTCCGTCCGCTGCATCCGCCCCATCAGGACTGAACATCGCGGCGCTTATCGTGGCGGCAATGCCGGGCCTGACGCCTATCCATCGCCGGATGGGCGCCTATGTGCAGGCCAACCTGTTCCGGGCGGCGACCATGCGTATTGATGAACTGGCAGATGCCGTCGGCGCTTCCGTGGCAACCGCGAACCGCTTCGCACGTGCGCTCGGCTTCGACGGTTACCCCGCATTTCGCGGCGCGCTGGTGCGCGGTTTCGAAGCGACGCTTGCGCCGGTCGAGCGCTTGCGTTCAGCGCAGGAATCGCCCGCGAGCGGCGACGAGTTGCTCGGTGCGTCGCTTGAACAGGCCGCGGTCAACTTGCGTTTGACACACAGTGACATTGACGGTGCCGCAGCAATTGCAGCGGTCGAAGCCATTCTTTCCGCACGCCGCGTGTTTGTGCTTGGCGCAGGCTCGAGCGCGTTTCTTGCCGGGCTGATGGAGCACGGCCTGATGCCTTATCACGACAACGTGCAATCGCTTGCTTTCGTTGGCGGGCCGACGCACGCAGCGCGCCGCCTCTTCAGCGCGGGCCCGGGTGATCTTGTGATCGGCATTGCGTTTCCCCGTTATGTCGACGACACCATCCAGCTCGCGCGCCGTGCCGCGAGCCTGGGCGCCCGCGTGCTCGCGTTGACCGACAGCGTCAACTCGCCGCTTGGACAATTCGCGGACCTGACGCTGTGCGTCCGCTCGGAACGGCGGCTCGCGGCGAACTCGGACGCGGCGGTGCTGGCCGTGATCGAAGCAATCTGCGATGCCGTTGCGTATCGCACCAAACGCTCCGCCAAAGCCGCCGCCGACATGACCGAATTCGTGTTGCCGTGGCTGACCGGGACCTCGTCCGGCGAAAGCAGCCCGTCAACACCGGGCTCGTCGAATCGTTCAGCGAGCAAACGCCCGAAACCCGGTACTCCGCGACCCAACAGACAGCCGAAACGATGAACCAGACCGCAGTCATTGCCATTCATGGCGGCGCAGGCACGATCCTGCGCACGCTGATGGACCCAGACGCCGAGCAGCGCTACCACGCAAGCCTGCGCGACATCCTGGCGGCAGGCCAGAGCATCCTGGCCGGCGGCGGCAGCGCACTCGACGCCGTGAGCGAAGCCGTGCGTCTGCTGGAAGACAACCCGTTGTTCAACGCCGGGCGCGGTGCCGTTTTCACAGCCGATGGCACGCATGAACTCGACGCTGCGATCATGGACGGCAGCACGCTCGAAGCAGGCGCGATCTGCTGCGTGACGCGTCTGCGCAATCCGATCCTCGTCGCGCGCCGCGTGCTCGAAGCCAGCGACCATGTGATGTTCACCGGCGCCGGCGCGCAAGCATTTGCCGTGGCTCAGGGGTTCGAATTGGTCGACCCCGCATATTTCCATACCGACGCCCGTCACAAGCAATGGCTGCTCGCACGCGGCGAGCAGCGCGTGATGCTCGATCACGACGGCGCCACGTTGGCGGATGGCGAGACTGAGCCCACGCCGCACGAACCCATCGATCCGAACAGGAAGTTCGGCACGGTCGGCGCCGTCGCACTTGACCGGCACGGGCATCTGGCAGCCGCCACATCAACAGGCGGGGTCACCAACAAACAGGCCGGGCGGGTGGGCGATACCCCGTTGATCGGCGCAGGCTGCTATGCCGACGATGCAACCTGCGCGGTGTCCACGACGGGCTCCGGCGAGATGTTCATGCGGATGGTCGCCGCTTACGACGTTGCTGCGCAAATGGCGTATCGCGGAGTATCGCTGGAAGAGGCCGCCGCCGATGTCGTGATGAAACGCCTGCCACGCATCAATGGCCGCGGTGGACTGATCGCCGTCGACGCGCGCGGCAACGTCACGTTGCCGTTCAATACCGACGGCATGTACCGCGGTTTCGCGCGGGTAGGCGTTGCACCGGTTACGGCGATCTATCGCTGACGCTTGTTCGTCCGTTGCCCGGCACGGCGCGAGTCATCGCCCGAGCCGTGTTCATTCCTTGAGGAAAACATCGTGCCGACTTCACCGCACATTGCACGCCCACGTCTGGACACCTTGCCGCCGCAACGCGTGCTTGCTGTCGACGATCTTTCCATCGCGTTCCGTCAGGGTGACAAGGCTTTTAACGCGGTGCGCAACCTGTCGCTGACAGTGGATCGCGGCGAGACCCTGGCGATCGTCGGTGAATCGGGGTCCGGCAAGTCGGTGACGTCCCTCGCGCTGATGCGTCTGATCGAGCATGGCGGCGGCCGTATCGCCGGCGGCTCCATTGCGTTCCGGCGGCGTGACGGCCAGGTGCTTGATCTCGCGCGTGCTTCGTCCGCCACGATGCGTTCGATCCGTGGCGCCGATATCGCGATGATCTTCCAGGAGCCGATGACATCGCTGAACCCGGTGTTCACCGTGGGCGACCAGATTGGCGAAGCGATCGCGCTGCATCAGCACAAGAGCCGCAGTGCCGCCCGTGCGGAAACCTTGCGTTTGCTCGAACTGGTGCGGATTCCCGAAGCGCGCCGCGTGGCCGCGCGGTATCCGCATCAGTTGTCGGGCGGCATGCGCCAGCGCGTGATGATTGCAATGGCGCTGTCCTGCAAGCCCGCGCTGCTGATCGCCGATGAACCGACCACCGCGCTCGACGTCACGATCCAGGCGCAGATCCTGCAACTGATCCGCGGCTTGCAGGACGAGATGAACATGGGCGTGATCTTTATCACGCATGACATGGGCGTGGTCGCCGAAGTGGCCGACCGCGTGCTGGTGATGTACCACGGGGAGAAAGTGGAGGAGGGAAAATCCGGACCGCTGTTCGCCGCACCGTCGCACCCCTATACGAAGGCGTTGCTGGCTGCTGTTCCGCGTCTTGGCGCAATGTCGGGCACCGACTCGCCGGCCAAGTTCCCGATTCTCACGGTGGAACAAGCCGGTGCCGATGAAACCCTGGTTCCGGCGCCGGCGGTCGCGCACGAAGCGCAGTCGGCCATTGCGAATACCACGCCGCCCATCCTTCGTGTGCGCGATCTGGTGACGCGCTTCCCGGTCCGGACCGGATTGTTCGGACGATTGACGGGTCGCGTGCATGCCGTGGAGCGAGTCAGTTTCGACTTGCGTCCGGGCGAAACGCTCGCGCTGGTGGGGGAGTCAGGCTGCGGCAAATCGACCACGGGCCGTTCGCTGCTGCGACTTGTGGAAAACCAGAGCGGCTCCATCGAGTTCGACGGCAACGAGATCAGTTCGCTGACCGGACCCGCGCTGCAGGCATTGCGCCGCGACATCCAGTTTATTTTCCAGGACCCGTTCGCGTCCCTGAATCCGCGCCTGACAGTGGGCTTCTCGATCATGGAGCCTCTGCTTGTGCACGGCGTATCGCAAGGCGCCGAGGCGCAGGCGCGGGTTGCATGGTTGCTCGACAAGGTGGGTCTGCCGGCCGAAGCCGCGCGCCGCTATCCGCACGAGTTTTCCGGCGGACAACGCCAGCGCATAGCCATTGCCCGCGCGCTCGCATTGAATCCGAAAGTGGTGATCGCCGATGAATCCGTGTCGGCGCTCGATGTGTCCGTGCAGGCGCAGATCGTGAACCTGATGCTCGATCTGCAGCGTGAACTCGGCGTGGCTTATCTGTTCATTTCGCATGACATGGCGGTAGTCGAGCGGGTCAGCCACCGCGTGGCGGTGATGTATCTCGGGCAGATCGTCGAGATCGGACCGCGCCGCGCGGTGTTCGAAGCGCCACAGCACGCATACACGAAAAAACTCATGGGCGCGGTGCCGGTTGCCGATCCGGCGCGACGTCACGCGAAGCGCGTGCTGGCCGCCGATGAAATGCCGAGCCCGATTCGCGCGCTCGACGACCAGCCGGTGTTCGCCCCGCTGGTCATGGTCGGTCCGGACCATTTTGTAGCCCAGCATCGAATTGGCGGTGCGTACTGAACGTTACTGGTTGTTCGGCATGCAAACCGTTTCTGATTGCAACCTTGTTTATCCGCATTTATTACCAAGCTGCCTGGAGCCCACCCCTATGAACTCGCATGTCCCGTCTTCTCCGTTTCGTTTGCGCGCGTTGCTGGCCGGCAGCGCGGTAGTCTTCGCCATGCTCGCGAGCGGGGCGGCGCACGCCGAACAAACCGCCGTGATGGCCGTTGCATCGACCTTTACGAGTCTCGATCCCTACGACGCCAACGACACGCTCTCACAAGCTGCCGCGAAGTCGTTCTATCAAGGCCTGTTCGGTTTTGACAAGGACATGAAACTTATCAACGTGCTCGCGACCAGCTACGAGGCCAGTCCTGATACACGGGTCTATACGTTCAAGCTGCGCCAGGGCGTCAAGTTCCAGGACGGCACCGACTTCAATGCAGCGGCGGTGAAGGCCAACTTCGACCGGGTGACCGATCCGGCGAACAAGCTCAAGCGCTACAACCTGTTCAACCGCATCGATAAAACCGAGGTGATCGATCCGTACACGGTCAGGATCACGCTCAAGACGCCGTTCTCGGCGTTCATCAACGTGCTCGCGCATCCGTCGGCGGTCATGATCTCGCCGGCTGCCATGACGAAGTGGGGCAAGGACATCGGCTTTCATCCGGTCGGTACAGGTCCGTTCGAGTTCGTGAAGTGGGACCCGGCGGGCGACCTGACAGTGAAGAAATTCACCGGCTACTGGAAGACGGGGTATCCGAAGATTGATGCGATCGACTGGAAGCCTGTTGTCGACAACAACACGCGTTCCGCGCTGATGCGCACCGGCGAAGCCGACTTCGCCTATCAGGTGCCCTATGAACAGGCTGCCATGCTCAAGACCGATCCCAACGTCGACGTGTTCGCGGGACCGTCGATCTTCGCGCGTTATATCAGCCTGAACGTGATGAAAAAACCGTTCGATAACCCGAAGGTCCGCGAAGCGCTGAACTACGCAGTGAACAAGGACGCGCTCACGAAGGTGGCGTTCTCGGGCTACGCCACGCCGGCCGATGGTGTCGTGCCCCAAGGCGTGGATTTCGCAACGAAAACCGGACCTTGGCCGTACGATCCCGCCAAGGCGCGCGCCCTTCTGAAAGAGGCCGGTTATCCGGACGGTTTCGAATCCACCCTCTGGTCGGCGTATAACAACTCGACCTCGCAGAAGGTCATTCAATTCGTGCAGCAGCAACTCGCGCAGGTCGGTGTGAAGGTGCAAGTGGAAGCACTCGAAGCAGGGCAGCGCGTAGCGAAGGTCGAGAGCGCACCGGACCCGGCAACCGCGCCTGTGAGGATGTATTACGCCGGCTGGTCGTCGTCGACCGGTGAAGCCGACTGGGCAATCTCGCCGCTGCTGGCGTCGACTTCGATGCCACCGAAGCTTGTGAATACCGCTTACTACAAGAACGATGCGGTCGACACCGACCTGTCGAAGGCGCTCGAAACCCCCGACCGCGCGCAGAAAACGGCGCTGTACGCGGACGCGCAAAAACGCATCTGGGCCGACGCGCCGTGGATCTTCCTGGTCCAGGAAAAGCTGCTCTATGCGCGCAGCAAACGTCTGTCGGGTGCCTATGTAGCGCCGGACGGTTCGTTCAACTTTGACGAGATCGCGATCAAGTAAGGTTGTTCGCCCGGGTCCGGTAGGAATGCTCGTTATGCCGGACTCCTCCGTATTCTTTTTTGCTGTCATGCGCTGTGGGCGGCAACGTCCGTCCAAAGCGGCTGCATCACAGCCGGATCGCCGTCATGCTGAACTTTCTCGCCAAACGTCTGCTGGGCCTGCTGCCGACGCTTTTTATCGTCGCCGTGCTGGTGTTTCTATTCGTGCATCTGTTGCCGGGGGACCCGGCGCGCCTTGCCGCCGGTCCCGAAGCCGACGACGCCACCGTCGCCCTGGTACGCAGCGACCTCGGTCTCGACAAGCCGCTGCCGCAGCAATTCGTGCACTTTTTTTGGCGCATTGCGCATGGCGATTTTGGCGTCTCGACACGCAGCAAGCGGCCTGTCAGCGCCGAGATCGGCGAGCGGTTCATGCCGACCTTGCTGCTGACGCTGGTGAGCATGGTGTGGGCGGTAATCTTCGGGATGGCGGTGGGGATAACGTCGGCAGTGTGGCGTAACCGATGGCCCGACCGCCTCGGCATGACGCTGGCGGTGTCGGGCATCTCGTTCCCGGCGTTCGCGCTCGGCATGCTGTTGATGGAAATCTTCTCGGTGAAACTGGGGTGGCTGCCGGTGGTCGGCGACGGTTCATGGCAAAGCTACGTGCTGCCTTCGCTGACGCTAGGCGCGGCGGTTGCGGCAGTCATGGCGCGCTTCACGCGTGCATCTTTCGTCGAAGTGATGCACGAGGATTTCGTGCGCACCGCGCGCGCCAAGGGCGTGCCGGAGTGGCTGGTGATCGTGAAGCACAGCCTGCGCAACGCAATGATTCCGGTCGTCACCATGATGGGGCTGCAGTTCGGTTTCCTGCTCGGCGGTTCCATTGTGGTCGAGGTCGTATTCAACTGGCCGGGACTCGGGCGCCTGCTGGTCGATGCCGTTGCCATGCGCGACTATCCCGTGATCCAGGCGGAGGTGCTGCTGTTTTCGCTTGAGTTCATTGTCATCAATCTGGTTGTCGACGTGCTGTATGCCGTCATCAATCCGACCATCCGTTTCAAGTGAGATCAGCATGAGCATGACAGGCAGTGGGGCAAATATCGTGGCGCCGGGAACGCAGGCAGACAGCGCGATCCGCACGCCCTGGGGCGAGTTCTGGCGCAAGTTCCGCAAGCAGCATGTGGCGCTTGCGGCGGGCGTTCTGGTGCTGCTGCTCGTGGTGGCGGCGATCGTTGCGCCGCACATTGTTCCGTATGACCCGGAGAACTATTTCGACTACGACGCGCTGAACGCGGGGCCATCGGCGGCACACTGGTTTGGTGTCGACTCGTTGGGCCGGGACATTTTCAGCCGGATCTTGTCGGGTACGCGTATCTCGCTTTCAGCGGGTTTCCTGTCGGTTGCCATCGGTGCGGCGATCGGTACGTTCTTCGGTCTGCTTGCCGGTTACTACGAAGGCTGGTGGGATCGCATCACCATGCGTGTGGCGGATGTCCTGTTTGCATTTCCGGGCATCCTGCTCGCGATCGGCGTGGTGGCCATTCTCGGCAACGGCATGGTCAACGTGATCTGCGCGGTGTCCATCTTCAGCATTCCGGCGTTCGCACGGCTCGTGCGCGGCAATACGCTGATGCTCAAGCAACTGACCTATATTGAAGCCGCGCGAAGCATAGGCGCGTCGGACTGGACGATCATCATGCGGCATATCCTGCCAGGGACCATATCGTCGATCGTCGTGTATTTCACGATGCGAATTGGTACCTCGATCATCACCGCGGCGAGCCTGTCATTCCTCGGTCTTGGCGCGCAACCGCCTACGCCTGAGTGGGGCGCAATGCTCAACGAAGCACGCGCAGACATGGTGACGGCGCCGCATATCGCGTTGTTTCCGAGCCTCGCCATTTTCGTGACCGTGCTTGCGTTCAACCTGCTCGGCGACGGCTTGCGTGACGCGCTCGATCCGAAGCTCGACCGGCAATGAGCCACATGCACCTCGCGCGCCGGTCCTCTATTGGCGTATTGCCGTGCGGGCCGCGACGGCCATCGACGTCTTTCATTACTCGACGCCGCGCCCCGATTTCGCGCGGCTGTTGACCTGACCTGATCTAAATTTTCCCGATGAACATCCTGATTTCAGTCGATATAGAAGGCGTTGCCGGCGTGTTCCATCCCGAGCAAACTCGTGCGGGGAACGGCGAATATGAACGCGCCCGCCGCTGGATGACGCTTGAAGCCAACGCCGCGATACGAGGGGCATTTGCCGGCGGCGCAACCCAGGTCCGGGTCAACGATTCGCACGGTGGGTTTCGCAACGTGCTGCCGGATCTGCTGGATGCCCGGGCGCAGGTCGTGCTCGGCAAGCCCCGGACGCTTGGCATGATGGCGGGGCTGGAATACGGAACCGAACTCGTATTCATGATCGGATACCACGCGATGTCGCAGAGCCGCGGCATTCTCGCGCACACCATCAACAGCTTCGCGTTTGCGCGGGTGCTGCTGAACGGCGTGGAGACCGGTGAAGCAGGGTTGTATGGTGCGCTGGCAGCGGAATACGGTGCGAGGGTCGTGCTGCTTTCGGGCGACGATATTTTCGCCGGGGAAACGCGAGTGCAATTTCCCGACGCAAGCTTCGTTATTACCAAGAGCGCGACCGGTCACGCGAGCGGCATGACACAGACGCCAGAAAGCGCGTGCGTGGCGATCGAGCGCGCGGCGCGCGCGGTGGTTGAACGTCACGTGGCGGCCGGCGCAATCCGCGACTCCGACCGTGTGTTACCCGCACCGGTTGAATGCGAACTGCGTGTGCAGACTACTGCGCTTGCCGATCTGTTTTGCCAGTGGCCGTCGCTTACGCGAGTGGACGGTGTGACACTGCGCTTTAACGCAGCGTCCGTCGAACATGTGGTGCGGATGTTGAACTGCCTGTCGGCGATGTCGTTCATGCTGAGATGAGTGTTCGGAGTCTCATGCAGGGCGTTCCACACAGAACTGACTGACAGCCTGGTCCGCCTGGTCCGTCTAAACCGAAGAGGCGAGCCGAAACGATCCTTCCATGACGCTGACACACTTGCCGCCAATCCGGGTCCGTGTCTTGCCGTGGTGCGTATCCACATTGGCGATCAAGACGCTCGGCCGCCCCATGTCTACTCCTTGACCCACTCGCAGCACCAGATTCGATACGCCCCGGACCTGTGCAACGAGTGCGGCCATGGCCCCCGTTGCGCTGCCTGTTGCCGGGTCTTCGGTCATGCGTGGCGTGAACATGCGGGCTTGCACATCGCAGTCAGCGTTAGTCACGTCCTGGCCTGCATCGCGCGTGTAGGCGTAGATAGACACCGCTCCGTCGATTGGCAACACCCTTTTGTAAGCGCCGAGGTCAGGCGTACACCTGCGGAGTGCATCCCTGGACCTAAGCTCGACAATGACGAACGGGAGGCCGACCGAGGCCACTTGCGGCGGGTGAGCGTCGATCAGGATATCGGCGGGGTCTAGTGAAAGACAGGCGGCTACGCGGTCTTGCGGCACGTGCGACAGCCGGTTTAGCGGCTCCGGCGCAACGAGTTCCGCTCCAACCAGCTTCCCGTCCTCTTTCAGTTGAGTGACCGGCACCAGGCCCGCTGCCTCCTCAAACACGAGTTGATCGTGTAGAGGCGTTGGACCCGCCGCCGCTCTTGCAGCCAGTACAAATGCCGTACCAATGTTCGGGTGCCCCGCGAAAGGAATCTCGCGGCTTGGCGTAAAGATTCTTACCCAGGCAGTGTTGGCGGGATCGCGAGGCGGCAAGACAAAGGTTGTTTCGCTATACCCGAATTCGGCCGTAATCGCCTGCATCTGATTCGTCGACAAGCCCTCAGCGTCCAACACGACGGCAACCGGATTACCCTTGAATTTCTCGTCCGTGAATACATCTGCCGTGACATAGCGACGGTTCATGAATGCCCCCTGGGTTCATTAAGCTTGAATGAGCTCGATTAAGCTCGCCAACGACGAACTCCTATTGTTACGCGATGAACCGTCAACACGCCCTGTACAGATACGCAATGATGAATCGGGCCAGTAGCGCCAATTCAAAGCCCTCATGCGCAAGTGTCTTGCATGCTGTTCTTCAGCCACCCAACCGGTCGATGATCTCTTTGGGCAGGCGTCTTGGGCGCGCGATGTCCACCGCGTCGCGGCCCGCAGAATCCGCTATAGCCGGGTTCGCGCCCGCTTTGATGAGGAGGTCCAGTGTCTTGAGCCGCTTAAGCCGGGCGGCATAGAAAATGGGTGTCTCACCATGCGCTCTGAGATTGAGATCAGGTTTGGATTTGAGGAGCGCGCGGCATAGAAGATCGTCGTCGCGCCATACTGCCGCCCAAAGTGAATAGCTGGCGTTCGCGCCGCGTTGCAAAAGGAATTTGACCAGAGTTAGGTTCTCCCCTCGTGCGACTGCATACCACAGCGGCGTTACCCGAAAATCGCCTTCGTCCTCGTTCATCGGCACTTCGCGTTCAAGCTCCGCACCGGCTTCGAGAAGGGTGGTAACGGTGCTGATCCCGTTCGGTTCGCGGAGTTGGGAATTACTCCCAGGTTTGACCGCGCAAGCACGATGCAGGGCGGTACGTCCCTGTGGATCGGTGACCCTGGCCAGCTCCGGCGCCAAGGCCATCGCCGCTTCGACCGAAGCGGCGTCCCACAGGCTGGCAGCAGTAAACAGTGATGTTCTGGAAGGCTTGGCCATCTCCGAATCCCGTATGCGACTGGCGCAAACATGACGCGCTGCATTTCCAGCAGAAGTGACGCGCGTGACCCCGGTCGCTCCTTGCAAAGCCCTCATTCCTCCCGCAGCAAATCCCGTTTGCGCAACATCGGCTCGGCGCGCGGATCACGGCCGCGAAATGCCCGGAACGCCGAGCGTTGTTCGCGGCTGTCGCCTGCGCTGTACACGTACCGCTGCAGTTTGTCCGCTAGCGCGGAATCGAACGCGTTGCCGGCTTCTTCGAATGCATCGAATGCATCGGCTTCGAGGACCTCGGCCCACATATAGACGTAATACCCGGCCGCGTAATAACCGCCGCTGAAGATATGGCCAAAGTGGGGCAACCGGTGGCGCATGCCCACTTCGCGCGGTACGCCGATACGCTCCCGCTCCGTCGCATCGAAGCGGGCGATGTCGATACCCGCAGGATCACTCTGCAAATGCAGCGCCATATCGATCAAAGCCGACGACGTGTAGGCCACGGTCTCAAACCCCTGGTTGAAGGTCTGTGAGGCCCTTATCCGCTCGATCAGCTCAGCCGGAATAGGCTCGCCAGTCGTCACGTGCCGGGCATGCTTCGCAAGCACTTCCGGCACGGTGGCCCAGTTCTCCATCAACTGCGAAGGGAGTTCCACATAGTCTTGCGGGACGTTGGTACCCGACAGACGGCCGTAGTTCACATCAGAAAGCAAGCCATGCAGGCCGTGGCCGAATTCATGAAACAGCGTGCGCACGTCGTCGAAACTGAGCAGCGTCGGACCTTTGTCCGTGCGGGCAAAATTGTTGTTGTTCACCACGATCGGCGTCACCTTGCCGCCATTGCGTGTTTGCCTCCGATAGATGTGCATCCACGCGCCGCCCTGTTTGTTGGGCCGGGCATAGTTGTCGCCGAGGAAGATACCCACCTGTTCGCCACCGCGGCGCACCTCCCACAGGCGAACGTCCGGGTGATACAGCGGCACGCCGGTTTGCTCGCTGGTTTGCTCGACAAACTGCAAACCAAACAAGCGTCCCGCGCAATCGAACATGGCGGCCAGCATCGCGTCCAGGCTGAAGTACGGTTTCACTTGTGCATCGTCGAGTGCATAGCGCGCGACCCGTACTTTTTCGGCCAGGTAATACCAGTCCCAAGGTTCAACCGACGTGGGTTCACCCAGCACGGCAGCTTGCTCCGCCAACGCCTGCCGCTCCTGCCCGGCGCTGGCCTTCGCCGGCTCCCATACCTGGCTAAGCAGTGCGTGAACCGCGGAGGCGTTGCCCGCCATGCGATCGGCAAGCGCATAGTCGGCGAAGGTTTCGTAGCCCAACAAACGCGCCTGCTCCTGCCGCAGCATCAGTATTTCGCGAGCAAGCGGCCGGTTGTCGCGCGCCGGGTTTTCTCCACGGCTGGTCCACGCGCGCCATGCGGTCTCGCGCAGATCCCGGCGGGTCGACCATGTAAGGAAGGGCTGCACCAGCGAACGCGAGAGCGTGATCACGTAGCCCTCCACACCGCGTTCCCTGGCGGCGCTCTGTGCCGACTCACGCAGAAAATCGGGCAAGCCGCCCAGGTCGGCTTCGGAGACAAGCGGCAACTGGTAGGTGGATTCGTCGGCGAGTATGTTCTGCGCGAACTGCGTCTGCAAATCTGCAAGCCGCGTGGCGATGGCCGCGAAACGCTCGCGTGCGGCCCCTTGCAACGTGGCGCCCGTACGAACGAAATCAGTATGCAGACGTTGCAGCAAGCGCTGTTGCTCTTCGCTGAGATCCAGCATGGCGGCTTGCTGGTGAACAGCGTCGAGCCTGGCAAAGAAACCGGCGTGCATCGCCACCTTGCTGTCGTGCGCCGCCAGCAGCGGCGCCATTTCGCGCTGCACCGCCTGCAACGCGGGCGGCGACTCGGAGGAGCACAGGTTTTCGAAGGTCAGCCTGACACGATCAAGCCGGGCGCCGGCTGCATCGAACGCGGCTACGGTATTGTCGAATGTCGGCGCGGCCGGGTTTTCAGCGAGTGCATCGATTTCCGCCAGATGCCGCTCGAAGAGCACCGCGAAGGCGGGCGCGAAGTGTTCGCTTCGGATCTGCCGGAACGGCGGTAACTGATACGGCGTGTGCCAGTCCTGTAGCAGCGGGTTACCGTTGTCGGTCATGTCGATCCGCCTCGCGCGGTAGGGATGGTCGGGAAGTGAACATGATATGACATTGCCGATGAACGTTTTCGGCTCGGTCAGCCCGGCGCTTTGGAGGCCCAGGCTGCACGCCTGCTTCAAAAGTTGGATGATTGACCCTGGGGCATCATTCATCTTCACCTGGGATGCTCAGCGAGAATCTGCTTCAGGAACCGTTATCGGGTTGCCAATCCGGGTTCCAATCCACCTCGTGCTGCTTTCTAATGCTCCGTTGCACCATTGCCGGGAGGCCGGCGCCGTCAAGATAATTGGGTTGTGTACGCTATTTATCCTGCGGTTTTCGCAGCCAGTTTGTTCGCGTATTTTTTGATTCAGTAAACTGAAGAATGCTAGGTGAATATTGAAACAAAGCCTGGTTTCAAAGGGGTCCACCGGGCGATATCACCCGGCATGCTTCACGCATAAGAATTGAAAATAACAGGTGTACGCTCTTTTTGACTGTGTAATCTAAAGCAAGTGATCCTCTCTCTATCCTGGTCCGGAGTAACCAATGAAGTCATTCATCACGCGTGCGGTCACGTCGTTTAGTATGTCACTACTCCTCGCTGCCGCCCCCGTGCGATTCAACGTCGCGCATGCTGATGAAATCTCGGTAACGCAATGGGGCAGCAGCTTATATGGACTTCCGTATGCAGTCGCCATGCATGACGGACTCTTCAAGAAGGCGGGCGTCGACATCACCGGCATCCTCAGCTCCGGCGGCGGAGGCACGACCGTTCGCAATATTCTCGCCAGTAAAACACCCTATGGCGAAGTGGCTGTTTCGGCGGCGCTCGCGGCCCAGCGCCAGGGACTCGACCTCGTTATCGTGAATGTGGGGACACGCAGCGTCGCCGAGGCGTCGATGGTGACCATGCCCAACTCTGACGTCAAAAATGTAGGTGACCTCGCCGGCAAGAAGGTCGCCATTACATCGCCGAAAGGGGTGTCTGAAATGTTGCTGCTGATGGTCCTCAAGGAAAAGGGCATAGACGCGAGCAAGGTCACGCGGATCGCATCGGGCGGGTATGTGAACGGCTTGACGCTGCTGGAGCAGGGTGGCGTGTCAGGGGCCGTATTGATCGAACCTCTTTCAATCATTCGCAACACTAAGTACCGCACGGTATATCGCGCCGGCGATATCCTCCAGCCCATGACCACCTCGGTTGGCATTACTACCCGGGAGTTTGCAAAAGAACATCCTGATACCTTGCGCGCGATCATCGCCGGACGGCGCGCGGGTGTCGATGCAACCTACGCGAATCCAGCCGCCGCGGCAGCATTGCTGCAGGAGAGTTTCAAACTGACGCCTGAAGTGGCAAAGACGGCAGTGGACAACATGGTCAAGTCGCGCATGTGGAGCACCGGCGAGTTCGATCGCACAGAACTTGATCGCATGACAGACGGTCTCAAGCTGATCGGCGAACTCAACGGCAACGTGGACTGGCCCAAGCTTGTTGACACAAGTTTCCTTCCCGCAGACCTGAAGGCCAAAGGAAAACCATGACCGCGGCGAACACATCCTTGAACCGGTCCGCGCCACTCAGGGTCCTGGACACGTCGCCGTCGCAGACGCCTGAGGAGGCGCACGCGACGCTCACCGGCGTTACGCGGCATTTCACGAAGAATGGCTCGAAGGAACTTTTTCATGCGCTGGGCCCAATCGACCTGACGCTGATGAAGGGTGAATTCTTTTCGGTGGTCGGGCCCTCGGGTTGTGGCAAGTCCACCTTGCTCGACGCACTCGCGGGCCTGTCCGAACCGAGCAGCGGAACCGTCATGTTCGAGGGGCGCCCGGTCAAGGGCGTACCGGATGGCGTAGGCGTCGTCTTCCAGGAAGACGCGTCGTTCCCATGGCTGAATGTGCGCGACAACATTTCGTTCGGGTTACGCATGGCGGGCATGGACGGCGCCGAGATCAAGCGCAGAACCGACTACGCAATGGGCTTCATGGGCCTGAAGGATTTCGCGGGCGCTTATCCGGCGCAATTGTCGGGAGGCATGCGTCAGCGCGTGTGTATCGCCCGTACGCTTGTAACGCAACCGCGGCTGATCCTGCTCGATGAACCCTTTGGCGCGCTCGACCAGCAAACGCGGCTGCTCATGGGGGACGAATTGCTGCGGCTGTGGCGCGAGACTTCCGCCACCGTGCTGCTGATTACGCACGCGCTCGACGAAGCCGCGATGCTGTCCGATCGTGTCGGCGTGATGTCGGCACGCCCCGGTTTGTTTATCGACATTGTGGAAACGGGCTGGAACCGGTCGCGCGACAGCCGCATTGTCTCAACGCCGCGTTTTGGCGAAGTCAACGCGAGGCTGTGGGAAAAGCTGCGCGTTGAATCGATGAAGGTGATGGGCACGGCCGCGCACTAACCAACCGGAACTCAACGTGAAGACCGAGAACATCTTGCGGGCGGTGGTGGTCATCAGCTTCATCGCGCTGATCGAAGTGCTATGCCGCCTGGGCGTCATCCCGGCGAGCGTGCTGCTGGCCCCTTCGGCAATGGTGACGCATGGTGTCGAGTTGCTGCGCGCGGGCAAGTTCAATCACGACATCGGGATCAGCCTCCTGGAGATCGTGACGGCATCAGTCATCTCGGTACTGCTGGGCTTTGTTGCCGGTTTGAGTATTCATGCGTTACCGCGGATGCGTCGGGCGCTTGAGCCCCTGTTGTCCAGCTACTACGCGGTGCCTACATTCATATTTTATCCGGTGTTCATCGTGGTGCTGGGCGTGGGCCCGCTGCCGATCATCGCCATCGCGGTATTGCTCGCCGTGGTGACCATGATTACCGCGACCCTCGACGGCCTCGATCGCATTCCCCGTGCGCTTCACAAAAGCGGGCTGGTCATGCGCCTGCCGGCATGGCGCTCGGCTTTTTTCATCAAGCTGCCCGCCGCGCTCCCGTATCTTTTCACGGGGGTAAAGCTGGCGGTGGCGTATTCGTTCATCGGCGTGATTGCGTCTGAATTCATCTTGTCCGGATCGGGCGTTGGGTATGCGATCGGCTACGCCTATAACAACTTCCAGAACGACGACATGTACTCGCTGATGTTGCTGATCCTGATTACCGTGACCCTGGTGAACATGTTGCTGAATCGCATCGATCACCGGTTCCAGTCCCGCCGTCAGCGCTAATCAAACCTCAAGCCTCATGCCATCCGCCGGAGCGCTCATGAAACATCCCTTCGACCCGTTGATTGTTGCCGCGGTCATTGTTGCTTGCTGGCAAGTGCTGCATCTGACGGTTGGGGACGGTTCGCTGTCCTCGCCCTGGTCGACGCTGACAGAGCTCGCGCATATGCTTGGCACACAAGCCTTCTGGTCCAATGCAAGCGAGACCGCAAAGGCGCTCGGGCTGGCGCTCATCATTGCGCTCGCGGGAGGCATTCTGCTGGGTGTGGTGCTCGGCGTGAACCGCATGTCCGGCGTTGTCGCCGAGCCGATTTTGCTGAACCTCTATTCGCTGCCGAAAGTGACGCTTTACCCGCTGGTGCTACTCGTGTTTGGCCTTGGACTGTCGGCCAAGGTCGCGTTCGGCGTCATGCACGGGTTGATCCCCATTTTGATGTTCACCATGAATGCGATCCGCCAGATGCGGCCGGTGTATTTGCGCGCGTCGCGGACCATGCGCCTGCCGCTGCATCGAACGATCCTTCATGTGGTGTTGCCCGCTGTGTTCCCCGAGATTGTCTCGGGACTGCGCCTGGGATTCTCCCTGACGCTGCTGGGTGTGCTGATTGGTGAAATGTTCGCGTCGCAGCGCGGGCTTGGCTACATGCTGACCAGCGCGATGAACCTTGGCGATATTCGCACCATCATGGCCGTCGCGTTGTTCCTTACCTTGTTTGCGCTGCTGTGCAACGGCCTGCTGTTGATGGCGAACCGCCGCCTGCAACACGGTTGATTGTCATGGTTCATCGTCATCATTGAGGCTGACCATAGTGAACAAGCTCCTCCCGGCGGGACCCGCGCTTTACGTTTTCCACTCGACTGTTTCTGCCACGTCCGGAACAGGTGATCGGGCACGAATCAGCGAGTGCTACTCTGGATAATTGACGATGCAAACTATCATTGTGTCGAGTTGGCAAGAGTTCATGGATCTCACCATTGAACTCGACGGTTGGGCGTTTCGGGGTCAGCAAGACGCCCGATGGCAATTGCAAAGCTCACTCTCGCGCTACCTGTCCGCGTTCGTTCCGGACCGCTCAGCGTGGCGCATTCAGGAACAGCGCGCCATTCGCATCTTCAGGCGCAAGGCGCACAACTATCTTTCCGATGTTCGCGCGCTGTCCGACGACCTGCGTTGCCTTGGCTTGATGCAACATCACGGCGCACCAACCAGGTTGCTCGATTTCACCAAGTCGCCCTTTGTTGCCGCGTTCTTTGCGCTCGAGCGCGCAGTGTCCAGCGCCGCTGTTTTTGCGGTCAATACGCCGGCGCTGTGGACGGATCGCGCCGTTCCTGTTTCGGCGCCGCATCTGGTGCGCGAAATGATCGACCCGCGCCTGGCCGGGAACTTCGAGAAGTTTTATCTCAGCGACGAAAACCCGGTGATGTGGTTCGGGGAGCCCGCCGAAATGGATCAGCGGCTGATTGCGCAAGCCGGCACCTTTGTGTTGCCCGGCCTGTTGCGCCAGCCGCTGGACATGATCCTCGATCAATACACCTGCAGCGACGAACTGCTGCGCAAGATCGTGTTGCCGTCGGATCTACGGGACGAAGCCATGCGTTCGCTCTACAGGATGAACATCACGAACGCATCGCTGTTCCCGGACCTTGAAGGACTCGCGCGTTCAATTGCGCTTGAACTGGAGATCGTATGGCCTGCACAGGTCATGAAAGCGCAGGTTTGATCCCGGCTTGATCAGGGGCAGGGCGGACGCAGTATTTCCCTAGCGTCGGTGATCGGATGGCTCAAGAATCAGACTCACTCGCTTAGCTCGGGATTGTTCCTGGTCGCCGCGATAATCGCAGTCGCTGGTATGGCCGTTATCATTCTTATCCCGGCAAAGCTGGTCAACCGACAACAATCAGGTAACGGAGGCACGCATGCTGTCTCCGTTCAATCGTTGCCCAGGGTATTTCGCTGTATTGACTCAGGAAGCGTCGCCAGAAACGCTTGGCCTTCCTTTGAATTCAAATTGAGCGCCCAGAGCGGCCGAATTGCAGTCAACTGCGTGTTAACCCACCCCTTCAGATAAGAAGCGAAAAGGGTAACGGTGCTTTCCTTGCAACGCGCACTCTGACTTTCTCCCCGACAGATAAAACCCCAACGTCCCCTAACGAAAGCAGTTCGTAATAGCGCATCCTTGCCATGCATTGAGACCGACCGAGGAAACGCCATTGACCGCCGCGTCGTAGCCCGAAAGTTTGAGCCGGGCATATTATATTTTTCGATAGATATTATGATTTGTTTGATAATGCGCTAATACCATTTATCATCCGGTCAACCTGCATCTCGCGCGGGCTGTGCGCTGAAAAGTGCCCTGGAGTAGGAGCAGCCGGCTGGTGGGCACGTCGGCATGGTGAGTACCGCACGCGCGGCAGTCGCCTGAACGCGACGTTTAATATCTGCGTTTTCACACGTTTCACACGATGTTGCGTAAGCATGCCGCAGTTGTGATTTGAACCCAAACAATGCGTAGCGTGGAGACGAGAACACATGCCCAGGCTTCCAGCCCTGAAGCAAAACAAGAATTCCCCGCTGATCATCGGCCCAATGCCACAACTAATCGAGCTTCGCCAATCCAGCGATCTGAAAATAGGTTTGGGGCGACGTGCGCCTCAATCGACCATTAGGCGTTTATCAGTTTATTCATCAGACAATATAACCAACAATCTTCAAGCGCTGCTCGACGGCAATTTAATGGGCTTCAGCGATCGTCTTCACGCAAAGACGGGTCTTCTGCGGAAATCCCGCTGCATCTAAAAATGCCGGACTCCCGCCGGACAGGCGGGGGCTTTTATCTTTCCGCACCGAAATGAACAATGATAAAACTCGATAAAGTTTCGATGTTTCTTGTGATCACCAGCGTATTTCTAAGCGCATGCGGAGGCGGCGGAGGGGGAAGCGACTCAACCAGTGCATCGGGTCAACCCAATGGCGTTTCCGGCTCGGCAGGTAGTCCGTCTTCGGCCAGCGGCGCGTCGGGCTCCAGCGGCGCAAGTAGCCCTGCCGCAGCTTCAAGTTCCTCAGGCGCTGCAACGGGGTCGTCCAGTCCCGCGTCGGCGGCATCAACGCCCGCTCAAACCTCGTCAGCCGGTTCGAGTACGTCGGTGCCAGGCGCCATTGTCATGCCTCTGGAAGTGATGAGTGCGAGCAGCGGCAAGATCATCAGTGCAACGCTTAGTGTTCCAAACGGCGCGTCGGCTAAAGTCCTGACCATGCAGGTCAACAATCTGTCGTACGACGCTAAAGGCTCCATTCAGATAAATGGCGGAAACTGGATTGATTTAACCAACGCGAACGTCACGGTGCTGGGCAATGCAAAATTGTACGGCGGCATAGGAGGGGGCTACGACACCATCAGCTTGAATGTGCCCGTCTCCGGTGCGGTCAATGGCAGCAACGTAGTCAACTTCCGGTTCAACACAACAGATGGAGTCAGTTCCGGATACAGGGTTTTGTCGTTCAACCTGCAGGATGGCTCCGGGCAAAATTTGATCCCGGCGAGTGCTTTCACTCAAGACGATCCTACCCAATGGACCACGCCGCTTCCCGGAGCCAGTGATATCAGTGCAGGCCAGACATTGTGGCAAAGCGCCACGTTGATAGATTCGCCAATCAACGCGGGTCAGCAGCTTAAGGCTCACTGCATGGACTGTCATTCCGCCAGCGGCAGTGACTTGTTCAAATTCAATTTTTCGAATAATTCGATTGTTGTGCGAAGCGAATATCACGGCTTGACTCAAAACCAGGGCCTGCAAATTGCCAGCTATATCCGCAGCCTGGCGAACCGGTACCCCACGCCGGGTCCGAACTGCAGACCATGGAACCCGCCTTATCAGCCGGGGCCGGGCTTGGACAGCGCTCCCGTCAGCGACTGGACATGCGGCGCCGGAATTAACGCGGTATCCGAGAACGACCTGGACACCCTTGCCGCGATTTTTCCGGGCGGGATAAACAAAGCTGCCATAGCGACCAAAGGGCAGATCAACATTCGCGAAATACCCATCGGTTTTCAGTTGCCGGACTGGAATCACTGGGTTCCTCACATTCATCCCAAGGACGCATGGGGCGACTATTTCACCAACAGCAACTTGAACAAGTTATATGCGGGTGAGGGTACGGGGAACGGAACATACAATATGAAAACCCAGCTTGCGACGGGCGGGACACCTTACGCGCAAGGCAAGACGGGCGATATTTTCAACGATCTCTATTACTGGGGCGTCGCACTCGGTGAGAACTTCGCTCCACCCAATGCGGGGGTGTCAGGAAGCTATACCATTCCTCAACAAGAAAATCTCTATGGGACGGTGCAGTGGCAGCTTGTGAAGTCCTGGGAACTGGCCCAGGACTACTCCCTCGAAGTCAATTGCCCGGCCGCATGGGTCAATGAGGAGCAAGCTCCCAAGGCTGAAGCACGGGGCTGGTGCGGATATTGGAGGTTCATATTCAATGCCTCCCCGCAAATACAGAATTTTCCGGTTGCGAACAGCATGTTCGGTAGTCCCGTTGCCCATTACGTGAAGGCAAATCAATGGTATTACCTGCAGATTTTGCTGAACCCTGGATCGGGAGCTCACAACGTACATTTGCCGACCGACTGGCAATACGCGTATGGCCTGCTTAACAACCTCTATCAGAGCAGCGGCAGACCCGAGCCGATCAGGAACTTCCTGTATGTCCTGAAGGGCGCCCAGGAAATGGATAACGGCGTGGGGGTCACCAACGTCGACCGTGGCTGGACCATTCGGGATTCCAGTCCCCTGGATGTGTGGAACGGCGGACAGAGCGGCGTTTGGAAAGGCACCAGCCTCGCGACGGAGCAGGCGATTGTCGGCGCATTCCTGTCGAACTGGATGGATACGACCACAAGCTTCGACATCAACACGTGGCAGCGTGAAGGCCAGCCGAACGCTGTACCCGGCGAAACGACCTGCTACTGGAGCATGAGGAGCTTATGCGCGATCAACTATGTCCACGGGACGCTGTCCGGCGGCACGGTCGAGAATTTCCCCACCTGGACGTGGAACCAGATCCCTCTGATGCAAGGCGAGGGAATCGATAAAGTGCAGGTGAACCGGCTGGCGACGTGGCTGAACATTGCCTATCCGAGCGGCAACTACCTGAGCCTGCTTCAGAACTGACCAGCGGCTGCGCGTGAGGTTTGAGGCTCGCGCTGCCCGGCAATACCGCAGTATTGTCGGGCAGCGGCCATTGGGGAAAGGGGGGGATGTCCGGCGGTGCGCTTGACGAGGTCGATCTGGCGTTTGCCAGGAATACGGTCAGGATGACGAACAGGCCGCCGGCTGCTTAGCCGGAGACAACAGGCCGTTCGTTGAAAGCTATTTGGAAGAATAGGATTGCGATGTAATCTCCGCAGGGACAAATTCTTGTCTATACAGTCCCCGGCTCTCCGATGGTCCCTTTACGCCCGTCTGAGGCGTCTGTTGTTCAACGTAAGACCATAGCTGTTCCGCTGCTCGACCTCTCTGCTTACCGGAACGGTACAGACGTATTTCCAGTTCGGTAGTCCACGCGTCAGAGCTCGCCCGGACAAGCGTGCCGTCGCTCAATTCCTTGGCAATACAGCTCTCCGGCAACCAGCCGATACCGTGGCCTGCCACCACCATACCTTTCAAGGCTTCGGACATGTGGGTCTCGAAGCATCTGTACAGAGCGTACGGCTCGGTTGCATTCAGCAACAGCATTTCGACCACGTTCCCGAGGAACGCTCCTGACGAATAAGCCAGCAAAGGCAGGGGTTTACTGCTTTTTCCGGGTAGCTCGAATAACGGTTTGCCATTGCTGCCCGCGGCAGAGACGGGCAGAACCCGCTCGACACCCAAGGTAAGGAACGGAAAGAGATTGGGGTCCAGCCCAATGGGAAGATGCGGATGGTGGTAGCCCATCAGCAGGTCGCTGTCACCGGCGAGAAGATGTTGCACGCCTTCGGGGACATTGACCGCCTGGACCCGGGCCATGATGTCGCCGAACCTGGCCGTAAGCCGCTTGAGCCAGTCCGGGAAAAGCGTGAACACCAGCGTGTGAGCGACCGAAAAATGAATCACATGATCACTGTCGGCAAACTGCTCATAACCGCCCACCATATTACGGGCAGCATACATACTCTTCAGGATGTCCGTTGCCAGGCTGCGGAATATGCGGCCCGCGGGCGTGAGCGAGATCGGGTTGACGCTGCGGTCCACCAGTTTCGTGCCCATCCAGGTCTCGAGGGCGACAATGCGCCGGCTAAATGCCGACTGCGTTAAATCCCGGTTGCGGGCCGACCGGGAAAAGCTTTTTGTCTCCGCAAGACTGAGGAAATCTTCCAGCCATTTCGCTTCCATAGTCATCGCTCTTATAAGGACGTCGACCGCTGCCATGGGTCAATAAGTTTCTCTAGCGTGCCACAGGTCGACTAACCGCCAATATCTATTTTCGAATGGCCTTAGTCGAAAATTGCATAGGCATTGCACCCGCCAATTTGGCACCCTAATTTGGGGCGTCCCTGGCTAAGTCCACATGTCGCCCGGCATGTCGATCGGGGTCTACGTCACTTGATAGCGTTTGCAAGACTGAGCCGGGAGGCTTTGGACAGGCACGACCCTACCGCCAAAGCTCAGCGCCAGTCTGTCAAATTTTGAAAACCGTTCTTGAGCAGGAGATGATTATGGCTACAGCACCCGATCAATCATCGGTTCAAACGCCTGGTGAGTTGGACAAGCAAAGCTGGCTGGAATCCCATGAAGCGGGGTACCACAAGACTTTAGGTAATCGTCAGGTTCAGATGATTGCAATCGGCGGCGCCATTGGCACCGGACTATTCTTGGGCGCGGGCGCGCGCTTGCAAATAGCCGGTCCGGCCCTGGCGCTGGTCTATCTCGTATGCGGTGCCTTCTCATTCCTGATCCTGCGCGCGCTGGGCGAACTGGTCATGCACCGACCCAGCAGTGGCAGCTTTGTCTCGTATGCACGTGAGTTCCTGGGGGAGAAGGCGTCGTTTGTCGCCGGCTGGATGTACTTCCTCAACTGGGCGATGACCGGCATTGTCGACATCACCGCGGTCGCGCTGTACATGCATTACTGGGCGGCATTCAGCGCCGTTCCCCAATGGTTGTTCGCATTACTGGCCTTATGCATTGTCGCCACGATGAACCTGATCGGCGTGAAATGGTTCGCCGAAATGGAGTTCTGGTTCGCCTTGATCAAGGTGGCGGCCATCTCGCTGTTCCTGCTGATCGGCGTCGCCATCCTGGGCACGGGTACGCCCGTCGCCGGACACGCAACGGGCTCTCATCTGATCACGGAGAACGGCGGGCTGTTCCCGCATGGCCTGATGGCTGCGCTGGTCCTCGTCCAGGGTGTGGTGTTCGCCTTTGCGGGGGTGGAACTGGTCGGCACGGCCGCGGGAGAGTGCAAGGACGCCCGCAAGGTGCTGCCGCGTGCGATCAACAGCGTGATCTGGCGTATCGCACTCTTTTACGTGGGATCCGTGGTCCTTCTCGTTTGCTTGCTGCCGTGGAGCGCCTATAAGGCGGGGCAGAGCCCGTTCGTCACGTTCTTTGGCGCGCTTGGCGTGCCTGGCGTCGGCTCGGTGATGAATATCGTGGTTCTCTCGGCCGCGCTGTCGAGCCTCAACTCGGGACTGTACTCGACCGGACGCGTGTTGCGCGCACTGTCAATGGGCGGCTCCGCGCCGCACTTCCTCTCACGCATGAGTTCGCAATCGGTTCCGTACGCCGGCATCCTGGTGACGGTGGCGATCTACATCCTGGGCGTGGTGCTCAACTATTTCGTTCCGTCGAGCGTGTTTGAGATCGTGCTGAATGTGGCGTCGCTTGGCATTCTCAGCACCTGGGGGTTCATCGTTGTCTGCCAGATGAAGTTGCGCCAGGCAGTGGCCCGCGGTGAAGCCGAGCCCGCTACCTTCAAGATGCCCGGCGCGCCGGTGACGTCCTGGCTGACACTGGCGTTTCTGCTCGGCGTGCTGGTGTTGATGGCGTTCGACTACCCGAACGGAACGTGGACGGTCGCGTCGATTCCCGTGGTGGTCCTGCTGCTGGTGGCCGGGTGGTATGGAGTGCGCCGCCGCGCACTGACCATGATGAAACCGACGATCCCGTCGGTCGCGCTGACCCAGAGCATTCTCGAAGACAACTAGAGCTAAGCGTGCCGGCACGGATGCGATCGTGACACCCGCATGGGTCGCGCTCGCGTGCTTTCCGGCCGCCCACGCGAATTCTGCGGCCACGCGAGCACCTTCCAATCCAACAAAAACCGCGGAGAAGTTACGTGAAGCCATTCGATGAGATGCTGACATCCGGTGATGGAGTCCGCCCGCCGTATAACCTGCTCAAGCAATGGCTGGATACGCAGAATCCCATGAATCTCGCGCAGAAGGCGCGCGACGCAGAAAGTGTTTTCCGCAAGACGGGCATTACGTTCGCCGTGTACGGAGAAGCAGAGGCAGCCGAACGCCTGATACCGTTCGACATCATTCCTCGCATCATTTCGGATACCGAATGGAATCGCCTGTCGCAGGGAATTGAGCAGCGTGTCATTGCGATCAACGCGTTTCTTCACGACATCTATCATCGGCAGGAGATCGTGAGGGCCGGGATCATTCCGAAGGAACTGATTGCCGATAACGAAGCCTTCCTGCCGGAGATGATCGGCTTTCGACCGCCGGGGAATGTCTACACGCACGTCATTGGCGTGGATATTGTGCGCACGGCTGAAAACCAGTTCTATGTGCTCGAAGACAACGCCCGCACGCCATCGGGTGTCTCCTACATGCTGGAGAACCGCGAGACGATGATGCAGCTTTTCCCCGAGCTTTTTCAACGGGTCAAGGTGCGTCCGGTCGAAACCTATCCGCAACTACTGCGGCAGTCGCTGGCGGCCGTGTGTCCGCCTGGCGGTAACGAAGCCAATCCGACCATCGCCGTGCTCACGCCCGGCATTCACAATTCCGCGTACTACGAACACTCGTTCCTCGCCGACCAGATGGGCGTTCATCTGGTCGAGGGCAGCGACCTTCAGGTGGTGGACGGCAGGGTCGTCATGCGCATGACGGAAGGCTTTCGCCCGATCGACGTGCTGTATCGCCGGCTGGATGACGCCTTCCTCGATCCACTGACCTTCCGGCACGATTCGGTGCTGGGCGTGCCGGGCATCATGGACGTCTACCGCGCCGGGAATATCACCATTGCCAACGCGCCAGGCACCGGGATCGCGGACGACAAGGCGATCTATTCCTACATGCCGGAGATTGTCGAGTTCTATACAGGCCGCAAGTCGATCCTGGAGAACGTGCCGACCTGGCGCTGTGCCGAGCCGGACAGTCTTCGATACGTACTGGACCATCTTGAAGAGCTCGTCGTGAAAGAGGTCCACGGTTCAGGCGGTTACGGCATGCTGGTCGGGCCGGCCGCGTCGAAGCAGGAGCGCGACGAGTTCGCCGTCAAGCTCAAGACCTGGCCGGGCAACTACATCGCACAACCCACGCTTGCGCTCTCCACCACGCCAATCCTGACCGAACAAGGCCTCGCGCCGCGCCACGTCGATCTTCGTCCGTTTGTGCTGGTGTCCGACCGTATCCACATTACTCCCGGTGGGTTGACACGGGTGGCATTGAAGGAAGGCTCGCTCGTGGTCAATTCGAGCCAGGGCGGCGGCACCAAGGACACCTGGGTGCTGGCTGAATGAGTTGGCTGAATGCGCCGCCTTGCGCGGCGTTGCATGTCATTCGTGCCGGGACGCGAGCGCGCCTCGCAGAAGGTCAACGGCATTAAACAAATATTGGAGTTGGACAGGACATGCTTCTTGGACGCACTGCAAGCGGTCTCTACTGGATGCACCGCTATATCGAGCGCGCTGAAAACATGGCGCGGATTGTCGACGCGGGCCTGCGCATGGCGCTGACCCGAACCTCCGATGCTCCCGCGGAATGGTCATCCGTCGTGGTGAGCGCGGGTACCGAGGACGGCTTTGGCAAGAAGCACGACGTCTATTCCGCCGGCACGGTCTCCGACTACCTGCTGCGCGACAGCGACAATCCGTCAAGCGTCCTGTCATGCATCGAGGCGGCGCGCTCGAACGCCCGCATGGTTCGCACAGCGCTGACCCGCGAGGCCTGGGAGAGTGTCAACGAAGCGTGGATGGTGATCAGGAGGGCACTGGCGAGCGCTGTGCCGGCGAGTGATCTGCCGGTTGTGCTCGACCAGATCAAGCGCGAGACCGCGCTCATTTGCGGCACCTTCCACGGCACGATGCTCAGGAACGAAATCTTCGACTTCGCGCGCATTGGGACGTTCATTGAACGCGCCGACAACACGGCTCGCATCCTTGACGTCAAGTATCACCTGCTGTTGCCGTCGGTGTCATATGTGGGCACGACCCTCGACAATTATCAGTGGGAGTCGATCCTTCGTTCCGTGGCCGCGCATAGGTCGTACCGCTGGGTCTACGATGTCCAGTACAAGCCCGTGCATATAGCGGACTATCTGATGCTCAACGGGCGCATGCCGCGTTCGCTGCATTTCTGCTATCTCAACATTGTCGAGAACCTGGGCTATCTCGCTGAAGACTACGGTATCCGCCACGCTTGCCACGAGACTGCTGACGACACATTGGCCACGCTCAAGGGCAACACGACCCAAAAGATCTTTGCAGATGGCCTGCACGAATTCCTGACCCGGTTCATCGGCCAGAACAACCGTCTCGGCTTCGATATTGCCGAAACCTACAACTTCGATTGAGTCCGGCCATGCGTCTCGCGATCCGTCATATTTCCCGGTATCACTATGATCAGCCCGTGCCTTACGCGCTGCAGCGGTTGCGGCTTCGTCCCCAGTCGGGTCCCGGGCAGAACGTCGTCGACTGGCAGGTGAGCGTCGATGATATTGAGCCGACAGTGTCATATGTTGACGGGTTCGGTAATCGCGTCGATCTCGTCCGTCACGAGCGCAATACACAGAAGATCGTGATTGTGGCGGGAGGGACGGTGGAAACCGAAGACACAGCAGGAATATTCGGCACGATGGATGGCATCGCGCCGCCCTGGATCTTCGAGCGGGTGACCAAGCTGACGCATGCCGGAGAATGTATCGAGGCGCTCACGGCTTCCCTGCGTTCCCGAGGCACGCAGCTCGACTTGCTGCATGAGTTGATGAGCGGATTGCACAGCCGCATCGCTTATCGGCCCGGTACAACCGAAGTCGGCACGGACGCGGAGACGGCGTTACGCAACGGGCAGGGGGTTTGCCAGGACCACGCGCATGTCTTTATTGCCGCTGCGCGTCTTCTTCGAATTCCCGCGCGCTACGTTTCGGGCTATCTGCTGATGGACGACATGCCGGCACAAACAGCGAGCCATGCGTGGGCCGAAGCGTACCTCGACGGACTTGGTTGGGTCGGGTTCGACGCAGCGAATGACACTTGTCCGGATGAGCGTTATGTGCGGATTGCGACCGGCCTGGATTATCGCGATGCAATGCCCATTTCGGGTGTGCGCACGGGGAAGGGTGCGGAGACGTTGTCAGTTGAGATCGAAATCGTGCGTTCGCCGGTTTGACGCTGACGGCGGTTGAGGGCTCGGAGCCATGACGCTGCCTTGCAACGATTGCTTTAGATGTTGTGTTTTCCTAACCATGAGTATGGAGGTACTAGCATGTCAGATTCCTACAATGCGTTGAACGATGTGGATAAAACTCTGGAAACGGGGACACTTGACTCTCGCAAGGTACGAGCACGTCTTAAGCACGCCCGGAAAAAGGTGGCCGATGCCCAGGTCGTAGTCATCACGCGCGGGCGCGAATCAGCGAAGCTGGCGGACAACTACGTGCACGACCGTCCATGGGAGACCGCCGGGGTGGCCCTGGGTGTCGGGTTACTCATTGGGTGGCTGGCCGGCCGGAGATAGCGGCCGATGGAACCGTGACGGGGGGCGCTCGGCCATCGGTGCAGCCGTGATGGGGACGCCGAGCGCCAACCCTGTGTCCAGCACCGCCCGTCTATCTGAAGCTCCCCACGGGCCAGGAAGCATGCCGCTCTCGCCTTGCAGGTTCGCCCCGGAGCAACGGCGCATACGCGTGCAGTTCTCGAGGCGCGATGTCGAAAGCACGGCGGAATGCGCGCGTAAAGCTCGACGCATCATTGAAACCCAGCCCCGAAGCAATGTCCTGCACCTCCACATGCGGAAAGCGAACCAGTTCATCGGCGGCCCTTCGCAACCTGCGGCTTCGGATATAAGCGGCCAGGCCGCCTTCATACTCGAATAGACGGTACACGCTGGCGCGCGATAACCGCAGCGATGCCAGCACGCTTTCGGGCGACAAGCCCGGGTCGTGCAGATTGGCCTCGACGTAGCGCCGCACCTGTTCATAGACTGCGGCGCGCAACGCCGCGCGGGCGTTGCCCGAAAGACCTGCTTGCCGGCTGAACACCGCGGCCAGCAGCTCAACCGCGGTGAGCATGGCATGATGCGCCGCGTCTTTGCTCAGGCCGGCGATTTGCCGATTGAGTGCCACCAGGTGCGCTATCAGCGTGCGCGCCAGGGGCGTGGTGGCCTGAACCAGACGTCCATGCAGCGAGGCGGCGTCCGGAAACGCCTTTTCGATCATCGCGCGCGGTACAAAAAGCAGCAGTATCCGGCCATGAGTGCTCCGGACGGTGCATGGCTGATCCATGTCCAGCGCGAGGATGCTTGGCACGGACGGAACGTGCGGTACGTCGGACCGTTGCTTGTTGCCCAGGAAGTGCCCGGGCGGACCTTCCAGGAACACACTGAAGCTGACATCGCAAATGCTTTCCGTCGACACGCGCCCCAGGGATCGCACGGCCAGGTTGGGGCTGGTGCGGATATCGAAGAAGCTCAGATTGTCGATCGAGTAACGAGACAACCCCGCGTCGAACGTTTCCTCACCGTGCTTCGATGAAGGCTGTATGTCGTAGACCGGACTCATGCGTTCCTGCCAGGCCACGAAACTGTGACGGGCGTCGCCTTGCACGCTGAAGCTGCTGTGCACAATACCCGGCGCAAGCGTGGGTGCCTCCGGCGGCAACAACAGGCGGCTCAGCGACATATGCTCGGGTGGCGGGCACCGGGTCCATGGGTGTGCATTGCTGGTTTCGATCCAGTTGTGATCCGCCCGGTGCGGTGGTTTTCAGGTTGAGCCCCAAGGCCGCCCCGTGCGCGCTGACGCTGATGCGGGTAGCGAAGCTTATCCTGTCCAGGCTATCGGCGCCAAGCGGCGGCAGCAGGTGAAACAACAGGTTGGCGATCCGCCGGAAACCCGCAAAAGATCAAGCGAACAAGGGGTATCGAAACAAAATGATGATGCCAATGACGAACAACATGACCGAGGCCGTGACCGTGGTCCTCGTCCTTAGTGCAGATGCCCTGGTTGAGCAGCCTGCCTCCCATGCGAGAAAAGCAAAACCAACGACGGCAAGCAATAAGCCAACAGCAGTTGCCAATATCATGTGCAGCCAATGCCGCAGGGAGTGTCCGTCAAGTAAGGCAATTGCGAAGTTCAGTGTGCTCGGGCGGCAAGCAGTGGGTGAGAACCAGGTGCCGGTAGGCACCGGGAAGCCCTGCAAGGAAGGGAAGTTTGAATCTAATTCGAAGGCAACCCTGGCACCTTGACGCCGCAAGTCTGAAGCAGCAAAACCATATTCAAAGCGAGAATAATGACAGTGGCCACGACCGCCACCATGTGGGTCAGACGAGTGTTGGCAAACTCGCCCATGATGTCCTTGCGGCGGGTGAAGAGGACCAGGGCCACCATGGGGATCGGCAAGGCGAATGACAGTACGACCTGGCTGAGCACGAGTGCCTGCGTGGCATTCACCCCAAGCGCGACAACAATGAAGGCAGGCACCATGGTGACGAGGCGCCGCAGCCAGACGGGGATACGAAAGCCGACGAAACCCTGCATGATCATCTGGCCGGCCATCGTGCCAACCACCGAACTGGAAACGCCGGAACTGATGAGGGAAATCAGGAACACGGCGGCAGCGCCTGCGCCGAGCAGCGGGGTGAGCGTGTGGTAAGCGGTTTCGATTTCCGCTACATCGCTGTGGCCGGCATGAAAAGCGGAGCTCGCCATGATGACCATCGCCATATTGATGACACCGGCGATGGAAAGGGCAATGACGACCTCCCAGTTCGAGAAACGCAGCAGAATCCGCCTTTCGCGCGGATTGCTCCCCGGGACTCGTCCCTGCGTCAGCCCCGAGTGGAGGTAGATTGCGTGTGGCATGACGGTCGCTCCGACAATGCCGACCGAGATTGTCAGTGCTTCGGCGTTAGGGAGGGTCGGGACGACGGAATGAAACCCTACCAGTCCCCAAGTGACGGGCGCGATAAACATCTCGGCGAGATAACACAGCCCGATCACGCCCACGAACGCCCCAATGATGATCTCCATTGGCCGGAAACCGTTCTTTTCAAACAGCAGGATGCCGTAGGTGACAATAGCCGTGATCAACATGCCGGCGATCAGAGGCAGCTTGAAAAGTAGCGACAGCGCAATCGCACCACCGAGAAATTCGGCCAGGTCAGTGGCCATGGCAGCCACTTCACTGATGCCCCACATTGCATGAACCACCGGGCGGGAAAACTGCTCACGGCACATCTCGGCCAGGTTGCGGCCCGTCACGATCCCGAGTTTGGCCGACAATGCCTGGAACAACATGGCGATCAAATTCGCCATCAGCACAACCCAAAGCAGCGAATAACCGAACCGCGACCCTGCCTGGATATTCGTGGCGAAGTTGCCGGGATCCATATAGGCGATCGACGCAATCACCGCGGGCCCCGCGAATAGCAACACGGAACGCAGCCCTTGCCGCCGGCCAGCCAGCACGTCTTGAATCGCCTCTGTCGTGCGGTCGGTCAGGGTGCTGCTGCTCGTGGTACTCGACATGGCTATCCTTTGTTCGCGACGGCGCTTTGGTGGCATCGATTGTCAATTGCTATGCAGCAGATGACCGAGAGGATCGTGTCCCCAAATTGCACGCCCCCGGCTAAATGAGTCGACCACTACCCGAGCCCACGGAGCCGACCGATACGCTATGACCGGTCTTCGCTTTCAGGGCCGGCAATTCCACGCTGATGGGGCAGTCGACGCACTTCGCCTGTATTGCATTACGTGTTCCTGGTCGATCTGGATGCAATCCGGGCAGCAGGAATCGCTATGGCTCCACTATATACCCTTTGCTATATTACATCGACGATGCTTGTTTTCAACGGCCCGGAGCATGAATAGTCCACGTATACCCTCAAGAAAGAATCAAAGCGTATGCTATAAATATTGAAGATGTTGCATGATGGCCCACACCATACATATCAAGAACACGGAAACATATGCGCGAATTCGTGCCACGTGAGAAGCCACTTATCGATGCCGACAGCCATTCGGAAGGGTTTCGTCATGCACGCGAGGCCAGTCGTCTGGCACTGGTCGAAGACTATGTTGAGCTGATTGCCGATTTGATCGAGGATGGCAATGAAGCACGGCAGGTAGATATTGCCGCACGGCTCGGCGTCGCGCAGCCAACCGTGGCGAAGATGCTGGCGCGTCTGACGGCGAAGGGCCTGATTTCGCGCAAGCCTTATCGTGGCGTCTTTTTGACCGAAGCAGGTCGCGAAGTCGCGCATCAAAGCCGGGTGCGCCACCAGATCGTAGAAGGTTTTCTTCTCTCGCTCGGCGTGAGCGCCGAAACGGCTCGGCGGGACGCCGAAGGCATCGAGCATTACGTGAGCGCGGAGACCCTTAAAGCGTTCCGTCGCGCCATGAACAAGGTTCGCTGAGTCGAAGGCGATCAGGAGTCAAGTGCGCGCTCCGAAGAACATTGGCGGAGACTACGCGCCCGCGAACTCGAAGACGCCCGATGAGCGATGGTGGTGGTTGTCGACAATGACAACGGGTAAGGGTGCAAAAGAGCGGCTGTCATACGTCAGAGGAAACCAATCGAACGGGGTACCGCCGCGGGCATTAGAATGGCTTGGACGCTCTCCGTCGGATATCTCGGCGAGAGACCCTGTCACATTGATTAAGAACTGGGAGAGATGTGGATATTTTTTATCATTGGAAGGACTTCGCGCTCGATGTAAAGGAGGGCCGCATTGGTACGCTCGGGTCTGACGGAGCCATGCTGGAACAACTGAAGGAGCGCCTCCCGCGCAAGGTGTGGACGTTTACAACGCCGAAGGGGAGAAAGGATCGGCTACAACTTATCGGCTCGTTTTTAATCACCGAGTCGAAGCCTGTCTCATTCGTCCCTAAATGGAAACACAACCTGTTTTACGACGCAGCGTCCCCCCGATCAGTCCTTTATACCGACTCGGCCCTCCCGGAAAAAATCGACGAAGTGAGCGACTACTTCAATCGGCGATTCAACGCGACTGGCAAATTCAGTTTGCATGGGGAAAAGGGCATCCGGGAAATGGAAGCGGATGTGGTGCGCGGTTTCGAGAATCTGGTGCAAGGCTATGCGACGGTGCAGTTAATGGATGGATTGGCCGGGATGCTCTGACTCCCCGATCAGGAACATGCATTAGGCGCATCTCGGCGGCGAAGGTGCGAATGGAATGTTCTCGTAGCCGGAAAGCAATAACCGTGGAAAAGCGCTTCTGCGTTCTTGATCGTCCAATGGGCAGCACCCGCCTCACTTGAAATCTGCATGAAAGCGCTTGGGTGGATGAACCCGAGCGCTTCAGCGGTATCGCAAAGTGAGAGGCATGGAGCGTCACATGCCGGCGCAACGGCGGTCTTCGGGAAACGGCAGCGGCACCATGATTTTGTCGCTGCCATGCGGATGAACCTTAGCCCGCGTTTCCCTGCGCCGCTTTGGACACCGCCTCCCATTGTCTCCACGTAGCAAGCCGGTCTGCATACGTGTGCTCCGCGATCTGAAGCGTACTTCCGCCGAGCAGCAGGCGCAGCGGCGGCGATGACGTGTCGACCACCTGAAGAATCGCGTCGGCCGTGGCCGACGGGTCGCCGAGCGTGCGAGAACCGTAAGCCGCCGCAAGCTTCTCACGCAAGCCGGTATAAACATCCATCTTTGTCACATGGTGTGCCGAGCTACCACGCCAGTCGGTGTTGTACGCTCCTGGCTCGATCAGCGTCACCTTGATGCCGAAGTCGGCAACCTCCTTCGCCAAGGTCTCACACAGGCCCTCAAGCGCCCATTTGGAGGCGCCATAGACCCCTGCGGTCGGAAATGTGATCACACCGCCAATGCTGGATACTGCGAGCACATGGCCGCAGCCTTGTGCGCGGAGCAATGGCAGGGCGGCCTGGATGACCCACAGCGCACCAAAGAAATTCGTCTCGATCTGCGCTCGTGCCGCGAATTCGTCCGTTTCCTCGATCGCACCAAACAAGCCATAACCGGCGTTGCTCAACACAACATCCAGCCGGCCGAAGTGCCGGTGTGCCTGCTCAACCGCGGCGAACACAGCGCGGCGATCGGTGACGTCGAGTGTGAGAGGAAGAATTGCCTCGCCGTGCAACTTGACGAGATCGTCAAGAGACGCGACATCGCGCGCGGTTGCAGCGACGCTGTCGCCGCGTGCCAGAGCCGCCTTGGTCCAGACGTGACCGAAACCACGCGAAGCGCCCGTGATAAACCAGATTTTCCTGTTCATGTTCCTTCATTCCGAAAAAGGCCGAACCGCAGGCCAGGATTGACGTGAAACCGCTGCAATCATAATTTGATTTGGATAACTTACGATTATTAATACGATGCCGTCAAATGCCAACGCACAATGAATGCGGGCGCGCTGCTAGCGGATGGAGAAGACCAATAGGAGAGGTGAGTACCTATTGTCGTTCAAGCAGATGCGCCACCTCGGCATTGGACTCGCTCTTGACGCCACTGCCACAGCGCGACTCGTCTGCACGATCACCGCCCCTGCGCAACATTGCTTCCAGCCGGCAATGCGCCGGCGCTCAGCAGCACAAAACGCTTTCCGCACCTGAGCAGCACGTTGAGCTTCCTTGCTGAGTCAAGATCATCTAACAACATTAGATTAAACTAACGTTGTTAGATAGTCAAATCTCTGCAACCTTGCTCTTGAAACCGCGTATCAGAAGATCAAGTCCGAGCGCGAAGCGCTGGTCGAAGTTGCGGTTGAAGATATCGTCAGCCGCATCATGCGCATGGGGATAACCAGTGCTCGCAAGCGCGACGAATGCCGCTTGGCGAGCCTTCATGTCAATGCCATTTTCCGGGCCGAGCGCCTGCTCCTCCATCACGAAGCCGAGCACATAGTAGAGCACGCTGAACGCACCCCACGCGGAGAGCCGTGAGTCTGCGCCAGCGTCGGCCAGTGCGGCGATCAGGGCGTTGCCGACCCGCATTACATTGTCGGTGACACCGTTGCTGCCGGCGAACACGCGCGCGCCGTCCCGATGCTTCAGCATTGCGCGGCGAATCTCGACCGCGATTTGACGCAACTGTTCATCCCACGCGCGCTTGCGCGGCACTTTTCGCGCGACGTTCTCCATCAGCAGGTCGGCGATGCCATCCATCAGCGCCTGCTTGTTCGCAAAGTGCCAGTACAGCGAAGCCGCTTTGATGTCCAGCGCCTGCGCGAGTTTGCGCATTGTCATACCGTCGATTCCAAGTTCATCGAGGAGTTCCATTGCAACCTGGATGACTTGTTCCTTTTGTATCGCCATGGGGACCGTGTGTGAATATTGTCGATGAGAATACGAAAGGCCTGCAATTTCGGTTCCCTGAATTTCCTGCCGCCGTGACTTGTTCCCGTAGCAAAGGAATAAACGGGCGTACCCTCCAAGACTAACGGCGTTAGCTCTGTGAGGGCAGTGCGTTGTGCTGCGACACGCGTAATTTATCGTATCGTTGTCCACAACCGCTATGGCGCAGCCGATGAACACGACCAGCAAGCCGGATGCCGAGATCAAGCATCTTCAGCCATCAATCAGCGCCCGCTGCAGCGCGGTCTTCTCGAAGCACGGTTTGCATCCGCGTCACATCACGTTTCGGAGATGCACCGAACATGCGTGCATATTCCCGGCTGAACTGTGACGGACTTTCATAGCCAACCAGAACGGATGCCGTCTCAGCATTAACAGCGCTCGAAATCATCAGCCGGCGGGCATCCAGCAGACGAAGCTGCTTCTGATACTGCAGAGGCGTCAACGAAGTCAGCGCCTTGAACTGACGGTGGAAAGCCGAAGGGCTCATCTGCGCGACCTCAGCCAGTTCCGCAATCCGAACCGTCTCCCTGAAGCGATTCCGCAAGCTGTGCATGGCGTTCATCACCCGCTGCGATGGGCCGTTCGACAAGGTCATTCTGGCGACATCTCGCCCATGAGGACCAGTCAGTAGCCAATAGCAAATTTCGCGCATGATGACCGGGTAGAGTGTCGGAATCGCCTTGGGCGTGTCTAGCAGGCGTACCAGGCGCAGCGCGCAGTCGGCAAGCGGACCTCGGAAATCCGTCACGAAAACGCCGCGGCCGGGTTCCCCGCCAGGCTTGGGCGGCGCATCCAGTCCATCTGCAACGCTGCGCATGATCGCGAGGTCGAGTTCAAACGCAAGGACAAGACAAGGCTCGCCGGGACTCGCTTCGACAACCCGGCCGATGGAGGGCGCCTCGACGCCTACGACGAGCGCCTGTCCCGCCCGGTACTCAAGTCGATTGCCGCCGAAGGTTGCCCACTTGGCACCCTGGGCCACGATGCACATGGCTGGTTTGGACATCATGTGGGTAGGCGGTTTTGGATGATCCGACCGCAGGATGGCAAGTCCGTCGATCGGCGTTATAAACGGACTCGCGCCGGGCTGACCGTCCGTATAGCGCAGGAGCGCTTGCGCCAATTGATCTGGCATATCCGACCTTTCCTTTTACGTTGGAACCACGATCAAATGTATCTCTATCGCTAGGAATAGGCAAGAAAACGGAGTGTTTCGGCATTCCGGTAGCGGCCTTTGGCCGTCACAATGAGTGAACGTAACCCACCGCGATATACGCGATTCCAACAGGAAGATCAGTTATGCGAAATAGTAAACTTGCGATCGTCACCGGCGGCAGCCGGGGAATTGGCCGTAACACTGTCCTCTGCCTCGCCAGGCGAGGGGTCCACTCAATATTCACCTACATCTCGAATCGTGCAGAAGCCGACAAAGTGGTCGCGCTAGCCGTGGAGGCCGGCGTGCAGGCATTTGCGCTGCAGCTGGACACGGGCAATGTTGCTACGTTCGACAGCTTCGTTGGTCATGTGAAGGAAACGCTTGTCGAACTGGGAGTTGAGCGTTTCGATTACCTCGTCAACAATGCGGGCACCTCATCCAACGCCAGCCTTGAGACCATAACTGAAGTAGAGATGGACGGGCTCTATAACGTTCACTTCAAGGGCGTGTTGTTCCTCACGCAAAAATTGCTGCCGCTCATGAACGAGGGCGGTCGCATCGTGAACATTTCCTCGGGACTGGCTCGCTTCGCCATGCCAAACCGTGTTGGGTACGGTCCGATAAAAGCGGCCGTAGAGGCGCTGACGCGCTACATGGCCGTGGAGCTGGCACCGCGCCGGATCGCGGCCAACGTGATCGCACCGGGCGCCATCGCCACCGATTTCAGCGGTGGCATTGTCCGGGACAATCAACAGGTCAACAAGGCGGTCTCCGATCACACCGCGCTCGGACGCGCCGGCGTTCCGGAGGATGTTGGGCCGGTGATCGCTGCGCTACTGTCCGACGACTTCGGCTGGGTCAATGCCCAGCGGATCGAAGTCGCGGGCGGCATCCATATTTAACGCGCCGCCATGCAAGCATCGCCCCTGAAAAACCCCGCCGGTCCCAAGGCGTACATCATCACCGGCCGGACTTCAGGCATGGGTCGGCTAGCGGCGCTCGAACTGGCCAGCCACGGCGTGGTCGTCCTGGTCGGCCGCGACCGCCAGAAGCTTGAGGAGGTCCGACAGACTATCGAAGAAGGAGGGCGGCGCGCGGTATCGGTCCTATGCGGCGCGGGCATGGCCGTCACCTTGGGTAATCCCAAGCTCATGGTGTTCTACATCGCCCTGTTGCCGTCGCTCATTGACCTCTCGTCCGCAGGTTTTCAGGAGTGGGCCATTCTTTCGTGCGTCACGCTCGTTACGCTCGTCACGTTGGCTACGATCGACTTGAGCTGGACATTTCTGGCCCATAAGGCGCGCCTCCTTTTGCGGACACCTCGCGCGGTTCGCATCGCCAATCGTGTTGGAGCATTTGCACTCGGCGGTGCGGCGGCCGCTATTGCGAGCCGCAACTGAAGATGCAATTGGAAGTCAGGGTAGCCAGCCCCAGAGACCTTGGGTCTGAAACCGGGCTACCTTGAAACACGACGGCGTGCACATCTGACGCGCCCCGATTCCACGATTGTCCACATGGCGAAAAACCACTGACCTGAAGACCTTGCTTCTTCAACGGCGCCTCCATTCGAAGACCCGGCTGCACCGGCGAAATGGCACGGCCGCGAAATGGACAAGCACGCGCCTGCGAAACTTTTTTTTGACGATCTTCCGATTCGAATACCATTAACTCACACAACGGAACTCGGTTCCATTTTATGGAACCACGGTGAGCGATGAGCATTCTCGAAACAGCAACTGCCGTTCTGCGCCTGATGGCCTTGCGGCAGTCGGAAGTCACCATGACCGACTTGGTCGAACATCTTTCAATGCCGAAAAGTTCGGCTTCGCGCGTCCTCAAGCAAATGGCGGAGGAGGGCTTGCTTGTGCGCAATTCGACAACGCTCGCGTATCGGCCCTCGCTGCTGCTGCTTGAACTCGCCCACATCGTGCGCTCGTCGACACCGCTGATCGAAATGTGCGCGCAGGCCATGGATACGCTTGGCACCGAAACTGGTCACACCGGCTATATCTCGCTGCTTGACCATAACGACGTTGTTGTCCTGCGCGTTCGTCCTGGCTCACAGGCTTTGCGGGCGATGACGAATGCCGGCCGCCGTTTGCCTTCCTGGGCGACATCGACCGGCCGGGCATTGCTGGCGCGCGAAAGCGACGCGCAGATTCGCGAACGCTTCCCCGACGGATTGCCGGTTGAAACCCCTAGCACGGCACCGATCGGCGGCCCGGCGACGGTCAGTGAACTCATCCGGGCGCTGGACGAGACGCGCCGCCAGCGCTACGCCGTTGCCCGGAACGAGGCGCTCTCGGGCGTCTGTTCAGTCGGCTGCGCAGTTGCCGATCCTGCCAGCGGCGAATGCTTGTCGTTCTGCCTGACCTTTCCCAGCAGCAATCTCGGCGCGGACGACATCGGGCATCTCGCGCGCCGCATCACGTCTCATGCGGAACTGATCGGCCGTTCACTCGGCGATGCATTCTGGACCACGATGCCCTAACTTTTCCACTTACTTTCCATGCAACCGCCGACCCTAGCCGACTCGCAGCAAACGGGCGTTGTCCCACCGCAGCATCCGTCCACGTTCTCGTTTGCCAACCTGCTGTTGCTCGTGGTGCTGAGCGTGTTTGGCGCGGTGATCGGTATCGAACTGCTGGTCAAGCTTGGCGTGACACCGAATACGTCCATCATCGGCGCACTCGTGGCCATGATCTGTGCGCGTGTGCCGTTGCAGTTCTTCGCCAACTACCGTTCCATTCACGTCCAGAATCTTGCACAAAGTGCGATCTCCGCAGCGACCTTCGGCGCGGCGAACAGCTTGCTGCTGCCAATAGGCATCCCGTTCCTGATGGGTCGCGCCGATCTCGTCATGCCGATGTTCGTGGGCGTGTCGCTGGCCATGCTGCTCGACGGCTATATGCTTTACCGGATGTTCGGCAGCAAGATCTTTCCCGCAACAGGCACGTGGCCGCAAGGCGTCGCCGCGGCCGAGGCGATCAAGGCCGGCGATGAAGGCGGCAAACAGGCGCGTCTTCTCGGCGTGGGGCTCGGCGTGGGTGTGATCGGTTCATGGCTCGGGATTCCAATGTCGGCGTTCGGCACCGCGTTCATCGGCAACATCTGGGCGCTCGGCATGCTTGGCCTAGGCTTTTTGCTGCGCGGTTATTCGATGCCGTTGTTCGGCATCGCCATCGACAAGGCGTACATCCCGCACGGCATGATGATAGGCGCCGGTCTGGTCGCGCTGCTGCAGGTGGGATGGCTCGTGGTGCGCGACAAGAAGCCCGTGCTGAATACCCAGTCCCCGGCGGTCCAGGACGCGCCCGGTATCCGCAGTTCGCTCAAGTTCGGCGGCATTGCGTATGTCGCGCTCGCTGCGCTGGTCTCGTTCGGCAGCGGCCTGTACGCCGGCATGTCGCCGGGCATGCTGCTCGGGTTCATCGTCTATGCGGCGTTAGCGGCATTCGTCCACGAACTGATTGTAGGCATCGCGGCCATGCATTCGGGCTGGTTTCCGGCCTTCGCGGTGGCACTGATTACGTTGCTGATCGGCATGTTGATCGGCTTCCCGCCGGAGGCGCTCGTGATCCTTTGCGGCTTCTCTGCTGCAACCGGTCCGGCGTTCGCCGACATGGGCTATGACCTGAAGGCGGGCTTCATCCTCCGCGGCCACGGCAAGGATCCCGCGTTCGAACTCGCCGGCCGGCGTCAGCAATTGCTCGCCGCCATGCTCGCTTTCGTGGTTGCCATCCCGGTGGTCTACTTCGCGCATACGAGCTTCTTTGCGAACGGCCAGATCCCGCCGGTCGCAAAGGTGTATGTGTCGACGATCAAGGCGGGCGTCGCCCCCGGCGTGATGCACTCGCTGATCGTCTGGGCGATTGCGGGCGCCGCGCTGCAGCTGATCGGCGGCCCGAAGCGTCAGCTCGGCGTGCTGTTCGCGACCGGCCTCCTGATCGCCAATCCGGCAGCGGGCTGGGCCGTCATGGTCGGCATTGCGTTGCGTGTTGCGATTGAGCGCCGTGGCGGCGCGGCGATGAAAAGCGCAATGGAAGTATTCGCCGCCGGCGTGATCGCAGGAGACGCGATCTATAGTTTTTGCAATTCACTGATTCGTACCCGCTCGCATTGAACGAGGAAAGTTCGCACGGATCGACTACGTTTCAAAGAGACAACACACTATGAGCCTTTCGCAAACTCTTCAAGTATTCGAAGCCTTCGACAGCCGCTTCGCCTCGGGCCAGACGGTCGTCGACCTGCTCGCGCCGTATCGCGGCCAGGGGGTCACGGTTGAAGTCCTCAAGATCAGTGGTCCGAAGGGATCGACCGATTTCGTGAAAATCCATATTCCGGGCGAGTCGGGCAAACGCGCCGGCGGCACGGCGAAGAGTCTTGGCATTGTCGGGCGTCTTGGTGGCATCGGCGCACGGCCTTCGCGCATCGGCCTGGTCTCCGACGCCGATGGCGCTATCGCCGCGGTTGCGTCTGCGTTGAAGCTCGCGCAAATGCGCGGGCAAGGCGATGCGCTGCCCGGCGATGTTTTCCTGACCACGCACATTTGTCCCGATGCTCCGACGCGCCCGCATGATCCGGTCGATTTCATGGATTCGCCGATCGACACGGAAGACATCAATGCCCACGAGGTCTGGGATGAGATGGACGCTGTGCTCTCCATCGATACGACCAAGGGTAATCGCATTATCAACCACAAGGGTTACGCGCTCTCGCCGACAGTGAAAGAGGGCTACATCCTGCGCGTCTCGGAGGACTTGCTGCGCATCATGGAAATGACCAGCGGCCGCCCGGCCGTGACGTTTCCCATCACGACGCAGGACATCACGCCGTACGGCAACGGCGTACATCATCTGAACAGCATCATGCAGCCGTCGATTGCCACGAGCGCGCCGGTCGTCGGCGTGGCGATCACGTCCGAGAGCGTTGTGCCCGGCTGTGGCACCGGCGCGAGCCACGAAACCGATATTGCCGCAACGGTGAAGTTCGCAGTCGAGGTTGCGAAGGAGTTCGGCCGCGGCACGTGCGCGTTCTATGATGTCCTTGAATATGCACGCCTGATCGAGCTTTACGGTTCGCTCGCGCATCTGCAAAAACGGCAGGCTCTTTAAGGTTAATCGACATGACGACCAGCAAACTCGGTACGCTGACAATCGGACAGGCTCCGCGTTCGGATATCACGCCTATCCTGAACACCCATCTTCCTGCCGGCCTGCAGTGCGTTCACTCGGGCGTGCTCGACGGCAGGACGCGCGAAGATATTGACGCGGTCTTCGCGCCGCAGCCAGGCAACGCGACACTCGTTTCACGGTTGTTGAGCGGCGAAGCGGTGGTGCTGGACAAGCCTGCTGTCAGGCGCGTGCTACAGCAGAAGATCGACGCGCTCGAAGCGCAAGGCTGCACCGTGGTGCTGATCCTGTGCACGGGTGAGTTCGAAGGGCTGCAATGCAAATCTGCCTGGCTCGTCGAACCGGACCGGATCGTGCCGCCAGCGGCGGCAGCGCTGGCGGGTGCGCGGCAGGCGGGCATTGTGGTGCCGCTCGAAAGCCAGATCCAGAGCGAGTATCACAAGTGGGCCGGCTTGCAGTGTCCACCGGTCTGCGCGGCGGCTTCACCTTATGTAGACAACGATGACGCACTAGCCGAAGCAGCGCGCAGTCTGCGCGAGCAGGGCGCCGACATCCTGATTCTCGACTGCATGGGCTTCGTCGAACGGCATCGCGAGGTGGCAAAAACCGCGTCGGGATTACCGGTTATTGTCTCGAACGCGTTGATCGCGCGCTTGACGGCCGAACTGCTCTAAGAAACATTCCTGATGCATAGGCGAGTGAGCTAAAACCCGGAGAAACCATCCATGAAACTACTTCTCTTGAGTAATTCCCGCGGTCCCGATGGCCGTTATCTCGCTCACGCACTCGACGCCATCACAGCGCTCGCCGGTTCGCGGCGACGGGCCGTGTTTATTCCGTTTGCCGGCGTGACAATGAGCTGGAGCGACTACACCGCCACAGTGCGTGAAGCGCTCGAACCGGTTGGCATCGAAGTCGAATCCATCGATGAAGCCGGTTCCGTGCAAGCGCAGCAGGCCGCTATCGCGGGGGCCGAACTGGTGATTGTGGGCGGCGGTAACACGTTCCAGTTGCTGGCGACTTGTCGCGAGCGCGGCCTGCTCGACGCTATCGCGAGCGTCGTGCGCGGCGGCACGCCGTATCTTGGCTGGAGCGCAGGTGCGAATCTCGCATGTCCGACCATCAGCACCACGAACGACATGCCGATCGTGGATCCGAAGGGTTTCGGTGCGTTGAACCTGATTGATGTGCAGATCAATCCGCATTACACGAATGCGCTGCCGCAAGGGCATCGTGGAGAAACACGCAACCAGCGGATTGCGGAGTTTCTTGTCGCCAATTCGGACAAGACTGTGATCGGTCTGCCGGAAGGGGATTGGCTGGAGGTCGGCAGTGGGCTCACGGTTCTGCGCGGTCCATTTCCCGCACTCCGGTTCTCTGCGGGTCAGGAACCCGTCACGCTTGAGCCGGGTATGGCAATTTAACCGCTCAGGCCTCGCGGCTGGAAAACATCGCTCGCGGCTCGAAGGACGCGTATAGCTTCGCGCAAGAACCGTTGCAGGCTCACGGAGTTTGGTGCCCGGCCGATCGTGTTCCGATGCACGCGGGCTTGCCGGGCTAATGTTTGCAGGTCAATTTTGCACCGTTCATTGTCGTTGAAGCCGAATTCACGCCGTCCAGGCTCGATCACTCTATCAGGTAGCCTGTTACTTAAAAATGATAATTTATATTATGTCAAGTGAATACGTTATGAATTGACTAAGCGTACGGTCGAACACCGCGCGCACGGTCGCATATCCGGTTCTTTGTTCGCCGAACGCCAACTACCGTTCATTGTCTATGCGCACCAAAGCCGTAGCAGTCACTCTGTATCAGCCGCCTCATAACACCGAATCACTTTGGCAAAATTTGCCAAAGCGTGCTAGAGTTGTTCCATGACGACTATGAACATTTCCCTACCGGATTCGCTGAAGGTCTACGTCGACGAACAGGTTGGCGAGGGCGGGTACGGCACGAGTAGCGAATACGTCCGCGAACTGATCCGAAAAGACCAAGATCGCAAGCGTCTGCGCGCAATAATCCTGCAGGGCGCAACGTCCGGCCTCGCCGCCCCTGTTGACGCCGACTACTTCGAATCGCTGCGCGCTCGCGTGCGTACTTCTCGCAAATGAGGGCTAAGCCCGTCATACCGACAAGGCTAGCCAGGCAGGACGTGGAGGACGAGGTGACGCACTACCTCGTAGACGAAGGCTCGGAGCAGGCTGCGCTCGGATTCATCGCGGAGATCGAGCAGGCTTACGAGCGTCTCTCCAAGCACCCGAACATCGGGTCTCTCCGTTACGCGTACGAGCTGGGTATCCCAGACCTGCGGTCGTGGCCACTGGATCGGTATCCGCACTTAATCTTCTATATTGAGCGCGAGGCTCATGTGGAAGTCTGGCGCGTGCTCAACGGCAAGCGTGATATTCCGGCTTGGCTGGAGAGCAACGACGATGAGACTCATTGACAGCCTCTGCACGACATCAGGTCCGTGAGGAGCATTCACGCACTTCCCCTTTTGCCGCCCCATCGTGCGCTGACATCGCGTCTAACCAGCAGCCCTCCCCGCCATGCGCAGACTGTCACCTCGCACCTTGGAGGCACCATATATCCGAATTTGTGCAGCGGCCCGCTGCACAAATTGATAACCCGCTCGTCTTAATACGCATAGGAATGCGAACTAAATTTCGATCATTTAGTTTATGTCAAATCAAATCAGTCGCGATCGCACGGCTCGTTGACCAACGGCTACGCGCATAGATCCGTTCGGCAGATTGACGCCTATCTGCATGTGCTGTGAACTCGGGCACCGCATCTCCGATCGCCGACCCCGTTTCGACAACGAGATTGTCTTCGACCAAGTGGGCAAGAGACCGGAAGGTAAGTTTCAGGCACAACACCGAGCCTTTGGTGTTGCCATTCGTAACGATGGTTCGGACTGGCCTCACCTCTAAATTAATTTTCCGGTGAGCAAACCTATCGATTGAGCATTTTGCGTCGTATCCGCAATGCCCGACCGTCGGCCAGACGGCGGCGGACCGTTCCACTTCGAGATTCCGCGCAATCTTGATGCCCGAATTTGTCCCTAAACGGGTGATGCCAGAATCCCCGCGTTTGAGGAAAATCTGTCTGACGACGTGCCATCCGCAAATCATTTCGACAAAGCCCGGGTCAAGCCGACGATGACCGACAGGAACTCCGGCACGCTGTTGCTATTTCAGTGACTAGAGACTGCCTGAAGAATTTTGAGCACTGCGTTACCGGTTGCCACGATGGTCATCGAAACCGTCAACTCACCGCGTGCGAAAACGATCTCCCGCGTTTTTTTCACCACCTCTGCCCGTGCTTCCACAAAAGCTCCCGCTTTGACGGCCGAGAGAAACTGCGCATCAAGCTGTATGGTGACGCACGGCAGGCGTCCCACCGCCTGCCATGAAGCAGTGCTAATCACCTGGTCAAGCAGCGTCGCCAGCATGCCTCCGTGAACGAGCCCGGCGGGATTCAAATGATCCTCCCCCGCGATGAGTCCAAATGCGAGAATGCCTTGTTCAGTCCGACTCCACAGCGGACCGATCAACCCGGTGAAGCCCTTTGGAGCGTGCCTGCGCCATCCCTGCTGCGCCAGCCGTTCGGCCGTCATACGTATGTCCATGATCACCGCACCGATACGACGGTCGACGCCAGTTCAGTCGACGCTTTACTGAGATCGTTCGCAAGCGCGCTCACCTGGGTTGCGCTCAGCTGGCTCATCAGTCCGACGGCGGCAAGACCAAACACCATCCGTTGCTTCGAGTCCAATACCGGCGTACCGACGACGGTTACGCCGGCGATGTAATTTCCCCGGTCGATGCCATAACCGTGCGTTCGGGTGGTGTCGACTTCTTTCATCCAGGCTTCGAATGTTGGCGGGTTCTGCCATCGCAGCGACTCGAAACCGCTTTTCAGTTCAGCAGGCGTGTAGTCGCCGAATGCGGCTACGCAGCGTCCTGTCGCGCTGATCAGGGCGGGAAAGCGGCTTCCCAGCTCGACATGCAGACTCACCGGTAACTCGGACACAGATAACGCCTTCACGACCATGTGCTTAAGGCCGCTCGGCTCGACGCCCATTGCAGTGACGCCATATCGCGAAGCCAGATCGTCCAGGTAAGGCTGCACGAGATCGCTGAAACCACCGCTCTTCAGTGCGCTTCGCGCGAGTGACAGCATGCCGGCGCCGACTGAGTAACGCTTGGTAGATGCGTCGATCTTGACGAGCTCCTCGTCGACCAATACCCGCAGGATGTGCAAACACGTACTGGGGACTAACTGCAGTTCGTCAGCGATCGCCTTGACGCCGAGCGGCGCCGCGCTGTTGCCAAGTAGCCGCAGGATCGCAATTGATCGTGTGACTGCCGGCACAGGGCGCACACGGGGGCCTGCTGTCTTCTTTTCATCGTTCTGTGCTGCCTTCCTGATGACTACCATCTTGCCTCCGTTTGTATATATACAAAACTACATGCTATTTGACAAAAAGACAAGCGACGCCTAAAGTGGGTTCAACGAAATGATCTAGAAAAAAAGCGGAGACACATCAAGATGACCAAACTGACGGCATACACGTCTTATGCCGATGCCCAGAAGCACTTCAGTGCGCAGAAACTGTGGGAACTCGTCGACGGCGAACCCCCGCTCCTGAACATCGGACACGAATGCATCGACAGACACGTAGACGGAGACCGGATTGCTGTCATCATCGCCCATGCCGATGGGCATGACGAAATTCTGAGCTTTCGCGAAATATCCGAAACCTCTTCGCGGGTGGCGCACTACCTGCATGCACAGGGTATACGTGCAGGGGACCGCATCGGCATCATGCTGGAACCTTCTCTCGCTTTTTATGCTTCATTATTCGGAGTCCTGAAGCTGGGCGCGATCGCGGTGCCGCTGTTTACGCTTTTCGGCCCCGACGGGCTTCAACTTCGCATTAAGGACTGCGAACCGCGGATCCTGATCACGAACGAGGCGAAAGCCGCCGTGGCGGCGACGGTACCCGAAGTCAGGACGGTGATCGCAAACGAGAATTGGCTCAACGAACTGGCGGTTTATCCGGCGCAATTCTCGACGGCGACGCATAGTGACGACCTGTCGATATTCCAGTACACCTCGGGCACGACACGCGAATTGCCTGACGCCGTTCGTCACACTCATCGGGCGTTGGTCATGGTCCTGCGCGCGGCGCTGTACGGGACCGGCGTGCGGCCAGGCGAGCGTTTCTTCTGCCCTTCGTCGCCGGCTTGGGGACACGGACTATGGCACGGGACGCTCGCGCCTCTCGCACTTGGCGCCACTATCGGTGCCTATGCTGGAAAATTCTCTGCCGAGCGCTTGCTGAAAGCACTGCATGAACATCGCTTCGTCAACATCTCCGCTGCCGCGACTCACTATCGGATGATCAAAAACTCCGGTGTCGCCGACCAATACACCTATGCAATCGAAAAACTGTCATTTACCGGCGAGCCGATCGATAGCGATACGACCGAGTTCGTGCGGCAGACCTTTGGCCGCGCGGTATGCAGCATGTACGGCACCACCGAGATTGGCGTAATCCTGGTCAGCTATCCGGGCGCATTTGATTTTCCGGTGAAGGCAGGCTCGCTCGGCAAGGCGGTTCCCGGCGTGCTCGTTGAAGTCCACGATGCAGAAGCGCGTCCGTGCGGGCCTGAAGTGACAGGCGAGCTGGCCGTCTGGCGGGGCAGCAAGTGGGTTCCGACAAAGGATCTCGGCCGGATCGACGAGGACGGTTATTTTTATCACCGTGGCCGTGCCGACGACGTGATCATTTCCGCAGGCTGGACGATCAGCGCGGTGGAGATCGAGGACGCAGTTCTGAAGCATCCTGATGTGCTCGAGGCTGCGGCCATCGGCGTAGCCGATACGCTACGCGGTCAGATCGTCAAGGCGTTCGTGGTTGCTGAGCGTCCTGGTGATGAAAACTTTACCAAGGAAATTCAGGATTCCGTAAGAAATTACCTGAGTCAGCATGAATATCCGCGGGAAGTAGCCTACGTTAGCGAACTCCCCAAGAATCCCGCGGGCAAAGTCAATCGAAAAGCATTGCGTGACCGCGAGCGGGCGGCCACGTCGGTAATTCCCAATTGATGTCACCAGGAGAAATGCATGGCCGAAGATCAGGTAATGTTCCCCAAGATCACCGAAAGCGGTCTTGAAGAGTTGAGCAAGCGAATAGGCGTGGAGGTGGGAGCAACGGCCGAGCCGTGGTGCTACGAGGCGACGCGCGACAACATCCGTCACTACGCGCACGGTATTGGCGACGACAATCCGCTTTGGTGCGACCCGGACTATGCGGCAAAGACCCGCCATGAGGGAATCATTGCGCTACCCAGTTTCCTTTTCACGACAAGTCGGATTGTTTCCGGATACGTCGGCGGTTTGCCTGGCGTTCATGCCATGTGGTCAGGCGCCGACTGGAACTGGCACAAGCCTGTAAAGCGCAACGACGTAATCAGGACCGAAGCCAAGCTGAAAGACTTGGTCGAACATGACACGCGCTTCGCCGGTCGTGCGATCCAGCAGACTTATCATGTCGATTTTTATAACCAGCATGGGGACCTTGTCGCCGATGCGGACAGCTGGTGTTTCCGGACGGAACGTGATCATGCGCGCGAGTTGGGCACGAAATACAGCGATGTCAAATCAAGACCGCCGCGCGTCTACACGGAAGAAGAGCTCTCAGCAGCCTACGAACTCTACCGGAGCGAGCAGGTTCGCGGCGCCGAGACCCGCTATTGGGAAGATGTCACTGAAGGCGAGGCGCTTCCCGTGATGTTCAAGGGACCCATGACAGTAACCGGATTCATTGCCTACGCCCAGGGCTGGGGCGGCCTGTATATCCGCGCCAATAAACTCGCCTGGCAACTGATCGACGCGCACCCGGGCGTTGGTATCAAGAACCGCTTCGGAATTCCGGATTGCCCGGAGCGCGTGCATTGGGAAGAGGATTTTGCGCTTCGCGTCGGCGCGCCGGGCGCATATGACTATGGTCCGGAACGCTGTTCGTGGCTGACCCACCACATGACAAACTGGATGGGCGACAACGGTTTCCTGCGCCGCGCGACTTGCAAGATTCGACGCCATAATCCTGCCGGCGACATGTTGTTCATCAAGGGCCACGTCAAGCGCAAGTTCATCGAGAACGGCCGCCATCTGGTCGAGATCGAACAAGAGGCCCGCAACCAGGATGACGAGCTTTCCGTGCTTGGCAGCGGCGTCGTCGAGTTGCCGAGCCGCGGCTAGCTCATCGAATTCGAGGGCCGAGCATAACAGCCCATTCGATCACAATCAGGAGACGCGAATGACCGAAGCACCAGGGGATCTGCATAACGACAGTACAGCCGCGCGCGGCGCCTTGTACGGTTTGAAGGTCCTCGATCTGTCCCGTGTACTCGCCGGCCCTCTAGCTGCCCAGATGCTTGCCGATCACGGTGCCGACGTTACCAAGATCGAACCGCCCCAGGGAGACGAGACCCGTGAACTGGGGCCGCCCTTCGTGCGCGAGAGTGCGGCCTACTTTGAAGGGTTGAACCGGAACAAGCGCGCGATGTCGCTCGATCTTGCTCATCCGGAGGGCCGCAAAGTCCTGTTGAAACTGCTTGTCGACGCCGACGTACTGGTGGAAAACTTTCTTCCCTGTACGATGAAAAAGTGGGGGCTGGATTATACCGACGTCTTGCAGAAACAGTTTCCCCGGCTCATCTACTGCCGTATTTCCGGCTTTGGCAACAGCGGGCCGCTCTCGTCGATGCCCGGCTACGATGCCGTGCTTCAGGCGTTCTGCGGGTTGATGAGTATCAACGGTCATCGCGAATCGGGGCCGACCAGAATTGGAATCCCGATTGTGGATACCGCGGTAGGCATGTCCTCAGTAATTGGAATCCTGTTGGCGGTGACGGAAAGAGCATGCTCGGGCATGGGCCAACTCGTCGACACATCTCTCTTCGAAACCGCCCTGAGCCTGCTGCATCCGCATACGGCCAATTGGTTCGCGTCCGGCAACACGCCGGTGCTCAGCGGCAACGCGCATCCCAACATCTGCCCCTACGATACATTTACCGCGGCGCGCGGCGAAGTCTTCATCGGCGTCGTCAACGACGGCCAGTTCCAGCGATTCTGCAATGTGATCGAGCGCGCGGATCTTGTCAGCAATCCCCGCTTTAACACCAACCGCGCGCGCGTCGAGAACCGGGCCGCGTTGCGCCTGGAGATCGAACCCGCGTTACGCGACATCGACGCCACGGATCTGTGCCGCAGGCTGACGGATGCGGGCGTATCCGCATCGCAGATCAATTCGGTTGCGGACGTGCTTCGACATCCCCACACGTTGGCACGCGAGATGGTCGTGGAGCTTGCCGGCTACAAGGGCATCGGCATACCGGTGAAGCTCTCGCGGACACCGGGTTCGGTACGCAAAGTCCCTCCTGCCTTCGCCGCCGATACTGAATCGGTGCTACGTGAAGCCGGCTACGACCGCGACGCCACCGACGCACTCATCGCGTCAGGCGTTACACCCAAACACAGACGCAAAAAGACCTGACGTACCCCGTCGCGCCAAGCGCATGTACCGTTGAATAACAAGGCTGCCCAACGCGGCAGCCGGAAGGAGACAGGCATGGCTAACAACGATAGCCGGGACGCACGCATGTCGCGTGGCGACCGGCGTGTTCTCATCGCGTCGTCCCTTGGCGCGGTGTTCGAGGCCTACGATTTTTATCTGGCCGGCTCTCTCGCGGTGATCATCAGCAAGCAGTTCTTCTCGGGCGTCAATCCTGGTGCAGCGTTTGTATTCACGCTTCTCAGTTTTGCCGCCGGCTTCGCCGTACGGCCGTTCGGGTCGGTCGTATTCGGCCGCATCGGCGATAAAATCGGCCGCAAATACACATTCCTGTTCACCATTTCAGTGATGGGGATCTCCACATTCCTCATAGGTCTGCTGCCGGGCTTCAATCAGATTGGCATTGCCGCTCCGATCATCTTCATTTTTCTCAGGCTGTTGCAGGGGCTCTCGCTTGGTGGCGAATACAGTGGCGCGGCCACCTATGTCGCCGAACATGCTCCCGCGGCGAAGCGCGGAGCATGGACCGCCTGGATACAAACGCCCGCAACGCTCAGCCTGTTGCTCTCACTCGTAGTCATCCTTGGAGCGCGCTACGTCCTAGGTGACGATGCCTTCACCGCCTGGGGCTGGCGCGTGCCGTTCCTGTTGTCCGCTGTCCTGCTCGCAGCCTCCGTATGGATCCGGCTGAAGCTTCACGAGTCGCCCGTGTTCACCCGCATGAAAAAGCAAAACAAGGGCTCCAGGGCGCCACTGAAAGAGGCGTTCGGTCAATGGCGAAATTTGCGGCTCTCCCTGATTGCGTTGTTCGGGCTTGTTGCCGGCCAGGCCGTCGTCCTTTATACAGGCCAGTTCTACGCGCTCTTCTTTCTGACTCAGACGCTCAAGGTCGACATCATGACCGCGAACATGCTGATTGGTATCGCATTGATCGCCTGTACGCCGTTTTTCATTCTATTTGGCGCGCTGTCGGACAGAGTCGGCCGCAAGCCCGTGATTATGGTCGGCTTGCTGATCGCCGCGTTCGCTTATTTCCCTCTGTTCAAGGGCCTCACGCACTACGTCAATCCCGCATTGGAGAGTGCGTTGGAGCGTTCGCCGATTTCGGTCGTCGCCAACCCGGCCGACTGCTCCTTTCAGTTCAATCCGACCGGTACGGCGCATTTCACGAACTCCTGCGACATCGCCAAACAGGCGCTTGCGAAGGCTGGTCTAAGCTACAGCAATGTTGCGGCCACCGACTCGTCGATAGCATTTGTTCGTGTCGGAACCGATAGCATCCCGGCCTATGTGGCAACCGGCCCGCAAGCGAAGCAAGAGGAGATCCGCTTTGCGGCTGCATTGACCGGCGCACTAACCAAAGCCGGCTACCCGCGCCGTGCCGATCCAGCACAAATCAACTGGGGCATGGCGCTACTTATTCTGATCTGTCTCGGTTTGCTCATCACCGCGACGTATGGCCCCGTGGCGGCTGTGCTCGCAGAGATGTTTCCTACCCGGATCCGCTACACCGCTGTCTCCCTGCCCTACAACATCGGCAACGGATGGTTTGGCGGCTTTCTGCCCGCCACCGCGTTTGCAATCGTGGCCGCCAGCGGCGACATCTATGCGGGCCTCTGGTATCCGGTCAGTATCATTGCGCTGACCTTTATCATTGGCATGGTTCTCTTGCCGGAAACGAAGGGCACCGATCTCGAAGCGGAGCCGGCATTCCAGCCTCCCGAGCCTGAAAATGAGCGATATCCATCTGTCCACTCCCCGCCCAAACCTGGAGGAGCCGATCCTGGATAAATACCGCTCTTGGCAGTTGCGATTGTTTTTACAATAATTAGTATTACTTATATAAAACCAGACATAGTCTCTTCGCACGCTGGGATTCGCGGGATTAACCCCCTGTCGAAAGGCCGTCCGCGATGGCGGGCCGGCTGTTGCCACGTCTGCAAGAAACCAAGACAGGAGTGAATAAATGAAAACGAGCGCTCTATTGATCGCAGTCGTGCCGGGCCTTCTTGCGTCCACAGGCGCCATCGCGCAATCTTCGGTCACGCTTTACGGAATCATTGATCAGGGTGTCAACTACATCAGCAATGCGCAATCGATCGATGCATCGGCTCATCGGGTAAGCCGAACTCAGTACACCACGAGCAGTACTGTCATGGCGGGCAATCAGTTGGGGTTCCGTGGAGTCGAGGATCTCGGTCAGGGATACAAGGCGCTCTTTACACTGGAAACCGGTTTCGACATCGGCACGGGCAAGTTTCAGGAAGGTGGCACGTTTTTCGGGCGGCAGGCGTTCGTGGGGCTCAGCGCACCGTTTGGAACGTTGACGCTTGGGCGGCAGTACGATTCAGTCGTCGATTTTCTTCGCCCATTGAGCGCTGCGGCAGCGGGGGGCGGCGGGACGTTTACGGCACATGGTAACGACATCGATAATTTCGCGGACACCTATCGCACCAACAATGCGATCAAATTCACGAGTACGTCGTATCACGGTTTCGTTGTAAGCGGCATGTACAGCTTCGGGGGTGTGGCAGGCTCGGTGTCGCGCAACAGCATCTATTCGTTCGGCGCGTCGTTCGCGAACGGTCCAGCCAAGGTCGCAGCTGCCTACCTTAAGGTTCGCGATCCGAATCAATCATTCTTCGGTGACAACCAACTCAGTTCGACGACGGCGAATAACCTCGGTGCCACCACGGGCGTTCAAGGCAATCCTGTCTATGGAGGCTTTGCATCGGCGAGTACCTACCAGGTAGTCGCGGTCGGCGGTCAGTATGGAACCAGTATGTTTTCTGTCGGCGCCAATTATTCCAACATCCGTTTTGGCTCCCTTGGCGATCCGGCCTCTGGAACGCTTTCACTAACGAACCCGTTTGGTTACAGCGGCAATGCAGTGTTCAACAGCTATGCCGCATACGTCCGCTATCTGGTGACGCCGGCGGTTATATTAACGGGCGCGTATGACTTTCTGACGGGTGGGGCAATCGATGGCAAGGCGCCTGCACACTACAACCAATTCAACGCAGCGCTCCACTATCTGCTATCGAAACGCACGGACATCTATTGCCTTGGCACCTACGTGATCGCAAGTGGCACCGACTCCACACGGCAGTCCTCAGTTGCGTCCATCCTGACGGTGACGCCATCGGATAGCGCACGGCAATTCATTTTGCGGTTCGGCATCATGCATTTCTTTTGAGCATTTGGCGCACTCTCGCCGCCGAGACGGGGACGTACCTGTTCCCAGTACAGAAAGGGCGACGGTCTCGTGCCGCGCGTCCGACTGATTCGCCGATACACACGACTAGAGCCCCTCAATAGCAAGACAACCCTCAGCAAACTTCCTCAGCCTGACGCACGCGCGGCAGCATCCGGTCGAACTCGCGCTTGACGATGCCGTAGCATTCGCACGCACGGGCTTCCAGACCGGCGCGATCGAGCACCTTGATACAACCACGGCCGCGCGTTCAACTTCGAGCGAGGCCACACCACGCGGCGGTTTACGGCCGAGCATTTCAGACTTGCTGAACCCGAAGACTCGCTCGGATTTTTCGTTCCAGCCAACGATCCTGTGGTTCATATCGGTGACTACCACCGG
>NZ_JBIYEB010000016.1:0-201862 GCF_044909315.1 Caballeronia udeis
CGCGTCCATTTGCATGCTCCTTTCGAAAAACGAGTGTCAGAATTCTCGTTTTACTCCAGGGAGCTTACTTTCGATGGCCCCTTACATAGTATCTAGTGAACCGCTTCGAAAATATACTGCTGAGACGCTCCGCGCGGGTCGATTTATGGCCGCCGTGGTAGTTTTTTCAAAAGCCATCAAGAATCGCTTCGGAAGCGTAATCATTAGATCAAGGGCGTTAAGCCTTCGCCCCGATTCCTTTGCCTATGTAGGCGACGGATCTTTCAACGCCTCAACAAACGAAGTAGTACGGAAGATGTGCCAGATGCGACAGCCGAGCCACGCCACTCGAGTGGCAAAGACATCGGATCTTCCGACGATTAACGAAGCCCTTGAGTCATGCGGATTCGTTAAACAGCTTGGGCAGGCCATTTTTATTAGCGAGATTGTGATGCCAGCGTATGGCACCCCCGCCTCTTGTTGCTGCCGTCTTACTTCTCGTTACAAGTGTCGCTGTGTGGCCACATTTCTTAAGTGGCGTGCGATGGCGTTTGAGTGTTTGTCCGCCGGCCTATCGTGTTGTGTATACATCGGCTGCGATCAACCGTGGAGTCGAGTAACCCAACCTCTCGCGGATCCATTGAAACCATCGGCATCGCCGGTAGCGGCGCAATGGGCCGCGGCATCGCGCAGATCGCGGCGCTGTCAGGCCTGACGGTGCACCTCTACGGCACCAATCCGGCTGCGTCAACACCGCGCGCGACCAGCTCGCGGACACCTTCGCGAAGCTCGTCGCCAAAAGGCAAGGTCGACGATGCGAAGGCGCGTGCAGCATTGCTACCCCCGCGGCCGCGCGATGCACGCCCTCTTTCGACCCAGCGGTTATTTCCATTCAACGCACACTCTCTAGTTACGGATCGATTGCACGAACCATTCTTGCGGCAATTGAATACCAAGCCCTTGCCGCACGGCTTCACGATAAACATGTCCGCCCACCGCAGCAAACTGCACGCCCCAGTTGCCAACCGTGTAATAGAACGTGATTTCGCGGTCGTTCGCACGACCTGGCGCGGCGCCCGATATGACATCGGTATAAATGGGCCAGTACGATGTATCTACGCGCGCTACTTTTGATACCGGGAGGCGCTTGCGCTCTTCCACCGTTCCGCCAATGAACGCGTTCGGACTGCCCGAAACGCGCTGGCTGAAGCACTCGCTCTCCTCCATGGGCAACGGCTCGCGACCTTGCACGATCGTGACATCGAAACGGCGCACCACCTCGGCATCGAACTCACGCGGCGTCAGCGCCACTACATGCATGCCGGGTTCAAGCCACGCAGCGTTCAGGACAGGCGTCATGCTGTCCGTGCAGGTCGCGACAATATCGGCACCACGTACCGCGTCTTCCGGGGAATCAGTCGCCATGACATCGATGCCCAGACGCTCGCGCATGCGCTGTGCGAAGCGGTAGCGGTTATCGGCGGAACGGCTGTAGACCCGCACGCGCTCGATCTTCCTGACTGCGGAAATTGCATCCATGAAGGTCTCCGCCATGCCACCGGAACCGATCATGCCTAGCGTGCGCGAATCCTCGCGTGCGAGCAGCTGCGTGCCAAGGCCGGCCGCGCCGCCAACCCTCATATGCTGAAGATGACCATCGTTCAAAATAGCGAGCGGTGCGCCATCTTCGGTACTGAACAGCACGACAAGCCCGCAATACGTGCCTGGCTCGATGCAGTATTTCTGTTCGCTACCGCCGTCGCGCGGCCATACCATCATGTCCGATTTGAGCCGCACGGCGAGCACACCTTCCGTCGCGCCATCGACAGAACCAAACCGATAGTAGCCATCGTCGCGAGCACACGGCACGTAGGTGTCGATACGCGGCCGGCCAATCGACGTGCCATCGATCAGGCCGGCAAACGCGCGCGCCTGCACGTCGATGCAATCACGCATGGTCAGCACGCGCGCCACGCAGTCGTTATCGATAAGCAGCATCTAACGCGCTCCCCGCACGAGTGCCGCAGCACCCGAACCCGCGCGCCTTCCGAAGACTACGCCCGCGACCAGGCCCGTGCCGCTGCCGTAGTTGTGATAGTACAAGCCGCCAACTATTTCGCCCGCTGCGAAAAGCCCGCGAATCGGCGCTCCCGACGCATCGAGCACTTCGGCCGCAGTCGATACCTTCAGGCCGCCGAACGTGAACGTCACGCCGGTTGTGACGCCATAAGCCTCGTAAGGCGGTGTGTCGAGCTTGTTGGCCCAGTTGGTTTTGTCGACGGCAAGGCCCTGGGTCCGCAGGCCGTCATGGATGTTCGGATCGAACGGCACGTCTGGACGCTTGGCTGCGTTGTAACCGCGAACGGTCCGCAGGAAGCCTTCCGGATCGACCCCGGTCAGCTTGGTCGCAAGCTCCTCCAGCGTATTCGCCGTCTCTTTTGTGATCCGGGCGATGCGGTATTCGTCGCGCAAGAGACGCGTGACTTTCTGGTCGAAGATCTGCCATGCGAACAGGCCGGGCTGACGCAGTACTTCATGTCCGTACTTTGCATAGGTGAAGCTGTGGAAGTCGAGGCCCTCGTCGAGAAAGCGCTCGCCTTTCGCATTGACAAGGATGCCGAACGGATAATTGTGCTTCTGAAAACGGTCACCGATGGTCAGGTCGCCATACTCCGGCGCGTTCATGTCCCATTGCACCGCGTGCGCGCCCGACCAGTGGCCTGTAACGGCGGCGCCGGCATCGATCGCCATCTTGTGGCCCCAGCCAGTGTTGTAACGCGTGCCGCGAACCTTCGCAAGGTCCCAGTTCGGACCGAGATAGCGCGCGCGCATTTCGGCATTGGATTCAAAGCCGCCGCATGCGAGCACGACGGATCCGGCGCGAATCTCGACCTGCCGCCCTTCGTGCAACGCGCGCACACCTTGAATGCCGCCGCCATCGTAGAGAAGACTCATCGCCTGCGTGTTATAGACCACACCGATACCCGCTTTCTCAAGCGCTTGATGCAGCGTTGCGACGAGATGCGTGCCACCGCCCAAGATATGACATGCAAGCCCGCCCCAGAAACGAAACTTGCCTTCGACCTTGAACGCCTGCCTCCCGAGCGCCGGCTGAAAACGCACTCCGTGACGCTTGAGCCAAAGCGCGGCATCGAAGCTGCTGTCGATCAGGACATCGGTCAATTCCGGATCGGCGCGATACTCGGTGAGCCGCCCGATATCATCGAAATATTGCTCGCGGGTATAAGTGCCAAAGTCGATGTTTGCCAGATCCAGTTCAGCTATATCGGGCGCCAGCTTCATCAGGTCATCAACCGAGTCATACACGAAGCGAAACGCGCCGCCGGTGAACGCGGAGTTGCCACCACGCGCATCGGCCGGCGCGCTTTCGAGCAGCGCCACGCTCGCGCCCCCTTCGCGCGCGGCAAGCGCGGCATTGGTCGCGGCGTTACCGGCACCGATCACGAGCACATCAATGCCGTTGAGTTCATCCGGTTTCATGGAACAAGTCTCCTGGTATCAAAAGAAGTGATTGCGGATTCATTCGCCGCCGCGGACTCCTGCCGCTCCAACGCGGGATTGAGTGTTTCGAGACTGCGGCCCGTCGTGCGCGGACCGAATACGAGCGTGATCAGCGCAGTGAGGAACCATGCGCCGGCCACGTACATAAAGACCGTCACATAGCCCAGATTTGTATAGATCGCCGCGATCACGAACGCGTTGGCAACATTGGCCAGCCGTCCCGCGCCATACGTCAGACCCGTGGCACTGTTGCGCACGCCAGTCGGAAACTGTTCCGGCGTGTACGAATACAGCAGCGTTGCGAAGGTCTGGGTCAGCATGCCGACGGCAAAGCCGAAAGTAACGATGAGCACCGGCGTGAAACTCAGGCCATAGAGCAGGCCGAACACCGCGATCAACAACGCGACGGCCGCGATCAGATGTTTACGCTCGAAACGGTCGGCCGGATAAACAGCGAGTAACGCACCGAGCGGCGCGCCGACGTTGATTAGCGTGAAATACGTCAGGCTCTTTGCGATGGTGATGCCGTGATGCACGAGCAATGTCGGTACCCACGCCTCGAAGCCATAGAAGCCGATGGTCTGTAGCAGCCAGATCGCGCACAGTGTCAGCGTGCGGCGGCGATAGACGCTGTTGAACATCGTCAGCCACGGTTCGCGCACATCCTGCGGCCGCGTGGCCACTTCCGGCACGCTCAATGTGTGGCCGTCGGCGCGAGCGCGGGCCTCCATCGCGGCGAGCGCTTCCTCGGCTTGCTCGAGCCGTCCGGCGCGTACGCTCCAGCGCGGCGATTCGGGCAGGCGGCGTGCCAGAAAGGGAAACACGATGCCGAGCGCGCCCCAGACGAACACCCAGCGCCAGCCATGCGGACCGTAAGGCACAAGCAGACGGGCGACGAAATTGGTCATCGGAATAGCACACAGGTTGATGACCATCGCCCAGGATTGCCAGGTACCGCGCGAACGAGCCGGAAACAACTCGGCAATGTACGTCATGACAGTCACCATGCCCGCCGAAATACCGAAACCGGTAATCACCCGCGCCACGAACAGGTAGCCGACGCTCGGCACCGCAGCCGTCGCCAGCGAGCCTAGCGACGAGATCATCACGAACAGGATCAGTGAGCGTTTGCGCCCCACTCGATCGGACAGCATGCCGCCGAGCGTCGCACCGAAAAACATGCCGATAAAACTTGCCGACGTGATCAGCGCGATTTCATTGATCGCGATATGCCAGTGCGCAATCAACGCGGGCGCAGCGGACGCGAAGGTGTTGATGTCGCAGCTATCAAAGAACAGCGGAATGGCGAACAGGAACATCCATTCGCGATGCAGCCGCGAGGTGGGCAACCGGTCGACACGCGCGGCAACGAGTGAATCGTTCATGGCTTCTGTCTCCCATGTCCTGCGGTCGTGGCCGCCGGTTTCAGCTTCTGACGTCTTGTTCGATGCCCCGCTCAAGCAGAGCCGATACGCTCGCAAGGTCGTCGAGTTCATCGATGCGCCATAGCATCGCGAGCAGATCGCGGCTTGCTTCGAGGCTCAGCGCATGGCTCGCGCAATCAATGAATTTCGATTCGATGCGCGCCACGGGCAGCGGATTCTGCGATGTGCGCCCCGCCGCTTTCGCTACACGCTGGGACAACCGCCGGCCATCGCGCATGATCACGACGATCTCCGCGCCGAAGTGGTCGCGCTGCTGAGCGGCAAGCGGATCGGGTTCGGCGATCACGCGTTTCATCAGCCGGCGAATGGCGGGATCGGCCCACGCGTCGTCCTCAAAATCGGAGAGCACCACACGACCTTGGGCAAGCGCCCGCGCGACACAGTACTGAACGCTGAATTTCGCGTCGAGCGGACCGGCCGGCTCGGGGCGATTCGTGTGCCGCAACCGCCGCGGATGTGTCCACGAGACCACGCTCTCTACCTGGTCCGGCGTAAGCCTGTGTTGGGCGACAAGCATCAGCATCGCGTCAATAGCCGGATGTGTACTCCCGCAGCAAGGATATTGCTTGATCGCGATGCCGGGCTCGACGATGTCGAGCGGATCGGCCCAGCCCCGCACCGCCGCATCTGCGTCAAACTTGCCCGTGCCGTTGTAGACGTTGAAGAACCCCTGCTGGTGTTCGAATGTTTCGCTGCCGGCGGTGAAACCCTCGCGGGCGAGCATCGCGGCAAGCAAGCCGTTGCGCGCTGCGTGACCCACATGCAGCGGCTTGGTCATCGTGCCGAAGTTCGCTTTCAGCCCGGATGAAAACGATGCCGCGACCGACAGCGCGGTGGCCGTTTGCGCGGCATCGAGCGCCATCAGCCGAGCGGACGCCGCGCAAGCGCCGAATACACCGAGCGTTGCGGTCGGATGCCAGCCTTTATCGTAGTGGTGAAAGTTCACCGCCCGGGCAATTCGAGCAAGCGTCTCGAAGCCGGCGACATACGCCGTCATGAAATCGCGCCCGCTGACCGCGTGCTCATCCGCGAACGCAAACAGGGCAGGCAAAATGGGCGCGGATGGATGGCCGCCGAGCGTGTTGCTGCAATCGTCGAAGTCGAGCGCGTGCGCCGCGGTGCCGTTGATCAGTGCGGCATCGATGGCGCGCGCCCGCTCCGTCCGGCCGAACAACAAGGACCGGCCGACCGATGGCGTGGACACCTTCCTGGCGATCTGCGCGCAAGGTTCGCTTGCGCCGGCGAGTGTGACGCCGACCGTATCCACGATGCCGATACGCGCCCAATAGCGGGCTTCGTCGGGGAGATCGCTGAAGGTGAATGTCGAGATGGCGTCGGCCAGTGTCTGCGCGATGCTCATGCTGGTTCTCCTTGAATCGCCGCATCGAGCCAGGACAGATCCGCTTCGCGTTCAATATGCTCGAGGCGCTCGAACAACGGCGCGGCGTCCCGTCCTAACCGGCGCGTCATCCGCATGAATTTTTCGCGCAGTTGCTCGCGAGTCAGCGGGTCGCCAGGGCAACCGGGAAAGTCGTGGCGCGATGCTTCATGAAATGTGCCGTCGTTGAGCGTGATGCGGGTCCGGGTGGCAAGACCGGCCGCGTCGGTCACGACGATCCGCACGCGCTGGGCGAGCGCGGCAATCGCGGGGTCATCGAGCAGCGTCGTGCCGAAAGTCGACGGTTCGTCGGCATCGCGCAGCAACGCCGCCGACACGCAATACGGCACGCTGTATTGCGCGAGAACCGCGTCGCCGGGTGCCTTGAGATCATGATTGGCGCTGAGCCGGGACGCGCCTTCTATGCGTATTGAGTCAATGCACTCCGGCTCTATCTCGTGCATCGACTGCAATTGCTGCACGCAGTAGATTGGCGTGTGCGCCACGATATGACACGCATAGCGTTTAATGCATAGCGCAAGCGTCTCGAAACGCTCGCCCAATGCGTCGGTGAGACGGGATGCATCCGCCTCTTCGCAATAGGCGTGCAGAAAGCCGTAGCGTCCCTCAAGCACGCTCGATGGTCCGTCGAAGCCTGCGCGAGCGAGCGCAACCGCCGCCACGCCCGCCTGCGCGGCGCGTCCAAGATGAATTCGTTTGACCAGGCCGCCATCGCCGCTTTTTGCGAACTCCAGCAAGCCGCCGCTCAACGAGCCGGCGATGCCCAACGCCTGCGCGAGCGTTGCGGCATCGAGTCCGCTCAAGCGGCCAGCCACTATCGCAGCGCCGAACGGCCCCGTCAGGCCCGGTGCGTGAAAGCCACGCGCTTCGGCAGAATGCTTCGTCGCGTTGCCAATCCGGAACAGCACTTCGATGCCCGTCACCAACGCCGTCAGGAACTCGGCGCCTGCCGCACCGGAGACCTGCGCCGCCGCTAGGGCAGCCGGCACCAGCGCTGCGCCTGGATGCACCCCGCTGCCGGGCTGGCGCAAGCTGTCGAGTTCCGCCGCGTGCGTCAAGACGCCGTTCGCAAAAGCAGCCGCTTCCGCGGACACGCGTCGCGCGGTGCCAAGGATCGCGCATGATCCCGGCGCAGCCATGGTGCTGTGCCGCATCACGGCTTTTCCCGCCGCCACTTCATGTCCATACACGGCGGCGCCGATTGCATCGATCACACACTCTTTCGCCCGTCGCGCGACCTCGGCCGGCAACTGTTCGAAGCGCAACGACACGGCATAGTCCGACAGAATCTGCGCCGCGAACGGCCCACGCGATGATGACAACTGCATGACCACGAGCCTCCCTTTCTAGTTCGCTTCCGCATCGATCACGGATTGGTGCCGGGTCTCCGGCATCAGGATGTATGTGATCAGCGACACCCCCGCACACGCGCTGACGTAGTAGAAGAACCACGTCTCATGGCCGGCGCTTTTCAGTCGCAGCGCAAGGAACTCCGTTGTGCCGCCCATCACCGAGGTCACCACCGCGAATGGCAAACCAACGCCCAGTGCGCGTACCTTAGCGGGAAAGAGTTCAGATTTGACCAGCCAGTGGATGGATGAAAAACCACTCAGAATGGCGAGCGCCGCGAGGTTGAGCGCAAACGCGACGAGTGCGTTTTGCGCATGGCCGAGTGCATGCATCAGCGGCACCGTCAAAAACGTTCCTCCGATGCCAAACAGCAGCATCACGGGGCGCCGTCCCACAACATCGGACAGCCAGCCGAAAAGCGGCTGAAGGAACATGTAGATGACGAGCGCGATTGTCGTGATCAGCGTGGCTTGATTGCGGCTGAAGCCAGTCGTATTCACCATGTACTTCTGCAGGTAGATCGTGAAGGTATAAAACGCAACCGTTCCGCCGACACTAATGCCGAGGGTCCATAACGTCTGCCGCCAGTAGCGCCCAAGCAGCACCAGCACGCTGCCGTGTTCGGTGGCGCTGGTGACTTCGTGGCGCTCGAACGCATCGGTCTCTGCGATGCCGCGCCGCAGAAAAAGTGCGAATACCGCCAGCACACCGCCGATGGCAAACGGAATCCGCCAGCCCCACTGTTCGAGTTGGCTCGGGGAAAGCAAAAGCCGTTGCAGCACGAGCATCAGCGCAAGCGCGACGAGCTGCCCCAACACCACGGTGACCTGGACAAACCCCACGAAAAAGCCACGCCGCCCGGCAGGCGCCATTTCGCTCAGATACGTCGCGCTGGTACCCGCCTCGCCTCCCATGCTGAAGCCTTGCAGCAAGCGCGCGATGACCAGCACGGCGGGCGCCGCAACGCCGATGGTCGCGTAAGTCGGCGTCAGTGCAATCGCGAGCGAGCCGAGGCTCATCATTGCCACGGACAGGCTCAGCGCCACCCGCCGGCCGCGACGATCGGCGAGCGCCCCGATGGCCCAGCTGCCAAGCGGCCGCACGATGTAGCCGACCGCCGCAACCGCCGCCGCATTCAGAAGTTGGGCAGTCTGGCTGCCACCAGGGAAAAACGCCTTGCTGAAGTAGATCGAGAAGATGGAATAAGCGAGAAAGTCATACCACTCGATCACGTTGCCCGCGCTGCCGCCGATGATCGAGCGCAAGCGAGTCCGGCGAGCGTCCCGGTTGCGGTTCAGTGCGATCGTCCTCGTGGTGGAAGACATCCCATGCACCTGTTTCAGGAAGTCGCGAGTGCGAGGAGTCGCGGCAGTTCGCTGGCATCGGGCATGGACTCGGCGTGCATCACCCAATCCACGATACGCTGGACATGGGCGGCGTCGACCCGATGCTCCGTGAGCTTGCGCATTTTGCCGATGATCTCGTCCGGACCCGCGAAGGCGTGCTCGCTGCCGCGCTGCGACTCGACGGTTTCTTCCAGCCGCGTGCCATCGCGAAGGAACACTTCCACGCGTACCATATGGCGCAACGCGGAACCCCGGGCGGTAATCGCAGGGTCTTCACAGACCTGCACGCGTTCGGCCAGCGCCATGCGTTGCGGGTCCGCGACCTTGTCTTCGGTAAACTGATCGACAAAGACATCTCCATCGAGCAGCAACGTCGCCACGCAATACGGCAGATTCAATTGCGCCGACGTCAGCCCCTGCGGCACGTATTTCCAGCCGACATGATCGACCGTCACACGGGAACCGTGAACCACGATGTGCTCCACCTCAGTCGCATTAAACGGACGACGCGCCTGCATCGCGCGAATCGCGTCGAGCGTAGTGTGATTGCTGCCGACGCATGAATAAAACTTCAGCGCGATGCGCATCGTCTCAAAACGTTCGCCCAACCCGTCAGTCAGTTGCGACAAGTCAAAGCGATCGGTCGAGCGGGAAAACGTGCTGCAAAAGCCGCCATAAGGGTTTTCGAATACATCGACAATCCCCGTGAAGCCGTTGCGTGCCAGAAGTGCGCCATACAAGCCACTTTGCGCGGCGCGGCCGGCATGCATGCGCTTGACCATCGCACCAAACTGCGCGGCCATCAATCCCGCCGCCTGCGTGCCGCCAATGCCTAGCGCATGCACGGTCTGATCCACACTCAGGTTGAGCGCGGCCGCCGCGCCCGCCGCCGCCGAGAAGACACCGACTGTTGCGCCAGAATGCCATCCTTGCGCAATATGTTCCGGCCCCATGCACATGCCCACGCGCGGGCCCACTTCGTAACCCGCCACGCAGGCGCGCAGGAAATCCTGGCCGTTCATGGCGCGCTGCGTTTCCGCGACAGCCAGCACAGCCGGTAGCGTCACCGCGCCCACGTGCAGCACCCCCACGCGATGAACATCGTCGAGCTCGAAACCCTGCACCAGCGTGCCATTTACCAGCGCGGCGTGCGGCGCTGAAAGGCGGGTCGCCGTTCCCCATACCGTCGCCCCTTGGGTGGTGTCCAGGCTGCTCAGGGTGTCGATGAGAATGCGGCTCCACGGCAAGGCTGTGCCGAATATCGCGCAGCCGAACGAGTCGAGAATCAAAAGCTTGATCCGTTCGATAACTTCTGCCGGGATCGCATCGTATCTCAATCCGGAAACAAAAGACGCCACGCCGCCAGTGTAGGTATTAACGCCGATCTCGGTATGCTGGTTCATTGGACTGGCTTCGGTAATTGAGGTGTAGTCCGAGTATCCGCAGCCTCGATGCGTTTGTGAATTGCACGCCGCATGATTATTATTGCGTCACAAGCAATAAATCCGGAGACGCAATGAGCGACTTTCCCGGCGTCGACCTCGAGGGGCTGCGTGCCTTCGTTTCGGTCGCGTCGCATGCTTCTTTTCATGACGCCGCGATGGAACTGGAACTGTCCGCGTCGGCTTTGACGCGGCGCATCAAACGACTCGAGGATGCGCTGGATCTCAGGTTGTTCGAGCGCACCACGCGCAGCGTTGCGCTGACGGCTTCCGGCGACATGTTCCTGCCGCATGCTCGCGGGGTACTGCAGGAATTGGAGGCATCGCTCAAGCTCGTAACCGAATCGACGCGCAGCCGGACCGGAACGCTGACTATCGCGTGCATCTCCACGGTGGCGAAGCACTTGTTGCCGCGAATCGTGGGCGACTACCATCGGCGGCGCCCCGATGTGCGCCTGCGTCTGATCGAGGCCGATCTCGCTACAGTCACCCGTCGCGTGGTTGAAGGCCATGCCGAATTCGGTATTGCGTTTCTCGTCAGCGAAACGCCGGAACTGACCATCGATGAGCTGCTGACCGATCCCTACGTTCTCGCTTGTCCCGCCGATCATCCACTCGCGGCGCGCGCCACGGTCGCGTGGCGGGAATTGCGGCCGTGGCCGCTCATTGTGTCGGGCAGCACAAGTGGCAACCGGCGCATGCTGGATGCCGCGCTGCGCGACATCGACTGGCGGCCGGACAGACTGATCGAGATCGAGCACCTGACAACGTCGCTGGGACTCGTGGAAGCCGGACTCGGCATTTCGATCATTCCGCAATGCGCCGTGCCTCGCGATGCAGAAGGACGCATTGCTATCCGGCCGCTGGTCGATCCAACCGTCGCGCGAACGATTGGGCTCATTCGGCGGCGCAAAGGGAAAATGTCGGCAGTCGCACGGGATTTCAGGCTGGCATTGCGCCGAATGGCGCCATTGGGCGCAACCGAGCCTATCGGGCGCGGCTGATCACGGCTCAAGCTGTAACGCCTTCGATGGTTCTAATGAGGGTAGTGGTGCAATTCGGAAGGAGCGGTCTGTTGCGCTCGTGCTTTTGATGAACACGAGCGAATGAGCCATCTGAAAGACATCGACGGATCGAGCAGGATCACCTCAACATCAAGGTTCCCATCGTCCAGGGGCCGAAGCGCTTGCCCCTATCGCCATTGAGATCAATCGATTCCATTGTCGTCCGTGTAGAAAAGGTCATGCCGGGTCGTGCGCCAGCGCTTCGGGCAGCGTCTTTCCGATTGCAGCACGCAGGATCTCAAGCTTGTCCTCCCGATCCAGATAGGCTTGCTCTGCTTCATCCAGCGTGGCCGGAAGAAAACCCACGGCGTCTCCCGGCAACGCTTGCGCAAGCGCGGGCAAGTCAGCGCTGATCACGTAGCCGATCTTCGGATAGCCGCCCGCGCCTTGCCGATCAGCCATCAGGACGATCGGGTTCCCGTCCGGCGGGACCTGGATCGTGCCGAAGTTAACGGCTTCGGACACCATCTCCAGCGGATGCTTCAGGTCGAGCACGGGTCCATTGAGCCGATACCCCATCCGGTCCGATCTGGCATCGATGCGAAATACGTCATGGGTGAAGGACTGCCTGGCCTTCTCGCTGAACGCATCCCACTGCGGCCCGGCAATGAAGCGCCACGCGCCCATCGGAGCAGCGTGGGACTGGAAGCGGAACACCGGACCATTCACGAACGGCATGCCGGATGAGATGAGCGCGGCCTGAAGCTCCGGATAACCCGCGTCTGCCGGGTACAGCGGCACCTGATCCCCTTTGCGCAACGCGCGCCCCTCGAAGCCGCCGAATGCTCCGCGGACGAACGTACTGCGGCTGCCCAGCACCGGTTCGGTCGCAAAACCGCCGCGCACCGCCAGATAAGCGCGTGCTCCGCCCATGCGCTTGCCGAACGCAAGCGTTGCGTTGCGTCGAACGAGTACCGCCCGGTTGCGAGGCGCCTGCACACCGTCGATCACGATCTCCATCTCGGCGCCGGTGACGGCGATCAGCGCGTCATGATCGAACCGCAGGTGCGGACCCTGCAACGTGCATTCGAGTGTTGCAGCCGTTTTGCCGTTGCCGACAAGGAGGTTCGCCACGCGGTGCGACCATTCGTCCATCGCTCCGTTGACCGGCACGCCGAGCCGCTGCACCCCATAGCGCCCGCAGTCCTGCAGCAACGAAAAAACCCCGGGTTTGTCGACGTGCATCATGATTGGCGCTCGTCCATGCTCGCGAACGTCTCGGGCGACACCGGCACAAAGCGCAGGCGGTCACCGAGCCGCAGGCGGGTCGGAGGCGTCCACGCGAGATCGAACATGCTCCACGGCGTGCGTCCGATCACGTTCCACCCGCCGGGTGACGCGACCTGATAGATCGATGACAGGCCGTTGGCGATCGCCACCGACCCCGCCTCGACGCGCGCGCGAGGCGTAGCGCGGCGTGGCACGGTGAGCCGTGCATCAAGCGGGCCCGCGAATGGATTACCGGGAGAGAAGAAGAACGTCTGCACGATCAGTTCCGATGCGCCGTGCAGACGGATCACTTCGTCCGTGGTGAGATCACAGCGCTGCGCGACGTCATCTAGATCGGGGCCGTACTCGCCGCCATAGCAGACCGGCACCTCGACCAGCCGCGTACTCTGTTCGACTGGCGCAATGCCGCCTTCGAGCAGCGCCGCAAGCGAGCCGGCGAGTTGCCGGTAGGGAGAGCCCCCGGCGCGCGGCAGGCGCTCAGGCAGATAGTGCAGCGCGACCGTCGTGAAGGCGGGTACGACGTCGACGACTCCTGTCGGCATGTGAGCCAGCAGCCAGGCCGTGAGCGAATGCACGTCGCGGGTGGTCGCCGGGTCGATCCGGTCGCCAAAGCGGACCATCAGGCAGCGATCGCCCAGCGCTTCGATACGTGGGAATGCACGCTCGCACGAGAGCGTCTCTTCACGGCCGGTCATGCGAGCCTCAGGCAGGCAGCGACAATCCGCTCGCAGGCTTCCTGCAGGCGTGAGCCCGGCACGGCATGGGCCAGCCGCAGGTAGGACGCCATGCCAAACGCCGTGCCGGGCACCACTGCGACGCCTGCATCGTGCAACAGATAGCGCGCGAGATCGGCATCCGTTTCGATCGATACACCCTCGGGCGTATCCATGGCCGGAGATTCACCGTAGGTACCACCGGTAAGCAGGCCGTCGTAGCCCAGTTCCAGCATGTGCTCCAGGTTCTGCGTGAAACCGGCGAGATCGATGCGGCCGTCGTCGGCGAATGGCGTAATGGCAATATTGAACAGGCCGCGCGCGCGGGCCAGGGATTCTTCCTTGGTTTTCATGGATCCTCGTGATGATCAGATCGTTCTAGCGATGAAGAACCGTTTTCAGATGTCCAGTTCGCTGATCGGGCGCACACGTATGCCTGCGCCTTCGAGCGCGGCTCGGACTGCGGCGGCAATGACGACGCCGTGCGGGTTGTCGCCATGCACGCAGATCGTGTGGACCGGCATGTCGACTTTGCGCCCGCCCACGGTACGAATCGCCTGTTCATCAACCATCCGCAGGGCTTGCGCTGCAGCCTCCGCCGGATCATGGATGACCGCACCAGGTTCACTTCGGGGCAGTGTCAGCCCGTTATCCCCATAGAGGCGATCGGCGAACACTTCGCAGGCCACGCGGATATCGCCGCGGCGTGCGGCCCGCTCAGTCTCATTGTGGGGTGTACTAACCAGTATCAGATCGCGATCCAGGGCGAGCATTGCCCGCACCAACGCTTCCGACAGGTCCCGGTCATCGAAAGCCAGCGTCGCCAGCGCCCCATGCAGCTTCACATGAGTCACGCGGTGACCGACGGCACGGGCCATGCCCTGCAGCGCTGCGATCTGATAGATCAGCATCTTCTCGATGTCGGCCGCGCTGTCCCCTGCGATCTTGCGGCGACCGAAGCCCCAGAGGTCGTTGAAGCCCGGGTGTGCACCAAGATCGATGCTCCCTTCCAGGGCGCGCGCCGCAGTACGGTGCATCACGACCGGGTCGCCGCCATGGAATCCACAGGCGACATTGGCCGATGTGATCAACCCCAGCATTGCCTCGTCATCGCCCATCTTGTAAGGACCAAAGCTTTCGCCCAGATCCGAATTCAGATCCACCTCTGACATTTTTTCCCTTGGAAAATACGCCCTCTCGGGTTTGGTATGCCATTGGCATGCAATGTGCGTGCCAATGGCCGAAACCCGGACTGGTCCTCTTCCAAGCGGAGAAACTGATGACGAGCATGTTGCAGAAAATGAGCTGTGCCGTGGCTGCCGCCGCAGCCCTCCTGAGTGGGGCCGCGCAGGCGGCCGAACTGGATTTTGCGAGCTGGGGCGGTGCCTACCAGAACGCAATCCGCGAAGCCTGGCTCAAGCCTTTTGCCAAAGAGACAGGCATCAAGGTGCAGGAAGACACTGATCCGCAGGTCGCCAAGATCCGCGCAATGATCGACACCCGATCCGTCGCGTGGGATGTCGTGACTGAAAACAGTGCCCGGCTGACACGCGGCATCAAGCTCGGCGTGTTCGAGAAGATCACGCCGGCCATGGTCGATCAGACTCATGTCATTGCGAGTGCTCGCAATGACTACGGTGTGCCGTCGGAGATTTTCTCGACCAACATCGGTTTTTCGACCAGGGCGTTCCCGGCCGGCAAGCCGCAGCCGAGTACTTTTGCCGACTTCTGGGACGTCGCCAGGTTTCCCGGCAAGCGCACGCTGCAGGACGACCCGGCGACCGTGATCGAGGCCGCGCTGATTGCCGACGGCGTTGCGCCCGCCGATGTCTACAAGGTGCTGTCCACGCCCGAGGGCATGGATCGCGCGATGAAGCAGATCGAGAAGATCAAGCCGTACGTTGCCGTGTGGTGGAAGAACGGCGCCGAGCCGGTGAGTGCGCTGGCAAGCGGCGAGGCGGTAATGGCCCTCGGCTGGAACGGCCGTTTTCAGGCTGGCATGGATTCGGGACTGCCGATCCAGATGGGCTGGGGCAACGCGGTGGCGCAGGTCGGTTATTTCGCCGTCGTCAAGGGCGCGCCGCATCGCACCGAAGCCATCGAGCTGCTCAACTACATGAGCCAGCCGAAGAATCAGGCCGAGTTCAGCAAGTACATCGCTTACGGGCCGACAACCGAAGCCGCCTTCCCGCTGATTGACGACGCGCGCAAGCAGCGTCTGCCGTCCACGCCCGAGCGCCTGAAGAGCGCCTTGTTCCTGGACTCGGAGTTCTGGGACAAGAACGGCCCGGCCATCACCGAGCGTTACAACCAGATCCGTGCCCGCTAGGCACGCGTCGCCCTGTCACCTGCCCTCCGCCTCCTCGCCTTTACCGGGCCAGGGAGCCGGCGGATAAACTGGAACACCGATGGCAAGCACCGCCCCCCTCCCGCCCCACGCCGCGCGCACGGACGCCACGGCACGGATACGGCGCAGCCGGAACCACGCGGCCATGCTCGCCGTCCTGCCCCTGCTGCTGTTCCTGCTGCTGTTCTTCGTCGGGCCGATTGCCGGCTTTCTCAAAGAGAGTTTCTATCGCGACGGCACGCTCACGTTGGCCCACTACCGGCACGTGCTCGATACACCGATCTATCGCATCGTGCTGGGCAATACTTTCACCATTGCCGCAGCCGTCACGCTGTCGTGCGTGGTGATGAGCTACCCGCTCGCCTATCTGATGGCTACGGTGCCACCGGCTGCAGCACGCCTGCTGTTCTTTGCAGTACTGCTGCCTTTCTGGTCGAGCGCGCTGGTACGCACCGCGGCCTGGATCGCGCTGCTGGGCAAGAACGGGCCACTCAATACGTTGCTGACCAGCGTCGGCATCGTCGATGCACCCATTGCCTTTCTGTATAACTTCACGGGCGTGATGATCGGCATGACCCATGTGCTCATGCCTTTCGTGGTACTGCCGCTCTATGCCTCGTTCCGCGCGATGGACACCACGCTCGTGCAGGCGGCGCAAAGCCTCGGTGCGCGCTCCGCCAGCATATTGCGCCATGTGGTGCTGCCGCTGACCAGCCCGGGTGCGATAGCCGGCGCGATCATCGTCTTCATGAACGCCGTGGGTTACTACATCACGCCGTCGCTCATGGGCGGTCCGGGCCAACGCATGGCGGCCGAGCTGATCTCGTACAACATCACGGAAGAACTGAACTGGGGACTGGCTGCCGCCCTGGCTGGCATGTTGCTGATCACCGTGTTGATCTCGATGTGGCTTTTCAACCGGTGGTTCGGACTGGACCAGCTGATCAGCGGCACGGCCGGCAAAGGCAGCAGCGCGGGCGGCACACGGCGCACGCCAGGCGGCCGCCTGGCGGTGCTGGCAGGCTGCGTGTGCGCGGTGTTTCTGCTGCTGCCTATCCTCATCGTGATCCCGATGAGCTTTGGCACCAGTGACTATCCGGTGTTTCCGCCGCCACAGTATGGTCTGCGCTGGTACGCCAGCTTCTTCCAGGACTCGAAGTGGCTGGACGCCCTCTGGTCAAGCCTGCGCGCAGGCTTGACGGTCACGGTTATCGCCACCGTGCTCGGCACCGCTGCCGCGCTCGGCGTACACAAGATGCGTTCAGCGCGCAAAGGCTGGCTCGACACGCTGTTCGTCATCCCCATGTCGGTGCCGGCCATCATCACTGCGGTGGCGCTGTACTACCTCATGGCGCCGTTGGGCTGGGTCGCCAACTCGGTGGCGGTCGTGCTGGGCCATACGGTACTGGCCTCACCCTACGTCTACATCACGGTGCGCGCCGCGCTGCGCAGCTTCGACCCCAGCCTGGAACTGGCAGCCCTTGGCCTGGGCGCGTCCTGGCCGAAGATGTTCCGGCTGGTCATGCTGCCGGCACTGCTGCCAAGCCTCATCGGCGGTGCGGTGTTCGCCTTCGTCACGTCATTCGATGACGTGGTGATGGCGCTATTCCTGACTACCATTCACAACCGTACTTTGCCCAAGCTGATGTACGAGGGCCTGGCGCAGGATTTCGACCCGACCGTCATTTCGGCTTCCTGTGTACTGATCGCCGCCACCGCGCTCATCCTGACGGCCAACATCCTGTCCGGCAGACAATCCGCCAGACAGAACGGAGCATAAGATGCAACGCACCGCGCAGTTCCAGACACCCGTGTCCCTGCAACTTGCCGAGCGGCCTGAGCGCCAGGGCAAGGACGTCGTCCTGGCAGGTATCCGCAAAACCTACGGTCCGACCGTCGCACTGCCGGATTTGAGCCTCGACGTTCCCCGCGGCCAGTTCTGCACACTGCTCGGCGCATCGGGGTCGGGCAAAACCACGCTGCTGAAGATCATCGCCGGCTTCGAGGCGCCCACCGCCGGCAGCGTGAGCATTGGCGGCGAGGACGTGACACACACGCCGATCGCGCGGCGCAACATAGGCATGGTGTTTCAGAACTACGCGCTGTTCCCGCACATGACAGTATTCGACAACGTCGCCTTCGCGTTGCGAATGCGACGCGTGAAGCGCGATGAGATCGAGCGCCGCGTGGACGAGGTGCTGGCGCTGGTCTCCATGGACAAGCTCCACGGCCGCCTGCCGCGTGAACTCTCGGGTGGCCAGCAACAGCGCGCGGCGCTGGCCCGCGCGCTGGTCTTCACGCCTGACATCCTGCTGATGGACGAACCGCTGGGCGCGCTCGACAAGAACCTGCGCCAGGCGATCCAGCTGCAGCTCAAGAAACTGCACCATGACCTGGGCCTGACCATTGTTTTTGTCACGCACGACCAGGAAGAGGCGATGAACCTGTCCGAGCGTATCGTCATCATGGATCACGGCCGCGTTGTGCAGGCCGGCGCCCCAGAGGCGCTCTACCGCGCGCCGGAATCGCCGTTCGTGGCCGGCTTTCTCGGTGAATGCAATTTCGTCGACCGCGCAGGTCAGGTGCTGGGCGTCCGGCCGGAAAACGTGCGCATCGGCTCGCAACTCACTTCATCCGACCTCCGTCATGAAGGCCGGATCGTGGCCTCGACCTTCTGCGCGCTGCATTGGAAAATCTTTATCGAGGCGCCCGGCCGTACCGTGGTCGCCTATGCGCCGGCCGGCACACGCGAGGCGGAGCGCACACCGGGTCAGTCCATCGTATGGGGCTTCAGCGCCGGGGACGCGATGGCATTCGCCGCGGCATGATCCTGGCGGCGAGTCCGTGCGGCCCCGCCACCCCTTTTTCTGCAACCGGTCCGAGAACCATGAACAAGAATCCAGCAACCGAGACAAATGGCCGTGCTCCGCACCTTGTGCCCGGCACTACGCAAGCACCAGGCGACGAAACACCGGATCTGGCGGGCGACGCCTATCGCGCCCTGCTCGACATGATCCAGCGCGGCGGCTTGCCGACCGAGACGCCGTTGCAGGAGCGCACGCTGGCGGCCACGCTGGGCATGTCGCGCACGCCGGTGCGGGAAGCCATGAGCCGGCTGATCGGCGGCGGCTTCGCCATGCGCACGCCGCGAGGCCAGCTGATCGTCAAGGAGCCCACCCTGCGGCAATACCTGGAAATTTTCCAGATCCGCATGCTCCTCGAAGGCGAGGCCGCCGCTGCTGCCGCGACCCGGCTCGAAACAGAACGCGCGCGCGCCGTGATGGCTCAAGTGCAGGCACTGCTGAGCGCCGGCAGTTCCTCCGTGGAGGAAAACCATCGTGTCGACAACCTCGTGCACGACACCATCGCGGCCGCCAGCGGCAACCAGATGCTCGCGCAGAGCATCCATGACCTGCGCATCAAGGCACGCTGCTTTGACCAGAACGGCACGTCCGAGCGCTTCGAGCCCGGCTGCCGCGAACACATCGCGATCCTGCAGGCTATCGTCGATCGCAATCCCGACGCGGCACGCGAAGCCATGCGCCAGCACCTCGACACAGTGCGCGTGGGTCTCGTTACGCGTCACACCCACCTCTGAACCTGGAGTCCCCTTATGACCCAAGCATCCCGCGTTGACGAAAGCGCCAGCGGCGTCTACATCATCTCGGCCACGCCATTCACCGACGACGGTGCGCTCGACCTGGAAAGTACCGACAGCCTCGTCGACTTCTATCTCGACAAGGGCGTGGCCGGCATGACCATCCTCGGCATGATGGGCGAGGCGCCCAAGCTGACTGAAGAGGAGTCGCTGGCCTTCACCCGCCGCGTGCTGCAGCGCGTGGACGGCCGCGTGCCCGTTATCGTGGGTGTGAGCCATGCGTCCAACCAGCACGTCGAGCGGCTCGCCAAGGCCTCGATGGGGCTGGGCGCGGCCGGCGTCATGCTGGCGCCGGTGCCCAACCTCAAGACCGACGACCAGGTCCATGGCTACTACGCCGCCATTGCCCGCCTGCTGGGCAAGGACGTGCCGATCTGCCTGCAGGACTTCCCGCAATCCACCGGGGTCTATACCTCGGTCGCGGTGGTCCACCAACTGGTCGACGAATTCCCCCAGATCGTGATGTTCAAGCACGAGGACCTGCCCGGGCTGCGCAAGCTGTCTCAACTGCGCACCCAGAGCGAGGCCGCGGGCCGCCGCCGCATCAGCATCCTGGTCGGCAATGGCGGGCTCTTCCTGCCACAGGAGATGCTGCGCGGTGCCGACGGAGCGATGACCGGCTTCGCCTACCCTGAAATGCTGGTGCAGGTTTGCGACTTGTTCGCGCAGGGCCGGCCCGAAGCCGCGGAAGACGCGTTCGATCTCTACCTGCCCCTCTTGCGTCACGAGTTCCAGTACGGCATTGGCCTCGCCTTGCGCAAGGAAACGCTGCGCCGCCGTGGTGCGATCCGCAGCGCTGCCGTGCGCAAGCCCGGCCCGGTGCTCGACGCTACCGACAAAGCCGAACTGACCCGGTTGATCGGTCGGCTCGAGGCCCGGCTCGCCATGCGGGCGTCGAGTTGAACCGCGTGCAACACCCACGCATCACCATTGAGATCACAGCGGAAACATCAACATGAATCTGGACATTCAAGGCAAGGTCGCCCTCGTCAGCGGCGCGGGCGGCGGGCTCGGCGGCGCCATCGCACAGGCTCTCGCGGCCGAGGGTGCACACGTAGCCGTTTGCGACGTGGATCAGGAGGCGCTCGGGCGCACCGTGGCGCGCATCAATGAGACAGGCGGCCGTGCTGCGGGCTTCGCACTCGATCTTGCACAGCCCGACAGCTTCGCAGCCGTGCTAGCCGGCATCCGGCAGACACTAGGACCTGTCGGCATCCTCGTCAACAACTCCGGCGGGCCGCCACCCACGCCGGTCTCGGGTGTGGAGCCGGCGCAATGGTCGCGCCATTTCACGGCGATGGTCGCCTCGATCATCCACCTCACCGACCTGGTGTTGCCTGACATGCGTGCCGCCCGCTGGGGCCGCATAGTCACCAGCACCTCGTCGGGCGTCGTGGCGCCGATCCCGAACCTGGGCATCTCCAACACGCTGCGCGCCGCGCTCGTGGCCTGGTCCAAAACGCTGGCGAGCGAGGTAGGACGAGACGGCATCACCGCCAATGTCGTGGTGCCCGGCCGCATCGCCACTTGCCGCATCGTGCAACTCGATGAAGCAAAAGCGCAGCGGGAAAACCGTCCTGTCGCGGACATCGTCGCGCAAAGCACGGCCTCCATTGCGCTCGGCCGCTACGGCCGCCCCGACGAATACGCGGCCATGGTGGCTTTTCTCGCCAGCGCGCACGCGTCATTCGTCACCGGCTCGGTCGTCCGGGTGGACGGCGGCATGATCGCTTCGATCTGATGGCGGAACACGGCATGGAATTCGATCTCTGCATTGCAGGGGCGACGATTATCGACGGCAGCGGCGGGCCAGCCTTCGTGGCGGACGTCGGCATTGCCGGCGGCCGCATCGCCGCGGTGGGCGAACTGGCTGCAGCCTCGTCGCGCGAACGGCGAGACGCCGCCGGCCGGGTACTTGCCCCTGGTTTCATCGACGTCCATACGCACGACGACCGGGCACTATTGATGCCGGGCGCCATGGCGGCCAAGCTGTCGCAGGGTGTGACCACGGTCGTCACCGGCAACTGTGGCCTGAGCCTCGCTCCGAGCCGCATTCAAGGCGCCATTCCGCCGCCGCTCGACCTGATCGCCACACCGGAGTGGCTGCGTTTTCCAACGTTCGGCGACTATCTTCGAACGCTGGAGTCAGAAGGCATCGCTGTCAACGCCGCCTGCCTCGTAGGCCATCTGACGCTGCGTGCGAACGTCATGGAGGACCTCGAGTGCGCCGCCACGCCCGCCGAATGCGAAGCCATGCGTGCACTGCTGGCCGATGCACTCGATGCCGGCGCACTCGGCCTGTCCACCGGCACCTTTTACCCGCCGGCGCGACACGCGGACACTGACGAAATAGTCGCCGTCGGCGAGCCGCTGCGCGCTCGCGGCGCGCTCTACGCAACCCATATGCGCAACGAGGCCGAGAAGATTGCCGACGCGCTCGACGAGACCTTCGAGATTGGCCGGCGCCTGGGCGTACGGGTGCTGATCTCGCACCACAAGCTCGCGGGCACCCCCAACCATGGACGCTCGGTGGAAACGCTCAAACGCATTGCCACCGCAATGGATGAGCAGCCTGTCTCGCTCGACTGCTATCCGTACAACGCATCGTCCACCGTGCTGCGGCCGGAATTCGTCGCACGCGCCTCGTCCGTGCTGGTGAGCTGGTCAGAGCCGTATCCGGAGCACGCGGGCCGCACGCTCGCCGATATCGCCCAGAGCATGGATTGCGACGAGCTGGAGGCAGCGGCCCGGCTCATGCCCGCGGGCGCTATCTACTTCATGATGGACGAGACGGACGTGCGCCGTATCCTGGCGTTTCCCAAGACCATGATCGGTTCCGACGGCATGCCGCACGACGAGCATCCGCATCCCCGGTTGTGGGGCACCTTCCCCCGTGTGCTGGGGCACTACGCGCGCGACGAGCGGCTTTTCAGCCTCGAGACCGCCGTCCACAAGATGAGCGGCCTCGCGGCCGAAGAGCTCGCGCTGCCCGGCCGCGGCCGGATCGAGGCGGGCTATGCGGCGGATCTGGTGCTGTTCGACCCGGCCAGCGTCGGCGATCGTGCGACCTTTGCCGAACCGCGCGCACGGTCTGCCGGCGTGGAGCAGGTCTGGGTCAACGGCCAGCTCGCTTTTTCAGATGGCATCCTCCGGCACGGCCGGGCGGGCCAGGTCGTGAGACGTAGTTAAACCTGCGTGAAGCACGGTGCCGCCAGGCGGTTGCGAGTGTCAGTGCTAATACGCCCCGCCCACCCGATGCCGCGCCACGAAATGCCCGGGGCCCACTTCGACCAGAGGCGCGACGACGGGTTCATCGCCAACGTCGCGCACGGGGCTCGGCAGCCCCACGAGCGGCGGCGCGGCGTGGCGGCGGCGGGCCGGATCGGCGATCGGCACCGCCGCCATCAGCTTGCGCGTATACGCGTGCTGCGGATTCTCGAACACCGCGCGGCGTGGGCCGATCTCCACGACCTGGCCCAGATACATCACCGCCACCCGATGACTGATGCGTTCGACCACCGCCATGTCATGCGAGATGAACAGGCAAGCGATGCCGAGATCACGTTGCAGGTCGATCAGCAGGTTGACGATCTGCGCTTGAATGGAGACGTCGAGCGCGGAGACCGATTCGTCGGCGACAAGCACGCGAGGGTCAGTGGACAACGCCCGCGCGATGCAGATGCGCTGCCGCTGTCCGCCTGACAGTTGATGTGGCCAGCGGCGCGCCATCGATGCATCGAGACCGACCTTCTCGAGCAGCGTTGCCGCGCGGCGCTGCGCGTCGCGGCCTGATGCAATGCCCTGGACGATCATCGGCTCCATGATTGCGTCGCCGATGCGCATCCGCGGATTCAGCGAGGCGAACGGGTCCTGGAACACCAACTGGATATTGCGTCTCAGCAACCGGCTCGAGCGCCGGTCGCGCCGGGCGAGATCGACGCCGTCGAAATAAATGCTGCCGCTATCGGGCTGCACAAGCTGCAACAGCGACCGGCCGGTCGTCGTCTTGCCGCAGCCGGACTCGCCAACGAGGCCGAGCGTCTCGCCGGCGTAAAGGTCGAAGCTGACACGTTCGACCGCATGCACACGCCGGCGGACCCGCGAGAAGAAGCCGCTGCGCACATCGAAGCGGGTCACCAGTTCGCGAACGCTCAGGACTACGTCGGGTTTCTTCTCAGGCGCGTCGGACAGCGCGGGCGGATCGAGGGCATCATCCGGCATCGCCACCGGCGCTCCCGCAGGTTCAACCAGTTGCTCCCGTACTAGCTCGAACCGCGCCGGCAGATCGGTGCCGCTCATCGCGCCGAGCTTCGGCACGGCCGCCATCAATGCACGCGTATAGGGATGCGCAGGCGCCGCGAACAGCATGCGCGTCTCGTTCTCTTCGACCAGATCGCCACGCCGCATCACGACCACACGGTCGGCCGATTCAGCGACCACGCCCGTGTCATGCGTGATCAGCAGCACGCCCATCTGCATCTCACGCTGCAATTCGCGAATCAGATGCAGGATCTGCGCCTGCACGGTGACGTCGAGCGCGGTCGTCGGTTCGTCGGCAATCAGCAATTGCGGCCGGCATGACAGCGCGATCGCAATCATCACGCGCTGCCGCATGCCGCCGGACAGTTCGTGCGGATAGCGGCGCATGACGCGCGCGGCGTCGGGAATCCGCACGTGATCGAGTGTCGCCTGCGCCTCCTTCAGCGCCTCGGGCACGCTACGCCGCTGATGCAGGAGGATCGCTTCGGTGATTTGCTCGCCGACCGTCAGCACGGGATTCAGCGACGTCATAGGCTCTTGGAAGATCATGCCGATTTCGGCGCCGCGCACCTGGCGCATCGTCTCGTCGCTCGCCTGCGCGAGATCGATGACGTCGCCGCTGGTGCGACGGAACCGCATTTCGCCGCCGAGGATGCGCCCGCCGCCATACTCGATCAGCCGCATGATCGACAGCGACGTGACCGACTTGCCCGATCCCGACTCGCCCACGACAACCACCGTGGAGCCGCGGTCCACATGCAGCGAGAGATCCCGCACCGCCGGGATCATCTGCCGGCCGCATTCGAAGCCGACCGTCATGCCGCGGATGTCGAGGACCCGTTCACGGCCGTCCTGTCCGATGTTGTTCCGGATCGGCATGGCTTAGTCCTCCTTCGACATGCGCGGATCCAGCGCATCGCGCAAACCGTCGCCCAGCATGTTGACCGACAGGATCGTGATCGACAGGAACGCCGCGGGGAACGCGATCAGGTGCGGCCGGATCTGCCACAGCGCGCGCCCTTCGGCCATGATGTTGCCCCACGACGGCGTGATCGGCGGCACGCCCGCGCCAATGAACGAAAGGCTCGCCTCGGCGAGAATCGACACGCCCAGGATATAGGTGCCCTGCACGATCAGCGCCGCCACCGTATTCGGAAAGATATGGCGGACCATGATGCGCCAGGGACTCGCGCCGGCGATCACCGCCGCCTCGACGAACGCCTGCTCGCGCAGCGACAGCACGATGCCGCGCACCAACCGCACGACGCGTGGGATCTCGACGATCGTGATGGCGAGGATGACCGTGCGCATCGACTCGTGCCAGAGGGCGATCAATGCGATAGCGAGCAGGATCGTCGGCATCGACATGAAGCCGTCCATGGTTCGCATGATCACGACATCGAGCCACCGCACGAAACCGGCGATCACGCCGATGACGGCGCCGATCGCGGTCGACAGCACCGCCACCGAGAAGCCCACTGTCAACGACACGCGCGCGCCGTACAGCACCCGGGAATAGACGTCGCGACCGAGCAGGTCGGTGCCGAACCAGAATTGCGCGGACGGCGGCCGCGTGCGATAAAGCGGCGCGATCCGGGTCGGGTCCTGCGTGCCGAGCCAGGGCGCGAAGATTGCGATCAACACCAGCAGCAGCATCAGCAGGCCGCCTACGGCAACCGTCGGATAGCGTCGCAGGAATCGGGATACGGAGGTCATCAGTACTTGATCCTCGGGTCGAATACCGTATAGAGCAAGTCGACCGCGAGATTGACCAGCACGTACAGGAAGCTGAATAACAGGATCACACCCTGGATGATCGGGTAGTCGCGACGCAGGATCGCGTCAACGGTCAGCCGTCCAAGGCCCGGAATCGCGAAAACGGTCTCGGTCACCACGGTGCCGCTGATCAACAGCGCGACACCGGAACCGACGACCGTGACAATGGGCACCGCGGCATTCTTCAGCGCATGCCGGAACAGGATCCTGCGATTGCTGACGCCTTTCGCGCGAGCCGTGCGCACGTAGTCTTGCGATAACGTTTCGATCAGCGTCGAGCGCGTGAAGCGCGTGATCAGCCCGACGTAGACCGACCCGAGCGCAAAGGCCGGCAGGATCAAAGTCTGGACGGATGCCCAATATCCCTGGTCGAACGGCACGTAGCCCTGTACCGGCAGCCAGCGCAGTTTCAGCCCGAAGATCCACGCGAGGATATAGCCGACGACGAACGAGGGAATCGAAAAGCTGAGCACGGCCCAGAGCATCACGAGGCGATCGTTCCAGCGGTTATGCCGCCATGCCGCCCAGCCTCCAGCCGGAATGGCGATCACGACCGAGACGATCATCGTCAGCACCATCAGCGAAAACGTGGGCGCGAGACGCTGCGCGATCATATGGCCGACCGTCTGCCCGGTGAACAGCGACGTGCCCAGGTCGCCATGCAACACGCGCCAGATCCAGTGGAAGAAGCGCGTGAAGAACGGCTGGTCGAGCCCGAGGTTCGCGCGGATACGGGCGATATCGTCCGGTGTCGCGTTTTCACCGGCGAGCAGCGCAGCGGGGTCTCCCGGGGCAAAGCTCAGGAGTGCGAAGACGAAGAACGCGACGAACAGCATCACGGGAATCGCGCTGAAGATGCGGCGCAGGACATAAGCGATCACTACAGCACCTTGCCGGGATTGAGCAACTGGTCCGGATCCAGCGTGGTCTTGATCGCGCGCATCAGGTCCTTTTCGACGGCGGATTTGTACCGTCGCAACTCGTCGCGACGCAAGCGTCCCACCCCATGCTCGGCACTGATGCTGCCGCGATATGCAATCGCCAGGTCGTGGATGCAGAGGTTCACCTCGGCGGTGAGACGCTCACGCTCGTCGTCGGCCAGCCCGTGCGGCAGCAGCACGTTGTAGTGCAGGTTGCCGTCGCCGATATGTCCGAAGTTCAGCACTGGCAATTGCGGGAACGACGCCGCGATCAACGCATTCGCTTCGTCGATGAAGGACACGAGGCGCGAGATCGGCAGCGCAATGTCGTGCTTCAGCGGATGCCCTTCGCGCAGTTGCGCCTGCGAGACGCCTTCGCGGATCTTCCAGAACTGCTGACGCTGCCGGTCGTTGACGGCAAGCACCGCATCGTCCGCAAGGCCTGCTTCGAGCGCCGCGGCCAAGGCTTCCTCGAGCAATGTTCCCGGCAGCTCCTGCCGCGCATCGGCCAGTTCAATCAGCACGTAGTACGGATGCACGCCGCTCAATGGCCGCTGCGTGCCGGTGACGTGCCGCAGGATCATCGACATGCCGAACTCCGACATCATCTCGAACGCGATGATCCGGTCCCCGCAAATCGATTGCGTCAGCGACAGCAGCGCGACCGCTTCATTGTGGCTGCGCAAGCCGACCCAGGCGGTGGCGCGTCCATGCTGTGCCGGAAACAGCTTGAGCACCGCACGGGTAATGACACCGAGCGTGCCTTCCGATCCGATGAACAGGTCGCGCAAGTCATAACCGCTATTGTCCTTGCGCAATGCGCGCAGACCGTCCCAGACGCGGCCGTCGGCGAGTACGACTTCCACGCCGAGCGCCAGATCGCGCGCATTTCCATAGCGCAGCACCGAGATGCCCCCGGCGTTCGTCGCGAGGTTGCCGCCGATCGTGCAACTGCCTTCGGCGCCAAGACTCAGCGGAAAGAAGCGATTCGCGTCAGCTGCCGCCTGCTGCACCGACGCCAGGATCACGCCGGCCTCGACGGTCATCGTATTGCTGGTCGCGTCTACTTCGAGTATCCGGTTCATCCGGTTCATGCTCACGATGATCTGCGTACCGTCCATGTCCGGAATGCCGGCTCCGGTCATCCCGGTATTACCGCCCTGCGGCACCATGGGCGTGCGTGTCTCGTGGCAGAGCCGCATGACTGCCGCGGTCTCCCCGGTAGAGTTCGGGCGCACGACAACCGCCGTGCGCCCAGTCCATTTTCGCGGCCAGTCGGTCAGATAAGCAGCTTGCCGCTCGGCGTCGAGTACAAGGCCGGCGTCGCCGACCACTGCGCGCAGCCGTTCGATCAGCGAGGGGTGCGTCGAAGTCAATTGCAATTGCTCCCTATGACTATTGCTACTGCGTTCGTCTTGTGCCGGGACACGGCGCGTTGCGCGACGCCGCGCGTGCCCGGCCCCAAGCATTCGACGCCAGTGTAGTCAGGGCTCTTTTTTGGCTACGATTATTATTTTGTCCGGCGATCTTAATGTAACGTTAAGGGTGACTGCTCCCCGCCTACTCCGCCCATGTCCCTGAGCTTCAAGCAGATCGAAGTCTTTCGCGCGGTAATCTCGACCGGGTCGATCAGCGCGGCGTCGAAGCTGCTCTGCGTCTCGCCGCCGGCCGTCAGCCGGCTGTTGTCGTACACCGAGCAACGCCTCGGCTTCGCTCTGTTCGAACGAATCAAGGGCCGGCTCTATCCCACGCCGGAAGCCCACGAGCTGTTTCGCGAGATCGAGCGCGTCTATGCGGGAATCCAGCGCGTGAACGAGCTGGCCGCGGGCCTGGCGTCGCGGCCAAGCGGCCATATCCGCATTGTCTGCGGTGCCAGCGTCGGGCAGTTTCTCGTGCCGAAGGCAATCGCGCGTTATCGTGAACACGCGCCCGAAGTGAAAGTCACCTTCCGTCAGATGACACGCGCCGAACTAACCCGTGCGCTGCTCGCGAAAGAGGCGGACATCGGCCTGCAGATCACGTCGGAAGACCATCCGAATCTGACTTACACGCCGATCGGTGAGGCAAACCTGGTCTGCATCTGCCCATGCGAGCACCCGCTTGCGCGGCAAGGCGTGTTGACGCTGGCGGACCTGCAACCCTATCCGCTGATTTCGTATGCGCCGCACATGCCGCTTGGCGTGCTGATCGAGCAGATGTATGCCGAGGCCGGGCTGACGCGCGAGGTCGCCATCGATGTCGCCTCGCCACAGCATGCGTGCCTGATGGTGCAGGCGGGCGCGGGCGTCGCACTCGTCGATGAATTCTCGGTGCGCAACAGCCGCGCCGACGAGTTTGTCGTCTGCCCGGTCGCGCAAGCGCCGGCCTTCGTCGCGAAGCTCGTGCATCTGCGCAGCGAGCCGTTGTCGCGCGTGGCCGCGTCGTTCGTGACAATGCTTGGCGCGACCTTCGACGACTACGGCATGGGAATGCACACGCCCGCCGCCCCTCCTTCCGCCGGGATTTCCATGCCGCGTCCCGTCCTGCTCCCCGCCCATTAATAAAACGTTAATGGCCGGCCATAAAAAAGCATACGACTCCAAAAAAAACGCCTCATAGAATCGATTCCGATTGCCAGCCCAAAAAGGAATCGTAATGAAGCGCAGAGCATTTTTGCTGACGACGGCGAACACGGCCGCAGCCGCCGCAGTGGGTTTGCCCCGTCTCGTGAGCGCTGCGACGGCGGCCACCGGCAAGCTCCCGGTCCTCCACTACGTCGCCGAAGCCGACCTCACCGGCCTGGATCCGGTCTGGAGTACTGCATACATTACGCAGATGTACGCGGAACTGGTCTACGACACGCTGTTCGCCTACGACGAGCATTACAACGTCCAGTTGCAAATGTTGTCCGACGCGAAGACCAGCGCCGACGGCAAGACCTGGACCCTGACGCTACGCAAGGGCCTCGCGTTCCATGACGGCCAGCCGGTGCGCAGCATCGATTGCGCAGCGAGCATCCGCCGCTGGGGCAGCCGCGATACGCTCGGGCAGGAGTTGATGAAGGCCACCGACGACATAGCGACGCCAGACCTGCAGACACTGGTATTCAAGCTCAGGAAGCCATTCCCGTTGCTGCCCAGCGCCCTCGGGAAGGTGGCGTCGAGCATGGCCTGCATCATGCCGGAGCGGCTCGCGAAGATCGATTCGCATACACAGATCACCGAGGCCGTCGGTAGCGGTCCATACAAGTTCGCGAAGGACAAATGGGTGTCGGGATCGACCGCGGTCTTCGAGCGCTTCGATGGCTATCAACCGCGTCCGGGCGCCGGCAGTTTTGCGACGGGCGGCAAGGTTGCGCAGCTAAGCCAGGTGATCTGGAAGTCGATTCCCGACGCCGCCACGTCCACCGCGGCATTGCAGGCAGGTGAAATCGACGGGCTGCAGACCGTCAGCAGCGACTTCCTGCCCGTGCTTGCTGCCGATCCGAGCTTGCAGATCGTCAAATCGACGGTGGCGACGATTCCGATCATGCGCTTCAACGCACTCTACCCGCCGTTCGACAATCCGGCGATTCGCCGCGCGGTCTTGAGCGTCATCGACCAGACCGAGTTCATGACAGCGCTGATGGGCACCGACAACAAGCCGTATTGGCAGTCCGGAGTCGGCGTGTTCAGCCCCGGTTCGCCGATGGCGAACGACGCGGGCCTCGGCGTGATGAAGGGCGCGTCGCCGGCGAACATCGCGGCGGCGAAGCAGATGATCAAGGACGCGGGCTACAAGGGCGAGACAGTCGTACTGCTCGATCCGGCCGATTATCCGGCGAGCCATATGCCCGCAATGGTGGCGGCCGACCTGTTGAAGAAGCTGGGCATGAACGTCGACGTGCAGACGATGGACTGGGGCACGCTGATGCAGCGCCGCGCCAGTCAAAACCCGCCGGCGTCGGGCGGCTGGAACATGCACTTCACGACGATCAGCGGGATGAACAACTTCGATCCGGCAGGCCATCTCGCGTTGCGCGCGAACGGCAAGCAAGGCTGGTTCGGCTGGCCAACCAGCGAGAAGATCGAGACGCTGCGGCAAGCGTGGTTCGATGCGCCGGACCAGGCCACGCGCAAGAAGCTCTGCGTGGAACTGCAGATGCAGGTCTGGCAGGACGTGCCGTATATCCCGTTGGGCGCCTACTACAATGCCTCGGCGTTCCGTCGCGGCTGGACCGGCATTTCGACGCAGATGCCGTTGTTCTACAACTTGCGCCGCACATGAATCTGCGGGTGTACTGGCCCGGCGTCTGCCCGCATTGCCATCTCAGGGGACGATGTTCGCCCGGCGCCTATATGTGACCGGAGACAGTCGGCATACGTCGCCGTGCTTCTACGGGACGAAGCACGAGCAAGCGAGGATCTGCCCCGAGAAAGAGGACGATCGGAGCGATTCCTGGCGGCTTCGCGGCGGTTTCGACTTGCGGTCGGAGCGCCGTTGACGCACCCCTTGCGAGTCGGGGCTCCGCCTGAGGAGACTGCCCGGTAAGAATATCCCTACATCAATTTCAGGAACGGCCTATCGGATGGTGTCTTCAGCGCGCGCCGGTTGCAGCCGTATACCTGTCATGTCCAAACTCCGAAATTTGTTTTGTCGGTGGGTATTTTTCCATTTAGTTATTGATGAAAGCTACTATGCCAACCTTCATTTCCAACCTGCCCATCGCCAAGCGACTGGGTGTGGGTTTTGTGTTGGTATTGCTCATGTCGTTGATCAGCATCGTCATAGGGCTTGTGCGCTTGTCCTCTGTGGCGCAGGCAACCCGCGATCTGGTTGCCAATCCAATCCGGACCGAGCGGCTTATCAACGACTGGTCGCGCAATATCAGTACGGCTGTCACCCGCACGACTGCGACTGCCAAGAGCGCCGATCCCAGCCTTGGCAGTTACTTCGTGGAAGAAGCCGCAGCATCGTCCAAGGTGTCGGGAGCGTTGCAAAAATCGATAGAAGCCTTGATGAAAACGGATGAGGAAAAATCCCTGTTTGCCGCAATAGGAGAACAGCGCAAACTTTTTATTTCTACCCGCGACGAAATCTATGCGCTGAAAAAAGCGGGCAAGGCCGATGAGGCGAACCAGGTGCTGGAGCAAAAGTTCATGCCTGCGTCCAAGCTTTTTGTCGCGAAGGTTGACGCTTTGGTGAAGCAGCAGCGAGAAGAAATCGACGCGGTAGCCAGGGAGATCGAGGCCAACTATCAATTCAGCCGCACGCTCATGATCGCCTTGGGAGCGGTCAGCCTGCTGCTGAGCGTGGTGTGTGCGTGGTTGATTTCCGGCAGCATCACGAGGCCGTTGATGAACGCCACTGACGTAGCTCGTCAGGTCGCCGAAGGTGATTTGACCGCCCGTATCGATAACCACGGCACCGACGAAGTCGGCCAGTTGCTCAGCAGCCTGAAGAACATGCAAACCAACCTGGTGCGCGTTGTCTCCAACGTACGCTCCGGCTCGGAAAACGTGGCTACCGCCAGTGCCGAAATTGCCCAGGGCAATGACGACCTCAGCGCCCGCACCGAGAGCCAGGCCAGCGCCCTGGAAGAAACCGCCGCCGCCATGGAAGAGCTCAGCTCCGCCGTGCGCCAGAACGCCGACAACGCCCGTCAGGCGAACCAGTTGGCCATGAACACCTCTACCGTCGCCATCCAGTGCGGCGAAGTCGTCAACCAGGTTGTGGAAACCATGAAGGGCATCAACGACAGCTCCAGGAGAATCTCCGACATCATTGGCGTCATCGATGGCATCTCCTTCCAGACCAACATACTCGCCTTGAACGCTGCGGTGGAATCAGCCCGAGCCGGCGAACAGGGTCGCGGCTTCGCCGTGGTGGCCAATGAAGTGCGCAGCCTGGCCGCACGTTCCGCCGATGCCGCCAAGGAAATCAAAAAGCTCATCACTGCCAGTTTGGAACGCGTAGCCCAGGGTTCGGCCCAGGTCGAGCAGGCCGGCATCACCATGACCGACGTCGTCCGCTCCATCCGCCGCGTCACCGACACCATGGGCGAGATCAGTGCCGCGAGCAATGAACAATCGCTGGGCGTGGCCCAGGTCGGCGAGGCCGTTACCCAGATGGACCAGACCACCCAGCAAAACGCCGCCCTGGTGGAACAAATGGCCGCCGCGGCCAACAACCTGCGCAACCAGTCCCACGAACTGGTACAGGTCGTCTCGATCTTCAGACTCGACAGCGGCGCAGGTATTGTCACGTTGTTGGGTTGAGAGCGGTCAGCATGATCCACAACTCGCTTACGGACGCGAGGTGTGGGCGATTCCACTACTCGCCCCGGTGACGAGTGCGACGGCACCGGTGAGTGGCCATGTCATGGGTATGCCCTGTGTGCTTCGACCTGAGGAGGAGAGGTCAGGCGTCGTCGTGGGAGAGGGAGGAAGACAGCTTGCGGTGGGCTTCGGCCTGGGCGAGCAAAGTCTTGCCCTTGGCCTCGAAGGTCTGTACCGCGTCGGCGCCGGCGGCGAAACGTGCTGGCGGCTCGTCGAGTCCCGCAAGCTGAACGATTGCAATTGCGAGCTTGGCGGGGTCGCCGCCCTGCTTGCCGTCCATCCCACTCCACGCAGTGATGGTTTCCTTCGTGCGCCCGGCGTAGTCATCGATGGCGGGCTGTGCGTATGTGGTGGAATCGGCGCTCAGCAATTCGGTCCGGAAGAAGCCGGGTTCGACAAGCATCGTGCGGATCCCGAAGGGCGCAATCTCTGGCGCGAGCGACTCGATCCATCCCTCGATGCCGAACTTTGCAGCAGCATACGCCGTGCAAAACATTCCGCCCGAAATGCCGGCTGTCGAGGAAATAGTGAGCAGCAGGCCAGAGCGCTGCTTACGCATCACGGGCAGCACGGCGCGCGCGACGTTCATCGGACCAAACAGCAGTGTCTCGATCTGAGCGCGGATTTGTTCCGGGGTAAGCTCCTCGAAGAAGCCAGCGTGGAAGTCACCCGCATTGTTGACCAGCACATCAACCCGTCCGAACTTGCCGATGGCGGCCTCGACCGCAGCCTGGGCGTCCTCGGGACGGGTAACGTCGAGCGTGGTGACCAGCAAGTCCTCGTGGTCACCGATTGCCGCCGTGACTTTTTCAGGGTCGCGGCCGGTGGCCACGACAGCGTGGCCAGCTGCGAGCGCCGCCCTGGTGATGTCTAAGCCCAATCCACGGCCAGCGCCGGTGATGGCCCAAACTGTTTTGTCAGTCATGTGTTTCTCCTTTTTGCGTGGTTTCGCCATTACGAATGTGCGACAGGTGGTGGCAAATGCGGCCTTCCGGACAGGTCACTGTGCAATCAAGGGGTTCTGCCTATCGAAGTAGAAATGCTCAGGTCGAAACCGCCGGTACGTCATCCATGAGCTTGTCGAGCGTGATGGGAAGGCTTCGAATCCGCTTGCCTGTGGCGTGATAGACCGCGTTGGCAATTGCAGCAGCAAGCCCTGTTACGCCAATTTCACCAATTCCGCGAGCGCCGAATTCGCTGAGCTGATAGTCGGTGTAATCGAGCAAGATGACGTCGATCTCAGGTTGGTCAGCATGTACCGGGACCATATATTCCGCGTAGTTATTGTTTACCGGTAATCCGTCACGGGCATCGTATTCGGCCGCCTCGAACATGGCCATGCCAATCCCCATCACGATCCCGCCTTCCAGCTGATTGCGCGCGGCCAGCGGATTGATCACCTTGCCTACATCAATCGCGCTGACCACCCTTGCCACGCGCAGCCGGGAAATGCCGGGGTCCCAACGCACTTCGACGAAGTGAGCACCAAACGAGCGGAAGGAATACTTTGTCATGTCGACACCTTCGCTGTGGAACGAGCCTTCGGCGCGAGCCAACCGTTGACTGTTCAAGACGTCGGCGAATGAAACCCGTTGTGCTCCGAAAGTTAAATTGCCGGTCTCTACGCCAATGGAATCAACAGATGCGCCTGCGAATGGTCCGGATTCAGCCACCGCGTATTGCCTGAGGCGCTTCAACGCTGCGCGCGTTGCACCGGCGACCGCCGCCATGCCGCTAGCGGTGGCCCATGAGCCCCCGGATACCGGACCGGGAGGAAACGACGAGCTTCCCAACTCGACCTCGACATTTTCCAACGGCAAGCCCGTCAGCTGGCTCACGGTCTGAGCGAACACGGTGTAAGTGCCGGTCCCGATGTCTTGCAAGCCGCACTGCACCAGTGCGGACCCGTTGACGCGCAAGGTGACACGGGCGTCCGACGCGACGCGGAACGCCTCCCAGTTACACGCGGCCATACCGTATCCGATGATAGTGTCGCCTTCACGCATCGCTCCGATTTGCGGATTGCGCTGCTTCCAGCCAAACCGCTCGGCGGCATGGGCCATCGCTTCTTGCAGATGGTTACTCGACCACGGCAAGCCCGTACTTTCGTCTTTCACCGACACGTTCAACTGGCGAAATGCCAACGGATCCATCCCGATCGACAAAGCCATTTCATCAATAGCCGACTCCAACGCAAAGAGACCCGGCGCCGCGCCTGGCGCTCTCATTGATGTGGGTGTGCCGCGATTTACTGCACTGTTGTTGTTGCTCATCAAGACATTCGGGCATGAGTACAGGCTCTTGGTCATGTCGCCGCATGTTTCAGTGAACTCCTCAATGGTAGACGTGCTGTTGTACGACTCATGACTGATCGCCACGAGTTTGCCTGCAGCGTCTGTCGCGAGACGCACGTGCTGTCGCGTTTCTGGCCGGTGCCCGACGGTTGTGAACATCTGAGCTCGAGGCACGACCAACTGAACCGGCCTGTTGACCAAGCGCGCGACTGCACAGGTCGCGATTGAATGCGGCCATGTCCATAGCTTGCTGCCAAAACCAGAGCCGATAAAAGGTGCACGAACCTCGACTTGATTAGGCGTGAGGTCAAAGACATCGGCAAGCACATTGCGGTGGTTGACCACAGCTTGACTTGACTCGTACACAATCAGACGCCCCGACTGCCAGTGCGCGGTCGTTGCATGCATTTCCATCGGATTGTGGGTTTCGACGGGGGTTGTATAGATTGCGTCGATGCGATGCCCGCCCGTCCTGAAGGCCAGTTCCGGATCGCCGCGAGAATGACCACCGCCTTTGCGCGACCCGTTCGCGGCGAGCCCTTCGGCAAGGCTTTTAATTGAAGCACGCCCGGTATAGTCCACCTTGACGGTGTGTGCGGCGGCCCGGGCGTGCTCAAACGTGTCAGCAACGACCAACGCAACGAACTGACCGGGATAGTAAATATTGTCGTCCTCGAAAGGCAGACGATGTTCTTCCATGATTCGCCAGGAGAGTATCTCGGCAAGGTCCACTTGCGTCTTGGGTGCACGATGCAACTCGAAAACGTTCTTGTGGTGAAACACGCCTGCAACGCCTGGCATGCGCCGGGCAGCTTCATCGTGAATTGCCAGGATGCGCCCGTTGGCGATCGTGCTATAGACACCGTAAGCGAACAACATGCCGTCGATGGGGTGGTCGGCTGCGTATCGCGCCGTGCCGTTGACCTTGAGCCGTCCTTCGACACGTCTGTGCGGAACTCCAATAAACTGCTCAGCCATGCTTTCTCCTACGCGGTGAGATCACGAAGATTGCGGACAATAGCCTGCTGCCCGAGCGGCACTTTGTACGCGTTCCGGGTGTACGGGCGGGCGTGCTGGAACGCAACGCCCGCCGCGCGCTCAAAAGCCTCCAGCGATGCGTTTTGCCCTCTCAATGCGACCTCGGCGTCCCGAGCATGCCATGGCTTGGTGCCTACACCACCAAGGGCGATGCGTACCTCCCGAACGCGGTGTCCATCAAGCACGACGATGACTGCGCTTGATGCCAACGCGAATTGATAGGAGGCACGGTCGCGAAGCTTGAGGTAACCCGATCGACTGCCTGCGAGCGGCGCATCCAGCGTGACGTGGGTAATAAGCTCGTGCGCACGCAATGCATGCTCCTTCCAGGGCGTATCCCGCGGCAACAGGTGAAAATCCGCAAAATCGATATCGCGCGTGCCGTCAGGTCCCTGCACGGTCACTTGTGCGCCAATTGCTGTCATCGCGACGCACATGTCGGACGGATGGGTGGCGATGCAGTCCTCACTGGTGCCAAGCACCGCGTGAACGCTGCGGTTATGTCCGCCAATGGCCGCGCAACCTGATCCAGGATTGCGCTTGTTGCACGCTGAAAGCCCGTCCCGGAAATAGCTGCAACGCACGCGCTGCATCACATTGCCGGCGGTCGTTGCCTTATTGCGAAGCTGTGTCGATGCACCGGCCAGCAGCGCCTCCGCGAGCACCGCGTAGCGGGTTCGCACGAGAGGATGCCGTGCAAGTTCGGTGTTGGTCACCAGCGCACCAATGCGCAGGCGTCCATCCGGCAGCGTTTCAATCTGCTTGAGCGGAAGACGGTTGATGTCGACCAGTTGGTTCGGGCGCATTACGTCCAGTTTGACCAGATCAAGCAGTGTGGTGCCGCCGGCAAGATAGGACGTTTCCGGCGCGCGAGCATGGTCTAGAACCGCTCGATTAGCGGATTCGGCGCGAGCATAAGTGAAGTCACGCATTGGGCAGGTCCTTCATTTTGACGCGCGCGGCCCGAATCGCCGCGAGAATGTTTTTATAAGCCGCGCACCGACAAATGTTGCCGCTCATTGCTTCACGCACGCTTTCATCATCGGACGGAATATCAGGATTCCTAAAAATTGCGACGGCGCTCATCATTTGCCCGGGCGTACAGTAGCCGCACTGGTAAGCATCGTGCTCCCAGAACGCTTCCTGAACCGGATGAAGCTGACCATTGCGCTCCAATCCTTCAATGGTCGTGACCTGATCGCCGTCGTGCTGTACCGCTATGGACAGGCATGAGTTGACCGCATTGCCGTTTACATGAACGGTGCAGGCGCCGCACTGACCGTGGTCGCAGCCCTTCTTGGTACCGGTGAGCTGCAAGCGATCACGTATGACGTCCAATAAAATCGCGTTCGCGGGGACATTCAGCGTATGCGGTTGACCGTTGACGTCTAGCCGGATCCGACGTTCGCCAGCGGCTAGCACTTCGCTGTCGTTGATGACCGGCTGCTCGCCGGACGTTGCTGCCTGGACGGGTCGCAACCACGAAGTGGCTGTCGCACTGACAACGCCAATCTTCAGGAAGTTTCGCCGCGAGGTTTTGTGGGTGGTTTCGGCGTCGGCCGGGGGCTGGCGCCAACGGTCTTTCTCTGAATTCTTGTCTGACATGGACTTGTCTCACCTGACGTAGATTAGAAAAAAGAGAGTGCTGTCTACGGTACGAGAGACAGGTTCGCCGCCTGACTCGTCAGGCGCGCCCCGCTTCTTCCCACATTGCAGCCCTCTCAATCGGGGGAACGCTGTGCCGATACCCAACTCCCGAACCGGGCAGGTTGTTGAATCGCAGGATTTACATGTCGCTCAATTTGGCTCGCGGCGGGCGCAGCAGGCTTGCGTGACGAAAACCGTCGGTCAGAACAGCTCACTTCCCAATGCCCCCCACTGTAGGCACAATGACTAAGAAGAAAAACACCCAAATACTCAACACCGTATGAAGATAATCTTCACAATATGAGACTCAACCAACTCGACGGACTTCTTGCCTTCTGGAAGATCGCGGAGCACGGCGGTTTCACCGTCGCTGCAGCAGCGCTTGAGGTTTCCCCTTCCGCGCTCAGTCAGGCCATCAGGAATCTTGAGGCGCGGCTCGGTGTCAGATTGCTTAACCGGACGACTCGCAGCATTAGTCTCACTGAAGCCGGCGAAGCCTACCTTTCGCGGATCGGACCGGCGCTGAGCGACGTGCTTGACGCAGGAGAACAGATTCACGCGCTGCAGGGGCAGCCGTCGGGTCTGTTGCGCATCAATGCAGCTCGCATTTCCACCGTCATGGTGCTCCAGCCCCTGCTGGCGGGATTTCTGCAGGCCTATCCTGACATCCAGATTGAGCTGACAAACGATGACGGCTACGTTGACATTGTTGAGCGCGGCTTTGATGCCGGCATTCGAATGGGGGAAAGTGTCCAGAAAGACATGGTCGCAGTGCCTTTGGGCGGTCCGATACCCGTGGTCATTGTCGGATCGCCGGACTATTTCAAGCAACGATCCATCCCGGAGCATCCCTCGGATCTCGAGAATCACAATTGCGTCCGATTCAGGTTCTCCGGCAGTGGCGCCATTTACAAGTGGGAGCTCCTGGTCAATGGTCGGCTCGTCGAGTACGACGTCAGTGGCAATCTGACTATTAGCGATTCGTTGTTCTCGGTCCAGGCTGCCTTGGACGGCATTGCGTTGGCTTATACATTCGAGCAAATCGCGCTTCCCTACTTGCAGGCCAAAAGGTTGACGCGCGTGCTGAGCAGTTTTTCCCCGACATTTCCGGGATTTTTTCTGTATTACCCAAGCAGGCGGCAACTGCCCTCGAAGCTAAAAGCTTTGGTGGATTATGTGAAAACGCATTCGTGACGAGACCGTTCCGAACGTCAACGAACCTGCAGAGTGCGGTGATTGCAAGGTACGACGAACGGCCGTTAGGTTCTGCGCTGCGGTCGTTCGGAGCGATGTCCGCGAACAGCCGCCCGCGGCCGATAGCGCCAGGTTAACCAAGGCATCTGAAGCCGACGCCACCCACCACCCTGCTGATTGGATCGTGATCGGCCAGGTAGTGCCGCGCAATCCGGCTGCTCCGGTGCGCAGACCGAGTCATACCGCGCGTCAGCGCAAAACGACCGGGCTTGACGCGAAGGAAGCGTCAACAAGCAGGCGCTCCTTGGGTGGAAGTCGTCTGACTTGCCCTTTCGCCACTATCACCAACCTCCAGCCTCCAATCTCAACAAAAATTCGAGTCCCGTTAGTTGGTCAGCTTGCTAATCACATATTTAAAATAGAACTGGCAGGACGTCAAAGAAGAGTTCTGAAGTTGCGCTCCGGGCGCGGTTGCCGGCCCGGAGCCTGCTGGCGTGCCTTATATGCCGAAGTCTTTTATGCCGAAGTCTTAAACGCCGAAGTTGCCCATCGTACGTTGCCGTGCATTCGCGATATGCGTGCTCAGGAGGCTGACCGCTTTTTCCACATCGCGCTCCTTGAGTGCCGCTATCAGTTCGAGATGCTCGTACATGGTCGGAAGCACTACGGCGGGGTTCAGCACCACGTGTTCGAGCCGGATCAGCCGGATGCGCAAGCTGTTGACCCGATACATGTTCGAGATGATCTCGTTGTCCATGGCATCGATCATCATGTCGTGGAGCCCCCAGTCGACTGTCAACGCGTCAATCAGGAGACGGCTATCGATCTTCTTCGCCGACGCGCGCCGAACAATGTCCTTGTGCGCCCGCTCGATCTTCTCCAGATCGGCGTCGGACGCTCTGCGGGCAAAATTCGCGACTGCCTCCCGTTCGAGCACGAGTCACGCACGGTTCTGTCGCGATGAGACGGTGCGAAACCAACCCCGGACGTATCGGCTTTGGAAAAAAAGCTAACTACGTTGTGAGTTATCACATATACGACAGGTCGCGATAACTCTAAGATCCGATGTGCTCGCTGCCGTTGATTGATCTTATGTACGGGAAGGAGAAGTCCGCATGGGGACTGCTGGATCGGATTGCTTTATATGCGAACACACGATGGGTTCCATCGCACACGGTAGCCGGCGTGCGAACCAAGCCTGTTTCCGGAACACGCCTGTTGCTCCACGAAGAAATGACCAGGACAAGTGCCCGCCTGTCGCCAGGATAAAGACGCTGGAGCGGGCAGTCGACTCGAGCGTTGGCATGTCATGGCTAGACCTCTGTCGTCGGCCCCTCCCCGACAATTCGAATTTCCTGATTAGCGCCGCATCCTAGAAGGACGAGTGGGTCTCCGATTGCTAAGACGATTGCCCGGAGGGTACGCCGTGGGACCACTAATCCCACGATGCGGGCATTCGTCCGTGCTGTTTGAGAAGTCCCTGGTACCGGATCAGCGCGAGTCATCTTTTAACGTCACACAGAGAGATTAATAGAAAGCGTCCGCGCTTCGTTCCTCTCATTGCCCACTTTCTCGCGAAGGCAGTTCGCTCACAGGCGGAAATGGTTTCGGGACAGGTGGAGGTCGAGAGACAGACCTTCATGCTAGTCAGCTATGCCAACTGAAGTGCGCTACCCAACCGGGCCAGCGCTGAACGTCCACGAACCCGGAAGGATCGTTTGATGCCCCACAGTTTGTCTGCGCCCTCCTTCGACACGGTTCTCTACGAAAAGAGAAATGCGACGGCCTATGTGACGCTGAACCGTCCCGAGGTAATGAATGCGCTGAACCGGAAGGCGATAGCAGAACTAAGCGCTGCGTTCCAAGATGCACAAGACGATCCGCAGATTCGCGGCGTCATCGTCACCGGCGCAGGCAATCGGGCATTCATCGCCGGGGCCGACATCACCGAGTTGGCCACCGCGACGCCGATCGAGGCCGAACGCCAGACACGGGCGGGGCAAGCGCTTCTCAACCTCGTCGAAAATCTGGGCAAGCCAGTCATTGCCGCCGTGAATGGCCTGGCGCTGGGTGGTGGATGTGAAACCGCCCTCGCCTGTACTTTCAGGCTAGCCAGTCCGAGCGCGAAGTTCGGCCAGACTGAGATCAAATTGGGGCTCATCCCCGGTTTCGGCGGAACGCAGCGACTCCCTCGCCTGGTTGGCAGGAGTGTCGCACTGCAACTCATCCTCACCGGCGAAATGGTGTCGGCGGACGAGGCGTATCGGATCGGTCTGGTGGATGAAGTCGTGGAAGCCGGCAAGCTGATAGCGCGCGCCGAAGCGATTCTGGCGCAGATCGCCGCCAACGCGCCATTGGCTGTTGCTTATGCAATGGATGCTGTCAATCTCGGACTCAACGCTGCCTTGCCGGAAGGGCTTGCCCTGGAAGGCAAGCTCTTCGCACTATGCGCCGCGACCGAGGACAAGAAAGAAGGGACGACCGCCTTTCTCGAGAAACGGCCGCCGAGGTTTCAGGGACATTAAGACCTCACAGTTATTCATTAGTCTAGCTAATGATCCGGAAAAGCTTACGCCTGCGCAGCGTCAATACCCAACCCCGAATCGGGAACACTTCCATGACTGACGGACAACACGTGTTTTCAGGTCTCAAGGTGCTCGACCTTGCGAGCTATATTGCCGGCCCTGCGGCGACGACGATCCTGGCGGATTTCGGAGCAGACGTCATCAAGATCGAGCCGCCGGGCACGGGCGACGTCTACCGCTTCTTCTCGACCATGCCGCCGAATCCGGTGGCCGACACGAACTACGCCTGGCAATTGACGAACCGCAACAAGCGCAGCATTGCCCTCGACCTGAAGTCCAGCGAAGCGAGACAAGTACTGGTGCGCCTCGTTCAATGGGCCGATGTCGTGGTCGTCAATTTCCCGCCACGTGTGAAGGCCGCTTTAGGCGTGACCTACGCGGCATTGTCACCGCTCAACCCGAAGCTGATCTACGCGGACATTACCGGCTATGGTTCCGAGGGGCCCGAGGCTGATACACCGGGTTTCGACGTCACGGCCTATTGGGCCCGCTCCGGCCTCATGGAGGTCACCCACGACGCCGGCAGCCCACCGACCCTTCCCATTCCCGGGATTGGCGACCACGCCACCGCAACGACACTCTATGCCGCAATCGTCACTGCGCTCTATACGCGCGCCACGACGGGCAAAGGCAGTCACGTGTCGACTTCACTGATCGCCAACGGCATCTGGGCGGCGGCAGCGTGGGTCGAAGGCGGTCTGAATGGCGGTCGATTCTTCGCGCAGCACGACCGAAAAAATCCACCCAATGCGCTGCTCAATCCTTACCAGACGGCAGACGGCCGCTGGATTCTGCTGGTAGCGGCCCAACGCAAGGACTGGCCCGCCTTCGCCCGCGCTATCGGTATGCCGGAGCTTCTGGAAGACCCGCGGTTTGTTGATGACCAGCGTATCCATAACGCAGCCGCATTGGTCGAGATTCTCGATCCGTTGTTCGCCGGCCAGCCGCTCGCCTTCTGGAAACAAGTGCTCAACGCGGCGCGCGTGATTTTCGGAGTCGTGCAGATTGCAGAGGAGATCATTCATGATCCGCAGTTGGAAGCCAATGGCATCGTCGTGCCGCTCGACGTGCCGGGCAAGCCAGCCATGCGCACGGTCAGCAATCCTATCCAGATCACGGGGGAACAGAAGGTGAAACCGACTGCTGCGCCGCAACTTGGGGAACACGGCGCAGCGATCCTGCAGGAGATGGGTTTCACCCAGGACGAGATCGCGCACCTTCACAACGCCGGCGCGGTCGCGCGCTTCGAAGGCTCGGCCTGATCTCACCACGCTGGACGATTTGAGCGAACGCCTTTGGCCGCCCGGCACTGGCAAGCCATTGCCTGGCCACTCACCTGGAGCTTTACATGACTGAAGACGAAATTCGCGCACACGCTTACACGATGCCGGTCAGCAGCCCGGCCTATCCCAAGCCGCCGTTCCGCTTTGTCGATCGCGAATTCATCATCATTACCTATCGCACCGATCCGCAATTGCTGGCCAGCATCGTCCCCGCTCCGCTGCTTCCCGCCGAGCCAATCGTCAAATACGAGTTCATCAGGATGCCCGATTCGAGTGGCCTCGGCTCATACACCGAATCAGGTCAGGTCGTGCCGGTGTCGTTTAACGGTGTATCCGGCGGCTTCACGCATGCCATGTACCTCGACAGCGGCGCCGGCATCGCCTCTGGACGCGAGCTGCTGGGCTTTCCGAAAGTGTTCGCCCAACCGAAGCTTGAAATCCGCAACGACGCGCTCGTGGGGACCCTAGATTACAACGGTGTACGCGTTGCGACCGCAACCATGGCGTACAAGTACGAGGCGCTGGATCTCGCCGCCGTCAAGAAAACGCTCGCCGCACCCGGTTTCCTGCTGAAGGTTCTACCTCACGTGGATGGGTCGGCCCGAGTCTGTGAACTGGTCAGGTATTACGTAACCGACGTCACGGTAAAAGGAGCCTGGAGCGGGCCGGCCTCCCTCGAGCTGCATCCGCACTGTTTCGCGCCGGTCGCAAAGCTGCCGGTGCTCGAGGTTCTATCGGCGATCCATATCCTGACCGATCTCACAATCGGCGGCGCGGAAGTCGTCCACGACTATCTCAGCCTCCCCTCAAACGCATCCCGATGAACGATCGAATGGAACCCGCCATGACTGCCAGCTCAAAGCCAAACCACGCGCTTCCCGCTCCCGATAGCGACTTCTATCTGCTTAACGAGATTCTGAACGATACCGAGAGAGCTTTGCTAAAGCGGGTGCGGACCTTTATGGAGAGCGAAGTCGCGCCCGTGATCAACAAATTTTGGGCGGAGGACGCGTTCCCGTTCGAACTCATCCCCGGCATCCGTGACCTCGGTATCGCAGGCGTCGGATTCGAAGGATATGGCTGCCCTGGCGGCAGTACCCTTTTCGATGGATTCATCGCCATGGAACTGGCTCGCGTCGACTCTTCCATCGCGACCTTCTACGGCGTCCATAGCGGACTGGCAATGGGATCGATCTATCTAGGCGGTTCGGAAGAACAGAAGCAAAAATGGCTTCCGCCAATGGCGCGTATGGAAAAAATCGGCTGCTTCGGATTGACCGAACCGTTAGTCGGATCGGGTGCCGGCGGAGGCCTGCTGACCACCGCCAAGCGGGAAGGTGATACATGGATCCTGAACGGCCAGAAGCGGTGGATTGGCAATTCTCCCTGGTGTGACGTCTCGATTATCTGGGCGCGCGATGTCGACGACAATCAGATCAAGGGCTTCATTGTCGAGAACAAAACGACTCCGGGTTTTTCGGTGGAAAAAATCCAGAACAAGATCGCGCTGCGCGTCGTGCAGAACGGCGTCATCACGCTCGACAATTGCCGCGTTCCCGAGGAGAACCGCCTCCAGGGGGACCTGTCCTTCCGCGATACGGCGCGGGTCCTTCGGCTTACCCGTCAATACGTCGCATGGGAATCCGTCGGCTGCAGCATGGGCGCTTACGAACATGCGCTGCGCTATGCGCAAACCCGCGAGCAGTTCGGCAAGCCGATAGCGTCATTCCAGATGGTGCAGGACCTCCTCGCCAAAATGCTCGGCAACATTACGGCATCGCAATGCATGGTCGTAAGGCTTGCCCAGCTCCAGGACCAGGGCAAGCTGCTGGACCAGCATGCCTCGCTGGCAAAGGCATTCTGCACGACCCGCATGCGAGAGACGGTTGCGTGGGCACGGGAGATATTCGGCGGTAACGGCATTGTGCTGGCCTACAACGTCGCCCGTTTCTTTGCCGATGCCGAAGCGCTCTATTCATACGAAGGCACACGCGAAATGAATTCCCTGATCGTCGGCAAGGCGGTAACCGGATTCAGCGCCTTCGCCTGAACACACCCCACTCGAAGGATGGAAACAATGAGCAATAACATCAGTCGCATCGCCATTATCGGCACCGGCGTCATTGGTGCAAGCTGGGCCGCCTTGTTCCTTGCCAAGGGCCTGGATGTCGTCGCTACGGACATTGCCCCGGATGCCAAAGCAAAGCTCGAGGCGTTCATTGACGCGGCATGGCCCGCGTTGGAAAGGTTAGGACTCGCGCCAGGGGCCTCGCGCACCCGGCTGGAGTTCACGGCGAATCTCGACGACGCGGTGAGCGGCAGCGATTTCGTCCAGGAGAATGGGCCCGAGCGCATCGATTTCAAGAAGGACCTCTACAGGCATCTCGACACTATCCTGGCGCCCGGCACGATCATCGCGTCGAGCTCTTCAGGCCTGACCATGAGCGAGATCCAGTCGGCTTGCGAGCATCACCCCGAACGATGCGTGATCGGACATCCGTTCAATCCGCCCCACCTGATACCGCTTGTGGAAATTGTCGGCGGCACCAAGACATCCGAAGAGACAATCGAACGCGTCGCGGCTTTTTATCGCGGCCTGGGAAAGCGCACCGTCCGTCTGCACAAGGAGGTGCCAGGACACGTCGCCAATCGGCTGCAGGCCGCGCTCTATCGCGAGATGGTGTATCTGATATCGGAAGGCGTGGTCAGCGTAGCTGATGCGGATACGGCTGTTTCCTGGGGACCGGGTCTGCGCTGGGGAGGGATGGGACCGAACCTGCTCTTTCATCTGGGCGGAGGCGACGGCGGCATCGAACATTTCTTCGAACAGTTCACGGGACCGATGAGCGCATGGTGGCACGTGCTCGGCGCGCCCGAGCTGACCTCCGGGGTTCGTGAAACCATCATCCGAGGGGTGCATGAACAGACTCAATCCCGATCCACGCAGGAACTTGCCGCGCAACGCGATGAGATCCTGCTCGGCCTCCTGTCCCTTCGTCGAGACGAAATCTGATGTTGCCGTGCCTCTTGCCGGGCCGTTTGGCCCGGACAAAGCGATTACTCGCCCTGTGCCCCGCATTGCCAACGGCGGCAACTGACGAAACCGTTGCCGACATCCTGGTGACAGGACGGTCATGAGGCGACGACATGCGCTCGTCATATCCCTGGCCTTGAATACGTTGACCGGCTGCGCCGCGCGAGGCGCGCCTTCGTTTGCGCTATTCGGCGCCTTCTTCCCCGCCTGGATGTTTGGCGCAGCGCTCGGCATCCTTGCTGCGATCGCCGCGCGAGCAATCTTCGTTTTCTCGGGGCTGGCCAATATTCTTCCGTTTCAGCTTTTTGTCTGCACGGCTATGGGCGTCTGGACAGCCCTCCTCGTGTGGTTGCTCTGGTTCGGGTATGGACCATGAGGGCGGCGGGTAACGTTCGCCGCCCGCTCTGGGCCAGGCTGATCTCGCTGGCGATCATCGCTGCGGCCATACTGTTCGGACTCCGTGTGATGCACACGAATTCGGTCATGCCATCCACAGACGACGCCACCATCGATGCCGATGTCGTCCATGTGGCATCCGTTGTCGGCGGGAGGATCGTCGACATACCGGTGACCGAAAACATGCACGTCGGAAAAGGCGATCTGCTCTTTCAGATCGATCCGGTTCCGTATCGTCTGACAGTGGCGCAGACCCAGGCGGACCTGAGCGTGGCAGAGGCTGCCCTCTTTACGCAGCGGCGGGTGCTATCGACCCAGCGCTCGACTGCGACTGTCTCCGCCGATGAGGTGCAGCGTGCGAGCGCCAATCTCGCCCTGGCGCAACGCACAGTACAACGGCTACAGCCACTGGCATCCAAAGGGTACGTGCCTGAACAGCAATTCGATCAGGCGCAGACCGCGCAGCACGACGCAGTGACGTCGGTCGAGCAGGCCCGCGAACGGCAAACGGCCGCTGTCCAGGCGATCGATACGGAAGCGGGTGCCGAGGCAACCGTGCGTGCGCGGCAAGCCGCGCTCGACATCGCGCAGCGCGCGCTGAGCGACACCGCCGTGCGGGCGACGCACGACGGTCGCATTGTCGGGCTGACCGTCCTGACCGGAGAAATCGTTGCGCCGGCACAGACCTTGTTCACACTGGTCAACGACGACGAATGGTTCGTGGTGGCAAATTTTCGGGAAATCGACCTGCACGCCATTAAGGTCGGCGACTGCGTGACGGCCTTCTCGATGATCGATCGCGCTCGCCCCGTTAAAGGAACTGTTCAGGGCATCGGTGCCGGCGTACTCGACACCGACCGTATCAATCTCCCCCGCTCGGTGCCCTACGTCGAGCGCTCGCTCAACTGGGTCAGGGTCGCGCAACGCTTTCCCGTGCGCATCCGGCTTGAGAATCCTCCCCAGGAGCTAATGAGACTGGGCGCTACAGCTGTTGTCGAGATAAAGCATGGCGATGCCTGCAGATAAGCAGCGACACCATGCCATGGAACGGCTCAGGGCCATCGTCGAGCCGTTCCCCGATCGACTCGGGTTCGCGGTCCGGCTGGCCCTTATGTGTGCGCTGACGACGCTCGTCGTCGAAATCTATCAGACGCCTGAACCGGCGCTTACGGTGTATGTCGCGTTCTTCGTGATCAAGGCCGATCGGACCACGAGCGTGATCGTCAGCACCGTCATGCTTTTTCTGATCACGCTGATCGTCGGCACTGTATTGCTGATCGCGATGCAGGTGATCGATGAACCGTTTTGGCGCGTCGTTGCAATGACGCTTGTGTCGTTCTGCCTGCTGTTCGCGGCGTCGGCGAGCAAGCTCAAGCCGATCGCCGGCATCGTCGCGCTGATCGCGGCTTACGCGCTGGATCTGCTCGGCACGGTCCATATTGGGGAGATCGCGACCCGCGGGCTGCTCTACGCCTGGCTCTTCGTCGGCATTCCCGCCGGCGTGTCGATCGTGATCAACCTCGTCGCCGGGCCAGCGCCCAGGCGGCTTGCCGAACGCGAGTTGGCGCATCGCCTGCGCACCGGCGCGAGGGTCCTCCAGTCGCCTGATGATGCCAAGGCCCGCGGCAGACTCCGGACGTGTCTGCATACAGGACCCGGCGATGTTCCAACGTGGCTGAAAATCGCAGGCCTGGAGAAAAGTTCCTCCGCGCACGATCTCGCCGCATTGAAGCAAGCCAGTCAATCCACCGCCGTGATCCTCGCGATGGTCGAGGTCATCACACGCGAACCTGCAACGCTGCAACCCGGCCACCTTCGTGAGCACGTCGCCCAAACACTCGACGAGATGGCGGCAATTCTCCAGACAGGCGCCTATCCAGTCGACATCGTTCTCCTACGCATCGACGGCGAGGCGGCGTTGTCGCCGCTCGCCGCGGCGGCGCTGGCGGAACTGCGCGCTGCGCTGGCTGGCTTCGCCCAACCGCCGCCAACGTCATTGCCGCCGCAACCGGCCGCGAAAAGCGCACGAGGCCTGTTCGCGCCGGATGCGTTCACCAATCCGGTCCATGTCCACTACGCATTAAAAACGACCGCGGCGGCGATGCTTTGCTACGTCACCTACTCGCTGCTCGACTGGCCCGGGATCCATACCTGCCTGATCACGTGCTACATCGTGTCGCTCGGCACCACCGCCGAGACGGTTGAAAAGCTGACGCTTCGGATCGTGGGCTGCCTGATCGGCGCGGCGGCCGGCATTGCGGCTATTGTGTTCCTGATGCCGAATGTCACCTCGATCGGCGCGCTCATCGTCATTGTCTTCGTCGTCGCGCTCGCCTCGGGCTGGATCGCGGCAGGCAGTCCACGCGTTTCCTACATCGGATTCCAGATCGCGTTTGCTTTTTTCCTTTGTGTCGTTCAGGGCGCGTCACCCGCCTTCGACATGACGACCGCGCGGGACCGGGTGATCGGCATTCTCTTCGGCAATCTCGTTGTGGCACTGGTGTTCACGCAAATCTGGTCCGTCAGCGTGGCTAAACGCATCGATCCGTGCATTGCGTCCGTACTTCGCCAGCTCGCGACGCTATCCGGTATCGATCAGCAGTCCCAACGGTGGACGATGACTCCGGAAATCCAGGCAACGCTCGGTGCAATTGAGCAGGATCTTGACCTGTCGCGCTACGAACCGCTCCCGGTTCGGCCTGCGCGTGGCTGGCTCGATCGGCGCAGGCGCGTCATGAATGCCATCGCATTTCTACAGGGTCCCCTTCTGATCCAGTCCGGGCGGGAGCGCTTTAAGAATGATGTCCTCGCGAACCGGCTCCATCGTGTGGCCGACACATTCGACCCCGACACGACAGCGCTCGTGACATCCTCGTCAACGGGACATGAGACCTTGCCAAGCGATACCGAAGACGCATCGACTCTCACGAGTACGGCGCATGCAATCGTCGATCCCTTTATCGAGGCGCTGGAAGACGCGATCACGCAGCCGATCGAAAACAGCGACGGGAACGAGAGGACCGACCATGCGAGAGCATAAGAGCTTGGTCATCGCTGTCCTGTTCTCATGGCTGCTGTCCGGCTGCGCGACATCGGCCCTCGAAATGGCGCCGGACCGACCCGACCGGCCGTGGTCACCGGTCACCACCGCGACCGGAGAGATCATCGCAGGCGAGCAAAAGATGGCCGGGCCATCGGACAGCTACGTGCTCCCGTCAAACCCGGCGCTGGCGAATATTCATCTCTCACCCGATGTGGATACCTCGAAGGTCTATTCCCTACCCGGGTTGATCGACCTCGCGGAATCCAGCAACACGACAACACGCATTGCCTGGAACGATGCGCGACGCGTGGCGCTTGCCGCCGGGATCGCCGAGAGTGCTTACCTGCCAAGGATCACCGCGACCGCGATCGGCGGTTATCAAGGAACCAGTGGCAACGATTCCGCACAGGGCGCGAACCTCGGCAACAATGGTTCAGCGAACGGCACCGTCTCGGCAGTTTCGCTTCAATGGCTTCTGTTCGACTTCGGGGAACGCGCGGCAGTCGTCGAGGCCGCGAAACAGGCGTCGGTCGTCTCGAACGTTGCCTTCAATGCCGCCCACCAGCAAGTCATCTACAACGTAACCCTTGCATTCCATGCTCATGGGGCCGCCTTGTCGCGCGTCGCAACAGCCGCCCAGTCGTTGAGGAACGCTCAAACCGTTCAACGCGCAGCGAAGGATCGCTACAAACACGGAGTAGGCACCGTGATCGAAGTTGCGCAGGCGCGCCAGGGCACGGCACAGGCGAACCTTGCACTCGTTCAGGCCACCGGCGGCGAGAAAGATGCCTATCTGGCGTTGTTGACGGCCATGGGCATCTCGCCGCTCACCCAGATCAAGATCGCCGATGTATCGGGCCGCGATCTGTCGCCGTCCACGGAGACATCAGTGGAAATGATCATCTCCGAATCGATCGGGCGCCGCGCCGACGTGCTCGGCGCCGACGCGGCGCGAAGCGCAAGCCTGGCGAATATCCGGGCGGCGCAAGCTGAATTCATGCCGAAGATTTTCCTCTCGGGAGTCGGCGCGTATAGCGCGGGAGGCCTGAGTCTGACAGCGCTTCCGTCGGCCGGGCAGGCGCCGCCCACCGTCAACGTCAACGGACATCACTTCAACGGCGGCATTTTTGTCGGTGTGACCATACCGCTCTATGACGGTGGAACCCGCTCGGCCGTATTGGCTCAGGCTCGTGCCGAAGCCGACAGCGCCGATGCCAGGCTGACGCACGTACGCGACGAAGCTGTTCGCGAGATCGTGCTTGCCGGTAACACGCTGCGCACCAGCCTTTCCGCCTGTCAGGCATCGAAGTCGCTCGCCAGCGCGGCTCAGACCACATTCGATGCGGCGCTCGCTGCCTATCAGCATGGCGTCGGTTCCATCACGGACCTGACGCTGGCGAACAGCCAGCTTCTGCAGGCAAAAAATGCATCGACCGATGCGTACAGCACGGCATTGTCGGCGGCTGCCATGCTCGCGCTTGCGACCGGGACGCTCGGCGCCGCGCCTGAATAGCACCGAATAAGGACACGTGAATCTGACGCTTCTCTTCGCCTCCATGCTTGTCGCGATCATTGCCGGGGGGGTGCCCGCACTCGGCGTGAGTCAACGTGAAAGGTGGCCGTTGCGGCTGTAGAGCCATGCGCCGACACAAGACTTCGGTAGACTAGCGACGGCAATAATCACAAAGGTATGCAACGCATGACTAAAACTGTCCCGGAGATATCGCCAGCCTTACGCGTGTGGACTGAGGAGGTGGCCCTTGATCACGGAAAAGTCGTCGATCGGGTCTATGCGGCGTTGATGAATATCAAGCTGTATGCGGATCTGGATTCCCCGGCAAAACTTGACATACGCCATTCGATCGCCTGGGCTTCAAAACTCTGGTTCGACGCTCTATTGTCCGGCAACGCGCCATCGGCGGAAGGGCTTGAAGTCTTCCGGGAGTACGGGCGCCGGCGGGTCTACCAGGGCTTGCCTCTCGACGCTCTGCTGCGTGCGTTCCGATTAGGGTCCCGCGAATTATGGTGTTTCTATATTGAACCCAATGAGAAAAACGACGATCTGCGGGACGAGCTGTTATTCCGGATCTCCCCGTTTTTGATGGAGTTCTTCGACATCCTGGCGCAGATCATCTCCCAGACTTACCTGGACGAGCAATATAAACAGGCTCGCTGGCGGGAAGCACTTCGATATCAGTTGCACAGCATTATTTTCTACTACCCCGACGATACCGAAGGATTCCTGAAGACTGCAGCCGCCCTCCGGCTCGACGGGACGATTCCCAGAATAGCGCTGGCCATCGACGTACGCTCGATCGACAGCAATTCGCCAACGTTCAAGAGTGAACTCGACCGAATTGTTGTTGCGACCGCCCGACGGCTGAAATTGCCCGTCGATGCGCTGTTCGACATCTGGTACTGCGGAAAACTAATCGTGTGGATACCGGCGCGGCTTGGTGACCTGATGGGCGTGAGTGATCTTCACGTGGGCAAGCAGATCGTATCGATCGCGGAAACAATGCCGGAAATCAAGGCAATCGGCATCGGCCTGACGGGCGAAGGTGCGGCAGGCTGGGCGATGTCCGCCGAGGAAGCAATCCGCGCGCTCAGTTGCGAGCGCGGTCGTGGAGGCGAAGAGCGCGTGCGGTTCTATTCGGAAATCGTCGTCGAAGAAAGCGTGCGCGGTAAGAAAAACGCCCTGCGTTATCTCGTCTCTCTGGTCGAACAGCTCGCGAGCGAACCGGAACTGCTCGAAACACTCGAGACCTACTTTGATCAACTGCAGCGAAGGAAGGTGACCGCAAGCGTTCTTGGTATTCATCCGAATACGCTTAATTATCGGTTGGAACGAATCGAAACTATCCTCGGAGCACGCCTGGACGACGCAAGCTGGGTGTCGAAGCTCGATATTGCAATCAAGCTGCGCGGCTCGACCAGGTAAGCCAAGCCCTGTCCAGTTATCTGCTCATCCGCTTCCAGACCGAGATCGGGACATTCCCATCCGGCCGGGCGGCCAGGCGATAGCTCAGTTCATCCCCTTTCAATTCGTAACGTCGTGTCTGGCGCTCTCCTTCCCAGTTCGGGAACGAAGCGCCCTGGACAGAAAACGTAATCGTCTTTTCAGCCTGATCGACGCTGACAGTACCGAAATGCGTGCTGGATCCAAGCACTGCCGCTTCGAATTCGGCTGGTGTCCCGGTGAGCTTGTTGCCCGATAAAAAGCGCGGGCGTTCGGCCTTGAATATCTGCAGCGAGTAGCGGCCTTGACTATCGATCATCAACGATCCGCTCGGAGCGGCGCCGTAGTCGCGGGCTCGCGAGCCGTCGGGTCGAATGACGTCGGCCGCCACAAGGGACCACGTCCCCGCCAGAATGTTGTTGCCGGTGGTTTGATCCGCTGGTTTAGCGGCCGTGGCCAATAACGCGCCCGTCAAGCACAACGCGCCGATCAGGGTGGTTCTTAGCGTGGTGTTTTCTTTCATCTTTTGAAGACCTTGTATGGACTACGAATAAAGATAGTTAGCTACGGCCGACTGCTTGCTCGCAAGCCGGCATGGGAGACGACCGGGAATCCAGTGAAGGCGCCGGCTCCTCACGAGTAAGAAACTGACTGATCCGGTGTCGGCGGCTCGCGAAGACGGCGACAGAGATGAGGATCAGCATCGCCGCTGCCTGGCAGCCGTAAAGCTGGCGATACAGATGATGTCCGGCACTGATCGCAACAATGCCGTAAATCAGGAGGCCGGCAGCGCCGTTGAGCACGTTGAAGCTTGCGTTGACACGCCCCTGATAGTGCGGATCGGTGGCGCGCTGCGCGGCGCTGAGTGCGATAACGCTGCTCTGGAAACTCATGCCCAGCCCGACATAAGCCACGAACCCGGCGAGAAATCCGTGGCATTGCGCAAAGGCGAACAGACTGCACGCAGCGACCAGAAAAGCCAGGACAAGAATGGTGCGCCGGCCGAAACGGTCCGCGAGCCGGACAACAAAGAGCCCGCTGACGATCGCGCCCAGCGCATAGCCCGCATCGATCTTGCCGAAAGCGTCGGCGCCGAGACGAAGCTCCTCGCGCACAAACGGCGCCAGCATGGCATTGATGCCGAAGATCATCGTCATGTTTGCGACCATGAGCCCGTAGAAAAATGCGATCTCCGGCCGCTCGCTTATATGGCGCATGCCGGAACGCAGATCGCTCAAGTGTTTTTTCACACCGCTCACGGACGCGTGCGGCCCGAACTCCACTACACGCATTCGCCGCGCAACGACAAAACCGGAGAGCGCGGCTAGCAAATAGGTCGTGCTGGCCACACCCACCGTCGCGGCCGCACCGATGGCCGCGAGCACAATGCCGGACGCGGCGGCGCCCATGATCTGGCCGGTTTGGCCCGTGACCACGGTCAACGCGTTCAGGCGAAACAATTGCTCGCGCGAGGCCTCGCGAGCGACTGCCGTCCGCCACGACAGGGTCTGGATTTCATTTCCCAGCGCGATAAGAAAACTGACCGCATAAGCGACGGGAGCCGTCGCCCGGCCTGAGGCATAAAGCAGGCCGTATCCCACGAGTACGATCCAGCGAAGAAGGTCCGCCTGACACGCTAGCCGCGCCGGCTGGCACCGGTCCAATGCCAGGCCGATGAAGGGTGACAGCAACAAGCCCGGGAGGACCGTCATCACGAGCGTGATTGCGGCGCTCGATGGACGGCCCGTGATGCCAATGACAAGCCAGGTGTTGATCAGGAAGAAGAAACCCGTGCCGACTTTGGCAGTGGCGATTGATACGCCATAAAGGCGTACGGTTTGTGGTGTCACGCGGCCCGTCCCCAGAGAAATTCGGATGTGCCGACACTAAGCGCTTTAGAATAATAAGAAAATTCGATAATTCTTATTCCATACTTTCGTAAAACTGAACTATGGGCCGCGTAAATCTTGATATGGACGTGCTTCGCACGTTAGTGACCGCGCACGAACTGGGCAGCTTCAATCGGGCGGCGGACCGGCTCGGCCGCTCGCAGTCGGCCATCAGCCAGCAGATTCGCAAGATCGAAGCGCAGGTCGGCGAGCCGCTTTTCCAGAAGCAGGGCCGTGGCCTCGCGCTCACTACGGCGGGTGAACTGGTGCTTGCCTATGCGCGTCGAATTCTGGATCTCAACGACGAAGCGGTGTCCGCAGTCCGCGGCTTTGCCATCGATGGAATGGTGCGCGTGGGCCTTCCTGCCGATTTGGCGGAGACCTGGTTGCCTGAGGTTCTTGGCCGCTTCAAACGTGCTCATCCGGCGGTCCGGATCGAAGCGGTTGTCGACCGGAACCGGAACCTGCTGGAGGCTGTCGATAAGGACGAACTGGATCTTGTCGTTGCGCTCGGCAATGAAACACGCAGCGATGCCGAGCAGGTGGGCGTGCTGCCGCTGGCCTGGATCGGGCCCGCGTCCGTCGAGAGGCTGTGGACAGGAGACGAACCCCTCCCCCTCGTGATGTACCAGACTCCGTGCTTTTTTCGTCAACGGGCGCTTGCCGCGCTGGACGCTGCCGGTCTGCCCTGGCGTATTGCATTCACCAGTCCAAGCCTTCACGGGCTCTGGGCTGCCGTTGAAGCTGGCCTCGGTGTGACGCTGCGCACGACAGCAGGCTTGCCGGATTGTCTACGGACTGTCGGAGACGCGATGGGATTGCCGGTGGTAGCGCCCCCTGCATTGACCGTCTCGCTGCATGACGGTGGACGGTCATTGCAGCCGGCCGCGGCGCGGTTACGGGAAGTCGTCATCGAGACCTTGACGGCGAGTCTTCGGGATCTCACTGCGTCGACCGGCACGTGATCGGGGGCAATGCAGATAGTCGATGCCGTCGAAATCGATCAACCTGTTGCCCCGAAGGTCACCATCACTAGATCGTGCCGAACAACGCTCGCGGCCTGTCGCGCAGCGCTTGCGCAACGATCTGCAATGCGCTCGCCAACTGGTCACGCGAGGTCGCGCACGCAAGGTTGATCCGCACGCCATGCTCGATCGTCGAACGGTCCACTGCGAACGCCGATGCAGGCATGACACTGACGCCGCGAGCGAGCGCATTCGCCGCGAAATCGTCTGAGCGCCAGGGTGCCGGCACGCGCATCCAGACAAACATGCACGCCGGGTCGCTATTCAGGTGCTCTTGTGGCAACAGGTCGCGCGCGAGTTTCTGCCGCGCAGCCAACTCGGTGCGCTGTGCATCCAGAATGGTCTGGGCGGTGCCGTCCTCAATCCACCGTGTGGTGATGAGGGTCGACAGCGGCGCGGGCATCCAGGCGGTAGTGCGCACAGCCTCGGCTGCGAGCGCGGCGCCATTGGGTGGCGTAAGCACGTAGCCCACTCGCAGTCCCGGCGCCAGGATCTTCGACGTTGAAGCAACATGGAACGTCAGCTCCGGACAAAGACTCGCGATGGTAGGCAAACGCGTGCTCACCAAAGGCCCATAGACGTCATCTTCGATAATGGCAATGTGATGCCGGCGCGCGATCTCGACGAGTGCCGTGCGCCGCGCGAGACTCATTGTGACCACGGTCGGGTTCTGCAGATTCGGCACGGTGAAGATCGCCTTCACGCGCATGCGCCGGCATGCGTCCTCGAGCTGGTCCGGCAGCAAACCGTCGTGATCGCTCGCAATGCCGACGAGTTCAAACTGGAACACCGGCGCGAGCGCCTTCAGTCCGTAGTAAGTCAACTGGTCCGAGAGGATCACGCCGTCGTGCCCCATCAGGCTGCTCAGGACTGCATACAGCCCATGTTGCGCACCACTCGTGACGACTACGTTGTCCGGCGTTGGCGTAAAGCCCGGTGCCGCCATCCATCGCGCCCCGGCTGCGCGTGCCCAGTCGGGGCCTTGCGGCGGCTGGTACTCCTGTGTCTCCGGAAAACGTGAATCGCGTGCGACGCTCGCCATCGTTCGCACAAGCTGCGTCAGGAATTCACCCGTGGCAGGACGGTTGACGGTCAGGTCGATCACCGCATTCGCCGCTGCTTCGCCGTTCGCGCCGCGCGCCGGCGTGCCATGCACCGACGGCATCGCCCCGCCCGTCACGATCGAGCCGCGCCGCTTGCTCGCCACGATCAGTCCGCGCGCCTGCAATTCCTTGTATGCCCGCGAGACGGTCGACACATTGATGCCAAGTTCCACAGCCAGGTCGCGTTGCGGCGGCAGCCGGCTGCCCGGCGGATACAGGCCGTTGCGCACCTTTTCTTCCAGCGCACGTGACACCTCTAGATACGTGGCCTCGCGCCGCTTTGTCTGAGGGTTATCGGCGTCATTTGTGTGGCTTTTATCAATCTTCATTCAACCCATATCTCCATACAAAAACTCATTGAGCCGATATATTCTGGCTCCGGTGAGTCGCAATCCGCACGCTTCGGCACAGGCTAAGCATTTTAAGCATCTGTAGCGTACAGGGATTCACGCGTAGTCAGCACAAAAATCCGCCCGGATTCAGGGAAACTCCCTAAGTCCACACAAAGATAAATCAATTGCACACAAAAAAGCTTTGTGTGAGCATGTCTTCATTGTTTGTGTGTCGACGCTGTGCCGGCACGGTCCCGAACTGTATTACAGGAGGAGGCACGCGTGGCACATCAACCGTCATCGGCACATTCATTTGGCCCCACTGCCACCCGCGGGAAGAATAATGGCTGAAGTCGCTGTCCTGGGCTCGGGTTTCATCGGCTTGTCGTGCGCCTACTGGCTGATCCGCGACGGGCATCGCGTGACGCTCCTCGACCCGCAAGGCCCGGGGGAAGCGACCTCATACGGCAATGCCGGCACCTTCGCGAACTACGGATGCATCCCCGTCAATAACCCGGACGTGTTTCGCAATCTGCCGCGCTTTCTGTTTTCATCGACGAGTCCGCTGCGGATTCGCTGGGGTTATCTGCCGCAACTCGCTCCCTGGCTCGTGCGGTTCATGCTGAGCGCAACGCGGAGCCGCTACGAACACAGCGCCCGCGCGCTCGCCAGCATCCTGTCGCGAGCGTTCGACGGTTACCGGGAGATGCTGGCAACGAGCACGCTTGCAAGCTTCGTGCAGCAGCGTGAGTGCCTGTATCTTTACTCGAACCCGGGATCGTTCAAGGCAGCACAGCCGTCACTCGACTTGCGTCGCTCGCTCGGTGTGCAGTTCGACACCGTCGACCGGGACGGTATCCGTCAGATCGAACCCGATCTCGCACCGATCTTCGAGCATGGCATCCTGTTTGGCGGCAGCTGGTTTCTCAGTGATCCGCGCGGCTTTCTACAGGCGCTGCATACGTCGATGCTGGCCCAAGGTCTTCAGCACGAGCGAGTCGCCATCAACACCATCGAGCCGCAACGCAACGGCGTGCATCTCATCGATGAAAGCGGCCGCACGCATGGCGCCGAACACGCGATCGTCTGCACCGGAGCACTCTCGAAACGCTTTGCGCGGCAGTGCGGCGACCGCGTTCCGCTCGACACGGAGCGCGGTTATCACGTGCACTTTCCGTTCACATCACACCTGCTTTCCCGCCCTTGCGGCTGGGCCGAACGCGGCTTCTACATGACGCCGATGACAGGCGGCATCCGCGCCGCCGGCACCGTCGAACTCGGCGGCTTTGGGCCACGGAAAAATCCGGCGCTCCTGAGCCTGCTGACCACTTCCGCGCAACAAGCGCTGCCCGGCCTGCCTCAGCCCGATAGCACCTGGCTCGGCTTCCGGCCAAGCCTGCCAGACGGCTTGCCGGTGATCGGGCGATCACGCGCTTCGCCGCGCGTGGTCTATGCGTTCGGACATCAGCATCTGGGCGTCACGCTAGGCGGCGTGACGGGCAGCGTGGTGGCCGATCTCGTGGCCGGCCGCACGCCTGCCTTCGACCTGAATCCTTATAGCCCAAGTCGTTTTTAACCACCGCAGCAGTCTCCATGAGACAAGGACTGACATCATGAAACGTCGAAACCTGGTTGTCGCAATTGCACTTGGGATGATAGGTGCGCATGTGCCTTCATACGGAGCAGAACCGGAGGTGGTCAAGATCGGTTTTGCCGCGCCGCTGACGGGGCCGGTCGCGCGCGTCGGCAAGGACTTGCAATACGGAGCGCAACTCGCGCTTGACGAAGAGAACGCGAAGAATCCGACCGTCGACGGCAAGCCGGTGAAGTTCGTCCTGGACGTGCAGGACGACCAGGCCGATCCGCGTTTTGCAATCCAGGCCGCCCAGAAGCTGGTCGACGACGGCGTTGTTGGTGTGATTGGCCATTACAACTCGGGGTGCAGCATTCCCGCGTCGGCGGTCTACCATCAGGCCGACGTCGCAATGATCACACCGGGTTCGACCAATCCGCAACTGACGAAGCAAGGCTTCAAGAATGTGTTTCGCACGATGGGCCACGATGGTATTGGCGGTGTTGTCGCGGGTCACTTCGTCGTCGAGCAAATGAAGGCGAAGCGAATCGGCATCATCGACGATCGCACGGCGTTCGGGCAAGGTCTGGCGGATGCCTTCGAGAAAGGCGTAAAGGAGGCGAACGGCAATATTGTGGACCGTGAGTTCACGAACGACAAAGCCGTCGACTTTCGTGCGGTCCTGACCACGTTGAAGAGCAAGAACGTCGACATGATCTTCTTCGGTGGCCTGGATGAGCAAGGGGCAATGCTTGTCAAACAGATGCGTTCGCTCGGCATGCAGACGCAGCTCTTTGGCGCGGGCGCGCTCAAGAGCAACGCGTTCCTGCAGATCGCCGGACCCGCCGGCGAAGGCACGCAGGATCTGGAGCCGGGTCCTGCGCTGGACAAGTTGCCGGCAGCCCAGGACTTCGGCAAGCGGTACAAGGCCCGTTTCAACCAGGACGTCGAACTCTACGCGCCGTTTGCGTATGACGCAGCGCTCGCGATGATAAAGGCCATCGAGAACGCCAATTCGCTTGATCGGCAGAAGATTACGGACAGCCTGGCGAAGGTCACTGTGACAGGCATCACCGGCAAGATTGCGTTCGATCCCTACGGCGACCTGATCAAGCCGCCCTATACGTTGTTCCAGGTCCAGCAAGGGCAATGGAAGAGTCTTCGGACCGTGGGTGGGAGCGGCGCCTAGTCTTTCGCTGATCAGGCCACGTGCAGGCGCCCAATGCGGCGTCTGCATCGATCGTTGATAAATTGCCCAGTATAACGAAGTATTTTATTAGCAACACTCATTGCATGAATATTCATCTGCATGATGTCCCTCCTTTCTAATCTTCGTCTTCGACCCCTTCCGCAGCCGCCCTCAACGCGTTCTCCAAAAGCTCGACCAACGCGGGCCGCCCGGCACGGTGGGTAGTAAATCCTGCAACCGATACCCCGGCATCCGGTGAGTAATAAACCGCGGTTCCCCAGAACCCGGCATGCGAATAACGCTCCCGTCCACCCACGCGCTTCACTGAAATACCCAGCCGATATTCCTCAGCGCCCTCATGGTCACCTTGGCGCAGCATCTCCACGAGCGTGCCTGGATTATCGAATACGCGATTCTCGAAGAGGTCCTGCTGGAACGTAGCAAGATCACGAACCGACATGACCAACCCTCCGCCGCCATAAAGATCCAGCGTCGCGCTGAGATGGGTGACATCGGTTATGGCCTCGTCGTCGAGAAACTGGCGCGCGCGTGCCTGCGTCCCCGCGGGTTGAGACTCGACCATCTCCCACCATGTCGATGCGAGTCCACGCTCGTCAAAACGCAACTGATGCCGAACGCTTTCCGCCAGCGGCGCTTGTGTCACGCGTTCGACGATGTCACCCAACAACACATACCCCGTGTCTGAATACCGGTACTCCTTCCCCGGCGCATTGGTCGGTCCTGCGTAGTGGCAGGACAGGCCAACCTGCTCCTCACGCGTCCAGTAATGCGTGGGGTTGGCGAGCACCGCCTTGAAATAACGCGGGTCGTCGGCGTGATCGTATATACCTGCGCTATGGCTCAGGAGATGGCGGACCGTGATGTCGTCGATGGGGTATCCGCGGGACGCCAGCAAGCGCTCAAGCGTTGGCGCAAGCAGCGCGGCGATAGGCGCATCGAGAACGATCGCGCCCTGCTCCCACAGGCGCAACACCGTCGCGGCGACAAAGGTCTTGGTATTGCTGGCGACCCGCAGCGGTGTGTCGATCGTTAGCGGCCTGGCAGTGGACGAATCCGCCATCCCGGCCGCAATGCCCCAGGGAACCGGCACGTTTTTGCCGGTGATAAACACGGCCATTGCGGCGCTCTGCTCATGCAACGCCGCCGTCAAGACTTCCCTCTGTAGAAAATCCAAACCTCTTCTCCTTGCGATCGATGAATATCAACTCGCCCTCGCCTTAAGTGTGCTCTCAAGAGACGAGATCTTCGTACGCTAAGATCGGGGGAATCGAGGACTCCCGCTTCCTTCCCATGACAGAACCTGATGCCGGCTTGATCCTAACGAAAAATGACCCAGAAAATCCTGAAGGCCAATGGCGTCGATCTGGCCTACGACAGCTTCGGCGATGAAACCGCCGAGACCATGCTCCTGATTCCCGGGCTTGGAACCCAGATGATCCGCTGGACCACTCCATTCTGCCTGGACCTGGCAGCACGAGGCTATCACGTGATCCGCTTTGACAATCGGGACGCAGGTTGCTCGACGCACTTCAGCCATCATCCCGCTCTGGATTTCAGCGCACTGGCGAGCGCACTCATGTCGGGACAGAGGCCGGACATACCCTACACCCTCAACGATATGGCTAAGGACGCCATCGGTCTGCTCGACGCCCTTTCGATTGACCGGGCGCATTTCGCCGGCAGGTCGATGGGCGGCATGATCGCCCAGATTGTCGCCAGCGAGCATCCCGAGCGGGTCTTGTCGCTCACCTCCATCATGTCCAGTTCAGGGAACCCGGCCCTTCCCCAAGCTGCCCCAGATGTCATGGCGATGATGACCCGGCCCGCACCGAATCCCGCCGAAGACGAAGCCGGATTTTTAGCTCACAGCCTCTCGTTCGCGCGGCGCGTTGCAGGCACCGGCTATCCGTTTGACGAGGACGACTATCGCGCCCTGATCCTGGAAGAAGTCCGGCGTGCCTACGATCCAGGCGGGTTCGGACGGCAAATCGCAGCAATCGCGGTTAGCGGCGACCGTCGTCAGCGGCTGGCGACCATCACGGCCCCGGCGCTGGTCATCCATGGGGCGGACGATCCGCTGTTCGTCCCGGCGTGTGGCAAGGACACGGCCGCGGCCATCCCGGGTGCCGAATTCATGCTGATTGACGGCATGGGACACGATCTGCCGCCCCGGTTATACAAGGCAATAGTTGACGGCATGGAGCGAGTGGCTCGGCGCGATAGAAAGCAAGACCAGTCAGGATGAAGCGGTGCATGGCACTAGCCGCGGACTTCCCCCGGCGGCGCGGTCAGGCTGGATCATAGATAAGCAGGCGGAATTTCCGCGAGGGCTGCTTGCAGTCTTGCAATAGTCTCGGCTGTTGGCGGCAGGAGCGGCAGCCTCACGGGACCTACCGGCCGACCCATGAGTTCGAATGTAGTTTTCGCCGGTCCAGGGTTGCATTCGGAGAAAAGAGCGTCAAGCAACGGCTCAAGTTTCCGATGCAAAGCCATCGCGGCGGCAATGTCTCCCTTCGCAGCGCATTCGTGAATCTGCACCCACGCTTTGGGAAGGAGGCTTGCCGAGGTGAGAATACCGCCCGTCGCGCCCAGCAGCATGTGATGGACATACAGGAGATCGTCGCCGCTCATCACGGCAATATGCTTGCCCGCTGTCTCAACCGTTCGCGCGAACACATTGAGATCCGTGTTGCATGCCTTCATGCCGATGATGCTGCCGTCATCCCTGCCCATTGCTGCGATGGTTCCTACTGGCGTTGAATAGCGCGTGCGAGCCGGAATGTCATACAGCAGCAGGGGAATACCCACGGCCCGGCGATAGGATTCGAAATACTTCCGCACGCCTGTATCCCCCGGCGTCACATAGAACGGCGTGATCAGCAAAAGGCCGTCCGCCCCTGCATCCAGAAATGCGTGGCCGGCGCCAAGCGCCTCGTCATAGCCCGGCGAGATCACGCCCGCGACCACGGGTACACGTCCCCGGGCAGCGTCGACTGTCGCCTTCACGACTTGCGTGCGCGCTGCCGGAGACAGCGCGGTGTACTCGCCAGTGCCGCCGACCGGGACGAGCCCCGAAGCACCGCCGCCGATTAGCGTTTCAACGAGCTCGTTCAGCCGCTCGATATCGATGTCACCATTTGCGGAGAAGGGAGTGGGAAGCGCGGGAAATAGTCCCGTCAATGCAGCGCGTTCGAGTGGCATGAATGAAAATCCCTTGATGAAACAGATGATCGGTAACAGCCCGCCTCTTATGCCGTGCAGTGGTCAAAGGAGCTTGCCCGGATTCATGCGGCCTTCGGGATCCAACGCTTGTTTGACCGCTTTCATAAGGTCAAGCTCAACGTCGCTTTTGTAGTGGACGAGTTCATCCCGATGCGCGCGTCCAATGCCATGCTCAGCGCTGATGCTTCCTCCGAACGAGACAGCCGTGTCGTTGACGATCTTGCCGATCTGGCTGATAAGCGCGTCCTTGTCACCCACCGTCGACCAGACCTCATGCGGAAACAGAACGATTGAATGAATATTGCCGTCGCCCACATGGCCGACGTAGAGAAAGCGGGCACCGTCCACGAGCCCTGCATCGAGCAACCTCGCTTCGGTGTCAGCAAGACACTCCGGGATCTTCGAGATCGGCAGGGAGATGTCGTGGGTGACGCTCGTACCGCAGCGCACGTTCGCTTCAGACACGATATGGCGTAAGTGCCACAGTGCGTTGCGCTGGGTTTCGCTTGCGGGCAATACCGCGTCGACCGCGAGACCCGCTTCGAGCGCCTCGCCAATAACCGTTTCCAGCGTAGCCTGCAGGGGCGCATCGCTGGCCGAGTCGGCGAGTTCGAGCAGCAGCGCCCAGGGCGAGCTGCCGTCGAGCGGATCGCGAGTCCCAGGCACCTGCTCATAGACGACATCCAACTGGCTGCGCGAGATGAGCTCGAACGACGTCAGTCCGTCGCCACACGCGCTGCGGCAGTGTTCGAGCAGCGCGATGGCGGCGCTGACGGATTCAATCGCAACCCATGCGCAGGCCCGCGCTCTCAGCGAAGCATGGAGCTTAAGGACGGCGGCCGTGACAATGCCGAGCGTGCCCTCGGCACCGATGAACAACTGCTTGAGGTCATAACCGGTATTGTCCTTGCGCAGGCCGCGCAAGCCGTTCCAGATCCGGCCGTCAGGCAGCACTACTTCAATACCAAGCACAAGTGCGCGCATGTTGCCGTAACGCAGCACCGCCGTGCCGCCCGCGTTCGTTGCAATGTTGCCGCCGATCTGACAGGAGCCTTCGCTCGCAAGCGATAGCGGAAAAAGGCGGTCCACCGAAGCAGCCACCTCCTGAATCCTGGCAAGCGTGCATCCGGCGTCGACGGTAACGGTGTAGTTGGCGGTATCGATCTCCCGGATATTCGCCATTCGGCTCAGGCAGACAACCACCGAATCGCCGGCTTCGGAAGGGGTGGCGCCCGCGACGAGGCCCGTGTTGCCGCCTTGCGGCACGACGGCGATCCCATGTGCCGCGCATAGCTTCAGCACGCGGGCGACTTCCTCCGTGTTGGCGGGCTTGAGAATGGCCATTGCCTTTCCGTGGTAACGACCGCGCCAGTCCGTCAGATAAGGCTCACCGTCTTCAAGGTTCACAAAGCCGGCAGGGCCAACGATGGCATGCAACGATTCGATCAGGTTCATAGGCATGGGAGCTGGCCTCAGGCTACTTGCGTGACCTTCGCGTCCCGCGCGGACAAAGCCGGAAACGCGTTCGCGAGTTCATCAAAGAGATCGAACACGATCTGCGCACCTTCAATCGGACCGTGTTCCTGAATTCGTCGTGCAAGCCGGTCGAACATCTGATGCTTCAGAAAGAAGCGCCAGCTCACCGATACCGATTTAAGGCATTGGCACAGCGCCGCATAACGCTCAGCAGTCCAGATGGCCTCGTGTGATCGCCGGTACGGGCCATAGTCGAAGAACGAGTCCTCATTGCACTCGTCACGCATGCTCGCGCGCAACGCATTCGTGGCCCCGGTATCAATACCGTTGTCCGTGAAGACGACGCCATAGGCCCGACGAGCCTCCTCCTTCGACACATAACCGCGTCGCACGTCCTGCTCCACGGCGTGAAGCGGCCGTTCGACCGGTCTCCCGTAACCGCCGCCGCCATTCCCCTCCAGGCGGATAACATCACCCGGCTCGCAAGCGATGAGATCCGTATTGCCGAGAATCTCCTCGTGAGCGCTGCGCGGGTTACGCACGAAGAGCGAAGTCCGTCCGGCGCCGCCGCCCTTGATGCCCCACGAGCCGAACAGCGTGCGGTCGCGATTGCGGGCCGTCACGAGCGTGTTTGGAGCGAAGACCTTGAACTCCATCACGACACCCAGCCCGCCACGATGCAAACCTGCACCGCCGCTATCGGCAACCAGACCGTAGTGCTGAATCCGGATGGGCACCTCGGCTTCGTTTATTTCCACCGGCGTATTGCGCAGGAACGCCATATTCGCGCCAGACGCGTCGGAGCCGTCGCCCGCGGACGAACCGCCTGCGCCACCGCCGACCGGTCCGATGGAAGCCATGATCGTGCGTCCAGCCGTATCGGTCGTCTTCACGTTGAGCAGGCAGACACTCGATGCCGGACACGCCGGCATCCTGTCCGGCAGCGCCTGGGCGAATGCACCGAATACGGCCGCCTGCACCACGACGCACGTAAGCGTCCGCATGCCGACCGCGGCCGGCTCGATTGGATTGAGCACGCTGCCAACCGGCATCTCGCAGGTAGCAATGCGCAGCATCCCCGCATTGAGCAGGATGTCGGGATTGAGCGAGTACAGCACGTAATTAAGCGCAACCAGCAACAGCGCGTGGCGTGGATGCCCCCCGGTCGGCACGTTGAGCGACGACGTAAGCTGCGGATCGCTGCCTGCGAAATCGAAGTGCAGCAGGCCGTCGTCGACGGTAAGCGTCAATGCGATGCGCATCGGCTTGCCACCCACCGCATCCTCGTCAACATACTCCGAGAAAAAATACCGGCCATTGGGAATGGTCCGCGCCACGGCGCGCGACTGGTTCTCCGCATAGTCGAGCAACTGGCCGATACCCGCCTTGAACGCTTCGACGCCGAAGCGCTCGGCGATCTCGAGCACTCGCCGCTCGCCGGTCAACAGGCACGCAATCTGAGCCTTCAGGTCGCCTATGTTCTGCTCGGGAGCCCGAACATTGCGCTTCATCCACGAGAGCAGCGTTTCGTTAAGCTCACCTTTCTCTACGACCTTCGTAGGCGGGAAACGGATGCCTTCCTGATGGATCTCGGTCAGCGTGCGCGACAGCGACGCGGGCACCGCACCGCCCATGTCCGTGTTGTGGATATGGCCGGCTACGAAGCAGATGATCTCGCCCTCGTAGAAAACCGGTTTCCACATCACGACGTCCGGTGTATGCGTTGCCACGAAACCGCTGTAAGGATCGTTGGTCATGCATACATCCCCGGGCTGGTAGTCCGTGAACCAACGGATGACGGGGCCATAGTCAAGCCCGACATACCACGTCGCGCCAAATGTACGCGGCGAAGCGAAGGTGAGTCCGTCGGTGCTTGTAAGCGCACAGGAGAAGTCCTCCGTTTCCTTGACGAAGGTCGAATGTGCGGTGCGTACAAGCGTAAAGGCCATGCTCTCGGCCGCCGCGACGCAATAGTTCGCAAATATCTGCAGTTCAGACTTGTCGAATTTCATGGTGGAGTTACCAGTCAAGATCAGTTAAGAAGCGCGCGGTTCATCAGAACCAGGTTGCCGAACGGATCGACATTCACGGTAAAGCCCGGCAGCACGCAAGTGGTGGCGTCGTCCTGGGCGATCACCGCGGGACCTTCGAAAGCCTGCCCTGCGCGCAGGTCGGCACGCCGGTATAGAGGAATAAGGCGGGCTTGTCCGTCCATCCACGCTTCGATCTCGCGAACCGGAATAGCGGGTTCAGTGCTGGTGGCCAGGCGTTCGAGCTCCGGCTTCGGCGTAACCGACGAAATGACGAGCCGTAGCGCGATCAGTTGGATCGGCGCCGCATCGTCGCTATGTCCGTAGAGCCGGCGGTGCTCGGCGTGAAATGCATCGCGAATAGCCGCCATGTCCTGGGCGCGAATCGTATCGCGCGTAAGCGGTGTTTCGATTTCGAACGATTGGCCGCGGTATCGCATGTCGGCCGTCAGAGTGATCGGCGCACTGTCGCTGTGTCCGATCTGCTCAGTCATCCACGCGCGCGCTTGTTGCTCAAGCCCGCGTGCGTCTTCTTCGAGCAAGCCAAGCGAGGTCTCGTTCAACTCGTAGTACGTCGTCTTCACGAAATCATTCTTGATGTCGGCAATGAGGCCGCCCAAGGCACTCAGCACGCCCGGCGTGACCGGTACGGTCACGTTCGGCATATTCAGCGCGCGCGCCAGATAACAAGCCAGCATGGGACCGGCGCCACCGAACGGCAACAGCGTGAAGGCGCGCGGATCAATGCCGAAACGGGAAACCAGGCGGCTTGTACCCGCATACATGCTCGACGTGGAAACCCGGATGATCGCTTCCGCGGTTTGCTCGACGCTCTTCTCGAGACGCACGGCCAATGTCGCGATTGCTTTGCGCGCCGCCTCGCGGTCAAGCGTGACCGAGTTGTAGCCCAGGTCTGACTGTCCAAGGATACCCATCACGGCGAACGCATCGGTAATGGTTGACTTGTCTCCGCCGCGCCCGTAACAGACCGGCCCCGGGCTCGATCCCGCACTGTGGGGGCCTACTTTTAGTACACCAAAATCATCAACCCAAGCAATAGAGCCACCACCGTCGCCGATCGACGATACCGAGACCGACGGAATGTGGATCTGGAAGTCGCCAATGTATTCACCGGTCGCATACTGGGGCTGACCGTCGACAATCAGCGCGACATCCGCTGTCGTCCCGCCGATGTCCAGGCTCATGCAATTCCTGATCCCGCACTGTTCCGCAATGTAAGCCGCGCCGATCACACCCGACGCCGTACCCGACAGGATCATCTGCACGCAGTTCGATTTGCCGTTCTCGGCACTCATGACGCCGCCGTTGGACTTCGTGACCATGAGCTCCGCCGGCACGCCCGCTTCCGCCAGTGCGGACTGCAAATGCGTCAGGTAATTGGCTACCTTCGGCTGCACGTACCCGCTGATGACGGCCGTGGACGTACGCTCGTACTCGCGAATGATGGGCCACACTTCGTGCGAACATGAGACAAAGAGACCAGGACAATGCTTTTCCAGCAGGGCCTTGACGTCCTTCTCATGCTGCGGGTTCCGGTACGAATGCAGCAAGGAGACCACAACCCCTTCGCATTCCGCCGCGCGAATACCCGCCAACGCGGCAAGCACGCTCGTTTCGTCAATCGGACTTTCCTCGCTGCCGTCTGCCGCGAGCCGGCCTTTCACCCCGAACACCCGGTCGCGCGGAATGAGCGGCTCGGGGCGCTTCGACAACAGGTGATACATGTCTGGGATCTTGAGACGCGCGATTTCGAGCACATCCTCAAAATTCCGGGTCGTGACCAGCGCGAGGCGCAGGCCCTTGCGCTGCACCACGGCGTTCACACCAATAGTCGTGCCGTGCGTGAAGTAGGCGACATCCTTCGCTTCGATTCCATAGCGATCGATCAGGCCTGCCATGCCGGTCAGCACTTCGCTGCCTGGGCTGTCAGGGCGGGAAAACACCTTCAGCGTGCGGATCTTGCGGGTGTCATCGTCCAGCACCGCAAAGTCGGTGAACGATCCGCCAATGTCGACTCCAATTCTCAGGCTCATGAAAGAGGTTCCTCAGTTCCGGTCAACGACCGATTTGTTTGTTCCACATTTCGACCCACTCAGGCGTCTTCTTCGACACGACGTCGAACGAAAGCCACAGCGAGTCGTCGTCCTTTGCGATACGTGACCTGACCTGGTCCGAATACTTTACGTCGCGGTTCGACGCCGAGTACTGGAGCAGATTGGCGAAGCAGCTCTGCCCTTCGGCCGAGGCGAGCACGTTCATGAACTGGTAGCCAAGCGGCGACCCGTTCTTCACTTTCTGCACCATTGTCGGGAAGGCGACCGCGCCGGGTCTCGGATTCAGATAGCCAATATCAGGGTTGTTGGCATCGTGCTCGGCCCAGGCGCGGCCGTCGAAATACATGGCGATGTCAATATCGCCTGACCTCAGGCTGATGAGCGGCGAGTTAGGCTCGCTGTAGAAGCTCACGTTGCCGCTCGCCTTCATTCGTTTGACCTGGTCCAGGCCCGGCTGCACGTTATCAAGGCTACCGCCGTACACCGTTGCGAACAGGCCGATGACCCCCTGGGCCGTCGCCACATATGAAATACCGGGCAGACCTGCGTGCCACTTTCCTGCCACGGTGCCATCGACGAATTCCTTCCACGTTTGGGGAGGATTCGGCACGGCCTTCTTGCTGTACATCAGGCCGAAGTCGCCGAACGCGATCGGAAAGCCGTAGCCCTTGCCGTAACCAAGCATGTTCGGCTTGAGCTGCTTCAGATTCGGAATCTCCGCATCGCTGATCTTGTCGACGAGCCCGCGCTCGCGAGCGATCTCGCCACTGTCGACAAGACCCACCATCACATCGATCGGCGGATGCGCGGGATTCGCACCCACCTGGTTGATCCATTGCATGGGGCTGCCGAGAATCACATCGACAGTCTTGCCCGTTTGCTTCTCGAACGGCTGTACGAAGCATTTGCGGTACGCCTGTTCCCAGGCCCCTCCGTAGGCGGTGACGGTCAGGTCCGCGGCACGCGCTACCGACGGCGCGCCGACAGCGTTAAAGGAAAGCAGGATCACAACTGCTGCGGCACGCAGGGGACGAGGCAGAGTCATTCGGGCTCCAGGGCATTGGGAAAGGAGTGGCCTGTGTAATTGAGTCGTCATTGAGTCGTCAATGAGCGCAGGCCATAGGTTTTTTCGACGATCAGAAGCAAAACGACTGTAATCGCCATCTGCACCGTACTGACGGCCGCAATCGCAGGATCGAACTGGTTTTGCAGATACGACAACATGACGACCGGCAGGGTCGTGACATTCGCCGTGCCGAAGAAGTACGACACGCCGAGGTTGTCGAGTGACACGAGAATCGAGAACAGCGCACCCGCGAAAATCCCCGGAGCGATCAGCGGCAGGGTGACGTGCCGGAAGGTCTGCCAGCTGCTCGCGCCGAGCACGGACGCCGCCTCGCGATACGAAGCATGCGTGTTCCTGTAAGTCGCGAGCGTGGTACGCATCACGTATGGCACGGAGACCACGGTATGCGCGATCAGCAGCGCGGCATACGACACGCCAATGCCGATGTTGGACAGGAAATACAGCAGCGACAGGCCGATCACAAGGGCCGGAATCGCGATCGGCGCAAGCAGGAAGGTGGTCAGGGCGGTGGCCACCCTGCTCCGGCTTTGTCCAATGCCGATCGCCGCCGGCACCGCGACCAGGATTGCGATGAACGACGAAGACAATGCCAGATAGAGACTCGTGATCAGCGAGTCGACAAACGGCTGATACTCCCACAGCCGCCTGTACCATCGCATTGAAAATGCCGTCACCGGCACCGTGAGGGCCTCGCCCGGAGTGAACGACACGAGCACGACCACGACGATCGGCGCAATCAGCGCGACGAAGAAAAGCCCCGTGAACGCCGAGAGCACGCCGAGCCCGGCGCGAGACGCGAGCTTGTTCTGCAGGCCGGCATGGTTCATTGCGATGTCCCCTTGCGTCCGGAGAGGCGTAGCTGCACATACAGGCACACGAGCACGATGATGAGCAGTACATTACCCATGGCACTCGCGAAGCCGAGATCCTGCGTGAGCGAGAATTGCTGGAAGATGAGAAGCGGCAATGTGACAACGCTTCCATCTCCAAGCAGAAGCTGGGTCACGAAGCTGCCGTTGGTGAGCATGAACACGAGTACGCAGCCGGTCGCGATGCCTTCGGCGGTGAGTGGCAGGGTCACGAGGAAGAACGTACGTGTCGCCCCGGCGCCGAGAATGCGGGCGGATTCCTCGAGTCGCCGGTCAACGCCACGCAGGACTGGGATGATCGAGAGCACCATGAACGGCACCATCACATGCACGATGCCGATATAAACCCCAAGCGGTCCGCCCAGCACGGACAGCGGACGATCAATCAGATGCAGCCACATCAATGCATCGTTGAACGGCCCATGACGGGCGAACAGCACGCGCCAGCCGAAGGTGCGCATGATGATCGACGTCAGAAGCGGTGTGATGAGCATGAACAGCAACGGCATCGCAAAGCGTCCCGCGTGCCGCACCATGAGGTGCGCGACCGGATACCCGATCACGAGACAAAGGAGCGTTGAATAGAGACTGATCCTGACCGTCTCGACGATCACGCCGCGATAGTACGGATCGAAAAAGAGCTTCTCGTAGTTCCTGAACGCGCTGCCGTCCGACCCGCTCGCATGAACGTCCAGCCCGAGGCTGCGCACGGCGTTCTCGAGCAGCGGAGCAGCGAAGAAGACGACCAGCAGGATCACCGCGGGAGCGAGCAACAGGGCAACACGCATGCTGCGCGAGCGCTTTCCATTTCTCGTAAGCAGCAAGGACGTGATGGCGCCTGGCGTGGACATCAGCGTACTCCCTGCGTGGCAACCGTTTCAGGGCCGCAGATGAACGCATCGATGCCGCTCATGGCGAGTTCGTGGCCCTCGTCCGGTTCAAGCGCGACGACATCGCCCGGCGCGAACGAGATTGTCACTGCCTGGCCGCGCGCATGCCCGGCATGCCCGGAAGAAAAGGCCTGCTGATACGCATAGATACGAGGCCCGAGTTCCGGCACCTCGATCTCGTACGAATGTTGCGAGCCTCGGAATACGTGCTGAACGATCTCTCCGCGGAACTGCACGTGGCCCGGTTGCGGGGCGTCAATGGCGATCTTCTCGGGACGCACCGCCACTTCGATCGTGCGGGGCAACTCGCCTGTCCAGTTCTTCGGCAGCGCAAGCGTCAGCGACGCACCGTGGGCTTCATCCGGACACACCGTCCCGACGGTGACCGTCTGAGCGCCGCGCGACACAATACGGCACGTGATCACGTTGGCCGTGCCGAGAAACTCCGCGACGAAGCGGTTGCGCGGACGGTCGTAGACCTCGCGCGGTGCACCACTTTGCAATATCTTTCCCTGGCGCATGACGACGACGCGGTCGCTCATCGTCATGGCTTCTTCCTGGTCGTGCGTAACCATTACACTCGTGATACCGAGACTCTGCTGAAGCCTTCGTATCTCGAACTGCATGCCTTCACGCAAGTTTTTATCAAGCGCACCGAGCGGTTCGTCGAGGAGGAGTACTGATGGATTATTGACGATCGCGCGCGCCAGCGCCACGCGCTGCTGCTGTCCGCCTGAAAGCTGCGAGACCCGGCGGTCCATGAAACCGGGCATGCGGATCAAGTCGAGCATACGGCGAACCGCCTGTTGGGTCTCGGGCTTCCTGATACCTGCCATACGCGGGCCGAACCCGATGTTCTCGCCCACGCTCATGTGAGGAAAGAGGCTGTAGTTCTGGAAGACCATTCCGAGCCCACGCTTGTTCGGTGGCAACGACGACACGTCTCGCCCGCCAATCGAAACCGACCCCTGATCGGGAAACTCGAATCCGGCGATAAGGCGTAGCGTGGTCGTCTTGCCGCAACCCGATGGCCCAAGCAGCGAGACCAGTTCACCCGGTTCCACCTCAAGCGAGAGCGCATCCAGCGCCGGCACGCCGCCGTAGCGTTTGCTGACGGCATCGAGCACCAGGCTTTTGGACGCCGCCCTGGCGCCGGAACCCGGCTCTTGGGTTGCTGTATTGCTTGGGTGTTTCATTAGAAGCTCCGAAGGCGAATCAGGGCTGAATTCTCTCGTCGACTTTCCTGCAATTCACACTCCGCGACCGCTCTGAATCAACGCTTCGCGGGTATCGCGGATGGCGGTCCTAAGCGGGTGCCGGCGAATGTGTGTTCGTGGAGAGCGACCTGATTTCCTGATCAAGTGCGTGCTGCAGTCGCTCGAGTTGCTGGTCAAGGGTTTCGGAGTCGTGACCCGTGAAGAACGTGTCGAGGAATATTCCTCTCATCGCTGACAGGAGAAACGGCAAAAGGACGTGGAGCGCCTGCTTGGTTTCCGGTTTGAGCGCGGTGTTGGCCGCCAGCACCGCGTTCATCTGCTCGCGTGTATGCGTCCGATGCTCAATCAACAACTGGTGCAAATTCTCGTCGGGCCGCAACCCAAGGTTGATTTCCCAGACGGCCCAATAGCGGCGACTGCCGTATAGCGACCACAGGGATCTGACGATCGAGCGCGCCGGACCATCGCCGTGCCGGTCGCGATCGTTCAGCCCCCTGAAAAGCACGAGCGCTTGCTCGGCCAATTCATCGAGCACCGCAATCAAAAGGCCTTCTTTAGTTGGGAAATGGTGATGCAACGCCCCCGTGGTTACGGCCGCGTGCTGGGCAATGGCAGCCGTCGTCGTACGTGCAAACCCGTGCTCGCTCAATAACGTGATCGCCGATTCAACCAATGCTGCGCGCGCCGCTGCCGTGCGATCGGCTTGACTGCGCCGTTTGAGTTCTGTGACCACCCAGTTCCCCTTTCACTAAGATACCAACTGGTTAGTATGTAAATGTAGTCAATTTTCTTTGTCAATAGGGGTCAGCGCAGCCGTGCAGCGGACTCACCCCACCGTACAGGCGAACCTACACACCCGGTGCTCCGAAAAATCAACCCCGCTAGACATCGTTAACACGAATGATTATCATTTAATGACCCAAGTACGCAGGCGACCGTCAACGAAAAGGGGGCAGAAACAGGAGCCCTTTTCATGCACCAGCAGATCGCCAGTCCTGCGGAAAACGAGTTGTCCCCGAACAACGGAGCAAGCCTGTCCGTGTGGGAGAGCGTGATGCGCGAAGTCGCGCGCACCTCTCGCGCCGTGCCGCGCAGTGTCGCTCTGACGATCTATCAGCAAGCGCTGCGCATTGCGCATCAGTTGGTCGGACAACCGCCTCCAGGACGAGCTGATGACTGCGTGGCCGCGCTGGTCGTTTCGCATCTCAACCTGGCCGGCCTGCAGGCTGAATGGGGCGATCTGGACAGCGCTGCCGGCCATCTTTGCGATGCCCACGAAACCCTTATCCAGTTGTTCCTCGACGGCAGGCAGGACACAAGCTTGCAACACGCCGCATTGCGCCACAGCCGCGAAACGCACGTCGCCTTGCTGAACCATATACGTGCGCACGGACCGCATCCGCTGGTTACCCGGGCGCTTGGCGCAGGTTGTCTCGCGCTGAACGCCGACCACCCGATACCGCACTGATTCCAACCCCCAACCGCAAAGGAACCTGCGATGCCCTACACGTTGCCCGCCTTGCCCTATTCATTCGATGCCCTCGAACCCCACATCGATACTCGCACGATGGAAGTTCATCACACGAAACATCACCAGGCCTACGTCAACAACTTGAATGCCGCGGTGAAAGACACGGAGTACCAGGATCTGCCGGTTGAATCGCTGGTAGCGCAAATTGAATCGCTGCCCGAGTCCCTGAAATTGCCTGTGCGCAACAACGGCGGCGGCCATGCGAATCACAGCCTTTTCTGGACCGTGATGTCGCCTCGGGGCGGCGGTGAACCCGAAGGTAAACTGGCCCGCGCGATCGATGCCGACCTGGGCGGATTCGCTGCTTTCAAGGAAGCGTTCACGAAGGCGGCGCTGACGCGTTTTGGCAGCGGCTGGGCATGGCTTTGCGTCGACAAGCAGGGACGCCTCGCCGTGGAAAATACGGGTAATCAGGACAGTCCGCTGATGGCGGGATTGATGTCAGGCAATCACCCTGTTCTGGGGCTGGATGTCTGGGAACACGCGTACTACCTGAAGTATGAGAATCGCAGGCCGGAGTACATAGCCGCGTTTTATAACGTGATCAACTGGACCGAAGTCGCGCGCCGTTATGCGGCAGCGCGTGCCTGAATTCCCACGAATCCTGTGATCATTCCTCGCTGAATTTTCAAAGCCTTTCCAACTGCTCGCGGGTCGTCATTGCCATGCCTAACGGAATCGCGATGCCGACCAGAATTCCCAGTACCGATCCGAACCCCTGCGCGACACTGAGCGGTGTAAGCGCCGATAGCTGGAGAAAGCCAAGGGAAAACAGCGCGAGAATTGTTTCGAACGCCTGCGTCAGCATGATTGCTCCTTGTTCATGCACCAAACGGAACATGGCATCAGTAAAAGGTGGCGATATCTTCAAACAGCAAATCGCGCGCCCGGCCCTGCCTGAAGTCCAAACCCGGACTTGAGTGGCCGGCACCGCCCTACCGCTCACGCTCCTCCGCGTGTGTCTCCTGACAAATCCGCAAGCACCCGGACGTGCCCGATCCTCGCGAACATTGCGCACACTACGCAACTCTTGTGTCAACATGCGCAGCTTCATTTCATTCGCTACACGCGGCATCTCTTCATGGCTTCGAGCAACGCGCATCACGCGACCGGTTGGGCAGCAGGTCTTATCGCTGCCGCGGTCGTCAGCAAGGCCGGCGCAACCGGTCCGTATCACGTCTGGGGCGTACTCAGCTTTTGTGCGGGCGTATTCGGCGGCACCGCGCCGGACTGGCTCGAAGTGGCGTGGTGGACGCGGGCGCGAAGGTTATGGATCACGCACCGCACGCTCACGCATTGGGGCGTTGGCTGGGTCGCACTGCTCGCCGTTTCCTACCATCTGCTTGGGGTCCACCCATGGGCCGCCGTCGGCTTCGGTTTTGCCTGCGGGGGCTTGATGCATCTCTTCGCCGACTGGCCCAACCCGCTTGGCGTACCGTGGCTCGTCTCGCGACATTCCCTGAACTGGTGGAACAGCGGCCGCTGCGACGCGTTGATCGTCGGCGTCGCGTGGATCGCCGCAGCCGTGGCTGTAGACCACGTCTGGTTTCACGGCGCCTACGGCCTCAGGCTGCTTCACGCGCTCTGAACAGCGGGCAGGCTTGTTCGCCGCATCTTCATCCAGGATGAATCGGGCGAACGGATTTTCCCCGTCCAGCCCCCGCCAAAGCGCTTTCCAGGGCCTCCGGGTTTCTATCGGAAAAGCGACGCAAAACCCGTGGATTCCGCTCGGCAGTCAATGTGCAGCGTCATGTCGTACGAAAGCCGCAACGCGACCGAAGCCCCTGTCCCATGGTTCATTGTCCGCAATACGCATGGATGGAAGCGTTTGCTGCAGCGCAATAAACAGCGCCTGCCCCGTTTGAGCAATTCTTTTTCGCTGGTGAATATCCGCGCCAGTCGTCCGGGCAATGCCGTCGTGACAAGGCGCATGCCCCCACGGCCCCTTCAACAGACGGAGACATGCACTTGTTCCTTTACGGCTATGGTCCACTGCTGCTGGCGGGCGCAAAACAGACGGTCGCGCTCGCGCTCCTGTCTCTCGCGGTATCCATCCTGCTCGGGCTCGCGGGTGCAAGCGCCAAGCTATCGCGCAACCGCGTCACGCGCAGCCTCGCCACCGCCTACACAACGCTGATTCGCGCGGTGCCCGACCTGGTCCTGATGCTGCTGCTTTTCTACAGCATCCAGATTGCCGTCAATCACCTGACTGATGCTTTTGGCCTGGACCAGTTCGACATCGATCCCTTCACGGCGGGTGTCCTCACGCTCGGCTTCATCTACGGCGCCTATTTCACCGAAACCTTTCGCGGCGCGTTTCTCGCGGTGCCGCGCGGCCAGCTGGAAGCGGGCAGCGCCTACGGCATGAGCGGCGTGCGCGTGTTCGTCCGCATCCTGTTTCCGCAGATGATGCGCTTTGCATTGCCGGGAATCGGCAACAACTGGCAGGTGCTGATCAAGGCGACGGCGCTGGTGTCGATCATTGGTCTCGCCGATATCGTCAAGGCCGCGCAAGACGCCGGCAAAAGCACCTACAAGATGTTTTTCTTCATTCTGGTCGCGGCGGCGGCTTATCTCGCCATCACGACTGTCTCGAACATCGTTCTGTTGTATCTCGAACGCCGCTATTCCACCGGCGTGCGGCACGCCGACCTCTGAGCAAAAGGGAACAGCGACCATCATGATCCAGGTACTTGCCGATTACTGGCGCCCGTTTCTTTACTCCGACGGCATGCGCGCCTCGGGCCTCGTCGTGACCTTGTGGCTGTTGGCAAGCTCGCTTGCGCTGGGTTTTATCGCGGCGGTGCCGCTCGCCTGCGCCCGTGTTTCGAAGAATCGCTGGCTCGCCACGCCGGTGCGTCTCTACACCTACGTGTTTCGCGGCACGCCGCTCTACGTGCAGTTGCTGCTGCTCTACACCGGCATGTATGGTCTCGAATTCGTGCGCTCGCAGTCGCTGCTGGAAGCATTTTTTCGCAGCGGTTTCAACTGCGCGATACTGGCCTTCGCACTCAATACCTGCGCTTACACCACCGAGATTTTCGCCGGTGCGATCCGCTCGATTCCGTACGGCGAAGTGGAAGCGGCGCGTGCTTACGGCATGAGCACTTTCACGGTGTACCGGCGCGTGATCCTGCCTTCGGCACTGCGACGCTCGCTGCCGCTGTACAGTAACGAAGTGATCCTCATGCTGCACGCCACAACCGTCGCATTCACCGCGACCGTGCCGGACATCCTGAAGGTCGCGCGCGACGCCAACTCGGCCACTTATCAATCGTTCGAGTCGTTCGGGCTCGCGGCGCTGATCTACCTGGCCGTGTCGTTCGTGCTGATCGGCGCATTCAGGCATGCGGAAAAGCGCTGGCTTGGGTATCTGGGCCCGAGTCGCCGTTGAAGGACATGAATTAAAATCGGCGCCTTGCAAGGATTCCCTCGGGGATCACCTTGGTTTAAACCGCAGTTCAGTCAATCACCCCGGGAGTATGAGTTGGAGCCAACCGCCAAAGATGCAGCGACGAAACTGGTCGCGCAGGATATTCACAAGCGCTACGGCGACAATGAGGTGCTCAAGGGCGTATCGCTCTCCGCACGCGCGGGCGACGTCATCAGCATCATCGGCGCGAGCGGTTCGGGCAAGAGCACGTTCCTGCGCTGCATCAACTTTCTCGAGCGGCCGAACGCAGGACAGATCGTGGTGGATGGCGAGACGGTGCTCGTCAAGCCTGACCGCGCGGGCAACCATGACGTGGCCGACCGCAAGCAATTGCAGCGGGTGCGCACGAAGCTCGCGATGGTGTTCCAGCACTTCAACCTGTGGTCGCATATGACCGCCATTGAAAACGTGATGGAAGCACCGCGCCATGTGCTCGGTCTCTCGAAGAAGGAAGCCGAGGAGCGTGCACGGATGTACCTCGAGAAGGTCGGGCTTGCGCCTCGCATCGAAAAGCAATATCCGTCGCACATGTCGGGCGGACAGCAGCAGCGCGTGGCCATTGCGCGCGCACTCGCCATGCATCCAGACGTCATGCTGTTCGACGAACCCACTTCGGCGCTCGACCCGGAACTGGTCGGCGAAGTGCTGAAGGTGATGCAGAAGCTTGCCGAAGAGGGCCGCACGATGATCGTGGTCACGCACGAGATGGGCTTTGCACGCAACGTCTCGAACCATGTGATGTTCCTGCATCAGGGCCGCACCGAAGAAGAAGGTGCGCCGGCCGACGTGCTCACGGCACCGAAGAGCGAGCGGCTGCGCCAGTTCCTCTCCGGCAGTCTCAAGTAAGCACGTGAGCTTAAGCGTGAACGCGAGTGCGAGCGTGAGCCCCGGGCCAGGGCCAGGGCCGGTCCCGGGCGCCAAGCCGCTCAAGGTCGCAATCGTTGTCCTGCCGCCGTGTTCCATGAGCGGCGTGGGGATGATCCTGGACAGCCTGCGCCTCGCGAACGAGATCGATGGCCACGCGCTCTACGACTGGCGAATCTGTTCGTGGGACGGCCGGCCCCTGACGTTCGCGGGCGGTGCGCAGCTTCAAGCCGACACCGCGTTCGGCGACGCCGTCAGTTGCGACTGGCTGATCGTGGTCAGCGAGCGGTATCAGCAATTCGCGGACTACCGGCTCTTCCTGCAAAGCCTCGCGCGCGTGGGCAGCCGCACGCCACGCGTGACCGGCATTCACCACGGTGTCTGGTGGCTCGCGATGGCTGGCCAGCTGAGCGCGTACCGGGTGGCCGTGAACTGGGAAACCTATCAGCAATTCGCCGAGGAGTTCGAGCGTTCGATCGTCACACAGCAGATCTTCGAAATCGACCGCGACCGATCCACCTGCACCGGCGGCCAGGCGACCGTCGACTTCATGCTTGCAATGATCGCCCGCGACCAGGGCGCCGACCTGGCGGAACGGATCGCCGATTCGCTTGGCATTGGCGTATTGCGCTCGGGCGAAGAGCGCCAGCGCATTCCGTTCGTGACCGCGCCGGGCGAACGCCACCCGCGGCTGAACGACGCGCTGCAACTGATGGAAGCGAACATTGAAGACCCGCTCGCCACCGATGAAATCGCGGGGCTTGTCGGCATCTCGCGACGCCAGCTCGAGCGGCTGTTTCGACAGTACCTCGGCGCGATGCCGTCGAAGTATTACGTCAACCTGCGCCTGACCAAAGCCCGCACGCAATTGCAGCGCACCAGCAAGTCGGTGGTGCAGATCAGCCTCGCGTGCGGGTTTGCATCGGCGGCGCATTTCTCCAACGCGTACCGCGACCGCTTCGGCGTGACACCGCGTGAAGAACGCCGTAACTGGATCGAAAAGCATAGCGGACAGGCGCCCGATGAACCACGTGGCGGCGCGTTGCTCGGTTCATCGCGCGAGCCTGTTTAAAGCCTCTTTTGTTGGCTTGCGTATGCCCTCCCATGTCCGCTTATATCCGCTTATACCCGCTTTCGCCCCCAATCCCGTGTTCGCCGGCAATGGCCGTGCAAACGCATAAAACCACCGCCCCACTCCTGAGAGGTATGCATTGAAGAACGTTTTCCGGATGAATCATAAAGTCGCCGCTCTCGCGCTTGCCGCCACCACGGTGTTCGTAGCGTCGTTCGCGGCATCAAGCGCGCAGGCGGCGGATCTCAAGGAAATCCGCTTTGGCGTCGAGGCGTCGTACGCGCCGTTCGAATCGAAGTCACCGAGCGGCGAACTGATTGGTTTCGACATCGATGTCGGCAACGCCGTATGCGCGAAGCTCAAGGTCAAATGCGTCTGGGTCGAGAACTCGTTTGACGGCCTGATCCCGGCCTTGCAGGCACGCAAGTTCGACGCGATCAATTCGGACATGACCATCACCGACCAGCGCAAGGCGGCCATCAACTTCACGAATCCGATCTACGCAATCCCGAACCAGTTGATTGCAAAGAAAGGCAGCAAGATCCTGCCCACCGTCGACGGCCTGAAGGGCGCACACGTTGGTGTGCTGCAAGGGTCGATCCAGGAAACCTACGCGAAGGCCAAGTGGGCGACAGCCGGTATTGACGTGGTGTCGTACCAGGCGCAGGACCAGGTGTATGCGGACCTCGCAGCGGGCCGTCTGGATGCGGCGTTCCAGGACGCGGAAGCGGCGTCGAAGGGTTTTCTGAAGACGCCGCAAGGTGCGGGCTTTGCGTTCGCCGGACCTGCGGTGGCCGACGAGAAACTGCTGGGCGCGGGGGTGGGTTTCGGCGTGACGAAGAATAACCACGCGCTGCAAGATGCCCTTGATCAGGCGCTGACGGACCTGAAGGCCGACGGCACCATCGACAAGCTGGGATCGAAGTACTTCGACGTGAAGGTAGTGGTGAAGTAAGACAGCTTCCTCAAGCAAACGTCAGGCACCGGCATGACGCCTGGCGTGAATGACTCGTCACGCCCACTGCGCTTCACTCGCATCATCCCGATCCTGCAGGGTCAGTGGGCTGCATTACCAGCGCCTCACAATAGTGCTTCAAATTCACGGCTCAGCCCGCGAATCGCGAACCGTAGCCTGCAGCTATATCGCATCTAAATTGGTCTATTTTTTTGTTCCTGCATCTTCCGCGATTCACCGTGCTATATCGGCGTGGTGAAGGAGCAGCCGCGCCTGCTTGATCTGGTCAACCAGACCATCGACCACGCTCGCTGATAGACCCCGCGATCATGATGGCGCGAAACACTTCAATCTGGCGCAGGCTCATCGTAAGCCTGCGTTGCGGCGAGTCATTGCAGGTCATCAGCGCTCCAATTGCCTCTTGAATCCTGTCGGTCCGGCTGCCCGACGGCGGAAGCTTAACGTTATCCGCACGCCCGGACGAGATGCATGCACGGCGTCTATACCCTTTAAATTTTGGCGTATTTCACGGCTGGCGCGGTGATTGATATCGTTGCAGCATATCGAGCGCAAACGTGCACCACGATGGCGCGATTCAAGGCGATCCCAAGGCGGCACACTATGAACGATTTCGATCTGACCATTCGCGGCGGCACTGTCGCGAGCGACACCGAGGTTTTCCGTGCCGATGTCGGCATTGTGGGCGATCGCATTGTTGCTGTTGAAGCGGGTTTGCCTCCGGGCCGTCACGATCTCGACGCCACGAACCGCCTTGTCTTGCCGGGCGGCGTGGACACGCACTGCCACGTGGAACAGCGCTCGGGAATGGGCCGCATGGGCGCGGACGACTGGTACTTCGCCAGCGTATCTGCAGCGTTCGGCGGTACGACGACCATCGTGCCCTTCGCCACCCAGCATCGCGGCATGTCGCTCAAACAGGCAGCCGCCGACTACGCCGCGCTCGCGTGCGAAAAATCCGTCATCGACTATAGCTATCACCTGATTCTCTCGGAGACCGATCCGCAGACGCTTCAGCATGACCTGCCGGAACTGATCCGCTCGGGCATCACCTCGTTCAAGGTCTACATGACCTACGACCAGTTGAAGATCGACGACTACCAGATGCTCGAGGTCCTCGCGGTGGCCGCACGCGAAAGGGCTTTGGTAATGGCGCATGCCGAGAACAACGACGTGATCCGCTGGGTCTCGCAGCGTCTGCTGGAACGCGGTCATACCGCGCCGAAATATCACGGCACGAGCCATGTGCAACTGGCCGAGACTGAAGCAACGAATCGCGTGATCCAGCTTTCACGCCTGTTCGACGTGCCGATATTGATCGTGCACGTGTCGGCGCGCGAAGCACTTGCGACCATCCAGGCCGCTCAGAAAATCGGGGCGCAAGTGTATGGCGAAACCTGTCCGCATTATCTGCTGCTGACAGAAGACGACATGGACCTGCCGGGCACCGAGGGCGCGAAGTATTGCTGCAGCCCGCCGCTGCGCGATGCCGCGGCACAGGACGCGCTATGGGACGCGCTCAGGCAAGGCACGTTGCAGACGCTCTCGTCGGATCACGCGCCGTATCGGTACGATGCAAGCGGCAAGCTGCCCGAAGGCGACAAGACGACCTTCAAGCAGATCGCAAACGGCCTGCCCGGACTCGAGACGCGCTTGCCGCTGCTGTTCTCGGAAGGGGTTGGAAAAGGCCGGCTGTCCCTGCCTGAATTTGTCGCGCTGAGCGCGACCAATCACGCTCGCCTGTATGGCCTCTTTCCGCGCAAAGGGCTGCTTGCGCCGGGCGCGGACGCTGACGTGGCCATCTGGAATCCGTCACGCGAAGTAACGCTTACGGCGAGCACGCTGCACGATCAGGTGGGTTACACACCCTACGAAGGAATGACCATGACGGGCTGGCCGGAAACGGTCGTCAGCGCCGGACGTGTGATTGTCGAGAACGGCCAGCTAAACGCAGCGCGCGGCAGCGGCCGCTTTATTCCGCGCTCAACGCCCATGCCCTGCGCGACCGAACGCGAGCTCACGCCTTCCACCCGCTTTTTCCGCTCGTTGACCGACAGCAAGCCGGTCAGCTTGTGATTCTCGATCATCATTCAAACCAATTTCAACCAGAGGTCAAGCATGCGTCCTTCCCGAAAACTCGGTCTCGCGGTAGCGCAGATGGGTCCCGTCAACCTTGCCGACGATCGCCGCCAGGTGGTCGCGCGTCTGGTCGAGATGTTGCGCGAGGCGAAAGGCCGCAACGCGGACCTGGTCGTCTTCCCTGAAATGGCGCTGACCACGTTCTTCCCGCGCTACTGGATGAGCGAGGAGGAAGCGGTCGAGCGCTTCTTCGAACGTTCCATGCCCAACGCCGGCGTACAACCCCTCTTCGATACCGCCCGCGAACTCGGCATCGGCTTTTATCTCGGCTATGCGGAACTGGCGCCCGATGGCCACCGTTTCAATACGGCCGTGCTGGTCGATAAAACGGCGAACGTGATCGGCAAGTACCGGAAGATCCATTTGCCGGGTCACGCCGACCATAAACCCGATGCGCCGTTCCAGCATCTCGAGAAGAAGTTCTTCGAGGTCGGCGACTGCGGTTTTCCGGTCTTCGAATCGTTCGGCGCGAAGGTCGGCATGTGCCTGTGCAACGATCGCCGCTGGCCGGAAACATGGCGCGTAATGTCTCTGCAAAGCGCCGAACTCGGTGTGCTCGGCTACAACACACCCTCCTGGAACATTCACTGGAACGAGCCGCCGCACCTGCGCATGCACACGCATCTGATTTCGCTGCAGGCGGCGGCCTACCAGAACGCGATGTGGATCGGCGCGGCCGCCAAGTGCGGCTTTGAAGACGGCTTTCATATGATCGGCGGCTCGGTGATCGTGGCACCTTCAGGCGAAATAGCCGCGCAATCGTCGAGTGAAGACGATGAGGTCATTTTCGCCAATATCGATCTCGCGTTGGGCGACACCTTCCGCGAACATGTGTTCAATTTCGCCAGACATCGCCGTCCCGAACACTATGGATTGATCGTCGAGCGAACCGGCGCGGGCGCCCCGCTGCCTCACGACTAAACAACTGCTCGACACCTTCTCAACCGCATGGCAGAGTCGCGGCCATTCGCACGAAGCCCTATCTTCATGACAAGCTACAAGCAAGACAGCGCCGAAACGCCCGACGTTCCGCCCAGCGCGAACCCGCCTCTCGCGGCCGGAACGCAAGGCCCTGCTCGCGCGCTGATCGCCGCTGTTTCAGGCTACGCCATGGACGGCTTCGACCTGCTGATCCTCGGCTTCATGCTGAACCTGATTTCCGCCGACCTGGGCCTGACGAGTTCTCAAGCCGGGTCGCTGGTGACGTGGACGCTCACCGGCGGGGTCGTGGGCGGCGTGGGCTTCGGCATCTTGAGCGACTATATCGGCCGCGTTCGCGTGCTGACCTATACCATCCTGCTCTTCGCGCTGTTCACCGGCCTGTGCGCGCTCGCAACGGGTTATAGCGATCTGCTCGTCTACCGGTTTATTGCGGGCGTCGGGCTAGGCGGCGAATTTGGTATTGGCATGGCGCTCGCCATCGAAGCATGGCCCGCGAACCAGCGCGGCCGCGTGTCGTCGTATGTCGGCATGGGCTGGCAACTGGGTGTGCTTGCCGCGGCCATTGTCACGCCGCTGCTGCTGCCGCATATAGGCTGGCGCGGCATGTTCCTGGTCGGCCTGTTTCCAGCAGTGGGGTCGTTCATCATCCGCAAGGCTATTGGCGAATCGGAACTGTTCGTGCGCACGCATGCCGCGAAGAAACGCGAGTTTCCCATCAAGACCCTGTTTCGCGACAGGGCCACCACAAAACACAGTATTGGCGTGATCATCTTGTGCTCGGTCCAGAACTTCGGCTACTACGGCCTCATTGTCTGGATGCCGGCTTACCTGTCGAAAATGTTCGGCTACACGCTCACCAGGTCCGCCATCTGGACCGGTTCATCGATCATCGGCATGCTCGCCGGCATCTGGATCTTCGGCCAGCTTGCGGACCGCATAGGACGCAAGCCTGCCTTCGTCGGGTATCAGGTCGGCGCGCTGGTCATGGTATTCGTCTACTCAACGCTCAGCACCCCGAGCGCGCTGCTGATCGGCGGCATTTTCATGGGCTTGTTCGTGAACGGGATGATGGGCGGTTACGGCGCGCTGATGGCGGAACTCTATCCAACGCACGCTCGCGGCACCGCACAAAACGTGTTGTGGAGCATCGGTCGGGCGGTGGGCGGGTTTGGCCCGCTCGCTATCGGGGCGCTCGCCACGCATTACTCGTTCGGCACGGCCATCGCGTTGCTGGCGTCGATCTATATTATCGATCTGCTGGCAACACTCTTTCTGATTCCGGAGCTGCGCGGAGTCCCGCTGGAGTAATTGCCTCGGGTCGTGATAAACGCCACGTCCAATGCACGGATGCATGGCAGCAATCCGCCGCAAAGTTGGGGCAAACCCGAAGGCACGGCGGTGTGTCTCTCGTTGCCCGCATCGACTGATGTGAATGGCCGGATCATTCATGTGGATAGAGGCTCGCACGCGGTGCTCTGATTGCCCCGAATCGGCATTTTGCTTCATGCCTGACGTCAGTTCCTGCATACTGGCAGCCGTATCGTCTAAACGGCGTTGCCTTACGGTCCCATGGTGCCGATCCATCGTGGGTTCCGTCGGGCGTCCGTATCACTCAGGAGCATGATCCATGCATGATTCTTATCTGACGCATGTGCGCAGCACGCTCGATCAGATTCGCGCAGACGGTTTCTACAAGACCGAGCGCGTAATCTCAAGTCCGCAATCGGCTGACATCCAGCTCGCGAGCGGCGGCGACATGCTGAACTTCTGCGCCAACAATTACCTCGGCCTCGCCAACGACGCCCGCCTGATCGAAGCCGCAAAAACGGGCCTCGACCGCGACGGTTTCGGCATGGCGTCGGTGCGGTTTATCTGCGGTACGCAGACCGTCCACAAGGAACTCGAGCAAGCGCTCGCTTCGTTCCTGCAAACCGACGACTGCATCCTGTACTCAAGCTGCTTCGACGCAAACGGCGGCCTGTTCGAAACCCTGCTCGACGAGTCCGACGCCATCATCAGCGACGAACTCAATCACGCGAGCATTATCGACGGCGTGCGTTTGTCCAAGGCCAAGCGCTACCGCTACAAGAACAACGATCTCGCCGACCTTGAAACCAGACTGCGCGAAGCAGATGCTGCCGGCGCGCGTTTCAAGCTGATCGCCACCGACGGCGTATTTTCAATGGACGGCATCATCGCGAATCTCGCCGGCATCTGCGACCTCGCCGATCGCTACGGTGCGCTCGTCATGGTCGACGACTCCCACGCGGTGGGTTTCATCGGCGAACACGGACGGGGTACCCCTGAGCATTGCGGCGTGCTCTCTCGCGTGGACATCATCACCGGCACCTTGGGCAAGGCGCTGGGCGGCGCGTCAGGCGGTTATGTCGCCGCGAGCCGCGAGATTATCGAGTTGCTGCGGCAGCGTTCGCGCCCCTATCTGTTCTCGAATTCGCTGGCGCCCAGCATTGCCGCCGCGACGCTCAAGGTGCTCGACCTGCTGGCGAGCGACGAGGGCGCCCAATTGCGCGCCGGCGTCCGTGCCAACGGCGCCCATTTCCGTGATGCCATGAGCAAGCTCGGTTTCACGCTCGTTCCCGGCGAACATCCGATCATCCCGGTCATGTTGGGTGACGCGCAGATCGCGTCGCGCATGGCGGACGCGCTGCTGCATGAGGGCGTCTACGTAATCGGGTTCTCGTTCCCGGTGGTGCCGAAGGGCCGCGCCCGTATCCGCACGCAGATGAGCGCCGCGCACACACCGGCGCAAATCGATCGCGCGGTGGATGCGTTTGCGCGTGTCGGCCGTTCACTGGGCATCATCTGAAACATCGGGATCAATCGGGACAATCATGAAAGCACTGGCAAAACTGGAACGTGGCCCGGGGCTGACGCTGACGCGCGTCAAGAAGCCTGAAGTCGGTCATAACGACGTGATGATCCGCATCACGCGCACAGCTATCTGCGGCACCGACATCCATATCTGGAAATGGGACGAGTGGGCGCAGAAGACCATTCCCGTGCCCATGCATGTGGGTCACGAGTACGTTGGCGAGATCGTGGAGATGGGGCAGGAAGTGCGTGGCTTCGCGATCGGCGACCGCGTGTCCGGTGAAGGACATATCACCTGCGGTTTCTGCAGAAACTGTCGCGCGGGGCGCCGGCATTTGTGCCGCAATACCGTGGGCGTCGGCGTCAATCGTCCCGGTGCGTTCGCCGAGTTCCTGGTGATTCCGGCGTTCAACGCGTTCAAGATTCCGCCGGAAATTTCCGACGATCTTGCCGCTATCTTCGATCCGTTCGGCAACGCAACGCATACGGCGCTGTCGTTCAATCTGGTCGGCGAGGACGTGTTGATCACGGGCGCCGGGCCGATCGGCATCATGGCCGTGGCAATCGCGAAGCATGTGGGTGCGCGCAACGTAGTGATCACCGACGTGAACGATTACCGGCTGGATCTTGCCCGCAAGATGGGCACGACGAGGGCGGTGAATGTGTCGGAGACGTCACTGCGCGACGTGATGGCCGAGTTGCACATGACCGAAGGCTTTGACGTGGGGCTGGAAATGTCCGGCGTGCCAAGCGCGTTCACGGGCTTGCTGGAAGCGATGAATCACGGCGGCAAGGTGGCCTTGCTTGGCATTCCGCCCGCGCACATGGCGATCGACTGGACCCAGGTGATCTTCAAGGGACTGGAGATCAAGGGCATCTATGGCCGCGAGATGTTCGAGACCTGGTACAAGATGGTCGCCATGCTGCAGAGCGGGCTCGATCTCTCCCCTATCCTCACGCATAGCTTCGCCGTGGACGACTATGAAGAAGCGTTCGCGACCATGTTGTCAGGCCAGAGCGGCAAGGTGATCCTGGACTGGACGGTTTGAGACAGTACGGCTGGAGCCATGTCTGGCTCCAGCCCATGCAACTACGCACGTTCCAGCGTCGCTATCTCGCGGACCACAACCAGCAGCATCGAAAGGCTCGCGCCGCTCGTTGCACGCAATTCCGCCAGCAGACGTGCGTAACGTTCGACGGCGGCTTCCCTTCTTGATCGCCAGTTTTCAACGATCACCTCAGGCGTATCCATGTCGCGTGTCTGCTCGAGCGCACTGATCGTCAACGCGCGCTTGAGCCGCGCAAGCTCTTCCAACGCAGCCGCCCGCGCGAGCAGGTCCCAGTGAGTGGATGCAGGCAACGCCATCGCACGCTCTGCAATCCAGCCGTAGTTCAGCAATGTGCCTATGGCGAAATAAACGCTCGCGACTGTCTCGAGGCTACGGTCGCAACTGGCCGCCACTTCGGCGCTGTCCAGCACGGCAGTCGATAACCCGCCGCTCGCCACCAGCGCGGCCAGCGGACCTTCAACCCCCGCGTCCTCCAGCACGCGACGCCGTTCCGTCCATCCGTCGAGTTCATCGGCAGGCAGCAAGCTCGGCAACTGCGGTGCAAGCCTTTGCGCCGCCTCACGACAGCGCGCGACACGTTCGGCCGCAAGACCCGCGTCCTCCGTCGATACCTTCAAATGACGCAGGAACCAGAGCGTTGCGCCTTCCAGCAAACGCACGACATCGACGAACATCCGCGCTTGCACTTCGTCTGCAACGTGATTGTCGAGCGCGTCGATACTGCTCCAGATCTCGTTCAGATCGAACACGTCGCGCGCCATGATGCAGGCACGCACGATCTCGCTGGGACATGCATCGGTTTCCTCCATCAACCGGTGCACGAAGGTGCAGCCGACCCGGTTGATCAATGCATTCGTCAGGTGCGTGGCCAGGATTTCGCGCCTGAGCGGATGGCGTTGCATCGGTTCGCTGTAGCGAGCCTGCAAGGGCAATGGAAAATAGTCGGGCAGCATGCCGGCGACAAGCACGTCCTCGGGGACATCGGAGGCCAGCAGTTCGTCGTAGAGCCACATCTTGCTGTAAGCCAGCAGCACGGCCCGCTCGGGCGACGTGAGCCCAAGTTTGGCCGCCTGACGCTCGGTAATCTCTTCATCCGACGGCAGGAATTCGATCTTGCGTTTAAGCCTGCCTGCACGTTCGAGCCAGCGCATCAGCCGCGCCTCGCCATCGAGCATCTCGGCCACGTAGCGATTCGCAATCGATAACGCCTGCGTCTGCGCGTAGTTATCTTTCAGCACGAGCAGGCCGACTTCATCGGTCATCTCGGCAAGCAGCGCGTTACGCTGCTTTTCTGTCATCTCGCCGTCGGCTACCACAAGGCCCAGCAGGATCTTGATGTTCACTTCGTGGTCGGAACAGTCCACGCCCGCGGAGTTGTCGATAGCGTCCGTGTTGATACGCCCGCCATGCTGCGCGTATTCAATCCGGCCAAGTTGCGTCACGCCCAGGTTGCCACCCTCGGCAACGACCCTGCAGCGCAGTTCGGAGCCGTTGACCCGCACGGCGTCGTTGGTGCGGTCACCGACCTGTGCCGGTGTCTCGCGCGTCGACTTGACGTAGGTGCCCACGCCGCCGTTGTAAAGCAGATGCACATCCGCCAGCAGGATCGCGCGGATCAACTCGTTTGGCGCGAGCGTCGTTGCTGTTACGCCGAGCGCGGCCTGGGCCTGTGGCGACAATGGAATGGTTTTCGCGGTGCGCGGGAAGACACCGCCACCGGCTGAAATCAGCGTGGCGTCGTAGTCCGCCCAGCTTGATCGCGGCAGCGCGAACAGCCGTTCGCGTTCGTTGAAACCCGCGGCGGTATCGGGATTCGGATCGAGGAAGATATGACGATGATCAAACGCCGCAATCAGGCAGATATGACGTGAAAGCAGCATGCCGTTACCGAACACATCGCCGGACATGTCGCCGATACCCACCACGGTAAAGTCCGTCGTCTGCGTATCCACACCCATCTCGCGTGAATGCCGCTTAACCGATTCCCACGCGCCGCGTGCGGTGATCGCCATCCTCTTGTGGTCATAGCCCACCGACCCGCCCGATGCGAAGGCATCGTCGAGCCAGAAACCGTATTCGCGCGCAATGGCGTTGGCGTAGTCAGAGAACGTGGCCGTGCCCTTGTCGGCCGCGACAACGAGGTAAGGATCGTCGGGATCGTGGCGCACGGTATCCGGCGGCGGCACGATGACGCCGGACACACGGTTGTCGGTGACATCGAGCAGGCCACGCAGGAACATCTGGTAGCACGCTACGCCTTCACGCGCGAACGCCTCGCGATCGGTGACCGGCGGCGGGTTCTTCACCACGAATCCCCCCTTCGATCCCACCGGCACGATCACGGTGTTTTTCACCATCTGCGCCTTCATCAGGCCGAGCACTTCAGTGCGAAAATCTTCCCGCCGGTCCGACCAGCGCAAGCCGCCGCGCGCCACCTTTCCGCCTCGCAAGTGCACGCCTTCGACTCGCGGCGCATAGACCCAGATCTCGAACATCGGCTTGGGCTCGGGGAGGCCCGGCACCATCGACGGATCGAGTTTGAATGACAGGTAGGGCCTGGATTTACCTTCGGCATCCTTACGAAAGTGATTGGTGCGCACCGTCGCGTTGATCACGCCGAGGAACTGCCTCAGGATGCGGTCCTCGTCCAGATTCGGCACGTTGTCGAGCGCGGCTTCTATGTCGGCAAGCACATGCTGCGTGCGGGTGTCGCGAAGCTCCCGGCTTTGAGCGTTATCGCCGGCCGACCCGGGAAGCGCCGGATCGAAACGCACCAGGAACAGTTCAAGCAACTTGCGCGCGATCGCCGGGTTGCCGGTCAGCGCACGCTCTATGTAAGCATCGCTGAACGTGGACCCCACTTGCCGCAGGTACTTGGCGTAGGCACGCAGGATCGTGACGTCGCGGGCACCGAGTTGCGCGCGCAGGACCAGCCGGTTGAAGTCGTCGTTCTCGACCTCACCCGTCCAGACGCTTGCGAACGCGTTCTCGAACAACTCCTTGACGCGGTCGATATCGAACTCCACGTCGTCGGCAAGCTCCAGTCCGAAGTCGTGTATCCACGCATGCGGCGCACCCTGCGGTTCAATGCGATAAGGCCGTTCTTCATCCACCCGCACGCCCAGGTGCTCCAGCATCGGCAGGCTATGCGACAGCGCGATCGGGTCGCCCACCCGATACACCTTGAACCGAAACGCCCGCCGCCCGGCTTCAATCGGCCTGTAGAGGCTCATGGCAAGGCCGCCCGCCTTCACCTGGGTCTGCTCGATCAACTCGATATCGCGAACCGCCGTGCGAGCCGGATAATCCTCGCGGTAACCCGCCGGGAACGAATCCGCGTATCTGTTCAGCAGCCGGTTGCCCTGCTCTTCACCGTAGCTGTCGATCAGCGCATCCGCGAGATCGTCCTGCCAGCGGCGCGCAACCTGCACGATCCGTTGCTCGAGTTCGCGTGTATCGGCTTCGGGCATTGCGCCTTTATCGGAGCGCACCGTGATATAGATGCGTGCGAGCGGAGACTCCGAAAGCAGCGGCGTGAACTCGATGCTCTTGCCGTTGAACGCCTCCATGAGCACGTTCGCGATGCGTTTGCGCAGGTCCGTGTTGAACTTGTCGCGGGGCACGAACACGAGGCATGAGACAAAGCGGTCGAACCGGTCGCGCCGCACGAACAGGCGTGTGCGCTGATGCTCCTGCAACCGCAGCACGCCGAGCGCGATGTCGAACAAGTCGTCCTCATCCGCTTCGAAGAGTTCTTCACGCGGATATTGTTCGAGCACGGTCACCAGCGACTTGTGCAGATGCCCCTTCGCGAGAAAACCGGCACGCCTGATGATGTTCGCGCATTTGCGCCGCACGATCGGGATCTCGGAAGTGGGAACCAGATACGCGGTGGACGTATACAGGCCGATAAACCGCCGCTCCCCGATCACCTTGCCATCCGCGCCAACGCGCTTCACGCCAACGTAGTCCAGGTAGCCCGGCCTGTGCACGGTCGCGCGCGAATTCGCCTTGGTTAGAAAGATTGGCGCGGAGCCGTTGATGATGGCGGCCGCTGCCGGAGGCAAGGGCGTGGTGTTATCGGCTGAGGGCGGGCGCAGGCTTTCGCGCAATAGTCCCGCGCCGGAGCCCGGCACGCCGCGCAACGCGAACCCGTTGTCTTGCGTAATGAGTTCGTAGTCACGGTGCCCGAGGAAGGTGAAATGATCCGCCACCATCCACTCAAGGAAGGCGCGTGCCTCGACGCCGTCCGCGCTCGTCTCACGCGCTTTCATTTCTCCTATGGTGGCACGCGCAACGTCGACGATCTTCGGCCAGTCTTCAACCGATGCACGTACGTCGCCAAGCACCCGCGCGATGTCGCTGCGTAGCTCGTCGAGCTTGGCGGCTTCGCCGCAGCGGTCCACTTCAAAGTGAATAAACGATTCGAGCCGTGATTGCGGATCACCGCCGTCGACGTGACCCAACGCGATCCGCGTGATCGCCCCGCTCGCGCCGCGGGAAACCCGGAACACCGGATGAATGGCGGAATGCATCGAGAGACCCAGGCGGTTGACCGCCATGGTGACCGAGTCGACGAGGAACGGCATGTCGTCGTTGACGATCTCGACCACCGTGTGATCGGAGTGCCAGCCGTGTTGTTCGAGGTTGGGGTTGTAGACCCGCAGGACCTCGCGGCCCGTCGTGAATTTTTGCGCCGTCTGCCAGTGCGCCATGGCCGCGCCGTAGAGATCGGCTATGTCGCGGCTCTGGACGTCTTCGGGGTCCGCAAGTTCGTAGTAGTGGCTCAGGAGAGGTTCGACGACATTGAACGCGGGCTCGGGCAGCCGTCCCCGTGCAAAGTCGACTACGTCGGTGAGAAGGTGCGCTACGCGCTCTTCGCTCTTGGTCAGCATGTCGGCTCCCGGATCTTGTACGTACGGTGCTCGGATTATGCGCCAAGTTTTGTGACACTTACCCTCCGGTCAAACCACCATGGAAAACCCCCGCACTACTATTGGTTAGCGCTGGTTGGAGCCCGACACGACATCGATCCACACCGCGAGCACAAGAATCCCGCCCTTCACGATCATCTGCCAATACGAATCGACATCGAGCATGGACATGCCGTTGTCCAGGCTCGCCATCACCAATGCACCGATCAATGCGCCATACACGGTACCCGAACCACCGCGCATGGATGTCCCCCCAATAAAGCACGCGGCAATGGCGTCGAGTTCGCCCATGGTCCCCGCCGACGGCGACCCGGCCGCGAGCCGCGCCGTGTTGACTAACCCGGCAAGCGCGCACATCAGGCCCATCAGCGCAAAGATCATCAGCTTCACGCGGTTGGTATTCACGCCAGATAAACGGGTCGCTTCCAGGTTTGAACCAACCGCATAAATACGCCGGCCAAACACGGTCTGCGTCGCGATATAGGTGAAAATACCAAGGAGCGCCAGTAGCAGCAACACCGGCACGGGAATACCGCCGTACTGGTTCAGCGTGGTCACGAACGCGACCAGCACGAGCCCCGCCGCCACGATCTTCATGCCGTCCTGCCAGAGCGGCACGACAGGCAGGCTGTAACGCAGGCGGTTCTGCCGCTGGCGCACGGTCAGCGAGACGAGCAGCGCAAATAGCACGACGGCCAGCACATTGCCCGCCATGCGCGGCAAATATCCCTGGCCGATAAACACCAGGTTGCTCGAGACCGGCGCGATGGTCGAACCACCCGTCACGCCCAGCAGCACGCCCCGATACGCGAGCATGCCGCCAAGCCCGACAATGAACGACGGCACCCGCAAATAGGTCGACCACCAGCCGTTGAACAGGCCGACTGCAATGCCAAGCAGCATGACTGCCGGCACCGTGAACTGGATCGGCCAGTGATGCGAGACATCGAGAATAGCGGCCACGCCGCCCAGCAAACCGAGCAGCGACCCAACCGACAAGTCGATCTCGCCCGAGATGATCACGAACACCATGCCGCACGCGAGCATGCCGGTAATCGACATCTGCCGCAGCAGGTTCGACAGGTTGCGCGGCGTGACGAACGCGCCGTCGGTGAGGAAGGAAAAGAAGATCCAGATGACGGTGACCGCCAGCAGCAGGGCAAGCAACTTGTAACGCGTGAATAGCTGCTTGAAGCGCTGCCCGGAGGAGGTGCCCGCGCCGCCGGCGGCGCTGCGTTTGGGCGACGAGGTGACGTCAGGAGTCATGCGACGCTCGCTTGAAAAGAGTTTGTCTGTGGGGTCGCGCGGATGGCTGCCGCCAGGATATGTTCCTGCGTAAGCCCCTCATTGACGAAGTCGCCGCGCAACTGACCTTCGCCGATCACCAGCACGCGGTCGCTCACGCCCAGCACTTCGTTGAGCTCCGACGACACCACGATGATCGACACGCCGCGGCGGGCCAGCGCGAACATGAGCTTGTAGATCTCGAACTTGGCGCCTACGTCAACGCCGCGCGTGGGTTCATCGAGGATAAGAATTGCCGGGTCGGTCAGCAGCATCTTGGTCAGCACGGCCTTCTGCTGATTGCCGCCGGACAGGCTGGCGATGGACAACATGGGGGTGGCTGCACGCACGGAAAGCCGCTTCATCTCGGTATGGATGGTGTCGAGCTCGGCAGCGGAATCAATCCGCCCGCCCTTCGCAAAACGGTTCAGCACGACAAGCGTGATGTTATGTCCCACGCCCAGTTGCGGCACGATGCCGTGGCGCTTGCGGTCCTCGGGCACCATGCCGATACCGGCGTCGATTGCATTGGCCGGGGTCTTGATCTTCAGGCGCTTGCCGTTCAGGTAAACCTCCGCCTCGCTGATGCCCGGGTAGGCGCCGAAGATTGCCTGCATCAGTTCGGTCCGCCCCGCGCCGACCAATCCCGCCACGCCGAGAATCTCGCCCTTGCGCAGCGAGAACGAGACGTCATCCACCCGCTTGCGGCGTGAGTTGGTCACGTCGAAACAGGTAACGTGACGCGCCTCGAAGATCACTTCGCCAATGTCATGCGGCTCGCGCGGGAACAGGTTCTTGATCTCGCGGCCCACCATCATCGAGATGATGCTGTTGGTGCTCAGGTCCTTCATCGGCTGCGTGGCGACATGCTTGCCGTCACGGATCACCGTGATGGTGTCGCAGACGGCTTCCACTTCATCAAGCTTGTGCGAGATGTACACGCACGCCACGCCGCGTTTCTTCAGGTCGCGCACAATGTCCAGCAGGATGCGGATTTCGCTCGCGGTCAGGGACGACGAAGGTTCATCCAGGATCAGCAACTTTGCGCGCTTGTTCAACGCCTTGGCGATCTCGATGAGCTGCTGATGGCCGCCGCCATAGTTCATCACGGGCTGAGCCACGTTGATGCCGCTGATGTTCAATTCGCGCAGCAATTCGTCCGCGCGCTGGTACATGGCCGCGTAGTTCATGCGGCCGCCGCTCAGCGTGATCTCGTTGCCGAGGAAGATGTTTTCCGCCACGGATAGCTGCGGCACCAGCATCAGTTCCTGATGGATGATGACAATGCCGGCGTCCTCCGTTTCGCGGATGGTCGATGCCCGCAAAGGCTCACCTTCCCAGAGGATTTCGCCTTCCCATGTGCCGTGCGGATAGACGCCGGACAGCACTTTCATCAGCGTAGATTTGCCCGCGCCATTCTCGCCGCACAAACCAACGCATTCCCCGGGCGAGACCGCGAGGTCGATTCCGTCGAGCGCCTTCACACCGCCAAACGTCTTGACGATGCCGTGCATTTCCAGCAGCGCGTTTGCCATGCGGTTTTATCCTGGACAGTGAATCAGCGTGAAGGCCCACCCTTACTCATACTTGCAAGGCCCTCACGCCCGGCATGACGCTAAAGGCGTGTTAATTTCCCGCCAACTGGGCTTGCGTGTAGAAACCGTCCTTGATCACGGTGTCGACATTGCTCTTCGTCAGGAGCGTCGGCTGCAGCAACACGGTGTTGACCTGCTTCATGCCGTTGTCGTATTTCGCGTTATAGGCCGGTTGCTGCCCCTTCGCCAGGTCCACCGCCAGTTTGGCCGCTTCGCCCGCAATCAGCTTGAGTGGTTTATAGACCGTCATGGTCTGCGTGCCGTCCACCAGGCGCTTGACTGCGGCCAGGTCCGCATCCTGACCGGAGATAGGCACCTTGCCCGCGAGGTGTTGCGCAGCCAGCGCCTGGATAGCGCCGCCGGCCGTGCCGTCGTTGGACGCCACGATGGCGTCGATCTTGTTGTTGTTCGCGGTCAGTGCGTCTTCGGTGATACGAAGCGCGGTCGCCGCACTCCATTCCGGCACCCATTGCTGGCCGACAACCTTGATGTCGCCGCGATCAATGGCCGGCTTGAGGATCTTCATCTGCCCTTCACGCAGCATCTTCGCGTTGTTGTCGGTCGGTGCGCCGCCGAGCATGAAATAGTTGCCCTTCGGCTGCGCGTTGAACACCCCTTGCGCCTGCATTTCGCCGACCTTCTCGTTGTCGAAGGAGATATAGGCGTCCACATCCGCGTCGAGGATCAGCCGGTCGTACGACACCACCTTGATGCCCGCCTTCTTCGCTTCGGCCACCACGTTGCCGAGGGTTTTCGAATTGAACGGCACGATCACAATGACATCCACACCTCGCGAGATCAGGTTTTCAATCTGCGATATCTGCCGTTCTTCACTGGCATCGGCGGATTGGACGGACACCTTGGCGCCCAGCTTGGTCGCGGCGGCAACGAAATAATCCCGGTCGCGCGACCAGCGTTCGACCCGCAGATCGTCAATGCAAAAGCCAATTTCAGGCTTGTCCTTGCTTGCGTAAGCCAGCGAAGGAAGCACGGTCAGACTTGCGAACATCGCTCCACAGACCAGCGATCCGAGCACAGCACGGCGTTTTGCGAACTTCATGTCTCACTCCTCTTTATGGTTGACGAGCCGATACGTCTCCCTGCGCGGCCGGTGAGGGCCACGCATAGGCGAGAGAGGGGACGTCGGCGGAATCTACTGCTTGCGCCGCGAATCGGTGTCCGCGGTCGTCGGTTTTGCGGGTTGGTGGTCTCTCTTTAATTTGTCGTTAGCTTGGGGCCTTATTCGCCTCGAACGCAATTGCGAAATCAGCCGGTCCGCTTAATGATTTTCAATGCGGCTTCTTTGCGGTTTTGCCAAGCTTGGCACATCACTTATAAATCGCCCTGTTCACGATATTTTCGAGCAGCTCCTGTTGTCCGCTCAAATGCTGAGGGTTAACACGACGTCCGAGCGCATCTATAGCCAGCGATTCCAGAGAGTAACCGCCTGAGAGAATCTTGCGGCCAAATTCCGTGTCCCATCCCGCGTAACGCTGGGTCTTGAACTCCGCAAGCTTGTCGTTCTCGACCATCGTGGCTGCCCGTTCAAGCGCGAGGGCGATGACATCGATCGCGCCTATATGCCCGAAGAACAGGTCCTCGGGCGCCACGCTCTGGCGGCGCACTTTCGCGTCGAAGTTCATGCCGCCGGTGCTGAAGCCGCCATGCCGCAGGATTTCATACAACGCCAGCGTCAACTCTTCAACGCTGTTCGGAAACTGGTCGGTGTCCCAGCCGTTTTGCGGATCACCGCGATTGGCGTCGACACTGCCGAAGATGCCAAGCGCATAAGCGGTCGCAATTTCGTGGTGGAACGAATGCCCCGCGAGCGTTGCATGATTCGCTTCAATATTCACGCGAATTTCATTTTGCAAACCGAACTGCGCAAGAAAACCGTGGACCGTCGCCACGTCGTAGTCGTATTGGTGCTTGGTCGGTTCCTGCGGTTTCGGCTCGATCAGCAAAGCCCCCTTGAAACCCGTCTTGTGCTTGTGCTCCACCACCATGTTGAGGAAGCGCCCAAGCTGATCCCGTTCGCGCTTGAGGTCGGTGTTCAGCAGCGTGTCATAACCCTCGCGGCCACCCCACAAGACATAATTTTCTCCGCCAAGCCGATGCGTGGCCTCAAGCGCCTGGAACACCTGCGTGGCTGCGAACGCAAACACTTCCGGGTTCGGATTCGTCGCGGCTCCTGCCGCATAACGCGGGTGCGAAAACAGGTTCGCCGTGCCCCACAACAGCTTGATGCCTGTCTGCTCCTGCTTGGTCGCCAGATAGTCCGTGACGCCTTTGAAGTTGTTGACGTAGTGCTTGATGCTGTCGCCTTCGGGTGCCACGTCCGTGTCATGGAAGGTGTAATACGGCGCACCCAGTTTCGAGAAGAATTCGAATGCCGAGTCGGCTTTCACATGGGCTCGTTCTATGGCGTCACCGGGTTGCTGCCAAGGCCGGTGAAACGTGCCCTGCCCGAACATGTCCACCCCCGGCCATACGAACGTATGCCAGTAACAGACGGCCAGGCGCAAGTGATCCTCCATGCGCTTGCCGAGCACCAGCTTGTCGCGGTCGTAATGGCGGTAGGCGAAAGGATTGTCGGACTGCGGACCTTCATAACGTACGGCCGGCAAATGTTCGAAATACGACATGGGCGTCTCCTTGCTTTTAATGTGACACCATGCTGCCAGCATCGTCGCACAGCGGGCAATTGCGAAATCCGCCAGCGCTCATGGTGTTTCTTCAGGTAAGTCATAATCAGGCTGGCGGTGGGCTGACGCGCGGGCCTAGAATCAGCAAACGCTACAAAGACCTTAGAAAAACAGGCGCATATTGCGCTGCAACGGAGATGACGGGCATATCGCGACGCAGCGGCATGCGTCCGTCCGGAGTTCGATGACACGACCACAGACCGCTCAGGCATCACACCGGATCGCACTGCTGTTCAACGCGAACAAGGTGTATGACCGTGAGGTGATTACCGGCATCGGCAACTATCTGCTGTCCACGCGTGTGGCATGGGACCTCTTCCTGGAGGAGGATTTTCGTTGCCGGCTGAACGGCATCGAACGCTTCGAAGGGGATGGCATCATCGCGGATTTCGACGATCCGGCGGTGGCCGAAGCACTTGGAGATTCGCAACTGCCCGTGGTCGCCGTGGGTTCGTCTTATGCGGACCCGGCTTGTTATCCAGCCAGCCTGCCTTATATCGCGACCGACAACACCAAGCTGATATCGCTTGCATACACGCATCTGATCGGCGCCGGCTTGCAGCGTTTTGCGCTGTACAGCCTGCCCGAAGCATCGGAAAACCGCTGGGCGCAGGAACGCGAACTGGCCTTCAAGGCGCTGCTCGCGGCCGATGGGCTGGAAGCGGATATCCATCGCGGCCTGCCGACCAGCGCGCCTGTCTGGAGCCAGGCAAGCGCGCAACTGACCTCGTGGCTGGAGAGCTTGCCGAAGCCCGTAGGCGTGATTGCCGTGACCGATGCACGCGCGCGGCATCTGCTGCAGGCGTGCCTTATTTCGGGTATTCCCGTACCCGAGCAAGTCGCCATCATCGGCATAGACAACGATCCATTGACCCGTTCGCTCACCCGCATCCCGATCTCTTCCGTGATTCAGGGGGCCGAGGAAATGGGCAGGACAGCGGCTCATTTGCTGCACCAGATGCTGGGCGGTGCGCGCTTTCACGGCAGGCGCATCCTCGTCCCGCCGGTGGGCATCAACGTGCTTGAATCAACGCGGCATCAACCGGTGTCGAGCCCCTATGTCATGCGTGCGCGCCACTACATCCGGCAATACGGATGCCAGGGTATCAAGACCGAACAGGTGGCCGATTACGTGGGCGTGTCGCGCTCGTCGCTGGAGGATCACTTCCGCCGCGAACTCGGCTGCACCGTGCATCAGGAGATCCTGAATCACAAACTCGATGTCGCGAAGCAACTCCTCGCCCGTCACGATTTATCGAGCGCTGAAGTCGCCATTCGCTGCGGCTTCACTTCGCTGCAATACATGTACGCCGTGTTCCGCCGCGAGCTGGACTGTACGCCGCGCGAATACCAGGAGCGCCTGCCGGTCGCGCCCTGCGCACAACCCGGCTGATCGCCGCTCTTCATGAATCCAGCCGGCATGCCCACACCAATCCGCCCAGGCTCCGCGCGCGTCAGTGTCGAACGCTGGGGTAAGTTGCCCGGCGGCGACGTGGCGCGCCTGTTCACGCTGCGCAATGTGCACGGCATGCGCGTCGCGATCAGCGATCTCGGTGCGACGCTGGTCTCATGGAATACCGCCGACCGCGCAGGCCGCGTGGCCGATGTCCTGCTGGGCCATGACACGCCGGCTGAATATTTCGCCGGGCAGGCCTATCTAGGCGGCGTGATCGGACGCTGGGCAAACCGGATCGAGAACGCGCGCTTCGCACTCGACAACGTCGCGTATTCGCTCGATCGCAACGAGGGCCACAACTTGCTGCATGGCGGCGCGGCGGGCTTTCATCGCGCGCTATGGGACGCTCAGGAGGCGGACGGCGGACTGGTCCTCACGCATGAATCGCCGGAAGGCGAAGCGGGATTCCCCGGCAATGTGTCGACCACATTACGCTACACGCTCGACGACGACGGCACGCTGACGCTCGCGTATGAAGCCGTATCGGACGCGCCTACGCCGCTCAACCTGACGAACCACGCTTGCTTCAACCTGTCCGGCGACGAAACGGCCGATATCCGCGGCCACGTGATTTCCATCGATGCCGACACGTTCTTCGAAGTCGACGCCGCACTGATCCCCGAAGGCCGCGCGCAGGTCGCGGGCCATGCGTTCGACTTCCGCGCGAGCGCTCCGCTTGGCGCGCGGCTCGACTGGCCGCACGATCAGCTCGTGCGAGCGGGCGGCTTCGATCATTGTTATGTCGTAGGTGAAAGCGGCAGGACGCTCAACCCTGTCGTGCGGCTCTACGACCCCGGCAGCGGCCGCGAATTGACAATGGGAACCAGCGCACCCGGCGTGCAGTTCTATACCGGCAATCATCTGGACGGCATCGTGGGACGGCATGGACGACACTATGGAAAGCACGCCGGCCTGTGCCTCCAGGCCGGCGCATTTCCGAACCAGGTCAACATGGCGGATGCGGGCAACGTGATCGTCCGGCCCGGTGAACCGTACCGGCAAGTCACGTGGTATCGGCTGGGCGTGCAGCAATAACCTCTTCTATCCCTCTTCTATTTCACAACGATCGTCCCCGTCATATGCGGATGGATCGAACAGCAATACTTGTACGTGCCGGGTTTCAGGAACGTCTGTGAAAAATGCTCACCGGAATCGAGCGGGGCGGATTTGAATTCGCGCGGTGTTGCATCGTTGACGATCGTATGAGGCATGTCGTCATGGTTCTCCCAGGTCACGGTCGACCCCGCTGCAACCGACAACTGAGCAAGACTAAACGAAAAGTTGTCGATCACTACGGTAGTCGCGGCCGGCTTTGCATCGGCGGCAAATGCGGGCGCAGCCGCCAGCGCCGTTGCCAGGCACAATGCGGCCATTGTTTTAGCAGCCGTCGTGGCCACCATGCATGCCGAAAATCAGACAGTGTCATCATCATTCTCCGCTGGTTCAAAAGGGCGCTCATACGCTGAGCCGGGTATCGACAACGGCCAGTTCAGCCTTGCCCGGAACGTAGTTGACCGAACGCACCCCCAGCATCTTGCGCAGCGTGTCGGCGGGGACTTTCATCGGTCCGGGACCGGCAGCCGTGCCCGGGGCTGGCTGCGGAAAGGCCGTTGATAACGTCGAATAGAAGTTGATCTCGCCTTTAACCTTTTGTGCGACCTGATGCACGTGGCCGTTGAGCACCGTGACCGAACCGAAGCGCTTCATCATTGCCAGGGCCTGCGCGCTGTCATCCGTACCCCAGCCCCATTGCGCATATAGATGCAAGCTGGGGTTGCATTGCCCCATGCCCACCAAACTCAGCGGTCCGGTGCTTTATGCCCGATAAATTTTTTCGCGAAACTCGCATAATCTGGAATAAACCTGGAAGCCGGACAGTAAGTACGGTTGAGAGCCGGCGTTTTGTAGTGCGGTATGGCGGACCGACGGCGACCCGTCATGCGCATGGGCGCATGACACACATTCAGCACGTTCCACGGCAGGGAGAGTACCGATGGCGAAGCACTCGCCGAATCGCTTCGACGAGGTGATGCTGCCGCATCTGGACGCGGCGTATAACCTTGCTCGCTGGTTGAGCGGCAGTCCCACGGACGCTGACGACGTCGTGCAGGAAGCCTTCCTGAGAGCCTTTCGTTTCTTCGACGGTTACGAGGGCGACAATCCGCGTGCCTGGCTGCTGGCGATCGTGCGCAACACCTGGTTCACCGAATGGCGCAGGCAACATAGCCGCGCGGATGCCACGCCCTACGACGACTCGCTCAATGTCGACGACCAGCTTCCCGGCTGGGCCGACGAAAGCGGCGACGATCCCGAGAAACTGGCCGTGCGGCAGGACGAGACCCAGCTCGTGCATCGGGCGCTGGCCACGTTGCCGGTCGAATATCGTGAGGTGATCGTGTTGCGAGAGCTGGAAGACATGAGCTACAAGGACGTGGCAGCGGTGGCGGGCATCCCCATGGGGACGGTGATGTCGCGCCTGTCGCGCGCGCGCCGCCTGTTGTGCACGGCCGTGCGGGCGGCCCAGAGCGGGTCTGAACAGCAGGCGATCCGCCTGGTCAAAACACCACCCGCCGGTCCGGGGGAGTCCAAGCGTGGAAACTAAACCCAACTCATCTCTCGCTGACAAACTGCGCGACGGCTCGCTCTACGAGCGTGCCCCGGCATCCCTGCGTACGCAGGTGCAAGCCCGGCTGAAAGCTGAAACAGCGAAGGAAGCGAAGCAAAAGCCGTCGCGCTGGAACTGGTCGTGGCGCATGGCGGGTGTCCCGTTCATCGGCGGCGGCGTGGCGGGGATCGCCCTGTGCTCGGTGGTCTTCATGACGCTGCTCTGGACCCAGCAACCGCCCCGTGGCGGCGACCTGCAGCAGGAGATTGTTTCAAGCCACGTGCGGGCGTTGATGTCGGCGCGCACAATGGATGTGCTGTCGAGCGACCAGCATACGGTCAAGCCCTGGTTCAATGGGCGCATCGACTATGCGCCGCCCGTGGTCGATCCCCAGGAGCAAGGTTTTCCGCTGGTCGGCGGCCGGCTCGATTATGTGGATCATCGTCCGGTGGCCGTCATGATCTACCGGTACCTGAAACATCCGATCGACCTGTACGTCTTCCCGGATGATCACGGCAAAAGCGCGCCGTCGTCCACGCCTCTGGTCACACAGTCCGACGACGGTTATTCGCTGGTCGAGTGGCACCAGGACGGCATGGTCTATTGGGCGATCAGCGACGCATCGCCGGTCTACATCAAGCGGTTCGCCGAAGCGATCAAAGCGGGAACGCGGCAATAAGCGCGACCGCACGGCGCGACACCGGCGTCATGATCCGCATCATCGAGCGGGCGCAAGCGCTGCTGCGCTTGCAGCTTTTATCCGGCCTCGCCGCTACGAAGCCTCGCGCTTCTGCTTCGTGCGCAGCAACGCCAGTTGCGGCGTCAGTACGTTCCCTTCAATTCTGGTCACATTCGCGCCGACCGTTGCGCGAGCACACACCCGCGGTTGTCCGCTCTTGTGCCTGAAGACGATTCGGCGTCTCATGTAAAAAACGTTTCGCGCCGGGAATTTCCGCGAGAAGTAATCGTTTTCAATTGTAAGAGCAGTGCCACAGGGCCGCTGGAGTGGACACCTTTACTCCTGTTAGAAGCCGCACCGGATTGCCGGGTATTTTTGATTGAATTCCATAAAAATATATTACCTGATGCTGTCAATTATCTTTCGAATAAGGGCGTTAACGGCAGTTTTGTAACGATCGGAAAAATGACACGTAACGTCTGTAATGGCACTTCGTGGTCAACTGAATTAGCGTTCAGTTGTGCTCCTTTAATGCGGTGGATGACGGTTCGGTCCAATATCTGCTTGCGGTAAAAAAAGTCGGGGAGCGTGATGTCAAACCAGGTTGGGAGAAATGTCGTGAAACGCCTGAATTCTTGCTTGCCGCTAGCGGCGGTGGCAGTCGCCGCAGCCTGTATCTGCGGGCCGGCGAATGCCGCACGTGTTTTTGTGGGAGTGGGGGTGGGACTCCCCTATTACTATCCCGTTGCGCCGGTTCCGTATTACTACCCTTACCCCTACTATCCGCCGGTCGTGGCCGTGCCGGCGCCGCCACCGGTCAACTATGTCGAGCAGGGACAGGCGCAGGGCCAATCGGCCGACGGCTCTGGACAGCAGGGTGGCTCCTGGTACTACTGCGATGCATCGAAAGGGTATTACCCGTATGTAAAGGACTGCCCGTCCGGTTGGCGTCCCGTGGCGCCGCAACCAGGCAACTCTCAGTAATCCTTGAACGGAAGATCAAAGCATCATGAAGTATCCAAGACTTGCATTACTCGTTTCGATGGGGGTTTCGCTCGGCATTCTCGGCGGCTGCGCCGTGGTGCCTACGGGACCGAGCGTGATGGCCCTTCCTGGTACCGGCAAGACCTTCGACCAGTTCCGCGCGGACGATGGTTCGTGTCGTCAGTTTGCGTATGGGCAGGTTGGCGGTGACCAGGCCAATCAGTCCACGACCAATAGCGTGGTAGGCAGCGCCGTGGTTGGCACGGCGTTGGGCGCGGCTGCGGGTGCGGCGTTCAATGGCGGTTCGGGTGCTGCGGTAGGCGCGGGCGCCGGCTTGCTGGCCGGCAGTTTGTTTGGTGCGTCCAACGCGCAAGGGTCAGCTTACGACGTACAGCGCCGCTATGACCAGGCGTATCTGCAGTGCATGTATGCAAACGGTAACCGCGTGCCAATGCGCGGGCGGATGATGAGTGCGCAACCGGCGCAAGGCGTTTATTCCACCCAGCCGCCTCCTCCGCCACCGCCCGGGATGCCGCCGCCTCCGCCACCGGGGTATTGAAGAAGGCTCGACGTTTTCGTTCGCACCCGGGAAGGACCTGACCCAAGGAGTGCGAACGATAACCCTTACCCCAGCGTACGGATCGAGTTGCTGATTCCCCGCGCGCAATCAATCACCGCCGGGGCCAGGCGCTGCTCCGCTTCGGCGAGCGTCCAGCGGCTCGTGGGCGCGACAACATGCACCGCCCCCACCGGACGGCGCTCGCCGTCAAGCACGGCCGCTGCAATCGTCATATCGCCAATGAACAACTCCTCCCGATTCGAGGCATAGCCGCTGAGCCGCCCTTGCGCCAGCCGCGCGTGGATCTCTCTGAGATCTGTTACGGTGTACTGCGTATGCACCACACGCTCGCTTGCCTCCAGCAGCACGCGTGACTCGTCCTCCGGCAACGCCGCCAGATACGCCCTCCCCGACGCCGTGCAATACATGGGAATGCGGCTGCCGATCGGCATGTGTATGGGCAGGAACTTCGTACACACGAATCGCCCCACGTAGACCATCTCCACGCCATCCGGTTCGGTCAGGTTGGTCGTCTCTCCCGTCACATTGGTCAGCTCCGACAGGAACGGATTGGCGACATCAATCAACGTATCCGCCGCCAGATAGTTGAAGCCGATCTGCATGGCCTTCGCCGCAAGCTGATACCGCTTCGTGCGCGGATGCTTCTTCACATACCCCAGCTTTTCCAGCGTGTAGATCATGCGCTGCGCCGAACTCTTGGTGATCGACGTGGCCTCGGCCACCTCCGGCAGCGTCATGGTCCGCCGCTGTGCACTGAACGCCCGCAGCACCGCAATGCCCTTCTCCAGCGACTGATTGAACAACGCATCCGGCACGTCGTCAGCTGCAGCAGGCACGTCCGCCTGAAGGTCCGGCTTGTTTAGGTTCATGGATTTACCCAATTGTTTGGATCGAGGTGCGGAATGACAATGCAACACTATCATATCGAATATCGATACGCATATTTCGATTGACGATTTTATTGTCTCGAATAAGATACTCCAACCGTCATTGACCGATTTCTCTTGTCGACCCTTCCCAATAAGTGGAGAGCCTCATGTTCCAGTTCGTCAAACGCTTCGCCTGTGTCCTTGCAACGGGATTGCTGCTCACGGGCGCACCGGCCCTGTCGGTGGCCGCCACCCCCACTTATGCGGTCGGCGCGACAGCTACGGGTATTCCGTTCACCTTCCTCGACGTCAAGACCAACTCGATCCAGGGCTTGCTGGTCGACGCCATCACGGCCACCGGAAAGGCGTCGGGTTTTGACGTCAGCATCGAACAAACCACGTTCTCCTCACTTATTCCGTCGCTGACCACGAAGAAGATCGACATCATTTCGGCCGCCATGCTGAAGACGCCCGCACGCCAGCAGGTCGTCGACTTCTCGGACACGGTTTACTCCTATGGCGAAGGCCTCATTGTGCGCGCCGACGACACCGGCAAATACCCGACAATGGACTCGCTCAAAGGCGAAGTGGTGGGTGCTCAGGTAGGGACGGCGTTCGTCGATGCGCTGAACAAGAAAGGCATTTTCAAGGAAGTGCGCACCTACGACTCAGTCGCCGACATCATGCGCGACGTCGCCCTCGGACGCATCAAGGCAGGCTTCGGCGACCATCCGATCATCGCTTACCAGCTTCAGCACAACCCGAATCCGCAGTTGCGGCTGGTTGCCGAGTATCAGCCGGAAGTGAAAGGCCAGTTGTGCTTCGTGGTGCGCAAAGGCGACACGGCCACGCTCGACCAGTTGAACGCGGGCATCAAGAAGATCAAGGCTGACGGTACGCTGATGCAGATCATCAAGAAGTGGCAGGTGGAATAACGGCATCCTCAGCATAAAGAGGATAGAAGCCATGTTCTTCCAGAACGCCATCGAGTTCCTGCCGATCCTGCTGAAAGGCGCGGTCGTCACGATCGAGATCACCTTCTGCTCGTTCATCCTGAGCACGCTGCTCGGTCTCCTGCTGGCGCTGATGCGGGTGTCGTCGAACAAGCTCGCTTCGCGCGCCGCCGCGACGTTCATCAACGTGATCCGCGGCCTGCCGATCATCGTCCAGCTTTTTTATATCTACTTCGTGCTGCCCGATCTGGGCGTGCGCCTGTCCGCGTTCCAAGCGGGTTTTATCGGGCTGGGCATCGCTTACTCCGTGTATCAGGCCGAGAATTTTCGCGCGGGCATCCAGGCGATCGATCACGGGCAGATAGAAGCGGCGCAATCCATTGGCATGCGCGGCGCGCTGATCATGCGGCGCGTAGTGCTGCCGCAGGCGTTCAAGATCGCGCTGCCGCCCTATGGCAACACGCTCGTGATGATGCTGAAGGACTCGTCGCTCGCGTCCACCATCACGGTCGCTGAAATGACCCGTGCCGGGCAGTTGATCGCGTCGTCGACGTTCCAGAACATGACGGTGTTCACGCTGGTTGCGCTGCTTTATCTCGGGCTCAGCCTGCCGCTGGTCTATGGCTTGCGTCGCCTGGAACGCCGCCTCGGTCTCAAGGGGAAACGATGATCAAGGTCGACTCGATTCATAAACGCTTTCACGACCAGGAAGTGCTGAAGGGCGTCAGCCTCAACGTTGAAGCGGGTCAGGTTGTCTGCCTGATCGGTCCGTCCGGCTCGGGTAAGTCAACGCTCCTGCGTTGCATCAACGGGCTGGAAAAGCACGACGCCGGCACCATCACCGTAGATGGCCGTACCGTCGACGCCCGCTCGAATCACATTCACGAACTGCGCATGCAGGTGGGCATGGTGTTCCAGCGCTTCAACCTGTTTCCGCACCGTACCGCGCTGGAGAATGTCTGCGAGGGTCCGGTGTTCGTCAAGAAAGAAGCCCGTGCGCAAGCGCGGGAAAAAGCGCGTCATCTGCTCGACAAGGTCGGGCTCGGGCATCGCATGGATGCTTACCCGTCGGAACTGTCGGGCGGCCAGCAGCAGCGCGTGGCGATTGCCCGGGCGCTGGCCATGGAGCCCAAGGCGATCCTGTTCGACGAGCCAACGTCCGCGCTCGACCCCGAACTGGTTGGCGAAGTCCTGAACGTGATGCGCCAGCTCGCCTATGACGGGATGACGATGATTGTCGTCACGCACGAAATGAGTTTTGCGCGCGAAGTGGCTGACAGGGTGTGTTTTCTCCATGACGGCACGATCTGCGAAGAAGGCGCCGCAGCCGATCTGCTCGAACGTCCGCAACATCCCCGCACACGCGATTTCCTGCGCCGGGTGCTCACTTCCACCGACGCGCCTTCAACCTGAATATCCAACATGAGCCTCGTTGAAGTTGCACAACCGTTGCCGCCTTCTCTCTGGGCCGCGACGGCGGAACCGGCCGTCGATACCCCGCCGCTCGACACGTCCATCAAGACCAATGTGCTGATCGTAGGGGCGGGTTATACCGGCCTGTCGACCGCCTTGCATCTTGCGGAGCAAGGTCTGAAAGTCTGCGTGATCGATGCGAACGAACTGGGCTGGGGCGCGTCCGGCCGCAACGGCGGTCAAGTGATTCCCGGCCTGAAATACGATCCGGATGAACTCATCCGCCGCTATGGTCCGCGCGACGGCGAAGCGCTCGCGCAGATTGCCGGGGGTGCCGCGGACACGGTCTTCGACCTGATCGGCCGTCATCAGATCCAATGCGACGCCACCCGCAATGGCTGGATTCAGCCCACGCATTCGAACAAGCTGCTCGGCACGCTGCACGCCCGCGCACGGCAGTGGGAAGCGCGTGGTGCGCCGGTCGAACTACTCGACCGCTCGCAGGTTGCGAAGCGGCTCGGTACTGAAACATTCGTGGGCGGCTGGATCGACAAACGCGCGGGCAGCGTGCAGCCGTTGAGTTATGCGCGTGGGCTGGCACGCGCGGCAAAGGCGGCGGGAGTCGCGATTCACGGTGCAACCCGCGCCGTCGCGCTCGAACGAAGCGCCGACGGCTGGCGCGTGCAATGTGCCGGAGGGACGGTCGTCGAGGCAAAACAGGTGCTGCTCGCGACCAATGGTTATACCGACTCGCTTTGGCCCGGCCTCGCGCAATCAGTGATAGCGGCAAATAGTTTTATCGTCGCAACCCGGCCTTTGCCCGGCGATATTTCCGCGAGTGTGCTGCCCGGACGCGAAGTCGCGTCGGACTCGCGGCGGTTGTTGCTGTACTTCCGCAAGGACGCCGCCGGCCGCTTGCTGATGGGCGGCCGAGGTCCCTTCCGCGATCCGCGTGCCGTCACCGATTGGGCGCATCTTGAACGCGCAGCGCGGTTGATGTATCCGCAACTCGAAGGGATCGAATATGAATACCGATGGGCGGGACGCATCGCCATTACACGGGACTTCCTGCCGCATGTGCACACGCCTGCCAAGGGCTTGACGATAGCGCTGGGCTACAACGGGCGCGGCATCGCCATGGCGACAACCCTGGGCAAGCACCTCGCCGCATTCATGAGCGGCGCGGCACAGGGACTGCCGCTGCCGCCCACGTCGATCCAGCCGATCCCCTTTCATGCGCTGCAGCGTGTGTATATCAGTGCGGGCGTGGCGTGGTATGGCTTGCTGGATGCGCTTTCCTGACAACGTTCCGATGGCAGCCGGCCTGCCGAAAAAAAACCTCCGGGGACCGAAGAGGCGTAAATTCATTGGATAGGTTCCGGCCTGTCGCGTAGCGGTTGCATGGCGGTTGCATGCTGATTGCATGCCTTACGCGGCAGGTCAAACGTCGAAGTCGGACACGTTGTACAGGAGGAGCAGCCATGAACACAAAACAAAGTAAAAAGGGACATCTCGAAGCCGCAGCATCGCATCACGAGCAGGCCGCGCGATTTCACCGCGAGGCGTCACATCATTTCGAAGCAGGCAAGGACCACGACCATGCCGCCCATCAGGCGGTCATGGCGCACGGGCATGCCCTTCACGCCATAGACGAAGCCAACAGCGTCGTCAAACATAACGCCGGTGCGTCGACCGTCTTACCGCCGCCATCGGGTTCCGGCGACAACACGACCGCAGCGCAGCATCATGCAACGGCGGCAGAACTCCATGGGCAGGCGGCGCAGCATTTGCGCCACGCGGCCAAACTCTTCGACGACGATCGCAGCGCTGTCGCCCACGACACCCAGTTGGCGTTTTCCCTTGCCGTACGTGCGTTAGCTCACGGCAACGAAGCGGCCAGGCAGCATGTCACAGCCTTGCGCGAGAAAAGTCCGGTGAGTGGCGCCGCCTGAGCTCGCGCGTTTGAAAGGACGTTGCCGGAAGCAAGACAATGGACTTCATCATCGCCCTGGCCTCTTCGATCGGAACTCGTTGAACGAACGTCAGGGCGCATTTGTAGCGAGCCGTCGGGCGCGTTTGAGAGCGTGTAATCCCAGGCTAGGTCGTGACGGCCGCTCCGCCGAATGGCCCGGCCATGCTCGTCTGGTTTCTGCCCGAAGCCTTCGCCCGATACACAGCCTGGTCCGCCACCTTGATCAGCGCAAGCGGGTCGGCCACCTCTTCGGTGTCGGTACAGGCCACGCCGATGCTCACCGTGATGACTCCATGCTCGCTACCGTTGTGCTCGATCGCCAGACCGTGGACAGCCGCATGAATGGCGGCGGCAACCACAGCCGCGGACGCGCGGTCCGTCTCCGGCAATACCACCACGAACTCCTCCCCTCCGAAGCGCGCAGCGATGTCGCCCGGCCGCTGACTGTTTCGCGCAATCGCCTGCGCCACCGCGGTCAGCGCGTCATCACCGGCCTGATGGCCGTACGTGTCGTTGTAGCCCTTGAACCGGTCGATATCCACGAACAAAAGCGCCAGTGGTTTTCCCGAGCGCTTTGAACGATTCCATTCAAGCATGAGGCGGTCGTCGAGACTGCGCCGGTTGCTCAGGCCCGTCAGGCCGTCAATACGCGTCATGTTGCGCAAGTGCTCCTCCACTTCCAGCCGGTGCCGGAACTCCACTGAGAGAAGCTGTGCCGCAAACAACAGGCCGACAATCAGCAGCGCCGTGACAACGCCGATATACCAGGCCCGGCTGGTCCAGTCCGCGAAGACGTAGCGGGTAGCGGGCGCAATGATCACGATCATCTTCAGCTTGTCTAACGTGCGAAAGTTATAGAGCCGCTCTTCCCCGTCTTCTCCGGACGTGGCAATAAACGACGTCTCATGCGTCTCTTTGAAGCGCTCGAAGTTTTTTCGTCCGGCGAAGTTTTCGTCGACTGCGGTTCCATCGTTCGGATAACGTAGGATCATGTGACCGTCGTCCTGCAAGAGCGTGATGACGCCCCCGGGGCCAAGCCGGACCCCCGACAGCAAGTTCTGGAAGTAGTCGAGCCGGAAGGCTGCCACCACAACGCCGGCGAACGAGCCATCGGGATGATTCACCCGCCGGCTGAACATGAGATCGACTTCGCCGGGAACCAGGCGCGAATGCAATGGACGGCTGATGAAGAGCCCGAGATTCGGATTGTCGCGATGAACGACGAACCACTCCCGGTCGGCCAGGTCGACCCTGCGTGGAATCGCGCTCGTGGAGTCCACAATGATCTTGCCCTGCGAATCAAGGCACAACAATGAACCTATGTACTGGCTGGCGGTAGTGGATCTGTCGAACAGAAGTTCCCGCCTCAGGCGGTCCGGCAGCCGCATGACGTCTGCGTCCTGCGCGCCGTCCACGGCCGCCCGGATGGAGAGGTCCGTCAGCTGGGCGGTGTACGTGATGTCATGCTCAATGACGCGCGCCAGGTTGTCCGCATTCTCGATCGCGCGAGCCGTCGTATCCTGATGCGCCTGCACCAGAACAGCGAGGGCGAACCCGAACACGATCACCGAAAAAGCAATGCTGCCTAGAACTATTGCATTCGGATGGCGCGCTAAAGCCGCTCTTAGCCGAAAGAAAATAGTCGGTCTTTTTAACATTCGAAGGCTTCCAACGATAAGGCGCTATTGTCTGGCGCTTGTCAGATCCGAGCCGGCCTGCGCCTGTTCGCACTTCGCCGATCCAACCCTCCCGCCCGCAGGAAACGGTCCCCCTAAAGCCGCAATCACCCATGCAATCCGTCATTGCCGAGCGTGCGCGTCCCACCTTTCGATTTGCCTTTTTACTCCCGGTCCTGAGTGCCTCCCTCGGCGCCCATTCGTCATGCAATTATTCTATGCGTTCCCGGCCGTCACGCGACGATCTTTCTTCTGCAGGTACGCGCTTGCCCGCCAACGCTGTCATTGGAATACAACAGCGTCAAGCTAGCCGTCGCGCGATCAAATGCCGGATGCGAAAAAGCCGTTCCCGTGAAATCCGGAACGGCTTTTTCAAAGACTGCTTAATGACGCTACTGAAGCTGCTGCAGATACTGTTAATACCGCAGGTCTGACCGCCCATCGATGCCGATCCGGCACATCGATCAGCCGACAACTCCGGCAATTAATGGCAGCGCTTTTCCCAATGATGATGCACCTTCACTTTGTGGCATTCGCGATGGTGCGGCTGGGCGGAGGCCGGGGTGATAACGCAGAACGTGGTGGCGGCAAGAGCAAGGGCGATGGCAATTTTCTTCATGGTGTTTTCCATAAGTGTAAGGCGGGGAAAAAGTGAAGTGGCTTCACATAGCGAGTCATTCATGCACAGGCGGTACAGACGCCGACATTGGCGGACGAGTTCAACAACACCCCGCAACCCCATCATTAGCGGTTGGTCATGTCGTCTATCAAGTGTCCCAGGAGGTTCCCGCCAGTCGATGGTTGTTCACCCTACATTTCTGTTAACGCAACGGATGCGAATTGGATAACAACTTTTCGGACTTTTTTTGCTTAAAAATGATGGGGGTTAACGTTAATAAAACGGTGAATCAAGCTGTTAATCAAGCTTATGAAGCACGCTAGAAGCTAGCTGTAAAGCAAGGCACGAATCAGAACACGGATTGTGCCTGTTGAATACTTCAGTCGATACGATTGCAACGTCGGCATTTTGTAATTTATCGCGGCGTTACATGCCGTTCATCCATCACGATGCATACCAGGTCGCTGCATGCAACGTCGCCAAGCATCCGCAAGGTTTGTTCCTGCTATTTTCAGGGAGCGTTTGTCATGCGGTGTAACGCATGTAAGCGGTCCTGCAACGCACTGGAAGCTTGCACGGCATACACTGATCATGCGTCTTCTCCCAAGACGCGGTTGTGAGTGATGCAAGTGACTGCAGCTTGGCCCGCCCTCCTGGGTGGGCCGTTTTTTTTCTTCACGAACAAACGAGTCTCCAATGAACCGTATCTTGTTCGCGCCGGCCGTCACGTGCCTGCTATTCGTTTCTTCAACTTATGCACAGTCGAGCCCGGACGTCGCTAACTCGGCTATCGCGCAGAACTTCCAGTACATCAATCACCCGCCTGCGCCGCCCGCTGAAGCCAGCGCTCCGGCCGCGACCGCAAAGGGCCGGGGGCATCGGCACCAGCAGACCTCGACCGACACCGATCCGACGCAATAGCAACGACATCGGCGGTTGCACCGCCAGCAACATGAAGCGCACCAATCTTCGGGATTGCAAACGCCGGCGCAGCGGGGTGAACCCAAAACCTGCGCGTTTGCATTCACACTCTCGCGGTTGGTTTCGGGCAAGTCATCGGCATGTCTGACTTCCACATGTAGTCCTCATGATCCGGCTACTATGGTGCAGACACTCTCTTGAGCCTGCCCTTCATGCCATCACGTCCGATCCCGGGCCGTCGCCGCTTCGTGCTTGCGTGCTTCTCGTTGTCCTGCACTACTCCCCTCAGCGTTCACGCCGCCGTACCGCCGCTTGCAGCAGAGCGATTGCGCAAACGCGTTCGCCCACTACGTGGTCGCGTGGCCGCGTGGTGGCCCGCATGCAACGGTCGCCGCTTATGAGTCGGAATGCCGCGACGCGCACGCGCGCGGCATCGACGGCTTCGCACTCAATTGCGGCGGTTGGGACCGCAGCGAGCCGCACTATAAACAACGCGTGCTGCGCCTGTACGCCGCAGCCGCGCGTCTCGACTTCGACTTCACGCTGTTCGTCTCCGCCGACGGCCGGGCGCAAGACGAAATCGAGGACATAGTCGCCACTACGCGCGGTCTCAAGGCGCAATTGTGCGTTGATAACAAGCCCGTTCTGTCCGCCTATGCCGCGGGAGGCAAGGGTTACACCCATGGCGCGGCACTCGTGCGCGAAGCGGCCCGGCTAGGCGCGTTCTTCGTGCCGCACTTTTTCCCGTCCTCGGGCGAGCGCCAGATTTCCGCATGCGAAGCCGCTCAGATCGCAGAACAGCTTGGTAGTGCTGATGGTTATTTCTACTTCGGCGCGGCGGGTGCGCCAAACCTGATCGCTAAGTCCACTGAAGTGCTCAGCGCGGAACTCAAGGCCCGGGGCAAAGTGTTCATGGCGCCGGTCACGCCGTATTATCGCGGGCTGCGGGCGGGCAGCAACTATCGCGCGTTCGAAACCAGCGGTTTCTCCGGCATGGCGACCGAATGGGAAGCGGCGATCACATCCGGCGCGGCATGGGTGCAGATCGTGACCTGGAATGACTGGGCCGAATCCACGTATGTCGCGCCCATCGGCGGCACGGGCCGCGCTCATGTCTATGACGACCGCTTCGGCGATCTCCTCTCGCATACCGGTTATCTCGACGCGAGCCGGTACTACATCGAATGGTTCAAGTCAGACAGCAAGCCTGCCATCACGCGGGATCGGCTGTTCTATTTTTATCGGTTGAATCCGCTCGGGCAGGATCACCAGCGTTGGCTGGACACACACGATGCCGGCACGCCCCCGCGCACCAGCGAACCGCTGTCGTCGCAGATTCACGTATCGGTGTTTCTGACAGCGCCGGCTGCGCTGGTCGTGTCGCTGGCGTCGGTCCAGAACTCCGCCACGCGCTTCGACGTGCCCGCGGGTGTGACCCATCTCAGCGCGGATGCCCGAGCCGGCACGCCGCGTTTCGTACTGCAGCGACGGGGCAAGACCGTTATAGACAAAACCGGCGAACAAGCCATCACCGCCGACGACCTTTCCGGCGCCTATAACTATTTTTCGGGTAGTGCGGATGCCTGGCGAGGCTTGTAGCAATCAGTGTCACGCGATGACGTGGCACACCGCTTCAACGCGATTGCCCACCGGATCAAGGAGGAACGCGGCGTAATAACCTGGATGGTAGTCGGATCGCAGCCCCGGGGCACCGTCCGAGCGGCCTCCGGCAGCAAGGCCGGCGGCGTGGAACGCGTCGACCTGTGCACGGGACGCGGCCTTGAAACACCAGTGCCGCTTGTTCTCGCCTATTACGCTTTGATCCAGGTACACCGCGAGATAGGTCGACGCGGGGTCCTGGGCAGTGCACCGTTCACCGTACCCCAGCGCATGCGGCAAGTCATACACCTTCGCTGCGCCGAGCGTGCTCATGATCGCGTCGTAAAAACGCCGGGCGATGTCGAGATCGGGAACACCGATAGAAACATGATCAAGAAGCTGCATGCTCGGCCGCTCAGGAATGGATGAATTGAAGCTGGGGCGAAGTGCTTGGGGCGGAGTACTGCTCAATGCTTGATACTCACTGACCGCTCAGTGACCGCTCACTGGCCCGCTTCGATCTGCGAGAAGGTATAGAGGGATTTCAATTCAATGCCGATTCCCGCAAGCATTTCCTTACCGCCGCTTTCGCGGTCGATCACACACAGCGTCAGCGAGACCGGCACGCCGTCGGCACGCAGTTTCGCCACGGCGTCGGAAATGGCGCCGCCGCTCGACACAATGTCTTCAACCAGCACGAGCTTGCGGCCGGCCAGATCCGCGCCTTCCGCGTACTTGCAAGTGCCGTACTCTTTCGCTTCCTTGCGGATATACGCTGCCGGCAAGCCGGTCACCTGGCTGAGCATGGTGACGATCGGAATGCCGCCCATCTCGAGACCGCCCAGTATTTCGGTACCTGGGGGAATCAGGGGCACCATCGCTTCCGCAATCGCTTTCAGCAATACGGGATCGGACTCGAAGCGATATTTGTCGAAGTAGGTGTTGCTGCGCTTGCCTGAACGCAGCAGGAAATCGCCGCTCAACTTGGACACTTCGCGGATTCGCCGGGCAATGGTCATGAATGGTTTCCTCTTACTTTTACCGGGTAACAATTGTTTCGCGGTCGCAAATCTACGCGAAAACTTGCTTTCGAGGAAGCAATTATCCCAGGCCCGATTATCCAGCCCGGCGCGATCATGCGTTCCCACCCGGAATTATCCGCTAGCAAAACGTCCGGATAAAGCCCGCTCACATCCCCGCCAAGAGCGAAGGGATAACGCCTTGCCCGCACCGGGCAGCGATAGACTTGGGCCCCCGCACCAGCCCGGCACTGTCGGCAAGCCCAGGAACTACCCATGATCAACCTGCAAAAATCCATCGAGACCTATATTCGGGCGAAGGACACTAATCGCCCATTCTTGATCCCGGACGCATTCACCGCCGATGCCGAACTCACGATGCAAGTGAACACCTCGGAAATCTCGTTTCCGGGCACAGTGAAGGGCGCGAAAGCCATTTCGAATGTTCTGGTGAGCGAGTTTTCCCAGCGTTATGAGAATGTCACCATCTTCTGCATCGGCGACGCGCCCGCGGCAGGAACGGCGTTCAGCTGCGACTGGCTGGTGTGTATGTCGGAGAAGAGCACCGGTCTCGCGCGAGCCGGTTTCGGCCGATACGACTGGTTGGCGACGGATTCGGGACAGGTCCGGCAACTTCGAATCACGATAGAAGAAATGACCACGCTGCCGCACGACACGGCGGAGCCGATCTTGCGATGGGCCGACTCCCTGCCGTACCCGTGGTGCCCTCGCGAACACCTTGGCCGGGGCGCACCGGACCTGGAAGCGATCGACCGCATCCGGGCCGCACTCGCCTAGCGCATCCGCACGATGAAGCGGGTTTGGGCCGGTTTCCCCGGCCCGAACCCGCCGATATACTCGAGTCCGGCAAAATCCGTCTCGGCGCAAATCAAACGTCCGCGCGGCTTAGAGCGTTGCGTACGCCGGCTTGTAAGCGCAGTCGCGGATCAGTGCGGTGATGTCGTCCGGCCTTGGCACGCGCGCCAGGTTATTGTCGAAAATGCACTCGGCCACGCGCACGGCCACATGGAGCGAGGCCTCGAAAATCTTGCTCTGCGGCGGGTAGATCAACCCGGTTGCAAGACTGGTTTCGGAGACCTGCTCGGCCACTGCTTTCGCCGCGACAATGAACATTTCGTCCGTGACCCGGGTCGCCTGGGTGGCGAACACCGCCATGCCGAGCGCGGGGAAAATATAGACATTGTTGCCTTGTCCCGGCACAAACGTACGCCCTTCTATTTCCACCGGCGGGAACGGACTGCCGCTCGCGAAAATAGCGCGGCCGGAGGACCACCGGTACGCTTCCTCGGCCGTGCACTCGGAGCGTGAGGTCGGGTTGGAATACGGGAAGATGATCGGACGCTCGTTGATCTCCGCCATGGCCTCGATCACGTGCTGGTTGAAAAGCTTGGGCACGGTACTCACACCAATGATGCCGGTCGGCTTCAGCGCCTTCACCGCGTCGGTAAATGTACTCACCGGCGCATGATCCACCGCGAAAGGCTTCTGGAAATCGGCCAGGTCCTGACGCGATTTCACCATCAGCCCGTTCACGTCGAACAGCGCATTGCGCGCCCGCGCTTCGTCAATACTCAAACCCTCCAGCACCATCGCCTGGCTGATCAGCTCGGCAATGCCGGTCCCCGCGGAGCCGCCGCCCAGGAACAGGAACCGCTGGTCGACAAGCTTCTGCTTCGAAATGTGAAGCGCGGCGAAGATCCCCGCGAGCGCGACCGCGGCAGTGCCCTGGATGTCGTCGTTATAGGTGCAGATCTTGTCCTTGTATCGCGCGAGCAGCGGCACGGCATTGAAGTTGGCGAAGTCTTCCCATTGGATGCAGCATTTCGGATGCAATGCCAGCGCTGCTTCGACAAACTCGTTCACGAACGCATGGTATTCGTCACCGCGTACACGTTCCTGCCGCAGGCCCAGATAGAGGGGATCGTCGAGCAGGTCACGGTTATTGGTGCCCACGTCCAGCGTCACCGGCAAGCAGTATTGGGGCGGCACGCCTGCGCACGCGGTGTAGAGCGAGAGCTTGCCGATAGGAATGCCCATTCCGCCGACGCCCAGGTCACCCAGTCCGAGAATGCGTTCGCCATCCGTCACCACGATGAAGCGAACGTCCGTTTCCGGCCAGTTCTGCAGCAGCTCCTTTACCCTTCCCCGAGCCGAGATGGGGATATACATGCCCCGCGTCGCACGGAAAATATGATTGAATTTCTGGCATGCCTCGCCCACTGTCGGCGTGTACACCAGGGGCATGAACGTGGCCGGATCGGACATGATCGTGGCGTAGAACAAGGTCTCGTTGCGTGCCTGCAGATCGGACAGCAGAAGATATTTTTGCAGGTCGTTGTCGAGCGCGGCCAGTTCCGTGTGCGTACGCGCAACCTGCAATTCCAGTGAACTGCTGCCCGGCGGCAGCAGCCCTTCTAGATGGTATTGGCGGCGTTCGGCCTCGCTAAAGGCGGAGCCTTTGTTAAGACGGGGATCGCGAAGGAGATCGCGGCCGGTAAGCTCGCTAGGTTTTTGCATTGCAATATTCCTGTCAACCGGCGCCAGGGACTGCGCCGAATAGCGTATGAATACGTCGCGTCACGCTCCACCACACCAACCGCTAGAGAGTAGCCAAGCCACGCGACGACGGAAAGGGAAAAGCCTTAAGACGACAAAGCCTGCATGTGGACATACAAATCGCTCTTGCCTTCAAAGCCGATGCCGGGAAGATCCGGTAAGGTCACATGGCCGTTATGCACTTTCACGCCGTCCGGAAAGCCGCCGAATGGCTGGAACAGATCCGGATACGATTCATTGCCGCCCAGGCCAAGGCCTGCTGCAATGTTCAATGACATCTGGTGGCCACCGTGAGGAATGCAGCGTGAACGCGACCAGCCGTGCTGGTGCAGCATGTCCAGCGTCCGCAAATATTCGACCAGCCCATAGCTCAGCGCGCAGTCGAATTGCAGGTAATCGCGGTCCGCCCGCATGCCGCCATAGCGGATCAGGTTACGCGCATCCTGCATGGAGAACAAATTCTCGCCGGTCGCCATCGGCTTGTCGTAGTAGTTCCGCAGTGTGGCCTGCAGTTCGAAATCGAGGGGATCGCCCGCCTCTTCGTACCAGAACAAGTCGTATTGCGAGAGGGCTTTTGCATACTGGATAGCCGTGTCCAGGTCGAAGCGGCCATTTGCATCGACGGCGAGTTTTTGACCGTCCTGCAGCACGGACAGCACCGCGTCGATCCGGCGCAGGTCCTCGTCGAGCGAACCACCGCCTATCTTCTTCTTGACGACCGTATAACCGCGGTCAATGTAGGTGCGCATCTCGTCCTTCAGCTTGCTGAAGTCCTGGCCGGGATAGTAATAACCGCCGGCGGCATAAACGAAGACCTCCCGATCCGGCGTGCCGTTGCCATACCGGTCCGCCAGCAACTGGAACAGCGGCTTGCCTTCGATCTTCGCAACCGCATCCCACACCGCCATGTCGATCGTGCCGATCGCCACCGAGCGCTCGCCATGACCGCCGGGTTTTTCATTCGTGAACATCGCGGCCCAGATCTTGTGAGGATCGAGGTTGTTACCTGACTCATCGATCAGCGAATCCGGCTCGGCTTCGAGCACGCGTGGAATGAACCGCTCGCGCATCAGCTTGCCCTGGCCGTACCGTCCGTTCGAATTGAAGCCGTAGCCAACCACTGGCTTGCCGTCACGCATTACGTCGGTGATCACGGCAACGAGACTCAGCGTCATCTTGCTGAAATCGATATACGCATTCCGGATGGATGAACTGATCGGAATGGTTTGCTCGCGGATTTCCACGATTTTCATATAACTGTCTCCTGAGTACCGGCAAATGCGCGAATGAATGTTCAGGCGCATAACGAAGCTTACGCTCGCCCAGCAGCGTTACACTTCACCAGTACTCATTTGATTATTCAGTTAAAGTGAAGAATCAGTGGCGTGGTACCCTCCATGCCGTCCTCGCCAGGCATGATCGGGAATTTCCAGAGCTCATATCGACAAGTTATCCGGGGTCACCTGACCTGGGGTGAACCATGTCAATCCGGCGACCACCCGATGCGTGCGCTCAGGCAGCGGCTTTTCGTTCCACGCCAAGAGGCAATTCAGGCATCTCACGATCCGACTGCGGCACGGAGCCAAGCCGGCGATGCACGTCGTGCGTCACGAAACCCTGTTCGCGACTCGGCACATCGAACCACTCCCGATGAGCGAACGAATCGCGGATGTCTTCCAGGCCGCTTTCCCAGTGCTCCTGCATTGTGTCGATGCTGAACTCGTAGTCCTTGTAGTGCCCCTCGTAAGGTTTGTTCTTGTAGATGAGGTGGACCACATTGATCGCGCTGCCATCCGCCGCTTCCTCAGCGAGACGAAATAGCGGATCGGTCTTGAGCAGTTCGGGCGGAACATGCGCGAGCAATTCCTTGATGAAACGTGCATGCTTCTGACGATCCGCCAGTATGCTGGTAATGGCACGCGTACGGCTCGAGAACTGGATGTCTTTGGCACGCTCGGACACGTCGAGGAAATCTCCCGGCGCATTACCTCTCGCGCTCCACAGATCCACCTGAAACACCAGCGTGTCCTTGTGTTCAGCATCACGAAGCACTTCAGTCAGCGGCGTATTGGAAACCAGGCCGCCGTCCCAGTAGAATTCACCGTCTATCTCGACCGCGGGAAAACCTGGCGGCAATGCTCCCGACGCCATGAAATGCTCCGGCTGCAGGCGCATTTTCGCGTTGTCGAAGTACGCCAGGTTGCCGGTCCGCACGTTCACCGCACCCACTGAAACGCGGATATCGCCGTCGTTGATACGGTCGAAATCAGCAAACTTCAACAGCGTTTCCCTCAGCGCGGCCGTGTCGTAGTAGCTGACCACGTTGGGGCTTTGCTTGCCGAAACCTGCCAGAGGCAAGGGAACGCGCGGCAAGAAAAAGCCCGGCTGGCCCTCGGTCAACGCACGCCCGGCTGCCCACATGCTGCCCCACTTGCGCGACAGGTCTTGCAGCCCGAGTCCGGGCAGCGTCCAGGCGCCCAGGCCACCGAGCCAGTCGAGCGGATGGCAGATCGAATTCCAGAAACCGCGTAACGCTTCCACGCGGTTCTCCGGCGCGTTACCCGCAATGATCGCGGTGTTCAGTGCGCCGATCGAAACGCCTGCAATCCAGTTCGGTTGCACGCCGGCCTCGGCCAGGCCTTCATAAACGCCTGCCTGATAAGACCCGAGTGCGCCGCCGCCCTGAAGCACCAGGGCAATTTCGTCGTAGCGCGGCAGCACGAACGCATCCGGCTGCCGGTTAGTTTTTCTTGTGCTGCTGCGCATACGCGACCCCTTAGTGCATTGACCAGCCGTGGCTGACGATCACCGACTGCCCGGTGAGCGCAGACGATTCGAAACCCGCGAGAAACGCCACCGTGTTGGCGACATCTTCGACCGTGGTGAATTCACCGTCGACGGTTTCCCTGAGCATCACGTTCTTGACGACTTCGTCTTCGGAGATACCAAGGGCCTTGGCCTGCTCGGGAATCTGCTTGTCGACAAGCGGTGTGCGAACGAAGCCCGGACACACCACGTTCGCCCGCACGCCGCGCGGACCGCCTTCCTTCGCGACCACCCGGGCCAGTCCCAGCAGACCATGCTTGGCCGTCACGTACGCGGACTTCAGCTTCGACGCTTCATGTGAATGCACCGAGCCCATATAGACGATCGAGCCGCCCTTGCCGCCCGCGTACATATGTTTGATTGCAGCCTTGGTGGTGAGGAAGGCGCCATCCAGATGGATCGCCAGCATCTTCTTCCAGTCGGAAAACTCGTATTCCTCAATGGGAGCAACGATCTGGATACCTGCGTTCGACACGAGCACGTCGAGACTGCCCAACTCCTGCACCGCGCGTTCAATGCCGCTATTGACCGCTTCTTCGTTTGTCACATCCATTGCGACTGCCAGCGCCTTGCCGCCTGCTGCAACGATCCTGCTGGCCACCTTCTGCGCGTTCTCGAGATTCAGGTCGGCGATCACCACCGCGGCCCCAAGACTGGCGAGCTTACGCGCGCACTGCTCACCAATACCGCTTGCTGCACCGGTCACGAGTGCGACTTTATTGTTCAAGGACATGTTGCTTTCCTTCCCTATGGGTTCACGAATCGTTATTCATTGACGGCGACGAGCTTCACGCTCTCGACCGAGGCCAGGTAATCGAGCGCAACCTCGCCAATATCCAGTGTGAGATTGGCGATCACATGCCGCGCGCCGACCACCCGCTTCACCGGCAGATCGGCGACGGGCGCCAACGCGTGCGGATGCAGTTCGAGCGCGGCCGGACCCGACCATGCACCGATCACGCTCACGTCGCGCAGATAGAAGCGCACCAGTTCGCACACGCGAGCCGTACCGTCGACGTGCGGGATCACCTTCAACAGGTAATTCGGCGTCTCCGCAAGCTTCTTGCGTTCGACTTCCATGTCGAGCGGCACGTGCTTGAAGCCCATCGTGCCGGTCGCGATACGTTGCGTACCGTAGTCGAGCGTGCCCAGCAGCGTGTCGTTGCCATCGACGCTCAGGGTCGGCCTGGCCAGCTTCTTCGGAAAGCCCCAGATCTCGCGGCCGCCGGCGATCGGGCCTTCGTCATCGAGGTACATCGAATGCGTGTAGTTGCCAAGGTGCCCCTGCTGGTCCCGCACCGAGATAACCTGACCGCTCTCCGTGTAGTCGCCGAAGCCCGACGAGTCCGGCATGCGAATGAATTCGTAATGTACGAGATTGTTTTCCGGATGCAACGGCTCCGGCACGATGGCGCGCAGCGCATCGGGATCGGTTTCGTATGAAATGATGAAGTATTCCCGATTGATGAAGCGATACGGCGGGCGGGGATAGGCGGGATTGTGAACGGGCATCGCAAAGGCGTCTTTGCGGATCGAAGCAAGATTCATGGGGCTCCTTATGACTGACGGCGCATACGGCGCCGGTGCAATAGTAGAGGCAATGCTCACGCCTGGTGAACGGCTGTTTCCCAAAACACCATTAACCGGATTGCAATATTGCGACTGAAACTTTGCATCAGGATGTCAGTCGATCAGCACGAAAGTGGTGCGTGTGCTCGACCGCGGGTCCTGCCCGATCGCGGTGCTTCACATGCTATCGCCTCGGAAAAGGCACGGATGCCAATCGATTTCGAGTTTCGGCCAACCGCTATCGGCCGCGCGGACTGCCGCGATAGCTGTCCGAAACTCGAAAGTCATTGACCCTTCAACCGGCAGTTCGACCGCTAAGGTTCTGACTGAGGTTCTGCCTGACAGCGGCGGTGCATGCCAGGTCCGTCGTCCAACATGAGGAGAGGTTACGTGGACATCGTGAATTCGATGCGGATCTTTACCAAGGTCGCCGAGCTCAACAGCTTCGCTCGTGCGGCGGAATCGCTCGACCTGGCGGTCCCTCGAATCAGCCGGGCGCTTGCCGACCTGGAAGAGCACCTTGGGACCCGCTTGCTCCAGAGAACCACGCGCAGGATGTCCATGACGGAAGCGGGCCGGATTTATCTGGACCGATGCCGCCAGATCCTCGGTGAACTGGACGAGACCTATCTGATGTTGTCGGCTAATGCGGTGTCCACGTCGGGAAGAATTCGCGTCGTGGCGCCCGCGCTCTTTGCGATGCGCAAACTTTCGCCCGTGCTCACGGCATACCAGCGTGCCTACCCGAATATCGTAGTCGACCTCGTGCTGGCCGATCGATCCGTCGACCTGATCGAGGAGGAGTTTGACCTGGGCGTTCTCGCGGCGCGCCGCGTCAGCAGCCAGAGTCTTGTGTCACGACATCTCACGTCTACGGACTTCTATATTTGCGCCGCTCCCGGTTATATCGAACAGCACGGCGCGCCCGCTCATCCGGCGGATATGCTTCACCATCCGTACATAGCGTTTCGCACAGGGCACAGCAACGAGGAAGTCACTTTCCTGGACTCGCACGGTGCCCAGATTGCTGTCCATCCGAAACCCGCGCTGATAACCAACAACATTGGAATGGTCCGGGAAAGCGCACTGGCAGGGATGGGCATTGCCACCTTGTCGGGCTACCTGATTGACGACGACATTCGATCGGGCCGGCTAACGCGGCTGATGCCCCAGTATCGTCTTGCAGACCGGGAATTCCGTATCGCCTATTCAAACCGCAAGTTTCTCTCGCTCAAGGTCAAGGCGTTCATCAACATCGCCATTGAGCACTTTCGTCAGGAAAAGGAAACGCACCAGGAGCGGGCACCCAGCGATTTCCGGCCGGACGAGACCCCGCGAGATGCAGCGGAAGACAGCGAAACGCCGACCGCGAACTAATACCAGCGCCAAATGCGTGGTACAGATTATGTCGGGATTTTGAAAACTTGGGTTTGCAAGCAACCGGTCTCGAGCGGCACTCAAGTAGTGCCGTCAGTTCAATGTAATTTTCATACCTTACCGGTTCATCTCGTCCGCCCGGCATCCGCCCGTCTCTGCGCCCGCTCGACAATCGCGGCGACGGTGTTATGAGCTTGCGTGCGCCGCGTTGCCCGGACTGTGCGGCTTACCCGGCCCTGACTGTCCGGATGAAGTGCCCAGTAAAGCGCTGCGATCCAGCACACCACGGTCCATCCGAATAACGCATTCAGCAGCGCCAACAGTAAGACGTTACGTCGTCCCTTTCGGTCGGCCACGATGGCTGGCAGAAAATACACGATGACTGCAGCGGTAACCGCAAGACCTTCTAAAAGGTAGCGAAACATCTTCATCTCCGGCTCGACATGTTACGTCGAAAGACCTGCCACTAATCCAACAGATACAAGCAATACTACGATCATCGATATCTAACTTAAATAGTTGATCCGCGAAAACATTATTCTTCCTGACGCAAGAATCCCCGGTTTCAGCGGCGGCAGAACGTCCCGGCATGCCACGCATGCAGCACCCCTTGCATGAGGAGAATCACGGCAACCTGCCCCATGTTGAAATCATGTTCAGCCATGAGTTGACCCAGTGCCAACACAGGCAGGATCACTGCCGGATGATAGAGTTGATGCCTCAAGCAGTTGATCATTGTGGGCTGCCGTCTGTCCCATGGCAGCAGTTGCCTGCTGGTGTGTTTCAATGAAAGAAGCCTACGGCATGGTCGAATACTGAAAAATGCGCGCACGGATAACAGACACTTTCCTAAGTCCGTCGTATTGATACGGGCCGTGCTGCATGAGCCCCTCACAGGACTCGTTGACGCGCGCTCCAATCCGCCGTTTCTTCAAGCCATGCTTTTTTCTTTCCGCTCCTTTACAGGCTGATCACCATGCCGAAAGCTGTCCCTCCCGATCTCGATGACGAATCCGGACGAGGCCGATCGCTGGCAAGATGCTATCCGCGCGGCCTTCGCATTGACCCGCACGTTCACGAATGGGCTCAAGTGCTCTACGCGGTCACGGGTGTCATGTGGGTTGAAGTCGGTCGCGAAGCGCTGATTGTCCCGCCGCAGCGAGCGGTCTGGCTGCCGCCCGGAACCGAGCACTCCATCTACATGATGAGCGAGGTTGAAATGCGCAACCTTTATCTGCGAGGACAAGACGTTCAGCACCTGAGCAAGCAGGGCGACGTCTTTGAAATCAACGGTTTGCTAAGGGAGCTCATTACGACCATTGCAGAACACGAAAGCGAACGCGACGATGAATACCTGAATGCGGCTTATCATCTGGCCGCACTGGAACTGACTCACGCACCGCGCTATTCGCTGAGAATTCCGCTGCCGGACAAATCGGATCGCCGTCTCGAGGTACTGTGCCGGGCTGTCATCAGCAATCCCTCTGTCGACATCAGCTTTGAACATCATGCAGCGTCCGTGGGTGCAAGCGTGCGCACGCTTGCGCGGCTGTTCACGCGTGAGCTGGGTCTCGGATTCGCGGAATGGCGCCGGCAGGTACAGCTCGCGATTGCCTTGTCCAAACTAGCGGAGGGTCAAACGGTAAGCTCGGTAGCACGATCCCTGGGCTATCTGCCCAGCAGTTTCAGCGACATGTTTCGCCGCGAACTGGGCACGGCGCCTAGCGAGTTCCGTCCTGACGAAACACTGGCCGCCCCGGAGGACTTGACCATCACGCCCACGGATCGCTAGCGGGAAGCCGCGGTACCTGAGCCCCCGGGTTCAGTTTGTCCAAAGTTCGAAAGCACCTGTCTGATCGACCCTTCCGCCGGCCCATACACTCTGGTCATACGCTGCACTTCGCAGCCTGATCCACGATCCAGGAGTGAATGAGATGAAAGCCCTGCAATTCAAGTCGTTCGGTGCCCCAGAGGTGCTTGAGTACATTGATCTGGACATGCCGGAATGTGATCACGACAGCGCGATCGTTCAGGTCAGCAGCGCGTCGGTCAATCCGAGCGACGTCAAGAATGTGTCGGGGCATTTCGATCACACCACGCCGCCGCGCGTACCCGGCCGGGACTTCAGCGGTGTGGTCGTGGATGGCCCCGCTGACTGGATCGGTGCAGAGGTCTGGGGCACCGGCGGCGACATCGGCTTTACGCGCAACGGTACCCATGCGGAATTCATCAAGATCCCGGTTGCCGCGTTGGCCCGCAAGCCGCAGACATTAAGCCACGAAGAAGCGTCCGCCATTGGCGTGAATTTTGTCGTCGCCTGGTTGGGCACGGTCGACTACGCCAAGCTGGCCGAGGGCGAAACCATTGCGGTCATCGGAGCAGGCGGCGGCGTAGGCGGTGCGGTCACGCAGATCGCAAAAGCGCGTGGCTGCCGCGTGATTGGCGTCGATCGCAAGGCACCCGCCGTGGGCTCCCCGGCCAGCTTGCTGATCGACGACTACGTGCCGTTTGATGAGCACACCACGCAGCGTGTACGCGAATTGACGGGCGGTGTCGACGTGGTCTATGACGCTGTTGGCGGTGTCGCGTTCGAAACCGCACTCAGTCTGGTCCGGCGCCGCGGCCGCGTTGTCGAGATCAGCGCGACCGGAAAGCGCCGCGTCGATTTCGACATCATAGATTTTTACCACAACGAGACGCAGTTGTTCGGCACTGATAGCGCGAAGCTCGGTGTCGCCGAGTCCGCGCCGCTCATGGCAGCGCTGGTCGAAGGCTTTGAAAGCGGCAAGCTCAAGCCGCCGGTGATCGCGCAACGCTTCGATCTGCAACATGGCCAGGACGCCTACCGGGCAGTCACGGCGGGCACGCCGGGCCGTGTTGTGATCAACATGTAATTAACGCGGCCGGAATCCAACTGGGGGCCTTTGGGCCCCTCCTTAGGGTGACAACATCATGAAAGCCTATCTGCTCTCCCTCCTTCTCGGCGTGGTGGTCGGACTGATCTATCACGTCGTCGGTGTGAAATCACCGGCCCCGCCGACCGTCGCACTTGCCGGATTGCTGGGCATGCTTGCAGGCGAGCACGCTATTACGTTCGTGCGCACCTTGCTGGTTCACGTCACAAGCTGACCGGGGCGGCAAGAGCGGCTTGATTGAGTCTTGCCCTTCATTTCTAAAGTAATGCTGTGCGGGCCTGGCTATTCCTCGATCCATGAATTGATTATAAGGATATCAAAACAATAAGGATGGCAACCCTGGCTCCATCGCAGCGCTCGTCGGCACTTCAATCTCCCATACGCAGAGCAACGTGACGTTGTTTGGCCTGCTCAACATATGCATGAGCTGATCCTCGCTCATTTCACCAACCCCAGTTGCTCGCGCGCTTCGCTTGCCGTCGCAATCTCGCCACCCAGCGACACTACGATGTCGCGGGCCCGGGCAACGAGCACCGCGTTGGTTTCGGCCAGCACGCCTTTGGACAGGTAGATGTTGTCCTCGAGGCCGACACGCACGTGCCCACCGGCCAGCCATGCCTGGGCGACCATGGGGAATTCTGTCCTGCCAATACCGAAGGCCGACCACGCCGCACCCTGCGGGAGAAAGTTGCGCGCATACAGCAGCGTTTCCGGCATCGCCGCAAAACCGTACTTCACGCCAATCACAAACGTCCAGAGTCCGGGTCCATCAAGCACGCCTTCCTTGATCAGATCCAGTGCAAGGTGCAAGTCACCCGAGTCGAATATTTCGAGCTCCGGTTTGACTCCGGCTTCACGTATCACGTTAGCCATGCGCCGCACATTTTTCGGAGTATTGATCACGACGTCGCCGCCTGAATTCATCGTGTTCAGGTCGAGACTGCAAATATCGGGCTTCAGTGCGGCAATGTGCCCGACCCGTTTTTCCGGTGGCAACAGTGTCGTTCCCGGAGCCGCAATCCTGGGATCGTGGTCGCTCGGAATGAAGCGGCCTCCGGGACCGGTGGTCAGGTTAATGATGAGTTCCTTGTCGACTGCACGGATGCGCTCAATGACCTGGCGATACAAATCGATATCCATCGATGGTCGACCGGTTCCAGGCTCGCGCACATGAATGTGAACGACGGCTGCACCGGCATTTGCCGCCTCCAGCGCCGACGTTGCGATCTGCTGCGGCGTAATCGGCAGGCCGGGATGCTGTTCCGGTTTCGTCAGGTTGCCGGTAACGGCGCAGGTGATAATGGTTTTACGTGCATGCATGATTCGTCTCGCTTGAGCTCAGTTCAGACGTCGGCCGCCATCGACCACGATCGTCACGCCGGTGCTGAATGTCAGATGGGTTGCAAACGCTTCGATCGCCGCGGCAATATCGTCGGGCGTGCCGATTCGTCCAAGCGGCGTTGTCGCGGCAACCTTGTCATTGAAGTCCGCGCCACGCCCCGGCACAAAGCTCGTGTCCACCACGCCGGGGGAAACATTCAGGACCCGGATACGCGGAGCGAGTGCTCGTGCGAGCGAGGCGGCCATCACATCGAGCCCTGCTTTTGCCGCACAGTACGCAATGTTGCTGCCCACGCCCGTGCTGGCTGAAATCGACGATACGTTCACCACCAATCCATCACCCGACTCATCGAGCAGGGTGCGAAAAGCGCGGATGGCAGCAAACTGCGCACGCCAGTTGACCTTCATGATTTCGTCGATCAGTTCGTCCGTCAGCGCATCCAGGTCGCCATGCTTCACCGGCTTCGTAAAACCAGCGGTGTTGACAAGGATGTCAAGCCGTCCCAAGCGGGCTTTGACGCGGCTGGCGAGTTCGACGAGCGACGCGCTGTCGGTGATCGCCGCCACCGTCGCCAGATGACCCCGATCACCGTTTGCGGGCAACGAATCGACCACACGCTGCGCCTTGGCAAGCTCAGACTGCGCGGTGACGACGACGGTGGCTCCGGCGTTGGCTAACCGGGTGGCAGTAGCGGCACCAATGCCGCCCGTGCCCCCAAGAATGACCGCGACTTTTCCTTCGAGATGGTTGGACACTTGAGTCTCCGGCTTACTTGATGGGGGGTGTTGGACAGGTCGACGTACCTTCAGCCAGCACGAAGTCGTATTCGAGCGTGTAGTACGGCCCTGTCACGTCTGCGTCAGGTGCCCGGCCGTCATCGTGCATCGCGAATTTACCGACCAGCGAGCGGTTGACTCCGAACACGACATCCGAGCCGAGATACTCCGAGTCGTCAGCAAAGACCTGGCTGACCAGGGTCTCGTGCCCTTCAGCAACCACGACGAAGTGAATGTGAGCAGGTCGATAAGGATGGCGGTGCTGCTTCGCCAGAAGGGCGCCCACCGGGCCATGAGTGGGAACCGGATAACCAGCAGGCCTGACCGAGCGGAAGCGGAAATAACCATGCGCATCGGTCCTGAAGCTGCCACGCAGATTCATATCGGGCTGGTCCGGGTCCTGGTTTTCATAGAGTCCCACTGGCGACGCCTGCCACACGTCAACTCTGGCGTTCGCGATGGGCCGGCGTGCGCTGTCAACCACGTGTCCGCGCACGAACAGCGGCGCACCTGGAGAACCCTCGGCGACGATGGATTCGCCGTTGCCGTAGTCAGGGGAATTGCCGCGATAGAACGGCCCAAGCAGTGCGCCAGGCGTCCGGTTGGTCTTGTCCACCGTATTGAGCAGCGTGACCAGTGTCGAGAAGCCGAGCACGTCGGCGCACAACACGACCTCGTTGTGATTGTCGACCGTGGCCTGGCCAATCGCCTTGACGAATTCGATGCCCTGCTCGAACTCCCGGTCCGTCAATTGGACCTCCCGGAAGAATGCGTGCGCGTGCCGGACAAGGGCGTCGATGATCTGCTTGAGCCGGGCGTCATCGGTTCGGCTCATTGCAGCAAGCACTACCTCTGTAATCGACCCGGCATCGTCAACGATACTGTCCAGATAAGATAAATCGGTCATACCCGTCTCCACCAAGGTGTGCAATTGCAAACGACTGCTCGGCGCGGCAATCCCACGATCGCGTCTATCAAGCACTTGAAGTTTGTTCCGATGAATTTGCGCCGAGCCCTATCTGAATGCTATCCACTTCGAGGTCAGGCGGCGGTCAATCGCTTTCGAGTTTCTGCCAAGCTCATGGAAGCTCACTGCGGCCATTCACCCGCGAGCCATCGCCTGTCCGACATGGTCGGCGAATGCCCTGACCTTTGCCGAATGCCGGCGCTCCAACGGGCTCACCAGATGGATCGGGATAGGGATCGTTTCCCAGTCCGGCAACATCCGCTGTACTTCGCCACGCGCCAGTTCGTCATCGAAGAGCCAGGTCGGTGAATATCCGATCCCCATGCCGCCAAGAACCGACGCCCGCATGACCTCACTGCTGTTGGTTTGCAGATTGCCTTCGACGCGAACAATGCGCGTGGTTCCCACCGGATCCACCGCGCCGGGCCCGGCCGTAAAACGCCATGCGTTGCGCATGGCCAGTTCAGTGTAGACGATACAGTTGTGATCGACCAGGTCGTCGGGAACGCGCGGCGCTTTCGTGCCTTTGCGCAGTGAGCGCACATAGCTGCGATGCGCCATCAGCATCCGGTGGGCCGTTCCCACGCGACGTGCGATCAGGCTGCTGTCCGGCAGATCGCCGATACGCACCGCGACGTCGATCCCCTGCTCCACGAGATCGATGAACCCATCGCTCAGGCGCAGGTCGATCTTCACGCCCCGGTGCTCCGCCAGAAATGACTGAACCAATGGCATGAGCTTGAGACGTCCGAAGCCGACCGAAGCGGCGACCCGCAGCCAGCCCGTCAGTTGCTGCTCACCGCGTCGCAACGCGCCTTCGGCCTCCGCGATTTCCGCAACCAGGCGCCGCGCCTGTTCGAAATAGTGTTCACCTTCCTCTGTCAGTGCGAGCGAACGCGTGGTTCTTGTCAGCAGCCGCGCACCCAGCTCACGCTCAAGCGCCGCGACCTGTTTGCTCACTGCGCTTTGCGTCGTATCCGACTCGTGCGCGACCGCGGAAAAACTGCCCGCCTCCACCACGCGCACGAACGTTTTCATTGCCTGTAGCTTGTCCATTTTGCTCAATATATTCCTGATGGGAATGAGTTATATGAGCATACACCGTCTATATCGCGCATCTGGAATCAGTCAAAGTGCAGTCATCGCAAACGCGATGCCAACCCACCTGAAGGAGCACTGTCATGAACCAACCCGTCGTCCTTATCACTGGTGCGCTGACCGGTATCGGCCGCGCTACCGCTCTTGCCTTCGCTCGCGAAGGCAACCGCGTGGTCGTCAGCGGCCGTCGCGAAGAGGCAGGCCAGGCGCTCGCCGCGGAACTGCGCTCCCTTGGCGCTGAAGCCGAATTCGTGCGCGCTGACGTCCGTTTCGAAGCTGAAGTGCGCAATGTGGTCGAGCAGACCGTTGCGCGTTTCGGGCGCATCGACGTGGCCGTCAACAACGCCGGCACTGAAGGTCAACTGGCACCGATCGTCGAGGAGACCGCGACCAATTACGAAGACACGTTCGCGGTCAACGTGCTCGGCACGCTGCTGTCGCTCAAGCACGAGATGCGCGTGATGCTGGCGCAGGGCGCGGGCTCGATCATCAACCTCTCGTCAATAGCGGGTCAGGTCGGGGTCGCAGGCGCGTCGGTCTATGCGGCCAGCAAGCATGCGGTTGAAGGCCTTACGAAGAGCGCGGCGCTCGAAGGAGCGGCTGCAGGCGTGCGCGTCAACGCCGTGGCGCCGGGTCCTGTCGCCACGGAAATGCTCGATCGCTTTGCCGGCGGCACCGAAGAAGGCAAGGCAAGTTTCCTCTCGACGATACCGGCGAGGCGCGCCGCGGCCCCGGACGAAATAGCCCAGACGATTGTGTTTCTGGCGAGCGACAAGGCGCGTTACCTCACCGGCCAGAACATTGCAGTCGACGGCGCGTACACGGCGCAATGACCCACGTTTTTTCAACGCATTTCATGCATCTTTTACCCGGGAGTATCACCATGACCACCATCAATGTGCCGACACGCGACGAAGTTTCCCCCGCTAACCAGGCCCTCTTCGACAAGCTCAAGAGCAGTCTCGGCACGATGCCCAACCTGTACGCGACGCTGGCTTATTCGGAGCATGCGCTCGGCAGCTACCTCGCGTTCCAGAACGCGAAGAGCAGCATCACCGGCAAGGCGCGCGAAATCGTGAACCTTGTCGTCAGCCAGGTCAACGCTTGCGAATATTGTCTGGCGGCGCACACCGTGATCGGCAAGATGAATGGCTTCACCGACGAGCGGATCCTAGAGATCCGCAGCGGCCGGGCAAGCTTCGATGCGAAGTTCGACGCACTCGCGCGGCTCGTGAAGAACATCGCGGTCAACCGCGGGCATGCCGATCAGGCGCTCGTCGATGCATTCTTCGCGGCGGGCTGGACCAAGGCGAATCTGGTCGACGTGATCGTTGTGATCGGCGACAAGACCGTCACCAACTATCTGCATGGAACGACGCGCGTACCGGTGGATTTTCCCGCTGCACCGTCCCTCCCTGCCTGACGCTTGAAGCAGGATAAGGCGCGGAACTCACGCCATGCCCGCGGTCGTATCTCGCGGGCATGGCGCGATGCAGGGTAATCAAGTCAGTGCAATGTTTCGAGCCACCGGGTCCAGAGCGGCGTTGCCGAAGATACCGAAAGCACCGTGCCCCGTTCAAACTGCCTTGATGAGTCCGAGTTGCTGCAGGGCGGTCACGCCGTCGTCCAGGCCGATTTCCTCGATGATCTTGCCGTCTTTGAGGCGAAGCACAGTCGTACCGGTGAAGCGCATTTTCCGGCCAGTCGCAGCCGGCAACGATCTAATCAGGAAATCGCTGAATGCCGGACCCGTATGCGTGCCGCCCCCCTCCCAACGGCCGACTACATAGTCCCCTTCGGCAATGAGATCGGCTGCTCCCCAGAAGTTGAGGTCGGGGAACGCTTCGCGGAAACCCGTCATGAATGCCTTGATGTCCTCGCGGCCACGGCGCGGCTCGTGGAGTGAGTAGCGCAGCAGCATGTCGGAAGCAGCAAGTTCGTCGACGATGTCGAGGTTGCACGTCTCGCCCCAGAAATCGGTGAACCAGCGGCCTACGATGGCCTTGTTGTCGTCTTCTCTGGACATGGTGAATTCCTCATCGATATGGTTGGAAGAGAGCGGCACGATCGCCTCTCTCTGCCCAGACAATATCGACGCATGCAGCCAGATACCCCCCGTTTCTTGCGGCAATACTCGAAGATGCGAATGCGCATGCGTGCCTGCCCGCTGAGCGTGTCCACGCTGCGATGCATCTGTGCGTCATTTACATTCACAAGGCAACCAGATAGCAAGAAACGGAGTGTTCGCGCCGGCCCGCTGTCACAACCTGATCACTCGATCCCTCAGTAGCGCGGATCAGCGGACAACGTGCGGTGCGTCCTGACCACACGTATCTCACAGGCGGTCGCCTACTTTCACCGACTGGAGTTCAATCATGTTGCGACTTCTTTCACTTCATGCTCTCGCAGCCCAACGCGGCGATGGACTGCGCCCCGAACTCCCGGCCCTGTTCGAACGCCATGCCCGAGCAGAGACGGGTCTCGCCGCCACTATCGAACCTGTCGAAACAGAACCGCTCTACCAGGCAGGAGACATAGACACCGCGGCGGAAAACCGCGGGGGAACTGCGGTCGCTATGCCAGGCGCTGCCAATGTTGCCGAGTCGTAGAATTGATCGGCGCCGGACGCATCGCATACTCGATCAATACGCGCCGTGCACCAGGTTGGTCGCTGCACCGTTCACGAAGTTTTCGATGTTATCCATCAACTGATCCGCCAGACTCTGCTGCGCCTCGTCCGAAGCCCACGCAACATGCGGCGTCAAGATCACATTTGAACGGCCGGCTGCGCGCAACAGCGGGTTGTCCCCGGCAGGCGGTTCGCTGGTGGTCACATCGAAACCTGCTCCGCTGATCAAACCTTCGTCGAGCGCCTGCACGAGCGCGCCTTCATCGACAAGGCCTCCGCGTGCCGTGTTGATGATCAACGGCTTGCGCTTCATCGCACGAAACTCCGGCATGGCCAGCATGTTGCGGGTGTGTGGTGTGAGCGGACTGTGCACGGTGATGATGTCGCTGGTCGCGAGCACCTCGTCCCACGGCGTGTAAAGCGGGCCGAGACCGTCCCTGCCCTTGTGAGCGGCGAACATGGGCAGCATGCCAAAGGCCTTGCCGATTTCCGCGACGCGCTGCCCCAGGACCCCTTCGCCGATAATGCCAAGCCGCGCGCCGGCCAGATCGTGAATCGCGTGCGTGAAGAAGCAGAATTGCTCGGACTTTTGCCACTCGCCGGCGAGCACATCTTCGCGATAGGCAATCAGATTGCGCCGCAGCGCGAGGATCAACGCGAAGGTGTGCTCAGGCACGGTGTTGATCGCATAGCCGCGAATATTGCTCACCGCGATGCCGAGTCGCTGGCAGGCCGCCTTGTCGACGCAATCGGTGCCGGTGGCCGCCACCGCGACGAGTCTCAGATCCGGCAACTGCTCCAGCACGTCCTTCGTCAACGGCACCTTGTTGGTGATCACGATCGCTGCGCCGGTCAAACGCTGCAGGACCTGCCCGGGTGTAGTGCGATCGTGCTCGATCAACTGGTGATCGAAGCGCGGTTCACGCAAGACGATTTGCGGCGCGAGCGTGGCGCGATCGAGAAAAACGATTTTATGCATGTGCATCCCCGTCGATAAGAGACAACTGCCGCTTCGCTTCATTGACCACATGCTGCGCCGTGATGCCGAAGTGCTCATACAGCGTCTCGGCCGAGGCGGAAGCACCGAAACCCGTCATGCCGACGAAACCGCCCCGCTCACCCAGATACCGGTCCCAACCGAAACGCAACGCCGCTTCCACGCCGATGCGCACCGCGTTCAAACCCAGAACTGCAGCGCGATAGCCGGCGTCCTGTTCATCGAAGATTTCCCAACACGGCATGGACACCACCGCGGTCGCAATGCCTTCGTCCTGCAACCGGCTGCGCGCCTGCAACGCCAGCGCCACTTCAGAGCCGGTCGCCAGCAAGGTCACCGCGCGCGGCCCACCCTCGGCCTCGGCCAGGACGTAAGCGCCGCGACGCGACAACGCCTCGTCGCTATGCGCGCGCCGAACCAGGGGCAACGCCTGACGTGCGAATATCAGCGTGCTTGGCCCTCGTCGATGTTCGAGCGCGATCGCCCAGCACTCGGCCGCCTCCACGGCATCGGCGGGACGCAGCACGCGCATGTTCGGCATGGCGCGTAGCGAAGCAAGTATCTCGACGGGTTGATGCGTCGGTCCATTTTTGCCGACACCGATCGAGTCATGACTGAATACGAAGTGCACCGGCAGGCCCATCAAGGCGGCCATGCGCATCGCCGGACGCTGGTAGTCGGAGAACGCCAGATAGGTCACGCTGGTGGCAACAATGCCGCCATGCGCGGCCATGCCGTTGGCCATTGCTCCCATCAGATGCTCGCGCACGCCACAGTGGACGTAGGCGCCGCTGCGATCATCGGCGGTGAACGCGTGCAGGCGGCGCTTGTGGCCCGTAGGCGCTTCGAGATCCGCACAACCGACCATGCGTTCGGGCAGCAAGGGCGCGAGCAGGTCGCTGATCTCACCCGACACCGTGATGCCGGGCTGCGGCTCGTCGCGCTCGACTGCGCGCTTGCGGTAGTCGTCGAGTACATCGCGCCAGCCTTCCGGCAAGTCGCCGGATTGAACGCGTTCGAATTCGGCGCGTTCGGCGTCGGGTAAAGCCGCGACGCGCGCCTGCCATGCGCTGTGCACGTGATCGGCGCGCCTCCCGGCTGCACGCCAGGCAGCGAGGATCTCCGCGGGTACGTGGAAAGGCGCATGCGGCCAGCCAAGCTGTTCGCGAGCCACGTCGGCATCCGCTTGAAACAGCTTGCCGCTATGACCACCACGCTGGCCCTGCAGGCGCGCGATGCCCCGGCCGATGACCGTCTTGCAGGCGATCATCGACGGCCGCGAATCCTGCCGCGCGAGCGTCAGCGCCGCCGATACCGCCTCAAGATCGTGACCGTCGACTTCCTCGACGTGCCAGCCGCCCACCCGAAACCGCGCGCAAACGTCTTCGCTGATGGACAGCGAGGTGCTGCCGTCGTCGGTGATCTGGTTGTCGTCCCAGCAGAGGATCAGCTTGCCCAGCCGCAGATGCCCGGCGAGCGAGATCATCTCCTGGCCGATGCCTTCCTGCAGGCAGCCGTCCCCAACGAATGCATACGTGTAGTGATCGACAAGGCCGCAGCCGAATCTGGCGGCGAGATACGCTTCGGCGATAGCCATGCCGAAGGCGTTGGCGATGCCTTGGCCAAGCGGCCCCGTGGTGGCTTCTATGCCATGTGCCGGCTCGTATTCAGGGTGTCCCGCGCAATGCGAGCCGAGTTCGCGAAAGGTCTTGAGCTGATCGAGACCGATCGCCGCATATCCGGTCAGATAGAGCAGAGAATAAAGCAGCAGCGAACCGTGGCCGTTGGACAGCACGAAGCGGTCGCGGTCGGGCCATGCCGGATCCGCCGGATTGAACTTCAGATGCCGCGTGAACAGCGCCGTCGCGATTTCGGCCATGCCGAGCGGCACGCCCTGATGACCTTCGCCGGCACGCAGGATGGCGTCGACAGAGAGGAAACGGATTGCGTCGGCCAGAGGCAGTGGGGGCAGAGACGCGGCCTGCAGCGGCGGTGGGGGCGAAGCAATCGGGACAACAGGTTGAGCTTCGGTAGTGGACATGACAAAAGGCTCCTCTACGCCGTCCCGGCCAAGCGAGGCGGCGGCAATTCAAACGGATGAGACGAGGGTCAAACGAGAGTCAAACGAACCGCGCGGAAGAACGGCACGCGAGGCTGCGTTGCGCAAGACGCAGCCTCACGCGCAAACGGTCAATGCAGGAAACCGGTTGAGATCCACGGCACCGCGGCCACCACGATCAGGCCGACCATCAACGCGGCGATATAGCCCAGGATCGGCTTCATGCCTTCGTCCGGATGGATACGGCTGACCGCACAAGCCGAGTAGTAGCCCACGCCGAACGGCGGTGCGAACAGCCCCACGCCCATCGACAGGATCACGACCATTGCGTAGTGCACGTCGTGAATGCCCATCTGCCGCGCGATCGGGAACATCAGCGGGCCGAACAGCACGATGGCGGGGATGCCTTCGAGCACGCTGCCGAGTATCACGAACACGCAGATGGAGGCCGCCATGAACATTGCCGCGCCGCCCGGCAGCGCCCCCAGGGTCTGCGCAAGCTGCCCGGAGAAGCCGGATTGCGTCAGGGCCCAAGCCATGCCGGTCGCCGCGCCGATGATCAGCAGGATCGCGCCGGACAGCGTCGCCGTATCGATCAGCATCGGCTTGAGCCGTTTCCACGCGAACCGGCGATAGATCAGCAGACCGGCCAGCACCGCATAGACAATCCCGATCGTGGAGACCTCGGTGGCCGTCGCAATCCCTTCGACCACCGCCGCGCGAATCACGAACGGCAACGCAAGCGCCGGAAATGCGATCACCAGTTTGCGCAGAATCTCGCCGCGGGTCGCGCACTTGACGCTCGACATGTCCTCGCGCCGGTAACGCCACTGCACCACGATGCACAGGGTAATTGCCAGCACGATCCCCGGCAGCATGCCGCCGGTGAAGAGCGCGGAGATCGACACGCCGGTCACCGAGCCGAGCGTGATCAGCACCAGACTTGGGGGAATCGTCTCGGTCTGCGCGCCCGTCGCCGCCAGCAGCGCGACCAGATCACCGGGCTTCGCACCGCGCGCTTTCATCTCCGGAAACAGCACCGGCGCAACCGCCGCCATGTCCGCGGCTTTCGACCCCGAGATACCCGACACCAGGTACATCGCGCCGACCAGCACGTACGAAAGACCGCCGCGCACATGACCCAGCAGACTCGCGAGGAACGCGATCATCGCCGCGGCCATCCCGGTCATCTCGATCAGCTGGCCGAGAAACACGAAGAGCGGCACGGACAGCAGGATCAGGTGCGACATGCCCTCGTCCATCCGCCCGACCACCACCGGCATGGGCGTGCTCGTGGTGAGCGCGAGATAGCCGAACGTAGCCAGTCCGAACGAGAACGCGATCGGCACGCCGCTGAACACGCACAATGCCACCAGCCCAACGAAGAAGATCAGCAGGTTGATATTGCCGAGGTCGCGCAACAGCGGACCGAGCAGGACGAAACCACCGACCACCGCGCCGACTGTCGCAATGGCGGCGAGCGTCAGCCGCCAGTTGGCCACACGCGCCAATCGCACCAGCGCAACCAGCAGCATGAGCGCCGAGCCGACCGGCAAGGCGGCCGCACGCCATGCGTTGGACAGTTCGAGCGCAGGGGTGGTGATGAACGCCTCGTCCTGCGCGAAGCTGACAGCCGGGCCGATCACCATCGCGAGGAATGCGATGGGCGCGGCGATGGCGATCACGTCGAGAAACGCGCGCACGCCCGGCGGCGCCATGCCGACCAGCGCCGTCATCCGCATATGCTCGCCGCGCCGCAATGCCAGCACGGCACCCAGCATGGCGAGCCACAGGAACAGCATGGATGCGAGTTCATCGGACCACACGAGCGGCGCGTGCAGCAGATAACGGCTCGTCACGCCGGCCAGCAGCACGACAATTTCCGCAAGCACCAGCAACGCCGCGGGAATCTCCACAAGGTGGCCGAGCGCGGTGTCGAGCGCACAGGCGAAGCGATGCTGCCGCTCGTGCGAATAAGAGATCGAGATCATCGCATCACCCCAGTTTTCCGACGGACTTCTCCAGCAAGCCCCACGCTTCATCACCGTACTTGGCTTTCCAGTCGTGATAGAAGCTCGTCTTCGCCAGCGTGCCGCGGAAGGCCTCGCGGTCGACATCGATAAAGGTAATGCCCTTCGACTTCAGGTCGTCGCGCAACGACAGGCTGAGCTTGGCGATATCCGCGCGTTGCAGCATGGCGGCCTTCTCGAACTCACGCGTGACGATTGCACGGATGTCGACCGGCAAGCGCTCCCATGCGGTGCGGTTGCCGAGAATCCAGTAACCGTCCCACACGTGCGATGTCAGGCTGATGTACTTCTGCACTTCGTAGAGCTTGGCCGTGGCAATGATCGGCAGCGGATTCTCCTGACCTTCCACCACGCCGGTTTGCAACGCCGAATACAGCTCGTTGAAATTGATTGGTGCAGGGCCGGCGTCGAGTGCCTTGAACAGCGAGGTCAGCATGGGCGCTTGCGGAACGCGAATCTTGAAGCCCTTCAGATCGGCCGGCGCACGCAACGCCTTGGTCGACGAGCTGATCTGCCGGAAGCCGTTGTCCCACACCTTGCTCACCGAGACGATGCCGGACTTGCCGATCTGCGCGCGGATATAGTTGCCGAGATCCCCGTCCATCGCCTTCCAGACCGCGTCGTAGTCCTTGAACGCGAAGCCCGTATTGACAATGCCGGCAGCGGGCGTGAGCGTCGCCAGAATCGACGACGCCTGGTTGAAGAACTCCACGCCGCCATTGCGCACTTGCGAGAGCAGATCCGTGTCGGAGCCGAGCTGGTTCTGCGGAAAGAGCTTGATATCGAGGCGGCCGTTGGTCGCTTCGCGGATGTGATTGATCGCCTCCTGGGCGCGGATGTTGACCGGATGCGTCGGATCCTGGCCGGTGGCCAGCTTGTACGAAAACTCGGGGGCCGCCATCGCGCTGCGCGAGATGCTCCATAGCGGCGCGGCGGCGGACAAGGCCGCACCGGCCTTCAAAAAGGTGCGGCGGCTGATGCCCTTCGGGGCGTTGGAACGGCTAGTCATGGTGTCTTCCTCCAATATGGCGTGTCGTTATAGTTTTCGAATCTGAAGTGCGGCGGCTGCACGTGTCGCGCGCCGCGCCTGTCTGTTCTCTACTACAGGGTCTCCATCGCCGCCGTCAGCCTCCCGCCAGACGGCCCGTCCTGCCGGACCTGGATGAGCGCTGAATCAGCCGTGGCTCATCCATGAATCAGCATGCCGCCGTTCACGTCGATCACCGCGCCGGTAATATACGACGACAGGCTGGACGCGAGGAACAGGAACGCGCCGGCCACGTCGTCGGGCACGCCAAGCCGGTTGAGCGGAATGCCGGCGAGAATTTCGACACGCTTGTCGTCGCTGATCTTGCCGGCGTTGATGTCGGTTTGAATCAGGCCCGGTGTCACGCAGTTCACGCGAATTCCGTCGTTGCCGAGTTCGCGCGCCATCGCTTTCGCCAGACCGAGCACCCCGGCCTTCGCCGCCGAGTAATGCGGACCGCCGAGAATGCCGCCGCCGCGCTGGGCGGACACCGACGACATGCAGCCGATCGAACCGCTCTTCTGTTTCTTCATCTGGGGAACGACCGCTTGCGACAGGTACAACACGCCACGCAGGTTGACGTCGAGAATCCGGTCCCAGCTTTCCGGGTCGATCTCAAGCAGCTTGGCGGCCTGGGTAATCCCCGCATTGTTGATCAGGATATCGATCGAACCGAAATCGGCGACGGTGCGTTCGACGGCAGCCTGGCATGCGCCACGGTCGGTGACGTTGCACACATAACCACGATGCTCCGGTCCGATTGACGCGGCAGCTTCCACCGCGGCGTGTTCGTCGAGATCGAAGATGGCGATGCGAGCGCCGTGCGCCGCGAACATGCGGGCGGTCGCCATGCCAATGCCGCGCGGCGACGCGCCGCCGGAAATGACGGCCACCTTGCCGTCGAGAAGACGTGACTCTGACATGATGCGGATCTCCTGAGTGTGATGCTTATGGTTTGCTACGTGGTTGGCTATCGGTAACTACGCGTGTACGTGTCCTGCTGATGAAACCTCACCGCAGCCATCCTTTGATGGTGCCGCACATCCGCTCGGTGGAAATGCCGTAACGGTCGTGCAAGGTCGGTAACGCGCCGGCGTCGAGGAACGCGTCGGGCAGGCCGATCTGACGGAACGCCGGCGTGACGCCGTTGGTCAGCAGCACCGTGGCCACCGCCTCCCCGAGCCCGCCGATCACCGTATGGTTCTCCGCGACCACGACCAGACGCCCCGGACGGCGCGCTTCGCGCAACAGCGTCACGGTGTCGAGCGGCTTGATGGTCGGCACATGCAGTACCCCCACGTCGACACGGTCAGCGGCGAGCGCCTTGGCTGTCTCTAGCGCACGCATCGTCAGGATTCCAGATGAAATGATAAGGACCTCGGCGCCGTCGCGCAGGAGCTTCGCTTTTCCGAGCTCGAACTGATAGCCGTATTCCTCGAGCACGACGGGCACGTTGCCGCGTAACAGGCGTGCATAGACCGGCCCGCGATGGCCGGCCATGGCCGGCACCATCTGCTCGATTTCAAGCGCGTCGCAAGGGTCGATCACGGTCAGGTTCGGCATCGCGCGAAACAGCGCCAGGTCCTCGGCCGCCTGGTGGCTGGGGCCGTAACCGGTCGTGAGGCCGGGCAACGCGCAGACTATCTTCACGTCGAGATTGTCCTCGGCTATCGCCTGATGAATGAAGTCATAGGCGCGGCGCGCGGCAAATACGGCGTACGTGGTGACGAACGGCTGCGCGCCTTCGTGCGCCATGCCGGCCGCGGCGCCCATCAGCAGTTGCTCGGCCATGCCCATCTGGTAGTAGCGCTCGGGGTATTCCTTCGCGAACAGATGCAGGTCGGTGTATTTGCCGAGATCGGCGGTCATGCCAACCACTTCGGGCCGGTTGCGCGCCAGTTCGACCAGCGCGTGGCCGAACGGCGCGGAGCGCGTGAGCTGCCCTTCGCCTGCAATCGAGGCGATCATCGCCGACGTTTTCAGACGCGGTTTCGGTGCGGCGGTGCTCATACGTTTCTCCCGGCTTCCAGCGCCTGCAACGCGAGTTGCCATTCGTGCGCATCGACGCGGATAAAGTGGTTCTTCTCGCGCGCTTCGAGGAACGGCACGCCGCACCCCATCCGCGTATCGCAGACGATGATCCGGGGCTGCGCATGAGGATGGGCGCGTGCCGCATCGAACGCGGTGATTACGGCTGCGAGATCGTTGCCATCCACGCGCTGCACGAACCAGCCGAAGGCCTGCAGCTTGTCGACCAGCGGCTCGAACGCCATGACGTTCGACGACGGACCATCGGCCTGCTGGTTGTTGACGTCGACCATCGCGATCAGGTTGTCGAGCTTCCAGTGAGCGGCCGACATCAGGCCCTCCCAGATCGCGCCTTCGTCGAGTTCGCCGTCGGAGAACAGGGTATAGACGCGGGCGTCCGAACCCTTGCGCTTCAGGCCCAGGCAACGGCCAACCGCGATCGTGAGCCCTTGCCCGAGAGAGCCGCCGGACATTTCCATGCCCGGGGTATAGCTCGCCATCCCCGACATCGGCAGGCGGCTGTCGTCGCTGCCGTAGGTTTCCAGTTCTTCGTCGGCGATGATGCCGGCCTCGATCAGCGCCGCGTAAAGGGCGATCGCGTAATGGCCGTTCGACAAGAGGAAGCGGTCGCGGCCCTCCCATTCGGGATCCTCGGCGCGGTAACGCATGGCGCGGAAGTAGGCAACGGCGAGCACGTCGGCAATGTCGAGCGCCTGGCCGATATAACCCTGCCCTTGCACCTCGCCCATTCGCAGCGCGTTGCGGCGGATCTGGTAGGCGTGCTCCGCGAGTTCGGCGTAAGGCGCGGTTTCGCTGATGTTCACAGTGTGTCTCCTCCTGTCGATCGAAGTTCGCGCTCTGGTGCTTCAACGCGTTACTCCAGTCCCATGCGGCGTGGTTGCGCATGGGTCTCTTTGCATGAACCGCACTGAGTCCGCGGCCAGTGACTCAAGCGTAATCTTTGCCCTGCACGCGCTCAAACGAATTAAGATGGTCAATGGATGAATTCAATTCAGCTTGATGTTGCCATGCACAATCGCGTTACTCTCAAGTCCATACAAGCATTCGAAGCCGCTGCCCGGCTCTCGTCGTTCGCGCTCGCAGCAGACGAACTGTTCGTGACAGCCTCGGCAATCAGCCATCAAATCAAGCTGCTCGAGGAGCAATTGAGTATTCGTCTGTTCCATCGCTTGCATCGCGCCGTGATCCTGACGGACTCGGGACGGCAATACGCGGAAGAGATCAGTTCGGCGTTCGCGCGAATCGATTCGGCCACGCGCGAGATCGGACGCGTGGCGAAGAGCGACATACTCACGATCCATTGCACGCCGAGTTTTGCAACGCAATGGCTGATGCCGCGCATCGCGCGTTTCAGCGCGGCGCATCCGGATATCGATGTGCGGTTGAATGCCTCTTCGGAGGCGGCGAATCTGATTTCGGAAGCGGTCGATATCGATATTCGCTACGGTCCACGCAAGCTGCAACCGGCCGGCACGATGGTGCTGGAATTGCCGCCGGAAACCATCGTGCCGCTATGCGCGCCGGCGCTCATGGAGGGCGACTATCCGCTGCGTGGCATTGCGGACCTGCAGCACCACCCGCTCATTCACAGCGAGGGCTGCCTGGTGGGCTGGCGCGACTGGATGCGCCTGCATCGCAAGACGCGGGTGGATATAGTCCGCGGGCCGCGTTTCGATCGCTCGTTCATGGCGCTTAGCGCCGCCGTGGACGGCCTGGGAGTTTGCCTTGAAAGCCTGCTGCTGGCGCAACGCGAACTGGAGACGGGACGGCTTGTCGCACCTTTCGGCTTCGATGGCCTTGAGGTGCACGGCTATACGCTGAACCTGCTGAAGTCACGCGCCGATTTGCCGAAGCTGCGCAGCTTTCAGGACTGGCTATTTGCCGAACTCGAGAAGTGATGGGCGCCCCCCGCCATTGAAGAGTCCTGCCATGGATCCTTTGCCGCAGCCGCGGGATTTGAAATTGGCGATGCGGACCTGGTCACTTCCTCGCCACGCCCCCGAGATGCTCGGCAAGAAACTCGTCCATCGCTTCATAGAACTCGAACTGGTTCTCTTCGTTGTGAAAGCCGTGCCCTTCGTTTTCCTTGAGCATGTATTTGACATCCACGCCGCGCGCACGCAAAGCCTCGACAATCTGATCGCTCTCGGCCTGTTTGACTCGGGGATCGTTTGCGCCTTGGGCGACAAGAAGCGGTGTCACGATCCGGTCCGCGAAGAACAGCGGCGACGCATCGTGCAGCGCCCGCTTGCCCTCTTCGGTCTGCGGGTTACCGACCATCTCGTACATCATGTCGATCATGGGCTTCCAATACGGCGGCATTGATTCAAGGAAAGTGAAGAGGTTCGATACGCCGACATAGTCGACGGCAGCCGCATATCGATCCGGCGTAAACGTCACGCCCGCAAGCGTCGCGTAGCCGCCATAACTTGCCCCGTAGATCCCGATGCGCGCCGGATCGACGATCCCTTGCGACACGAGCCAGTCGACGCTGTCGTCAATATCATTCTGCATCGCGCGGCCCCACTGCCCGAAACTGGCTTGCCAGAAGGCGCGGCCATATCCCGTCGAGCCACGGAAATTGACCTGCAGCACCGCATAGCCGCGGTTCGCAAGCAGCTGCGCTTCGACATTGAAGCCCCACATGTCTCTCGCCCAGGGACCGCCATGCGGATTGACGACTAACGGCAAGGGCTCGGCGAATTCCCGCCCAAGCTCGAATCCTGCGGGCAACGTCAGGTATCCGCTGAGTTGCAAGCCGTCGCGTGCCTTGAAACGGATCGGCAACATGGGCACCATATCGGCGGGGTCGAGCCAGGGCATCATGTCCGCAAGCTTGGAAAGGTGCCGGCGCCCGATGTCGTAGATCCACACCGAGCCGGCCGACCGATCGCTTGTGGCACGCACGATCGCGCGCGACTCGTCGCGCGTGATGCTCGCGATAGTCACTTCCTGATCCGGCAACTGCCGCTCAAGATCGGCCCTGACGTCTCGGGCCCAGTTGTCGAAGAAATGACGATGAACCCGATCATCGACATAGGACGCAGCTTTCAGCACATGTCGATGTTCCGAATATGAAAGTCCGCTCACGTCGACATGCGGGGTCTCGAACAGCAACGCTCCCTCTTTGCCCGTCTGGGGATCGAATTCGAAAATAGCGGTTTTGTCGCGCCCTCGATTCGATAAAACGTATAGCCCCTTGTTGTCGAACGTAAAGAACAACGGTGACACAGTCTCGCGGAAGTCCGTCGTCAGAACAGGCCTGAAAGGCTCTGCCTCGACGTCACGGTAGAGCAGCGTCTGGTTGACGCCATCCGACGCGATCGCGACGCGCAAGCGCCCTTCGTGATCCGTCATCCAGCCCATGACGTTGCCCGGATTCTCGGCGATCGGCGTCAGTTCGCCCGTCGTCACGTCAGCACGAAAAACGTCGAAGACCTTTGGATCGCGACGATTCATCTGGATCAGCACGTGGCGGTCGTCGTCCCTGAGGTCATCGACAATGCCGGCCCTGACACCATCGAACGGCGTCAGATCACACGGGTCACCACCGTCGATCGGTACCGAAAGCACGTGGAAGTTCTCGTCGCCGCCAAAATCCTTGACGAACAGAATCTGGTCGTTGCCCTTCCATACGTGGCCGGGCACGTCGCGTTCTGTCTCGTTGGTCAGGGCGCGCGGCTCGCCTGCGGGTGCGCCGTCAGCATCGATCCCCTGCACGAATATATTCTGGCGGCCGGAGCGCCGTGCAAGAAAGGACAGGTGCCGGCCATCGGGAGCGATCGTGAACGAACGCTTGTCCGGTCTACGGAAGAAGTCTCGCACCGCGTACCGTTTGACTGCGCCACCGCTACCGTTACCGCTACCCTTCAGTTGACCTTCAGCGACCATGTCTGCCTCCCTGAAAGCTGCATTTGAACACGAGAGGCATCGCCATGCACGCCAGTGAGTCCGCTGCCGTGGCTTACGGATCCATGACCGCTAACGGTCCTCGTGAGCGTGTGAGCGACGCAACGGCAGGTGCCTCGAAGCAGTTGGATCCGGGTTCAACGGCGCGGAAGAACAAAATCTGGCTGGCAGGCCTGAAACTTGCGCATTCAGGGCACCCTAATGAAATGAGACATCGATATGAAAATTTGGCAAAGCGTGACGGTTGCAACCCTGATTGGCGCGGCAAGTATGGGCGCGCAAGCACAAGTGGCCGGCACCCAGCCGCTGTCCGTGACGGTCCAGCAGTCGCAGGCATTGCTGCAGGGCTGGAGCGCTAAAAAGAGCATCCTTGGGAAAGCGGTCTACAACGACAAGAACGAGAAAATCGGTTCAATCCTCGACCTGGTCATTTCGCCGGATACGACCGTGTCGGCGGCCGTCATCGCCACCGGTGGTTTCCTGGGTGTCGCCACGCATGACGTCGCGGTGCCCATTGGCTCGCTCGACATACGCAACGGAAACTTCTATCTGGCGGGTGCAACGAAGGACGCGCTAAAGGAAACGCCCGAGTTCCAGTACAGCAAGGTGCAGACGCCGCCGAAGCCGAGAAAGATTCAAGCCCAGTAACCATAAATATAAAGCGCGCGTTTGCCGCGCGCCTTGTGCAAAAACCGCGCTCAGCAATCAGCGCGGTTTTCTTGTTGGCGGAGGCGGCGATCTCTTGCGGCAAATTTCCCTGATAGACCCGCGGGCGACGGCTGCCGTGACAAGGCAAAGATGGGCCCTCTTTAGCAAGAACGTACAAGCCAGTGAACGTGGATACGCTTCAAAGTAGCGATTTTCCGTGAACGCGCAAAGAGGAGTTCGTCATGCCGAAGGTACTCGATTCAGTGATCGACGCAATCGGACATACTCCGCTGGTTCGGCTGGACCGCCTTACAAAATCATATGGCGTGGAGGGGTCCATTCTCGCCAAGCTTGATTACCTCAATCCAGGTTTTTCGAAGAACGATCGCGCGGCTCTTGGCATCATCGATGAGGCCGAACGCGGCGGCGCGTTGCGACCCGGTCAGACCGTCGTTGAGTTGACCTCAGGCAACATGGGGAACGGGTTATGCGATTGCCCACCTGCAGTTTATGCATGGCGTGAACGCTGACGGTTATCTTCAGGTCTCCGGTGACGACGCGCGCCGTGTGGCACGGGAGCTTGCGCGAGCAGAAGGAATTTTCGGCGGGTTTTCTGCCGGGGCCAACGTTGCCGCCGCGCTGCAATTGCTTGCCGGAGAGATGCGGGGCAGGACAATCGCCGCGGTGATCTGCGATTCAGGTCTCAAGTACCTGTCGACGGATCTCTGGAACGCTTGAACGATCGAGGATCTTTCTGGAAACTCATGATGCAACTTCTCGACTTAGCCAAAAAACATAACTTCGATGCAATCCCGCGCGACCAATGGCCTATGCATCTCCCGCCCTCGGTTGCTTCCGGGCTTCCTGCACAGGATGTCGCGGTCTTCTCGGTGCGCGATGAGCATTCCGATACCGCGCAGTTCAGCGAACGTTATAGCTTCAGCCTCGACGATTGCGCCAATACGCTGATCCTCAGGTTTGCAAGGGACGGTATTGAACACCATGCGGCCGTGGTCAATCTCGGCTCGCGACGCCTCGATGTCAATGGTGCAGTGAAGGCGCTGCTAGCGGCCAAACGCGTGTCGTTCGCCAAGCGGGAAGTGGCGGCGGAACTGACAGGCATGGAGTTTGGCGGGATTACCGCATTTGGTCTGCCGGAGGGGATGAAGATCCTGGTCGACGAGGAAGTAACGAAGCGAAAATTTGTCGTAATGGGGGCCGGGTATCGCCGAAGCAAGATCCTGCTGGACCCGAACGTTTTGCGCGGACTTGCCAACACAGAGGTCGCTTCGCTGACGCTCCAGCAAGCGTGACTATCCCGCTCCGCCGTTGGAGATACCGTTAGGGAATACTTGACCACCATGCACATGAAACTTGTTCCTGGATGCCCGGCGTTACGCTCCATTCCCATGATTGTCGAGCCATCACTACGGTAAAAATCGGTCAAGGCAGCCTTGACCGATTCAGGTCGACCACCCCACCAGATCAACCGCGACTAGATGAAATCACCAAGGTTCGGCTGAAATGGCGCGAGTATTTGTCTCTGTGAACCGTGTCGGCGTGGTGCACCGAGGGAGGAGGCTCAACAAAAATGCGACGCGGCATGCATGATGCGTCATGCTCTCTATCCCGGAGAACATATGCATTCAAATGCCATCAAAATTGCACCTCATCCATGGACCAGGCGCAGCTTCGAGCTCGCCGGAATGCCGTTGCGCGTTTTAGTGGTCGACGACAACCAGAATGCCGCCGCAGCAATGGCAAGCTATTTGTCGTTCGAGAGCATGGAATGCCGCGTCGCATTCGGCGGACTGGAAGCCATTGCGATCGGAACACACTGGGCGCCCCACGTCATCCTCATGGATATCTCCATGCCCGAATGCAATGGCTACGAGGCCACCTTCGCTTTGCGGCAGGATTCACGCACCAGCGGAACGGTAATCGTGGCCTTTACAGCGTTAAACGATGACGGCGACGTGCACAAACACCTTGTTGATCACTCGTTTGACGGCTATAGCCAGAAAGGGCAGCCACCGAACAAGCTGGCGGCCCTGGTGATGAGTTTCCGTCATTGACGAAGCCCCTTCAAAAGGTCTTCGAAAAGGTCCACGGCGATAACAATATCGCGCTATTTGCGGCGTGGCAGACGCACGGCGAACACGGTTTCAGTTTCGTCGGACCTCGCTGCGATCTCACCCCCGTGGGCCTTGGCAATTTCGCGCGCAATGTATAACCCAAGTCCCAGGTTGCCATCGGTATCGTAGGTCTTTACCTGATTCAGCCCACGCTGGAGAGGATCAAAGATCCGGTCCAGGCTCGACCCATCTATAACAGGCCCCCGGTTCCTGACCTCGAAGCTGACGTCCGTCTCCCCGCAAGTCATGACCACGCGTACCGGTGCGTCAGATGCTCCGTACTTGATCGCATTCGTCACCAGATTACCGAGCAACTGTTGCAAACGCCGGCCGTCCCAAACACCCTGGGAGTCGCCCTCCACCTCCAGTTCCACCCGGCGTTCCGGATGCGCTGCTCGCAACTGGTCCAGTTCATCGGCTAGCAGATTCGCGAGATCGACATCGGTGGGTGCAATGTTGATCCCCAGGCCCAGCTTCGTTCGATTGAAGTCAAGCATATCGCCCAGAAGCGCCTGCATGCGAGCGCCGCTCCTGATCAAGCGAGAAGCGGCTCCCGATACTTTGTCCCCGGCATTCAGGTTCGACAGATACACCGCTGTCATTTGAATGGTCTGGAGCGGACTGCGCATGTCGTGCCCAAGCATCCCAAGCAAGAGGTTACGAGCCTGGTCCACCTGGACACTGAAAAAGCTGATCGATTCGGCAAGCGCCTGGTCAATGGCCTCGTTAAACCGGATGACGTCATCCGCATGAGGAGCCTCAGTCTGACACGCATCGATCCACAAGCGAAGGACGCTGGCACGCAGCGCACGGTACTCGGCGGCCAGCTGGTTGATGTCGAAACCCCCTCGCGCCCGCAGAACGGCGCGTGTTTGCGCCGCTGTCTCCGGGGCTCCAATCAGTCTGGGGGCTCGCCCCATTGATTTTTCGAGTTGGGCCTCCTTGGTCTGGGAAGTCGATAAATCCTTTGCCACGGCCTCCAGGATCTGCCGCGCATGATCACGCAATGCCAGCGACTTCATGTCTGCCGGGGCAGGCAGCAAGGTAAGCGCGAACGCCTCCCATTGCCCCAGGATTGTTTCCATGTCACGTAAGATGAAGTCAGCCAGTCGCATGTCGCCCCGAGTATCGGAAAAAATCTTATAAGGTATTTGTTGAATCCGATGCCGCGCCTGGATTGTTTCATATTCTACTGGCACCTTAAACGGCTGCGCTCGGGCAACCTGCAGACAATAGATATTTTCCGGGAAATTGGAGTGCCGGCGCCTCGCGGATTACGGATTGCGCTCCAGGTTTGTTGGCGACTTACGATCTCTTCTGTAAAGCGTATGCCTATGCGGCCTCTGGGTAACTGGAATGCAGAGTCAACGAGCCATTGGCGCGCACTCAGGCTTTCGCCGGATAGAAAAATTTTTGTTGTTTGAAGATATCAAAAGCAGCTTTTTTTATTGTCCGGCCTTTTCCATAATGAAGCTGAAGGTTGTCCTGCAAAGCAGGTGCGCCGCACCACCCTGTGGGCCTGCCATGCCCTTTTTCACTTATTACTACCCCGGGTTTCCCCATGTCCACGCCCAAGACCCAACCAGAAGATCCCGCAGCCGCACCGGTCACCGGGATCCGCAAAGGTCTCACCAACTATGGTGACAGCGGTTTCTCCCTGTTCTTGCGCAAAGCCTTCATCAAAGGGGCGGGCTACACCGACGAAGCACTGGATCGACCGGTCATCGGGATCTCCAACACCGGCAGCGCCTACAACCCATGCCACGGCAACGCGCCGCAATTGATCGAGGCGGTCAAGCGCGGCGTGATGCTGGCCGGCGGCTTGCCAATGGATTTCCCGACCATTTCCATCCATGAGAGTTTTTCGCAGCCGACCAGCATGTACCTGCGCAACCTGATGTCGATGGATACCGAGGAGATGATCCGTGCCCAGCCAATGGACGCGGTCGTGCTGATCGGCGGCTGCGACAAGACCGTGCCGGCGCAGTTGATGGGCGCCGCATCGGCGAATATTCCCGCCATCCAGCTGATCACGGGCTCCATGCTGACCGGCTCGCACCGCGGCGAACGCGTCGGTGCGTGCACCGATTGCCGCCGCTATTGGGGGAAATTCCGTGCCGACGAGATCGACAGCACGGAGATCGCCGCCGTGAACAACCAACTGGTGGCAAGCGTCGGAACCTGCTCGGTGATGGGCACCGCCAGCACCATGGCCTGCGTAGCCGAAGCACTCGGGATGACGGTGCCGGGCGGCGCATCGCCGCCTGCGGTGACGGCCGACCGTATCCGTATCGCCGAAGCGACCGGCGCCCAGGCGGTGCAGATGGCGCACAGCGGCCTGACCATCGACAAGATCCTGACCGCCGATGCATTCGAGAACGCCATCCGCGTGTTGCTTGCGATCGGCGGCTCGACCAACGGCATCGTGCACCTGACCGCCATTGCGGGACGGATGGGACTGGATGTGGACCTGAAGGCGCTGGACCGCATGGGTCGCGATACGCCGGTGTTGCTGGACCTGAAACCATCCGGCCAGCATTACATGGAAGACTTCCACCACGCCGGCGGCATGGCGACATTGCTGCGCGAACTCAAGCCGCTGCTCAAACTCGACGCGATGACTGTCACCGGACGCACCCTGGGAGAGGAGATCGAACTCGCCGGTCCCGGCTTCAAACAGGACGTGGTGCGCACGATCGCCAACCCGATCTATCCGCAAGGCGGCATTGCCGTCCTGCAGGGCAACCTCGCACCCGGTGGCGCAATCATCAAGCAATCCGCCGCCGATGCCAGACTCATGCAGCACGAAGGACGCGCTGTGGTGTTCGAGAACGGCAAGGACATGGCTGAGCGCATTGACTCGGACGATCTCGACGTCACGGCCGACGACATCCTGGTGCTGAAGAACATCGGTCCGAAGGGGGCGCCGGGAATGCCCGAGGCCGGTTATATCCCGATCCCGAAGAAGCTGGCGCGCGCCGGCGTCAAAGACATCGTGCGCATTTCCGACGGGCGCATGAGCGGGACCGCCTTCGGCACCATCGTGTTGCACGTGACGCCCGAGGCGGCCGTCGGCGGCCCGCTGGCCCATGTTCAAAACGGCGATCGTATCCGGCTAAGCGTAGCGGCCCGCGAAATCACCCTGCTTGTATCGGATACCGAACTATCACGCCGTGCAGCCGCCGCTCCCGTGGAGGCGCCCACAGCAGAACGCGGATATAAGAAGCTGTTCCTCGACACGGTGCTGCAGGCCGACCAGGGTGTGGATTTCGATTTCCTGCGCGCGGCCAGAATTCACGGCACGACACCCAAGGGCTAGCTGCCCCGTGCCGTACCTTTAGACACAGGCCGGGCGGTTCCGAAAATCGCCCGCGCATCCTTGAAAAAATCGCGAGCCAAGGCTGCGTGCGGCCCGTTGCTCGCCCAGATCAAGCCACTGCGCCGCACTGGCGCGCGGCTTGGCAACGGCAGCCGCGCCAGCGACATGCCACTCGACCAGAGCGACACCCAGTCCGGCAGCAGCGATACACCAATGCCCTGATCGACGAGTGCGGCGATCGCCAGCAAGCCGTCGATCTCGAGCCGCTGATGCGGATGAATCTGGTGGTCGCGCAGGTAGCGATCGGCCAACTGACCGCCCAGCACCGAGCGCTCATAGCGAATAAAAGGCTCGTTTCGCAGCACCTCGTGCGCGTCGCGGCCGGCCATGGCGGCCGGTGCCCATGTTTTGGGCCCTGCCCACGTCGTTCCTGGGCGGGTTGGGTGCTGCAGCCGGTATTGCGCTGATCAATTCGGCCGCGAACCTGGCCGGGTTTGTCAGTCCTACCGTTATTGGCTGGTTGAAAGGCCAGACCGGCACGCTGTCGTCCGGCCTGTATCTGGTTGCCGGTTCACTGACGGTGTCCGCCTTTCTGGTGTGGGCCTTCATTCCGGCGCGGATGGTGAATCGCTGACGCCGTTGGCGCTGCAACCATCTAGTCGGAGAGGCCGGTACCGTGCACACCAAGGAGACGATCTTGCTTCGCGAGCTGCCTGAGGACGCCTTGAATGAGGTGCTGTCCGCCCTTGTTCCTTTCCTCGCAGACAAGTTTTTGGCACAACACAATGCCTGACGCCAGGATCACGGCCGCAGCGTTCAAGCGCACAGCTTTGGCGTCATGGCCACGAAATGCCCAGGCGCGACCTGACTCAGACTGAGCGACTCCGGTTGATAGTCCAGGCCGTGCACAGGGCTGGGAATATCGCCGCTCATCAACGTCTGGTCCCGCTTGCGCCGGCCGGGGTCGGCCAATGGCACCGCTGCCAGCAGCTTGCGCGTATAAGGATGGCGCGGCGTCTCGAAGATCTGGCGCCGGGTACCGATCTCGACAATACGTCCCAGGTACATGACCGCCACACGATGGCTGACCCGCTCCACCACCGCCAGATCGTGCGAGATGAACAGGAACGCGATGCCCAGGTCTTTCTGCAGATCCTGCATCAGGTTGATGATCTGCGCCTGGATCGACACGTCCAGAGCGGACACGGATTCGTCGGCGACGACCAGCTTCGGCGACAAGGCCAGGGCCCTGGCAATGCAGATACGCTGGCGCTGGCCACCCGAAAATTCGTGCGGGTAGCGTTGCGCACAGGCTGCCGGCAACCCGACACGTTCCAGCAATTCGCCCACCCGCGTGCGGGCCGCGGCGCCATCCAGAATGCCATGAACCTGAAGCGGCTCCAGCAAGCTGCCCTCAATGCTTCGGCGCGGATCCAGTGACGCATATGGATCCTGGAACACCATCTGGATATCGCGATGCAGCGTCTTGAGCGCGGCGCCTTTCAGGTCGCCGATGTCCCTGCCCTGGAACTCGATGACACCACCCTGCGTATGCAGTAACCGCGCCACAGCGCGTGCGGTCGTGGATTTTCCGCAACCGGATTCACCCACTAACGCCAGGGTCTCGCCTGCATACACATCGAAATCAATGCCTTCGACAGCATGCACACGCCGCTGCACTTTGCCCAATATCCCTCCGCGCAAATCATAGCGACTGACGAGACCCTTGACGCTGAGCAGCGGCGCGGCCGAATAGTCCGGACCCGACGATGCAGGTAGCGCCGGTGGTAACGGTGGCCGCTCGCCCGGCTCATCTCCCACCAGCGCGAATTTGGCGGGTTGATCGGTTCCGTTCATTGCACCCAATTTCGGCACTGCCGCCAGCAGCGCACGCGTGTAGGCATGTTTCGGCAAGCTGAATACTTTTTCCACTGCACCGTTCTCAACGGTATCGCCCCGCCGCATCACCATGACGTTGTCGGCAATCTGCGCCACCACGCCCATATCGTGCGTGATGAAGATGACTCCCATGTCCATATCGTCCTGCAGCGATCGAATAATCTGCAGGATCTGGGCTTGCACCGTGACATCCAATGCAGTGGTGGGCTCATCCGCAATCAACAGAGTGGGTTCGCAGGCCAGCGCCATGGCAATCATGACTCGCTGCCGCATGCCGCCTGACAATTGATGCGGAAAACGCTCCATCACCCGGCGTGCGTCGGGAATGCGGACCAGATCCAATATCCTCAAGGCTTGTGCTTCAGCAGCCCGATGATCGCCGCGCTGATGCAGTCGAATAGCCTCTACAATCTGCGCGCCAATCCTGAACACCGGGTTCAGGGAGGTCATGGGCTCCTGGAAAATCATCGCCATGGCCGAGCCCCGCAACCGGCGCAAGGCACTCTCCGGCGCCTGAGCCAGATCGACTACGCCCTGAGATCTTGTACGCAACTGCATGCTGCCCGACACGATGCGGCCACCACCCAGTTCGATCAACCGCATCATCGCGAGCGATGTGACGGATTTGCCGGAACCCGACTCGCCGACGATCGCCAGCGTTTGCCCTCGGTGGACCTCGAAAGAGACGTCCCGCACCACGGGAACCACGCTTGGGCTCCCGCCGAACGCCACGCTCAGATTTTGTACACAGGCAACCAGATTCTCGTCCATGCCGTGCTCCCTCATGCCACGATTGCAGCGACGGATCTGTCCAGTTCGGTCTGAGCCAGCGCGAGCTTGCGCCTTGCTCTCGCAACCCATTCACAATCCGTCTCGCGCTCGGCTTGCGCCTGCACCAGCAGCCGGTCCACCTGCGAGGGACCCACGCTTCCCGTTGTCACCCGCGTTTCCACGAAACTGCGCGGATCCAGCGCGTCGCGCACCAGCGTGTCGCTGAAACCCAGCGACACACCCGCCGTTTCCATCGCAGCCTGGTCGAGTGCCGCACCGGTCAGCTCGTCGGGCCTGATGCCTGCGGCCAGACTGTTACGCACCACCCGGGCAACAATGTGATGCACCTGCCGGAACGACATGCCGCTCTCGCGCACAATGACATCGGCCAGATTGCTGGCCGTGCACCAACTGCCGGCGAGCAATGCCGACATGCGCTCCTCATGAACGATCAGGGTATCCATGACGCCGGCGAACAGGTCCAGCATGCCCTCCGTGGTTTGCAGGGCGCTATGGATCAGCGGTAAATCCCGCATGGCCTGGTCCCCGGTTCCTTCGGCACGAAATGTCGCCAGGGCTGTCGCCAGCCAGGTGACGGCTTCGCCCGCTGCCTTCTTGATGGTTTCCAGTGCAGCGGGATTTTTCTTCTGTGGAAAGATGCTGCTGGTGCCGCAGTAGCTGTCATCACTCTCGACCAATCCGAACTCCGTGCTTGACCATAGGTGCAGGTCCGTTGCCAGGTCGTTGAGATCCGCCATGACAAACGACAGTGCGCTGATCGCCTCGGCCGCGTACCAGGCTTCCCGACCCAGTTTCGAATTCTCGAGCATGGCGTCGAAGCCCAACAGATGGGTGGTGCGCACCCGGTTCAGCGGCCACGAGGTTCCGGCCAGCCCCACGGCGCCAAGGGGGTTGCGGTTGACGCGTGCATAAGCTTGCGTGAGGCGATCAAAACTGTCGTGCAGCCGCGTGGCGAAGCTCAGCAAGTAATGTCCGAACACCCACGGCTGGGCATGCTGCATGTGGGTATAGCCGGGCATGATGGTTCGTGCATGCCGGGCCGCCTGAGCGGCGATAGCGGTTTGCAGGGCATTGAGGCGGTCCATGACATCCAGCATGCGATTCCGGTCGTAAAGGCGCCGGACGGTGGCGCCCTGGTCGATGCGGCTTCGCCCCGTATGCATCTGGCCGGCGAAGTCCTCGCCAATCGCCGAGAGCAGGTAAGACTCGACCTGGAGCAGGAAACTGCCTTTGCGCACATCGGTCGGAAAATCCCCGGCTTGCATGCTCTTCAGCAACAAGAGTTGCCTCAGGATGGAACGGCCGACAAGACGGCTGATGATGCCCTCCTCGACCAGCATGGTGGTATGCGCGAGGTCTACGGCAACAAACTCCTGGAACTGGGATTTCTCGCGGTCAAGACCCGGTATGTCGTGGTACTTGACCAGGCGTTCCGCAGGGGGGGCGCTCAACCGCGCTTCAGTCAGGAGGGTTTCGTTGTGTATCGTCTGTGTCGTCATCGGTTTTCTCACTTAGCTCAATTTGTTCAATTTGCTCGCTTGGTCAGCGTGGCCTGGTTCAAGTCGACAGTCCCGTCGTCATACACCACCAGACCCGTCAAGTTCTTGCGCGTCCCGAACAGCTGCACCTGGTCAAACAACGGGATAGTGTTTGGTGCGTCTTCCCATATGATTTTCTGGATGTCGCCGTAGTAACTCATCCGCTTGTCGTAGTCCATCTCGGTCGCTGCCAGCGCGAGCAAATGATCGACTTCCGGATTGCTGTAGCCCGTGAGGTTGGACGGGTCACCCGTTGCGAGCTTGCGCCGCAAGCGGATCTCAGCGTTGGTGATACCGGTCCCCAGCAGCCACATGTTGGCTTCGTTAGTTCCTTTGCCAGTGCCTTTTCCAGGTTCCGGCCTGTACAGGGTTTTCTGATACGAAGCCCACTCCCACACCTTGAATTCCGTCTTCAGGCCTACTGCATTGAGATAGCCCTGGACGACCTCGGCCACTGCCCTGTCCTTGGTGTAACGACCAGAAGGAGTCCAAATCACAACCGTCCCGGGATAACCGTTCGGATAGACGGCGCGTATCAGCTTTCGTGCGGCATCGGGATCGAACGCCATGGGCTGAAACGTCCGTCGTCCTTGCGTACCTTCCGCAAAGGGACTGGTCGGGACTTTGCCGTAGCCCATCAGCACCTTGTTCACAATGGCCTGTCTGTCTATGGCCAGATTCACCGCCCGCCGTATGTGCACGTCATCGAACGGCGGCTTGGTCACGTTCAATTCGAAAAACACCTGGTATGAACTTGGCGCCTGCAACAACAACACCTTGTTATTGCCCTTGAGTTGCGACGCGGACTCGGGCGAGAGGTCGGCCGCCACATCGGCATTGCCCGTTTGCACTTCGATCACCCGCGCCCAATCCTCAGGCATCGGCCGGAAAACAAGGTCGGCGGCCTTCGAAGAAGTACCGAAGTAGCCAGGATTGCGCTTGATGACGGCCTGATCATTGGGTACCCAACTGTCGAACTCATACGGTCCGGTACCCACCGGATGATGCCCATAGGCGCGGCCGAATTTCCGGATCGCCGTGGGGCTGCTGATTGCCGACCATTCTTCGGCAAGCATTTCCAGCAAGGTCGGTGACGGGTGTTTTGTCGTGATCTGCAGGACCTGTTCCGAGGATGCCGCCACCGAGTCGATATCGGCATAGTAGGAACGGTTCGGTGATCCCAGTTTGGGGTCACGGATGCGATCGAGATTGAATTTGACCGCTGCCGCATTGAACGGAGTGCCGTCCTGGAACATCACGTTCCTCCGCAAATTAAACGTCCAGGTCTTGCCGTCCGCTGATGTGGACCAGGACTCCGCAAGGTCCGGCACGATCCTCTTCAATTCCCGACCATCCCACGCGACCAGGCGATTGAACAGGTGCGAGATTACGATCTGGGACGTCGTGCTGCGCGTCACTGCAGGGTCCAGTGTGTCGATGTCGGCACCCTGCACGTAGGTTATTGGGTCCGATGCCTGGGCTCGCGTGGTTCCCGGCATGGCAAACACAGTCGCAGCCAAAGCGCCCAGGACCCAGTAGTGCGCGAATTTGATGCCATGCTGCTTCATGCGTTATATCCCCTTGTATTCTGGATGGACAAAGCTGCCGCCGTTACCTGAACGCCGGTATTGCCGTCACACGAAAAGACCCGGATAAATCAGCGGCCGTGACGGGATTTCGGATCGACGTAGTCGCGCAGAGCATCTCCCACCAGATTAAAACTCAGGATGACGAAGAATAAAGCCCCGCCTGGCGCAACCAGTACGTAGGGGTGAATGGCGAGAAGCGGGCGCGACGCCGCGATCATGGCGCCCCACTCTGGAACAGGCGGCGGCGGCCCTAGCCCGAGAAAGCTCAATCCCGATCCGATCAGAATGGCCTCGGCCAGCGATACCGTGGCCTGGACAATGATGAGCGATCCGACGTTAGGCAGGATGTGATTGACCAGCAACCCCAAGTCACCCATTCCGATGGATCTCGACGCCAGCACGAATTCGCGCTGCTTCAACGCCTTGACGGGGGCAGAGAAGAACCGCACGTAGATCGGGATCGTGGAAATTGCAATGGCCAGGGTCAAGCTGAGCACGCTATTGCCCGCCGCGGTGATCACTACGATGGCGACCAGGGTGCGGGGAAATGCGATCATGAAATCCATGCACCGCATGATCGCGTTGGGCACGACGCCGGAATAGTATCCACAGGCTGCACCTAGCGCGACGCCGACCACCGTGGCGATCGCCACGCTGCCAAACGCGACGGCAAGTGTTATGCGGGCGCCCCAGATTACCCGCCCTAACAGGTCCCGGCCGAGTTCATCGGTACCAAGCCAGTAGGAGGCGTTGGGCGCGATCAGCGACTTCTCCAGATCGACCCGCGTTACCGCATTCCAGTCGAACAGCCAGGGCGCGGCGATCGCCGCCAGCAGGATCCCGGCGATGATCGTCAGGGCAGTCAATGCTACCCAGCGCCGCCTCGAAAACAGGAACCGGATAAACCCGCCGCGCGGCGCACGGGCAGCCGGCACTGCCACCTCAGGCGTACGCGATGCGAGGGTCGAGGATTCCATATGCAAGATCCACAATGAGATTGATGAGCACCACGAGGGCGGCAAAAACAAGAATGGTCCCTTGCACGACGTAGATGTCGCGGGCGACGATGGCATCGAGCATGTAACGCCCCATGCCGGGCCAGGCAAATACGGTCTCTACAATGACCGCGCCTCCCAGCAAGCGGCCGAAATCCATGCCAAATACGGTGACCAGGGGAATCGCGGCATTCGACAAGGCGTGTTTGAACACGACCTTGTAGCGCGGGACACCTTTGGCGTAAGCCGTACGGATATAGTCCTCGTCCAGGACATCCATCATGGTCGAGCGCGCCAACCGCGAGAACGTCGCAACGTAGGGCAAGCCCAGGGTTATCGCCGGCATGACCAGATGAGCCGGGCCCCCGCGACCACCGGGTGGCAACCAGCCGAGCGTCGCGGCAAATAGCAGCATGAGCAGCAGGCCCATGAAGAACCCCGGCATGGAAATGCTCAATACCGCGAGCGTCGTCAACGAGTTGTCGATCACGCCATGCGGCCTGAGCGCTGCAACAACGCCCATGGGTACGCCCAGCGCGACCGCCAGCAACATGCCCGCCGTGGTCAGCTCCAGCGTGGCGGGAAGCGTTCGGGCGATGCCTTCACTCACCGGTGTATAGGTCTGAAACGAATCACCCAGATCGCCGCGCGAGAGCTTGCCGAGATAGATGAAATATTGCGTTGGCAACGGGCGATCGAGACCGTAGTTCTCGCGTATCTGCTGTACGTCCGCTTCCGTGGCATCCGGGCCGGCAGCCAACCGAGCCGGATCGCCGGGAATGAAATGCAGCACCATGAACACGGCAATGGAGATCGCCAGCAGCATGGGAGGCAGCAGCAATAAGCGTCGAATAGCGTAGTTCAGCAAAGCGGCTCCCAAAGGTGGAGGGAACCAACGGGCAAGCCGATGGCATGTGGCAAAGCGGTTACAACGGAAGTGATAATTCCGCTCCGATATTCCTAACGCAAACCCATACGGCATTAGACGCGCATAACAAAATGTTATGCTGAAGTTTCCCCCCTGTTTATTGTTGGTGGTCGCCATGCAACTGAACCCTCGGCAACTCGAAGCATTTCGCAAAGTCATGATCACCGGCAGCATGACGATCGCCGCGGAGATGCTGAAAATCAGCCAGCCGGCGGTGAGCCGGTTGATCAAGGATTTCGAGCAGACCTTGCATGTGCGCCTGTTTCGCCGGGAGGGAAATCGCCTGATACCGGGCGCGGAAGCACGGCGCCTGTTCAGGGAAGTCGATCGCTTTTATCAAGGCATTGAACAGATCGAGCGCGTGGCGCAGGACTTGAAAACACTGCGCACGGGTACCCTGCGTATAGCCGCAATGAGCGCGTTGGGTCTTAGCGTGGTAACCGAAGGTGTGCGCCGCTTTTCCCGCGATCGGCCCGGCGTGACTACGTCGCTGGACGTGCGGCAATCGTTGGGCATCATGGAGCTGACCGCGGCCAACCAGGTCGACATTGGTTTTGTCCAGACCATGGGAAGCGAATACCCAGGGATCGATATCATCCCGTTCCCCGCTGTCGAGGCCGTGTGCATGCTTCCGAGCGACCATCCGCTTGCTCGCAAGAAAGTGATCAGGATTGAGGACCTGCGGGGCCAGCCCCTGATTTCCCTTAGCCCTAACAGCCCCATCCGCATGCGCCTGGAAATGGCGATGGACGCGGCGGGCGTGACTTGCGAACGCCCGGTGGAAACCGCGCTGGCGCACTCGGCGTGCCGCATGGTAGCCGGCGGTCTGGGCCTGACGGTATGCGACCCGTTCTCCGCCACCTACACCCGATACCCCGGCGCGGTATGCCGCCGGCTGACCCCGTCGATCTCGTACGAGGTGGCCATGGTCCTTCCGACCCACGAGCCGCGCTCCCGAATCGTGACAGACTTCATGCACGTCATGCAGCAACTCTTCAAACAAGAGTTCCTTCCGCAGATCGACGGCAAGATCAGTTCGCGCAAGAGCGTGCCCACCGCAGTCATCTGATTGGCGCACGCGATTCTTTGTCAGCTCTTTTGAGCGCGCGGCATCCTGCTTTTTAGGCGCAACTTTTCGAGTGCTTTAGAAAGTAGTCCGATTCATCGAATTGAACATGGCAAGCGCCTGATGACTCCGAGTGGAGTTGATCCGCTATTTGCCGGAACGCTCGTTCTCGCCGCTTGACCTCAGCCAGTCAATAAAATCCCTCATGTGCACGGGCTTATCGGCATCCAGCGGTAACAACGCATAGTAAGTTGCGCCCTTCGAAGTCAGATCGGGAAACAGCTTCTGCACACGCCCTGCCGAGCAATCGGCGTCGAGCGTGGGAAATGGCCCGATGCCGAATCCCAGACCATCGACAACCGCCTGCAAAGTCACAAAAAAATGATCGAACCTCAAGGTTCGGCCCGCTCGAAGGGACGGTTGACCAGCTGCGTCCGTCCACATCTCCCAGTCCCGTGGACGCGATTCCGTCGTGAGCCACGTTTCGTCGGCAAGTTGTTGAACAGACGAAATGCCGGATTGCGCGATCAGCGCCGGACTCGCGATCACCGTGTTGCGCTCTTCGAACAATGGCCACGCCTGGAACTGGCCCCCTGCGGGGACCTCGCGGCGGATGGCCAGATCAAAACTGCCGCGTAGCGCGGAATCGGAGGACAGCGCCGTGGAAACGCGCACGTCAACGTCCGGGCAGACCGCCGCGAACAAGGGCAGGCGAGGAATCAGCCAGCGCATGGCGACGGTGGCCGACGCGCTGACCCGAATCACCTTGACGTGCTGGCTCTTGCCATATCGTTCCGCCGCATCCGCCATGTGGTCGAAGGCCGCGCTGATTTCGCGAGCGAAAGCCCGCGCGTGCCCGGACGCAACCATGCTCTGTCCCTCGCGCACGAACAGCGGCTGGCCGAGCCAGTCTTCAAGAACGGCGATATGACGGCTCACCGCCCCGTGCGTCAGGTTGAGCTCACGCGCGGCAGCGGAGTAGCTGCCCGCGCGGGCAGCTACTTCGAAAACACGCAACGCGTTAAGCGGAGGAAGCTTGGATCGCATATGTGAGTTTATTTAACAAATTCTGCACAATTTTATCGATTGTGTGAGCAAATTGATCATCATACGCTGACGGTATTCCACTCAGGAGGCCTTCATCATGACCCAGTCGATCACTGTCAATTCCCGGACTTATCAATTGCCCTCTGCCCCCACGATCGTTGTGTGCGTCGATGGTTGCGAGCAGGAATACATCAACCAGGCGATCCTGGCGGGCAAGGCGCCGTTCCTGGCGAGCCTGGGTTCGGGAGGAACGGTATTGGCGGGGGACTGCGTCGTGCCCTCGTTCACGAACCCGAACAACCTGTCGATCGTCACCGGCGCGCCGCCGTCGGTACATGGCATTTGCGGCAATTTCTTCTACGACGAAGAGACGCGCACCGAAGTCCTGATGAACGACGCCAAATACCTGCGCGCGCCCACGATTCTTGCGGAGATGGCGCGTGCGGGCCAACGGGTCGCTGCTGTTACCGCGAAGGACAAGCTGCGCAGCCTGCTTGGCCACCGGCTTGAGGGAATCTGTTTCTCGGCTGAAAAAGCTGACCAGGTGACGTTGCAGCAGCACGGCATCGAGAACATCCTCGCGAGAGTCGGCATGCCTGTGCCTTCGGTGTACAGCTCGGAGCTATCGGAATTTGTGTTCGCTGCCGGCCTGTCCCTCCTGCGCAAGGAGCGCCCCGACCTGATGTACCTGTCCACCACGGACTATGTGCAGCATAAACACGCACCGGGTACGCCGGAAGCGAATGCTTTCTACGCGATGATGGATGACTACCTGCAGCGCCTGCACGCAGAAGGCGCGGTCCTCGCGATCACCGCCGATCACGGCATGAACGCGAAAACCGATTCGATCGGACGGCCCAATATCGTATTCCTGCAGGACCGGCTCGATGCACGGTACGGCGCGCAAACCACGCGTGTGCTCCTGCCGATCACCGATCCGTACGTCAAGCATCACGGTGCGCTCGGCTCGTACGCGACGGTCTATTTGCATGACCACGACGAACAGAAACAGCGTGACGTCATGGCTTTTCTCGCGGCTATCGGCGGTGTTGAGTCTGTACTGACACGGGCGCAGGCAAGCAAGCAGTTCGAGCTGCCGCCGGACCGGATTGGTGAAGTGGTGGTACTCGGCGAAAGGCTGACGGTGCTTGGCAGTGCTTCCGATAAACACGATCTGTCCGGACTCACCGTGCCGCTGCGTTCTCACGGCGGCCTGTCCGAACAGAAAGTGCCGCTCATTTTCAACCGCAAGCTTGGCGGCATTGACGGTACACGGCGCTTACGCAATTTCGACGTCATCGACCTCGCACTCAATCACCTCGCCTGATAACAAAAAACGGTCAGCGCGGCAAAGACCGCGCGCCGCATGGAGACAGTAATGCCCTCAGATAGACCTGACGCGTTGCGATACACATCCGTCGAACGGAGCACGAGTTTCGCGCAATACAAGTGGCGTGCGTTGATCGGCGTGACCTTCTGCTACCTGTTCTACTACACCGGCCGGCAAACGCTGGGGTTTGCGGTTGCCGGCATTCAGCACGACTACGGCCTGTCGAAGTACGAGATCGGCTGGATCAGCGCGACGATGCTCTGGTGTTATGCAGGCGGTCAGTTCATCAACGGTAACCTGGGGGACAAACTGGGCGGCAAGACGATGATGATCGCCGGGGCCATCCTCTCGCTGGCGGCGAACTGGTTGTTCAGTTTCGGCCATACGTTCCTGTTCTTTCTGCTGGCCTGGGGACTCAACGGCTATTTCCAGTCGATGGGTTTCGCACCGGGCAGCCGCTTGCTCTCCAACTGGTGGGGCCACGACCATCGCGGTTTTGTGTACGGCATCTACATTGGCTTCTCCGGATTCTCTTCGGTGCTAGCCTATATTTTCCCGGTCGTCATCTTGGGAACCATGCATCTCGGGTGGGTCTGGATCTTCCGTCTTGCACCGCTTTCCATGCTGCTCGGCGCCCTGGTGTTGCTGCTCTTCGTTGCTGAACGGCCGGAGGCCCGGCATCTGCCTGCCGTGGATAAAACGGGCGACACAACATCGGCTGTCGAGCCGGACGATGAACTGACGAGTGCGCAGCGCTATGCGCTGGTGATGAAGAACTGGAGGCTCTATATCACGGGCCTCGCGATCGGCTTTCAGAACGCCGCACGGTATGCGCTGGTGGTCTGGGTGCCGGTCCACTTTCTCGGCATGGACTGGAAGAGCTCATCGGCGCTGATCGATCCGAAATGGATTACGGTCGCATTACCCATAGGCATGGCGCTTGGATCACTGTCGAATAGCTGGATTTCCGACGTGCTGTTCCAGGGGCGCCGCTATCTGGCGATCGTCTGGTACATGGTGCTCGCCTGTGCGACCGCGATCTTCATGATGTTCGTGCCTCACGGCAGCATGCTTGCGATTGCGCTTCTGTTTTTATGCGGCTTTTTTGTGTTCGGACCCGCCTCTTCGTTCTGGGCCCTGTGTCCCGACATTTTCGGGCGCCGAGCGGCGGGTACAGCGACAGGCGTACTCAACACCATGTCGTACATGTTCGCTGGAATCGGCGAACCGGTGATCGGACACATCATCGATACGACCGGCCATACGTCGATCATCTTTCCGATTGTCGCGGGGCTTTGCGCAGCAAGCGCCGTGCTTTCGATGCTGATCAGGCGCTGATTGGCGGGTCAGAACGATGGGGCGTGACAACCCGATCGCGCCGGATCGGCGTCGTTTCGAAAGCTTGATTGGTGACCGGCCGGGCGTTGCAGGTCCGCCCGTTGACGCGGCGGGTGGCGCGGTCGGGAAACCGGTCAGTTCTTTGGACTGGACTGACTGCCAAGTTGGGTCAATATCTGATACGCAGCAGTCACCCTTTGAGCGATGGGATAACTTTTATTTGCAAGTATGACGATCCCCAATTTTTGAGCGGGAACAAAGGCAAGATAGGATGAAAACCCGTTGGTTGATCCGGTTTTGTTGATCAGCGTATTGGCTTGTGGCTGGAGCGGAGGGTTTAACTCAGTTGCTTTCGTAGCCTGCAAAATCATCTTGTCCGAATTGCCTTCCAAAACCTGTTTCAGTTCCACAGGATAGGGGTATTGCTCCCATATGAGGTCCTGCGTTATTTCACCCGACCTGAAATATCCGGTGTGGGTGTTGTCAATCGCGCGTTGCAACTTGCTGTCAATCTTGATCATCTGCATGTTCGCTGCAATAAACCTGACCATGTCCGCCGTGTTCGATTTCACCCCGTACGCTTCCGAGGACAGGACCCCGGCGTTCAGCCTGATCGAGGCGCCCTGCTTGGTGTAGCCCTGGGCGTAATCCTTCATCTGATCCGGCGGCACATTGATATAGCTGTGCGTCATTCCAAGCATGGGGAATAACTTCTTTTCAATCGCGTCGTCAAAGGACTCATTCATGCTTCGGGCAGCGATCATGCCGAGCATGCCAATACTCGGGTTCGAGTAGGCTCTGTATGTACTCGCGGCATAAGTGGGTTGCCAGTGCCGGAAATATTCCATCAACTGATTGGTATTGTGAATACCATCCGGCACTTGCAACGGGAGACCGCCGGCCGTGTGCGTGCCCAGATTGAGCAGGCTGATGTTGTCAAAGCTGCTGCCGCGCAGGGACGGCAAATATTTACTGGCGCTGTCGGACAACGAAAGCTTGCCATTGACCTGCGCGTACGAAGCCAGTGTTGCCGTAAATGTCTTGCTATCCGATCCCATCTCAAAGAGCGTTTCGTTTGTAATCGGCCGTCGTGTTTCAAGTGACGCCACACCGTAGTTGAAAAAATAACTCTCCCCGTTGATGGTTACCGCGACCGCCATTCCTGGAATTTTGTATTCCTGCATCACCGGACGTATTGCGCGGTCAATCACGGCGGAGATTTCTTGCTGTCTATTTGCGCTTTCTGAAAATGCGCTGGACGCTGGAAGACATGAAGACACCAAGGTGGAAATCAGTAACTTCTTGAAAAAACCGGGACGCATGAAATCTCCGTAGGCAAGCAAGCTGAACATAGGATGAGAAGGTGTTTGGGCGGCTGGCGCAGACCAAGCGAAACCAGCGGCTTGTGCTTTCCCGGCTGACTCTTGATCGAGCCTGCGGCGTTTGACGCAAGACAGAGCGCACGGTTTCCGATTACTCCGGAAAACTCGAAACATTCGGAGAAGAAACGTTAAACGGTTTCCCGGGTGTGGATGTCCAGGTAGCAATGACAGTCGCGCCATCCGGTCCGGCCCTGGTGACGTGAATCGCATTGGCCGCAATCTGAAAACTCCCACCCGCATGGATGTCCTGGACCGGTTGCCCCTCCACCTGCAAGATTATCTCGCCCTTTATCACATAACAGACCTCGGGTCCGGTCGCCATGTGACGGGGTTTCGCGGCATTAGGCGGAAACTCGGACACCCCCATGCCCATCTCCCGATTGGTGCCGTTTACAACCACTCTTTCCAGAACCCGCGTCTCTTTTGCTGCAGGCGCCGCGTTGGCAGCGAAGGCGGATTGCATCGAAAGCAAGGCCCCCAGAACGACGGGAATGGAAAGACATGTCTTCACGATTGTTCCTTCTGTCAAAAATGCCGGCCATCGGCCTGGCGCTTACCGCTGATACTCCGACGGACTCAAGCACCGGGCAGCGACGAAAATATCGTCGCTTTGCGCATTGTCCGCAAGCGAGCATAATTTCTGTCTGGGTAAAGAAAAACTTATGTCATGAACTCCATCCGGCCTCATCTCCCACTGAACGCCCTGCGCGCTTTCGAAGCATCGGCGCGGCACCTGAGCTTCACGCGCGCGGCACTCGAACTCAATGTGACGCAGGCTGCCGTCAGCCAGCAGGTTCGGATGCTCGAAGAGCGGCTCGGCACTACCCTGTTCAAACGCTTGCCACGCGGACTGGGCATGACCGACGAAAGCCGCGCGCTGCTTCCGGTATTGACCGATGCATTCGGGCGCATCGAGGGCGTGCTGAAGCAATTCGAGGGCGGACGTTTTCACGAAGTGTTGACTATCGGCGTTGTCGGGACTTTTGCAGTGGGCTGGCTGCTGCCACGGCTCAAGTCGTTTCGGCAGACGCACCCCTTTGTGGAGTTGCGGCTGATGACCCATAACAATCTGGTCGACCTGGCGGCAGAGGGACTGGACTTTGCGATTCGCTTCGGTGACGGCGCCTGGCCTGCAACGCACAATGTCACGTTGCTTGATGCCCCGCTTACTGTGCTTTGCGCACCCGATATTGCGAGAAGGCTTTCCACACCGCATGACCTGGCGAAGGAGACGCTGCTTCGTTCGTATCGCACCGACGAATGGATCGGCTGGTTTCACGCAGCCGGACTCGATCCGTGGCCAGTCAATGGTCCGGTTTTCGATTCGTCACGCTTGATGGTGGAAGCTGCGGTACAAGGCGCGGGTATAGCGCTGGCTCCCCCGCTCATGTTCGCCAGGGAGCTTCAGGCGGAACTCCTCGTTCGCCCCTTCCATTCGGAAGTGAGAACGGGCAGCTACTGGCTGACATGGCTGAAATCGAAGCACATGTCCCCCGCCACGCAATTGTTCCGTGACTGGATTCTCGCGGAAGCGGCCGGCTGTGGAGAAACCCGATCGGCTTCGGAAACGACTATCAGGCCCTGAACATCAGGACCGCGGCCGCTACGCCCGCCAGGTCGACCAGGATGACCGGGATGACGCTCACACGGCGTTGCAAGTAAGCGCCTAGAACCCAAAGTCCGGCGACGACAATGGCGGTCAGCCCCAGCTCCGTCGAATATGAAAGTTCTTCCGCGTACCAAAGATAAATGGCCGTTGCGCCCATCATCAGGGCAAATTGCACGACAGCAAATATCGCTGCGCCGCCGGCAACCGACTCTCCATGTAACCGCTTCGCCGCGTCCAGGTCGAACGCCGGCGCAGAGGACTCAGCCTGAATGTCTGCATGAAAATCTTCACTGGAGCCGGAAGGTCGCCAACCCGGAGGGTTGAGCCAGATACGCCACTTGTCTGCCCCCTTCGCTTGCCGCGTTGCCTGCACGAGCGACCAGTATTCCGCAAAGATTGCCCAGCCAGGATCCCAACTCCGCAGGGGCGTCCTCGTTCCATAGACGCAGGGCTCCTCTTCCTCTGCGAAAGTCCCGAACATCCTGTCCCAGATCACAAACATGCCGCCGTAGTTCTTGTTGATGTACTGGTCGTTGACCGCATGATGCACACGATGGTTGGAAGGCGACGAAAACACGCGATCGAACCAGCCGAGTTTGCCGACGTGTTCAGTGTGAATCCAGAACTGATACAAGAGGACGATCAGTCCGGCAAGACCAAACTGCTCCGGCGGCACGCCTATCACCGCTATGGGCAGGTAGAAGATCCAGCCAATGAGCAAGACGGTACTTTCTTGCCTCAAGGCGGTCGAGAAATTGAAGTGCTGGCTTTGATGATGGACGACATGGGCTGCCCACATCACAGCGCACTCATGCCCCGCGCGATGCAACCAATAGTCGAAGAAATCGAACAGGACAATCGCGATCAGCCAGCCGTACCAGGTGTCCCAGAACTTGACGTTGGGCGTTGACGTCAGCGCATTGAACACAACGACATACAAACCAATTTGAAAGAGCTGCGTGACCAACGCCAGCAACTGGCTTATCAGCCCCTGGCTGAGACTGCTCAGTGCGTCGCTCAGCCGATAGGTATTACGTTGCCTGAACCAGCCGTAAGCAAACTCGGTGCCGATCAGGACAACAAAAACAGGAAGTATGAAAACGATGATCTTGTCCATGCACAATCTCAGCAATGTGGTCCCGGCCATGACGAAGACGAAGCGCCCAGGTTCACGCAGCCAATGATTCGATGGCAGCGCGCCGTCCGCGGGAGCGTAGCCGCACTAGCTGATCATCGATTGACTGGGATCGTACAGAATCTGCGCAAACACTGCTTGCTAACCAGCGATATGGCGTGCGAACGCCAGTGCTTCGTGGTGGAAACAACCAAAAAGCCGCGTCAATTTTGCCGATGCTTCACTTAGCCGACATTTATATTACGCTTGCATTATCCGGCTTCGTCAACGCTGAAGATGACCGGGTAAGGCATAAAAACGAAATGGCTTTATGACGGAGCCGGTTTCGAGGGGCAAGGCTTTGCATGAGTTCGAGCGCCCCGAACGTCACCATGCACGCGGGTGGCCATGTTGCAGTGAGACGGGAATGGTCAGCGAGTTCGATATGATCCGGATACTTGATTAATCCAGGCGGTAATCGTCATTATCGACGTGCTGTTGGAGCGCTAACACCGGAAGCGTGTTTCATCAGATGCGCGCCGATTTCGACCGCTTTCCGCCGTTTGAGAGCGGCAACATTCATCATCCGTTGTCAGCGCGGACGCTCGTGAAGTGAGCCTGCCGGGTTCCGCATCGCGGCACTCCCAAACCGGCATGTCCACTACTGCGTTGGAGCCGTGGAAATACCCTGAGCTGCACGTTTGGCGTCAAGACGCTTTTGCGCTGCAACGAGGTCGTTCGGATAGTCATACCGTACAAGGTCAGGCTGATATCCCACTCCAATCAGTTCCCTGAGTTCCTGCGTCACCTTCGTCCGGGTCACAGGGCCGGCATTCGATGTTTGCGCGAACGCAACCGCGGGGAGAAGAACGAGCGTAGCGGCAAGCGGCACCATCATTCGAGGCATGTTCATGATCCACACTCCTGGCGAGGCGCTAGATGAGGATGGACCAGCCTCGCTCAGCCAAGTATAGGTGTGAATCTGCAGCAACTGAAAGGCGTGAAAAGCAAAATGTGTCGCCACCCGAGATACCCGAAAGCTATCCGCAAGAATCGTTAAGAGAGTCGCCCGAACACTCGCCCGACAACGCGGCATTGATGGCAGACGCCAGACCCGCTGGATTGTCCCGCATCATGAAGTGCCCTGCGTTTTGCACGATGCCGACCGTGACACCCTCCTTCGGCAAGTTGACGGTGTCGGGATGCGGTAGCGAGTGCTCGCCGAAAATCACTGAGCGCGGCATCTGCAGCCCAAGCAGCAATTGGCGCCACGGCTGTGATTCGCCTTGTACCAGCGATGTAGCAGCACGATGGACTGCTCTGGGACAGGAGGCCGAGAGAGTAGCCGCCCAACCGGGATTGCCTTTTTTCGTCGCGGTCGCGGCCATTTGCGCGTGGCCGTCCCGCACATACTCAGATTCGGAATAGCCGGCAATCTTGCGGCTGAGCAATCCCCCGCCCGCATCAAGATTCGGCTCTGCGAGCACCAGACTGCGCACCTCGCGAGGCGCCATCGTAGCAGCGACAATAGCAACGGCCCCGCCCATGCTATGACCGAAGAGATCGACTTCGCGTTCGAGACTCTGAATAAGTTCGACGACGATTCGAGCATGATCCTCCACACGATATCCAAAATGCTCGGGCCGGTCGCTATACCAGGATCCCAGCAAATCGACCAGGATGCTGCGTCGCCCGGTCAACGCCGGATCCGCAATCACTGGCGGGTAGTCGTGCGAGGACGCGCAGCCAAGCCCGTGGATAAACACCAGCGGCGTGCCCGACCCGGGAAGGTCATGGAAGCGCAGCGTCGCATCGTGCCCGGCGAGTTTGAGAACGCGCATGGATAGCTCCTGGCCGATATGCCAGACCAGCGACGCTCAGGCGGTCGCCAGAATACGCGCCGGCGGAGGCAGGACGTCGGGCGGAATCGGGCAATCATAGGGCTTGTACCCGCGCTTCTTGTCAAGTTCCGCTTTCGCTGCGCGCAGCACATCCGGTTGCCCGGCCAGATCAACCGCCGTCGCCGCCAGCGTCTGCGCGGCGAGCAACATGCCCCGGTGAGCCAGCGTCGCCTTTCCCTGCGAGACCATTTGCCATGAGTGAAAACCGGTTCCCCACGCGAAGCACGACGTCAGGCATTGCGTGGTCGGGACGACCCAGGTGACATCGCCGACATCGGTCGAGCCTGTCACCGGCCGTATCATGTCAGCCCGATACGGCTGGATTTCAGTCACGATCGGCTGCGGGTCGCGAAGGGCCGCCGCGAAATGACGGGCGCTGTTCTCCAAATCGCCCGGCGATATGGTCTGCTGAATCTGCCTGGCGAATTCGACGTCGCGGTCGCTGACGTCGAAACCGCCGAGCGCGCGCATGTTCGCGTCGAGAACGTGATCGAGCGTGTCGTTATGCAGCACGTTCGAGCAGGCCTTGTCGAAAACGATCTCGAGACGCGTGCCGGTCATCAATGCGGCGCCGTGCGCGATCTGCTTGACGCGCTCGAACAGGTCGCGCGCGTCCGCACTGTGAGGAGATCGCACGGTATAAAGCAGTTCGGCGAGCACCGGCACCACGTTGGTCGAAATGCCGCCGGAATTGATGTAGGCGAAATGCACGCGCGCCTGATCCGGCATGTGCTCGCGCAGATAGTTGACACCCACATTCATGAGTTCCGCGGCGTCCAGCGCGCTGCGCCCAAGATGCGGCGCCAATGCCGCGTGCGCAGCCTTGCCGTGAAAGCGGAAATACGCCTGGACGTTCGCGAGCGTGGCGTTCATGAACACCGAATTGGCTACCGACGGGTGCCAGCTCAACGCAACGTCGAGGTCATCGAACAAGCCGTCGCGCGCCATGAACGTCTTGCCGGCAGCCGCTTCCTCGGCGGGGCAACCGTAGAACCTCACCGTGGCGCTGATGTTGTTTGCGGCAAAATAATCTCTCGCGGCGACGGCCGCGAGATGTGCGCCTGCGCCGAGCAGGTGATGGCCGCAGCCGTGTCCGTTGGTGTTGACTGCGTCAGTGGCCGGTACGCAGGTCAGCGCGCCGCTCTCCTGGCTCAGTCCGGCCAGGGCATCGTATTCACCAAGAAATCCGATGACCGGGCCACCACTGCCCGCCTCCGCCACAAACGCCGTCGGCATTCCGGCTACGCCACGCGTCACGCGAAACCCTTCCTCCTCGAGCAGCGCCGCATGCAACTCGGCCGAGCGATATTCGCTGTAGCGCATCTCGGCATGTGCCCAGATTTCATTGGCCAGTTCAAGGTATCGCTGCTGTTTTGCCTCGATAAGACGCTTCACCTGTGCTGCGTGCTTCACATAACCTCCATTCGTTCGGGATGGGTAGCCGGTAGTCGGTAGGCGGTTCCGTAAGGTTCGCGGCGGCCGGCGGCCGCCAATCTTTCCGCTTTCTGCTGGCGTAGAGTATGTCGACAGATGACAAGCCAACACCTCAATGAAAGTGTTGCTGTTGACTCCCGGTTGTCTCCTCCTGACAAAATTTGGCGTCATACATTGACCATGAAGCTACATCAACTCCGCGCACTTGTTGCAATAGCCGACACCGGCAGCATCCGGAACGCAGCCCGCGCCACGGACCTCTCGCCAGCCGCCATTACCAAGGCGATACGCGAGCTCGAGGAAGATCTGAATGTCACACTGATCATTCGCGAGGCCACCGGTGTGACGCTGACCGAGGCAGGTCAGACGCTGCTCGGCCATGCAAGGCTGACGGTCGGGCAACTGGCGCGTGCGCGGCAGGAAATGGAGCGGCTATCCGGTATGAGGGACGGCACGCTGTCGATTGCAGCGGTGTCGTGGGTCGGTCTAACGTTGCTTGGAGAGGTTGTCGGTCTGTTCCAGACGCGTATGCCCGAGGTAAAGATCGAATTCTTCGAAGGATTGGCAACCGTGTCGATACCCAGATTGCGTGATGGAACACTCGATATATCTATTGGCAGGGCCAGCCCCGTTACGCAAACGGAGGAGTTCACCCATGTCCCGCTATTTCGCACGGGCTACGCGGTGGTCGCGCGGGCAGAACATCACCTGGCCGGGTGCAGGTCGCTGCATGAATTGAAGGACGCCGAGTGGATCCTGAATCGCGATTCTTCGGTCGACGAGCTCGCCGCGGACAATGCCTTCACCGAATACTGCCGTGTCTATGAACCACGCATTCATATATCGCATTCCAGCGCCATCGCGCTTGGGCTGGTCGCAAGCACCAATATGCTGACGCTGATGCCCTGGCCGCTTGCTGAACTGCTAGTGAGCAAGGAACGATTAGCAGTCCTCCCGCTAGTCGACTCGATTGCCGAGGCCGAGGTCAGCCTCATATACCGGCGTGGCGCGCCGCTTAGCAATGCCGCCAAATACTTCGTGGAGTGCCTGACCGGCGTGATCCGCACGTCCATGACCTCGGAAGATCCTTTAAAACGCCGGCTCTTTCACTCTGTCGAGTGCCTGTTGTAGGCGGTAAGCATTCGGTTTCGCAGCGCGCGGCTTCTCACAAAGCAGCCCATTTGCGCCATGCCGGACAGGCATGGCGCCGGATTGCTTCGTGCGTACTTTCTGGATGATCCAACGGTCACGGAAGCCACATGAGACCAAGTGAGACCAAATGAGAGCCGATGAAGCCAGATGAATTTTGACTCGTTGACGGCAGCAAAAACGAACGACATTATTTTTTCAACCGCACGGCAACAGCGCCGGTGCTAACCCAAATTCGGAGACGGGTGTGTCAAATCAAGCAAACGGGTGCGAGTACTCGACAGTCCACACTGCATCGACCCGCGACTTCATCGCGGTGGTCGTGGGCAACGCCCTGGAGTTCTTCGACTTCACGGTTTACGCCTTCTTTGCGGTGTTCATCGGCAAGGCCTTTTTCCCGGCGTTTTCTCCGGCGAGCCAGGTGATCGCGTCGGTCGCCGTGTTCGGTGTCGGCTTCGTCGCACGGCCGATCGGCGGCCTGGTGATCGGCGCCTACGCGGACCGCTCCGGCCGCAAGGCGGCACTGTCCCTGACGATCGGCCTGATGGCGCTCGGCACCGCGATCCTCGCGTTCACGCCGTCGTATGCAACGATCGGCATGGTGGCCCCCATCCTCGTTGTCATCGGCCGCCTGCTGCAAGGATTTTCAGCCGGTGGCGAAATGGGGCCCGCGACAACCTACATGCTCGAAATGGCGGCGTCGAACCGGCGCGGCTTCTATACGAGCTGGCAGCTTGCGACCCAAGGCGTGGCTTCGCTGCTGGGCGGGCTGGTCGGCTACGTCGTGTCGTCGATGCTGTCGCCCGCTGCGCTCTCGGAGTGGGGGTGGCGCGTGCCGTTCGTCGTCGGTCTGCTGATCGCGCCGGTCGGACTGTATATCCGCAAGCAACTGAGCGAAACCCTCGATCTCGAGTCCGCGGTCAAAGGGACGCGTGAGCTTGTATCCGTCATTGTCAGCAAGCACCTTGCCGATCTGCTGATCTCGTGTGCCGTGCTGATCGGGCCGACGATCACGGTGTATGTCGTCGGGTACTACATGACGACCTACGGCCTGCGTGTGTTGCACCTGCCCACGTCGACCTCCATGCTGGTCGGACTGATTACCGGCGGTGTGGGAATCGTCGCATCGCTGGCCGCGGGCCTGCTCTACGACCGGTTTCCCAATACGAAGTGGATGCTGCTGCCGCAGCTTCTGACGGTACTGGCGATCGTGCCGTTGTTCGTCTGGGTCACCCAGAACGGCACCGCCGCCACCTTTCTCTCGATGGTCGGATTGCTGACTTTGTTGCGCGTGCTGATGGCGCCATTCCAATTGTGCTTCATCCCCGAGATATTCCCCAACGCGATTCGCAGCACGTGCGTGTCCATCTGTTTCAGCGTGCCGACCACGATATTCGGCGGCAGCGCGCAAGTGGTCGTCGCGTGGCTTGCTGCCAGGACCGCCGATCCGATGTCGCCGGCCTGGTATCTGCTCGCCGCAAACGCAATTTCGCTGCTCGCCGTCCTGACACTCTACATGCGCCATCGCGCAACGCTCGGCCGCAACAACGCGTTCCACGCCAAGGCGGGAATCTAGCCGCCTGCAGAGAGTGGAACCCTTCCGATTAATTATTCATGTTCGTGATTCGGATGCAAGGCGCGACCCGTTGTTTCGATTACGGGTCGAACAGCGATGGCCTGCGTGCTTCAATCAAAAGGGAAAAGCAAGTGAATTTCGATCAACTCGATCAAGAGATTGCCCTACGGATCGAATCGTACCGCGATGTATGTGTCCACTTGAGCGACCGTTTGTGGGATCTCGCCGAAACGGCCTACGCGGAATACGAGTCGGCTGAGCTGCAAATCCGCGAACTCGAACGGCACGGCTTTCGAATCACGCGAGAAGTTGCGGGCATCCCTACCGCGTTTGTCGCCGAAGCCGGCGACGGCGGCCCGGTGATCGGTTTTCTCGGCGAGTACGACGCGTTGCCTCATCTCAGCCAGGTCGCCAACTCGGCCAGCCGGCAAGCGGTCGCAGACGCCGGCAGCGGACATGGTTGCGGCCACAATCTGCTGGGCGGCGCGACACTGATGTCCGCGTTCGTCATCAAGGACTGGCTGCATGCGTCCGGCCGTCCGGGACGGGTCCGCTATTACGGTTGTCCCGCCGAGGAAGGCGGAGCCGGAAAGACGTTCATGACGCGAGCAGGCGCCTTCGCCGATCTGGACACCGCACTCACCTGGCACCCTGCAAGCGTCCTCGGCATCGACGCAATGACAACCCTTGCGACGCTCCACGCGCGCTTCACGTTCAACGGCGTTGCAGCGCATGCGGCGGCCGCGCCTCATCTGGGTCGCAGTGCACTCGACGCCGTCACGCTGATGAATGTTGCCGCCAACTATCTGCGCGAGCACATGCCCAGTGACGCCCGCCTTCACTACGCGCTGCACGATACGGGAGGAACTGCTCCCAACGTCGTGCAGGCACGCGCCGAGGTCGTCTATCAATTGCGCGCACCGGAGCTTTCCACGATCCACTCGCTGCTCGAGCGTCTGCGAAAAATCGCAGACGGCGCCGCGATGATGACCGACACCACCGTCCTGTGCCGGGTAGAGAAGGCAATGTCGAATATGAAGCCCAACAAGGTGCTGTCCGGCCTGATGTATGAACGCATGCTCGCAATCGGTCCAACACCGTTCGATACCTGCGATCACGATTTTGCCGCGCGCATGCACGCCGCGATTTCGCCCGCCGAAGCGAAGGCCAGCCTGTCGATTTTCGGCGCCCATCGGCTCACGGGAGTCCTGCATGACGGGGTCTTGCCCGCTGAATCGATGCCATCGTTGTTGCCCGCGTCGACCGACGTAGGCGATGTCAGTTGGGTCGTCCCGACCGCGCGCTGTCTCGGCGCCTGTTTCGCGCTGGGCACGCCATTCCATTCCTGGCAGTTGGTCGCACAAGGCAAATCGTCGATAGCGCACAAGGGCATGCTTCATATCGCCAAGGTAATGGCTGCCACCGCCGCGGCGCTCTACGCGAGTCCTTCATTGCTTGAACAGGCCAAGGCCGAGTTACGCGAGCAAGCGGCTGAAGAAGCCTACGTCTGCCCCATCCCGGATGACGTACTTCCTCCTGTCGCCCGGGAAAATCGAACACAAAGAGGCTCGGTGCGGGGAGCATTTCCGATCCAGTACGCAGGAGTGGACGCATGAAGCGTGAAGATAGCCAGAGGCTCGCGCTCATCGGGCAACTCGTCGAAGCAAAGCGCGACACCTATATCGACCTTGCGGATCGGATCTGGGATCTTGCCGAGACACGTTGGGAAGAATTCCGCTCAGTCGAAGCGCAGATCGAGATACTTGAGCGCGAAGGATTCCGGATCACGAGGAACCTCGCCGGCCTGCCCACGGCGTTCGTCGCCGAGGCCGGGGATGCAGGGCCCGCCGCCGGCTTCCTGGGCGAATATGACGCATTGTCGAACATGAGCCAGCAAGCTGCGGCCATGGAAGCGTGCCCGATATGCGCCGGCGGCAGCGGACACGGATGCGGCCATCACCTGCTCGGTGTGGGTGCGATGCTGGCGGCGGTCGCCACACGCGACTACCTCGTTTCCCAAGGTTTGCCAGGGATCGTGCGTTACTTCGGATGCCCTGCCGAGGAAGGGGGCGCGGGCAAGACTTACATGGCTCGCGAAGGCGTCTTCGACGGGATCGACTTCGCGTTGACCTGGCACCCCGGCCCTTTCTCGGGGATTTTCAAGTACAAGTCGCTGGCGGTGATTCAGGCGTTCTTCCGCTTTTCCGGCGTGGCCTCGCATGCGGCGGCTTCACCCCATCTTGGACGCAGCGCGCTCGATGCGGTTGAACTGATGAACGTCGGCGTGAATTTCCTGCGCGAGCACATGCCTGCCGAAGCTCGCGTCCACTACGCCATCACCGATGCCGGCGGCCTGGCTGCGAACGTTGTCCAGGCCCGTACCGAAGTGCTGTATGTTGTCCGCGCGCCGGACATGGAGCAGGCGCGGGCGCTATTCGAGCGCGTCCGGCGAATCGGCATGGGTGCTGCGCTGATGACCGAAACAACCGTCGACGTGGAAGTCGATCGGGCGTGCTCCAACGTGCTGCGCAACGAAACGATCGAAACCTTGATCATGGATAACCTCGAGCGGCTCGGTCCCCCGCCCTTCGACCAGTCCGACCGCGATTTCGTCACGCTGCTCGCCGGGAACATCAGCGCGGGCGATTTGCAGGAATGCCTTGACGCGTATCGAGGACCAGCCAATGCCCATGGACTCGCCGATACACCGCTCCCACTGGGGGAACAACCCGGCTCGTTGACAGGGTCGAGCGATGTAGGAGACGTGAGCTGGATCGTGCCGACAACCCAATACCTCGGCGCGTGCTACGCCGTAGGCACCAACATGCACACGTGGCAGCTGGTGTCCCAAGGGAAACTGCCCGCCGCTCACAAAGGGATGCTGCATGCGGCAAAGGCGCTCGCAGCGACCGCGCTGGATCTGCTGACAGAGCCGTCGTCAATCAGCGCAGCTCAGGCAGAACATGCGCGCTTGACCGGTGGGCGCCCCTACGTCTGCCCTATTCCCGAAGCGGTGCTCGCGCCTCCGCTGCGCAAAAGTAAAAGGCCGGGATAGAGAAATCTTGCCTGCCTCCAAACCGCAAGCCTTGCACTTGAGCTGATCTGATCCATGACATTTTCTTACTTCATCACTGCGACCAACGAGGACGATCCGCACGCCCGGATAAGCGCGGCGCACTACGAGCTCATCCAGGAAGCCATCCGCGCGACGCCTGACTTATTGAAGGCCGAACTCCATACACCCGCTCGGATCACGACTTATCACGACGACGGGCATTCGCCCCTGCTTGCGCTTCGACTCGAGTTCGCCTGCATCGAGGCACTCGAATCACAAGTCGCCGAGGGCGGACATCTCTGGCGGCTTGCGCAGTCGGATTATTGGCTCGCAACAGGCGCAAGCGTGGTCACACATCAGGCCATGCTCACCCGGACATTCCTGCCTCTCACGAGGACGGCCGCGGAACCCGCCTTATGCAGCTATCTCGTGCATTACCCGGGCGCTGCGGAAAATATCAATGACTGGCTGTCCTACTACATCACGCATCACCCTCAGATCATGCTCGACTATCCGGACGTACGGCAGGTCAACGTATTCACCCGGGTCGACTGGTGTGAGTCCATGCCATGGACGCGCGTGAACTACATGCAGCGAAACATGCTGACCTTCCCTTCACCGCAACTACTCGCCGAGGCGCTGAACTCGCCCGTGCGAGCGCGAATGCGAGAAGACAATGGGCAGTTTCCGGCGTTCTCGGGACGCGCTTGTCACTACCCGATGCTCACCACGGTCATCGCCCCAGACAACGCGAAGTACTTCGAAACACCACCGTCTCTCGCAAGCTGACATAAAAGGAGAAAACCAGGCCTGAAGAGGCTTCATTCAATACATCACATTTCACGATTCAATATTAGTACTACTAATTATAAGAAAGCCGGTCTCGTTTGGAATTCAACTCCGTCAACTAATCGACCCAAAAAAGAATCGAGCATCGATAAGAACATTTTTGGGCGATCTATGCAGCACTTTAAGAGGATGTTTAAAATGCGTAGGAAAGTTCTGGTCACCGCTACCCTGCTTGGTTCCATGGCAGGCGCCGCGCAGGCACAAAGCAGCGTCACGCTATATGGGCTCGTCGATTCGGCAATTGGTTACACGAGCAACATGGGTTCGACCAACGGGCACATTGATCACGGCATTCAAGCGCTGCCTGGCGCCATGTCGGCGAACCGGTGGGGCTTGCTCGGTTTCGAAGACATCGGCGGCGGGACGCAAGCCACCTTCAGGCTTGAAAACGGCTTCAACATTCAGAACGGCGCGCTCGGACAAGGCGGCCGGATGTTCGGCCGCAGCGCGTACGTGGGCCTCGTCAACAACAACTGGGGAACCGTCACGGCCGGTCGCCAGTACATGCCGTTCCAGGAAGATGTGGGCAACGAAATGGCCGCCCTCTACATGTCCGGTTATACGTTCCACCCGTATGACAGCGACGACATGAACTGCACGTTCCGGCCCAACAATGCGATCAAGTACACGACACCGACCATCGCCGGTTTCACCGCGAAAGCCCTGTATGCGTTTTCGAACCTCCCGGGCCAGATCAATACCAACCGCCTGTGGAGCGGCAGCGCCGACTATGTGAACGGTCCGGTCCACCTCGATGCGGGTTTCTTCACGGTCACTCAGCCCGGCTACAGCACAGCCGGTGCGGAAGCGTCGGATAACACGTACGGTGCGCTGCCGACGATTGCCGCCGGCGGCATTGCGAAGCACACGGTATGGGGTGCCGGCGGCACGTATACGTTCGGCTCGCTCCTCGCGAGCGTTATTTATACCAATGCGGCCTTCGACGCGACCGTTGGCGGCGCGTTGAAGTTCAACAACTATGAAACGAGCCTGCGCTATCAGGTCACGCCCGCTACGGTGCTGACTGCGGCCTATCTCTACACGACTCAGAGAAGCACGGTTGCCGCCGGTGGAAACACGCACTACAACCAGGGCGCATTGGGTATCAACTACTTCCTGTCGAAAACGACCGACTTGTACAGCAACATTGTCTACCAGAGAGCCGCCGGTACGGCCCATGCGTGGATTCTCAACGGAACGGCGGCGTCCAGCAACAACAGCCAGTTCATGGCGCTGGTCGGGATCCGGAAGAAGTTCTAGGACCCCGGCCGAGCGGATGGCAGGCGCTTGGCTCTACCGGCGCTCGATGCCTTCCAGGAAGCCGGAGACCTTGACTAGTCCCTCCTGAAGGACATCGAGCGGATTCGCGAAACCGACGCGGATATACCCTTCCATTTCGAACGCGCTGCCCGGCGTGAACATCACGCCGGTCGCCTCGATCAGCGCAGCGCAAAATTCAGTCGATGACATGTCGACATCAACCTTGAGCAGGCAGACCGTCGCGGCCTTGGGCTTCACATACGACACCAGCGGCTCCTTGGCGATCCAGTCGTCGAGCACCGCGAGGTTGGTCCGCGTAATTGCATGGTTGCGCGCAAGGATCTTGTCCTTGGCTTCAAGCGCAATGGACGCAAGATAATCGTCAATCATCCCCACGCTGATGGTGTTGTAGTCCCGATGAATACACACCGCGCGAATCAGGCCGGCCGGGCCGGCAATCCACCCCAACCGCAAACCGGCCAACGACCACGTCTTAGACATGCTGCCGGTACTGATGCCCCGCTCGTAAAGATCCGCGACGGACGCGGTGAACCCTGAGCCCTCCTGATTCGTGCCCCGGTAAACCTCGTCGCACAACAGGTACGCACCGCACGATTGGGCGATGGCGACTACTTCCCTGAGAAAGGCTTCATCCATCAGCGAGCCCGTCGGGTTGTTCGGGTTGTTGATGGCGATGAGCTTCGTCTTCTGGTTCGCCAGCTTGCGAAGCTCGTCGAGATCCGGCAGGAAACCGTTCTCTTCGCGCAGCGTCATGGTCTGCACGTCGGCGCCATAGCTTTCGGGAATCGAGTAATGCTGCTGGTACGTTGGCAACACCGCGATCACGCGGTCCCCCGGCTCGACCAGCGTCTCGTACACCAGCGCATTCCCGCCTATGGCGCCGTGTGTCACGACAATATTCTTCGGTGTCTGCCGCTCATATAAAGCCGCAATATTGGCCCGCAGCCGGTCGGACCCTTCGATCGCTCCATAGGTCAGCCTCATGGGAAGCAGCTCGCCGAGCAGGCTGTCGCGCTTGCCGGTCAGCTCGAGCAATTGCGCAACCGTCAGCGATTCGACGCAGGTTTCAGCGAGGTTATAGCGAGCTTCATGCTCGTACCGGTCCATCCAGCGTTCGACAAGAAAGTCCTTGATCTTCATTGAAATCTCCGTGAGTCGGCTACCTCCAGCGATAGCCGGAATGATGAGCGAAAAAACACCGGTGGACCAGGTCATCTTTGCTGAACCCGCCAACATCGACGCTGGTTATTTTTCCGTTTGACCGATTGTATTTTACAGTCTATCTTAGACTAACAAGTACATTCCGGTAAACGACGTGACCCTATCGACCCAATATTCCGAGTTGCCCGCCCTGTCGCCGGGCGCCTCGCATCGCCTGTTCAAGCACACCTTCGAGGGCGTTGGGTCGGGGCTCAGCGCGTATATCCAGGCGGGTCTGCATGCGGATGAGTTGCCCGGCTTGCTGGTCATCCAGCACCTGCTCGACGCACTGGTCAAGCTGGATAACGCGGGCCGCATCCGCGGGCGGATCGTCGTGCGTCCGTTCGCCAACCCCATTGGTTTGGGGCAGCGCGTGTTCGGGGCGCACACCGGACGCTTCAATCTCGACAATGGCGAAAACTTCAACCGCCGTTTTCCCGATCTCACCAGCCGCGTGGAAAAAGCGCTGGCTACACGCGGCATTGCCCATAACGACATCAAGAGCGCGAAGGCTTTGTTCGCCGATGTGGCAGCAGAACTGACGCCGCTCGATCCCGTCGCCGCCATGAAAACGGCGCTGCTGAGTGAAGCGTTGCAACATGACATCGTGCTGGACCTGCATTGCGACACGGACGGCATCCTGCATCTGTACAGCAATCGCAGCCAGCGCACGCAAGCGGTCGCGCTGGCTCGCCACATGCGGATCAGGGCGGTGTTTCTTGAAGACCGCGCAGGCGGAACGCCGTTCGACGAAGCCATTGCGCAATGCTGGGCAGTGCTTCAACAAGCGGGGCTGATAGACGCCGGGCACGCCGCGTTTTGCACGTCGGTCGAACTTCGCGGGCAAGCCGACGTCTCGGACGCCTTTGCGCAGGCCGATGCGAAAGGCATCCTGCAATACCTCGCATTGCGCGGCCTCGTGGACCTCGATCCGGACAATGACGACCGGTCTCATCCGCTCGCCGAGCACGAGGTCATGGTCTTCCCGCTCGAAGGCGTATCGCACGTACCCGCACCGGCCGGGGGTCTCGTCGCCTATAGAAAGCGCCCCGGCGACACCGTGAAAACCGGTGAGATCATCGCCGAGATCATTCCGCTGCTTGGCGCACCGGGCGCCGCGCGTCATCCGGTATTCAGCGATGTCGACGGCTTGCTGATCGTGCAGCAGTACATGAAGCTCGTGCGCCCCGGCCAGCGTGTCGCCCTGCTCGCAGGCAAGAACCCCTTGCCTCATCGCAAGACCGGTCAACTGCTTAACGATTTTTAGCCGCACCGGGCGCGAGGGCCAGGCACCTTGCGCCAGCCACGTTTTCCCTAGCCCTTTCAATTTTTAAAACGCGGAAGTGAGGATAGCCATGAGGCAAAATGCATTAAGTGCCATGCTCGCGGTTGCGCTATGCGCGACGGCATCCATGTTGGTGGCGGTGCAGGTCCAGGCGAAGGAGATTTCGACCATCCGCTTCGGCGTGGAAGCGTCTTACCCGCCGTTCGAATCGAAGACGGCGGATGGCCAGTTGCAAGGCTTCGACATCGATCTTGGCAATGCCCTCTGCGCGCAGTTGAAAGCGAAATGCGTGTGGGTCGAGAATGCATTCGACGGCCTGATTCCCGCGCTGCAAGCACGTAAGTTCGACGCGATAGACTCTGCGATGAACATCAACGCGAAACGCAGCGAGCAGATCGATTTCACCCAGCCGCTTTACCGCAGTCCGGCGCAATTGGTGGCACGCGCGGGCAGCACATTGCAGCCCGCGGCGGAGTCACTGGCATCGCATAAGGTAGGTGTGCTGCAAGGGTCGATTCAGGAGCAATACGCGAAGCAGGCGTGGGCTACGAAAGGCGTCGACGTGGTCAGTTATCAAACCCAGGACCTGGTCTATGCCGACCTGAGCGCAGGACGCCTGGATGCCACCTTCGTTGATGCGACCGCCGCGAGCCTTGGTTTCCTGAATCAGCCTGCAGGCAAGGGTTTTGCGTTCGCGGGGCCGTCGGTCAAGGATGCGAAGGTGATTGGCACAGGCGTAGGTATCGGTGTGCGCAAGGGGGACAAGGAACTGGTCGACGCGCTCAACGGTGCGTTTCTGGAACTGAAGCGCAATGGCACTTACCAGAAGCTGTTGAAGGAATATTTTACGGTCGATCTCGCGGTCGACTAAGCCGCGCGTGCGGAACATCGCACGACTGTTCCGCACGAATCAACATTGAATAATGACTAAAGCACGTAATTTGAAAATCGCCTCCGGACAACCCGCCGAACTCGCGGTGAAAGCGCCGTCCAAGCGGGCGCTCAAGCGCAGCGAACCACAACCGCCGGCCGAGTTGCTCGCTCGCTACAGGGCTATCGCCGACGGTATCGTCCTGTTGTTTCCACCGTACACGGAAGTTGTCATACACGACCTCGCCACGCAAACCGTGGTGCACGTGGCGAACAATCAGTCCAAGCGCGAGTTGGGCGACGAATCATCGCTCGACGACATCGAGTTCGATCCGGACGAAAGCGTGATCGGCCCGTATGAAAAACTGGGCTGGGACGGCCGCAAGATCCGCTCGGTCAGCATAGTCGTACGCAGCGACGCGGGTCAGGCGATCGGCGTCATGTGCATCAATTTTCATATTGCCGCGCTGGAGCAGGCAAGACAGGCGCTCGACCTGCTGCTCTCAAGCACCGCGCTGCAACCGCAGCCCGAGAAGCTGTTCCAGGACGACTGGCAGGAGCGCGTGAATATCTTTCTCAACCACTGGCTGCAGGAACGCAAGCTCACGCTATCCATGCTGACGCGTGAGCATAAGCGCACGCTGATTGAAGCCTTGCATGAGGAAGGTGCATTCAAGGGCAAGAGCGCGGCCAACTACGTCGCGAAGGTGCTGTCCATAGGCCGCGCGACAGTGTTCAATTACCTGAAAGAACTGAGGGCTACGACTGATGAATGATCTGTTTCAGCATATGGAGGAAGCGCATCGCGCGATTCGACCCCAGGTGAGCGTGACGCCGCTTGCATTCAGTCCCATGTTGTCGAACGCGACCGGGTGCGACGTCTACCTGAAGTGCGAGCATCTGCAGCACACCGGCTCGTTCAAGTTTCGCGGCGCGACCAACAAGCTCCGCCTGCTCGATGCCGGCGCACGCCGCAACGGCGTGCTTACGGTATCGAGCGGCAACCACGGCCTGGGAGTCGCGTTCGCCGGCAAGCTGGCCGGCGTTCCGGTCACCGTCTATGCGTCCACGTCGGCAGCGGCGATCAAGCTCGACGCCATTCGTGCGCTGGGCGCCGAGGTGGTCACGCTAAATGACACACCGCTGGCCGTCGAACTGGAAGCTGCGCGGCAAGCGAAACTCAAGGGCAAGGCTTTCGTGTCACCGTACAACGATCTCGACGTCATAGCCGGCCAGGGCACGATTGGCATGGAACTGCACGAACAGATTACGGATCTGGGGGCCGTGTTTGCCTCTGTCGGCGGCGGCGGGCTGATTTCCGGCATTGGCACGGCGATCAAGGCGCTGAGTCCACAAACCGATGTGATCGGATGCTGGCCTGCGAACTCGACCGCTCTGTATAGCTCGCTCAAAGCGGGCAAGATCATAGACGTTGAGGAAAGCGAAACAATTTCAGACGGTACCGCAGGCGGCGTGGAACCGGACTCGGTGACCTTCAATATCGCCAGGGAAGTCATTACCGACACCGCCCTGGTGACGGAAGAAGAAATCAAGGCGGCGATGAAACTGCTCGCGCAGACCGACCGCTGGATGGTTGAAGGCGCGGCTGGCGTTGCACTGGCGTCAATGCTGAAACTGGCCCCCCGGTATCAGGGACGTGCCGTGGCCGTGGTGCTGTGCGGACGCAACATCATGCTGAACAAATTCATCGAGGCGGTTAAGTGAAAATCTGGACGAAAGACGAGATCATCGCGCGCTTCAATATGGAACGCGCGGTGCGGATGATCGAAGAAGGTTTCATCGCTTATTCCCGCAAGACCGTCCAGGTGCCGCCGGTCCAGAACTTCCGGTTCGACGCAGCCAATGGCGACTGTTGCGTCAAGTCGGCTTATGTCGATGGCGCAGCGGCGTTCGCGGTCAAGGTATCCACCGGCTTCTACGGCAACCCGAAACAGGGCTTGCCGAGCAACAACGGCCTCATGGTGCTTTTTTCCGCCACGACGGGCGAACCGGTCGCCCTGTTGCAGGATGAAGGCTGGCTCACCAGCGTGCGCACGGCGCTTGCCGGACAGCTCGCCGCGCGATTGCTGGCGCCGCGCGAGGTGCATGGGATCGGAATTATTGGCAGCGGCGAGCAAGCGCGGCTGCAGCTTGAATACCTGCAACCGGTGACCGGTTGCAGGGACGTATTCGTATGGGGGCCGAGCGCTAAAAACCGCGGACTATTCGCGGAGCAGATGTCGGCACGGGGCTTCAATGTGCGGGCGATGGACTCTGCTGAGGGCGTTGCGGCCAACGCGAACCTGATTGTGACCACAACGCCATCAAGAGACCCGCTGCTGCGCTCGGACTGGATCCGCGACGGCACGCATATCACAGCGGTGGGCGCGGACAGCGCCGGCAAGCAGGAACTCGATCCGGCAATCATTGCGCGGGCCGGGGTGATCGTGGTGGACTCGATCGACCAGTGCAGCAAATACGGCGAAATCTCGCACGCGTTATCGGCCGGGCTGATTCAAGCGGGGCAGTTGCTTGAACTCGGTGCGTTGCTGGACGCCCGCCAGCGCGCTCGCGACGATTCCGACCCTTCCCAGATCACGGTGGCCGACCTCACCGGCGTGGCGGTGCAGGACGTGCAGATTGCGGCCAGCGTGGGCGCCTGAACCTCTTGATGAATCGACATTTCAGCGCGGTCATGCCTCTTGCCATCATCAGCCCACCGCGCTGAAACTCGTCCCGTAGTAAGGCTGCGACAAGGTCTTCGCCGAGCGTATGAGATCCTCGAGCATGGCCGTGCGCTTGTTCGGGTCGGTGTCGCGGCTGGTCATGAAACACAGCGCGGCCACGGCTTGCCCGTTCTTGTCTCGCACGGGCGCCGCCATGCAATACCGAAACGTATGGGAAAGACCTTCCGTACAGAAAAACCCCTGTTCGGCGGCGCGCTCGACATCACCCAGGAATTCCGGCACTTCGATTCGTTTGCCGTTATCGAGCACGAAGTCTTCTTCCGGAATCAACGCGCGAATCTGGTCCGCGCTCAGGTGTCCGAGCAGCAAGCGGCCGGATGCGGTCCAGGGAATGGGGACTTTCACGCCTATATCCGAACTGATATTGAACGGACGCGAACTGTTTTCCGACAGCACCACGGTGTACTTGTTGCCCTCGAGCATGCAGAGCTGCGCAGTCTCGTCGTGGCTTCGGACAAGACTCAGGATAACCACGTGCGCCCGGCTGATCAGGTCGTTGTGCACCGCATAGTCGGACCCGTAATAGTGCATCTCGCGGCCGAAGAACACACTACCGTCCGCCCCCGCTTCCAGCCAGCCGGCCTCCGTCAGGATTGTCACGAGTTCATAGATGCTGGAGCGCGGGGCCCCAGTTGCCTCAATCAGCTCGCGCATGGTCATTGGACGCCGCACGCTATGCAGTTGCTTGAGGATGGAGACGACCCGGTCGACTCCCCTCGCCCTTGAAGATTCCTGTACAGACATGACTCAAACTCCGTCGGCAATATGATTCGCTTCTTCGATCTTTGACTGACGCGAGTCTAGCGCATGAGCGGCTGCGGACCACCGCTGCATACCGGTCGTACTCAATGGTCAAGTACCCGGTGCAGGAACTGCTGCGTGCGCTCGTTCTGCGGATTAACGAAGATCTGCTCGGGTGCGCCCTGCTCGGCAATCACGCCCTTGTCCATGAAGACCACGCGGTCCGCCGTTTTGCGCGCGAAGCCCATTTCATGCGTGACGACCACCATGGTCATGCCGTCGCGTGCAAGGCCGCGCATGACCTCGGTGACTTCGCCGACCAGTTCCGGATCGAGCGCGGACGTGGCTTCATCGAAGAACATGATGCCCGGCTCCACGGCCAGCGCGCGTGCAATGGCTACCCGCTGCTGCTGGCCGCCCGACAACTGGCTCGGATAATGATCGGCGCGATCAGCAAGGCCCACGCGATCCAATGCGTCCATCGCCCGCTTGCGGGCGTCCGCCGGATTCATCTTGCGTGCCTTGATCAAGGCCAGCGAAACATTACCCAGCGCGTTCTTGTGCGGGAACAGGTTGAACTGCTGGAACACCATGCCCACATGACCACGAATTTCGCGTGCTCGGCGCGCGTCGTGGAGCGGCACGTCGTTGACCCAGACCTCGCCGGCGTCAGCGGTTTCAAGACCGCTCATGATTCGCAACACGGTGCTCTTGCCTGAACCGGAGGCGCCTATCAGCACGAGCACTTCGCCCTGCCGCACGTCGAGGTTGATCTGCTTGAGTACCTGGGTCGTGCCGAACGACTTGGTGACGCCACTCAAGTTGATGATAGGTTTGATGATGGATTCGGACGCGATGGCGGTGTTCATGACAACAGGCTCCTTCTTCGATCATGGCGGCGCACCCACCGCGACAGGGGAAAGCAGACAATGAAATACAGCACGGCAACCAGGCCATAGATTTCCACCGGCTTGCCGATCCGGTCGACAATCGCCTGCCCCTGATGCATCAGCTCGGACATGCCGATCATGCTGACGATCGACGTGTCCTTGATGAGGGACAGGTACTGGCCGATCAACGGCGGCAGCACGATCTTTCCGGTCTGCGGCAGGATCACCGAGAAGAACGCCTGCGTCTTGCTCAGTCCGAGGATCTGCGAGACTTCCCACTGCCCCTTCTGGACCGACTCGATCCCCGAGCGGAAAATCTCTGCAATATAGGCGCCCTGATACACGCTGAGCCCGATCACGCCGGCTGCAAATACATCGATGGCATAACCGAAGTACGACACGCCGAAATAGATGAACATCAGCGTGATCAGCACGGGCGTGCCGCGAAACAGCTCGGTATAGAGCCGGGCGAGCCGTGGCGTACCCCAGGGCCCGAAGCTGCGCAACACGGCCGCCAGCAGCCCCACGAGCGTGCCGCCAACAATGGCCGCTACGGAGAGAATGAGCGTGGTGAGCAGGCCCTGCAGCAGGATGGGAAGGCTCGACATCAACAGGTCGCTTGTCATGGTCACTCTCCGGTTCCAGGGCTCACACGGCGCCTGATGAGCAATGGCCGGCGTGCGCGTTTCGCCAGTACGAGCGGCGGATGAAACAGCCGCGCCCCGATCATTCCGGCGACCCACGACAGCAAGTTGCTCAGCACAAGATAGGCAATCAACGTGATCGTGAAGGTCTGGATATACAGCAACGTGCGCGAGTTGATCACGGTCGCCATGCCCGTCAGCTCCGGCAAAGCAATAGCCGACAGCAGCGACGTCCCGAGCAGAAGCTGGATCAGGTTGTTCACGATCGCAGGATAGACAGCACGCGCGGCCTGCGGCATGACCACCTCAACGAAGATCTGCGAACGCTCCAGGCCGAGAATGGAAGCCGCTTCCAGTTGGCCGCGCGGCACGGACTGAATGCCCGCCCGGAACACTTCGGCCAAGTACGCACCCACGTTCACACCTAGCGCGATAACCCCGGCCGTATACGCATCGAGCGTGATGCCCATTGACGGCAGGCCAAAGAAAACAATGAAGATCTGCAGCAGCACCGGCGTGTTGCGGATCACCTCGATATAACAACTCGATATGGCCCGCAGCACCACGACGCGCGATGTACTGGCCAGTGCGGCCAGCAAGCCGAGCAGCATCGCGACGATGAAGGCCAGCAACGTGACTTGAAGAGTAAGCCACGCCGCCCGGACAAAATCGTTCAGATAGCCCGACAGGGTCACCCATTGATAGCTCATTGCTCCTCCGTCGTAAGGCTTGCGCAATGCATGCGGCGTTGACGCTTCAGTACTGCGGGTTCAGCGGGAAACGCGGATCGGCGCCGAACCATTTCTTGTAGAGCTGCGCGTTCAGCTTCGACGCGTTGACCTGGAACAGGAACAGGTTCAGGTAGTCGAGCCAGACCTGATCGCCCGCCTTCACGCCAAAGGCGTTGTATTCAAGCGGAACGAGCGCTTCGTCGGTCACGGTCAACTCGGGATCGAGCGAAGCCTGATACGCGAGGAAGTTGTTGTCTTCGATCATGGCATCAGCCTGGCCTTGTTTGACTGCGAGGATGGCGGCCTGCGAACTGTCGAACTCCTGAATCTTCACCTGCATGTTCAGCGCACGGACTTCGTCGCCGTTCGTGGATCCCTTGACGGTGGCGATCGTGCGATTGGACATGTCCTTGATCGACTTGACGCCGCTGCTCTTCTTCACCAGCAGCGCCTCGCTGGCCACGACATAGGGATTGGTGAAAGCGATTTCCTTGGCCCGCTCCAAATTGCGCGTGAAGTTGCAGAACATCACGTCGACCTTGCTGGTCTGCAGGTTCGGAATACGGTTGGCGCTCGTTGTATTGACGACTTCCAGCTTCACGCCCATTTGCTTCGCCAGCTCTTTCGCGAGGTCGACGTCGTAACCGTCGGCCGCACCGTCCTTGTTATAAAAGCCGAAGGGCGCGAAGCTAAGACAGTCGCCCACGCGCAGCGTGCCGCGCTGCAGGACTGTTTTCAGCGTGGACTCCGCCGATCCATCCTGGGCCGGCGTGGCGACCTTCGTGCAACCGGCCAGCGTCAACAGACCGGCCACCGCGAATAAACAGGCGATACGTGCGCTTTTCTTGACAAGTCTCATTTGGGTCTCAGCCTTGAAAGTGAAAATGTCGGTTCAGGGGCAAACGGCGGCGCCCAGAGAAGACCCTGGATTCAACGCCCTCACCATGCCGGCACATGGGCCTGCATAAAACGATGTTGCGGACTACCCTGCCTCGCATGAACACGCGGCGGCATTGGATAAAACAGGTTTGTATCCTCTGTCCGGTATACCGGAATCATGTCCGGCACAGCAGATGAACGAAGTCTTTCACAGAAAAAAACACATGGCAATGGGGAGTGCCGCTGATGCGAAGCGACCGCTTTGAAGGCGCATCTATCTTGCATTTTGCTTACTGATAGCGAGCGCAGAAGAGGTCCGCGCGGAGGAGCGGTGATCGTCGCTCAGGTTGATGATGGTCGAAGAAACTGCGATTGATCGCCAGGTGTTTTTCCCGGCAGCGGCAATTTTTCGGGGACTGCTTTCACCCATGTTTAGGATATCTATTCTTTACGAACGTGATCCAAGCGGGGAAAAAACCACCGTCAGGCGTCCCGCGAATGCGGCTCGCCCCGCCCATTCAAACGGCGATACACGCTCGGGCTCACGCCCATGATCCGCTTGAAATGGCCATTGAATGTGGACACGTCGTTGAAGCCCGTCTCCAGCGCGATGCTCAGGATGCTTTCGCCGGATCGGCGCAGACACACGGCCGCCTCGTGCAATCGCGTGCGCATCAGGTACTGGTGCGGCGTCACGCCAACAACCTGCAAGAACAGCCGCAGAAAATGATAAGGACTGGCCGCCGCGTCACGCGCGAGATCTGCAAGCAGAAGTGGCTGGTGCGACTCCTGCTCGATCCGGCGCAACGCTGCGGCCACCCGCAATTCATCGCGGGAACTCGGCAGGCGCGCGGGCCGCTTGGCGTCCACTAACGCGGCGGAGACCGTGGCGGCCATGCATAACGCCAGCTCCTCAAGCGCCGCAAGGTCCCCATTGTCACGCGCGGCTTGCGCTGCAGCAACAATGGGTATCAACGCGGGCAGCGGCGGCAGAGTGGGGATATTGAAGGAAATTCGCCGCGCACCCGGCACTGCAGCAACTATTTGCTCGAAGAATTCAGGTTCGAAATGAAACGCAAGGCAGCGGTCCCCGGCGCTGTGCTCGTGGCTGCATTCGTAACAATGATGTTCATTGCCAAGCAACACTGCGCCCGGCGCCAGCGTGGCCGATCCCTGCGTTGAACGGTAACGGAACGTACCCGAGGTCACCGCCGCGATACACAGGGACGCGTGCTGCTCTTCAAAAGGCCGGTCGAGCGGACCGGCGGTGCAGACGACATCCTGGACGCGCCATCCGGTGCCTGATGCAAGGAGATGAGGGATTGAAGCCATAAGCAAAGATATAGCAATATTCCCCAAGACGGGTGACCTGCCATTCGCCAGGATAGGAAATCCTGCCGTTGACGGAGTTCTCGCCATGCCGACATCGCAACACTTGATTGCCGCTCTTCATACCAATGAGCCCGCTGCCGACCGGGCTGACAAAATGAAACTTTACGGCTGGTTGATCGGCCGCTGGGAAATGGAAACCGTTGTCTATGACGACGACGGTAAACCGCACGCCGGTCACGGCGATATCCATTTCGGCTGGGTGCTGGAAGGGCGCGCGATCCAGGATGTATGGGTCCTGCCCGGGGTCTTCCACGGCACCACGCTGCGCGTCTGCGACCCTGCTCTGGATGCATGGCACATCATCTGGAGCGACCCGCTCCGCCAATATTACTCGCGCCAGCTCGGACGTCCTTCCGGCACCGACATTGTCCAGGACGGGCACGACAGCACCGGCAACGCCGTACGCTGGAGCTTCAGGGAAATCACGCCCGCTTCATTCCGGTGGATAGGTGAAGAATCGCAGGATCAGGGGCAGACGTGGCGCCTCAAAGCGGATTTCCACGCACGCCGTGTGGAAGATTAGCCCGGGCCCGCAGGACGAACAGGACGGAAAAACTCGGCGGCAGCGGCCTTGCATCACCCCTGCTTACTTGACTTGCGACACCTGCACCAGCGCATCGATGGCAAGGGCATAACCCTTGATGCCCAGACCAACGATAATCCCGCGCGCTGCGGGCGAGATGTACGAGTGGTGACGAAACGACTCGCGCGCGTGGACGTTGGAAATATGCAGCTCGATCAACGTAACGCTCGCACCCTTGATGGCGTCGTGCAGCGCGATCGACGTGTGCGTGAAGGCGCCCGGGTTCATCACGACCCCATGCATGTTGCCCGCTGCTATCTCGCGGCCCGCCTCATGGATCCAGTCGATCAGCACACCTTCGTGATTCGACTGCCGGCACTCAACCTCCACGCCGAGCCGTTCACCGGCGTCCTTGCAAAGCGCTTCGACCGTGGCGAGCGTGTCGGACCCATACTGCGCGGGTTCGCGCTGACCCAGCAGGTTCAGGTTGGGTCCGTTTAGAACAAGCACCTTCTTCATGACGTCACCTCATCAATATTTGATCTTCGAGACCGCGCGCAGTTGCTCGGGCGTGGCGGTGCCGAAGCCGAAGAACTCCAGGTAGGCCGGAATCATTTCGAAGAGCATGTCGGTGCCGACCTGCACCGTGCAGCCCTTCTCCCTGGCTGCGCGCAGCAGCGGCGTGTATTCGGATTTCATGACGACTTCGCCAACGAACGTGCTGGGCGAAATGCGGTCGATGTCGAACGGCAGGGGATCACCCTCGTTCATTCCTAGCGGCGTTGCATTGACGACCACGTCGTAGCCCGCCGGATCTTTGGAACCCGTGGTTACCACCAGCTGCGAATAGTGCTTGCGCAAGCGGTCGGCGAGCGCTTCGACTGCCGCGGTGTTGGTATCGAAGAGGGCCAGGGCCGCCACGCCCGCTGCAGCAAGCGATGCCGCAATAGCCGAGCCCACGCCGCCGCTGCCGAGAACAAACGCACGCGCGCCTTTCAGTGGCCGGCCCTTGCGTTCAACGCCTCGCGTGAACCCTGCGCCGTCGAACTGATCGCCGAGCAGCGTACCGTCCGGGCGCAGGAGAATTGCGTTGCACGCGCCGGCAATGCGGGCGGTAGGCGTCAGTTCATCAACGAGGCTCGTAGTCGTGACCTTGTGCGGCATGGTCACCAGCGCACCGCGAATGTTCGTCAGACGGAACAGGGATTGCAGCACGCCCGGATAGTCTTCCGCCTTTACGCCCATCGGCATCACCACTGCGTCGATGCCGTTCTGCTCGAACCAGGGGTTGTAGATCATGGGCGCTTTGAATCCCTCCGTCGGATAACCGAGGTGGGCAATCAGGGTGGTTTTTCCGCTAATCATGGCTGCAGTCTCAAGAAATTCGGCGCTTGGTTCGCCAGTTAGTCGGCCAATTCCACGCGGCGGACATCGCCGACAATGAACACATACGACAGCGCACCGACCAGCGCGGCCGCCCCGACATAAGCCAGCGCATAAAAGAACGAGCCGGTCTTCGCCACGATCACGCCGATCACCAGCGGCGTCACAATGCCCGCAAGGTTCGCGCAAAAGTTGAAGATGCCGCCGGTCAGGCCCATCAGGTTCTTCGGCGCGATGTCCGAGATCAGCGTCCAGCCGAGCCCGACCATGCCCTGGCCAAAAAACGCGATCGAGAGGATCGTGATGACCATTGCGTCACTGCTGACGAAGTTCGCCGAGATGATGGTGGATGCTCCCAGCAAGCCGACGATGATCGGCAGCTTGCGTGCAATGTTGGCCGAGCCGGTTCGCTTGAGCAGAAGGTCGGACACCCAGCCGCCGAACATCACGCCGACCGCTGCAGCGAGGAACGGCATCACGGCGAAGAAACCCACCTTGAGCCAGCCCATGTGGCGCTCGGTTGCGAGATAGGTCGGGAACCAGGTCAGGAAAAAGACCAGCGTGGTATTGCCCGCGAACTGGCCGAGGCATGCCCCCGCGATCTGGCGGCGCTTGAGCAACTGGCCGACGTTGCTCCAGGAGAACGCCAGCGTCTGCTGGCCGCCGGGCGGTTCGAGTCCACCTCCTGCGGCAATGTAGTCGAGCTCCGCCTGGTTGACGGTCTTCGAGTCATGCGGTTCACGATAAAAGAGCCACCACACGATCGCGAACGTAATACCGAGAACACCGACCGATACAAACAACGCACGCCAGCCGAAGCTCCCCATGATCCAGAACAGCGCCGGCGCGAAACACGCGAGGCCGAGGTATTCGCCCACCGTATAGATCCCGGTCGCCCGGGCGCGCTCCTGTTGCGGAAACCACGTGGCGACCACGCGGCTGTTGACCGGAAAACACGGCGCTTCGCTGATGCCGAGTCCAAAGCGAAACAGCAGCAATGACTTGAGGCCGACAGCGAACCCTTGCAACAGCGTAAAGAGCGACCAGAACGTCAATGCGAGGAAGTAGGTGACCTTGCTCCCGAAGCGGTCGAGGAAGATACCGCCCGGGATCTGGGCAAGCGCGTAGGTCCATGAGAACGCCGAGAAGACCACCCCCATCACGGCGGCGTCTATACCAAGCTCCTTGGTCATGGTCGGCGCCGCAATACCCAGGACCGTGCGGTCCAGGTAGTTGATCATGGTGCCCACCGCGAGCAGCGCGAGAATCACGAACCGCGTACGTGAGCGTGTGCGTGCCGCCGCGCCGGCATGCACCGCAGGGGATTGATGAATGTCTTGCATGAAGCGTCTCCTGACTCAAAGTGATGATATTCCCGCCCTGCGAACAGAGTTCGCGAGCGATGTTATTGGAGTGGCGATCCTGGCGTAGAACCCGCGCCGGTAACGGATTATGCCGCTGCCGGCCCGGGTATTCTCCCGCGCCGCCCATGCACATGGCGAACAGCGGGTACGGTCATCAGAACCGGTGAATAATGCCCACGCCTGCCGCGAACTGGCTTGGCGACGAAGAAGGCGCCGACTGGAAACCATCGCCCAGCGTAGCCGTCGCATTGATGATGCTGGATGCGCCCGGCGTCCCCAGCGTCTTGCCCTTTGCGCGCTGGAACGCCTGCAGTGCATACAGGCCGGTTCGTTTTGACAGCGAGTAATACTCGGACAGGTTGAACTGGTGATATTGAGCGACGCTGTCAATGCCATTCGCTTTCGTCGCACGGGTGTAGCTGTAGCCGGTCGCCAGATCGAGCGCGGTCGACGCATGCCAGTGAAGCACAGCGCCGGCCGTGTTGAAGATCGCGGTGTCGCGGAACAGCGAGTGAATGCCGGGAATGTACTGCACGTTCGAATAGGTGGCCGACACGTCCCACGCGCTGTTGAACGTATAACCCGTGCCGATCGCGAACCGCTGCTGCGCCTGCGCCGTCTGGTAGCCGTTCGTCACCGCCGACACGCCCGACTGCCCGGCCGAATTCGTGGTCGAATCCGTGCCGTACGCGCCGCCGCCCGGAGTTGAGTTGTTGATGCGCGTGATACCCGCCGCGATCCCGAACGGGCCGTTGACGTACTGGACCGCGCCGCTCCATGTCGAACCCTGGTTCACGCTGCCCGGCACGCCCGCGAACGAATACGAGCCGCTGAACGTGAGTCCGTAGAGCTTGGGCGACGTATAGACCAGCGAGTTATTCGCACGGTAGATGGTGTCGAGTTCATCGAGGTCGCCTGGATGCGCGCCGTAGAAACCGGTCAGCCAGGTGGTCGGGCTATAAGGCGAAAGCAGCGAATAGTAGGACGTGTACTGGCGGCCCGCCGTGAACGTTCCGTACGTGGAGTTTGTTACCCCCACGAATGCCAGCCGGCCGAATTCGGCGTTGGTGTATTGCTGCGCGCCGCTGGTGCTGTTGAAACCCGACTCGAGCTGGAAGATCGTCTTGGTGCCGCCACCCAGGTCCTCGGCGCCCTTCAGGCCGAAACGGCTGCCCGCCCACACGCCCGACGACATCTTGATGTTGGAGCTTCCGCCCTTGGTGGAACCCAGAGTCGTCTGGCTGCTTTGGTAAGTCAGCGAATTATCGACAATACCGTACAGCGTCACGCTGTTTTGCGCATGCGCGGACGTGGCCATTGCCACCGTCATGACGACCGCGGCTCCCGCTTGTCTGGATTGCTTCATCTACGTCTCCTCCTTCAATTCTCTGGGTTGGGGTCAATGCTGCAGGCATTTTTATTAAGCTTTCCTAACCTGCTTCGCTACTCGATCACGACGGTTGGAAAGTTCTGGTTCAAAAAGAATGTGTTCAGCAACAAATGAGGCGCGGTACTGGCTGAATCTGCCGCGCTTGAGGTGTTGGATCAGCACATGGACACAATAAAGTCATGTGCGATCCCGGGCAATGTCTTGCGCGTGAAAGAAATCGATTATCGGACGCAGGCGTTCGCTAATCGCGCATTATTGGGGTTTGCACTAGGACGGGAACCGCCTTTTTCCTTAGCGCAGCATCGGGATGTTGCCGAACATCGGATACTGCAACTCGCCCGCGCGGAAGGGATTCAAGCGCAAACCTGGCGCGTCGTAGCCATTACGCGCCGCCGCACTGACAAGCTCGGGTGGTGTCAGGTCAATCGCTGTCAGCGCAGCGAGCGCGAATTGGTGTGGCATGGTTCATCCCGCTGCGCTTATGGCCAGCGCGGAATGCGACGGCCTGTGTGCCGTGCGCTTGAGCAGGTCCAGCGCAACGTCCACGATCATGTCCTCCTGCCCGCCCACCATCTTTCGTTTGCCGAGTTCGACGAGGATGTCGACCGTCTTCAGGTCATACCTTTTCGCGGCCACCTCGGCGTGTCGCAGGAAGCTCGAATACACCCCAGCGTAACCAAGCGCAAGGGTCTCGCGGTCCACCCGCACGGGCCGGTCCTGAAGCGGACGGACCAGGTCGTCGGCGGCATCCATCAGCTTGTACAGGTCGCAGCCGTGGTGCCAGCCCTGCCGTTCCGCCGCCGCGATAAACACTTCGAGCGGCGCATTCCCCGCACCGGCGCCCATGCCTGCGAGGCTGGCATCGACACGATCGCAGCCCTCCTCGATCGCCACCAGCGAATTCGCCACGCCAAGGCTCAGGTTGTGGTGCGCATGCATGCCGGTTTCAGTATCCGCGTTGAGTACGTCCTTGAATGCACGGAAACGGTCTCGTACGTCGTTCATACCCAGCGCGCCGCCTGAGTCCACCACATACACGCAAGACGCACCGTAACTCTCCATCAGCTTCGCCTGCCCGGCGAGTTTTTCCGGCGTCGTCATGTGGCTCATCATCAGGAAGCCTACCGGGTCCATCCCCAGCTCGCGAGCAAATTCCAGATGCTGGCGCGACACGTCCGCTTCGGTGCAATGAGTCGCCACCCGGACAATGCGCGCACCGGCATCGAATGCATTGCGCAGGTCGTGCGTCGTGCCAATACCGGGAATCAGCAGCGTCGCGATCTTCGCCGTCTTCACGCTTTCGGCAACGGCGCTTATCCATTCAACGTCGCAATGCGCGCCGAAGCCATAGTTGAAACTCGAGCCTTCAATGCCGTCGCCGTGCGCCACTTCGATGCTGTCGACACCCGCTTCATCCAGCGCTTTTGCAATCGCCCTGACATTCGCGATGCTGTATTGATGACGAATGGCGTGACTGCCGTCGCGCAGCGTTACATCGGAGATATAGAGTTTTTTGCCGGTCATTGCACAGTTTCCTGATTTGTCTGATCGCCACGGGCCACGCCCGCCGCCATGCGGCGACGTGCCATCATGTCGCCGCATGCGAGCGCGGCGGACGTCATGATGTCGAGATTGCCGGCGTACGACGGCAAATAGTGGGCAGCGCCCTCGACTTCGAGAAACACCGATGTCTTGAGTCCATGCATGGGCCCCAGACCCGGCACGTTCAGCGGCGTCGACGGATCGATCACGTCGAACTGGACCTCCTGCTTCAGGCGATACCCGGGCACATAGGCCTGCACGCTCGCCACCATGGCTTCGATGCTCGCCAGCAGCGCCGCCTGATCCGCGAGGTCCGACAGCACGAACACCGTATCGCGCATGACGAGCGGCGGCTCGGCGGGATTCAGCACGATGATCGCCTTGCCGCGCGTGGCGCCGCCCAGCTTTTCAATCGCGCTGCGCGTGGTCTCGGTGAACTCGTCGATGTTCGCACGCGTGCCCGGCCCCGCTGACTTGCTCGATATCGACGCCACGATTTCCGCGTAGTGCACCTTCGCCACCCGCGACACGGCAGCCACAACAGGAATGGTTGCCTGTCCGCCGCACGTGACCATGTTCATGTTGGCCGCGTTCTCGGCTTCAAGGTTGATCGCGGGAATCACATACGGACCGATCGCCGCGGGCGTCAGGTCGATCATCTGGACGCCATGCGCCTGAAGCGCGTCGTTGTGATGCTTGTGCGCGCCGGCTGACGTGGCGTCGAAGACAATGTCGATATCCTTGAACACGTCGAGCCTGAGCAAACCGTCCAGGCCCCCGGCCGTGGTCGCCACGCCCAGCCGCTGCGCACGGGCAAGACCGTCGGACTTCGGGTCCACGCCGACCATTGCGCCCATCTCCAGGTGCTTGCTGTTGCGCATCACCTTGATCATCAGGTCGGTGCCAATATTGCCCGGCCCGATGATTGCCACTTTCACTTTTCTGTTCATGCTGATTCCCATGTCCACTGCTAAAGATTGCGGGGCCGCCGTGATCAGCCCTTCACATGAAAGCCGGCGCTCCCAAGGCGTTCCATGTCGACGGAGACGTACTGGCCCGGCTTGATCCATTCGGCGGGCGTGGCGCCCCCTGCCATGACGATCCAGCCGGCCTGCAAGGGCTCGCCTGCGAGCGCGGACAGGCGCGCGGCCGCAACCAGCGAGCGCAATGGATGGCCAAGCAAGGCAGCGGTCGAGCCGACCTGCACCACGCGTCCGTCGATGTTCAGCGTCAGTCCCAGGTTGGCGAAATCGATCTGCGGACTGCACCACTGCCCGATCACGAAGCCGCTCGATGAAGCGTTGTCCGCGATCACTTCGGGCAGCGTGAACTTGAAGTCCTTGTAGCGTGAATCGATGATCTCCAATGCCGGCGCAATGGCTTCCACCGCCGCGAGTGCCTCGGGACCGGTGACATTGCCGGACAGCGGACGCTTGAGCACGAATGCAATCTCCGGCTCAACGCGCGGATGCACGAAGCGCGAGAAGTCGGCAGCCGTCCCCTCTTCGACCTGCATGCCCGCCGTCAGGCGGCCCCAGATCACATCGGACAGTCCCATCTGGATCATCTTTGCGCGGCTCGTGAAACCCATCTTCACGCCGACCCGGTGCTCGCCGCGCATCACCCGGCGCTGGATGGACGCTGCTTGAATGGCGTAAGCGTCGTCGAGCGACAAGCGGCCTTCCGTGTCGAACTGGGCGACTTCGTTTGCGTTGCGCGCGGCGTCGTCGAGGAGCGTCGCGTAGTCGAGGATTTTTCTCATCAGCGGGCCTCGCCAGAGTCGTGTTCAAACACCGCCCGCACGGAACCGAGTCCGTTGATGCGGGTTTCGAAAACATCGCCGGGCGTGACCGGGACCATAGGACCCAGCGCGCCGGACAAGACGAGATCGCCGGCCTTGAGCGGCGTGCCCAACCCGGCCATCGTGCGGGCAAGCCAGACGACCGCATTGATCGGATTACCCAGGCAGGCCGCGCCCGCGCCGACCGACACCGGCTCGCCGCGCCGTTCGATCACCATCCCGCACAGCCGCAAGTCGAATTCAGAGAGCTTGCGCGGGCTATTGCCAATCACGAATGCCGACGACGATGCGTTGTCCGCAATCGTGTCGGTGATACGAATGTTCCAGTTGGCAATCCGGCTTCCTACAATTTCAAGCGCCGGCAGTGCGTATTCGATCGCGTTCAGCACATCGAGCGCGCCTGGATTCGGCACGGTGATATCGCGGCCGATCACGAACGCGACTTCGCCTTCAATCTTCGGCTGCGTGAGGATCGATGCCGGGATCGGTTCGCCGTCGCCGTAGGCCATGTCGTCGAAGAGCATGCCGAAATCGGGACGATCCACGCCGAGTTGCTTCTGCACCGCAACCGATGTCAGCCCGATCTTGCACCCCACCAGCCGGTGTCCTTCCTTCAGCCGCCGGTCGGTGTTGAAGCGCTGCACGGCGTACGCGGATTCAATGCTGAGTTGCTCATACGTCTCTCTCAACGGCGCGATAAATTGACCGGTGCGAGCGGCATCGAATAACGCATTCGCAGCTTGCTCAATGAGCTGGGGTGTCATCTTTCCTCCGGCTTTTGAACCACTGCAGCAGTCTCGTCCTTGGTCTGGTCGCCAACGGCCCAATGCGTGGCGGGCACCACTGTTGCGATGACCCGGATGGACGCGAGCGGCGCGCCGAGCGTTTCGTGGATCGTGCGAGCGACCGCCTTGATGCATGCTTTCACGGTGGCGTCGTCGCGTCCTTCAATGAGTGATATCTGTACGATTGGCATGCTTCCTCCTTTGTTTAAATCGATCTGGTGCGTGTAGTCGTCAGGTTCTCGCCAGCACCGCGAGCGTCGGGCGCGCGCCTTCGGATTTCCCGGTGATCGGTGGTTTCGGCAGCTTCGCTTCGCCCGCTTCAATCCTGAAGTGGTGATCGAGCGAATACCACGGACCCTCTACATCGCCTGATGGCGCCGGCTCGGTACGGCTGTCGTGCAACACATACTGACCCACCAGCGCGCGCGTGACGCCGAACTGGACGTCCGTATCGAGGTTGGGGTCATCGCTTGAATAGACTTGCGAGAACTGCGTCTTGAAACCGGGCCTGTAAATCATGAAATGGATATGCGCGGGCCGCATGTTGTGACGGCCTTGAGCACTTAGCAATTCACCCACGGGGCCGGACAACGGGATGGGATAACCCGCCGGTTTGACGCTGCGAAAGGTGATGTGCCCTTCGGCGTCGGTGGTCAGTTTTCCGCGCAGGTTCATGTCGGCTTGACCGGGGTCCTGGTTCTCGTAGAACCCCTCCGCCGATGTATGCCAGACGTCCACTTCCGCATTGGCCACGGGTTGACCCTGGAGATCGCGAACCCATGCGTTGACGAAAATAGGCGTGCCGGGCGTTGGCGACCGAACGATTGACGCACCGTTTTCGGTGCGCGGTGAGTTGCTGCGCCAGAACGGGCCCATCAGGTTCGCGGTCGTCTCGGTTTGACCGTGGTTGCCGTTGTTGAGCAGGCAGACCAGTGACGAAAGCCCAAGCGAACCGGCGATCAACACGACCTCGTTGTGCGAGGCGGTAGTCAGTTGACCCAGCTTGGCGATAACGCTGCAAGCCTGATGGAATTCCGCTTCCGTGAGTTTCGCTTCGCGTGCGAAGTCATGCAGGTGACGCACTGCCGCCGACATGATTTCGCGGAATCGCGGGTTACAGGCGCGACTTAATTCATCGAGCACAGCCCGCGTGACGTCTTCCTGACGGGTGATGATCATCGTTTGTCTCCGTTGTGCGCGACGCGCACCGAACTTGTCGTACTGACTATCTTCGAATCGTGCGCGATTGAGCGGGATATCGTCCAATACCGTTTTTTCAGATTCCGATACCATTCCGGTATTGAGTTTTAACGGGGAGCGGTAATGGATCTGAAGCAGATGCGGCAGTTTCTGGTGCTTGCCGAGGAGTTGAATTTCGGCCGCGCTGCGGAGCGTCTTCATATGGCGCAGCCACCGCTTACGCGCAATATCCGTGCGTTGGAAGAGGAGCTCGGGGCGCCGTTATTCGTGCGCACGCCGAAGGGGGCGGAGCTGACGCAAGCGGGTCGCGCATTGCTTGACGAGGTGCCGAACGTTCTTGCGCTTGCCCGCCGTGCGGAGGAGCAAGCGCAGCTCGCGGGTCAGGGATACGTGGGCCGGCTGGATGTCGGCATTTTCAGTTCGGGGATCCTGAACGTGATTCCGCGTTTGCTTGCGCAGTTTCATACCGATCGGCCCGACGTGAAGATTGGCTTGCACAACATGTCGAAGGCCGATCAGATCGCGGCCTTGCGTGAGCGCCGCATCACAATCGGGTTTAACCGGCTGGTACCGGATGAAGCGGACATAGCAGTGGAATGGGTTCAACGCGAGCCGTTCCTGGTCGCGCTTTACGAGGGTCATCCGTTATGCGTGAAGAAGTCGATCACGCTTGGCGACCTGGATAGTGAACGGATGATTCTTTACCCGAACGCACCGGTGCATGGACTTGCACAGGAGGTCACCGCAGCATTCCGGGCCGAAGGCGTGAGGTTACGGGTGGAGCAGGAAGTGGAGGACGTGGTGACGTGTATTGCGCTGGTCGCCAGCCGTTTTGGTGTTTGCGTCACGACTGAATCCGCCGCGAATCTGCGCTTGCCAGGGGTGGTTTATCGACCGCTCAGGTCTAGACAACTTCGCAATATTGAACTGAGCTGTTTGTATCGGCGTGGGGATACGTCGCCGATATTGCATGCGGTGCTTGAGTTGATCAGGGCAACGAGAGGGAAGTTTCGTTCGCACTCGGGTGGGTAGGGGTGGGCAGTTGAGGTTGGGGGAGCGGTCGGGGGCGGGGGCAGGGTCGGGGTGCCAGGTTCTTGCGTTAGCGGTCGGAGTCAGTGCCGGGTTGCTGCTCTCTAGGTCTTCGCGCGTTACATGTTGGCTGTTTTCTTTTGCTCTATTAGCCACTGCGCGTGGCGGCACGTCATTTCTTTGTCCAAAGCGACAAAGAAACGAAGCAAAGAAAACGCTTTAACCGCACTACCCTAAGAGACGGTTTCAAAAAGACGTGAAGGGGGCTGTTAACTTCATGGACATGCTGTTAACCTTGGTCGTCGTGACGACCAGGTCAAGGGGATGGACAAGCCAATCATTGACGACGAATTGTGGAAACGAATCGCACCTTTACTACCACAGCCAAAGCCTCGACGCGAGAAGTAC
>NZ_JBIYEB010000017.1:0-200003 GCF_044909315.1 Caballeronia udeis
CTCGTTTGGTGCGTTTCGCTACGGTCATCGTTGCTCCTAGATGCTGGCAGTCTCCTGCCAAATGACCGTTTACACAAAACTAATTACACCCTCGCCGGGCCCGTGCCGGCGGCGCTATTCCACTCGCGTGTTTACATCTTGTTCATCAGTACACCGCATATCATCTATTCAGCTTTTGCCGTGTCCAGCAGCAAACCATCTATCCGTTCCCGGTTTTCATCGCCCCAGGCACAGAGCGGCATGAGTGCTTTCGCCAGCGTCTTGCCAAACTCGGTCATTTCATAATCGACCCTTGGCGGCACTTCATGGTAATCACGCCGCACGATGATGCCATCCTCGGCCAACTCGCGAACTTGCTGGATCAGGACCTTTTCGCTGATGCCCGCGACAAGACGCTTCAATTCGCCGAACCGGCGCGGCCCGCTGTTCAGATGAAACAGCACGATCGGCTTCCACTTCCCGCCAACAACCGAAAGGGCTATCTCAAGCCCGCAGCTATACGCCCGGTTTCCCATAAAAAGAATCTCCACACATACCTTTAGGTAGGTACTAGCCTAACAGAATGTACCCGACCATAATGAATCTTCGAACTCGACCAGGAGATGTCAGATGGGCAAGCTCAGCGGCAAAGTGGCAGTAGTAACGGGTGCAAACAGTGGAATCGGCCTCGCAACGGCAAAGCGTTTTGCGCAGGAGGGAGCGCGTGTTTTCATGAGCGGCCGGCGTCAGAACGAACTCGATGCGGCGGTGGCCGAGGTGGGAGAAAATGCGCGCGGCATTCAGGGCGACGTGTCCAACCTCGCCGACCTGGACCGCCTGTTTGCGATCGTAAAAGAGGAGGCGGGAACGATCGACGTCCTGTTCGCGAACGCCGGCGGCGGGGAATTTGCAGCACTCGGCGAGATCACGGAAGAGCACTTCGACAAGACCTTCGCGACCAACGTGAAGGGCACGCTTTTCACGGTGCAGAAAGCGCTTCCGCTGCTCAAGGACGGTGCGTCGGTCATTCTCACGGGATCGACTGCCGCGGTCACCGGCATCCCGTCATTCAGCGTCTACAGTGCAAGCAAGGCCGCGATCCGCAACTTCGCGCGAAGCTGGATCCTCGATCTCGCGCCGCGCAAGATCCGCGTCAATGTACTTGCTCCGGGCGCAACCGCCACACCGGGATGGCATGGCCTTGCCACCTCGGAAGAGGCAAGCAAGGAGATGATCCGGTTCGTGCAGACCACGACGCCGCTTGGCCGCCTTGGAGACCCCTCGGAGACCGCGAGCGCGGCATTGTTCCTGGCTTCTGACGACAGCAGCTTTGTCACCGGAAGCGAACTGTTCGTCGATGGCGGGTCCGCGCAGATCTAGCAGGCTCTATCGTGCGGAATGGGCGATCACTTCAGTGTCGCCAGATACGCGATCAGATCCGCGCGTTGCGTAGCGTCAGCCATTCCTGAATAGGGCATCAGGTTACCCGGCACCACGGCCTGCGGATTTTGCAGATAGGCGTCCAGGGTCTTCTCGTCCCAGGTCAGCTTGGCGCGCTTCATCGCAGGGCTGTAGCGAAAGCCCGGCTGCGAGGCGCTGGCGCGCCCGACTATGCCTTGCAGGCCCGGGCCTATGCCGTTCGCGGCGCTGGTCGCATGGCAGGCCATGCATTGTGCATAGGCTTGCGCGCCCGAGCTTTGAGCCATCGCGCTGGTGGCGGACAGGATCAGCACGACGGCTAACGCGAGTCTTTCAATAGACATCGTTGGAATTTCCTTTCTGAATTGTGGCGTGCCGCTGGTCCGGCATCACGTTGGAAAACCAGCTTCACGCCAGCTCGCGCGGACGCTGCACGTAATCGACCAGGTCCTCGCCCAGGCGCAAGGCCATGGCGGCCAGGGGGCCGGTCGGGTTATACCCCGCGTTATGCACGAATACCGACGCGCCGACCACGAACAGGTTTTGCGCATCCCAATGCTGCAGGCGCGGAGATACCACGCTCGAATGCGGATCGGCGCCCATGATGGTGCCACCCGTGATGTGGGTGGTCTGATACACGCGCGTATCGAACGGGCTCTTGCGCGGTGCGGCCGGCCCGACAATATCGGCGCCCATGGTCCTGGCTATGTCTTCCATTTTGCGGGTCACGAACGCGGACATCTTTTCTTCGTTGGCGCGCCAATCGAACGTCATGCGCACCAGCGGTTGCCCGTAAGCGTCCTTGTAGACCGGATCGAGGTCAAGGAAGTTTTCCGTGTTCGGATAGCAACTGCCTTGCACGCTCAAGCCCATCGAGTGCGCATACCAGTCGGCGCTGGCCTTCTTCCACGCCGTGCCCCACAGCGGCGTGGCGGGCGGCAAACGGCGGCTCTTGATCGGACGACCGCTGTACATGCCTGCGCTGATCAGGCCGCCACCGAGAAAGTCCAGGCCGGTGTGATCGAAGTTGTCGTTGTTGAAGTCGTCGATGCACATTGACGTGCCGCCGGTGGCGAGAAACGGGTTCATCCAGCTGTCCTTCATGAACAGGTTCATGCCGGAGTTGGTCTGGTAGCAGAAGTTCTTGCCGACCACGCCCAGACCGGTTGCCGGGTCGTAGGGCTGACCTATGCCGTTCTGCAGCAGCAGCTTGTTGTTGGTCATGGTGAATGCTGCCAGTACCACCACGTCGGCGGGCTGCTCATACTCCTGGCCCGACTGTACATCGATATAACGCACGCCGGTCACACGCTTCCCGTCGCGGTCATAGTCGATATTCAGGACGTGGGCATGCTGGCGCAACTCGAAGCTCTTGCGCTGCCTGAGCATGGGATACAGCAAGACGTCCGGTGTCCCCTTGGCTTGTGCCTCGCAGATAAAGCGCTCGCAGTGGCCGCAATACTGGCATTGACCGAGCTTTTGTCCGTCCGGGTTGGTGTAGGTGCCCGAGGAATTGGCAACGGGCATGGGAAACGGGTGATAACCCAGATTTTGGGCCGCCGCCGTGAACTGCAGGCCCGCTTGGGTGGTGATCAGCGGCTTTTGCGCATAGTCGCCGCGCCGTGGCGCTTCGAACGGGTTGCCGCCCGCGTGCTTCTTGCCACTGATGTTGCCGGCCTGGCCCGAGATGCCGAACAGCTTTTCGAACAGCTCGTGGTACGGCTCCATTTCGCGGTACGTGATACCCCAGTCCTGCAGCGTGACGTTGCCGGGGATCGCGTTCTTGCCGTAGCGATCGACGTAATGGGTGCGCAGGGTCGGTTCGTACTCGGACCAGCGCCAGGTGTGGCCGTTCCAATGGTTGGCGGCGCCGCCCACCCCGTCGCCCGGCAGAAACGCTTCCATCCAGCGTATCGGTGCCGCGGCATCCTGACGGTTGTGGCGCAGCGTATAGGTCTGCACATTCCAGCGTTGCACCAGGCCCTGGCGGGTGTCCCAGCGCAATTCGTCGCGCTGCGTCGGCAGCTTCGCCTCGGCGCCCTCAGCGTGCTCGCCGCCGCGCTCCAGCACCAGCACATCCACGCCTTGAGAAGTCAATTGGCGAGAAATCAAACCCGCCGTCAAGCCGCCACCGATGATCACGACGGTGCGCTTGGGTAATTTTTTGATCATGCACCTGACTCTCTAGCTGAAGTCGACGATTGATTTGGGATCTCGGGCGCCGGGATAGGGCTTGCCGCGAAAATTCAGCATGTCCAGCGTGTGCGTGGCCGGTAAGCCGGGATAGCCGACCATCTTCCAGAACACCTTGTCGTGGTTACCGCCGTAGAGGGGGTCGGAAAAACAGGCCTGCTCGAACAAGGGGTACATCAGCTCGTTGAACCAGGGCGCAAGCATAAGTTCGTCATCCTTAACCTTGCCGTGGCTGAGATCTTTCAGGAAAGCGTCCGCGTCGGCCGGCGCCAGTTGATCGAAGGTCTTGCCGAGTTGCGCCTTGCATTGGCGGTTGGCCGCAGCCACCCCGGCACTGAAGAATTGCGCGGGCGTGAGCGGCAACTGCAAGCCCATTTGCGGTTTGCTGGCTTCCCACGGGCCGGACATGTAACGGCCGGCGCCTTGCCCGAATGCGCCCGCGAGTTGCCTGTCAATAAAGATGGCCAGTCCGCAATCGACGCCGTTTGGCGTGTATTGATCGGCGGGGCACATCACGTTGACCATGCTCTCTACAAAGGCCGCCTCGTCCGCACTGAAACATGCGTAGCCGACCAGGACAGGCGTGCTGGAGGGCGGTGGTGCATCCGCCGCCGCTGCGGAACCGGCGGCCAACGCCGCAATGCCGGCGCCGGCCAACTGTTGCGGCGCGAGCGGCGCAGTGCCCACTACCGCCATGACCGTGCGCAAGAAGTTACGGCGTGGACGGGTATCCGATGTGTTTTGACTCATCTTCCTATCCTCTGGTGTCGATGGGGCCGCTGGATGAATACGTCGCGTGGCTAGAGGCTCAGTGTTCGGCAGAAGAGCGAGAAGGAGGCCAGGCGTCGCGGCCTTAGAAGGTTTCCCACTCGCCGGCGCGACTGGTTTCCTGAGGTATCGGCTTGGGCGGCGGCGGACTTGCCTTGGACATGCTAGTGGTGTTGGTGTTACTGGCCGCCAGTGCGCGGCGCGGGCCGGCTGGGCGGGGGCCGGCGACAGGCATTGCCGGCGTCGGGTTTGCGCGTGCGGCGGCATGGGTGGCCTGGCCCGCGATCCGGAAAACGGAGACAGCGTCCTTCAAGGACAAGGCCTGCTGTTCGAGCGATTGCGCCGCGGCACTCGCCTGTTCCACCAGTGCGGCATTTTGCTGGGTGGCCTCGTCCATTTGTGTGACGGCGTGCGAAACCTGGTCGATCCCGGAGCTTTGCTCGCTTGATGCCGCGGAAATCTCACCCATGATGTCGGTTACGCGCTTCACCGCGCCGATGATTTCGCTCATGGTCTTTCCGGCCTGGTGAACCAGTACCGCGCCCGATTGCACACGGTCCACCGAGTGCATGATCAAGGCCTTGATCTCCTTGGCGGCACTTGACGAGCGCTGCGCCAAGGTGCGCACCTCGGTGGCCACCACCGCGAAACCACGGCCCTGTTCGCCGGCCCGGGCCGCTTCCACGGCGGCATTGAGCGCGAGGATATTGGTTTGGAAGGCGATGCTGTCGATAATGCCGACGATCTCGGTGATCTTGGATGAGCTTTCCTTGATCTCGTCCATCGTGTCGACCACGCGGCTGACGACCTCGTTGCCCTGGCCCGCGATGTCCGAGGCGTTGCCCGCCAGCGTGGTCGCTTGCCGTGCGTTCTCGGCATTGTGTTTGACGGTGCTGGTCAGTTGCTCCATGCTCGCCGCCGTTTCTTCCAGCGACGCGGCCTGTTGTTCAGTGCGCGCCGACAAGTCCAGATTGCCTGCGGCGATTTGCTTGGTGGCTGATGCAATCGCTTCGCTGCCGATCCGCACGGTGGTCACGGTCTTGACGAGGTTGTCCTGCATCTTGCCCAAACCGGCCAGCAGCTGGCCCATTTCATCGGAGGAGTGCACCCGCACCGCATGGGTGAGGTCGCCGGCTGCGATGTCGTCGAAATGCTTGAGCGCATGGTTGATCGGGTCCGAGATGGCACGGCGCAGCGAGAACCAGCCGTACCCGGCGACGATCAGGCCCACGATGATCATCAGGCTGGATGCCAGACGGAAAGTGCTGTAACGATGCTCGGATGCCTCATAGCTGAGGCGCGCTTGCTCGGTCTCGTACTCGTTAAGCGTAGTCCCGCTTTTTTGCATCACCGTGTAGACGGTGCCGACCTTGCGGGCAGCATCCGAAATGGCTTGGCGGTCGCCGCTCTTGATGGCGCTGCGAAAAGCGTCCATTGCCTGTTCCGTCTGCGTCAGGCCGTCGGTAACGTCCTGCGCCAACTGCTTGCCGCGCTCGGTTTGCGGCAGGGCCTGGTATTTGGACCACCAGTCCAGGGCTTGCTTTTTGACATCGTCGGCCGTTTGATACATGCGCTCGGCCCAGGCGGGATCGGTGGTCACGGAGGCCTGGTCCAGCGAGGTGCGCTGACGTCCCATCCACAGCAGCATGTTATCCGCGGCTACGGTCTTGGGCAGGCGCTCCTGGTAGAGCTCGCGATTTGTGTCCACAACGGTTGAAATGCCGATCAAGCCGATAACGCCGATTGCAAACAACAGTGCTGACAGAATCACCATGGCCCACGCGAGGCGCGCTTTGATGGTGAGTTTGATGAGCGGCATGGACGAAGCTCCGTAGTTTTTTGCTGAGCGTTTTGGACAAGCTACGCGAGTGTCTGGTGACGAGCGGAACAAGACTGAACCTTTAGGCTTAACGACGTACCCGGCAAAAACTTTAGCGATGCAGAGGATCGGCTGTGAGAAATCGGTGCTGACATTTCGTAAGTTGATACGAAAGCATTTTGTAATAACAAAGATAGCGGCTGCCCCTCACACCCTGTTTAGATGGGAGCCAGATTCAGCAGCTTGTAACGGCAACATCGGGGGAGATCTGGCGGCCAGGCATGGGTGTCGAAAATACTCAGTAAAATCGATCCCGCACGGGCAAAGCCAACCTGCCGCCCATCCTGGATATCCCCGCCACTGTGACAAGCACACTCGAACAACTTCGCGCCGGAAAACTTGCCGGTACCCAGCGACTCGCACTAGCCTGCGGCCTGACCGAATTTCCGCGCGAGATATTCGATCTGTCCGATACGCTCGAAATCCTCGACCTGTCCGGCAACGCGCTTTCGTCGCTGCCCGACGATCTGCCGCGCCTGACGAACCTGCACACTATTTTCTGCTCGAACAACCAGTTCACCGAACTGCCGGAGATCCTCGGGCAGTGCACGCAATTGAGCATGGTGGGATTCAAGGCGAACCGCATACGCAAGGTATCCGGTGCGTCATTACCGCCCAAGCTCCGTTGGCTGATCCTGACCGACAATCAAGTCGAAACACTGCCGCCCGAGATCGGAAACTGCACCCGGTTGCAGAAGCTGATGCTGGCGGGGAATCAGTTACGCACCCTGCCCGTGGAGTTGGCAGCATGCTCTCGCCTCGAATTGATCCGGCTGGCAGCTAATCAGCTAGCCGAACTACCGGTCTGGGTCGCGTCCTTGCCCCGGCTATCGTGGCTGGCCTACGCGGGGAATCCATTCAACGAAAGGCTGGAAGCCGACGCAATGACGGATACGCCCGTTGCCCATATCCCGTGGCAGGAGTTGGATCTGCAGCATCGGCTGGGAGAAGGCGCATCGGGTGTCATTCATCGCGCAGAACATCGGGCGACGTATCCGGCAGTACACGGCGACAACCGGCCCGTCGCCGTCAAGCTCTTCAAGGGCGTGGTGACGAGCGATGGTCTGCCGCACTGCGAGATGGCAGCCTGCATTGCCGCCGGCGCCCATCCCAATCTGATTCCGGTACTTGGCAAGGTGAAGGACCACCCCACCGGTATCCATGGCCTCGTGATGGAGCTGATCGACCCGCAACTCAGGAACTTGGCCGGGCCGCCGAGCCTCGCGTCCTGCACGCGCGATATCTATGACCTCGATACCCGCTTCGACCTGGCTTCAGCGCTAAGCGTCGCGCAGGGTATTGCGTCGGCAGCCCGGCATTTGCATCAGCAGGGCATCATGCATGGCGACCTGTACGCCCACAACATCCTGCATGGCGCTCAGGGTCACGCGCTGATGGGGGATTTTGGCGCAGCATCTTTCTATGCAGCCGACGATCAGGCGCTGGCCCCCGCACTCCAGCGCCTGGAAGTAAGAGCCTTTGGTTGCCTGCTCGAAGAATTGATCGAGCGATGCAATGTGCAAGCGTCCGCGCAAAGCAGCATCGCGATGCTCGCCAGCCTGAAAGACCGTTGCCTGAGCGAGCAGGCCGGCGACCGGCCCCTGTTCGGCGAAATCGTGAATACCTTGTCTGCGCTGAGGGATTCGCATCTGAACGCGCCAACTTCAGCTTAAATTCAGGCTCTTTAAACCGTATACTCATGCTCCCGTTCCCGTAGCGAGAGAGAAACGTGCCAGTGATTACCTGCATCGAGGATTTGCGCGTGCTCGCGCAGCGGCGCGTCCCGCGCATGTTCTACGATTACGCCGACAGTGGCTCGTGGACCGAGAGTACCTACCGGGCCAATGAAAGCGACTTCCAGCGTATCAAGCTGCGCCAGCGCGTAGCGGTCAACATGGCGGGCCGCAGCACCCGCACGGAAATGGCGGGTCAGGAGGTCGCCATGCCGGTGGCGCTTGCCCCCACGGGCTTGACCGGCATGCAACATGCCGACGGCGAGATCCTCGCGGCGCGCGCGGCGGAGAAGTTCGGTGTCCCGTTCACCTTGTCCACCATGAGCATCTGCTCGATTGAAGACGTGGCCGCACACACCAGCCAACCGTTCTGGTTCCAGCTCTACATGATGCGCGACCGCGACTTCATCGTGCGGCTGATCGAGCGCGCCCGGGCAGCGAAGTGCAGCACCCTGATGCTCACGCTCGACTTGCAGATCCTCGGCCAGCGCCACAAGGACATCAAGAACGGGCTGTCGGCGCCGCCCAGGCTGACCCTCCCGAACCTCATGAACCTCGCGACCAAACCACGCTGGTGCCTCGGCATGCTCGGCACCAAGCGGCGCAGTTTCGGCAACATAGTGGGTCATGCAAAGGGCGTGGGTGATCTCGCGTCGCTGAGCTCATGGACCGCCGAACAATTCGATCCGGGCTTGAGCTGGGCGGATGTCGAGTGGGTCAAGAAGCTGTGGGGCGGCAAGCTCATCCTGAAGGGGATCATGGATGTGGAAGACGCGCGCCTTGCCGCCGACAGCGGGGCTGACGCAATGATCGTCTCCAACCACGGCGGCCGCCAGCTCGACGGTGCGCCATCGTCCATCTCCGCACTACCCGGGATTGCGAGCGAGGTGGGGAACCGGATTGAAGTGTGGGTGGATGGCGGCATCCGCAGCGGACAGGACGTGCTGAAAGCCGTGGCGCTCGGCGCGAAGGGTACGCTGATCGGCCGCAGTTTCCTGTACGGGCTGGGCGCAATGGGCGAGGCGGGTGTCGAGCGATGCTTGCAGGTCATCCACAAGGAACTGGACATCACCATGGCCTTTTGCGGACACACCAACATCCGGAACGTGAACGACCGGATCCTGCTGCCCGGGACCTTTTGAAAACCTGCTGCGATTACCAGGCCGTGCCGGCATCCAGCGGATAAACCGGCCGCTGGACGTTCCTGAATTCGAACAAGCCGAAATCGGAACTGGTGACGCCACGGCTGTCGCATTCCACGAGGCCGTGCGCGATCGGTACGAATACCGGACGGCAATACATACGCGACTTCAGGATGAGGAACCTCGCGCGCCGCGGATCGATGCCCACACTTTCGAATACGCCAAGATCCCAGGGCTCATGCGTGCGCTCCGTCAGCACGATCTTTGCCACCTCTACGTCGAGTACCGCGGTGCGGCCCATGTGTGCGCGCTGTCCCGTATAGGTCGGTCCGCTGATCACGTATTCCCCATCGGTCAACGCCCGCACAACGCCAGTCAGCATGACCGGCGGACGCGGTTTCGCGGCTCCTCCGCTGAGCTTGTTGCCAACGCCAAGCGTGACGGTCCCGCCCACTCCCGCTTTGAATAATGTAGCGACGGCTTCCGGATCGCATAGCAGCCCCATCACGATTCCCGTCAGGCCCTGGCCGATAGCTTCCTCGTACACATCCATCGTGTCGCACGTGCCGCCCGACATGCAGTTGTCGCCGTGGTCCAGCAACAGCACCGGTTTATCAGCGCCACGGGCGAGCGTGGTGCCCTCCGCCACAGAGTCTGCAAGCGGCGGACTACGATAGAAAAACCCTTCGCGATCGGCCCAGATTTGCCGCGCGATACGGTCGGCCACGCGCGCTGCTGCCGCGCGATCGCCGTCGCCAACCACCACCACGCTGATGCAAGGCGCCGGGATATCGGCGAGCGAAAACCCCGCCAGCACGGAGACCGCGAGCATGCCCTCGCGCTCGGCGGCCCGGGCCGCTTCCACCGCGCGTTTCATCGCCCCGGCGGCACTCGCGGTGCGCAACGTATGGGTGAGCACCGGCGGCTGCGACCACGCGAGCACGGGCTGCGCGCGGCCATCGAGCAGATCGAACAACAGCCGCGCCGCGTGAGCGCCGCATTCGAACATATCGACATGCGGATAGGTCTTGAAGCTGACCATGACATCCGCGTTGTCGATCATCTTCTGCGTGACGTTCCCGTGCAGATCAAGAGCGACGGCGATGGGCGCATCCGGCAACGCGGCACGCACGCGTTCGAGCAGGTCACCCTCGCCGTCATTCGAATTTTCCGCGACCATTGCGCCGTGCAGGTCGAGCATGACGGCGTCGCAACCGTGCGCGGCTTCCACAATGGCGTTGCAGATAAGGTCGTACGCCGCAGCCGCGACCGGACCGCTTGGATTAGCCGATGCAGAAACCGGCGTGACAAGTTGCGCGCCCGCGCGTTCGGCGGCGTCGATGAACGCGGACATGCCGGTCCGCATGCCCTTGTTCTCGTTGTATGCGTCCTCGCCAAACGCAGGACCGTTACGACCGAACGCCGCCAGCGGCGTAGCCACCGGCGAGAACGTATTGGTCTCGTGATTCATACGCGCGACAAGAATTTTCATGCGGCTTCCACTCAACGGGTTGAGACCACGCGAACGCACCTTCCCACACAGCGAGCGCTTTCGCCTCTCGCCCGATCATACATTTTCAACTCCCCGAAATATCGAAATCGAAATAGCGCCGCTCGATTTTTCGATAGGTTCCGTCCTTCCTCATCGAATCGATCGCGTGATCGAGTTTCGTCCGCAATGCGGTATCGTCCTTGCGCACGCCAATGCCGGCGCCCTTGCCCAAGGTCTTCGCATCGCTCACAGGGTCTCCGACAAACGCAAAACCCTTGCCTTGCGGCGTCTTGAGAAATCCCTGGCTGCCGGCAATCATGTCCGTCAGCGTGACATCTATACGGCCGGCCAGCAGATCCGTATACACCTGCTCCTGATTCGCGTACGACACCACGTCGATCCCGGCCGGCGCCCAGTTCGCTTTCGCATAGGCCTCCTGCGTAGAGCCCTGCGCGACTCCAACTTTCTTGCCCGTCAGCGAAGCCACCGTCGGCTTGATATCCGCGCCTTCCTTTCCGATCAGACGGCTAGGCGTATTGAACAGCGGCACGGAAAATGCGACCTGTTCCTCGCGTTTCGGGGTGATCGACATAGCCGACAGAATGGCATCGAACTTGCGGCCTTGCAGCGCCGGAATAATGCCGTCGAAACCCGTTTCGACCCAGATGCATTTGACATCGAGCCGCTTGCAAATTTCGTTGCCCAGGTCGATCTCGAAGCCCACCAGTTGTCCCGACGGCGCTTTCGATTCGAACGGCGCATAAGTCGGGTCAACGCCAAAGCGAAGTTCACTTGCGTCCTTCGCTTGCACGCAGAACGCGGCGAGTAACAACGCCATGCCAGCCAGTGCCTTTTTCATGGATGCTCCAGTTCGACGGAATAGCCGCATCGTTGAATGCGTTGCCGGCTAAGGTTGATAAAACCGCGTCTATAGCGGGTTGTGAGATCGCGCGTTGCGTGAGGCTCGGGCACTAGGCGGTCTGCAGAGCCAGCAACCCACGTTCGAAAATCTGCCGTGTGCGTAGCTGGACAAGTTCGCGCCAGTCGCGGTCGGCAGGGTAGAAATGTTCCGCCAACGCGGCCTTGATCCGGCGTCCCGTTTCATCTTCAGGATCGCCGTACAGGTGCAGCCAGTGATCGTCCCTTAGCGTGCTATGTCCTCGCGCGCCATCGTAGGTCCCGCATTCGATGACCAGTTGCATCAGGTCGGTACCGGGCAACGAATCGAGCAGCGCCTGTGACGTATAGCCGGTCGCAGTCGCGGCAATTCCCGAATCGGTCGTAGCGGCAGGTCCGGTGATGATCGTGTAAAGCCATGGGCCGAAAACCGACTGTGACTTGACGAGTGCGGGATAGCTTTCCTGCGCCACCGCCAGCAACATGGCATGACCGAACGCGCCTGCCCCGGTATGCAGGTCGAAGCACATTGCCGTCTGTGCGCCTTCCATAAAACGTTTCGCAATGGCGCGCAGGGTCTGGTTGCTCCAGGTGGCCTGCCGGCCGCCGAAGAAGATGCCGTCGGCGTGAGCGTACTGACCCGCTTCGACAATGCTCATGACCGTGGCGAGCCCTGACGTTTCGATTTCCGCTGCGAACCGCTCGTCGGCGCGGCGGCGGGCGGGACCGTCCAGGTCGCGGCACAGATAGATATCGTGAAATGCTTCATAGCGCGCGTTGTCGGGCAGGAGCTCGTTGAACGCGACATAGTTCCGGTTGAGGTCGACGTTGTCCTCATTCACTCGACGTAACCAGGCCGTTCCCCACGGATTGATCAGGTGCACCACGATCACGCAGACGTCCGCCGGCAAAGCACGCTTTTGCAATGAATGAAGAAATGCAATCTGCGCTTCGGAGCCGTAGTACCCCTCGATGCCATGCGTTCCGGAGATGACAATGAAGCGCTTGGGAGCAAGCGGATCGCCGATCAACGCTACGTCTGTGGCAAGCATTTCGCCACGTGGACCGCGCATTGGATGCGGGAACTCCGTGAGATCCGCACCGGCAGCCAGCGCGGCTTCAATAAAACGCTCACGCTGTGCAGTAAAGCCTGGTGCTTCGATAAAGTGCCGGTTCATGTTCTCTTTCCAGAATTTACGATCGCTTGCGACCAATTAGTTTGATTTACTAAATAATTCGTATAGTGACTGTGGTCAACGGCCTCGCACAGCACAGCAGCACTTCGCCGTCACGCGGCTCATCGAGCGGTTGCTCGAAGTACTCGACCGTTCCATCGATCAACTGGCTGGCGCAACACCCGCACAATCCGGCGCGGCAACTGAAAGACGGTTTGAGGCCGGCAGCTTCGGAAAAATCCAGTAATGAATGACATGACGCGTCCCATGCAAGGGTCTTGCCGGAGGGCGCAAAACAAACCATCGGTACCGACTCATCGGATGAGACCAATGGCTCGGACGAGCACGGCACATCGGCCTCGTCCGGTTCAAGCACCGAGGCAGGTCCGAAGAACTCATGCCGGATGCGGGCTTTATCCACACCAAGGCTGCGCAGCAAACGGAAGTTCGCCTGCATGAAGGGCGTCGGGCCGCACAGGTAGACGTCGTAGTCGTCGAGCGGGAGCAAGCGCTGCATGCTCTCCCGCGTGATCAGGCCGTGGCTGTTGAAGCGCTGCTCCGCGACGTCCAATGGCTCAGGCGTGCGGTAACAGATATGCGTCAGCACACCCTCCCTGCTCGCCTGCAAGCGCGCCACTTCATCCTGAAACGCATGCACGCTGCCGTTTTCGCATGCGTGGATGAAATAGACACGACGCCGGGACGTCGCGCACAGGCGATGCAACATGCTGAGCATCGGCGTCACGCCAACACCACCGCTTAACAACACGACCGGTCGATCGCTATGCTCATCGAGCACGAACGCACCGGCCGGACCGGCAACATCAAGCGTAGCGCCTGCCTCCATAACACCATGCAGATGGCTCGACACCAGCCCGTCAGGAAGGTCGCCCCGATCCGGCGGCGCCAGTTGATGCTTGACCGAAATGCGCCAGCGTGTGCGCTCGGCAGGATTGCCGGACAAGCTGTAATGCCGCAGCAAGCTCTGCCCGCCGGCACCGGGGACACGCACCTGAACAAATTGCCCCGGGAGGAAAGCGGGCAGCAGCGCACCGTCCATCGCTCCAAGCGCGAACGATTTGATGACGCTGCTTTCGCGCTGTACGTCAACTACGCGCACTCGCCTGAACGCTCGCGGTTCTGTTGCGTCTTGCATGGCTAACCGACGCAGTCGAGCGCGGCGGGTTCCGGAGCCGGCGTCTCCGCCTCGATCAGCCGCTGCAGGCTGCGTCGAAAGCGCAACGGCCCGGCGTCGAGCGGCAGATCGAGATTAGGCGTTCGCCGGTTTGCCATGCCCGCGTGGACAGCCGTCAGGATCACGCGGTCCTCTTCGAATGCGTGGCGAACGTCCTCGTTGAACTGACGCGACACGCTTTCATCGCGTTGATCGAAGTTGCGCATCTGGAACCAGAAATAGCGCGTGTTCGATTCATCGATCGGCGTCATGAAGTTGTACGAGTTCATCAGGAAGACATGCTCGTGCAGCGGACCTTCGTCGGTACCGGTGCCGGCCGGCGTGAACACCGCCTTGATGATCGCATGCGATGGAAACCGCACTTCGTAATGCTGCTTGCGGTCGCACCGTCCCGAGAATTTCACGAAACGGGCGTAGAAAGGCGCCACATCCACGTCTCGCATCCAGCGCGAAACGACTACGCCGTTATCGCTCACCGTTGTCTTCAGCGGCTCGGATTCGCATGCCGCGTTGCCGAACGAAGACGGATGAACCCACGCAACATGGGACGGATCAAGCAGGTTGTCCGTTACATACAGATAGTTGCACGCGACCGTCATGGCGTCGCCCTGGTTCATGCCCCAGGCCGGATCGCCCCATTCATCGACTGCGAAAATATCGTCCGTATTCGCCTGCTGCGGCGAGCCCATCCAGATCCAGACCAGACCGTAACGCTCTTCAACGGGGTAGCTGCGAACCCGTGCAGCCGGTGGGATTCTCGCCATGCCCGGTGCTCGCACGCAGGTTCCCGCGCAATCGAATGTCAGGCCGTGGTAACCGCACTCGATCTGGCCGTCCTGCAGGCGTCCCATCGATAAAGGCAGCTTCCGGTGCGGGCAAGCGTCTTCCAGCGCAGCCACCGCGCCACCGGGCGTGCGATACAAAACCACCGGTTCGCCAAGCAGCATGACGGGATGCAAGGCATCGCCAATCTCGCTGCTCCATGCCGCCACATACCACGCGTTTCTTAAGAACATTGACCCCTCCGCTCCATTCGGCTGACGGCCATTGCGGCCGCTCTATCCGTCCAATCGCCTGAGGTCAGCTTAGGAATTCAAAATTGAAAAGAACAGAGGGCTAAATCTTCGACATCGTTTAGAATTTCTAAAACGACTCGCGTCCCCACCCGCCAAGCATGGACACACTCCCGCCACTACGAGCGTTACAGGTATTCGACACCCTGGGCCGTTGCGGGGGTGTAGTCGAGACAGCGCGCCGGCTCGGCGTTTCGCCGGGTGCAGTCAGCCAGCAGATCAAGATCCTGGAAGAGTCGCTGGGCATGCGGCTGCTGGCGAAAGAAGGCAAGCGCCTTCGTCTGACCGCGGCAGGCCTGCGTTATCACGAAACCTGCGCGGCGGCGTTCGAAAGCCTGCGGGTAGCCGGCGCCGAGATGGAACGTGTCAGGAACAGGCGCAGCCTCAGCGTGAGCGCGTTGCCCTCGCTGTTGTCAAAGTGGCTGGCGCCGCGCATCTACGAGTGGCAAAGCGCGCACCCGGAACTGGATGTGTATCTGGACGGCACCCATTCGGAGCCGTCGCCCGATGGTCCCGAGATTGACTTTCGCATTACCTACGGCGAGCGCATCAATCATGCGGGCACCACGGTCGAACTGTTTCGCGACAGCGTCGTACCCGTATGCAGCCCTCGGTTGCTCGAGACCGGGCGGCCACTCGTAAAGCTGGAGGACATCCTCGCTTACCCGTTGCTGTCGATAGACTGGTTTCCCAAGTTCTCCTCGCCGCCTTCCTGGTGCGAATGGTTCGCGGCCCATGGCGTTGATTGTGCTGAGGACGTGCGCGTCAATCGCCTGGTGTTTTCTTTGTCCGGGCTCGCAATACAGGCAGCCATTGAAGGTCATGGGTTCGTGCTGGCGCAGACATCGATGATCGTCGATGACCTGACAGCGGGCCGGCTCGTTCTGCCGTTTCCGGTGGGCGTTGTATTGCCCTCACCCTATTTCCTGACCTGGCAGGCCAGCAGCTTCGACCAGCCGCACTGCCGCGTTTTTCATCGCTGGCTTCTCACCCGCAGCCGCGAACAACAAGCGATCAACGACCGGATGCTCGACCCCGCGTAGGCCTTGTGCACAAGAAGCTTTTATGACTTACCTCGATGATGCCAACTTGCGAATTGCTGCCCGCGCCCTGGCACGCTCCCTACATGCCGCCCAGGAATTTGCCCAGGCAATACTTTCCATAGATTCGGCAATGGACTGGAACGGTCAGGTGTTTCTCGACTGTGACACCTGTCTGCGCCGATACGCGCATCAGGTTGGGCGCGAATGGCCGCGTAGCGGGATTGAGAAAAGCGAATAGCAGAAGAACAAGCAGCCCTACCAAGCGGCGCGCCAGGATTATTGTGCGGCGAAGCTGAATTTGATCCATCGCCTGTCCTTCGTCGGCTATTGCATTGATTGCGTGGTCAATGCGCTTGAGATACCTGCGATTAAAACACGCCAGTCCGCTAGGACAAAAACAAGTGGGCATGGCGCCGCCCTGCCGCACGCAGCCACGCCCGTGCGTTCCCGCCAGTGCAACCAGATCATCTGCACGACCTTTACCACCACCAACCCGACCGCCACGATCAGGTAACCACGAAGCACGCCCATCCAGAGGCGGCATGCGCCACGTGTCCCGTGTTTCCTTCAGGTAGCGCTGCCCGGTGCGCGCCGTTCCCAAGCGGGCTCGAAATATGCCGTTCCTCCCGCATCCACGCACAACGCCTTTCGTCTGACATCTGGCGGCCTGTAGGCCAAGAGCGGCCTGGATGCCGGCGTCGGCTGCGTGCTCGAAAGTCATGATCGGTGGCCTGACCTTAGGCACGCTGCAACTGTGCCGTAATGCCGATGAGCGCCCACTGGACGAACGCGGAATTCGGCGTAATGTGGAGCAACCTGCAAAGCGATTCCCGGGGCAACGTGTACGGATCCGAGTGAGAAAGCGAGTAAAGAAAAGCCGGAACGCGGCCCACGCCGCAACCAACGGGAGGAGGCGAGCATGAACATCGCGCATTCGTCCAACACGCCGCTCAATGCAAGTGCAGGCGGGCCGCGTTATTCACCCGCGCAGATAGCGCTGCACTGGGTGATCGGGTTGGCGATCATCGTCATGCTCGGAATTGGTCTCTATATGGTCGGACTGCCGAAAGGGCTCGATTTCAAGTCGAGCCTGATCAACTTCCACAAGTCGCTTGGCATGACCGTTTTCCTGCTTGTGCTGGTTCGCATCGTGGTTCGCCTGGTCGCAGGCCGGCCTCCGCTTCCCCCCATGCCGGCGTGGCAACGCGCTGCTGCAATCATGACGCAGGGTCTTTTATACGTGGCGATGATCGTCATGCCGCTGACGGGTTATCTCGGCTCGACATTCAACAAGCTCGCCACGCGCTTCTGGGGCATTCCACTGCCCATGTGGGGCTGGGACGACCCTGGCCTGCGCAGGATTTTCTTCACTGTGCACACGTTCGCCGCCTGGATCCTGATTGCTCTGATCATGTTGCATGTTGCGGGCGCACTCAAACATCAGTTGATAGATCGCGACCGCCTGATGGAAAGGATGCTGCCATAGCTTTATATACAAGAACCGGTGCTTTAAAATCCGGCTCTCCCTGATAACTACTTCGTAACCCTTATCAATTATCAAGTGACTTTGGCGGCGCTCGGCGCCCCGGCCTTCGCTGTTGTTCGGCGCCGGGGCAACCTCCGATCCGCTTGCTACCTCAGCTCATATAGCCGAGATGCTCGGTCAGGATCACCGACCCGATAACAACAAGAATGAACCCGCCCGCGATCTCCGCGCGTTGCCCGACAGCCTTGCCGAGAAAACGCCCGATCATCACGCCCAGGGTCACCATGATCAGCGTCGCCAGTCCGATGGTCGCAGCGGTCGACAGGATATTCACATCGATGAAAGCGAGTCCCGCTCCCACCGCCATTGCGTCGATACTCGTCGCGAATCCGGTGAGCGCCAGCAGCCAGAAACCGTAGCTGCTAGGCTTCTCGGCTTCGGGCGCAGGCGTGCGCAGGCCCGATCTGATCATGCGTACGCCCAGCACAAGCAGCAGGCTGAACGCGATCCAGTGATCCCACGACGCGACGTACGGCGCGGCGGCCTTGCCGAGCGCCCAGCCAACCAGCGGTGTGAGGGCTTCAATCACGCCGAAGATGAGCCCGGTACGAAGCGCCTCGCGAATCCGCGGGCGGTGCAGCGTGGCGCCCTTGCCGACAGCGGCGGCGAAGGCGTCCGTCGACATGGCGAAGGCGAGCAGGAGAGTAGAAGCAATATTCATGGGGATGTGGGTTGTTGTTGAGCCATTCAGGTCGGGCGAGAACATACGATGCAGCGGCGAGCCCGACCGGTCTCCCCGACACATCGATGGTCTTGCCAACCAAAAAGCTAACGGTTGCTCATGCCACGGTTCGATCGAACCAAGCGTGTTGACATGAGCGCTTCCAGTGCATGGAAGCCGGCTACTCCCCAAAGACGGATGGAGGCTATCACGACTGAAATGAATTTGTAAGATTTCCCCGCCAATGTGAAGGGATACTTTTGGCACACTTGCGGATCGCTTCTGCTGTGCGCGTGGACATGGATCAAGGGTCCGCACTGGTCCACACAGGACGCAAACCCCGCTAGTCCTGGCCGCCGGCCGCGCGGGAAAGAAAGTTCGAGCCGATACAATGCGGCCTGCAAGCCAGACGTGGTGAACCTCCCGATCCAACCTGCCGCACGATGCCAAATCCGAAATCCATGCCGTTGCCTGACTGTGCGCGCCCAGCGCCGCACTGCGCGTCGTGCTGCCGGCCCTGTCATTCGCGGCGCAGTCCGTGCATTGCGAGCCGTACGCGATGAACCCTGCCTCGCCCCCCGACAAGGCTTTGAGGAAGCGCCGCATCCGGCCGCGCTGGACGGCGGTCGGCATGGCGAGCGCGCTCTCCCGCCGTCCGTTGCTTGCGGGCGTCGCCGGTACCGTGGTCGCGGTGCTGATGGCAAGCTTGTCCATCGGCACGTTGTATCAGGGGCGCCAGGGCGTGCTCGACCACGCGCGCGAAACCTCGGCGAACCTCGTCGCGATCATCAGCAGCGACATCGCCCGCAACGTCGAAATCTACAATCTGTCACTCAACGCGATGGTCGAGGGCGCGCAGAATCCGGCCATCATGGCGCTGTCGCCCGCCCTGCGCCACCAGATCCTTTTCGACCGCGCGATCTCCGCGGCCTATATCAGCGGCGCCTACGTGCTGGACGCGTACGGCAACGTCACGGCGGAGGCCAAGGACGCCCCCTTCCCGGCGGGCTCCTTCGCCGACCGCGAATATTTCTACGCCCAGCAACGCAGCCCGTCGGCCGGCCTTTACTTCTCGCATCCGTTTGCGTCGCGTTTGCGCGCCACCCCGACAATCGGCATGAGCCGGCGCATCAACGCGCCTGACGGTTCGTTCGCCGGCATCGCGCTGCTGGCAATGAACCTCGCCTATTTCAACTCGCTGCTGGACAAGCTCAACGTGGGCGCCGAGGGGTCGATCTTCATCATCCATCAGGACGGCACGATGATCGCCCGCAAGCCTTTCCGCGAGAACATCGTCGGCCACAAGATCGCCAGCTCGCTCACTTTCGCGCGCATGGCGAATGCCGGGTCGGGATCGTACGTGGCGGTCTCACCGGTCGACGGCGTGCGCCGCCTCTACACGTTCTCGCGCGTCCCGGGGACGCCGTTCATCGCGGCCGTGGCCCCGGCGGAAGACGACGTACTGGGACCGTGGCGCGAGCGCAGCCGGATTGTCGGCGCGCTGACACTGCTGTCGGGTTTGAGTTTCGTCGCAGTGTCGTGGCTGCTCGCACTGTCGCTGCGCGAGCGCGCCCGCGCGCAGGAGGAACTCGTCCTGCTGGCCGGCACGGATGCGCTCACCGGCCTGCCAAACCGGCGCGCGTTCGACGAACGCATGGACGAAGAATGGCGTCGCGGCCGCCGGGCGGGCACACCGTTGTCGATGTTGTTCATCGACGTGGATTATTTCAAGCCCTACAACGACACCTACGGCCACGCCCTCGGCGACGACGCGCTCGCCACCGTCGCGCACAGCATTGCCACGGCCGTGCGCCGTCCGGGCGATGTCCCCGCGCGCTACGGCGGCGAAGAGTTCGTCGTGCTGCTGCCCGATACGCCGTCTGAAGGCGCGCTGCATATTGCCGAAGCGATCCGGCAGGGCGTGCTGGCCTGCGCGATCCCCCACCGTGCCAGCCCGCTTGGCACGGTGACCGTCAGCATTGGCTGCGCGACGGCGTCGCCGCCGGGTCTGGGCGGTCCATACGGCCTGCTCGGCGCCGCCGACCAGCAGCTCTACAAAGCGAAGGCCGCGGGGCGGGACTGCGTCCGGCCGTTGACCCACATGCCGGCCGCGGTAGTGAATTCCTGAGCACGCCGAGGAGCGGGCCGGCGTGCACCGAATAGCGCCCAGGCCGCTCTCGCAGCCAAGCAAACTCATGATTTGCAAGGATTTTTCTCGTCTGTATAATGCGACCTTCCCTTCCAAGGCCACTTCCCATGAGCAGACTCCTTTGGCTTGCTGCGCTGACACTAGGCGCAGCGCTAGGACCGACGCAAGGCGCGGTGGCCCAGGAACGAGCCCCGGAAGCGGCCCAGCAAGACGCCGCAGCCAGCGACGCCACCACCGAGGCCACTCACCAGGTCTCCCGCCTGATCTCCCAGAAGTTCGGCGTCGCGCGGGAAAAAGCGGAGCAGATTTCAGCCGCGGTAATGTCCGCGGCATCCAAATACTCCCTTCCTCCCGCCCTCCTCCTCGCCATCATCTCCGTTGAATCCCGCTTCAAGGAAAAAGCCCGCGGCGCCAATGGCGCGACCGGCCTGATGCAGGTCGTGCCGACCGCGCACAAACAACTCGTGCGCCACATCGACCTGACTGAAGCGACTGCGAATATAGAAGCCGGATCGGCGATTCTTCATGGTTATGTCCAGTCCGCTCGCGGCGACGTGGGCGCAGCCCTGAAGAGCTATGGCGGCTCGAAAGCCTACGCGGAAAAGGTCAGCCTGCGAGCCAAGGCGTTCGCCCCGCAATTCGGCTCCGACGCCGCTGCTGACGCCGACACCGAAACGGCCCGCGACTGACTCCGGGTTCCTCGCTTCAACGCTCAACTGTTATCCCGACCGCTCGAATGGTGCATCGCTGAATTAGCGCAGCACGAGTTCCCGCAACTCGTCGATATTGAATGGCTTCGCGAGAATCGTCACCCCCGTGTGACGCGCGCGCTCGAATTCGTCGGCATAGCCGGTCATCAATGCGATCCGCTGCGTGGGCCAGGTCCCGCGGACTTTCTCCGCCAGATCGATGCCGTTGAGCCGCCCGGGCATCTGTATATCCGACAACACGAGATCGAAGCGGCTGCCTTCGTTGAGCAAGTCGAAGGCTTTGTCCGCGGTGAGTTCGTGGCGTACGTCGCAGCCAAAGGTGGCGAGCACGGCCGCCACGCCGGCCGCGACTTCCTCGTTGTCCTCAACCAGCAGGATCGACCCCGGGTGCAGCCCCGCCGGCGCCGCCCTGTCCGTGGAATCTGCTGTACCTGGCACGTCCGGTATCTCAATGCCGGCTGCGTCCGCCGCCGCCGTCACCGGCGCGGCGGCCGGGCCGTGGTACCGGGGCAGATAAAGCCGCACGGTCGTGCCGCGCCCCGGCACGCTGGCGAGTCTTGCCGTGCCGCCCGCCTGCTCGCACGCCGCCAGCACTTGAGCGAGCCCCAGGCCCGTGCCCGATCCGCTCAGCTTGGTCGTGAACAACGGCTCGAACGCGCGCCGCGCTGTGGTTTCAGGCATGCCCTCGCCGCTGTCGGTGAAAGCGAGCAGCGCGTATTCACCGTCGGGCAGGACGTTGTCGGCCGTCACGCGAACGTTCTGGCAGCGGATCACGAACCGGCCGCCCTGGGGCATGGCATCGCGGGCATTCACGGCAATGTTGATGATCGCGAACTCGAGTTCGGTGGCATCCGCGCGAACCTGCCACATGTCCGACGACACCTGCACCTTCACCTGCACCTTCTCGCCGGCCGCCGTTTCGATCAACCCGGTTGCCGCGGCCAACCAGACGGAGAGGTCGATCGGCGCCTGCTTGAGCGGTTGCTTGCGCGCGACGCTGAGCAAGCGCCGGGCGAGCGCCTCGGCGCCGGCGGTCGCCCGTTCGACTGCCAGCACTTCCCTTTCCAGCCCGTTGAAATTCTTGCGGCGCGCAAGCTCCATGTTCGCCGCCACGACCATCAGCAGGTTATTGAAGTCGTGCGCCACGTTGGCGACCAGGTTGCCGAGCGCGCCCATGCGCCGCAACTGCCGGCTGGATGCCTCGGCCGACAGCCGCATGGCGACCTCCGCCTGCCAGCGCTCCCACGCGGCTTGCTGCGCCCGTAACTGGCGCAACGAGAACAGCACGAGCAGCCAGACCGCGATGCACGGCATCGCCGTGATCACGACGATCAACGTGTAGTGCTGACGCCATTGGGCGAAGATCGCGCCGGTCGGAATGCCGCTCGTCACATAGAGCGGGTAGTCACCCACACGGCGAAACGCCAGCACGCGCTCCAGGCCATCAATGCTCGAGCGTATCCGCACGCGCCCAAACAATTCGTTGTTGCGCATGGCGTTGGTGAACGCTGTGTCGTGAGCGTGGGTGATGCCGGCACGGCTGGGGGGCTCACGCACGAGAATGCCGCCGTCGCGGCGAAACAGGCCGACGCTCATGCCGGGTTCACCATTCGACAGATCGCGATAGAACCCGGTGAAATAATCGCGCTTCAGCGCAATCGACACGACGCCGGCAAACCGGCCGTCGTTCAAGCTGCGCCCGACGCTGGTCGTGAATACATCGGTTTGCTCGACGCGGCCGACGAGCGGCAGGGAGAAATACGGGTCGGGGCGGATGGACCGGGCGGAGATGAAGTCGTCGCGATTGGCGATCGAAACGGCTGGCACGGGGAAATAATGGTTGCTGGCGAGCATCTCGCCATTCACGCCGAAGATGGTGATTGCCGCCACCTGCGCAAACGATTCGCCAATCACGCTCAGGCGGTCATGGATGGCTTTCTGGTTGGCACTGATCTGGGCGTCGTCGCTGTCAGCGAGCATTTCCACGATGCGCGTCGAGATTTCGCGATTGAGATCGAGCACCTTGACGGCTTGCTCGTCAGCGACCCGGGACACGCGGTCGGCGATGTCGTCGGATTCGGTCATCCGGCGCTGGTAGTCGTAATAACCGTAGCCGAGCAGGAACACGACCGGAAACAGGATCGACGCCGCCAGCACGACCAGCAGGATTCGCCGGGTTGCAGCGAAACTGCGCAGCGGCAGCGGCAAGTCGAGTGCGGCGGAATCCGAAGAGTGCAAAGCGTCAGGGCTCCAGGGTTGTGTCCGCTCGCGCCAGGGTTGGTTTGATCGCGCTTCGGGCAGTCCTTCCGACAGCCAACAGCAGCTATCAGCAGCGGCTTTGACATTGTCCCACTACCGTCCGGCGACGCAGTGGCCGAGTTGCTGTTCGCGCTCGATCCAGATGCAAGGAGCATGCCGCACGAGAGGCTATTTTTGGGCGACACCGCTTGCCTGGCGGGCATTCCGGGCATCGTCTGCCGCAGTATTGGTGAGCGTGAGGTGGCTTGTTGACCCGCCTTTGCGTGGAACACCAACCTGTTTCGGTGCGCACAAAACAAAAAAACCGGGCTTGGTCAGCCCGGTTTTGTCATTGCGAGGTATTTCGGTCTTACCAGCCTTGCTGGTAATAGCCCGGCTGCGGTTGCGGGCCGCACGGTACATAGGTACGGCGATAGTCGTCGAAGCAGTATCCCGGCGGCGGGCCGGGTTGGTACGCCGGCTGCGCATAAACAGGTTGTGCATAGACCGGCTGATACACCGGCTGTGCGTACACAGGTTGCGCATACACCGGCTGAGCCACCGCGGACCCCACCAGCGCGCCAATCACCGCCCCGCCCAGCAGCGCGCCGACTACCGCACCGCCGTCCCCGTGCGCGGACGCCTGACCTGACATGGCAAGACTTCCGGCCAACACCAACACTGCAGCTACGCGTTTCATTTGGGTTCTCCATATCCCGTGGTCGGGACTATGGAACCGATCTTATGCGGGTACAGAAGAAATAACTGATGCAGTTGGTAACGGATCATTTCAGCGGATACATCTTCATCGGCCGTTCTTGCATTTTTACATGCAAGGCCTGGGAAGGCCTCGCGCGTTGTCACGCTTCGGTCGACGCACGCCGGATGGCACGCTCCACCGCGCCGGTCTCGCCGTGCGGCACGAAGATATAACCCTGTCCCCATACGGTCTGGACGTAGCGTGGATCGGAGGGATCGGCTTCCAGCAGGCGCCGCAGCCGCCATATGGATACGTCGAGGCTGCGGTCCCGGTACGTTCCCGCCTGACCGCGCAGCTTCTCGTTCAATTGCGCACGCGTCAGTACGACCATCTCGTTTTTCACGAAGATCTTCAGCGTGGCAAATTCGCCGGAACGCAACGGCACCCGTTCGCCGTTGTGACGCAATTCGCGGGCGGCAAAATCGACTTCGTAGGGACCAAAGCGGTAAGGAGGCCGATCCTCCGGCGCTCCCGGCGCCGCCGCGTCGCGGCGTCTGAGGACCGTACGGATGCGCGCGAGCAGTTCGCGCGGATCGAAGGGTTTGGCCAGATAGTCGTCCGCGCCCAGTTCGAGGCCGATCACGCGATCGATCACATCCGAACGCGCTGTCAGGAAGATCACGGGGATGTCGTCGCCGCCCGCGCGCAATTCGCGCAACGCGCTGATGCCATCCTGCTCGGGCATCATTACGTCGAGTACGACAATGGATGGCCGCTCGGCGTCGAGGCGCCGCTTGAGGCCTGTACCGTCGTGCAGCACCGAAACTGCAAGGCCATTGCCTTGCAGATATTCGCGAACCAGGTCGCGCACTACCGGGTCGTCGTCGACGAGGAGAACATGATGAGTCATGTGTTTCATTCTAAGACGCCAAAGCGCCTTTTCGCGACACTGATTCCTTTCCGCTTCTTTCATCGAATTGCACGGGAAGCGGGCGCTTAATACATCGCATCAAAGCGCTTAGCCGCACCGGTCAACGCGCACGGGCTTTTCGGGCCGCGCCGCGAGGTCATTTTTGCTGGAGTTTCGAGTAAGAATCGGTAACTATCTTAGGGTAGATCAAAAACCGCACTTTTACGATGCCAGCTAAAATTTCATCATGACTACCTCCGTATTGATCGTCGACGACGACCTGGCCGTGTGCGACCTGCTAAGCCGCTTCCTGAAAGCGCGCGGACTCGACGTTTCCGTCCTTCACGATGGCGCCGGCCTGCGCCGGCGGCTCGAATACCTCCGTCCGTCCATCGTGGTGCTCGACATCATGATGCCGAACATGGACGGCATTGCAGCGCTTCGCCAGGTGCGCGCCGCCGGTGACGACATTCCCGTGATCTTCGTCACTGCACGCGACAGCGTGACAGACAAGGTAGAGGGGCTGGAACTCGGCGCGGACGACTATTTGGCCAAGCCCTTCGATCCCCGCGAACTGCTCGCGCGCATAGACACCGTATTGCGGCGGCGTGCGCCTGCGTCCACGGGACGTCCGGAAGCCGTCGCAAGCGAACGCTTCGGCCGCTTCGAACTCGACTTCGTCACGCGTGCACTGGTCAGCGGCGACGAGCGCATTCCCCTGCGCGACAGCGAATTCGCATTGCTCAAGGTGCTCGTACGGCATCCTTATAAAGTCTTGTCCCGCGTGCTGATCCACGATCTCGTGCATCGCGACGACAGCACTTTCAGCGACCGGAGCCTCGACGTGCCAATCTGGCGCTTGCGCAGAATCATCGAGGAAGATCCGGCCAGTCCGCGTCATGTGCAAACCGTGCGTGGCCAGGGTTATGTGTTCATTCCGGATCCCGACGGAGCGCGTAATACAAACACGGCGACGGAACCGGCGCCCGGGGCATCCACGTCCGACCGTGCATCGACAGTATGAGAATTTTCGGCACGGCGGATTCGCGCAGCGGCAAACGCGCCCGCATCGGGTCAGGTCATGCCAAGCCGGGCCGTGCCTGGAGTCGTAGCGGCTCGGGCCGCGGCAACCCGTTCAACGGCAATCCCTTCAATACGCTGTTCGGGCGCATGGCGCTCATTTCGCTGGTCGTGCTGTTCGCCGTGCAAGCCTGCTGGTTCGCGGTGCTTACCGTGCAGCGGCCGCATCACGACGCGGAAGGTTACGCACGTGGCTTGATGCTCGTACTCGCCGCCGCCAACGACGACGCGCGTCAAGGCGTACGGCTCGCGCCCGCGCTGAGCGTGCAGTTGGTGTTGTCGTCGAACCTGCCCGAAGGCATCACGCTGCGCGAGCCCGACAACGGTCCCGTCGTGCATTTGTTGCGTGAGTTGCGGAACGTGCTGCCGCCGGGCACCCGGCTCGCCGTCGATGGCCCCAAGCACGCCCAGCGTCTGTGGGTGCGTTATCCAAACAGCCCGAACTGGATCGTGACGCCGGTCGACCTGCCGCCCGCGCCGCCTATCCTGGTTGAATCGGTGGGCATGTTGATGGCGGCCGTGATCCTGTCGCTGGTCGCCGCGTGGCAACTGCAACGGCCGTTATCGCGCGTGGCGCAAGGCGCGCGTCAGTTCGGCGCGGGCGAGCGGCCAGTCCCGGTGGACGAGCGCGGCCCGCGTGAGCTACGCGACCTGATCCGCGCGTTCAACCAGATGATGCGGCGAATCAACGACGCCGACGACGAGAAAGCAGTCATGCTCGCCGGCATCGCGCACGATCTGAAAGCGCCGCTCACCCGCCTGAAGCTGCGTGCGAGCGTCCTGGTTCAGGACGACGCCGAGCGCGCGCATTTCATTCGCGACATCGACTCACTGACGCACATCGTTCAGCAATTCCTCGAATTCGCGGGCAACGCGTCGACGAGCGGACCGGTCATCAACGTGGACGCTTTTCTCGCCGAGCAGTTTGCGCAGGACGAAGCCGGCGATACCCCCCTGTTCCGCCTCGACCTGGCCGCAGGCGACAGCTTCCACTTGCAGCGCACGTTGCTGGACCGGCTGGTGACCAATCTGGTCGATAACGCGCTGGAACACGGCGCCCCGCCCGTCGATATCAGCACGGGCAAGCGCCACGGCGAGTGGTTCATCACGGTGCGCGATTACGGCGACGGCATCCCGCCCGAGCGTCTGGACGATGCCCGCAAGCCGTTTGTCCGCCTGGACCCAGCACGCGCGGGCGACGGTCATTGCGGACTGGGGCTCGCCATTGTCGGACGCCTCGCCCAGCAGCTTGGCGGCCGCTGCGATATCGGCAACGCGGCAGACGGTGGCCTGACCGTGCGGATCGTCATTCCCATGGCCGAACCCATCCGGCCGGGTTGCGGCCCGGCTGTGCATACCGCCAGTGCACGTGAAGCCGTCATGGCTTCCTGAACACCGCCTGCTCGAGTTCATCGAAGTTGAACGGCTTTGGCAGCAGCATCGCACTGCTAAGTTCGTCGCCAAGCTCCGCCGCAATGCCCGTCCCATAACCCGATGCCAACACCACATGCACGTGCGGCTGCACGCGCTTCATCGCGCGGGCCAGGTCGAGGCCCGACATGCCGGGCATGCGGACATCGGTAAGCAGGACATCGAATAATTGCTGTGTGATCAGGTCCAGCGCTGCCTGCGCGCTGTCTACCGCGATTACTTTAGCGTCGAGCAGTTCAAGCAGCTCACGCGTCGCTTCGCGGGTGTTGGCGTCGTCCTCCACAATCAGGACGCGCAGCGGCTGAGGCTCTGGCGCGGCGGGAGCGTGAGACGCCTGCGGCGCGTCCGGCATATCGGGCGCCTCATAGACCCGCGTGCGGAACATCCAGCGCACCTTGCGCGCCAACGCATCCCGCCGATACGGCTTGCTGATCAGCGCCACGCCCGGATCAAGACGGCCACCGTGCACGATCGCGTTTTCGGTGTACCCCGACGTGAACAGCACTTCCAGCGCCGGCAGCATTTCCTTCGCGCGCCGCGCCAGTTCGACACTGCGCATGGGTCCGGGCATGACGACGTCGCTGAACAGCAAATCGACGTGCACGCCGCTTTCGAGCACACTCAGCGCGCTCTGGGCATCCACGGCTTTCAGCACCTGGTAACCCAGCTGGCTCAGCATGTCCACCGCGGTCGCCCGCACGTTCGGATCGTCTTCCACCACCAGGATCGTTTCCGTGCCGCCCGTGACGGGATCGTTCGCGGCTTCCACCCGCACGGCCTCGTTTTCCATCGAGCGCGGCAGGTACAGCTTGACCGTGGTGCCGTGACCCGGCTCGCTATACAACTTTATGTGGCCGCCGGTCTGCTTCATGAAACCGTACGCCATGCTCAGGCCCAGGCCTGTGCCGCGGCCTTCGGGCTTGGTCGTATAGAAGGGCTCGAACGCGCACGCGAGGACCTCCGGCGTCATGCCGCAACCGGTGTCGGAGACGGCGATCATCACGTACTGGCCGCTCGCCAGGTCGTCATGATGGCGCGTGTAGTCGTCGTCGAGCATCGCGTTGCCGGCCTCGATGGTCAGGCGGCCCGCGCCCTCCATTGCGTCACGTGCGTTGATTGCCAGATTCACGATCACGTTCTGCAAGTGATTCGGGTCGGCCAGCGTATTCCACAGCCCGCCCGACACCACCGTTTCCAGTTCGATGGTTTCGCCCAGCACGCGGCGCAGCATGTCGCCGGAGTTGCGCAGCAGCCGCGAGATATCCAGCGCCACCGGCTCAAGCGGTTGCCGGCGCGCAAACGCGAGCAGTTGCGACGCGAGCTTCGCGCCGCGCTCCACCGCTTCATGCGCGCACGCGAGGCGCCGCGTCAGGGTTTCGTTGCCGTTCGATTCCTGCACGGCAAGTTGAAGATTTCCGCCAATCACCTGCAGCACGTTGTTGAAATCGTGGGCCACGCCGCCGGTCAGTTTGCCGACCGCGTCCATTTTCTGCGATTGCGCCAGCGCGGCCGCCGTTTCGCGCTGCTCCGCTTCGATCGCGCGCAAGGCCTTCAACGCCTCTTCAATCCGTTCCTCCAGCGTCTCGCGATGCCGTTCCAGCGCCTCGCGCAAGCGTAGTTGCTCCTGCAGCGCCGCGACCCGCGCAGTGATATCGCGGGAAATGGACACCAGCCATTGCACGCCGTCCGGCCCGTTCACCGGCGAGACCGAGACATCCCAGTATTTCAGCGCGCCTTTCGCTGTCGGACAGGGTGCTTCGAAGCGCGAATGACGACCTTGCCGGGCGTTATCGATCGCATCAGTGAGCAGATACCGCGATTCCTCCGGCCACAGCGACGCCCACGACTTGCCCTTGAACGGCGCGAAGTTGTCGATCTCCATCAGGCAGAGACCGTTCACGTTCATGAATTCGAGCGTACCGTCACGTCGCAGGATCTTGATGCAATCCGTACTGCCGTTCAGCACGCTCAGGAAAAATTCGCCCGAATCGAGTGAAATGGCGGGGGTGTTATCGGGCGGGATATCGCTATCCGGCCCGTTTTCCGGTTCGGACGCGGCCGGCATCGCGCCATGAAAACCGAACGGCTTGTCGACAGGTGTCGCCGGGTCGGGCGGCTGGACCGGCGTCGGGAAGCAGTCCGCACCCGCGTCGTCAAGACGTCGTGCGATCGCGGGGTCGAAACTGGCTGAGTCGGTCATGAATCGGGCGCTGGAAAGAGAACGGCGAGGACAGCGCGGGGCGATTCTTGAGTCGATGCGCTGCAACGTGATCGGCAATGGAAAGCAAGCATTGCGCCAGTGTCAGGAAACGAACACCCGGGGTGGTTGACGCTTTTGTAGTGGTCGCTTCATGCGGGCGTCGACTCACGGCGTTCACGTGGCGCGTGTAAAAACCAACCCGGTAACGGGTAGTTCTTGCGCAATCGTCAATTTCCGGGATGGCTCCAGCGCGATTTCGAAGACACCGGTACAGTCGATTACGACGCGATTGCCACCGGTTGCCACGTGAAATCTGTTGACCTGTGCTTGGCCTGTTTTCTTGAATGTCCGCGTGGCGGTCGCTGGACAGCGCATCAAAGGACGCGTTTTGGGCCGTTCAGACACACAACCGCCATGACGATGCATGTCCTTGAACCAGCATATCGAGATGCCGTGCGCGCTTCTTGCTCATCCAGAAGCTTCGCTCCCCGGTCGCGCGATACCGGTCAACACCTTCATCGCCGGAATGTCGATCGACCCATTCTCGCCAGGTGTTTTTCGACGCGTATTTCTCGTCATGGATAACCCGCCGTGCGCGCCGCGCCGCGGCAACATGGAGACGCCTCATGCCTCAAGCCACGACGCAGGCCGCTCAGTCGCAGCGCTTTTCCACCCCGTTTGCCGCAGCCGTTCACGACGGCCTCACGCACGCGCCGCAAAAAGAATTGCCGTCGATGTATTTGTATGACGAAGTCGGCTCCGCCTTGTTCGAGGTGATCACGGCGTTGCCGGAATACGGCGTGACGCGTGCCGAAGAGCGCGTGCTGAATGCACATGCCGCCGATATCGTTGCCGAGTTGCCGCGTAATGTGACCGTTGCCGAACTGGGCAGCGGCAGCGGCCGGAAAACGCGGCGAATCCTGGAGGCGCTGTGCAAGAAGCGGCCAACTGAATACTGTCCAATCGAAATTTCGCCCACGGCATTGCAATTGTGCCGGCGGGAGCTGGGCGATATAGAACGGATTTCGATCGTCGGTTACGAGCGCGATTACCTGGCCGGGCTGGCGGAAGTCAGTGCCAACCGAAAAGAGGGCGAAGTGTTACTCGTCCTGTTTCTTGGCAGCACGATCGGGAATTTTGCACGGCTGGCGGCCACGCGATTTTTGAAGTCGATTCGCGGCATGCTCAAGCCGGGCGACTCGTTGTTGCTCGGGATGGACTTGCTCAAGCCACTGGATACGCTGATTGCCGCGTACGACGATCCCATTGGCGTAACGGCTGCGTTCAACCTGAATCTGCTTGCGCGGATCAATCGCGAACTGGACGCGGACATTCCGCTGGATGCGTTCGAACATCTGGCGCGTTTCAATCCCGATGCCCGCAGCGTGGAGATGCATTTGCGGGCAAAACGTCCGGTACGGGCGACCATTCGCGCAGCGGGGTTGAGCGTGGAATTTCGCCAGGGGGAGACGATCTGGACGGAGAGCAGTCACAAATATCTCGCCGGGGAAGCGGGGCCATTGGCAGCGGACGCGGGGTTCACCTGCTCAAGACAGTGGCTGGACAACGAATGGGGATTTGCCGAAAGTTTGCTGGTAGCGAAGTGATGAGGTTGGTTACCCGCGACGTGGTCGTGAAGTAGAAGTGGTGCCCGGTGCTTGTTTGACGCCCCGGGCATTCAGACTATCGTTTTTCAATTCACGTAGTTCACCTAACGCGCGCTTTGAGTCTGGCTGACGTCCCGGGAGAACGTGGAAAGGGCGAGTCGTAAAAGTCCATGTCAAACTGCAGGGCTTGTCGACCAAATTCGACTCGGGTTTCTCGTCGATCCGCCCGGTCAATGCTGTTCAAACCGCTCAAACCTCTTCTCGATATACCGCTCCTCGCTGACCAGATCCGTGACCCGCGCATGCGGCGGACCTCTGCGCAGCCATTCGAGCATCAGGTCGACCTGGTTCGCCGATCCCTGGATCATCGCTTCAACCGATCCGTCCTCCAGGTTGGCCACCCAGCCGCGAACACCGAGCGCATGCGCCCGGCGCACCGTCGCGTGGCGGAACCCCACTCCTTGCACCAACCCCTTCACGTGCACGTGATACGTCTCTATTCGAGTATCCAGGTCCGGACTCGGCATGTTTGCTTCTCCCGATTATTGCTGATTCGCCGCGTCACCGGATTTGTACCGAAGGCACACCCCGGCTGACGCCATCAGGCCGCATTTTAGACAAGACCAGGAAATCCGGCAGTGTGCATGAGACTACCGCGACCAGGTAGCGCGAAATAAGCACACGAGGTCAAGCAACGACCAACGCACCATTCCGCCGTCACCCAAGCCGGAACGGCTGCGCACCCTCGGCAGTGTCGTCACCCATCCGCCGCGCCACCGCTTCGCGCGGCAACGTCACTTCGAATACCGTCCCGCTCTGCGCGTCGGAGCGGACTTCTACCCTTCCGCCATGCATCCGCACAATCTCGCGCGTGATGTAGAGCCCAAGTCCAAGCCCGCCTGTTTCCTGCTGCGGCCGCCCCGAGCGATACGGCGCGAAAATGGTCGGCAAGACATCGGCGGGAATCTCGCCCGCGTTTTGCACGCTGATCAGAACGTCGTCGGTAGCGTCACCGTTCAGACGCACCTGAATGGCCGAGCCGTCACGCCCGTGAGTCAGCGCGTTGCCGATCAAATTCGAAAACACCTGCGACAACAGATCGCCATCGCCCTGCAACAACGTATCGCCATCGCGGAAAATGAAGATGCGGCCACGACCCACCCGCGCCTCGTATTCTTCAATAATATTCTTCGCCAGCGTCATCAACTCCACCGCCCGCGGCTGCAGCGTCACACGCCCGCCGCGCAGACGCGCGAGATTGAGCAACTGGTCGACCATGCGCACCATCCGCATGCCGCTGCCCTTGATCCGTGTGCCGATATTCGCCACGTTTTCATCCGGGACGAACCGCGCAAGATATTCCGCCGAGGCAATCACCGCCGACAACGGCGTGCGCAGATCGTGGCCGAGCACGGCCATGAGCATTTCGTTGGCGTCGAGGAGTTGCTGGACAGTCGCCAGTTGCGTGGCGAGCTGCTGCTTCTGCTTCTCGATCTGGATGAACACATCCACCTTCGAATTCAGGATCCGCGAGTCGTACGGCTTGTACAGGAAGTCCACCGCGCCCGCCTCATAACCGCGAAACGTGCGCCCGGAGTCCTGCGCGGTCGCGGTCAGGAAGATGATCGGCACATGCGCGGTGCGCCGACTGCCGCGCATCAGTTCAGCCAGTTCGAAGCCGTCCATGCCGGGCATGTTGACATCGAGAATGGCGAGCGCGACCTCGTGCTTGAGCAACAGTTCGAGCGCGGCCGGCCCCGAACCGGCAGCGAGCACCGATATGTCCGGCCGCGCCAGCGACGCTTCCAGCGCGGTGATGTTGTTCTGCACATCGTCAACGATCAGGACGTAAATGGGCGGCCTGAGCGGCTGCGGGAGCGGCTGCCTGAGAGGTTGCCTGATGTGTTCCATTAGCGGAGTTCCATTAGCGTGTCGGCTCTGAGTCATCCATGTTCGCGGCGCGTGCCCACACCCATGCGCGCCAAGCGCGCGGCCATGACATCGAGCGTGAGAATCTCGGGCGCGCCGCCGCGCGCGATGGCGCCGAGCGGCATCGCGTCGGCGACTGCGGTATGCGGGTCCTGCACCCAGCAGCGCCCGCCTGCCCGCGAGATCGCGACCAGGCCGCGTGCGCCGTCGTCGTTCGCACCGGACAGCACGACGCCGAGCAGCGTATCGGCAAAACACAGCGCCGCCGATTCAAACAGCACATCCACCGATGGCCGCGAGAACCGCACAGGCGGATCGACGGAAAGGGAGATCGTGCAGTCCGGCTCGACCAGCATGTGATAACCCGGCGGTGCAACATAGATCGTGCCGCCCGCGATCTCGTCCTTGTCGTCGGGCTCGACGACCGGTAACCGGCAACGCGCGGAAAACAACGCGGGCAGCAAGCTGGGCGGCTCGCTCCTGACATGCACGACCACCAGCACGGCAGGGCGGAAATTGGGCGGCAGCGCGGGCAAAACGTGGTTCAACGCTTCGATGCCCCCCGCCGATGCCCCGATCACGATGGCTTCGATTGCGTCCAGGGAATCTGTCGACGATGTCATCGCTAGACCTTTTGATACAAACGTTCGCGCGCGTCGAAATCGGCGAAACCGCCCGCGTGTTTTGAAAACCGCAGGCTCTCTTTACTACCGAGCCCGAGGAATCCGCGCCGCACCAGCGAATCGCTGAACAGACCCAGCGCGCGATCCTGCAGCGCCCGGTCGAAATAGATCAGCACGTTGCGGCACGACACCAGATGCGCTTCGAGAAACACGCTGTCGGTCGCGAGGCTGTGATCAGCGAACACCACGCGCGACTTGAGTGTTTGCGAAAATTTCGCCGCGCCATAAGCCGCATGGTAGTAGTCGGAGAGCGAACGTTTGCCTCCCGCCGCCAGATAATTCTGGCTGAAACTGGCGAGCCGATCCAGCGGATAAATGCCGCTCTCGGCCTGGCGCAACGCGTCGGCGTTGATATCGGTAGCGTACAAAACCGTCCGGTCCGCAATGTTCTCCTCAGCGAACAGAATGGCGAGCGACCACAGTTCTTCGCCGCTGCTGCACCCTGCCACCCACACCTTGATGGACGGATACGTCTGCAGGATCGGCACGACCTGCTCGCGGATAGCGCGGAAATACAGCGGGTCGCGGAACATCTCGCTGACCTGCACCGTCAGGTACTGGAACAGGCGCGAGAACAGCGTGGCGTCGCGCAGAATACGTTCCTGCAACTGCGACAGCGTCGTAAAACCCAGGTCGTGCAGCGCCTGCGTCAGGCGCCGCCGCAGCGAACTCACCGAGTAATGGCGGAAGTCGTGCTGATACTTCAGGTACACGGCTTCGAGCAACAGCTTCAACTCGATGTCGAAAATCGCCTCTTCCGTGTTCTTCAGGTTTCGATGCGGCATGGCAGATCCTGGCTACCGTTGGCGCAACCAGACCCGACACAGCGACACCAGCTTGTCGACATCGATCGGCTTCGAAATATAGTCGTCCGCGCCGGCTTCCAGGCACTTCTGGCGATCACTCGCCATGGCTTTCGCGGTCAGCGCGATGATCGGCAGCCGCGCATGGTCGGCGTTCCTGCGAATCTCGGTCATGGCGGCGAACCCGTCCATTTCCGGCATCATGATGTCCATCAGCACGAGATCGATCTCCGGATGGCGAGCGAGCGAGTCCAGCGCCTCGCGGCCATTGCGCGCGATTTCCAGCTTCGCCCCCAGCGGCTCGATCACATGCGACAGCGCGAAGATATTGCGGACGTCGTCTTCGGCCAGCAGGATGGTGCGTCCCTCGAACACGTCGTCACGCTGGCGCGCCGCACGCAGCATGCGCTGCTGCTCGGGCGGCAACGCGCTCTCCACGCTGTGCAGGAACAACGTCACTTCGTCCACCAGCCGTTCCGGCGACTTCGCTCCCTTGATGATGATGGACTTGGAATAGCGGCGCAGGCGCTGCTCCTCATCCGGCGACAACACGCGCCCCGTGTACACGATCACCGGCGGCGACGCATGTTCCTGCGCCGTCGATACCCGTTCCAGCAAGTCATACCCCGAGCCGTCCGGCAAGGCGAGGTCCATCACGATGCAGTCGAAGGTCGCACGATTTATCTGCTCCAGCGCTTCTGCAATCGTCCCCGCTTCCACGATCTCGACCGTTTCGCTTTTCAGCAATGCATGGATGCTCTGGCGCAGCGCGGGGTCGTCCTCGACCACCAGCACGCGCCGCATGCCTTGCGCCGAGCGCGCTTCGAGCTTGCGGATCGCGCCCGCCAGCGTGTCGCGTGCGCTCGGCTTGAGCGTGTAGCCGATCGCGCCGAGATGCAGCGCGACGTCGGCATGATCCGTCGACGAGACGATGTGAATCGGAATGTGGCGCGTGAGCGGATCGTGCTTGAGCCATTCGAGCACGGTCAGGCCCGACTGGTCGGGCAAACCGACGTCGAGCAGGATGCCGTTCGGCTGAAGGTCGCGGGCCAGTTCCACACCCTGGCTTGCGGTGGTCGCGTGCACGAAGTCGAATTCGAGTTCATGCGCGAGGTCGTGCAGGATGTGCGCGAAACGCAAGTCGTCTTCAATCGCGAGGATCACGCGGTCCGGGCGCCTGCGGTTGGCGCGGTCATCGGGAATAGGCTGCGGCGCCGGGTAGTTCGGATTCGGCGCGCGCCAGGACGACGGCTCGAGAGAAGAAGAAGCCGACGCCATTGCTGCGAGATGCGCGGGCGCGTGGCTCTGCACGAGGGGGGCGATTCCCGGGGACGTGTCCGCCACCGCGGTCTCTGGTTCGCTCATATGCCCGATCACATCGAGTTTCGCAGTGACGGTGCCCTCTCGAACGGCCAGCGGCAGCGTGACCGAAAACACACTGCCCTTGCCCGGCTCGCTCGCCACGCTGACCGAGCCGCCCAGCAACCGCGAGAACTCCCGCGATATCGACAAACCCAGGCCGCTGCCGCCGTACTTGCGGCTGGTCGTGCCATCGGCTTGCTGGAAGGCCTGGAAAATAAGGTCCTGCTTGTCGCGCGGAATGCCTATGCCGGTGTCGCGCACATCGAAGCGCAACGCGTTTTCGTCGTTGTCTGCCTTGTGCACTGAAACCGTCACCTGACCCCGCTCGGTGAACTTGAACGCGTTCGACAACAAGTTGCGCAGGATCTGCTGGAGGCGCTGGTTATCGGTGACGAAATACTCCTGCACGCCTTCCGCGCGTTCGGTCACGAGCTTCAGGCGTTTCGAGTCGGCTATTGGCGCGAAGGATTGCCGCAATGACTGCAAGATGCCGTCGATGGCAACCGGCGCGAACTGCACGTCCATCTGCCCTGCCTCCACCTTCGACAGATCCAGGATGTCGTTGATCAAAGACAGCAGGTCGCTGTTCGACGAATGAATGGTCGCGGCGTAACGCACCTGTTCGTCCGAGAGATTGCCGTGCTTGTTGTCCTGCAAAAGCTTCGCGAGGATCAGTGAACTGTTCAGCGGCGTGCGCAACTCGTGCGACATGTTCGCGAGGAATTCGGACTTGTACTGGCTTGCCCGCTCCAGCGCGAGCGCGTTCGCTTCCAGCGCCTTTTGCGCGCGCACCAGTTCCACTTTCTGCCGCTCGAGGTGCTGCGTGTATTCCTCGAGATGCACGTTGGTCTGCTCGAGCTCAGCCTGCTGCGTTTCAAGCCGCGCCTGCGTCTCCATCAACACCCGGCCGCGCTCCTCGAGCTCTTCATTCGATACCCGCAGCTCTTCCTGCTGAACCTGCAACTCCTCGCTCTGGCGCTGCGTTTCCTCCAGCAGCTCGACCATCCGCGAGCGATACTGCGCCGAACGCAGCGCCATGCCCATGGTCTCGGCGGCGTCTGCGAGCAAGTCGCGGGCGTCGTCCACCGCGCTCTCATCGCCGATAAAACCCACTTCCAGCACGCCGGTCACTTCGCCATCCGCCATCATGGGCGCGACCACGCAATGGCTCGCAGGCGCCGATGCCAGCGCCGAGCCCACGGTCAGGAAATCCGCGCCCGCGCCCCTGACCTCGATCAAGCGCTTCTCGTCGAGCACCTGCCCGAGCAGCCCCTCGCCCCGCGCGATCCGTTGCGGCACCGCGCTTTCAGCGGGCAGCGCCCACGCGGCAACGCGCTCGAGCGTGTCGCCTTCACGGCTGTACAGCACGGCGACATGCGCGCCCACATACGGCACGAGCGAGCGGAGGATGCCATTGCCGATCGCCGCGGGATCGAGATCCCCGCGCATCTGCAAACCGATCTGGACTTCTCCCTGCTTGAGCCATGCGCTGCGTTGCAGGTTCAGCCGGGTTTTGATATAGAGATGCCCCACGCCTGCCAGCACGAACATCACGATCACGCCGATCACGCGGTTGAGCTGAAGCACGATCGGGCCGGCAAGCGCGTCGGCGTTCGAGAGGAGATAACCCGCGAACGTCAGCACGGAGGCCGCGCCCGCAGCGATGAACGGCATGCTGGGCCGGTCGACCCACATGCAGAGCGCGACCGGCAGTACGTAGAACACCCAGATGGCGACGCGCAGCGGCGTGAGCCAGTCGACCGCAAACACGATCAGGAGCAACATCGCGATCGCGAAGGTCAGCCACGCGGATCGATTTCGACTGTCTATGAACATTGGCTGAAGACTTTTGTTTAAATTTTGGGTCGGGCGGACTTAAGCCGCACCGGACCATAGCACGAGCCGCCAACCCTTGTCACATATGGGTTGGCGGCTGATCGACACGCTTCGGAAGACGCGCAACTGTTACCTTTGCAAGACAAAAAGAGGCAAAAATGACTGACCCGTTAAGTGGGCGCGTGCTCGTCACCGGCGCATCCGGATTCGTCGGATCGGCGGTGGCGCGCATCGCGCGGGAGCGCGGTTTTGACGTTCGCGTAGTCATACGCAAGACTAGTTCCCGGCAGAACCTCGAAGGTCTCGACGCCGAAGTCGTGATCGGCGACATGCGCGACGAGGCCTCCATGCGCGCCGCCATGAAAGACGTGCGCTACCTGCTGCATGTCGCGGCCGACTACCGCATCTGGGCGCGGGACCCGGGCGAGATCGAGCGCGCGAACCTGGAAGGCACCGAGGCCACCATGCGCGCGGCGCTGGCCGAAGGGGTCGAACGGATCGTGTACACGAGCAGCGTGGCGACGCTGAAGGTAAGTCCGGCGGGTGAGATCGTCGATGAAACGAAGCCTGCGCAGGCCCACCAGACCATTGGCACATACAAGCGCAGCAAGGTGCTGGCGGAGCGTGCGGTCGAGCGCATGGTTGCGAATGACGGCTTGCCGGCGGTGATCGTGAATCCGTCCACGCCGATCGGTCCGCGCGACGTCAAGCCGACGCCGACCGGACGGATCATCGTGGAAGCGGCGACGGGCAAGATCCCCGCTTTCGTCGATACCGGCCTGAACCTCGTGCATGTGGACGACGTGGCGAACGGCCACTTCCTCGCGCTTGAGCGCGGGGTGATCGGTGAGCGCTATATTCTCGGCGGCGAAAACCTGTCGCTGCAGCAAATGCTCGCGGACATCGCCGGACTCGCCGGACGCAAGCCGCCGACCATCAAGCTGCCGCGCGGCCCGCTGTATCCGCTCGCGATCGGCGCGGAGCTTTACGCCAAGTTCAGCGGCAAGGAACCGTTTGTTACCGTCGATGGCTTGAGGATGTCGAAGAACAAGATGTACTTCACGTCAGCAAAAGCGGAGCGGGAACTGGGGTACAAGGCGCGGCCATACGGCGAGGGCCTGAGCCACGCGCTGGACTGGTTTCGCGCGAACGGCTACCTGAAACGATGAAGCACGATGAAGCGATGAACCGATGACTCGCGGCCTGCGTTGCCTGTTGTTTTGATGGCATGTTTATCGCCCTACACGCATTTTGTTACAACGTGTGGCGACGTTGCGCGGTACGCAGCAGTTAAAATCGCAGGCTCGATGCAAGGCTAGCAAGGCAAACAACGCATGAACTTAACCGACCAGCTCGGCGCGCTGGAATCAAGCCTCAATGAGTTGATTCTGGCCGCCGCTTCCATTCCAGCTTCTACCGAATCTTCCGCTGCTTCTGTTGCTGACTCTGCCGTTGAACCGGCAACGACGGCTGCTGAGCCCGTCGTCGAAGAGAAACCCACGCTGAACGTCTCACGCCCTGAAAAGAACTTGATCGCGATGACGATTGGCGGGGTATCGGTGGCGTTGAGCCCCGAGGGGGTATCGGAGTTGATCGAGGAGTTGTCCAACGCACGCGCTTCGATGGACGCCGAACAGCCGGGCGGCCTGCCACCCGGCTGGCGCTTTGTCGCCACGAAGAACCCGGTGATGGCCACGCAGCGTTATGCGAACGGTGACCGTTTGCTGGTGTTGCGCCACACCGGACACGGCTGGGTGCCGTTCCAGTTCTCACCCGACATGGTGATCGAGATGTACGCGATGCTCACAAAACGGTGAGCTGAACCGAGCGAGCGCGATCGGCTACAGACTCTTCATCCGCGCCCGGCTCGCCTCAGGTCAAGGCGCCTGCACTCGCGCCTTCCATTGCCCGCCCTTGCCGCGCCAGAACCGTATGGCTGAGCCAACCGTCGCGCTGACATAAAACAGCGCGATGACCGGCAATAGCGGCGCCCAGAGAATGGAGCGGCGGTAGTAACGCAGCATGGGTGCATACGCGCAACACATCGCGATCCACGCGAGCCATGCCGGCCAGCCCTTTGCACCCAGCGTCAACGCAACCACGGGCGGCGCGAGATAAATCACGCACATCGCCAGTACTGTCCCGACCAGCAGCACCGCTGAATAACGCAACTGCGTGAACGCTGTGCGCGCGATCATGTTCCAGATTTCGCGCCAGTCGTCATAGGGCCGCAGCGATTCGCTGTCGGCGGCAAGATCCAGACGGATCGGCCGTGCTGCGTTCGCGCCGTTACGAAACTTGATCCGGGAAGCAAGGCTGCAATCGTCGATCAGTTCGCCACGAATGGATTCAATTCCACCCGCCTCCACCAGCGCCGCGCGCCGCACCATCATGCAACCGCCCGCAGCGGCCGCCGTGCGGTTGCTCGCGCTGTTGACCCAAGCGAACGGGTACAACTTCGCGAAGAAAAACACGAACGCGGGAATCAACGCCTTTTCCCATGAGGAATCGCTGCGCAAGCGCACCATCAGCGAGACGAGGTCGCAATCTTCCAGGATCGCGCGCGCGACGAGTTGCGAGGCCGCGTCGGCGGGATGACGGATATCGGCGTCGGTCAGCAGCAGGTAATCGGCCGGAAAACCCAGCCCATCGATAGCCGCAATGCCTTGCGACTGCGCCCACACCTTGCCGGACCAGCCCGGCGGCAAGGGCGCGGCCGTCAACACGGTCAGGCGGTCTTCAAAACCGCCGTCGCGTGCGGCGGCCTGCGCAGCGTCGGCGGTGCCGTCGGTACTGTGGTCGTCGACGACGATCAGATGGAACGAACCCGCGTAATCCTGCGCGAGCAGCGACGTCACCGCGCGGCCGATCACATCGGCTTCATTACGCGCCGGCACGACCGCGACGACCGCCGGCCACGCGCCGCGACGTGCAATCTCCGCCTGGCCAACGGCGTGGACGGTACTCTCGCTGAGACGTTCGAGGGCTTGCGCGCGCCAGAAACCACCGCGGCCGAACAGCAGGACAAGCCAGATAAGGAGGGACAACCAGGCAATCAGGAGCATCATCAATTCGGGTTAGGCAGATTCAACATCAACAGGGCGGCACAACGAGGTCAGGTCAGCTTTCGACCGAGCGCAACTGCACACCCACCCGGCCGCGCAACCGCATAGCGAGCGACCGCGCGCCGATCACCACCCAGTCCGGGCCTTTCAGCACCGGGCGCTTGCGGAACACGTCATAGTCGGCCTGTTCGATCTTTTCGAGGATGCGCAACCCGCCATGCACGACGCTGCACAGTTCCAGCCCGAAGCGGCCCGGCATGCGCACGGCAAGCGGCGCGCCGCCCACGATCATCGCGCGTGCGTGGTCGACTTCATGGCGCATCAGTGCGCGCCAGGCGTCGTCGCAGATCTGCTCGTCGATATGCCGTTCAGTCACCCCGAAACGCTCGAGGTCGGATAAAGGCAGGTAAATGCGGCTCTTCTTCCAGTCGATACCCACGTCCTGCCAGAAGTTGATGAGCTGCAACGCAGTGCAGATCGCGTCGGAATCGGCGAGGTTTTCGGGCGTGCCGGCGTCGAAGAGATGCAGCATCAGCCGCCCGACCGGATTCGCCGAGCGCCGGCAATAGTCCATCAGCGCAGACCAGTCGGCGTAACGCGTGGTGTCGATATCCTGATCGAACGCCGAGACGAGATCGTAGAAGGGCCCGAGCGGTAACCCGTATTGCGCGACGGTGCCGGCAAGCTTCTCGAACAGCATGGGATGAACCGGCGCCGGCTCGCCGGCCGCGACCGCGTCCAGCCCGGCGCGGAAATCGGCGAGACGGGCGTGGCGTTCGGCCGCTTCAAAGACACCTTCATCGGCAATGTCGTCCGCTGTGCGCGCGACGTGATAAATCACGCCGACCGGCGCACGCAGCCGTTTCGGCAGCAAAACGCTGGCTACCGGAAAATTTTCGTAGTGATCGACTTCCATGACACGGTCCAGGTATTCGACACGGCGCGGGGATGCCTGAATGGACATCGACACACGCAGGTCGTACGTGCAGGGTCGCTGACGCGTGACAACATTCTGCTCACACAGCGGCGAAAATGTTGGATAGGCGCAACGACTCTGCACGGTATAAATTCTTGTCGTGCGCTGCCCGAAAACCGGTTGGAGAAGGGTCCAAACGCGAACCCCAAGCGAATCCGGTGCGCTCATGCCACCGCTCATGCGACTTCTGTGGCACCCGCCCCAACCCGGGTCTGGCTTTGCTTTCGCTTCAGCTTCCGTATGATCCTGCTGCCAGGACCCATGCTTCGACTGCCACAGATCCCCGGCGTTCTGGCTGCGCGCCGCTTATCCGGGGCGTCTGGGTGTTTCGTCGGGCCTTTCGCGGTGCCTTTAGCCGTGCCCGCAGCGCCGGCCCGGCCACTCCCCCGGGCGTGTTACAGCAGCTCAAAAGCCGCTTCAAAAGCCGCTTTGCGGGAAACGCGGGGAGTCGCTAGTTTACCGGCTTCCGCGTCCGCGCAGTAATTCAACCCTGTCGATAGAAACGGAAACACCCTCTTACAAGCACCCAAAAACTGAACGAGTTAGAATACGCGGTCAACTTCGGCCTTAAAGTTGAAACGAATGGCCCGTTTCCAGCCACTTGTTTCCGAAAGCTTTTTCCGGGAAGCTTTAATTTTGCTTACAACAAATCAACCGGATTTGATCGAAGCCTATAGCCGGTTCCATTCGAAACCCGCGCCAGTCGGAGTTCGCCCGAATATGCGTATTATCCTTGCTCAACCCCGCGGCTTTTGTGCGGGCGTGGTCCGCGCGATCGAGATTGTCGATCGTGCTCTTGAACGACATGGCGCGCCGGTCTACGTGCGCCATGAAATCGTTCACAACCGGCACGTCGTCGACAATCTGCGTAGCAAGGGCGCGCGTTTCGTCGAAGAACTGGACGAAGTGCCGCACGGCGCCGTCGCTATTTTCAGCGCGCATGGCGTGGCGCGAACGGTGGAAGCCGACGCGGAAGCGCGCGGCCTGGACGTGCTGGACGCCACCTGTCCGCTGGTGACAAAAGTCCACGTACAAGGACGGCAATATGTCGCGCAAGGCCGCACGCTGATCCTGATCGGCCATGCAGGGCATCCGGAGGTGGAAGGAACCATCGGCCAGATTCCCGGCACGGTGGTGCTCGTGCAAAGCGAAGCTGAAGTGGCAACGCTTGCTCTGCCCGTCGACGCCCCGGTCGCGTATGTCACGCAGACCACGTTGTCGGTGGACGACACGCGCGACATCATCGACGCATTGCATCGCCGTTTTACGGACATCGTCGGCCCGGACACGCGGGATATTTGCTACGCCACGCAAAACCGCCAGGCGGCGGTGCGCGAGTTGAGCACGCAGGTTGACGTTTTACTGGTGGTTGGCGCCACGAACAGTTCCAACTCGAATCGTCTGTGCGAGATCGGCGCCGAAACCGGCGTGCCGAGCTACCTCGTGGCGGACGGCTCGGAATTGAAAGCCGACTGGTTTGCGAATGCGCAGACTGTCGGGATTACGGCCGGTGCATCCGCGCCGGAAGAAATGGTCAAGCACGTTATTAATGCACTGCGCGCGCTGGGTCCCGTTGAAGTCACGACGATGTCCGGCCGCGAAGAAAAAGTTGAATTCAAACTCCCCGCGAAGCTGACGAAGCCGCTGGCTGCGGCAACGGCTTCCGCCGGCGCCCTTCGCGAAGATTAAGGAGCACACGCAATTGTCTATTCCAATGCTGCAAAAGGTCCGGGTTGGCGCTTACATCGCGCGCCAGCATTTCATGCGCAACAAGCGCTATCCGCTCGCGCTGATGCTCGAGCCGCTGTTCCGCTGCAACCTGGCGTGTAACGGCTGCGGCAAGATCGATTATCCGGACCCCATCCTGAACCAGCGCATCTCGATGGAAGACTGCCTCGCGGCCGTCGACGAATGCGGTGCACCCGTGGTCTCCATCGCCGGCGGCGAGCCGCTGCTGCACAAGGAAATGCCCCAGATCGTGAAGGGCATCATCGCGCGCAAGAAGTTCGTTTATCTCTGCACGAACGCGCTGCTGATGGAAAAGAAGATGGACGACTACCAGCCGAATCCGTACTTCGTCTGGTCGGTTCACCTCGATGGCGACAAGCAGGCGCATGACCATTCGGTTTCGCAAGACGGCGTGTATGACAAGGCTGTCGCGGCCATCAAGGAAGCAAAGCGCCGTGGTTTCCGCGTGAACATCAACTGCACGCTGTTCAACGACGCAGATCCGGAACGGGTAGCGAATTTCTTCGACACGCTCGGACCCATGGGCGTGGACGGCATCACGGTGTCGCCGGGTTATGCGTACGAGCGTGCGCCGGACCAGCAGCACTTCCTGAACCGCGAGAAGACGAAGACGCTGTTCCGCGACATCTTCAAACGCGGCGATAACGGCAAGCGCTGGTCGTTCAGCCAGTCGAGCCTGTTCCTCGACTTCCTGGCCGGCAACCAGACCTACGAATGCACGCCTTGGGGCAACCCCGCGCGTACGGTGTTCGGCTGGCAACGTCCGTGCTATCTGCTCGGTGAAGGTTATGTGAAGACCTTCAAGGAATTGATGGAAACCACCGAGTGGGACAAGTACGGCACGGGCAAGTACGAGAAATGCGCGGACTGCATGGTGCATTGCGGCTTCGAAGCCACCGCCGTGATGGACACGGTTGCGCATCCGCTGAAGGCGGCACGCGTCGCCTTGCGCGGTCCGCGTACCGAAGGTGCTTACGCGAAAGACCTGCCGGTCGACAATCAACGCCCGGCGGAATTCGTGTTCTCGAAGCACGTCGAGATCAAGCTGGAGGAAATTGGCCGCGCGAAGAACAACAAGGGCGGCAAGCAAACGACGATTGCGGCTTGAGTTTGAGCACGTGAGCTTGGGCGAGTGGTCACTCGAGCTCACTGCACGCCGCAAAAGGAACAAACAGAACGAAAGGAACGGGTGGATAAGGTCGCGACGAGCGGCGTTATCCACCCGTTTTGTATTTCGGGATGCGTAGGTGGCGTACCCGTGTAGCATCGCGGGTTTTCAAAGCAAACAAGCAGGAAGCAATGGCTGAATTCAGCGTAATGATCAATCTCGGCAAAGCCGATCTGGACGACTACTCCCTCCTGGCGAAGATGCTGCAGAAGACCGGCTTCAGCGAGACGAAAGCCGCGCAGGTGGCATCGGACTATCGGCTGTTGCCCGCTTCGTTCAAATACTCCAGCGAGAACGAGAACCTGACCGCAGTGCGGGAGAAAGCGTTGAAGTCGGCGAAGAGCGTTTCTTCGACGGCAATGGTGCTTGTGTCGGAATGCTGAGGCGGGAGTGAATGCGCGGGGGTGGAGCCTCCCCGCCCACAATCTGACTCACCAGATTGTCTTGACGTGGGCGTAGGCCCTGATCTTGAGATCCTTCGTTACGAGTGGCGCAGCAAACTTGCGCGCCGTCGCTACAATCAACCGGTCTACTGGGTCTTTGTGGAACTCGCCAGGCAGTTGAACGGATTTCAGCGAAATATCGACGTCGACAGGGGTGAATTTCACGCCGGGTATCTGCTGCACGGTCGCAAGCCAGTTTTCCACGTCCATTGAGAACACGATAGTTTCACGCTCTACGAGCATGGCGATTTCCCACGCAGAGATCGCCGAAACAATGATTTCACCCCCTGCTCGTTCACGTTCGATTGCAGTCTTGGCCTTTTTGCTCAGCGCGACATCGTTGGTTACCCACCAGATCAGCGTATGAGTATCCAGAACGATCACCGCGCGGCCTCCCAATCGTCTTCCCCGACAGGGTCCGTCGGATTGTCATAACGCAACAGCGAGCCACGCAGAAGATCCAGCGGGTCCCGCGCATCAGCACGATACGGCCGTAACTCCAGCGTTGGCCGGCCATGGTCGGTCACGATCAAACTCTCCCCTGACGACTCAACCTGCCGAAAGAACTCAAGCGCTTTCGCCTTGAACTCAGATTTCGATACTTGCCGATTTGGCATTTTGTGCCCCTGGTCATATGTCTATGGTCATTTTAGTGGATGTAGGGATATTTTGTAAATGGATAGCCGTTGACAAGTGCCACGTAAAAAAAGGCGCATCCGGCTCGCCGCCGGATGCGCCTTTTGGTTCTGCTGTTAGATGACGTCTCGGGGTTATTCCATGCTTTATGAGCAAATCCCGCCGTCAACCCCGCTGAAAGTCACTCCGCCGTCCGCTCGTTGTGTGCGGTCAGGAACTTGATCAGACCGTCTACGCCGCCCTTCGACAACTGACCTGCGAACTGCGCCTGGTACACCTGGATCAGCCACGCGCCCATCATGTCGATGTCATAAATCTTCCAGCCGTCAGGCGTCTTTTCCAGGCGATAACGCACCGGGTTGTCGCCACCGGTCGAGTACACGTGCGACTGCACGACGGCGTCTTTCCCGCCGGCGTCGAGCGTCGGGGCATCGAATTTGAACTTGACGTCTTCATCGCGTAGTTGCGACAGCGACGACGTGTAGGTGCGCACCAGCAGCGTCTGGAATTGCTCATAGAGCGCCTTTTGCTGGTCGGGAGTGGCGGTGCTCCACGCCTTGCCGACGGCGATCCGCGTGGTGCGCTGGAAATCGGTTGCCGGCACGAAACGCGTCTGCACCAATTGCGCGATCTTGGCCATGTCGCCGCCACGCGCGGCTGGATCAGCCTTCATTGCGTTGACAGTGCCTTCCACAGCGCTTTTAACCACAGCATCGGGGCTCGTCTGCGCAAACGACGTGCTGGAAAATAGCGCCGCCGAGAAAGTCAGGGCGAGCAGAACAACACGAAAAGGCAAATAGCGTTTCATACGACCGTTATCAAGTAATGGCGGGCGGCGTTCGGCCCGACGCGCCGGGTTAGCTGAAAAACGCAGTAAGTATATCGACCCGCGCCTGCCGCAACAGTTCAGCACGTTCGAACGATTGTCGATTCAACGCCAACACGGGATCCTCAGCTCGAATCCTTCAGACCCGGCAACCCCGCCCGTAATTCCTTGCGCATCACCTTGCCGGTCGGCGTCATGGGCAATGCATCGACAAAACGAATCTCGCGCGGATATTCATGCGCCGCCAGCCGCGTCCTGACGTGCTGCTGAAGCTCGCGCACCAGCGTTTCATCCGGGACGAACCCGGCATTCAGCACGATGAACGCCATCACGATCTCCGTGCGCGCCGCGTCAGGCGCACCCACCACCGCCGCCATGCTCACGGCGGGATGGCGCAGCAAACAATCTTCAATAGGCGCGGGACCGATCCGATAACCCGCACTGGTAATCACGTCGTCGTTGCGGCCGACGAAGCGGATGAAACCATCGGCATCGCATGAACCAAGGTCCCCGGTCAGCAGGAACTGGCCGCGAAACTTATCGCGCGTGGCCGCTTCGTTGTTCCAGTAGCGCAGGAACATGACCGGGTCGGGCGCGGCAATCGCAATATTTCCGGGCGCGCCGGTTGGAAGTTCCGTGCCTTCATCGTCGACAATAGCCACGCGATGTCCCGGCACGCTACGCCCGATTGCCCCCGGGCGAGGCTCGAACAACGCAGCGCACGACGACACCACCACGTTGCATTCGGTCTGCCCGTAAAACTCGTTGATGGTCACGCCAAGCGCCGTCCGGCCCCAGGCGATCAACTCTTCACCCAGCGATTCGCCGCCGCTCGCCACCGCACGCAACGACAACCGCCACTGCTCGGGACGCGCGACCGAACGCATCATCTTGAGCGTGGTCGGCGGCAGGAACGTGTGCGTGACGCCGTGACGCGCCATCAGGTTGAAAGCGGCGGGGCCATCGAATTTTTCAAAACGCCGCGCCAGCACCGCGACGCCGTGATGCCACGCCGGCAGCAGGACGTCGAACAGGCCGCCAATCCACGCCCAGTCGGCGGGTGTCCACATCAACCGGGCGTTCGCCGGGAAAAGACCTTGCGACATCTCGACGCCCGGTAGATGGCCCAGCAACGCGCGATGCGCAAGCAGCGCGCCTTTGGGCTTTCCCGTCGTGCCGGAGGTGTAGATGATCGCGGCGGGGTCGTCGCAGGCGGTATCGGCCGGGGTGAAGACGTCCGTTTCCGCGCGCAGCGCTTCCCAGAAGGAGTGGGCGTTCTCGCGGGTGGTGGTATCGACGCAATAGGCGGCTTTCAGGTCCGGCAGGGTCTCACGAACCTGCTCCAGCTTCTCGAAGCCCGCCTGGTCGGTGATGAGCGCCGCTGCGCCGCTATCGGCGAGCCGGTACTGGATGGCGTCGACGCCGAACAGCGCAAAGAGCGGCACCGCGATATAACCCGCCCTGTAGATAGCCAGATGCGCGATGGCCGTCTCCGGCGACTGCGGCAAGAATATTCCCACCCTATCGCAACGCTTAAGCCCCGCGCGGGCAAGCGCGTTGGCGAACTGGTTGGAGAGCGCCTTCAGGTCATCGAAGGTGTAACGCGTTTCGGAACCTTCGCGGGTCTCGTAGATCAGCGCGAGGCGGCCGGAACCGTCGGCCCATTTATCGCACGCGTCCACGCCAATGTTGTAGTACGCGGGCACCTTCCACGAGAAGGCCGCGGCGAGGGTTTCATATGAATCGGCTGCGGGAAGCATCGCTTCTCCCTGGTTGAGTCTCACTCGCCGGCGCTGGATGGCACGGCTTGATTTTTTGAATGGTGATGCCGGGAAATTCCTGCAACCCCGCAGGCGGCTGATAACGCAAAACCCCGTTGAATTCAAGCGTACGCCCAGCGGCCGCCAAGGGCCACGAATGCCGCGTTCGGCACGCCGCCATCAACGCGAATGACCCTGTCATCGATGAATGCCGACGCTTCCGACAGCAAAAATATCGCCGCCCAATCCGAAAATCTCCGCCCTCGGGCAATTGCAGCGCGACGTGGCAGCGGCACTCAGGGCTTTTGAAGACACCCCCGGCTCGCCTGAATGAAAGCCCCGCTTTCGTGAGAAGGTTACAGTTGACTGCGCCCCTGCAACAAGATTCATCGCGCGCCAGGCTTCGGCATCTCCCCTCTCATCCCCACCCCACAGCGCCCCACCCTCCACGGTGCGTTTTATTTCCTCCGATAAAACCACCTCGCAAAAACGCGGGGCCTCCGTCCGTCAGGTAACCGAATAGTTTCCGAATACGTATTGAAAACAATTATTACCTGTGTAATGATATTGATTCGTATTTAGAAATCAAGCAAATGGCGTGCGTTCGTCGCAACGACGGACTGCTGCTTCTGCCGCGCCTTTTGCCGACCACTCACCGCCGCCGCGGACATCGCGGAAGCAATTGACCGGCATGGCGCGACAGCGCCGGCTATCGACCATCTAGTATTCGGGGAAACACATGTTGAGGAAGACACCGCTTGCCGCGGCGATCATGACCGCGGTGGCGACTCCTGCTGCCTTGCCGCTTTATGCTCACGCGCAAGCCGCGCCGGTCAGCCAGGCAGATCAACCCGCCGAGGCTGCACAACAAGCCGCACCCCCCGTTGAAAACGCCGCGCTGCCTGCGGTGCATGTCTCCGCCCAGGCCATCACACCCGATTTCCAGCCCGAAAAATCAAGCGTCGGCGCCAAGGTCCCTACCGCACTGCGCGATATTCCCCAGGCCGCTGTGGTGGTCCCGAAAGCCGTGCTGCAGTCCCAGGCGGCCACTTCGTTCTCCGACGCCCTTCGCAACGTCCCCGGCGTCACCATTGGCGCAGCGGAAGGCGGACAGATCGGCAACAACATCAACCTGCGCGGTTTCTCGGCGCGCACCGACATCTACCTGGACGGTTTCCGCGATCGCGGCCAGTACTATCGGGACACGTTCGACCTTGAATCCATCGACGTGCTGTACGGCCCGTCCTCGCTCTATTTCGGCCGAGGCTCCACGGGCGGTGTGATCAACCAGGTGAGCAAGCAGGCGGAGTTGAAAGCGCATGCATCAGTGTCCGCCATGGTCGGCACGAGCGACCGCTATCGCACCAGTGTCGACATCAACCAACCGCTCTCGGACACGTCGGCCTTTCGGCTCAACGCGTTCGGGCAAGACCTCGGCTCCACACGCGACGTCATGAAGAGCAAGGACTACGGCTTCGCGCCGACGGTGCGCTTCGGGATCGGCACACCGACGGAAGTCACGCTCTCCGCCCTCATCCAGCACAACCGCGACCAGCCGGACTACGGCATTCCGCCGGTGAACGGCGCGCCGGTCCCGGTGAGCAAGAGCCAGTTCTACGGCTTCGAAGGCGATCGAACGATTCAGGACGTGCAGACGCTCTCGGCGCGCATCCAGCATCGTTTCGACGACAATCTCACGCTGCGCAACCAGACCCAGTTCAGCCACTACGGCACCGAGGCCACCGCAACCAATGCGGCGGCGGTGCTGACCGGACCGCTTGGGACATCGACGGCGCTGGCCAACGGCAACTACACGTCGTTGCCGTTGTCGTCGCTGTATGTGAAGTTGCAGGGCAAGGACCGCAACATCAACGATCACTCGGTCTACAACACGACCGATATCGACTACAAGTTCAACACCGGCCTGCTCAAGCATGAGGTGATAGCCGGCATTGATTTGAGCCACGAGACCTACAGCAACCAGTCGTTCACCGCGACCACGCCGGGCCTGCCGTCGAACACCATCGCGATCGTTCCGCTGCTCAATCCGCAATACACCACGCGGCCGGCCAACACGCAGGAAGTGGCGACCAACCTGGTGGAATCGAGTGCGAACGGTGTTGGCATTTACGCCAACGACACCGTGTCTGTCGGCCAGTACTGGAAGGTGGTGGGCGGCTTGCGCTGGGACCGTTACGAGGCGTCGATCAAGAACACCCTCAACGCGCCTTCCTACGCCACGCAGACGAACTATTTCACCAGCGTGCGCGGCGGGATCATTTTCCAGCCGACCGACTGGCAGTCGTACTACGTGTCGTACGGCACGTCGTTCAATCCGTCGCTGGAAGCGCTGACGCTGACCAACAACCAGCAGAACACGCCGCCGGAATCGAACCGCTCCTATGAAGTGGGCACGAAATGGGATTTGCTGAACGGCGGGTTGTCAGTGACGCAGTCGCTGTTCAATATCGATAAAACCAATGCCCGCACGCTCCAGGCTGACGGCAGCTACACGCTCGACGGCGACGTGCGCGTGCGCGGTTATCAGCTCGGACTGGCGGGCCATATCACCAACAAGTGGCAGGTCTTTGGCGGCTATACATACATGGACGGCAAGGTGGTGAAGGCGCTGGACAACACCAACGGCAAGACCCTGGCGAACACGCCGCGCAACATGATCACGTTGTGGACGACTTATGACGTCACGCCGCAATGGACTTTCGGCGGTGGCCCGGTGTACACGTCGGCGCGATATGCCGCCAGCAACGACTTCGTGGAAGTGCCCGCGTACACGCGCTGGGACGCAATGGCGGCGTTCCACCAGAAACATTACGACATCCAGTTCAACGTGCAGAACCTGACCAACAAGCACTACTACGATGCGTTGATCCCATCGGATGGCGGCCGCGCGGTGCCGGGTTACGGCCGGACGTTCCTCGCGACGCTAAACTACCGGTTCTATTGACCGACTGCAGGACACGCGAGCGGCGCGATGCATGTCGCGCGGCCGCTGGACCCAAAAAACATGATCCTTTCGATACCCAGCGTCCTCAGCCCCGAAGACGCCGCTGTCATGCGCCAGCGGCTCGATGCGTCGGATGCGTGGGTGGACGGCCGCGCGACGGCCGGCTATCAGGGCGCGCCGGTCAAGCGCAACCAGCAGATCGCGCAGGAAGCGCCCATAGCGTTTGAACTCGGCGACATCATTATTGGCGCGCTCGAACGGCATCCTTTGTTCATCAGTTCGGTGCTGCCCAACCGGGTTTATCCGCCGCTCTTCAACCGGTACGAAGGCGGGATGCATTTCGGCAGTCATGTGGATGGGGCAATCAGGCTCGTGCCGGGACATGGCACGCGGGTGCGAACGGATGTATCGATCACGCTGTTCCTCACCCCGCCGGAAGACTATGACGGCGGCGAGCTGGTGATCGAGGATACGTACGGTGTGCAGGAGGTGAAGCTGCCGGCGGGGCATGCGATTGTTTACCCGGCGACCAGCTTGCATGAGGTCCGGCCGGTGAGGCGGGGAATGCGCGTATCGAGTTTTTTCTGGGCGCAGAGCCTGGTTCGCGACGATACCCGCCGCAGCCTGCTATTCGATATGGACAACGCCATTCAAAGGCTCAACGCACAGAACGCCGACGACGCCGCGAGGCGAACGCTCGTTGGCTGTTATCACAATCTGCTGAGGCTTTGGAGCGAGACGTAGGGGTTGCTTCTTAAGCAGCGAAAACTTCCTGCAGCGTCCGCAATGTGACCGACAACGTGTTGGCCGGCACGGCGCCGAGCTTCTTGACCAGACGGGTTTTGTCGATGGTACGGATCTGGTCAAGCAGGACCAGTCCTTTCTTCTGACTGAATACAACTGAGACACGGTACGGTGCGGGCCGGCTTTTGGTTGTCATGGGCGCGACAATCACCGTGCGCAGGTGGTCATGTAATTCAGGTGGCGATATGACCACGCAAGGCCGGGTTTTCTGGATTTCACTGCCGACAGTAGGGTCCAGGTTAATGAGCCAGACCTCTCCGCGCACTACCACGAAAACTCCGAATCATCGGCGTTCGGAAACTCGCCCATCACAAGCTCGTCGTCGCCAGCCTGCGATAAGGCTTTGCTTGCGTCAGCCCAGCCCTGGCGGGCTTTCTTCTGCGGTTTTCTTAAAACAATTGCGTCGTTTTCCACTTCCATCTCCACTTCGTCCTCCAGCCCAAGTTGGGCCAAAATGGGTTTCGGAATCAACACGCCTTGCGAGTTACCCATCCTGCGAATCGTTGTTTTCATTGCTTCACCGTGATGACAATGTTAGTCCGGAAACGAGCTGAGCGGTGTCACAATGTTAGTACATTTGGTCATTAAGTGTGCGCTGATCTCGGCACCCGCCAGACCTCGGCCCGCAAACTGCTGACGCGAACGACAAGTTTTTGTCTGACAGCAAAGCCGGATTCGCAGGGCGCAGCGCGAACGCTCCTTCTGCTGGCGCCTCCTCGCGCCCGGTATACTCACGCGGCGCCTCACGGCACTTCTTTCCAATCAGCAAAACACCAGAACACGCCCTCCGAGGCATCCGTCTTCATGCTCACGCCTCTCATTGCCCGTCTTGTCACCTTATCGATCCGCCGACCCGGCTGGATCATCGTTCTATCGCTGCTGATTGCGGTGCTGAGCGGCTATTACGTGGTGCATCACTTCAAGATCAGCACGGACATCAGCCAGTTGATCGAGACGGAGCCCGACTGGGCCGCCCGCGGCAACGCGATTGACGCAGCCTTTCCGCAACGGGGATCGACGGTGCTCGTGGTGGTCGAAGCGCAAGCGCCCGAATTCGCCGATGCCGCCGCCAGCGAGCTCGCCACCGCGCTGGCCAAGAACACGAGCCACTTCACGGCAGTGTCACAGCCCTCGGGCGGCGATTTTTTCGAGCACAACGGCCTGCTGTACCTGTCCACCGATAAAGTCTCCGACATCACCCAGCAACTCGTGAAAGCGCGTCCGCTGATCAACGCGCTGGCGCACGACCCCACGCTCACCGGCCTGGCCGGCACGCTCAACACCAGCCTCCTCCTGCCGCTGCAACTTGGGCAAGTGACGCTCGGGCAAATGTCGAAGCTGCTGGGCAAGAGCGCCGATGTGCTGGATAAAGTCCTCGCCAATCAACCCGCCGTGTTCTCGTGGCGCAATCTGGTCGACACCTCGGCCACGCAGCCCGCGCGTGCGTTCGTGACCGTGCAGCCGGTAGTGGACTACAACGCGCTGGAACCCGGCGCGAGCGGATCGAATGCGATTCGCGCGACGGCGAATGACCTGAAGTTATCGGAGAAATATGGGGCTGTGGTGCGGCTGACCGGCGAACAGCCGCTCTCCGACGAAGAATTCGCGTCGCTGAAGGACGGCGCCGTACTCAACGGCATCCTGACGTTCATCGTCGTGCTGGTGATCCTCTGGCTCGCGCTGCGCTCGGGAAAGATGATCATCGCGGTGTTCATCACGCTGTTCGTCGGACTCGCCATCACCGCCGCGCTCGGCCTGCTCATGGTCCACGCGCTGAACCTGATTTCGGTCGCGTTCATGGTGCTGTTCGTCGGGCTCGGGGTGGATTTCGGCGTCCAGTTCGGGGTGCGGTATCGCGAGGAACGCTTCAAGGACGACCGGCTGGACGTCGCGCTCGTGAACACGGCGCGCCACGTGGGCATTCCGCTGACGCTCGCCGCCGCCGCGACGGCGGCGAGCTTCTTCTCGTTCCTGCCCACCGCGTATCGCGGCGTGTCCGAACTCGGACAGATTGCAGGCGTGGGCATGCTGGTCGCGTATGTCACCAACATGACCTTGTTCCCGGCGCTGATCAAGGTGTTCGCGCCGCCGGGCGAAGCAGGCTCGCCGGGCTTCCCGAAACTCGCGCCGGTGGACGACTACCTCGCGCGCAATCGCACACCGGTTCTGATCGGCACGCTGGTCGTCGTGATCTGCGCGCTGCCGCTGCTGCTGCATCTGCGTTTTGACTTCAATCCGCTGAACCTGAAGGACCCGAAAACGGAGTCCATGGCCACGCTGCTCTCGCTGAAAGACGCGCCCGAAGCAGCTGTGAACGACGTGAAGGTGCTTGCACCCTCACTAGAAGAAGCGGACAAGATCGCGGCGAAGCTCGAGAAGCTGCCGGAAGTGGAGCGCGCGACGACCTTATCGACGCTCATTCCTGCCGATCAGCCGCAAAAGCTCGATCTGATTGCCGCCGCGGCGTCGGTGCTCCTGCCTTCGCTGGACCAGCGTGTCGCCACGCCGGCCAACGACGACGTGCGTGTCGCCACGCTCAAGCGTCTGTCAAACTCGCTGGAACTCGCCGCCGACGAACATCCCGGCCCCGGTGAGGCTGAAGCGCGCCGGCTTGCTGCGACGCTGAAAAAGCTTGCCGCAGCCGATTCCGCCACCCGCGACCGTGCCGAGCACGCGATGTCCGATCCGCTGCGTATCGCGCTGGGCCAGATGCGTGCGCTGCTGCAGCCGTCTCCGATCACGCTGGCGTCGCTGCCTAAATCGATGACAGAAAGCTGGCTCTCCGCCGACGGCCACGCGCTGGTGGAAGCGTCGCCCAAAGCGCTGGACGGCAAGAGCCGTGACGACGACAAACTGCTCGCCCGCTTCGCGGACGCTGTGCAGAAAGCCGAACCGAACGCGATTGGCGGCCCGATCTCGGTGCTGCATTCGGCCAATACGATCATCAAGGCGTTCGAGCAGGCGGCGGCGTGGTCGCTGATCGCCATCGCGATCCTGCTGTGGCTGACTTTGCGCCGAATCGGCGACGTTTTGAGAACTTTGATACCTTTGCTTGTTTCCGCCGTCGTTACGCTGGAGTTGTGCGTGGTGTTCGACATGCCGCTGAACTTCGCGAACATCATTGCGTTGCCGTTGATGCTGGGCATTGGCGTGGCGTTCAAGATCTATTTCGTCATGGCGTGGCGCTCCGGACAAACCGGCCTGCTGCAGTCCAGCCTCACGCACGCCGTGATGTTCAGCGCCGCGACCACGGCGACGGCGTTCGGCAGCTTGTGGTTTTCGCATCATCCGGGCACATCGAGCATGGGCAGGCTCCTGGTCCTGGCGCTTTTTACGACGTTGGTCGGCGCAGTGGTATTTCAGCCGGTTCTAATGGGAAAACCCCGGGTGCGGTCCAAAGCAGCCAAAATCGTTAAAACCTCCCCTTAAACGCACTAACTACTTACGCACGACCCAAGGAAACCGACCCATGAGGATGGCAAAAACGCCTGATGCCGCCCGCACCCTGCGAGCGCTCTCCGGCGGCGTGCTGCTCGCCGCTGCTTTCGCCCTGTCCGGTTGCGCCACGGGCCCCGACCGTAAACCGGGCGATCCGCTGGAACCGATGAATCGCGAGATCTTCAAGTTCAACGACGCCGCCGACAGATACGTCGCCCGCCCGATTGCAACCGGCTACGTGAAGGTCACGCCGGCGCCGCTGCGCACGGCGATCAGCAGCTTCTTTTCGAACATTGGCGACGTCGGCAACTTCGCGAACAACTTGCTGCAATTGAAGATCACCGACGCGACCGAAGACCTGATGCGGATTGTGATCAACTCCACGTTCGGTATTGGCGGCCTGATCGACTGGGCGACACCCGCCGGGCTGCCGAAGCACGATCAGGACTTCGGGCTTACGCTGGGCCATTACGGGGTGCCGTCGGGACCGTATCTGGTGTTGCCGCTGCTTGGCCCGAGTTCGGTGCGCGATGCAACGAACTGGATTGCGAGCTATCCGCTGAGCCCGGGAACTTACCTGAGTACGGAAGCGGATGTGTCGTTGTTCGTCATGCGGTTTGTCAGCGCGCGGGCCGATTTGCTGGGCGCAACGGACATCCTGTCGCAAGCCGCGCTGGATAAATATGCGTTCGTCCGCGACGCCTACACGCAGCGTCGACAGTATCAGCTGACGGGCGCGGCGAACGCGGCGCTGCCGGATTACGGCGATGAAGGCGGTGGTGCCGCGGCGCCTGCGGCCGGCGCGAGCACAACGGCTGCACCGGCAAAACCGGGCATGGGCGGAAGCAGCAGTTCGCAAGGCTTGCCGAACTACGCCGATCCGGGCGTGGCCGAACCGGCGTCGGCACCGGCCGGAAAGTAACGCTGCGTCAACCTCATCAGCTTCGGCTCGCGATACGGCCGCCGTATCGCGGGTGCTTCAAAGAGACCGCCCGACCTTGCGTTGTTTCCATCGGCCAACCAGGGTCGAGCGTTCTCCTTCCACGCGTTGCGGCATCCCAAGCTGGGCGCGCAGCATCCCGCGATCCAGTTCCTTCTCCCACGAAGCCACGACGATCGTCGCCACCCCGTTCCCCACAATATTCGTCAGCGCCCGGCATTCCGACATGAACCGGTCGATGCCGAGGATCAGCACCATCGCGGTCACCGGCACGGTCGGCACGACTGACAGGCTGGCCGCGAGCGTGATGAATCCCGCGCCGGTCACACCCGTGGATCCCTTTGACGTCAGCATGGTCACCGCGAGCAGCGTCACCTCCTGCATCACGGTCATATGCGTGTTCGTGGCCTGGGCGAGAAACAGTACGGCGAGCGTCATGTAGATGTTGGTGCCGTCGAGGTTGAAGGAATAACCCGTCGGCACGACCAGCCCCACGATGCCGCGCGAACATCCCAGCCGCTCAAGCTTCTCCATCAACTGCGGCAACGCGGCTTCCGATGTCGATGTGCCCAGCACGATCAGCAACTCGTCCTTGATAACCGCGAGGAAGCGAAAAATGCTGAACCCGCAGGCTTTCGCCACCATGCCCAGTCCGAAGATCACGAATAAAAACGCGGTGAGATAGAACGTGCCGATCAGCTTCATCATCGGCAGCAGCGATTCAATGCCGTACTTGCCGATAGTGAATGCCATTGCGCCGAACGCCCCGATTGGCGCGAGACTCGTGATCACGTGGACGATCCTGAAGAACGCCTTCGACAGGACCTCGATCAAGCCGATCACCGGCTTCGCCGGTTCGCCCATCACGGCCAGCGCGGAGCCGAACAGCATAGCGATCAGCAGCACCGGCAGGATGTCGCCCTGCGTGAATGCGCCTACAAAGGTGTCAGGGACGATGTGCATGAAGAAACCGGCCAGCCCTTCGCCGTGCGTGGCCTGTGCGGCGTAACCGGATACGGCGCTGGCATCGAGCGTGGAGGGATCGACATTGAACCCCTTGCCGGGCTGAAGCATATGCGCCGCCAGCAGGCCAATAGCGAGCGCGGCCGTGGAAACGATTTCGAAATACAGCAGCGCCTTGCCACCCACGCGCCCGACCTTGCGCATGTCGTGCATGCTCGCAATCCCCGTCACGACCGTGCAGAAAATCACCGGGCTGATGATCATGCGAACGAGTTTGATGAAGGCATCGCCGAGGGGTTTCATCGCGATGCCGTCGACGGGAAGGAAATGCCCCAAGAGCACTCCGGCGAAGATCGCGGCGATCACCTGCAGGTACAGAATCCGGTAGAACGGCTTGCGTTTCATGTCTCCTCCTGTTTTGGGCAAAACGTGTCCCTGCCGCTTTGGCTTGGCTTTCGCCAAAGCGGTCGGGTTGTACGGTGTTTTGATGTGCGGCCGCAGCCGCGTTGGCTACATCACCGCGGCCCAGGGATAGCGCTCGAAGTGGCGCTTTTCAAAGGCTTCTATGTCGGCGAGAGCGGTCAGCGTCAGGTCGATGGTGTCCATGCCTTCGATCACCATGCGCTTGTGGCGCGCGCCCAGGGGGAACCTGAAAACCTGCGCGCGGGTTGTCGAGCGAACCGTTTGTGCTTCCAGGTCGATAAGAATCTTCGACGCCGGATCGTCCGTCGATTCGCGCAGCAACACATCCACCGCTTCACGTTCGAGTTGCACGAGCAGCAGGCGATTGTTCATCGCGTTGGAGTAGAAGATTTCGGCGAAGCTGGGTGCAATCACGGCATCGAAACCGTATTGCTGGAGTCCCCACACCGCATGTTCCCGGCTCGATCCGCACCCGAAATTCGCGCCGCCGATCAGGATGCGCGCGCCGTTATAAGCGGGCTGGTTAAGCACGCAGTCTGCGAGCGGTTCACCGTGTTCATCGAAGCGAAGGTCGTAGAGCAAGCCTTTGCTCAAACCCGCTTTGTCGATGATGCGAAGGAACTGCTTCGGCATGATCTGATCGGTGTCGAGATTCTCGATTGGCAACGGCACCGCGCCGCCTTCTATCGTGGTCACATTAGTCATGGCGATTCTCCAGCGAACGGACGTCGGTGATCTTGCCGGTCAGCGCGGCAGCGGCGGCCATCGCGGGACTCATCAGATGCGTGCGGCCGCCGCGTCCTTGCCGGCCTTCGAAGTTGCGATTCGTCGTTGACGCACAGCGCTTGCCCGCTTCGAGGAAGTCATCGTTCATCGCGAGACACATCGAGCAGCCCGGCTCGCGCCATTCGAAGCCGGCGGTTTTTAAAATCTCCGCGATACCTTCCGCTTCAGCCTGCCGGCGCACCGAGCCCGAGCCCGGCACGACCATCGCGCGTACGCCTGCTGCCACTTTGCGCCCGCGCACGATCGACGCGACGATACGCAAATCCTCGATCCGCCCATTCGTGCATGAGCCGATAAACACACGGTCAATCGGCGTTCCCGCTATTGGCCGATTCGATTCAAGACCGATGTAGTCGAGCGCACGACGCAATGCGGCGGCAGCTTCCGGCGTGGCTTGTTGGGCGGCGTCGGGCACGAGTGCATCAACGCGCATCGCCTGGTCGGGGCTCGTGCCCCATGTGACAAAGGGGGCGATGTCGCGGGCATCGAAGATGTATTCGGCGTCGAAGGTGGCGTCGGCGTCGGATTTCAAATCGCTCCAGTCGGCGAGCGCGGCTTGCCATGCGGCTTCATCGAGCGATGTGGCATGCGCGCGGACATAGTCGAACGTGGTTTTATCCGGCGCGATCAATGCCGCTCGCGCGCCCGCTTCCACGGTCATGTTGCACAAGGTCATGCGCGCTTCCGCCGAGAGCGACGCGATGGTCGTGCCCGCGAACTCCACCGCATAACCGCGTGCGCCTTGAGCGCCAATCTGGCTGATGATCCAGATGATCACATCCTTCGATGCCGTGCCATAAGGCAAGACGCCATCGATAGTGATCCGCATGGTCTGCGCCACGCGATACACCAGCGTCTGCGTCGCGAGGACGTGTTCAACCTCCGACGTGCCGATACCAAACCCCAGTGCGCCCAACGCGCCGTAGGTGGTCGTGTGGCTATCGCCGCAGAGCACCGCCATGCCGGGGCGGATCAACCCCAGTTCCGGCGCAATGATGTGCTCAATACCCTGCAGCGGATCGTTCGCGGCGTACAGCCGGATGCCCGCCTTGTCGCAATTGCGCGCGAGGTTTTCAGCTTGCAACAACGAGGCAGCGTCGCGAATCACACGCGGCGATTCGGCGTGCGTCGGAATGATGTGGCTCACCACCGCGAGTTGCTGCTTCGGACGACGCACTGGCCTGGCTTTTTCAGCGAGACCGCTGAACGCTTGCGGACTCGTGTACTCGTTCATCAGATGCAGATCGACATAGAGCAGCACGTTCTGATCGTCGATACGGGTAACCGTATGCGAGTCGACGAGCTTCTTATAGAACGTAGTGTGGTTCGACATGATGCTCAGTCTCGAAGAAACGGCAGCACACACTCGAGCAGCAACTCGGGCGCCTCTTCCGGAATGTAGTGGCCACATGGCAGCGAGTGGCCGCTGACGTTATGGGAGAAATGCTTCCATTCGGCGACAGGATCGAAGCACTTTTCGATCACGCCTGCTGCACCCCATAGCGCGAGAAAATCGCAGGCGATCTTCTGGCCTTTCGCCAGCGATTCGCGGTCGTGTTCCAGATCGATCGTGACGCTCGCGCGATAGTCCTCGCAGATGCCATGAGCAGTGCCCGGCTGTTGCAGGCAACGCAAATATTCGGCGTATGCCTCGGGCGTGAACGGCTTCAACCCCGCACTGCGGGCACCGATTGTCTGCTTCAGATACAGGTCCGCGTCGGCGCGAATCAGTGTCTCGGGGAACGGTGCGGGACGGACCAGGAAAAACCAGTGCCAATAAGCGCGAGCGAATTCGAACGAGGTTTTCTCGTACATCGCGAGCGTCGGTGCTACGTCCAGTGTGATCAGTTTCCTGACGACCGCCGGATGATCCAGCGCCATACGCGCCGCCACTCGCCCGCCGCGATCGTGAGCGAGCACCGCGAACGATTCGTAACCCAGCGTGCGCATCAGGTCGACCTGATCCTGCGCCATGCGGCGTTTCGAATAGTTGCTGTGATCCGGAAGACCTGGCGGTTTGCCGCTGTCACCGTAACCTCGCAGATCCGCGGCCACGACGGTGAAGTGTTTCGTCAGTTCAGGCACGACCTTGTGCCAGATCGCGTGAGTTTGCGGATGGCCATGCAACAGCAGCAACGCGGGGCCATTACCGCCTTGTATTGCCTTGATCCTGACGCCATCGACGGTTGCCGATACGTCCTTGAAGTCATCGAACATGATTGTCTCCAGCAGTTTTATGAAGTTTAATTGATGCATACCGCGATACAGTTTCTATTCAGGCAATCCAGACTTAACTTCCAGGAACTAATCGATGGACAGTTTTTCGGACCTCAACCTGTTCACGCTGGTCGCGCGGCATCGCAATCTGGCGGCGGCTGCGCGTGATCTCGGCGTGACGCCGCCTTCCATCAGCAAACGGCTCGCGCAACTCGAGCGGCGGCTGGGCGTGCGGCTTTTAAACCGCACCACGCGCCGTGTCAGCCTCACGCCCGAGGGAGAGTTGTATCTGGCGGACGGCTCGCGCATCCTTGACGAGCTCGCCGAACTGGAACAACTCGTCACGAAAAGCCGGGCGGAGCCGACAGGTTTGCTGCGCGTGAATGCATCGTTTGGATTTGGGCGCAGCCGGATTTCGCCGGCGGTGTCGAAGTTCATCGAGCGCTATCCGGCAATCAAGATCCAGCTTCATCTGTCGGACCGGCCGGTGAACTTGCAGGAGGAAGGGTTCGACCTGGGCATCCGTTTCGGCGATGTTCCCGACGCCCGCATCAACGCGCGTCTGCTGCTCAGGAACCGGCGAATTGTGTGTGCATCGCCGGGATATGTGGAGAAACACGGGCTGCCCGCCATGCCTCACGACCTGACGAGGCACGCGTGCCTCGTGCTGCGCGAGAACGAATCCGCCTATGGGGCATGGCATTTCACGCGCGGCAAAAAGATGGAGACCGTTAAGGTCGATGGCTCGCTCAGCAGCAATGACGGGACTGCGGTGCTGCAATGGGTGCTGGATGGACGCGGCATTGCCGTGCGCTCGCAATGGGAAACCGAAGCGCTGGTGCGTGACGGCAAGCTGGTCGTGCTGCTCAACGACTGGGCGCTCCCGAATGCGGATATCCACGCGATCTATCTGGAGCGGCATCAGTTGTCCGCGAAGCTGCGGACGTTCGTGGAGTTCCTGGGGGAAGAACTACGCACCGGGGCGGGTCAGAAAGGCCAGCCGACCACAGCCATCACGACAAGCAAGCTGTAAAAACACTGAAAGACGAATCGAACATAAGAAAACTCTCGTGTTATTATCGCGAATCATTCTCATTTACGATTTTTGGCGCCAGGCGACTGGTCGGGGCAGGCAAGCGTGCCGGCAAACAAATCGCCTCTGCATGGCGACGTGCAGACGCTCTACAGCAATCATCACGGCTGGCTGCAAGCGTGGCTGCGCAAGAAGCTCGGCTGTGCGCATCGTGCGGCGGACCTTGCACATGACACGTTCGTGCGTCTGCTGGCGCGTGACGAACCGCTCGCGCTCGACGAGCCGCGCGCTTTCCTGACCACCGTCGCGCAGCGCGTACTGTTCAATCACTGGCGGCGCGAGCAGATCGAGCGCGCTTATCTTGAAGCGCTGGCGCACAGGCCCGAAGCGCTGGTTTCATCGCCGGAAGAACGGGCGGTGCTGCTCGAAACCCTCTGCGAAATCGATGTCCGGTTGAACGGCCTGCCCGTCGCCGTCAAACGCGCATTCCTGCTCGCCCAGCTCGACGGCGCGAGCCATGCCGACATTGCCACGCAACTCAAGATATCGATATCCACCGTCAAGCGTCATCTGGTGCGTGCCGGTGCGCAATGTTTCTTCGCGTTGTCGATGGAATAACGCGCATGAATGCAAACGCTCACCCCGATATTGCGCCGGAGATCGCACGCAGCGCCGTTGAATGGTGGATGGAGCTGCAATCCGGCGATACCACGGAATCACAACGCAACGCCTTCGAGCGCTGGCTCGCTGCACATGCCGATCATGAGCGCGCGTGGCGGCATATCCAGTCCGCCAGCAGCCGCTTTCACGGTTTAAGCGATGCGATTGGCGCGAAAGTCGCGCGCGCCGCCCTGATGCCGCCTCGCTCGGCCAGGCGGCGTGCGAGCGTCAAGGCGTTGGCGGTGCTGCTGTTCGCCGGCAGCGGCGCGTGGATAGCGGAAGAGCGCGTGCCGTGGCGCGCGTGGACCGCGGACGAGCGGACAGCCGTGGGCGAGCGGCGCACGCTGACGCTCGCTGACGGCACCGTGGTGACCTTGAACACAGATAGCGCCGTGAATGTCAGCTACAGCAGCACCGAACGCCGCCTGCGCCTGCGGAGCGGCGAGATCATGGTCGTTACCGGCCATGCCGATGGCCCCATGCCACGCCCGTTCGTGGTCGAGACGGCGCAAGGCACATTGCAACCGCTCGGCACCCGGTTCGCCGCGCGGCAGCAGACGGATGCGAGCCTCCTGGATGTCTTCGATGGCGCCGTGCGGATCGAGCCAGCCGATGCGGCGCACCGCGCGACCGTGGTGCGCGCCGGGCAACGGGCGCGCTTCACGCGTTTCGATGTGGGTCCTGTCGACACGATCACCGAAAACGACGCAGCGTGGACCGATGGTCTGATCGTCGCGAGCAGCATGCGGCTGGGGGATTTTGTCGCGGAGTTGAGCCGTTATCGGCGGGGAGTGGTGCGTTGCGCGCCGGAGATTGCGGACCTGCGTTTATCGGGCACCTTCCCTCTCGCCGATACCGACCGGGTGCTGGAGACGCTCGACAGCACCCTGCCCGTCCAGCTCGAATTCGTCACGCGGTATTGGGTCACGGTGCAACCCGCGCGGTCGTGATGCGCGGTCACGAATCAAGGCATCGATAAAAAATTTGAGCTGCGTTGAGCTGTTTTCGATTCTCGCGGGACAAGGGAGATGAGAGCACTACATCGTCTATCTTCCTGCGAGCGTTGAACATGGGACAGTATCGAAAGGCCGGCTTCTGCCGTCGAATCAAAACGAGGAAAGCCGGACCGGCGCGCCGCCGGCTTGTGCGCGTGATGACAGCCACGCTGATTGCGGCCGGCGTGCCGTTCAATCTGGCGATGGCCGCCGACGTTGGCGGCGCCACGCAGACACCGCAACGCAGGACCTACGACATTCCCCCCGGGCCGCTGGAAACCACCCTTAACCGCTTCGGCCGCGAAGCCGGCATTCTGTTGTCCTTCCCAAGCGCGATCACGGCCAACCGTCAAAGCGCCGGCCTGCGCGGTGAATACGATGTCCCTCAGGCATTCGCGCAAATCCTGCACGGGACAGGGGTTGCTTCAGTGCAGCAGGCCAACGGCGGTTACACGCTCGTGGAGATCGTCGGTGCAACGGCGTCCGACGGCATGACCCTGCCGCCGGTTGCGGTGAACGCGAGTGCCCTTCATACCGCGGGCTATCAGTTGCCGAAAGAAGCGGTAGTGATGCGCTCGGACACTCCGTTGATCGATACGCCGCAAGTGGTCAACGTCGTGCCATCGCAAGTGCTGCACGACCAGCGGCCGCGCAATCTCGACGACGCGCTCGCGAACGTCAGCGGCATCGTGCAGGGCAATACGCTGGCGGGTACGCAGGACACGTTGCTCAAGCGCGGTTTCGGCGGCAACCGCGATGGCTCGATCATGCGCAACGGCATGCCGATCGTGCAGGGGCGCTCGCTCACCGCCTCGGCCGATAGCGTCGAAGTGCTCAAGGGTCCGACCTCCCTGCTCTACGGGATCATGGACCCGGGCGGCGTGGTCAACGTGGTCAGCAAACTGCCGCTGCTTACGCCTTATCACGCGATCTCTATGTCGGGTTCGACCTACGGCCACGGCCGCAACGGTGCGGGCGGGACGTTGGACACCACGGGTCCTGTCGGAGATTCGGGTCTGGCTTACCGGCTTGTTGTCGATCAGGTCAACGAGCAATACTGGCGCAACTTCGGCGAACATCGCGAGACGATGGTGGCGCCCTCGGTCGCGTGGTACGGACGCGATACGCAAGTCGTGGTGTCGTATGAATATCGCAGGTTCCTGTATCCGTTCGACCGCGGCACCGCGCTCGATCCGAAGACCAACGAACCCCTTGCCATTTCCGCCCGCGAGCGCCTTGACGAGCCGTTCAACCAGATGGCCGGCGAGTCGCATCTCGCGCAGCTTTCGGTCGATCACCAGATCAACGCCGACTGGAAAGCGCACGTGGGCTACAGCTATAACCGCGAAAGCTACGACGCCAACCAATTGCGCGTGCAGGGCATCAACAGCACCACCGGCGCGGTGTCGCGCAGCAACGACGCCACGCACGGCGCGCTCAGCACCGACAGCTACGCCATTGCTTACGTGGATGGCCACTTCACCGTCGGCGGGTTCCGTAACGACCTGCAGGTGGGCGTGGACGATGAATACCGGCGGATCTATCGTCGCGATCTGCTGCGGCAGGCGACCCAATACACCTTCAACTACCTGAATCCGGTGTACGGGCTGGAGAGCCCGTCGAGCACCATCTCCGCCAGCGACAGCGATCAAACCGACACGCTGCACGACACATCCCTCTTCTTCCAGGACAGCTTCCACCTGACCGACAAGTGGATTCTCGTGGGCGGCGCGCGCTTTCTTTCGTACAACCAGATTGCCGGAAAGGGACGGCCGTTCAAGGCGAATACGGATATAGACGACACGAAATGGCTGCCGCGTGCGGGCGTGGTTTACAAGTGGACGGATACGGTTTCGCTGTATGGAAGTTATACGAAGTCGCTCAAGCCGACGTCGACCATTGCGCCGCTGAGTTCCGGCGTGGTGATCGATTCTTCCGTGTTGCCGGAAGAGGCGACGTCATGGGAATTTGGAACCAAGGTCGCCATGCCGGGCGGGCTGACCGGGACGCTGGCGCTGTTCAATATCAATAAATCGAACGTGCTCGTATCGCAGTACAACGACACGACCAAGCTCACCGACTGGCGCACGTCGGGCAAGGCGCGCTCGCGGGGTGTGGAGCTGGATGTGGCGGGTCAGATCGGCCAGCACTGGAGCGTGATTGCAAGCTATGCGTACATTGATGCAAAGACTACGGAGGATCCGCTCTACGCCGGCAACCAGCTTTGGAACGTGGCGGCGCATACGGCGTCGCTGGCGGCCGTGTACGACTTCGGCGCGATCTTCGGCGGCGATGAATTCCGTCTGGGCGCAGGCGCGCATTACGTGGGCCGGCGCCCCGGCGATTCCGCCAACAGTTTCACGCTGCCCGCTTATACCGTCGCGGATGCCTTCGCCACCTATGACACGAAGCTCGGCGGCCGCAGGCTCTCGTTCCAGCTCAACGTCAAGAACCTCTTCAACAAGACTTACTACCCGTCGAGCGTGAACAAATATTTCGTGTCCGTGGGCGACGCGCGGCAGGTTTCATTGCTCACGACGCTGGAGTTTTGAGCGTCGGTTTGATTCGATCGATTGCTGTTTTCCGGGGATGACGATGAAGATTTTGAAGCGGTGGCTGGGTGTAGGTGGTGTCCAGATGGCGCGTCGTCGGGCGATGTTGCTCGCGCCTGCGTTGGGGTTCGTGTTGATGTCGACGACGATGCCTTTTGCTTTTGCTTCGGCTGCGGATCCGGCTTCTGTGCAGGCGGCTCGTGGCGGCACCGGCGCAGGTCGGAAGGTGGTGATGGTCGTGCAGATGAACGGGCCGAATCTTGGTGTCGACCAGAAGGCTGCGGCTCATCTTGAAGCGCGCGGGTATTCGGTTCGGATGGTGGATCAGGCGCAGACGCCGAACTCGGTGGGCGGCGTGGATCTGGTCATCATCTCGTCGACGGTTTCATCGAAGGACGTGCCGAGCGGCTGGCGCGCATTGCCCGTGCCGCTCCTCACCTGGGAAAACGATCTCCTCGATGACTTCGCGATGACCGGCAAACGCCATGACGTCGATTTCGGCGAGGCACCGAAAGAACGTTATCTGTGGCTCGTCAACGCGCCGCATCCGATAGCCGCCGGATTGCCTGCGGGCGTGGTGAACGTGTATGGCAAGCAGGCGCCAATGAGTTGGGGCAAACCAGGCCTGGGCGCGACGATCATCGCGACACTTTATGGACAGCCGGAGAAAGCCGCCATCTTCGCTTACGAAAAAGGCGCGACGATGGACTACGAGGCGCTTGCTCCCGCGCGCCGCGTGATGTTTTTCCTGAGTAACGAGACGTTCACCAATTTGTCGTCGCCGGGTATTGCTTTATTCGATGCGGCTGTCGATTGGGCAGGGAAAACAGCGTTTAATTAATTGATTTAACGCGATGGTTTGCATCGCGAATAAGCGAATGCGAAGTGCAACACGCCCGCTTTTTGGCGGGCGTGTTTTATCTATACCTATGCGGTTTGTTTCAAAACAACTTCTGTTTCGCTTTCGATTCTGGAAGACCGCTTTTATGCGGCCTGATCGAAAGACTGCTCCATGATTCGCTGTTGCGGCGAATGCCGACGTTGATCAATCTCCGCCATGCCGTACGCAAGGGCAAACTTACGCGCATCGACAGGGCAAGGGAAATGTCCGAGCACGCCAGTCGCGCGCTGCAGGCCATCAACCTCCCTGACGATCAGCATGGCTGCGTACAAGCCATCGTCATACGCGGCCAGCGGAATCAAGACGACATTCTCGTAAGCGATCTCAGCGTATTGCATGACTGATTCCCCCCAAGTTGACGACTCACTACTCTCTCAGCGCACCAGTTGGTCTGGCGCGGCATTGTGTTTAGGCATTATCAATAAACAGAAACCAAGAATCAACCGGATTTGCCCTATTGAGGGTTTATACGTGGGATTACGCCGTGGTTATGTGGCGATTACTTCATTTATTTGCTGCATTTGGTGCATGCAGCAGGGTGAACGCACGCTTATACAGACAGAGTATGTCAATTTGATGAGATACGTGGGGCAACGCATGGATGCACTGATGTTGTGCGAGTGATGCTTGCGCGTGGCGGAGGAGGTTATTGCGGGGCTTGGCAGGGTATTCCGGCCGCCGATGGCACGCAGCGCTCAGGGAGATTCTGTTGTGCCTTTTTACCCTGGCGTAGTCTGACGCTTAGGTTTGCTTGACGAATGTGTCGGCGTGGGACGCTTAGGTCCCGATGTCAGGCACGTGATATGCGCAATCCTTATACCGACAGCAATGTCCTGATGATCTATGGGGGAGCTTGTGAAACTCGATCCGACTGCATGGTTTCCGTTGAGCGACTACACGCCAGTGCGCGACGGATGGTACGAGGTGCAACTCGCGAGCGGCGAAACCGCATTCGCGAAGTTTGGTACGGACGGATGGACCGAAAAACCGATGCTCATCTTCACTCACTGGCGCGGCCTTTCCGGCGATCCAAGTAAGGTTGAGGGTGCGGAAACTATTGATGCCGAAGCGACTGCGGCCGAAGGGGTTAGGGCCGTTTGGGATACGTTCTTTCCTGGGTCTGGAGCGGAGCAGCATAAGCCGTTGGATGCGGGGCATGGAAAGTAGTATTAGTGTGATCTGATGACCCGGTGAGGGTCGATAGACTGGCGAGAGTGGATGGCTCGCCAGTTTTTTTGTTTTTGGGGTGGGTGGTTGGGGCGGCTTGGCAGCTTTCTCGCCGATGTTGGTTCCGCGTCTTCGAGGGATGCCGCTTGCCGTTGTGTGACAATCAAAGTTCTCGATCCACTCACCTACGGCACGGCGGAAGAACATGAACACGAACAAGAAGGTGACGTATCTGGTCAGCATATTTATCGGTACTCCGACGCAGCAGCACGCACAAATCAAAGACATCGCGGCGCAAGTGTCAGGTGACGACTATGAGTTCTTGCACCTGCATCAAATGGGCGCGTTCCTCGTGTTGAACACGGATCGAAATGCCAAGGAACTCGCCGGTTCGTTTTCGCGTGCAACGGCAGCCGATGATCGAGTGTTCATCTCCGAAATGGGCCAGGACTGGCACGCGCTTGGATTGAATAAAGCGATGTTCTGGTTGCAGAACCATCTGGCTACGAAGTCGCAAACACCAGCGACGAAAAAGGGGAATCCGTTTGGGGATGCGTGATTGTGGGTCAGACGGACTGTTGGGCGGCTTTTGGATAAAAAGATCTAGCTGGTTTTCCGATGATGAAGTTGTCGTCATCGACTGACAGACGGGCTGGGACAGATTTTTGACTGTCTGGCGTCAAGCACCGCCGATTAGAGCCAGCAGTCTCATTGCAAAAAGAGTCAGGGGTGCAATGCAACACCTTTCCACGCTCAGCTTCCTCTGCCCGGGAATCTCCGTCGAAAGCAAGGGCACCCCAGTCACTTCATCGACTAGAAAGGGGAAATACCCAGTATGGGCGAGCTTAATTTATCTCAAAGCGAACACGAAGCGCTAGACGCGATCGACACGGGTTTATTAACACGCCTTTGCGCAATGCCTGCGGGAAATGCGACCAGATGCCCTGGGGGTGCTTTCCCTCGGACGATGCGGGCTGTACATTAGTAAGACCCTTCAAACCTTCAGACAGGCATTGTTGGAATATGCCGAAGCAAAATCGCCGCATAAGCGTGCGGAAATGGTGCGCCGCGCCCGTCTCGCCGGTGATGATCTGCGAGCAGCCATCCAGCATATGAAGCACCGAGCTGAAAAGGAGCAAAACGAGGCGCAGTTCTTCAAGGTCGACGATATAGTCGTTCCGCCATTGCGATACAGCCAACCCGTATTCGTTCGAGTGACGTTCCAGTGGCGAAAAGCAATCGACGATCAATGGCAGTACAGTAGTATCACTTTCTCTCACACTGTCGATCTGCAACCCGACTATTCTTTGCCAGCGCCCAAACGAAAATCGAGCACCGCCGCACGGGAGCAGGAAAGACAAGATAAGCTGTGCCGCGACTGGGAACACCTGAAAAGCTTAGGCCTTCAGTCGGTTCAGGAATATTTCCGAAAAGGCGGCGATGGCGTATCCATACCCTCGACGTTTGAAGCCAAGTCCGACGCCTATACTCGTGAGTTGAACAACTACAGCGCTCAATTCTGGCCGGGGCGCGGGTCGTAGGTGCCAACGGAATAGAGATTTGAACTCGCGGTTCCGAGCTGGCCTCACAGTACCGAACATCTAATTTGGGGTGAGCGGCTGTACCGCTTACTCTTGGCATGCGTACTCGCTTCCCCTTCCCTACTGCAGTTCCGACTCGCCAGGATCGAGCGGGGTCATCCGTGACCGTATCCAACGGTCTGAACACTTTATGCAACAAGGCTTCTCGTATTCGATCTCGGTACGTTCGTTGCGATGAAACGTATCGGATTCCAATGCGCGGTGCAAAGCGGCCGTCCCGCTGCTCAAGGCTACCACCGCCAGAAGTCCGCCAAGCGATAGAACGAGAAGTAACCCGCGCCGTCTACGTCCGCGCGATGTTTTCCACTGCCCACGACGAAGCCAATCGAGAAGTGTTTCTAAAGGAGCCGGCTGATACGCCCGATCTGGTCGGACTGGCCGTGAGAGGCCAGAAGAAAGCAGTCGATAAAGCCATCAAAGGCTTATCGCTGCATGAATGACTGAAACAGAATCGAAACGCGGTCACACGCCAACCACCAACCGCCATTCCCTACTCAGCCGCGCAACGGCCAAGGCAAAACAAAAAACCCTACCCCCCCAACGCCCCCGTCACACCCATCGCATGCCGCGCCTGCACCAACGACGTCCTTGCCGCCCGCGCATCCCCCGCAACCTTCAAAAGCGCCCCCAACTGCGAGGGCTGCTTTAACAACTCGCGCAATATCGGCAGAATCGTCGTCGTCCCATCATCCCGCAACCCCGCCGTCGCAGCGCTCGGCAAACTCCGCCAAGCCGGATCAACGATCGCCCTGCAAACCGCAAACGGTAACCCTCGCGCCGTGGCAATCGCCCCGGCAATATGCGACTCCATATCGACCGCAAGCGCCCCGGTAGCCCGATAAAGCGAGCTCTTCTGCTGCTCGCCGGTCAAAGGTGCACCGACCCCGGCCATCTTCCCTCTCACCGCCCGCGCTTCCAGCGGCGTCCCCGCAAAAGCCGCAAACAGCCTCGCAGACCACTCAGGATCAGTATCAAGCACACCGAACGACCCCGACACAGAGCTAGCGATAATCAACGTCCCCGGCTCTAACTCCGGCGAAAGCCCGCCGGCCGTTCCGAAGCTGATAACCCCGGAACACCCCCGCGCCAACGCTTCACTCAACGCGCGCTCGAGCAAATCCGACCGTGCAGCAAACACCGCTTCCACACCCGGCCCGCGAGCGATACGCGCTTCAAACGCCATCCCTGTTACGGCAATGATGGGCAACCGCGCATCGCCAGAACTGGAGCCGGAGCCAGAACCCAAACCAACACCGGACCCAGATCGCGAACTCACATGCCCGCCGTCACGCGCGAAGCGCCATCGCGCATCATGTTCCTGTACCGCGCCAGCGCCCAAAGCGGGAAGAATTTTCTATACCCGTGGTATCGCAGATAAAACACTCTCGGGAATCCAGTCGCCGTAAATCGCGTCTCGTCCCACAACCCATGTTCACGCTGCGTCGCATGCAGATACTTCACGCCCTTCGCCACCGCCGGATGATCGACAAACCCCGCCGCCATCAACCCGAGCAACGCCCACGATGTCTGCGAAGCCGTGCTCGGCGCCGCTTCGTATCCGCGATAGTCGAGCTTGTAACTCTCCCCGCCCTCGCCCCAGCCGCCATCGGCGTTCTGGATGCTGATGAGCCAATGCGCGGCGCGCTGCATGCGGCTATCGGTAAGAGGCAATCCCGCTGCATTCAGAGCGCACAGCGCCGTCCACGTCCCATAGATATAGTTCAGCCCCCAACGCCCGTACCAGCTTCCATCGCGTTCCTGACCGCGCAGAATGTAGTCGAGCGCACGCTTCGAAGGCTCGCTCGTTGCCGGCTGCTCGCCCAACTGCGCGAGCATCGAAAGACAACGCCCCGACACATCAACCGTAGGCGGATCGAGCAACGCGCCGTGATCGGAGAAAGGAATGTTGTTGAGGTAATACTGCGTGTTCTCAGGCTCGAACGCGCCCCATCCGCCGTCGCTGCTCTGCATGCCGACGACCCACTCCCGCCCGCGCGCAATCGCTTCGCCATACAACGCGGTACCGTTTTCCCGATCGGCACGTTCCATCGCCATCGCGACCACGGCCGTATCGTCCACGTCCGGATAATGCGGATTCGCGAACTGGAACGCCCAGCCGCCAGGCCGGATATTCGGCCGGCGCGAGATCCAGTCGCCACGTACATCCAGAATCTGAAGCGGCACGAGCCAGTCCAACCCACGCGATACGGCAGCCCGCGCCTTGGGCGTGTCGGCTTCGAGCAACGCATGCGCGGCGAGCGACGTGTCCCATATCGGCGATAAACACGGCTGACAGTAAGCCTCGCCATCCGGCGCTTCATCGATGATCACCAGCTTCTCAATCGACTTGCGCGCAATCGCCCGGTTCGGATGATCTTCCGGATAACCCAGCACGTCGTACATCATCACGGAGTTGGCCATCGCGGGGAAAATCGCGCCGAGACCATCTTCGCCATTCAAGCGTTCATCCACAAAACGCACCGCCGCTTCCACCGCGCGTTGCCGCGTGTGGCGCGGGAACAGCGGATCAGCGGCACGCAGCACTGCATCCACGCAACGGAACAGCAGGAACCAGCCCTGATGCTGATGCGGTGCACGCGAAGCCATGCCGACGTTCACGGGGGCATCGAAGAACAGTTCATCAATGCGCACGCCCTTCGGATTGTGCGCGCGCGGCCGCTTCGCGTTGAGCACGAGCAGCGGCACGATCACGGTCCGTGCCCAGTACGACACCTTCGACAAATGAAACGGGAACCACTCGGGCAAGAGCGTGATTTCCACGGGCATCATGGGCACCGCGCGCCACGACACCACGCCGAACAGCGCGAGCAGAATCCGCGTGAACACGTTCGATTTCTCCGCGCCGCCGGCCGCGAGAATCGCGCGGCGTGCCCGCTGCATGTGTTCAGCTTCGGGCGAATCGCCGATCATCTTCAGCGCGAAATACGCCTTCACGGTGGCGCTGACGTCCATGGCGCCATCGGTGAAAAGCGGCCAGCCGCCGTCCGCCCGCTGGATCCTGCGCAAGTACCGCGCGATCTTCGCTTCGAGTTCGAGATTCGGCGTCTCGGCAAGGTAATGCACGAGGAGCACGTACTCGGCGGGAATGGTGGCGTCGGCTTCGAGTTCGTAGAGCCAGTAGCCTTCGGGATGTTGGTCGGCAAGAATGGCATCGGCAGCACGCGCCACCGACGCTTCCAGCGCCGCCGCCGTCACCGACTGGATACCGGGCGGCTGGACAGTTTCGTTCATCAGCGTTGCACCGAGAAATCAATGGAGGGATTCATAAGCAGGTCCGCAGCCTTCTGGCCGGAGCGGATCGAGCCTTCTATGGTGGCGGGCAGCCCGTTGGCCGTCCAGTCGCCGGCCAGCATCAGATTGGACCAGCGCGTACGCGTGCCCGGCCGGAGGTTTTCCTGGCTCGGCAAAGCAGCGAAAGTCGCACGCTTTTCTGTGACGATTTGCCACGTCGGCATGCGCTCGGCGGGCAAGCGCGCCGCCTTCGCCACTTCTTGCCAGATGCCATGCGCAAGCGTCTCGCGCGGGGTATCGAGAAGACGATCCGCGCCACTGATGGTCACCGAAAGACGTCCATCGAACGCGAACAGCCATTCGGCGGTGCCGTTCAGGAGGCCCGTCATGGGCTCGAAGGCCAGCGGCGGATCAATAGCGAAATGCGCATTGACGATAGCGCGAAATTCGTTCGGAGCGGTCAAGCCCGGTACGAGTTGCTGCGCCACGTTCGGCGGCACGGCAAGCACCACGCAGTCGTGAAGACCGACGTCCACGCGGCCATCGTCAAAATCAAGCGACGTGACACGCGTCTTCGAATCCGTGCCGGCGAAGCCGATCTCACGGACCCGCGACCCCAGCTTGATCTCCGCGCCGCCATACTGCAGCAGGCGCAACGCGGGATCGACGAATGCATGGCCCAGCCCATTGCGCGCGACCAGCGGCCGGCACGCCTGACCACCCAGCAGCAACGATTCCTTCAGCACGTTGCCGGCAAGCACGGCGCTGCCTTCACGCGGATCCACATTCAGCACGGCCAGGAACAGCGGGTTGATCAGCGCGTCCCACAAGCGCCCGTTCGTGCGCATGGTCTGCTGCATCGTGCGGCCGGGTTTGGCGAAGAGCAGCGGCAGCAGCGACAGATAATCCGCGGGCGTGGTGCCGGGAACCCGCGCTGCGGAATCGAAGATCCAGCCCGGCACGCGGCCCGGCGAAAGCTTCACGGTCCAGCGCGCGCCACTGCGCAAATCCATGAACGGAAACTCGGGCTGGGTCGGGCCGACAAGTTCGTCGGCCGCGCCAATCGCCTTGGCATAGCTCAGCGTGGCATGGTTGCCCGACAGCACCAGATGGTTGCCGTTATCAATCGTGGCGTTGAGCTTGATGTCGAAGTAAGAGCGGCAACGGCCACCCGCGTGCGGCGCGGCCTCGTGCAGGACCACACGCGCGCCGCGACGCTGCAACTGGACTGCAGCGGCGAGTCCCGACAACCCGGCGCCAATCACATGAACGAGACGCGACATCAGAAAATATGTCGCGCGACGATCCACAGCAGCCGCGAACGCGGCGTGCGGATGTGGTTGCGCGGGAGATCGAAGCCACGTTTCAAATTCGCTTCAAGCACGCACCGGTACGCACCCGACATGATGCGCGGCGCACGCACCTGAGCGCGCGGCGCGGTGGCCATGATCGCGTCGGATTGCGCGTAGTGGATCCGCGCACGATCGGCAAGCGCCAGGCAGACGCGCGGCAAGCGGGCATCGTTGACTATGGACGTGATGTCGGTCGTGGAAATGCCTTCTCGGGACAGCAGTTCACGCGGCAGATAAACACGTCCAATACCGGCGTCTTCATCAATGTCGCGAAGAATGTTCGTAAGTTGCAGCGCACGGCCGAGGTGGTGCGCGAGACGCCGTCCGGCATCTTCGTGCATCCCGAATATCCTCACCGATAACCGCCCGACCGCGCTCGCCACGCGGTCGCAATACAGGTCGAGCGTGGCTTCGTCGGGTGCGACGATGTCTTCGGCAGCATCCATGGCCATACCGTCGATCACGGCAATGAAGTCGTCGCGCGACAGGTGAAAGCCTTCAATGTGCTGCGTCAACACGGCCAGCGACCTGCGCGGCTTGCCGGCATAGCAATCGTCTATGTCGGCACGCCATTGTTCGAGCGCGGCGGCGCGTTCGCCGCGCGGCAGCGTGCCGTCGGCGATATCGTCCACCGCGCGGCAGAACGCGTAGACCTGATACATGGCGTCGCGCTGCGTAGCCGGCAGGATGCGCATGGCGAGATAGAACGAACTACCCGACGTTACCTTGGCAACGTCGGGAGCAGGATCGTCGGCGATAAGATTGGAAACGGCCAAGACGGACTCCGCTGTGGCGCCCCCAAGGGCAGCAGTGTTAGATCGGGCGCCGGGCATCCGGCCTCATGAAACATGCTTTGAAGCTGAATGCAAGCCTGACGCGAACCGGCTTCGGACGGCGTGCAAGCCGTGCCGGAAGCGGCGAAAAGTATATCAAGTTTGTGAGAGGTTGCCCTGCAGCGGCCTACCGCCTACTTTCAACGGGCTTGCCAGGCACCCTCCGCCGGCCTCAACCTTCGTACGAAACGTCGGCTATCAGCCTATATCCCTCGTTGCGCACTGTGCGCCGCCTTGCCTCTGAGTGACGCTGCAGCCGATATCTCTCGCCAACTTTACCGGCCCGCCGCTTTTTACCACCCGCGCTTCCGTCCCGCTGAACGCCGTCTTTTCACAATCCCTGCGCTTTGAACGTCGATGCGGGGTGTTTGGCGGAACATCGATTCATCGGTTGAAAGGCACGATTTATGCAAGCGTTACCTTTCCGGAGCGCTGGCGACCAACGAACTCACGACTAAAATGCGTGGAACTCCGCATGTCGCAATCGCTGCCTTTCGCCGTTGCATAACGACGCCGCGCTCAGTCATTCACATCGGGACGACGACTCATCATGACGCCGCAACGCGAGGAACCGGGCGCTGACCACTGGCAGGACGAGCCGCCATTCCCCGTTGTACCGGAGCGCAACTTCGCCGCCCAGCGCACCACGCTCAGGCTCCTGCTGATCGCCGCCATCGTCTTGCCGTGCCTGTACGTCGCGGTCATGGCGTGGAGCGACCTGAAAGCGCGCGAAGCCGATGCCGCGGAGGTCGTTGACCGCAATGCGCACGTCGCGGAAGAACACGCGCTGAAAGTCTTCGACATGAACGAGACGCTCAACGCCCGCGTGATCGACCTGATCGACGGCCTGGACGACAGCACGTTGCGCCGCGAAGAACTCGCCATTCACAACAAGCTCGTCGCAATGGGCGGCGGTTATCCGCAGGTGGCGGCGGTGAGCATAGTCGGCTGGGATGGACGCCTGATCGCCACAAGCCGCGCCTACCCCGCGCCGGATGTATCGATCGCCACCCGCGACGACTTCGTCGGCATTCGCGACGACAAGATGTTCGAAAACGTCTCCCGCGTGATGGTCGGGAAGCTGGCGGGCGAGACCGTGTTCAACACGGCCGTGCCGCGCAAGACCCCGGATGGCCGCTTTGCCGGCATCGTGACCATCGCGCTTCGCCCGAGCTACTTCGGCGCGTTCTATCGCGAGTTGCTGGGCGAACACTCCACCGTATCGCTTGGACTTACGCGTACGGACGGCGCAGTGCTGGCCTGGTATCCCACGCGCCCGCCCAACCGCATGGAACTTGCCGCGAGTTCGCCGTTGCGCGAGGCTTATGCGTCGGGAGAGCGCAACGGCGTCGTGCGAATGCGCTCAGGACTCGACAATGAAATGAAAATCGTGGCGTATCGGAAGGTGGGGAATTATCCGGTGTACGTGTCCAGCGGATACCCCCTCGCCACCATCTGGGCCGCGTGGTACCGGCGTGTCAGCGTGCTGATGCTGTCCCTGTTCGCGCCGTGCGTGGTGCTGTGGGGCGTGATCTGGCTGTCGCTGCGCCGCCTCGCCAATGAAGAAGATGCCTGGGAACGCTGGCAGGCTGAAGCGTCCATGCGCCGTTCGATCGAATCGGCCTACCGGCAGGCGCGCAAGATGGAAGCGCTGGGCAATCTGGTCGGCAGCGTCGCGCACGATTTCAACAACCTGCTGATGATCCTCTCGACCAACGTGCAGATTGTCCGGCGACGCGGCGCCACCGGCCTGGATCGCGAGTTGTCGGCCATGGAACGGGCGCTTAAAAGCGGCCAGTCGCTGACGCGCCAGTTGCTCGGCGTCGCCCGCAAGCAGCCGCTGCGCAACGAGACCATCGCGATCGGCAAGTGGCTGCCGGCGTGCCGCGAACTGCTGAAAGCATCGCTGGGCGCGAAAGTCGCACTGAATCTCGAAACCACCAACGACGTATGGCCGGTTCGCGTCGACGCCGCCGAACTCGAGCTTGCGCTGATCAACGTGGCCGTGAACGCCCGCGACGCAATGCCTAGCGGCGGCACCTTCTCGGTTCGCGCGGACAACGTGCATTTTCGGCACGAGGACGGGTTTCCGATCATCGGCGAATTCGTGCAGGTGACGCTGGAGGACACGGGCCCGGGCATGGGTCCCGAGATCCTCGGCCGCGCGTTCGAACCCTTGTTCACCACCAAGTCCAAGGGCATGGGCACCGGGCTCGGTCTGCCGCAAGTTTTCGCGTTCTGCGAACGGGCGGGCGGCGTGGCGACCATTGACAGTGCGGTTGGCGCGGGCACGTCGGTGCGGCTGTATCTGCCGCGCGCGAGCGCAACCGCACCCGAATCCCTCGAAACGCAACACGACACTACAACGGCCGGCGAATCGCACGGTTTGCGGGTGCTGCTGGTGGAAGACAACGAGGAAGTCGCTGCGGGCACCGAAGCGTTGTTGTCGATGATGAATCACGCGGTCACCCATGTCTTCAACGCGGACGGCGCGATCGCCTTGCTCGACGCAGCCCGTCGCGACGTCGCCAGCGGCAGTGCGTTGCCGTTCGACGTCGTGCTCTCCGATATCCACATGCCGGGCAAACTGAACGGCATCGACCTGGCAGAAATCCTGCAGAGCTGGTCGCCGCGGGTACCGGTGATCCTGGTCACCGGCTACGCCGAGGAGCTGGACCGGGCGCGTCATGTCGATGCGCGCGTGCTGTCCAAACCGTTCGATATAGCGTTGCTCGATTCGCTTCTGCAGGCCATTCGCGAAGACCTGAATGCACGCGCCGACAACCGCGAACACGGCGAAACGCAGCACTGAGCCGAGCGCCTTTTTCCATGCACCTTGTAAAAATATCCGCTCGCCGGCTGGCACGGCATGGATAGCCGTGCCTTGAGCCGGGTCACGCTGCGCGCACACGCGACCCGGCACGCGAGTTGCGAGGTATTGCGAGGTAACATGGTAGTTGCGACCTAAACTAGATTTGCGACGATTGATTTTCCCGACCCGTCGCGACTGATGACAGGCCACCCCAGGAGGCAGCCATGCGACATACCGTTATTGGTATCTTCGATACCTACGACCAGGCAGAAGTGGCGCGCAGCGCACTTGTTGCGTCCGGTTTCGCTCGTTCTGACATTGAACTCCAGGCTGCGCCCGCCGCTTCTTCGCCCGATGACCCTGCGCTGTCGCCCGACGCGGGCCAGCCACCTGAAACCGGCGGCGTGCTGGCGAATATCGAACGCTTCTTTTCGATGCTGTTCAGGGGCCGGGAGCAACCGCCCGAAGTGGCGCATTACTCCGAAGCCGTGCGGCGCGGCGGAGTGCTGGTGGCCGTCGATACCGCCACCGAAGCGCGCGCCGACGCAGCGCGCCAGACGCTGGCTGAACAAGGTGCGATTGATATCGACGAACGGGCGGCAAGCTGGGGCACGCTAAGCCACGGAGCCACGAGAACGGCCGCAGGCGATGACCGCGATCACTCCTTGCTCGACGAACTCGGCCTCGGCTCGGGCAGCGCCGTGCCGGGACGCACGCCGGTGAATCCGGCGGCGGATCCGCTTGACGCTGCACGCGCCGACGCCAACCGGGCACGCGCGTATCCGCATGCGGATCGTGACGATCCGGCTGTCGAGCCGCTTGACCCGATCAGCCCGGTTGCCCGCGATGTGTTCGCCGGCGGCAGCGATTCGTCGTATCGGGCAACGGGCGGCGATCCGATGACCAGCGGCACCGTCCGGCAAGACACGGACAAACCGGTGCGGCGCTCGGCGTCCTGTACTGCAACGTCATTGGATGAACCGCTGCTCGGCGACGCGGAGGCACCGAATCCTGCTCAGAGCATGCCTCCGGCTCGTCCGGCTGCCGGCGAGCCGCTGAGCGGCGCCGCGTCGACGCAAGGCTGGCGCCCCGTCGATCCGCTCGACCCGTTGGATGAAACCGAAACATCGTCGCGAGTAACTGCTGCGGGCGGCACGAGCGCGATGGGCACGATGGGCTCGCCCGTTCCGGGTACGCTGAGCCAGACCGGCGATTCGGCCCTTGGAACACATGCGGCAGCGCGAAGCGCGATGCCGGACGAATACATGGAGTACGAAGACGAATTCCGCTCGGACTACGAATCAAAGTACGCGGCAACGGGCGCGAGCTATGAAGAGTATGAGGAAGCGTATCGATACGGCGTCACAGCCGCCGGCGACGAACGTTACAACCGCCGCAACTGGGACGATACGATGGAAAACGAGCTGCGGCACGACTGGGAAGGCCGTAGCTCAGGCGGCGCGCATACCTGGGAGCGCTTCAAGGTCGCGGTGCGTCATGGCTGGGAGCGCGTGACGGGGCATCACCATCACCTGTAACCGGCGCTGTTCAACGCGTTGAAATGCCAACGGCCCGCTAAAGCGGGCCGTTGGCATTTTGCGTATGGGCTTTACAGCTCAAACCGTCGCAAGGCGCTGAACCCACGCGACGTATTTATCGACGAAGTTCTGCAGGAACTTGCGTGTGTCTTCGCTCACGATCGTACCGCTGGCATCAATACGGTTTATGTCGTGCTTGACGAACATCTCCGGGTGACTCATGAGCGGCACATCGAGGTAAGCGAGCACATTTCGCAAATGCGCCTGCGCGAGCGCCGTGCCGGTCGCACCCGGCGACGTGCCGAGCACCGCGCCGGGCTTGTTGCCCCACACGCTATGACCCCAGGGACGCGAACCCCAGTCCAGCGCATTTTTCAGCACGCCCGGGATCGAGCGGTTGTATTCGGCCGTCACGAACAGCAAGCCATCCGCCGCCGCTATCTTCTGCTTGAAGATTCGCGCGACTTCGGGAAAGTCGCTGTCGTAGTCCTGGCTATAGAGCGGCAAGCCTGCGATATCCAGGAACTCGAACGAAAAATCCGGTGGCGCAAGCGACGTTACCGCGTGCGCAAGCTGCTTGTTGAATGAATCTCGGCGAATGCTGCCGACAACAACCGCAATCTTGTAGGTCATGGCTTGTCCCGGTGACTGAATGGAGCGGAGGGGTAAAGGGCATTCACGGATGTGACGCACAGGGCGCGTACCCGCCGCCCATCATAGGCGTTCGACCAACGCCGACGCTATCCGAGATAGGGCGGATTGACGCTTGGACCGCGTCGGGCAGCGTACGTTTTTCACCGCATCCTGCTTCACGTTGGGCGTTTCAATCAGACCCCGGGCGACAGGCCCATTCCAAGCCATTTTCGAGATGATTTCCACAAAGTTGTCCACAGAAATTGTGGACAACTTTGCAGATGTTTAATAATTCGCACTAAACCGCCACATGCTTGGCGGACTAAGGCTAGGTGCGTGGCGAACGCGGGCAAGAGCGTCTTTTTCGCCGGCTTTTCGCCGGTGCTGGCCAAAAATCAATGACCGAAAAACACATTGCATTGTGACGGCGGGCCTTGGCATGACGACGACTGCGAATTGGCATTGTCGGCAGCGTTGGCAGCGCCCGCCATGGCTAACAGAGCGACGGCGGCGAAGATGGAAAGCATGCGTTTCATGAGACACCTCGGTAAGTTGGGAGCGATCGAACTGGATCGATGAACCGAGAATATCGATTAAGCGAATGCAGAAAAATGGCGGTGTAAGGAATTGATCTTTACGGGAACCGCAATGATTGAAGGGCTGTGCGGCTTATGAAAATGGGAAACCCCGGCGATTCCCTTCGCGTCGCGACATGAAACTCCACATTCATGCGCCAACCACAACAATATGTTTTGGCAATCGACATTGGTCATCGATAGCGATGTGAATAGACTGATTCACGTCGATGGCGTGAAACGCGCCGTCTCCAACCAGTCAGGGGATCATCGTGAAACGCGCGCTTATCGGTAGTTTGTTTGTCGCTGTGTTGGTCACATCGGCACCCGTCTTTGCTCAATCCACTGACACCGTCCAGCACAACGCCTATGCGCCGAGAACGCGGGCCGAGGTGAAGGCTGAACTGATCGCGGCGCAAAAGAGCGGTGAGCTCGACGCGATCCATACGGAAAGTTATCCGCAGTTGTTGCCGTACCAAACGGCACGGGCTGAACACGTGATGTCGGGTACGGATGCAGCCGTGGCGCAAGCGAACGGCACGCGCGTGAGTACGCAATAAGGGCAGCCTGGAAGTTAGCGAGAGGACGACAGAGCAACTCGGCAGATTCGATTGCCGATGCGACGCGTTGTCCGTCGAAATTCGCTCAGATCGTCGGCGGTTTCACCTAGGGGCCAGAGCCGTTTACACGTCTAACGTGCCTTGTGCGAGAAAGCCCCATCCGGGTCCGCGTAGGGATTGGTTTCCTTGCGGCGTTCCAACCCGTTCGGGTCTGACAGCCCTGCCTGCTCACGCAGGGGCGCAGGCTCACTCTTGCCGGGTTTGGCGTCAGCCTTGATGTCTTCAAGACCGTGCGCCCACACATCAAGCATTCGTTTGGCCACTTCCTGAAAACCGGGGAAACGGTCGGCACATTCTCGTACAAGAGGCAGTACACCCTGCACTGCCGCTGTGACGCGTTCCACGCTATCGGTCATGTCGGTCGTAGTCAGGCCGAGCCACGCGCCCCCGTACCGTACAAGCGCTTTGCCCGATGCCCATACACGCTTGCCGTACAGCGGCAGCGCGGGCAGGTTCGTCTTGTATCGCGGATAGACCGTCACCGTGACGATGTCATAGGCGGGCGCCAGGCGGACATCCTCTGCGCTGGTATACGTCACCGCGAAATTCTTCAGGTGTGCGTCAGAATTTCTCAGCGCAATGTTCAAGAGATGCAGCATGAAGAGCTTGCGGGCGTTTTCCTTGACGTTGTCGCCAGAGCTGAATTCCTGTGTCAGTTTAGCCAAGTCTTCAAGGGTCCCCTTACGATACTTCTCGACAGGATCCAACCCCTTCAACGCGCAATAGTCTTCGACAGCCAACCATTTCCCGTCTTTCGTGCGGTCGAACCGGCCTATGGCAAGAACCTGTCCGTCATCCGAGAGCCGCGTTTCCGGAACCTCGAGTCCGGCTTGGCGCGCGACTTCGAGACAGAGGTATTCGTTGACGGATAACCATGGGATATCGTCGAAGCCCGTCTTCAGGATAAATTCTTCTGTCCACACGGTCGCCTTCTCGCCGGGCTTCGACAGCGCCTTCGGCATCACTCCCGAAATGCCCTGCGTGACTCCCTCATCCAGAAGTTGCAGGAGGTTCCCGCGTGAGTCAGCGGACGCGAGCAGATCCGACATCTTCACATTGCCGCCGGTCATTCCAGGCGAGGTGCCGCGCGGCACCACCTGAACCCGCCCAATACTGTTCGCCCCCGTCAGTGCAAGCAGGCCCATATCGGTCACATCCGCATGGGGACCCAGCGTCTCGCGGATGCGGTCTTTTTTGTAGCCCTCGGGCAGGTTCATCTGAAAAAACGGATGAAGTCCCTTTTTCCAGACATAGGATTCGGCACGAACGGGCATCAGAAGCGAGACGAGGCGCTCCGCCGGGACGTCAGGCAGGTAGGTGAACACACCACTGCCGGCTTCTTCTGCCAGGGTCCCCACGAGGTTCGAAGCGACGTAGATGTCAAGGATCGGTCCGCTCATTCGGAGGCCTTTTTAATACCGGATTTCATGAGGCGCTGGCTAGCGCCGAGCCGTACCCGCTTCCGCGAGATAGGGGCACGATCTTCGTCCGGCTCGCTCAGTACGTCATCAAGCGTGCGCCGATGACCAGCCGGCCGCACGAACATCTCGAGTCCGACGGCATTGAACAGGCTTAGCACCTTGACCGCACCCAGCTCGGCCAACGCACCCGTCTCAAAAAGGCTGATGCGCGCACGCTGGACACCGCTGCGCTGCGCGACCTCCTCCTGGGTCAAATTCGCGTCGATTCTCGCCCGCTTGAAAGCTTCGCCCAATTCGGCAAGGTTCATGTTCAATATACCTTACATTAACTTCAATTTAAGCCTTAACGTATTCTATACGAAACATTATCGCTGTATCGGTTAATGTTCAGTATAAGGAACACAAAAGAGTAAATTTGATTTTATGTTTTTTATATTGAACATTAAACGGCGACGTCATGACAGCCCCCGCCTCGTCGGAACCGGGTCTTTTGATGTCCGCTATCAGCTCATGCCGGCGAGACAAACCGTGACCGTGACCAGCGAGATGACCGTGGAAAACAGAATGGTGCTGGACGTCACCTCGGCTTCGCGTTTATAAAACTCCGCCAGCATGAACGGCCCCGTGCCCGTGGGCAACGCACTGAGTATGACGGCGGTCTTCGCCCACAGGGCCGGCAGCGCAAACACATGAAACGCCAGCCACCAGGTCAGCAACGGCTGCGCAACGAGCTTGGCTGCAACCAGCATCGTGGTGATTTTCGCCGAGCCGCCTTTTGATTTCTCGCCAAGGAAAAACCCAAGCGCGACGAGTGCGCAGGGACTCGCCGCCGCGCCCAGCAATTTGAGAAACGTGTCCGCGCCGCCCGGGATAGTGAGCTCCGCTCCGCTGCATAGCCAGCCCGCGAATGGCGCGAACAACAACGGATTGCTGATGAGCGACCTGACCACTTTGCCCAGCGTCGCGGCGAACTTCTTCTCCGTCTGCAGACCCAGCTCGATCAGCACGATAGCCACGGCGAACAGCACGCACACCGTCAGGATCATCGCAATCACTGCCGGCGCGAGGCTCGCTTGACCGAAGGCGAGCAGGCATAACGGCAAGCCAATGAACCCCGCATTCGGATACGCGGCGTTGAGACCGTCGAGGCTGGCATCGGCGAGATGACGTGATTGTTTCAATCGAATCATCACCGTCAGCAGAAAGACCCACCCGCGCCCAGACCGAACGCGGCAATGAACGCAGGCTGATCGAGCGTGTGCCATGGCGTGGTCGCCATGATGTCGAAGAGCAGCGCGGGCAACGCCAGATAGACCACGAATCGATTCAGTTCCGACGACGCATTCGGCCCAAGCCGATTGGTCTTGCGACAAGCGTAACCCGCAAGGATCAACGCAAACACCGGAAGAATGATTTTCAGAAGCGGTGTGAAAAGCGACGAGACCAGCAACGACATAAGCAGCAAAGCCAAGTGAGAAAGGCCAGAAGCATAGCGGCTGAATCCGCTTGTCGCCGCGCGAAGTTTATAAAGGTGAGCGATTTCGGGAGCTGCGCGAGGTGAGTTGCATGACCAGACAAAAACTCACGCTTAAGGCTATTTGCAAGTATCGCTAACTAGATTGGAGACGTGAGCGGGCTTCACGAAGCGCTTGAGGTATACCGCTGTGAGCCTTTACTTATAAGGCTTTCAAGGTTTATCCCGTACATCGTTTTGAGATCTCCGTTGCGATCGGTTGCACGACAAGCGAAGCAGGCGCAACGCTCCGCTCGCTTGAGCGTGAAGTGAGTGACGCTATAGGTGAGGTTATACGGGAGGGTGATCCCGCGTTGTTGAGAAAGCACATGAAGAGCCGTGAGCCAGTCTTGTGCTGTGCTCTGCGCTCAACGTTAAAGTGTTCTCTATCAATGAGTTGCGACCTGTTGTTAAGACAGTTGATACCGGTCTGCGTGAGCTTTAAGTGCCTGTTGCCTGTGCTTTTCGAGAGTCTCAACGTACCATAGGTGAGGTTATGCGGGACCCGGTGTGACGGAGTAAAGCTGGCTTTTACAGCGACGCGTATCGCTTGAACACATCGGGGACCACCATGAAATTCAAACGATCCGTCGCCACGGGCTGAGCAACGCACGGCCTTGATCAATCGCGCACACAAGCTCTGCTACGACGTGACGGTGCTGCGCGAAACGCTGCATTGATACGGTCACACGTGAAGCTTGTCCGAAGCTCACGCGCAAAGAAGTGCTCAAGCATCAATCAGAAAGCGATCCTTGTTACGCCCTGTCAGCCAGCCAGGCGGACGTCCGCGTCCGCTCCATGTTTCACCTGTCTTCGGATTGCGATACTTCGGCGGCAACGGCGCCTTCCTGGCCGCCTTCGCGCGTCTGGCTGTAAAACCCAACTCTTCGGCAGTCAGGTCGTACTCGGTGATCTTGCGCTTGATATCTTCTATTGCAGCCGCGATTTCCTTCTGCTGTGCAATCGCAACTTCCTTATGCAGTTTTTCGAGTTGTGCGGTCAGTTGCTTGTAGGTAGCCATAAACTGTTCTCTGGGTTCGGCATGCGCCCGAATTGGACATGGCGTGATAACGCCGGCCATCGGTTCTTACTTTTGTGGCTTAGTCGTCAATGGCGTCATATAGATGGCGCTCGAACACAGCGGCCATTGGAAAGGGCTCCACGCTACGTCGCTGGATCAGCATGATGCCGATCATGTTTTCCACCGGATCGGCAAACCAGCTCGTACCGAGCGCGCCGGGCCAGCCAAATGAACCGGCAGAACGATAACCCAGTGTGCGCTGTTGTGCTGGATCGTCCACGATCGCCACGCCCAGACCAAACCCCTGTCCTGCCCACACAATCTGGCCAAACGCCGGAATGCGGCGCTGATCACGCGACAGGAAATTCGTGCGCATCAGGTCGACCGATCGATGCGACAGCAGACGCGGACCGCGCGCGCGTTCATCGGCGTCGCCTTGCAAACGGCCTCGGCCAAGCAGCATGCGCACGAAACGAAGATAGTCGTCAGCAGTGGAAACAAGACCACCGCCGCCGCTTTGAAAGCGCTCGGGTTTGGCAAAGCGGCTCAATGCCGGATGATCTTCCACCACGCGTTGCCGCGTGGCGGGATCGACGGCGTAGGCCACGGACAAGCGCCCGAGTTTCTCGGGCGGCACCACAAAGCCTGTGTCCGTCATACCCAACGGTTCGAAGATACGCGTGCGGAAAAATGCGTCGAGTGACTGCCCGCTGATGCGCTGGATCAACGCGCCAAGTACGTCGGTGGAGATGCCATAGTGCCAGCGCGTGCCAGGCTGGAACATCAAGGGCAGCTCGGCCACACGCTGGAGCCATGCACCGGGGTCCACCGATGCATCGACGCCGTTGAAGACGTTGCCATAGGCGTCGGCTAACGCGCCAAACGCGGTGAAGTGATAAGCGAACCCGGCACGGTGCGTGAGCAGATCGAGCAACGTGATGGGAGCGCGGGCGGGTTCCGTACGGTCGAGCGGCGCCGCGGGGTCGGTGAGGACCTGGGGATGGGCCAGTTCGGGTAACCAGCGCGACACGGGATCATCCAGTGCGATGCGGCCTTCTTCCACCAGCATCAACGCGGCGACGCTCGTTATCGGCTTGGTCATGGAAGCAATACGAAACAGCGTGTCGCGCGTCATGGGCGCGAGCGTTTCGCCGTCACGGTATCCCAGCGTGCCTACCCGGGCGATTTCGCCGTGCCTCCAGACCAGGGTGACACAGCCCGCAACGTCGCCGGCTTCGACGAACTGCTGCATCGCGGTATGAGTGCGCTCGAGGCGCGTGGCGCTGAATCCCGCGTCGGACATTCAATATCTCTCTTTGTACACATATTCTCGGCACATCATTTAAGCATGCCGGAAATGTGACTCCAAGGGAATATTTACCTCAGCTTGTAACTCCATGACACAAAACGAGAAATCAATACTTCTGATCCTTACACAAACTTCAAGCCAGCGAACAACTCAATCCGATGCTGGCTTCAAGCTGCTCAAGCCGGTCGTTGATTCGCTGCATGCGCGATTGTTGTGCGGGGACAAGTGCGGTGGACGCTATGGAATCAACGCGGTTACGCCAGTAGGACAATGGGATGCGATCTTCCGCGGAGATTCTGCCGATTACCTGCTCCAGATGAAGAATATCCGTTTCGATTTGCCGATGATTCATTCACCACTCCAAGGTAGATGTTATTTTTACTTTTTATGGAACGAGTTCGAGGCAACACACGGAACAGATAACCGTTTCCGGTGTCGCAAGCTGGATGCTCTGGGTTCGCGCAACGCACGGCATGAACAAGCCGTACCAGCGCTGGAAGGACCATCTGCAGACTATCCGAACAGGCAAGGTGCTGTATATTCCGCAAATGCGGTACAGTAAAAATTCAATAAGCCGGGATTCGAATCGGAAAATTGTCCGCGTGACAGTAGAAAGACAGGAGAAAAATGGATGCTTTCTGAAAGCAACCAATATGACCATGCTGTCAATGTAATATATGAAACACTTACGCATCCTCGCGGGTGGCACGCTGTATGCGCTGCAATCGCCGGCTTGATTGGCGCTCGTGCAGTCCGGATAACCGTAAGTGATAAGCGGCTTGCTAAATTACCTTCTGGAAGTTTCGGATATCCAGAAAATAAGGATTATTTCAATGCCCCGGAAGATCAGCCTCCGGGAATAGCGCGCGATGCTATTGAATCGTTTGCGCGCTTCGAATCGGATCAAAAAAGCGCTGATTTCGGACACATAAGCGCACCGGGCCATGTTTCAAGCCGGCATATTCTCGAAACCGGCGAATTGCTGATCACGCTGGTCTGCGAGTTTGAATCCGGCAGCGACGCCACTGCCCAGCCGGAACCGCCTTGGCTCGATCGCCTGATGCCGCATCTTTCGCGCGCTGCACAACTTCAGGACGCGGGTTATTTCGCGACGTCCGGGCGTGTCTCCCGCGTTCCCTTTCTCGACGAATGGCGTCAGCCCGCCATGCTCGTCGCGCTGAACGCGACCGTGCTCCACTTCAACGACGCCGCCGCGCAAATGCTTACGCGGACCAGGCTGGTTCAGGTCATTGATGGCTTGCTTGAACTGCAAGGCGCGCAGCAAAGCCGGATCCTGGAAGAATGCCGTGCGGCGGAAGACGAGACGAAGGCGTATCGGATGCTTCGGCTGACGGAAGAGCACGACGGGGAATCCGCCAGTCAGGACGCGCTATACGTGTTTTATCACCCGGTCGCGGTAGACCGTGGCCACGCCGCGCTGATCACGTTCTATCACCCGGATTCGCCGCCTCTTGTCGATGCGGATCTGCTCGCGACCGCGTTCGACCTGACGCCGGCGGAATGCCGGGTGGCCTGTCATATCGCGGAAGGGCGCACGCCCAAGGAGATAGCCGGGAAGACCGGCGTGCAGCACGACACCGTGCGCAAACAGTTGCAGGCGATCTATCAGAAGACGGCAACGAACCGGCAAGTCGACCTAATCCGCCTGCTCCTCAACCTGCCCGCGCACCCGGTGCCGGATTCTCCGCCACCGGGTTAGAGCCTCGCTCGAACCTAAGCTTGGCGTTACTTCGCCCTGCAGGCGATCAGCAGGTTGTTCTGGCCGTTGTCGCTGCTTTGATCGAGGACGTCGTAACTGCCCGAGCACAACGCGCGGGCGTTTTCCTGGCAGTTGCTCCAGCCGCCGTTGGTCGGGCATGTGATCATGTTGGTCGGGCGGCCATCGGATGAAAAGAGTGGCGGCGCGCTGCTGCACGCAGACAACATCGACACCGCGGCCGCAAGCGGCAACAGCGCCAGAAAACGTGATGCTCGTACGCTGGAAATCTTCATCCGGAACCCCTTTTTAATGCTGTTTTTATTGATTCCGCGAGTATGCCACGCGGAGCTTTCGGCTTGCCTCCCTGGCGGTGGATCGTGCGCTGTCCCGGTGCCTTCGCGCATAGTCCCACGCTACTTTTGAAGCCCCCAGATGTCGCTGTCGATCATTTCCATCCGGGCATCGATTTTTGCTTTTACGTCGGCGAGCGCCTGGTTGTAGAAATGCGCGCCAATGATCTTCGACAACTCGTCAAGCCACTCCTTAGCCTCGAACTGCCCGAGCCGCGCGTCGAAACGTTCTTGCGCCAGGCGCTGCAACTGGTCGATGGCAAGCGCCTCGTACTCGCGGGACAACACCGTCTTGTTCGTGTCTTTGCTCATGTTTTTTGCTCACGGTTCAAACTTCTATGTCCAGTGCAACGATCTTCTTGTACATCGTCGCCCGGCCAATGCCAATCCGCTGCGCCGCCTCGGCCACGCGGCCGCCGCTTGCGCGCAGGGCGTCGGAAAGGAAACGCTTTTCGAAGCCCGCCATGGCCTCGGCGTAGGATGTCGCGCCGGTTTCCTCAGCCACGCCTGCGGACTCCGGCGACGGCGCCAGGCTCGTTGCGCCCATGAAGGCGCCGAGCGCGCGGGCATCGATATGTTCACTGTCCGACAACATCACCGCGCGCTCCAGCACATTGCGCAACTCGCGCACGTTGCCGGGCCACGAATACGCGGAGAGCAGGCGTAAAGCGTCGTCGTGGAGCACGAACTGCCCGGCGTGACGCGGGCGGGCATCGGCGGAAAGCTCTTCGAGCATGGCGTACACCAGCGCCTCGATATCCCCCGCCCGCTCGCGCAACGGCGGCGCGTGAATGGACAGCACGTTCAGCCGATAAAACAAGTCCGCGCGGAAACGGCCGCTGGCCACCAGCGCCGGCAAATCCGCCGATGTCGCCGCGATGATCCGCACGTCCGTGCGCACGATCCGGTTCGACCCCAGCGGCTCGAACTCCTTCTCCTGCAACACGCGCAGCAACTTGCCCTGCAGCACGAGCGGCATGTCGCCGATTTCATCGAGGAACAGGGTCCCGCCATCGGCCAGTTCAAACTTGCCCACCCGGCCTTTACGATCCGCTCCCGTATAGGCGCCCGCCGCCGCGCCGAAAAACTCGACTTCGAGCAAGGTGTCGGGAATCGCCGCTACATTCACGGTCACGAGCGGCCGCGCGGCGCGCGTCGACGCGCCATGAATGGCGTGCGCCAGCAATTCCTTGCCCGTGCCCGTCTCGCCGGACAGCAGCACGGGCGAATCAACTTGCGCCGCGCGCCGGGCCTGGCGTTTGACATCGAGGCTCGCGGCGCTCGTGCCCACGAAACTCGCGAACGTGTATTTGGCGCGCCGCGCCTGCGCGAGCGATTGCCGTGTGGCGATGAGCTCCTGCTGCACGCGCGAATAATGCGAAAAGAGCGGTGTGAGCGCCTTCATTTCGTCGAAGAGCGCGAAACCGATCGCACCGACCGTGTGGCCAAAATCGTCCTTCAACGGCAGGCGCGTGACGACCAGCGGCTCGTGATCCGTTTCCAGCAGATCGAGCAGGATCGGCTTGCCCGTTGTCACGACCTCGCGCATCAGGCTGTTCGGAATCACCGCTTCGCAATCACGGCCGATCGCTTCTTGCGGATCCGAAAACCCGAAGCGCGCCGCATAGCGTTTGTTGATCCAGACGACCCGCGCGTCTTTATCGACGATAAACGTGCCTTCGCTGAAATTCTCGAAGGTCTTGAAAAGCGAATCCATCGCGCGACGCAAAACGTCGCTGTAATCGACGGGGACGTGCGTCCAGTCGTTGTGCATCGCTATCCCTTGCTCCATCTCCATGTCTCATCCAGTTTTTCTCTATCTGGAGACAGGGTATCTCGAAACGTGGAAACACAGCAAGACCGGGGTAAAACCGGGGTGAAACATTACGCGACCGCCCGTCCGGCCAAGTTTTGCGTCACAGACTTGTCTCGATCGATAGACATTATTCAAGGCGCACGGGACTCACTGGAACCTGACGTCCTTGCTGAGCAACGCTTCCCGGTCTTTGGCATGATTGCTGCATAGACGGCGCATCTCATTGCGGGCGCTGTCCTGACCCGGGACACACAACAACTAACTAACGGAGACTTAATGTCGTTCATCATCGTCCTCGCCGCCCTGGCGTTTCTCATGCTGGCCGCGTATCGCGGATACAGCGTGATCCTGGTGGCACCGCTCGCCGCCCTTGGTGCCGTGCTGCTGACTGATCCCGCCGCCGTCGCGCCGGTGTTCTCCGGCATCTTCATGGAGAAGATGGTCGGTTTCGTGAAGCTGTATTTCCCCGTGTTCCTGCTCGGCGCGGTGTTCGGCAAAGTGGTCGAATTGTCGGGATTCTCCGAATCCATCGTGGCCGCCGCCATTCGATACATCGGCAAGACACGCGTCAATGCGGTGATCGTCGCGGTGTGCGCGTTGCTCACCTATGGCGGTGTGTCGCTGTTCGTGGTCGTGTTCGCGGTCTATCCGTTCGCCGCCGAAATGTACCGGCAGAGCAATATCCCGAAGCGGCTGATGCCCGGCGCCATTGCACTCGGCGCGTTCTCGTTCACCATGGATTCGCTGCCGGGCACGCCGCAGATCCAGAACATCATTCCCACGACCTTCTTCAAGACCACCGGCTGGGCCGCGCCGTGGCTCGGCACCATCGGCTCGCTGTTTATTGTCGTGGTCGGGCTGACGTTCCTCGAATGGCGCCGCCGTTCAGTGATGGCGACGGGTGAAGGCTACGGCACGTCGCTCGTGAACGAGCCGGAACGCATGGAAAGCACGCATTTGCCGAATCCGCTGCTCGCGGTTGCGCCGCTGGTGCTGGTGGGCGTCGCGAACTTCGTGCTGACCAAGCTGATCCCGGTCTGGTACGGCGAGAGTTATTCGGTGGCCGCCAACGTACTGCCGGGCATTCACGCACCTGTTGTCACGCCGATCAAATCGGTCGTCGCCATCTGGGCCGTGGAGGGCGCGCTGCTGCTCGGCATCCTGATGGTTGTACTGACGGCTTTCGGACGCGTGCGCGAACGCTTTGCGGTGGGAACAAAAGCGGCGGTCGGCGGTGCGTTGCTTGCCTCATTGAACACCGCGTCCGAGTATGGTTTCGGCGGCGTGATTGCGGCATTGCCCGGGTTTATCGTGGTCAGCGATGCGCTCAAGAGCATCCCGAATCCGCTCGTGAACGCGGCTGTCTCGGTGAGTTCGCTGGCCGGTATCACGGGGTCGGCGTCGGGCGGCATGAGCATCGCGCTGGCGGCCATGTCCGACACGTTCATCAAAGGCGCGGAAGCGGCGCATATTCCGCTGGAAGTGCTGCATCGCGTGGTCGCCATGGCAAGCGGCGGCATGGACACGCTGCCGCATAACGGCGCGGTGATCACGTTGCTTGCCGTGACCGGATTGACGCACCGCGAGTCGTATCGCGACATTTTCGCCGTGACGATCATCAAGACGCTGGCGGTGTTTTTCGTGATCGCTGTGTATTACACGACAGGGCTGGTTTAAGGTTTTTGGTTTTTGGTTTTTGGTTTTGCATCGGCGGCTTCCTGTTAAAAGCCGCCGATGCAAACCGCCATCCCTCATCCGCATCTGGCAAACTTCCCGGCAATCCCCTTCCCATTCGTCTTCGACAGGACTCCCCGCATGACCTCATCCGCAGCAGCACCGCTCGCCGGCAAAACCGCCCTCGTCACCGGATCGACGAGCGGCATCGGCCTTGGAATCGCAACCGCTCTTGCGCAAGCCGGGGCGAATCTCGTGTTGAACGGCTTCGGCGACGCCACCGTCATCCAGGGCGCCATCGCGCAAATTGAACAGCACGGCGTGAAGGCTGTGCATCACGGCGCGGATATGTCGAAGTCCGCCGAGATCGAAGCGATGATCGCTTTCGTCATCGAACAATTCGGCTCCGTTGATGTGCTCGTGAACAACGCGGGCATCCAGCACGTTGCAACCATCGATACGTTCCCCGTCGACAAGTGGAACGCGATCATCGCAATCAACCTGAGCTCGGCGTTCCATACCATGCGCGTGGCCTTGCCGAAGATGCGCGACAACGGCTGGGGCCGCGTGATCAACGTGGCTTCCGCGCACGGGCTGGTGGGATCGGTGGGGAAATCGGCTTATGTGGCGGCGAAGCACGGCATTGTCGGATTGACGAAGGTGGCTGCGCTTGAAAACGCCCGCACCGGCGTGACGGTGAATGCGATCTGCCCGGGATTCGTGCTGACGCCGCTGGTGCAAAAGCAGATCGACGATATCGCCACACGCGACAACATTTCGCCGGACGCCGCGCGCTCGAAGTTGCTGGGAGAGAAACAGCCGTCGGAACAATTCGTCACGCCGGAACAGATCGGCAAGCTGGCGGTGTTCCTGTGCTCGGAAGGCGCCGACGAAATGCGCGGCGCAGCGCTGCAGATTGATGGCGGGTGGACGTCGCAGTGAGATTGGCGATGAGCGGGAGGCGTGCCCCCTGTGGCAACCGTTGGTACTATCGGGGTTCGTAGAACGGAGACTCCGATGACGGCCGAACACAATCGAACAGAAGAAGCGCAGGCGATGGAGCGCATTGTCAATGCCACGCGGCAGGTACAGACCGCGTTCACGGCGTTGCAGGGGCACTTCCCGCCCAAGGGTGACGGCCGGCCGTCACAGATGGCATTGCAGACCTTCGACGCCGCGCTTCAGGAACTGGAGGAAGCGCAAGCGGCGTTCGACACCATGTTGAACGACCTGTTCGACGGCAATCGCTAGAAGGGTTTTGCGCCCGGGCGGGCGCAGTCCGGATTCTGCCAACGGTCAGGCCAATACCAAGTCAACACCAGGCCACCGCCAGACCGATCCGGGATTTGATCCGTTCGCACCCGGGATGCCCGGCCAGCAGCCGCCCCCCACGGTGCGAACGAAACCCTCAAGCTCCCCGCAACACCGGCACCACGGGCTCCTTCCTGGCGCTTTCGGCCTCGCCCGACACAAGCTTGTCCGGCGGATTCAGCCCCTCCCATGAAATGCCATCGGTCGACTGACACCGCGCTGCCGCCACGCACCCTTCGACCAACTCCTTGAACGACGTAGCCGCCGAGGTCTTGCGAATCACAGCCTCGCCTTCCAGCGTGCTGTCCGGCAGCACAAGCCCCACGATCAAGTCAGCCGTGGCCGCCCGCTGATGCAGACGCCGCAGCAAATTGCGCAAATATGGCGGTGATTCGGCGGCATCGAACGAAATCACGCAGATCAGCGACACACCCGTCAGGTCGACGTCGTCAAAGCGCGTGCGGGAAAAGCGCTCGTAAGGCGCCAGATCCGCGCCCAAACCGTGCTTCCGGAACAGTTGCACCGCGATAGTCGCCGCCAGATCGTCAAGCACACCACGCCCGGCAATACACAGCACGGACGCCGTGTGGCCTTCGAGGGCGGCATCGAAGTGAGACGGCGGCGCTTCGTGCACCACACCGGCTTCGCGATCGGACATCTCCAGGCTGGCCGGCGGCTCCTCTTCCTGCCTGACCGCCATCACCACGTCCTCTACTTCCTCGAGCCCTTCGACAATATCCATCGCCGACTCGTTGATGCGTCTCAGCTGATCCGTGGTCACCACCCCGCGCAACACGTCGTTGTGCGCGATTCGCAAACCTTCCAGCGCGACCTCGTCGTAATACGCGCTGAGCGAACGCTCCTTCAACAGCGACTCCGCCTGCACGAGCGCTTCATCGGGATCGTTGGCCAGCAGCCGCTGATAAAAATTCTCCGCCGGCGTCAGCGCTGGACGGTCGCCGAACAGCACATCGAGGAATTCGAGCCGGTCCACATGCCGCCCGAGAATCACCAGGCACAAGGTGAGCGGCGTCGACAGAACCAACCCGATCGGTCCCCAGATCCAGCTCCAGAAAATCGCTGCGACAATCACCGCGAACGGCGAAAGCCCCGTGCTGTGCCCGTATAAGAGCGGTTCGACCACCTGCCCCGCCACCACGTCCGTCACACCGAACAGGACCATGGTCCAGATCATCATCGACCAGCCGGGTCCGACTGCCGCAGCGAACACCACGGCCAGCAGCGCCGCGATCCAGGTGCCCACGTACGGCACGAAACGCAGCAAGCCGGTGAGCACGCCGAACAGCAACGCGCCGGGTACGCCGATGATCGCCAGCCCGATCGAGATGACAACACCCACGCCCATGTTGATGCCGAGCTGCGCGAGAAAATAGCGGGACAGCCGGCGCGCGGCTTCGTCCATGGCGGTGGTGGCCCGGTGAAGATCGCGCGAACCGAAAAGCCGGATCAGCCTGTCGCGGAGATCGCCACGCTGCAGCAGGATAAAGATGGCGACCACGAGCACAATGCCGGTGGTTTCCAACGGACTGATCACCGGCGATAAAAACCGCTGCGCCAGCTCCACGGGCGACGGCGACGGTTCGTGGACTTCAACCGGCATGGGTGAATCAATGGGCGAGGCGGCGGGGTTCTCTTCGCTCTTGCGAATCTCGTCCTGACGATTCGGCGAAAGACGCTTGAGCGCCGCCGCGGCCTTGCCCAGAAACTCGTCCGCCCGGCCGATCGTCTTCTGCTGCACGGCGTCGATCTTGCGCTCCACCGTGACCTGATATTGCGGCAGGTCACCAGCCAGTTGCGCCACCTGCGCACCGATCAGCGCACCCACGGCGGTCAGTACCGCCAACGCCGTCAGCACGGCCACGATCACCGACGGCACCTGCCCGAATTTCAGCCGCCGCAACAAGTCCACAAACGGCGCGACGAGGAAGCTCAGCAAAATGGCAAGGATGATCGGAATCAGCACCGCGCGGCCGAAATACAGCGCGCAAATCACGACCACACCAATGACCAGCGATGTCAGCGTCCGCAACCCCGGTGCTTCGGGTGGCAAGACCGCGGCTAACGGCCGGCGGGGCACGGGATCTGGATTCATGACATCGTTCTCATTGATAACGGCGTAAGGACATAAGAAACAGCGCAGGATGACAGGCAACAACGCACTCGCCACCCTGAGCGGGATTATGGCGCGCATGCGTTTTCGGTCTCGATGGCCGCAAGCCGGTGTCCGGCAGCCCGGGTATCGAAGGAATGTTGTGAAGTCGCAGCAAGCGACATGCCATTTGCATCGAAAGGTGAGTCAATACAGGAGCAGCAAGGTGAGTCTTTACGGGAGCATGGGCCATGCCATAACGGTCAGTCGTCCAGCGCGCCCAGCGTGACCATCCTGCGGATCCGGCTCGCCATGGATTCGAGCGTGAACGGCTTGGTAATCATTTCCATGCCGGTATCGAGGAAACCATTCGTCCGGGTCGCCGCTTCGGCATAACCCGTCATGAACAATACCCTCAGCCTGGGCCGCGTCGCCCGCGCGGCGTCCGCCAGTTGCCGGCCGTTCAGCCCGGGCAGCCCGACGTCGGTGACCAGCAAATCAATTCTCGCATGCGAGTTCAGGATAGCCAGTCCGGATGGGCCATCGAAGGCTTCGAGCACCTTGTAATCCAGATCGCGCAGGATCTCGCACACGAGTTCACGCACGGACGCGTCGTCTTCCACCACCAGGATCGCGTGCCGTCCGGCCGCACGATGCGCGTCGTTGAGTTCGCTTGCGATTTCCTGCTCGCAGGCGTCACCGGAAAAGCGCGGCAGATACAACCGAATCGTCGTGCCGGCGTGGGGCGCGCTATCGATTGTTGCAATCCCGCCCGACTGTTTCGCAAAGCCGTAAGCCATCGATAACCCCAGCCCCGTGCCCTGACCCAGCGGTTTGGTCGTATAGAACGGATCGAAGGCGCGCGCCTTGACGTCAGCGGCCATGCCCGCGCCCGTATCCGACACCGATACCACCACGTAAGAGCCCGGGGTCACATCGGGGTGGCTCGCGGCAAAGTCGTGGCCGAGTTCCACGTTGTCGGTTTCAAGGGTCAGGCGGCCGCCTTCCGGCATGGCGTCGCGCGCATTGATCGCAAAATTCAGCAGCGCGTTTTCAAGCTGGTTCGTGTCGCAGCGCGTGAGCCAGAGATGCGGGTTCGGCACCACGCGTGTCTCGATCGCCTCGCCCATCGTGCGTTTGAGCAGATCGTCGATGGAATGCAACAGTTCGTTCGCGTTCACCGGCTTAGGGTCAAGCGGCTGGCGCCGCGAAAACGCCAGCAGCCGGTGGGTGAGCGATGCCGCCCGGTTGGCCGCACCGGTCGCCATTGAAATGAACCGGTCGATGTCGTTCGTGCGGCCGAGCTGGGTGTATCGGCGAATCAGTTCAAGCGGCCCCGTGATGCCCTGCAGGAGATTGTTGAAGTCGTGCGCAATTCCCCCCGTCAGTTGCCCGAGCGCCTCCATTTTCTGCGCCTGGCGCAATGCTTCCTCGGTTTGTTGAAGCGCCCGCTGAGTTTCCTTTTCGCTGGTGACGTCGCGGCCGTTGCCGTATAGCGTGTCGCCTTCGGGTGCAGCGACCCACGATACCCACCGGTACGATCCGTCCTTGTGGCGGTTGCGGTTCTCAAACCGTACCGGTCCCGACCGGGACGCCGACAGCAGCGCGGCTTCGGTGGCTTCCACGTCGTCGGGATGCACGATTTCCGCGAAGGACTTGCCGGTCAGTTCGTCCTCGCGAAAACCGAGAATGTCGGTCCAGGCGGGATTGACGGCGCGCAGCACGCCCGCGCTGCTCGCGACAATGAACAGGTCGCGCGAGTTGCGCCAGATGCTGTTGCGCTCGCGGGTGCGGGCGTCGACTTCGGCGGCCAGCGAATCGTTCAGGCGCCGCAATTGCGTTTCGCTCACGCGCAGGCGTTCTTCGAAGCGCTTGTGCCCGGTGATGTCATAGGTCACGCCCAGATAACGCAGGCCGCCCGCACTGTCTTCAATCGCTTCGCCACGGCGCGCCATCCAGCGCTCCTCGCCGTTGTCCGGGCGGCGAATCCGGTACTCGAGATAATCGAGCGCGCCGGCCGGCGTGTGGAGATGGCCTGCGCGCACGCGGTCGCGGTCATCGGGATGCACGAGTTCCAGCAGGTCGTCGAGATGGTACTCATGACGCGGCGTCAAACCCCATTGCCAGCACAGCTCTTCGGATACCGCCAGGCGCCCGCTATGCGGAAACATCTCGAAGGTGCCGATCCCCCCCGCCTGCTGCGCAATGCGCAGACGCTCCTCGCTTTCACGCAGCGCCCGGTCGCTCGCGTGGCGTTCAATGGCGAGCGCCGTGACGCTCGCCACTTGCGCGATGTCGTCCAGCTCCTCGCGCGACGGCGCTTTCGGCACAGCGTAGTAGTTGGCGAAGGTGCCAAGCAGACGGCCATCGGCAGCGCGTATGGGCATGGACCAGCAGGAGCGCAGGTCGAACCGGCGGGCGATATCGCGGAAAGCTGCCCAGACCGGGTCAGTCTGGATATCCTCCACAATCACCGGCTCGCCCCGGAACGCCGCCGCGCCGCACGACCCCATGAGCGGCCCGAATTCGAGGCCGTCCACAATGCGGTTGTAGTCGTCGGGCAAACTCGGCGCGGCACCGTGTACAAGGCGCTTCCCCGTGACATCGACAAGCAGCACGGAAGCCCGCAGCGGCTGTTCAGAGCGGTTTTCCACGCGCCGGACCACGTGCTCGAGCACCTCCCGCAGCGGCATGCCTGCAACGACGCGCCCGAGCACGGCCCGCTCGAATTCAAGCTGGTTCAGCGTGGAAAACAACAGGGGGTTTTGCATGGTCGGAAGCAAAAGCCGGTCAGTCAGGCAGCGCGCGACGAGCGAAGTGTTCCAAATCTTAGCACTCGGTATCGCTGCGTTCCGGTTTGAAAGATTACGCCCTCGCGTAGCGCGCCTATTGCCCCCATCCAGATTATGTTTTAGGTCCGCGGCATGCATCGTGCGAGATTGGAGGGACTGAAATAACGCGCATGCGCAACGGATTTGTAATGGCTGTGGAGTCACCCTGTATCAATATCTGCGAATTCGATGGCAAAACCGGACTGTGTACAGGTTGCTTGCGGACCAGGGACGAATGCAGGCAATGGAAAAAGCTGAAGAACAAGATCCGGGCAAAAATTGTCGATGAGCGGCCCAGGCGCGAGGCTAAGCTGAAGAAAGCGAACAAGTGACGCGACCCGCACATTGACGTGAAATCGCGCGCTTCAGACGCTCTCTCGACACTGTTTTGACGCCACAAAAACGCGTGCTTGATAAACGCGATAAGGCGGCAAGGACACGAAAATCCCACCCACTCAGGGAGTTCAGTCATGACCCTCATTGTTAAGTCGAAACGCGTTTTATGGATATCCGCCGCCGTGCTCGCCACGTCGTTCGCCGCTCAGGCTGTCTATGCGCAAAGCATGGGCACGAGCATGGGTTTGAGCCCCAACGACGACATGCACGCAGCGGCTAACAGCACGAAATTGATGCCGAATGCGCCGCTTGGAAGCGAGTATCCGACGCACGGCAATCAGCAAGCGGGCGAGCTGAACCTGAATCCGACCGATCCGCGTGCGCAGTTGATCAACGGTTTGCCCAATAACACGCAAAGCGGTGGTTATGGCTCGCCGCTGGCGGGGAACAAATCGAATGTGCCGCAAGGGTATTAGCTTGTACGGTCCGACGTTGAAAACCGCGGTCCTTCGCGCAGGCGGTCAGTTCACGTGTGTGCAAGCACGTTGACGAGCTTGCCGAACGGATCGCGGACGTAGAAACGCCGAACGCCCCAGGGTTCATTGGCGGGTCCGTATTCAATCGGGAAACCCGCTTCTTTCATACGATTGAAGGCGGCGTCCACGTCATCCACTTCGATCGACAGGTCAGGCACCGGCGTGCCTGACCCGCCTTCCGACGCCACGCTGACCTGGACGCTCATGTTCACATCGGAACCAAACGTCTGAATCCAGCCGTGGTCCATCAGCAGGTCCAGACCCAGCACGTCCTGATAGAAGCGCCGGGCTTTAGCCACGTCTTGCGTGCCGATATTGGCGACTATCCGCTTGACCTTCATCTTCATCTCCTCGCCTGGCTTTCGGGTACATACGGTAAGGGCTTCGCCTCGGGGTCGGTGGTCGTGTTGTCGATAACCTTGTCCACGTCCGCCGTTTTCGCGAGTTCGGAGAAAAACTTATCCTTATCGAAACCGGGCAACACACAACCTTGCACATAGATAAACCTGCGCTGCAGCATCAACCATAACGACGATTGCTCGCGCCAATGCGTGGCCATATTGATCGTGCTGAGCCGGCGCTGGACCGCTTCGGCGATCTCGGCATCGTAGCGATACGAATTGGACAGCCTGCAGCGCCCCTCCACCCAGCAGCTATTACCCCGTTCGATCCGGTAGTGCGCTTCGCTTTGCCATTCCTGCTCCGTCTCCACGGGTCCCAAAGGTGCCGGGCACTGCGGTATCGCTTTGGAGATCTGGAAAAACGGATCGTTTCCGCGGTTGCTGCGCAGGTCGTCGGCAAGCGCCGGCTGGCTCGCTACCGATGCCAGCAAACACCAGGCACAGCACTGGATGAACGGTCGCATTGTCTTGGCCTGAAGCGGTTCGTGAAACGGTTCCTGAGCGGTTGCGCCAAACGTCTTGATGAATATAACCGATGGAAACAGCCCGGCGAAAGCGCGTCTCAGCACGCAACTCCACGCCCTCCACGGACTTTCCGGCCGGCATCCTTCAGCGTTTTCCCTAAGTCCCCCTGCGTTGACATTCTTCCCGGCAGTGATCAAACTTGCTCGCAAGTGTGATCACACATCACAGCTGGCTTTATCGACGATACGGCGCGGGCAGCGCGTCCTCGTCGTGAATGCCCGCGACCCTGGAGCGCTGGGCAGCTAACGTAATAATTAGCATCACTAATTTAATGGCGCGACGCCGGACTGCCTGACGTCGCCCGTACCACGACTGCAGAGGAAGAGTAATGAGCGTTTTAAACATGCTTCAACCGCGTTCGGGCTTGCGCGTATTGGTGACCGGCGGCGGTTCGGGCATCGGTCTGGTCATCGCCCGCGCCTTCGCCGAAACGGGCGCGCGCGTGCATGTCTGCGACGCAAGCCAACAGGCGCTCTACGCGCTGCGAGCAGACCCATCCAATGAAGCCATTTCCACCACGCACGCGGACGTTGCCGATAAAACCGCTGTCGCCCGCGTCTTCGCCGACGTGGAAAGCAAGCTCGGCGGCCTCGATGTGCTGCTCAATAACGCGGGGATTGCGGGACCGACGGGCGGTATCGACGAGATGGATGTGGAGCAGTGGGAGCAGACCGTCGCGATCAACCTGAATGCGCAGTTCTACTTCGCGCGCCTCGCGGTGCCGCTGCTCAGCAAGTCAGCGGACGGCGGCTCGATCATCTCGATGTCTTCGGTGGCGGGAAGGCTTGGTTATGCATTCCGCACGCCTTATTCCGCCACCAAATGGGCGCTGGTCGGCCTCACCCGGAGCCTCGCGATCGAACTGGGACCGCACGGCATTCGCGTCAACACCATCCAGCCGGGCATTGTGCGCGGACCCCGCATGGAGCGTGTCATTGCCGCGCGCGCCGAGCAGCTCGGTTTGTCCTACCCCGAGATGGAAGCGAAGTACCTGGAAAAGATCTCGTTGCGCCGCATGACGACACAAGAGGAAATCGCGGCAACTGTCCTGTTCCTGTGTTCGCCAGGTGGCAGCGGCATCTCCGGCCAGTCCATCTCCGTGTGCGGCAACGTCGAAGTGCTCTGACGCGCCTGATCACGTTCTATTCGCAGTCCTCATTCGCAAAGGAATTCACCTTGGCTTCAACCCGCAAAGTCATCATTACCTGCGCGCCGACAGGCGCCATCCATACGCCGTCAATGTCCCCATACCTGCCCGTCACGCCGCAGGAAATTGGCGATGCCGCGCTGGCCGCCGCGGAGGCCGGCGCCGCGATCCTGCATCTGCATGCTCGAGATCCGGAGGATGGCCGGCCGACGCAGGACCCGGCGGTGTTCTCGGAATTCCTGCCGCGCATCAAGGCGAACACCAACGCCGTCATCAACCTGACCAGCGGCGGCAGTCCGCACATGAGCGTGGAAGAACGGCTTCGTCCCGCCCATCATTTCAAGCCGGAAATAGCATCGCTGAACATGGGCTCGATGAACTTCGGCCTGTATCCCATGCTCGACCGGTTCAAGGACCTCAAGCACGACTGGGAACGCCAGCACCTCGCCAACAGCCGCGACCTGGTCTTCAAGAATACGTTCAAGGACATCGAGTTCATCCTGACTTCGTGCGGCGCGAACGGCACGCGCTTCGAGTTCGAGTGCTACGACATTTCGCATCTGTACAACCTCGCGCATTTCGTCGAACGTCAGCTCGCCAAACCGCCGTTTTTTATCCAGAGCGTATTCGGCTTGCTGGGGGGTATCGGCGCGCATCCGGAAGACCTGATGCATATGCGCCGCACCGCGGATCGGCTGTTCGGCAAGGATTACGTCTGGTCGATCCTCGGTGCCGGCCGCAACCAGATTCCGCTTGCAACGCAAGGCGTAGCCCAAGGCGCGAACGTTCGCGTGGGCCTTGAGGATTCGCTGTGGATCGGGCCGGGACAGTTGGCTGAATCGAGCGCTGCGCAGGTGCGCAAGATCCGGCAGGTGATTGAAGGGCTGTCGCTGGAGGTCGCTACGCCGCAGGAAGCCCGCGCCATGCTCGGACTCAAGGGCGCCGACAACGTGAATTTCTGAGCCGGGTTTCACCGGCCCTTTGCACGCTTTACACCCTTCACAACAAAAAAATCAGCAGGAGACAACGACGATGCGGATCGAAGGAAAACACATCAACGGCAAGCGGCCACCTGAGCGCGGTCCGGATGTGCATGCCCCATGCACGCCAGGCGCGCAGCGCTTGTTCCCCGGACGCCCGGCGTCCCGTCGATCCTGATCGGAGTTTCCCATGTCAAGACCTCAAGCAAAACCGCAGGCCGCCACCCCACTCGCGCACGCGGCCGTCACGCAGTTGATGATCCGCAAGCTGATGCCGCTGCTTGTCATCGTCTATGTGATCAGCTTTCTCGACCGTACGAATATTGCGCTCGCCAAGCATTCCATGAGCGTGGACCTGGGTCTGTCCGCTGCCGCCTACGGGCTCGGCGCAGGTTTGTTTTTCCTTTCGTATGCGCTCCTTGAAATCCCCAGCAACCTGATCATGCATCGGGTAGGCGCCCGCCTCTGGATCACGCGGATCATGATCACCTGGGGCCTGCTCTCCGTTGCGATGGCGTTCGTCCGTGGAGAAACATCGTTCTACGTGCTGCGCCTGCTGCTCGGCGCCGCCGAAGCCGGCTTGTTTCCCGGCGTGATGCTGTACCTCACCTACTGGTTCAATCGTGAGGAACGAGCACGCGCCACAGGTTATTTCCTGCTTGGCGTCTGTCTGGCCAACATCGTGGGCGGACCGCTTGGCGGTGCGTTGCTCGAACTCGACGGCCTGCTTGGCTGGCACGGCTGGCAATGGCTGTTCGTGATCGAAGGACTGCCTGCCGTGGTGCTGGCGTTCGTCGTGTGGAAGGTGCTGCCGGACGGACCTGCGTCGGCACAATGGTTGTCGAAGGAACAGGCCGACGGGCTCGAACGCCGGCTCGCGGCTGAACGCGAAAGCCAGGCCAGCGGCGGCCGCGGCAGCCACTCGCTGCGCAGCGTGATAGCCGACAAACAGGTGTGGCTCGCAATCTTCGTGTACTTCTGCCATCAACTCACCATCTACACGACCATCTTCTTTTTGCCCGGCATCATTGGTGCATCGGGGCATTTTTCGCCGTTCGTTATCGGCGTGCTGACAGCCTTGCCGTGGATCGCCGCGGCTATTGGCGCCGCGACGCTGCCGCGCTTTGCCAGCACGTCTTCACGCAGCCGGCAGATCCTGACCGGCGGGTTGATCGTGATGGCGGCCGGCCTCGTGATCGCCGCGTATTCGACACCGGTCATCGGACTGCTCGGCGTATGTCTGTCGGCGTTCATGTTTTTTGTCGTGCAGTCGATCATCTTCACGTTTCCGTCGTCGCGCTTCAACGGTCCGGCACTGGCCGGAGGCCTTGCGCTGGTCAACTCATGCGGCTTGCTGGGAGGCTTCGTGGGACCCACGGTCATGGGAATGATCGAGCAGTCGACCGGGAACCCCATGAACGGCCTGGTGACCCTTGCAGGAGCATTATTTATTGCCGCGCTATGCAGCCTGCGGTTGCGTCACGGCGCCGAGGACCGCGTGAAGTCCGCCGATAGCGGGCCGGCAACCGGCAAGGCCATCTGACGGTTGTCAGTCAGGGCGTTCCGAACCGCTCGCCGAGGTGAGCGGTTCGTCCTCTATTGCGCACCAGGGCGGGACTTCGGCGGTTTTCATTTCCAGATTTGAATGAGGGTCCTCTCAAGCTGAGCAATAAGCCAAGTAGCCCGACGCTTATCGGCTGGACCAAGCGCGGTCATTCTCGCGTTCGTATTGATATTGCACTCGCCGCGGACCGGCCATTAATGCTCCGCGGAAGGCCGGGCCCATGCGTGACCCCGGGCTATTTCACCAGCAGGCGGGTTCGGATAAAGCCAGGCTCCCTGGCCAGTGCCTGTATCAACTCGCTGGACGGCGTTCTATCGAGGTCCGTCACCACATAGCCGGTCTCACCCTGTGTCTGCAGATGCTGGGCCACGATGTTGGCGCCCTCCCCCGCAAGCCGCGTATTGAGCGTCGCGAGCGCGCCCGGCGCGTTGCCATGGACGTTGAGCAGACGCGCGGGTGCGTCCAGCGGACCCGGATTGACATGCGGAAAATTGACCGATCCCACGGTGTCGCCGGTCGTCAAAAACGAAATGAGCTTCGTTGCGACTTCGGTTCCGATGTTCTCCTGCGCTTCCTCCGTGCTGCCTCCCACATGCGGCGTCAAGATCACATTCGGCAAATGCTGAAGCACGCTCTTGAAGACGTCGGCATTGGTCTTGGGCTCTTCCGGGAATACATCGATAGCGGCTCCCCCCAGCCGCTTTGCCTGCAGCGCTTGCGCGAGGGCGTCAATATCGACGACCGAACCACGCGAGGCATTGATCAGGATTGCGCCGGTTTTGAAACAAGCCAGCGTTGCCGCGTCTATCATGCGCTTCGTCTGCGCCGTGGCGGGTACGTGAAGCGTCACCACGTCGGCATGGGAAACCGCGTCGGCCAGCGATTGCGCTGCACGGGCGGAACCCAGCGAGAGCCGCGCCTGCACGTCGTAATACACGACCCGCATGCCCATGGCTTCCGCAAGCACGCCGACCTGCGAGCCGATATTTCCATACCCTACGATCGCAATGGTCTTGCCACGCGTCTCGAACGATCCGCTTGCGCCCTTGGCCCACGTTCCGGCGTGCGCCAGCACGCTCTTCTCCGGCACGCGGCGCAACAGCAGGATAGCTTCGGCGATCACCAGTTCAGCGACCGAGCGCGTATTCGAAAACGGCGCGTTGAAAACAGGGATTCCTACGTTTGCTGCTGCCTTCAGATCGACCTGCGATGTTCCGATGCAGAAACAACCGATGGCGAGCAGATGACGCGCGGCATCGATCTCCTCGCGCCGGAGATGGGTTGCCGAGCGAATCCCGACCAGGTTATGCGCCTGGAGCGCACTCATTAAATCCCCGCCGGCGAGCGCACCCGCGCGGCGCTCGACCTCCAGTTTCGCTTCGCTGAAACGCGCAACAGCGGTGTCGTGGATATTTTCGAGTAGAAGAACAGAGGTCATAGAACGCTTATGTGTCAGTGACGTGGGCCATGCGAATGCCCAGCAGGGGGTGTCCGGGTAACGCGGCCGCCATGTTGTTGCGCTCGATCACGCCGGACGGATCAACGCCCAGGCTTCGGACGTCACAACGATGTTACCGCTTGCCGGACATTCGTATTTTCCACCCTACTGCCCATGTGGCTTTTGATCCGTCATGTATTTCCAATCATCGCGCTGTCTGCTGGCTCACGGCAGGTCTTTGGGCGAAGCGGTATGCTTGACGCTTGTTTCCTGCGCTTCCTGCGTTTCTTGCGTGTCTTGCATACCCGACGCCGATGCACTGGCCAGGACAAAACACCGTGATTTTTCTTGCGATGATCCAAACGTATTGCTTACTCATGATTGCGGCAGTCCGTCATGAACTGCCGGCCTTCACGCATAACCCGATCAGGAGTTCATGCCAGTGAACGCATTCCCGAAACGCACGTCTCGCACCTATGCGATGCCGGAGCGCAGCGATCGGCTCGACTTCTACATTCGTGACCAGACTTTGCGCTCGGCGATCACGGAACCGCACAAGCACGATTACTTCCAGATCCAGATCAACCTGGGGGGCGACACGAAGCAGCAGATCGGCGATGTCACGCGTGCGTTCCCGACCGGTGCAGTTGCGTTCATCGCACCGCACCGGCTTCACATGATTCCGCACCCTGAACACTCGCGGTTCATCGTGATCAACTTTGCGCTGGACTTCCTCGGCCTGGATGTCGATGCAGTCGATGGCCGGATCGACCTCGGCAGTATTCCCATCGTCCGGTTTCCGGAGCTGGCGCCCTTCCGCTTTCAGGACGAAACGGATTTCACGCTGAACGGGTCCGATCTCGCGGAAGTCGAACGTATCGTTCATCTGATGATGGAGATAGACAGCGCGCGCGGCTTCGGCGCGACCAGCCGGCTGCGAGGCTATCTCCTGCAATTGATCGGGCTGGTCTGCGCGCGGTATGCGGACCCGCTTATGCGGCTGGCCGCACTCGGCGAGCGCGCGGTCAGCCGTCGCGACTCCATCAGCAAAGTGATGCGTCATGTTCTGGCGAACCTGGAAGACGACACGCTTTCATTGGGGTCCGCGGCGCAAGCAGCAGCGTTGACGCCCGGCTATGTGGCCCGCCTGATGAAAAAAGAAACCGGCAGGACCTTTGTGCAATGGGTGACGGATCAAAGGATCAGCCGGGCAAAGGCGTTGCTTGCCGACGATACACGCCGCGTGAAGGACATCGCGTTCGTGGTCGGCTTTCGCGACGAGGCTTATTTCACCCGACGCTTTCGGCAATCCGTGGGGACGTCGCCTACGGAATACCGGGCGTTGCAATTCGAGCTATCGGCTCTTGCGCAGCCTTTGGAAGGTGCGACCCAGGATAGGGCAATTTAATCCAAGGCGCAGGGCGGATTTGTCCTGCACGGAGCGTTGCTCGAAGCATATCGTTTGCGGGTGTCGCGGTGGTCCGCGCCAAACAACCTCCACCTTCGAGTTCGCCGATATGACCGAATACGTCTTCCCCGCCCCTCAGACCGTTACTGTGCCCGTCACCGGATCGAGCGCTGCCTTTCCGGTGCGCCGTGTCTTTTGCGTAGGGCGCAACTACGCGGATCATGCGCGCGAGATGGGCGCCAATCCCGACCGCGAGCCGCCGTTCTTCTTTACGAAACCCGCCGACGCCGTCGTGCCCGCAACGGGAACACTGGCCTACCCGATGCTCACCGAGGATCTGCACCACGAGATAGAGATGGTCATTGCCATCGGCCAGGAGGGTCGGCAGATCGACCCGCAAAACGCGTTGTCGTACGTATTCGGCTACTGCGTGGGCGTTGACCTCACGCGTCGCGACCTGCAAGCGGTGGCAAAGAAGATGAGCCGTCCGTGGGACTGGGCCAAGAGTTTCGACGAATCCGCGCCGGTAACACCCATCCGTCGTACGGCGGACATCGGTCATCCAGGCAACGGCCGTATCTGGTTATCGGTGAATGGTGAAACACGTCAAACGGGTGATCTCGGCGATATGATCTGGCCGGTTGCGGACATCATCAGCCAGGTTTCACAAGCGGTTGTCATCAAGCCCGGCGATCTGATTTTTACCGGCACGCCCGCGGGTGTAGGAGCGTTGAAACCCGGCGATAAAGTCGCTGGCGGTGTCGACGGGATTGCCGAATTTCATTTTGAAATTGGCAACGCTCAGGGCTGATTTTTCCTTTCACGATGCCAGCGGCTTCTTCCATACGCTGTACTTAGCAACGTACGGTTTTCCGGCGCGGGTCCAAGGCGAATCCAGCAAAAGTATGGGTGGATTCGCCGCTTCCTGACCCGCTTTCTGGCCCATATTCAGCCAGCGCGCAACCCTCCCGAATAATCTCACCTATAGGCTTAGCGCCGCGACAAACTCACTACGCCGCTCGGCCAAGCCTCTCGTATCATCCCCGCGACGACTCCGGATAGCAAACGGCCTTTTCGTCTGGCGTTATTTTATCCAGCCGCTGTTTTTCATCGCTGCAACGCATGCGCCGACTGTGTATAACATCGACACGCAGTTCCATTCATCGCAACGGAGACAGCGAAACATGAACAGCCCTATTCCGCCCCGCGAGCAGCATAAAGACGAGCATCACCACTTTCGTTTTCATCTTCCATACACACACCTTTCGTCGGTATTCGGTGACGACTGGTTCGCACTGAAGGCCGAGCGTTTTGCGCGTTTTTTCGGAACACCAACATTCCTGGTCGGACAAACAATTATTGTCGCCGCATGGATTGGCATCAACGTCGCGGGACTGACGAAGTTCGACGTTTATCCTTTCATTCTTCTCAACCTCGCTTTCAGTCTTCAGGCCGCTTACGCCGCGCCGTTGATCCTGCTTGCACAAACGCGGCAAGCGGATCGCGACAAGGTCAATGCCGACGCTGATGCGCGGCATCGCGAAGACCTGGCCTCGGCGAATGAGCAACGCCAGTTGCAAGCGGCACGACAGACCGATCAGCTCGTAGCCCTGCTCGAGCAAAATACCAAATTGACCGAGATCACCAAGCAAATGAGCGAACGTATTGAAGCGCTCACGCGCGAGGTGCATAGCCGGATAGAGCAAGGAAACATCAAACCGTGAGGAGACAGCAGGCTAGCCGCCTGATCGCCGCCGCTGTCTTTCAGCAAGGTCGCAAGATGGCAGCGGCGAGCAGGTTCCGAGGAGAGTTTGGCCCCGTCGCAAAAATCATCTGCAATCCGAATTAAAACTCGACTTCACCGTTGAATATAAACACTTCGCCCTTGGATCCGGTCTGCATGCCCAATCCAACGCGCTTCCAATAGATTCTGGTCCCGGTCAGCCCTCCATGCGGCTTGAGCGCGTAATCGGGTATCTCTCCCGCGAGATTGAATCCGAGACGCTCATAAAACGTCGATGCTCCGCCGTCGGTAGCGGTATCCAGGACCAGCAGCATGCGTCCACGCTTTACGGCCAGTTCCTCGGCTGCGCGCATCAGCGACGCTGCCACACCTCGCCGGCGATGGCTGGGACAGGTCATCAGTTTTGCGATTTCCGCCCGGTGCGGCTGGTTGGGTGGGCAGTCGAGCAACAGGGTGACGGTTCCGACCAGTCTGTCACCGTCCCAGGCCCCCAGAACAATTCGTTCGCCGCGAGTCGCGGCCGCCAGCGCCGTGGACCAGAACGCTTGAGCCGCATCAGGCTTCAGCGGATGCATGAAGCTGACCGAACCGCCGTTGGCGACCGTCCCGATCAATAGATCGCTGAGCATCTCGAGGATCGCCGGCGAAGCACAAAGTTCGTTGATTTCGATTTTTGACATCACGGCTAGGTCCGGGCGAGAACGACAAGGTAGGTACACGTTGAAGTGGTTTCGTTAGCCAGGGTCACCTCCGAGGGCGGACCGAATCCCAGGCAATCGCCTGCTCCCAGATCGTGCCGTTCGCCGCCCTCCACAATCACGAGATCACCCACCAGCACCCATACAACCTGACGGATATGCGCGTAAGACGAGGGGGGCAACACCACTTCTCGTCCTGCTGGCAGATCAACCTGAACGATCTCCACCGGGTGGTCCGGATTGTTGAATACCTGCCTCCGGAGATAGCCGGTCTTGGGATCACGCCAGAGCGGTTGATCGCCTGCCCGTGACAAACGGTCCCCATTGCCTTCGGCCCTCACCAGAAGTCCCGCGAGCGTCAAGTCGAAGGCACCAGCCAGTCGCACCAGCGTGACCGCGGTGGGGCTTATCTCCTCGCGTTCAATCTTGCTGATCGTGGCCTTGGCGACGCCTGAGGACTCAGCCAGATCCGCCAATGACCATCCACGCACGCTTCGCTCCAGCCGGATACGGCGAGCCAGGCGAGGTCCTGTATCGTCTATTGATGATTTCATATCGTCCATAATAGTAGACGATGAGATCGCGCGCAAGACGCGCTAAAGACGTGAGGTGATCGGTTTAACGCACCGGTGCAAGCCGGCGCGTTCCGCCGTTGGTACTCGTCAGATTCAGACAGGTTTCGTAACCGGCGCCGTAGCAGCAGGATCGCTCGTGCCCGCGCGCCCGGTTTCAACGTGTCCTGCCAGGCGGCGCTGGAATGCCGGGTTGGAAGGCATGGTCACCTGCAGGTCGTACCAGTTACTGCTGCACGATAGGTCCCAGCGATCCTCCGCGGTCTTGACGGCGGGCACCGTGATTGATCGCGGCGGCTGGCCGTAGGCAAGATCGGTGACCGTGAAGACTACCGGCACGGTGCCCTGATTGCTGAGCGTCAGATAAACATTGCCGTTGGCCACGTCGTAGCACGTCACCGTCTCGGGTTGGACGGCTGCATCGGCTGCAACCGCGCCTGTGAAACGCCGGAAGTAACCGTTCGGACCGAATACGCTCAACGAGTATTGACCATTGCTGCCGACAGCCCAGGTATCGGAAAGCTGCTTGCCAGCTTCGACGGTATAACGCTTGGGCATCGCCGTCGGGTCCGCCGTGTACACATAGAAATTCGCGCCCACGGCGCCGGTATTCGCGAAGGTCAGCGTGTACGTCTGGCTTTGCACCTGCAGCGTGCCGTTCACATGCAGTTCATAGGGCAACGGGCGCGCCGGACGCGTGCCCGGTTCCTGCGCGGCAATCACCTGCGGCGCGGTGGCCGCGGGTGCGGTCTGGCTGGTCGGCAACGCGCATTGCATATCGGCCGCTGCGATGTATCCCGCCGTGCTCGGCAGTGCCGGGACGGTAGCATCGGACTTCGAGAAATCGAACGCCGAGGTCAGGTCGCCGCATATCGCGCGACGCCACGGCGTGAGATTCGTCTCGATCACCCCAAAACGCTTCTCGATGAATTGCAGCACCGACGTGTGATCGAACACTTGCGAGCAGACAAAACCGCCCTTGCTCCAGGGCGAGACAACGGTCATCGGCACGCGCGGTCCGAGACCATAAGGCAGGTTGTCGGCGGTGTAGGTGCCGGCTTGCGCGGCAGTCACCACGGTATGGCGTTCAAGCGTAATGTCCGCTGTACTCAGGCCAGAACCCGGCAACGTGGGCGCTTGCGGGGGCACCATGTGATCGAAGAAACCATCGTTCTCGTCGTACATGATGAACAGCGCCGTCTTGCTCCATACGTCGGGGTTCGCGGTCAGGGCGTCGAGGATCATCGAGATGTATTCCGCGCCGTAGAGCGGCGTAAATTTCGGATGCTCGGAGTAGGCGGCGGGCGGCAGCAGCCAGGAGACCTGCGGCAACGCGTTAGCAACCACGTCGGCCTTGAGTTGCGTAAGCGTGCGCGCGACCATCGCCTTCGTGTTCAGCGCTGAACCGGCCGGCGCATTCACGTAGTTCTGAAAGTTCGCCAGCACGTTGGTGCCGTAGTTGCCGCTGTAGTTATCGAAGCTCGTTCCCTGCTGGTAGATCTGCCAAGAAATGCCTGCCGCTTCCAGACGCTCCGGATAGGTCGTCCAGTTGAAAGGCGCCATCTGGAGGGTGTCGAACTGGTTATCGACATAGTCGGTGTTGTCGAGCAGCGGACCGCCGCCTGCTCCGGTCGGGTCGACCATGCCGGTCATCAGGTACATGCGGTTCGGATGCGTGTTGCCGGGAATCGAACAGAAATAGTGATCGCAGACGGTGAACGCATCAGCAAGCGCGTAGTGAAACGGGATGTCCGCACGCACGTGATAACCCATCGTCATGTCGGTCTTCTGCACCGCCCATTTGTCGGCGCGGCCGTTGTCGATCGCGCCATGCGTAGTAGCCCAGGTATGCGGCAGCCCGCCAATACATTGCGCGTTGACGGCGGGGTTCGTCGTGTCGTAACGGAATGGTGTGATGGTCTGAGCCTGATTCTCCTGACGCGGCTGGAACCATACCGGCAACCCATTTGGAAGCGTCACGGGGAAGCGGTCGTTGTACCCTCGCACGCCGCTCAGGTGTCCAAGGTAATGATCGAACGAACGATTTTCCTGCATGAACACGACAATATGCTCTACGTCGTTGATCGTGCCAGTAACTGAATTCGGCTCAATCGCCAGCGCCTTGCGGATCGAGTCCGGAAAGAGCGACGCGGCAGCGCCGGCACCAGCCAGGCTGGCAGAAATTTTCAGAAAATCGCGGCGGCTCTTCGTGACCATGCGCTTACCTTTTTTATGTTCTATGGGGAGTGATTGGCCGCTCGCGAGCCTCGAGGGCGGCGAGCAGCCGTTTCAACAAACAATGGACGCAGTTTTCAGAACGTTCAGGATGACGAAGCAGGCGTGGCAGCCGGCGGACAGCTCATCTTGGCCGATACGGATGCACCACCGCACGCCGATTGACTGGGAGAATCCGAACTACCGCAGGCGGACAGCAACAGTCCGGGAAGTATCGACGCGACTATGAGCGCGCAGAGTCGAAGTTTCGACGTTTGCATGACTTTCTCTGAAGGGATCGGAATGAACGGATACGCTCGGCACGTACCCATTGATGCGGTACACCTAAACGATGGCGCTGAGAATACAGACGGTTTATGACAGAGCGTTGGAAAGGATTGAAAAGATAAGATAAGGATTGCCGGGATGCGGATGTCCTGGATCGGCTTCGGTTCGGGACGTCCCATTCAGGGATTCCAAGCCCGGCTCCGGCTCCCGAAAACACTCACCGATGAAGACTGATGACGTCAGTGCGGCGCTTCTATCAGGCCGTCTTCGGGCACGAAGTCCCTGAATGTAACCAGTACCAAGGTGAGCTGATACGGGAGCCGGTCTGGGGCCCATCAATCGCTCCGGCGAGCCCCGTTTTGCGCGCAGGTTTAATCTGGACTCCGTAGCAGACCGGGAATTTGAATATGCAGAGCAATGAGGGTCGACAGGGACAGGTCCGCGGACCTTATGAGTGCCGGGCCTGTAGACAATTGAAGTGCTTCAGACAGAGCACTCGATATTGTCTACGGTTCGACATCACCCGCGCGAACCCGAGCGGCGCGAGAACCAGCGTCTCAATGTCCGTGGCGAGATGTCACCAAAATCGGACTCGTAGCTGAAATCCTAGCGTGAAGGGCAGATCGCTGGAGGGGATGGGCGGAATCAGAATGATGTTCGCGCCAATACGGCCGTACTCCGCCATGATGACCGGCGCGAGGACCGGACCCAGTTTGTGACCGTGGCCTATGCCCCATTTGCCATAGTCGTATCCCGATATCAAACCGCCCATTGCAGCCAGCCGGACGTAACCCCAATGCGCAAATTCCGGCGCCCAGACACCGCCACCATAGAACGAAGGTGCGGTAAGTGAGTTACGAAAATAACCGCCTGTCAGTGCCCACTGCGGAGAAACCCAGCATTCAACGCCAATGCCAGGGTTGAATTGATCAAAGTGTTTTTTGGGATGGACATGATACGAACCGATCATCGCGTCCGCCCATAAGCCGTCGCTGCAAATTTCGGCGGCCGAAACCTTGGATGTCACTCCCAATGCCATCAGGGCCGCCAGCATGAGCGGAACATGGATATTTTTTGAGACAGTCGCTGACGTTTTCATTCGGCTCAAACCTGTACGTTTCGCCGTCGCAGTCTCGCCGACCACGCCTTTTTATATAAAGTTCGAGCGGAACTTTACATGAACGTCATGTGCATTTGTGTGAAATTGGGGAACGAGTTCTTGAGGACACAAACCGGCAGTGGGTTTAATTTCTAGCTAATCCTTCTGGTTTCGCTCGGTTTGATCGAGGACCGACACACGTCGTTGTTAACTTGTACTTCGCTCAGTTCGACATCTCTGAGTGCCGGCAAATGAGATGCGGAAGTGCGTCGTCGGCGGTTAGCGTGATCCGAACCACATCATCGACTTAACTCAGGGCCTGGCACCCGTGCCCGGAACTTGATGCGCATAAAGTTTCCCGGCAGCCCGCCGTCCAGGCGCGGAACCCGCAGCGGGCAAGGGCTTTGTTTTCAAACCGCCGAGCGCGCAAAAATTAAGCTTCGCACCGGGTTCATATAAGAGGCTGGATGACCGTTCAAATCTGGCCGGACAACCCAAAAGCCAACAAGCATTTCCTACAAAACGCTTGTCTATAAACAGTCAAGCGGAGCATACGAACCGTTCACGGTTACGAAGTAAGTGCAAAAGGCCGTTCCAACTCGCATTGGAACGGCCAATCGTTTTGAACGAAACGCCTATTGCGCCGGATTACCCGCTAATCCCCGCAACCAGTCACACGTTCAATGCTTCTTGAACGCATCCTTTACGTCCTCGCGCGCGTCACCAACGCCTTTTTGCACCTTGCCGGCTGCCTGCTGCATATCGCCCTTGGTTTCCCGGGCCTTGTTGCCCGTTACCTTGCCAACGGCCTCGTTGACTTTGCCCTTGACTTGATTCGCCACGCCGTCCTTCTGATCTTTGTTCATCTCGATCTCCTTTCATATTGAAGCGCGAGTCCCGGTTCGTGGGAGTCGCGGCGCCATGTCAGGGAAGCACCCTGAACCGATTCCAGAATGGCGGTTTCCACGGCAGCAGAACAGCCGCGCACGTCTGATTCCCGCGTAGGCGGAATCGCACATACGCGCGCGGCGCTCAGCGCGACGCTAGAGGAACATTGCGATAACTACTGTATGTTTGTACAGTACACACCTTGGCGCAATGGCATGAATGGAGGAGACAGCAATGGACTTCGACGAAGATCGTATGGACACCCCTGAATTTGCACGCGTGGTGCGCGACCTTGAACGAATCACGCGCGACATAGCCGCGCGCTATATCGTGCAAGGCGTGCCCTTGACCTGGCGGCTGTTACTCGCCATTGAGGCCGAAGCGCTCGCGGATCTTGGTTTTGCGGGGCGACATGAATCCGCACTGCGCGCGCTGTTTGCGCGCCCGGATGACATGGCTTTTCCGGAAACCGATGACCTCGTGGATTTCGGGGCATCGAATGCATTACCGCCGGTGTTTGTATTTGCCGTCGATGCCTACGATTGTGCCGCGCGTGCTGGACATCCCGAACTCGCAATAGCTGTTGCACATTGATAGCCAACAAAGTGATCGAGTGAGCTTCGAGCGTGGCCGCCGGGCAATCGGTGGCCGTGCCTCCGCCGATAACCATTACAGTTTGCCGCGAAACTCCAATGCACAAATGCCGGGACGCGGTTTGTGCGCCGGTTGCCGCACGGCCATTACCAGGATGCCGGCACCTGTTACTCGCACTTCTTACTCATCACGCAATAGCGCGCCGGTGCTCAACAAGCGCGGCGTTCAAAATGCGGTGCAATGGACATCGCTTCCAGCTATCGCGTAATCTTCTATCCAATAAATTCACAACTAACGGATTGCCAAGTCGATGACTGCCTCAGCCGAAAGCCACGGGATCTTCGATCACACGCGCGCCAATTGGTACGCTGATCCACGTAGCGCGTTCGACTCATGGATGGCGAAACAAGCATTCAAGGCATCGTCCGCCGATGTTTACCGGGCTCAATGGGGACTCTTCCTCGAGTGGCTGACGGTCAAACGCGTCGATCTGCGTACGGTTGATAGGCTGGCAATCGAACAGTTCGTCACGCAACTAGAAATCCGGAAGCCACAACGCATTCGCTATCTGCGCCTTATCGAGCGCGTACTCGACCACGTGCGCGAGATAGAAATGGCATCGACGAACCCGGCTCGCTTCATCGCCCAGGACGGTGAGGCTTCGTGGCGAGATGCCCGGGAAAACGAGCCAACAGGATTTCTCGCCCATGGCGAACGAGCAGCTCTGATCAGTTACCTTTTTTCCGCGATCGGTGATCTACCGGCAGGGCAGCGTTGGCGGGAGCGCCGTGATCGTGCACTAGTCGGCACTTTTTTGGGCGGTGGTGTCAAAACGGGCGAAGCAGCAGCATTGACCGTTAGTAACTATGCATGGAATCAGCCATGGTTAGCCATCGAGGCAACGAATCCCGCGTTGAATCGGGAAACCCGGCTCGCGCCATTCGCGATCGCACTACTCGACAGTTGGGTCAGCGAGCGCAAAACAGTACGGTTACTCGGCAATCTTCTGTTTCCATCCGCTCCCTCGGGGCGCCCGATGCATAAGGCGACGATGCTTCGCGCCGTCGATGCCGTGATCGAAGCCGCGGGCATTGCCAATTCCCGAACGGCGCGCGCCAGTCCGCAAACCTTGCGGAACACATTCGCAGCCGAGTTATTCGAAAGTGGCACGGCAGCCGAGCGCGTGGGCCAATGGCTGGGGTTCCAACAGCAGATCTCGGCGCACCGGTTGCATCGAGCATGGGAAAACTGGACAGGTGAGGAAATACGGGAGCGCGATTTAGCAGCGGCCCAGGAAAGCGGCCACCAGGAAACTCGCGGATTCGAATAGCGTTCGCCTCCCGAAAAGTCTCACCTCTCGGTTTGCTCACTGGCGTCGACCCTCTCGGCGGAGCGAAAGCGGGCCACCGCAAGCAGCCGGGACAAAGCTGTCCCCGACGAGCGCTCACAATCCGGACAGGATAACTCGAACTCGTCATCGTGCTGCGCGAGCTCAGGCTCACCGGTGACGCATGTGGGGCAACGTGCCGGCACCGTGACAAAACCATCGATATCCGTTCCCAAAGTCCGGATTTCCTCCATGGATAACCGTCCTTCCTCGACCATCGTGCAGATCAGCCGGGCGACGTTTTCGCTCGTTCCACTTCGTCCGAGCAGCGCATCGCGCTCAAGGGCCAACGTGTCGAGTTCGTCGGACTGCTCGCGAATTCTCAGTTCCAGCCGATCCGCTCGCGCCTTCGCAATGCTAAGTTGTTGAATAAAATCGAATTCCTTCTGGCTTGCCTGACGTACACCCGCTTGATAGGTCGCAGCCATGCCACGCAGGGAGTCAAGTTCCACGAGCATTGGCTTCACCCGCCGCTCGGCTTCGCTGATTGCATCCTTGATCTGTTGCGCGTAATGCTCGGTGTTGTGCCTCAGCTCACCGTTTAACGTATCGACGCGGTCGCGTAGTGTGGCGTTGGCTGTTTGTTCCGTTTCAAGCCGTTGAGTCAGCGCCGCGTGCTCACTCTCCAGCCGATGAATCGATGCGTGCAGGCTGCTTTGCGCGTCCAGTTCGCGGCCACGAAGCGAGCCCAACTCGATTTCCAGCGAGGAATTTCGGGCTAATGCGGTATCGGCACGCGCTTCACTGCGGCGAAGCGCCTCTTCTACCGTCGCACAACGCACTTCGGCATCGCGAAGCCGGCTCATTGCCGCATCAATGTCATCTTTTGCTGCGTGACGCTCGTCTTCCAGCGATCGAATTGCAAACTCCTGCGCTTCCTGGAAAAGTTGGCCGAGCAGTTCGCCGGCTCGTTCCTGCAATCCCTCGGGAATCGCGCCACCTTCGATACGAACGCGCGACGCGGATCTGATCCGTGTCCAGAATGTGTCGATATCCTTCGGAATATCGCTTGCGCTACCGGTTTGTGTCAGGTCTCTGACGGTGGCCATTGAAGGGCGAATACCGAAATCGAAGAAAAGCCGCTTACACGCATGCTGCGAGAGATCCTGCCGACGCGCACCATTGGTCCGCATCGCAGCGAGTTCCGTCCGCAGCGCGAGACGTTCTGCGTCGTTCATGGAAAGCTCCGAATCAATTTCGTTCGTATAATAATACTTTACGTATCAAATGCTACACATTTAGGTTGAACGGATGAGTTACCCACTGCCGCTACTTTTTTTCTGACTGAATGACTGATATTACACAAGCTCTGCAGTGGTATCCGTGAAACATGTCGAGGTTAATCCCTCAAGCTGTTGATTACTAGCGTCTTTTTCAAACGTATGCCTTTCTGCTGATGTTCCACGGGGTCTTTGTTTCACGCTTCTCTTTCTTGGATCGCTCAGCTGCTTGAGAGTATTAGAAGTAAACACCTTTGAACCCTAGTTAAAGACGTTAACGCCACGGCAAAGCCTTGCCAGATAAGGCTTTCCAAGATGATTGGTGAGTATCTGCGGGATAGAAGGTGAGTGAACACGGGGGTGATCGGTGTATAGGTTCGGGACCTAGCGTGAGGAGTCACGGGAGCATGTGTGAGCGAGTTCGGGAGACAGGCGTTTTATGAAGGTGAGGAAATACAGGGGCCATTCAGACGATCGACCATACACAGCAGCACGATGCACTTCCGATCGTGAATCTGAGCAGTGAGCGTTTGCAGGATAAAGAAAATCAGAAAATCTCAATCGAAAATAGGTATTTATTACCTATAGGTGAGGCTTTGCAGGGGCCAAACCGACTTCAGGGTGAGACTATGCGGGCGTGAGCGGCTCGAAGGCCGTAGTTTGCAAAGCGAGTAATCCCTCGACGGTGAGGAAATACGGGAGAGGTGCGTGGCTCGGTTCGAGCCCTCCCACTTTGACGATGGTGCTGGTTTTAAGGGGTATTTCGGGCGAACTGGGTTAGAGGTGAGGTTTTTCGGGAGCGGTGTGAGGCCACTCCTGGACCGCGTCAGTGGCATTAGGGGATATCAAAGGTGAGGCTTTTCGGGAAGGTGTCGCTTCCGTCGTAGGGCTTGAGGATCTCGTTCAGCAGATACCTTGTTAACCAATGTTATATTAAGTATATGATTTAAAAAGGTTTTGTGTGGAATTAATGCATTTGTATCGCGACAAAGGTGAGTGTTTCCGGGAGTGTTGATCTCGAGCGCGAGGCTGTCCTCGCTGTGTTGAAAAGAGGCAAAGGTGAGCTTTTACAGGACCATATTTAGCCGAGTTTGGGTCCCTGGACGGGTCCCACAGCACTGAAATCGAGCAAATCGTCCGTTTGTGAGCCTAAAGGTGAGTGTTTGCGGGGGCCGATGGGGGACATCGACCGATGCCGCTACCCGCGCGAAAGTTTAAAGGTGAGGTTATGCGGGACTGCGGATGTGAGGTGAAGAACCCCGTTTTGAAACGCCAACTCGGCTGAATAGGGCTCTCCGGCGAGTCTAAGGTGAGCTTTTACAGGATCAATTGCACGGCAATTGGCGTGCTATCAAGGGTTAAAGCTTTGATAACTCGACGATTACCGCAATTTCTCTGCGTTTTCGTGAGTTTTTGCCGCGCAGGGAGAATTTCGTAAAAACCACAGGGACGCGTAAAAAAATTTCAGGTGAGGAAATACGGGACCAGGTTTGAAGCACCTTGATGCGACTCCGCAGCCGCTCAATCCGTTTACCCGCATGGCACGGGGCATAAATGAGATGGTGCATGACGGTGAAGGTGAGAGTTTTCAGGAGCGCACCTCAGTGAGTTTTGCATGCTGCATCCCCTTCACCACTACAGGGTGAGGGCGCGCCTGTAGACGAGCTTCACCGTCATGAGTATGCTTTCCCAAAATTCTCCTGACTCCAGCATGGCAACCAAACGCGCGAAGAAGACCGATGTAGTGAGTCCGAGTTCGGCTGAGCTGCGAAAAGCCGTCGAAGCCATCGCTATCCAGCCAAAGAGCGGCAAGATCACGCTCTTGACCCGCAAGTTGTTCAACGTGTTGCTGGCTGTTGCTCAGCAGGCGGACGAATCCGGGGACACGTACCGCGCGCTGTTATCGGACATTGTCGCGAATTCGGCGTTCGATTCCAACGATACCGCGCTGGTGAAAGAGCATTTACGCCGCATGGTGTCGGTTCAGGTTGAGTGGAGTACGGGCACGTCAAGCCAGAAGCCTGGACGTAAGTGGGGTATATCGACATTGATCGCAGACGCCGAAATTCTCGAAGACCCCGCCACGCGCCGGGTGTGGGTCGAGTTTTCCTTTGCGCCGAAGATCAAGAAAAAACTGCTCGACCCGGTGCAATATGCGCGTTTGAGTCTGCAGTTTCAGAGTCAGCTTCGCAGCAGCGCGGGTCTCGCGCTGTACGAAATCTGCGTTCGCTATCTGACGAACCCGAGTCATCTCACCATGCGCGAGACCTGGGAATGGTGGCGGCCTATCCTCTCGGGAACGCCCGACACCGAAGCGGGCGACGAAGCCAAGCGCGAGTACAAATATTTCAAGCGCGACTATCTTCGGCCCGCGATCGCGGAAGTCAATGCCGTTACCAACATTTTTGTCGAACTGATCGAGCATCGGGAAGGTCGGCGCGTGGCTGAAATCCAGTTTCGCGTGACTGAACGCAAGCAGCCAATGCTGGCACTCGATGAACATCCGAACGTCTTCGACAGTACGCTGGTCGACCGCATGGTCAAGATCGGGATTCCGTTGAAAGATGCGCAAACGCTTTATGCGGACAGCGAGGAAAACCGGATTCGAGCAGCGTTGCAAATGACCGAGCAGAGAATGCGGAGCACGTCGCTGCCACCGGTACGAAGCGCCGCCGCACTTTTCAAGGACGCTTTGAAGAAAGGTTATGCGCCGCAGCTTGAAGCGTTGCCGGCAGCAGCAGCTCCCGTGAAAGCCACGGGAGCACCGGCCGACGACCTGAAGGCGCGTTTGCTGAGCGAATACTCCGTGTTTCGCCGGAAGGAAGCACGTGCGTTGTACGAGGAACAAGGTGAGTCGGAACGGGAGCTGGCGCGTCAGACCTTCGAGGAAGATGTATTGCCAGAACTCGGCGCCCACATGCGTGACGATTGGCGCAAGCGGGGCCTTGATTCAAAGATGGGAGAAACCTCGTTTTTCGACTGGCTTGCACGGAAAACTTGGGGCGAGCCGACTGACGGCGACCTGCTGGCTTTTACATTGAATCAAAGCCGCGTCGCGTGAGACCACGATAGAGGGACGGCTTGTCGCGGCGCTGTCCCTGTTTTCGTTTGCCCGTTTGCCGCTATCCCGCTTGCTTTATCGCTTTACCGTATCCGCTTGCAGCATTTTCTCTATCTGTTGAAGAATGTCGTCGCGTTTGTCCTTCGACAATCCACGCAAGCGCAACTCCAGCCTGTCATCTCCATACGTCTTGAGATCACCTACAGCTAGCCCGTCCAGCTTGATTTCCAAGCGTTGCGCGTAGCGTTGACGGCTCGCGGGCTTCGGCGTTTCTTGTGCGCTCGCACGGCCTTTCACAATGTCGGCGACTTGTCGTGTGCTTAGGTCATCCGAGGCAATTTTGTTGATCAACCGCAACGTGGCATCGGCGCCGCGCGCCGTATGAAAGCGTGAGACCTGGTAAGCCATGTTGGACCCGAACCTATCCGGACGGGCGACCATTTCATGCATGACGTTCTCGGGCAACTTTGCGATAGCCAAAGCCACGGCAATTGTTGACTCGTCCAGACCTAGGTGGTCAGCGAGTTCCCGCTGGCTCTGGAAGTGCTTTTCATCGAGGAAACGCTTCCAGACGATGGCGTTATCGAAGACGGTTTGCGAGTCCCGCTGTACGTTCAGGTCATAACCCAGCTTGTAGCTTTCAATACCAATAGGAAGGTCGATGACGATTGCCTTGACCGTTTCCTTGTTGGCTTCCTTCAGCGCCCGCACGCGTCGGCCACCGTCGCTGACGAAGAACGTGCCGGGGTTTTCGTGATCGGGGATTACGTGAATCGCTTGCTGCTGGCCCTGTTTCGCCAGATTGACGGCCAGTTCCGCGATGGACGCCTTCAGATAGAAATGCCTCGGGTTGAATGGGCTCGGCTTGATTGCCTTTAGCGGCAACTCAACGACCTGGCCATGTACGTATCTGTTTTGCCGGCGCCACGCCTTGAACTGTTCCGACTCTTGCATCGCTGAGTCAGCGTGAAACTCTTCTTCGGTGTAAGCGCTGGAACGGCCGGTGACCTGCTTGTCGTTGCCTGCCTCTTGATTGACGATTTCGTCGATAGCGTTGATCCGGTCAAGGGCCGTGCGCTTTTCGCTGCTAGTGGTATCCGGCCGTGCTTTAAAGCCTTTTGCGAACTGGGTAGGTTTCATTCAGGATCCTTTATGCGCATAAAGTCAGGGAAGCATGGCGAGAACTTCGTCTGCGCACGCACGTATTTCAATGGCAGCCAGTCGCGCTCCCCGGTCGCTCATCTGAAGTACCGTTTGCCCTAGCGCCATTGCCTGCTTGTAGCACTCTCGGGTCGGAATCTGCGTTTTCATCAAAGGAAAACCCAATTCTTCCAGCGCACGTTTCAGTTCGCGCGTAAGCATGCGTTTTTCCTCAGTTTTGTTGAGAAGAAACACGGCGCGCAGATCTTCATTCATGACCTGCGCTTGCTGAATGAGTTTGACAAGGCCCACGCTGGACCAATAGTCGGCGGGTGATGAGGATGTCGGGACAATCGCAACCGTCGCAGCGAGAAGGACAACGCCCGAAACCTTTTCCGTAATGGAGGGTGGGCAGTCGACAACGATGATGTCGTAGTCGTTGACGAATTTCTTGATCTCTCGATGGATCTGGGCCCCCGCTTCTGACAGGTTCACGATAGGAAACGGGATACCGCTGGCCTCGTCGGACGCAGCGCTGGCCCAGTGAACCAGCGTGTTTTGCCCGTCTGCGTCGACGACAAGCACTCGCTTTCCTTTCTCGTGAAACGCCGCGCCTAGATGCATTGCTATCGTGCTTTTCCCCACTCCGCCCTTCTGCTGCGTGATTGCAATGATTTCAGCTGCCACGTTTTGCTCCCAAATTTAGCTTTGCGAATTTTACATTGAAAACTCAATTTTTCTAGAGATAACTCAGCGAGTTGGCTGTTCAGCCGGTTTTTGGTGGGGTTTATGCGCATAAAGTCCCCGCTTGTGGTTGCTTGGTCTCGCCGCGATAGTGTTCTCGATCATTGAAGATGCGGATGGGCTCGCTAACAATGCGACGTAGCGCAGCGCAGATCCTCTGTGCCGCAGTTCGGTTATCTACATTTGGTCTGCGTGCCAGTGCGATTCCAGTCGATCCGGAAGCAATTCGTGCCTGAGCGCCAGTCAGATCAATCGGGAAAACTCGGCTTTGGCTTTGGCTTCGGACGAAGGTCTGTAGTCTGTTCTGGGTATTTCCGTAGCGCGTCGACGTCTTCGACTTTGGCAGGAACATGAGCCGTGGCCCCGGCATCGCCTTTTTCAACTCGATAGTCTTTTATCTTTGGCACAGCCTGCGGGAGTTCGGCCCCTCCTGCTCACAACGAAAGTAGTGCGATCTATAGGGCTCGGCTGGAAACGTCACGGATCAAGGCGCAGGGTCCGGCTCCATGTGAATTGAAGTTAAGTTGCGCCGTAACTACCGCAACCATTGCTGTGACGGCGACTGCATGGAAGCAAGCAATACCGAGCTGGGAAAAGTACCGAGGCAAGCCAGCTTTATGCGCATAAAGTCGGGTATGACGACACTTGGCGCGACGCCAGGCGATTCGTCGAGAAAACGCTGACCCCCTCCGGCGACGTGACAAACCTCGAATGTTCTTATCCGATTCAGTCCCCCACTCGTGGAGTCTCGGATACATGAGTCGTGTATCGCTCGGATGTCTGCTACAGGTGGTTATCGCGGTCTCTCTAAAGCTCTCCAAGAGTTGCTAGACCCTGCGGTGTTCTGAACACGCGTAGTTCTGGCACAGATCCCGGCGGACTTCAGGTTCGCAGCAATCAAGGGATTAAGGTGAATTTATAGAAATTAAATTTATTAAATATCGTCGACGACATACATGGCGACCCCCGTTTGCCATCTTGGGAACGACCGCAAACCAGTGCATACGGGCCCATTCCGTATCCGTTACACACAAAGCCAACCCGACTGCCTCAGACCTGGCTCCTCACTTGAAAGCCCATCCCAGCCAACCCAACCGAACCCAACCCCCAATCCCGCCGCCCCAAAAAACACCTCTAAACCCCTACGGAGTGAAAGCATCCCAAGTATTCTGTAAGCCATCGCTCGTAAAATCCGGCGACCGTGCGGTGCCTGCCGCTTATCGGCACCGACCGCGGCACCGACCGTCGCCGACACACGGAAAAAACGGACAAACGAGTCACTCCCTCCACTTAGCCAAGGGCATTTCAGTGCATCTGACCTCGACTCTCGCCGCGTGGTCCCCCAACGACACGCGTCTTCTCATTGCATGCGCACTCGGTCTGGCGTCAATCATCGTTCTCATCAGCGCGCTGAAACTGGCGCCATTTCTCTCGATACTAGTCGGCACTTTTGTCGCGGGTTTCACGGCGAGCTTGCCGCTGGAGGCCGTCGCGAGCGCATTCAGCAAAGGGGCGGGCGGCATTCTGGGGGACGTCGGCATCATCATTGCGCTTGGCGCGATGCTCGGCGCGTTGATGGCCGAATCGGGAGCGGCGGACCGGTTGGTGTCCACCATCCTCGATCACTCCACGCCGCGCACGTTGCCGTGGCTGATGGCGCTGGTGGCAATCATCATCGGCTTGCCGCTGTTTTTCGAAGTCGGTCTCGTGATGATGGTGCCAATCATCTTCGTGATGGCGCGCCGCTCGAAGCAACCGATCCTGCGTATCGCGATTCCCGCGCTCGCCGGCATGACGACGCTGCACGCGCTACTGCCGCCGCATCCAGGTCCGCTGATCGCGGTCAGTGCGCTGCACGCTGACCTCGGCATCACCATGGGACTCGGTTTCATCATCGCCATTCCCGCCGTGATTCTCGCCGGGCCGGTCTACGGCATGTGGTTGTCGAGTCGCATGCACGTGGATGAGCCGGAGGAGATGGGCAAGCTGTTCTCATCGAAAGTCGATGCAAACGGCGTGCTCGATGCGCCGGGCTTTGGCCTCTCGCTGCTGACGATTCTTCTGCCCGTCGTCCTGATGCTCGGCCGAACGATAGCGAAGCTGGCTATCCAGCCCGAAACCCTTCTCTTCGATACCCTCAATTTCCTCGGTGAGCCGCTTATCGCCTTGGGACTCACCGTTCTTTTCGCGATTGTCGCGCTTGGCTGGACGCGTGGCATGCCGCGCGACCGCGTGGGCGGGATCCTGCGTAAAAGCCTGCCGCCGATCTGCGCGTTGCTGTTGACCATTGGCGCGGGCGGCGGCCTCAAGCAGACGCTGGTCGCCGCCGGCATCAGCACGACGATCGGCAAGATTGCGATTGGGTCGCACATGCCGCTGATCCTGCTGGCCTGGCTGATCGCGGTGGCCTTGCGTCAGGCGACCGGCTCGGCGACTGTCGCGACCACGACCACCGCGGGCATCATCGCGCCGGTCGTGGCGGGCTTGAGCGCGACCCACAACTCGCTGCTGGCGCTGGCGATTGGTGCGGGTTCGGTGTTTTTCTGCCACGTCAACGACGCCGGTTTCTGGATGATCCGCGAGTATTTCGGCTTGCAACTGAAGCAGACGGTCTATGTCTGGTCGGTGTTGCAAACCATTGTCTCGGTGGTTGGCCTTGCGTTGACGCTGGTCATGTGGGGCGTGCTGACGTAAATCGTGGGCGAATTGGCAAGGCAAGGTCGAGCTCCGACTCTAAACTGCAAAAAAGGAGATATCGACCATGCTTGCCTTGCGCCCGTCTTGTGAATGCTGTGGAAAAGCGCTGCCGCCCGACGCGCGTGACGCGATGATCTGCAGCTTCGAATGCACGTTCTGTGAAGCTTGCGCGTCGTCCCGGCTCAGCAACGTATGTCCTAACTGCGGCGGCGGCTTCCAGCCCCGTCCAATCCGCCCGAAAGCCATGCTCGAGAGCCGACCGGCTTCAACCGACGTGCACCCGGCCGGCGTGAACGAACAACAGCATCGTGCATTCCTCGATCGCTACAGCACGATCGAACCTTCCGAGCGATAAACGCCCGTCGCGGCATGGGGATCGCTGCGGCAATGACGGCCTCAGGGCATTCCCCGATCTGAGCGGCGCTCATACCCGTCCGCATGAATCGTCGATTCCTCCTCATCGACGCGCGCTCGCACAATCTGTTCATCGATCCACTCCTTGAACGGAAAACACCATGCCAGCACCCCAAACCGGCCGCACCCTCCATATTGGCGAGGGCTTTGAAGGTCCGGGCGTCAATCTCGCTCACATCAACGTGCTCGTCGGCCCGCGCAATGGGCCCGCGGGTCAAGCGTTCGCCACCGCGCTTGCTACGCCGTCAGCTGGCCATGCGCCGTTTGTCGTCATTGCGCAACCTGGCGTGCCGACCAAACCACTCACGCTGTATGTCAACAAAGCCCCCATCGCCGGCGAATTTCACGGCAATGCAACCTGGGGCGCATCGCAGGCGGGAATTGCGAAGGCGGTTGCTGAATCGCTCGAAGACGGGACATTGCCACCCGAAGCGGAAAACGAATGGGTCGTGGTATCGGCGAATTGGGTGAACCCGTCCACCGACGATCTCGACGCCGTCTTCCGCAACAACTACCGCGCGGCGAAAAACGCCATCAAGGCCGCCATGCTCGGCTTGCCGTCGAAGGAAGACGTGTTCGCCGCGGCGCGCGAAGTATCGAATCCCTTCTACACACCCCGCTTGCCACAGGCAGCCCTCTAAAAATCAGCGTGCCGGTGCCGTGCTCGGCAACCGTCGCCACGTGTCATGGAGACTCAAAGAATGGAATTCGTCCGTCTGGGCCAGTCAGGCCTGAAAGTGTCGCGTCTGTGCCTCGGCACAATGAACATGGGCACTCCGCAATGGAAGCCGTGGATTTTTGACGAGCAGAAGAGTGAACCCATCGTTCGCCACGCGCTGGAGGCGGGGGTGAACTTCATCGATCTGGCGGATTTCTATTCGGCGGGCGTCGGCGAAGAAGTTGTCGGCCGCATCCTCGGACGCCTTGCGCGCCGTGAGGAAATCGTGGTGACCACCAAGGTCGGCTACGACATGGGCACGTATCAAAACGCCGGCGGTCATTCGCGCAAGCACGTGCTTGACGGTATAGACGCTTCGTTGCGGCGTCTGGGCATGGATTATGTCGACATCTACATGCTGCATTACTTCGACACCGCCACGCCCGTTGAGGAAACCATGGGCGCGCTGAACGACATTGCCCGTTCGGGCAAGGCGCGCTACATCGGCGTATCGACCATGTACACGTGGCAACTGGCGAAGATTGTCCAGATCTGCGATCGGCATGGCTGGCACAAGCCCATCAACATGCAGTTGCAGCTGAACCTTGCATACCGCGAGGAAGAACGAGAAATGATGCCGTATTGCGCCGATCAGGGACTGGGCGTGTCGGTCTTCAGCCCGCTGGCGCGCGGTCTTCTTACATGCGACACCGCGTCGACGCGTAACCAGACCGACTTCTTCACCTCGCAAATGTACGGCGACGCGGCGTCGCGCGAGATTGCGGCGTCGGTGGCCCGTGTAGCCAGGCGACGTGGCGTGAGCGCGGCGCAAATCGCGCAGGCTTGGGTGCTTCAGCGGAAGGCGTCGCCAGCATGCTGGTGGGTGCGGATTCGCCTGCCCAGTTCGATAGCGCGCTTAGTGCGCTGGGAACCCGCCTGGACACTGAAGAGCTGTATGAACTCGACCGCAACTACACCCCGTGCGATGTCATCAACGACTACACGGCAGGGCGTCGTACCGCACGCGAACCTCGCGCTCTGAAAGGCGATTTCGTTCAACCGATCAAGGACGCAGCATGAATCTGCTTCGCAAAGAGCATTACATCAACGGGGCGTGGCACAAAAGCGCTGAGACTTACGCCGTTCGTAATCCGGCCACAGGCGAAGTCATTGCTGATGTCGCGAAAGCCGGTGCAGAGCAAACGCTTCAAGCGATCCGCGCGGCGGAGATGGCATTTCCCGTTTGGCGGGCATTGACCGCGAAAGAGCGCGGGGCGCGGGTCCGGCGTTGGGGAGAGTTGATGCTCGAGCATCGTGATGCACTCGCTGAATTGCTGACGCGAGAGCAGGGCAAGCCGCTCGCAGAAGCAAAAGGCGAGGTGGCCTATGCAGCGAGCTTTCTTGAGTGGTTTGCCGAGGAAGCCAAGCGCAGCTACGGAGACGTGATCCCGAGCCCGAAGCCGGGTTCGAAGATCATCGTGACGCGCGAGCCGGTTGGCGTGGTCGCGGCCATCACGCCCTGGAATTTTCCACTCGCAATGATTACGCGCAAAGCCGGCCCCGCATTGGCAGCGGGTTGCACGATGGTGCTGAAGCCGTCGGAGGAAACGCCGTTGAGTGCGCTGGCGCTCGCCGTCCTCGCAGAGGAAGCCGGCATTCCTCCGGGGGCGTTCAACGTCGTATCCGGGAACGCTGTTGCAATCGGCGCGGCGTTGACCGCATCGCCCGTGGTACGCAAGCTCTCGTTCACGGGATCAACGCGCGTAGGCAAGCTGCTCGCCGCGCAATCCGTGGACACGTTAAAGAAGCTCTCGCTGGAGCTTGGCGGCAACGCGCCGTTCATCGTATTCGACGACGCTGATCTTGACGCAGCGGTACAAGGTGCGATGGCATCGAAGTTTCGTAACACAGGCCAGACCTGCGTATGCGTGAATCGCTTTTTTGTCCAGGCGAGCGTGCATGGCGAATTCACTCAACGCCTGACCGACGCCGTACGCAAACTTCGCGTGGGTAACGCGCTCGAACAGGAAGTCGATCAGGGACCGCTCATCAACGAGGCCGCTTTCACGAAAGTCGGTGAGCACGTCGCAGACGCACTGAGCAAGGGCGCGGCGGTACTAACAGGCGGGCGTCCCCATGCGCTGGGCGGGACATTCTATGAACCGACCGTACTCGCTCACGCCAACCGCACCATGTCGATCGCGCAGGAGGAAACGTTCGGGCCGGTGGCTGCATGCTTCCGTTTCGAGACGGAGGCCGAAGCAATCACGCTTGCCAACGACACCCCGTTCGGACTCGCCGCATATTTCTATACACGTGACCTGGGCCGGGCGTGGCGGGTTGCCGACGCACTCGAGACAGGAATGGTCGGTATCAACGAAGGAATCATATCGACGGAGGTCGCGCCCTTTGGCGGGGTCAAGCAATCGGGCCTGGGACGCGAAGGATCGAAGTATGGCCTCGATGAATATACCGAACTGAAATACATGATGATCAGTGGCCTGACGGGCATTGAACGCTGAACACCAAACACCAAACACCAAACACCAAACACCAAACACCAAACACCAAACACCAAACACCAAACACCAAACACCAAACACCAAACACCAAACACCAAACGCCGAACGCCGAACGCCGAACGCCGAACGCCGAACGCCGAACGCCTGAAGCCGATGGACACGCTTAAGTGTGTTGGCGGCTTGCGCCATTAGAGAACGTATAAGCAAGGAGACGCAGTGAGTCACCAGGACACATCAAGTAGTGCATTCCCGATCAGTCCTCCACTTCATGCGGGCACACCACCCATTCACCCGCAAGACCCACCGACGCCGAAACCCGTTTTACTCGACGACATTCCGCTGAACCGCTTCCACGTGAAGATCGCGGGCCTTACCTTTGGCGCTCACTTTACGGAAGGTTACGCGCTCGGCACGGTGGGTTATGCCCTGGCGTCGATGAACCGGCAGATGCCGCTTGATTCATTCTGGATGGGTGCGATCGGCAGTTCCGCGCTGATCGGGATTTTCCTGGGCAGTCTGGTGTTCGATCAAATTACCTTGGTTCCCGGTGCGAAACAATAGCCCGTTCGGTTGACGCTGAAACAAAACGAATTCTCATACTGGGCATCAGGAAATGTGAGAACGGTTGCTGGAAAAGGCGGGACATAGGCCATCAGGCTAGTAGTTGGGGGCGCACGAATCGCCTATGCTCGATACATTCCCGATATGGAGGCCGCATGACCGTACGTAATCTCGACGCACTGTTTAACCCGAAGTCGATCGCCGTGATCGGGGCGTCGCTGCGTGCTGGCAGTATTGGCGAAATGGTGTGGTCGCGGCTGAGCGTCGCCAACTTCGCGGGCCCTGTCTGGCCGGTGAATCCGAAGCATCGTCAGTTGAATGGAGCCGCAGTTTTTGCGGGCATCGAAGACTTGCCCGACGCGCCGACCGTGGCGGTGTTGTGCACGCCGCCGCATACGTGGCCGCAGATCGCCGGGCATCTGGGGGAACGCGGCACGCGGGCGGTCGTCATAATCGGGCAGGCAGGGGACCTGGAGGGTAAGGACTGGACGCGTCGTACGCTGGCGGCGGCCCGGCCTTTTTTGCTGCGCGTGGTCGGTCCGGCAAGTGTCGGCGTGATGACGCCCGCTTTGGGCGCTGTGCTGGGCGCGCCGTCATGTGCCATCGCGGCGGGCGGGGTGGCCTGGGTATCGGCATCGAACGCGCTGACCAACGGCGTGATGGGCTGGGCGAACGCACGTGGCCTGGGTTTTTCGCGGGTAGTTGCTCTGGGCGACGAGGCCGATGTCGACGTGGGGGACATCCTCGATTTCCTCGCCAGCGACTCTCGGACGCGTGCGATCCTGATGGCCATCGAATCGGTGCAAATGGCGCGCAAATTCATGTCGGCAGCACGGGCGGCGGCGCGCAACAAACCCGTGCTGGTGTTACGTACAGGCCACGACGATCCTTTCGACGCGCTTTATAGCGCCGCATTCCGGCGCGCCGGCCTTGTGCGCGTGGATTCCCTTGACGACCTGCTCGACGAAATCGAGACCCTCGGCGTGGGCCGCGTGGCGGCAAGCGACCGGGCGACGGTCATCACCAGCGATCGCGGCGTGGCCGCTCTCGCGGCCGACGCTTTTGCCGCGGCCGGCGACGCGCTGGCGCTATGGCCCGAGGCCGCGCGCGTATCGGTCGCCGCCGTTTTGCCGCGTGCGCGGCTTGAGAATCCGCTGCAACTGGGCGATACCGCAACTGCCGCGGACTTCGGCGCGGCGCTCGAAGCGCTAGCGCCGCATCGCGACACCGGGACGGCGTTCGTGGTCCACGCGCCAACGCACACCGCGCCTGTCGCAGACGTCGCGCGCATGCTGATCGAACAGCAAAGCCACGCGTATCGCGGTTTGCTGACCTGTTTTTTCGGCTGCGTTGACCAGGCCACGCGCGATGCGCTGCACGCCCACGGCATTCCTGTGCATACCACGCCTCAACGCCTGGCGCGGGGTTTCGCGCGGCTCGTAGACTACCGGCAGGGGCGCGAGTTGTTGATGCAGACGCCCGACGGGCCACGTCCTCAGACGGTGGTCGCGCTGGACAGCGCGCAGGCTCAGGTCATGGCCGCGTTGAAAGCGGGCGTCGCCGAACTGGACGGCGAGCGGGCGTCGCGGGTGCTGGCGCAATTCGGCGTGATGGTGAAGGCGGGACCGGCGGGGCCGCGGAGCGAAGACGCCATTCAGATTGACGTCCGCTTGCTGAACCATCGTGTGTTCGGACCGGTGTTCGAGTTCAAGGCCGTTGGCGCGCTCGGGTTGCCCGACGCGCCGCACGAATTCGCACTTCCGCCGCTCAATCCGGTGTTGGCGCGCGATCTCGTGATGCGTTCACCGAGAGCGCGCGAACTCCCGGCGGAGAACTTGCTGGCGGCGTTGACGGCGTTGTCGCAGGCAGTCTGCGAGATCGCGCAGATTGTCGCGCTGCGGTTGACGGTGTGCGTGACCCGCCAGGCGGTCCTGGTCTATGAACCGCATCTGACGCTCGCCGCGCATCGCACGCCACTCGCCATTCAACCGTATCCGCGGCAACTGGAAGAAATGCTCGACTGGAACGGCTTGCGTATCACCGTTCGGCCTATCCGCCCCGACGACGAAGCCGCTCACAGCGCCTTCGTCGCCGCGATGACGCCGGACGACTTGCGTTTGCGGTTTTTCAGTTCGGTGCGCAGTTTCGATCACACGCAACTTGCCCGGATGACGCAGATCGACTACGACCGTGAAATGGCGTTCATCGCGGTCACGGGTGAACACGACGCGATCGAGACACTTGGGGTGGCGCGCGCCGTTGCAGATCCGGACAACGAGACGGCCGAATTCGCGGTCGCAGTGCGCTCGGATCAGAAGGGCAAGCGGCTGGGACTGTTGCTGTTGACGCGGATTATTGCGTATTGCCGGGCGCGCGGGACACGCTGGCTGGTCGGCGAGGCATTGCGCGAGAACAGCGGCATGATCGGACTCGCGCGTCGTTTAGGATTCGAGATAACAGCCACCGAGGATCCTGGCGTGACCGGTTTCAGGATGCGCCTGGCCGCAGCCGATACCGAAGCCGCAGCCGCAGCCGCAGCCGCAGGCGCAGGCGACACCAACGTGCTGCCGTCATGAAGGCCATGAAGGGGACGGGGTCGATAGCCGGTCGCCGCAATGAGCGGCCGGAATGCGGTCGCGGTTCGCTTATCCGCGACCGCCGCCGTTCGAATCAGGAAGGCAGCTTGGCGAGCGCTTCGTCGACTTGCGCGCGAGATACGGCGAGTTCTTCCAGCCACGCATCGGCGTAGGTGCTGCCGGTTTCGCGCTCAAGACGTGCAATCGTCGCCGCGCAACGCGTAATGTCCTTGGGCGTGGCAATAAACGTTTTCACCGACGCACCCGACGTGAACGCTTCGAACAACGGGACGCGAATGTCGTCAGGCAATGCGCGAGCGGTCCATTGGTAAGGCTTGCCGTTGAACGACAACTGCGGGGGCAGCACGCGCTCTTTCTTCGCTGCGGGAATCAGGCCGAAATTGCGCGCTGCATCGGCAATCTGGTCGGCTGTAAAGAGTTCGTCCGCGCCAATGTCGAACTGCGTGATGAACGTTTCGATCGACTGCATAGCGGCCGCGCGGTCGTCGCGCTTTTGCTGCGCGCGAGCGACGATATCGCGCAACTCGTCCGCTTCCTCGCTCGTGATCGTGAAGCTGGACTGCTTTTGCTGAAGTTCGGAGAAGCGCTGGAATTCGGGATCGGAGAGGAGTTTCGCCATTGCCTTGCGTAGAAAAAAGACGCGAAACGTCGCGGGAAGCGACGATCCGCTTTTTGAGAGGGCCGCCATTCTAACGCGTCGCGCGGATCTGCAGCCTGCCGAATCCCGAACCGGATCCGATCGTCGAATCTGCTGCCGAATCTGCTGCCTTCTGCCAGGTCTATGCCGCGCTCGAATCTCGCGAATCGCCGAACTCCACCTCCGGTTCGCGAAACATCGACAGCGCCGCCGCCGCTTCGCCCAGCAGCGCGCTTACTTCGCTAATGGATGGCGCCACGTATTCGTCGATACGCCTGAGATACGGACACGTCAGCGTCGCAATCGCCTGGCCCGACGGGCCGAGCAGCGGGAAACTCACGTCCATCACGCCGAAGGTTTGCTGGCTTTCCTTATGGAGAAACCCATCTGCACGAATCTGCCGGTACGCATTTTCCAGCGCGAGCGGATCGAGCGCCGATTCACCCTTCACACGCGTGTGCTCCGCAAGCATATGCGCCCGCTGCTCGGCGCTCTGAAACGCGAGGATCACGCGCCCCGAACCGGTATCGATCAATCCAACCCGTGCGCCGAGCCGTACTGAAATCCCCCATGTTCCCGGCCCGTCGACCTGGGCGATCACAAGCAGATTGCCGCGGTCATAGGCGGCGAGATGACACGACTGCTCTGCGCGATCGGCGAAACGCTGCATGACCGGCAAGGCTTCCGCAATCAGACGGTTCATCGGCGGGTGCCGGTGCGCGAGCGCATACAACTTCAGGCTGAGCGAGTAGCGGTCTCCCGCGGGCGAGCGCACCACGTACTGCCGCGCGACCAGCCGCTCGAGCATCCGGTACATCTCGCTGGCGTTGCGTCCGAGCGATTTCGTGATCTCGGCACGCGTGAGCCCATCCTTTTGCTCGGCGAGCAGTTCGAGGATATCGAGACCTTTATCCAGCGCGGGTGCCCGGTAGCGGTCGGCGTCGGTGAGATCGTCTGCCTGCATGATGGCCTTCAGTTAGGTCGCTTAAAAGCAAGATGCTAAGGGAAAACACGGACCGCTCAGCGGCGCACTTAGCTTGACTTCGACTTGTCCGCATATGAATAATACGTTCACTGATAAATGATTGTACTGATGCAAACCCGCGGCATGGCTCACACGACCGCTTGAATGCCGCCCGAATGCCGTCCGTTCTCAAGGAAGTTTCTGTGCAGCAAGCCCCTCCCAAGCCCACCGACGCCCGGCTCATTCTGCAAAGCCCGCAGGACAATTGCCTGATAGCGGGCGCTCGCCTGGAAGCCGGGGAGCGTGTGCAGATCGAAGGGGAGATCGTCACGCTTGCGAAGACCATCGACCTTGGGCACAAAGTTGCGCGGCGCGCGTTGCGGACCGATGAAAAAGTGCTTCGGTATGGCGCGATCATTGGCCATGTGACGTCGGACGTTCAGTCTGGCGAACATCTGCATACCCACAATCTCGAGAGCGACTATCTGCCGACGTACACCCACGACGCCGGCCATGCGTTCGTGGATCACCGGGACCGCTAAGCCAATGACGGCCACCACCACTCCGCTGCTTCAAGGTTTCCTGCGCGCCGATGGCGCCAAGGGCATCCGCAATGTAATCGCGGTCGCTTATCTCGTCGAATGCGCGCATCACGTCGCACGGGAAATCGTCACGCAGTTTCGTCCGGCGTTCGACGCCTTTGACGACCCCACGGCCGAGCGGGAACCTCCGGTTCACTTGATCGGCTTTCCGGGTTGCTACCCGAACGGCTATGCCGAAAAGATGATGAAGCGGCTGACCACGCATCCGAACGTGGGCGCGGTCCTGTTCGTCTCGCTTGGCTGCGAGAGCATGAACAAGCACTATCTGGTCGACGCCGTGCGCGCGAGCGGCCGCCCGGCCGAGGTCCTGACGATCCAGGAAAAGGGCGGGACGCGCAGCACGATCCAGAATGGCATCGACTGGATTCGCGACGTACGCGCGGTGCTTGCGCAACAACCGAAGGTGCCAATGGCGCTTGACGAATTGGTCGTCGGCACGATTTGCGGCGGTTCGGACGGCACGAGCGGCATTACGGCGAATCCCGCTGTGGGCCGCGCGTTCGATGCGTTGATTGACGCCGGCGCCGCCTGCATTTTCGAGGAAACCGGGGAGCTGGTTGGCTGCGAATTCCACATGGAAAGCCGGGCTGCGCGCCCCGAACTGGGTCGTGAAATTGTCGCGTGCGTAGACAAGGCCGCCCGCTATTACTCGACCATGGGACACGGTTCGTTCGCGGTCGGCAACGCAGATGGCGGTCTCACCACGCAGGAAGAAAAGTCACTTGGCGCGTATGCGAAAAGCGGTGCATCGCCCATTGTGGGAATCATCAAACCCGGTGACATTCCGCCCGTCGGCGGTTTGTATCTGCTTGACGTCGTTCCCGACGGCGAACCGCGTTTCGGCTTTCCGAACATTAGCGACAACGCGGAAATTGGCGAACTGATTGCGTGCGGCGCGCATGTGATCCTGTTCACAACCGGACGCGGGTCGGTGGTCGGCTCGGCCATTTCGCCCGTCATCAAGATTTGCGCCAATCCGGCGACATATCGGAATCTCTCGGGCGACATGGATGTGGATGCGGGCCGCATCCTGGAAGGTCGTGCGACGCTCGATGAAGTCGGCCGTGAAGTATTCGATGCCACCGTGCGGGTGGCGTCCGGTGCCGCGTCGAAGTCGGAGTCCCTCGGTCATCAGGAGTTCATCCTGACCTACAAGACTTTTGAGCCGGTTGGTCCGGCGTGCCTGCCGGCGAACGCGACGCCGCGGTATGCGGTAGCGATTACCTCGATCTGAACCTGATTTATTGGTCTAACGCAGCAGTCCAACTCCTCAGGCGGACACAATGAACCCGATCACAGGAAATCCCGTTGTGAAAAAGCGCAAAGTGGGCAAAACCTCGCTGGAAGTCACGGCGTTGTCGCTGGGCACTGCACCGCTGGGTGGCCTGTATCACGATCTTTCCGAGGCTGACGCGCAAGCGACCGTGGACGCTGCGTGGCAAAGCGGCATTCGTTTCTTCGATACCGCTCCGCATTACGGCCACACGAAAGCCGAGCACAGGCTGGGCGATGCGTTGCGCCGATACCCGCGCGAGGACTACGTGTTGTCGACGAAGGTCGGCCGTCATTTTGTCCCGCGCACCACGCCTTACGATGGCAGCGAAGGCTGGTCGGACCCGCTGCCGTTCCAGGCAATTTTCGACTACACCTACGACGGCATTCTTCGATCGTTCGAAGACAGCCAGCAGCGCATGGGTATTGTCGATATCGACATTGTGTTGATCCACGATATCGGCCGCGTCACGCACGGCGACAACAACGCGCGCTACTGGCGGCAACTGACGGACGAAGGCGGTTTCCGCGCGCTGGATGAACTGCGCACATCGCGTGGCGTAAAGGCCGTTGGACTCGGTGTGAACGAAGGCGCGGCCATCCTGGACGTGATGGCGGAATTCAACATCGATTGCGCGTTGCTGGCGGGACGTTATACGTTGTTGGAGCAAGCGGTACTCGACGACTTGCTGCCTGAATGCGAGAAGCGCGGTGTCAGCCTCATTCTGGGCGGGGCGTTCAATTCGGGCATTCTCGCGCGAGGACTGACGTCCGATGCAACGCGGAATGCGGACAACCGAAAGTTCAACTACGTCGATGCGCCGCCGTTGATTATCGAACGAGTCGATTCGCTGGAACGGATATGCCGTGCGCATGGCGTCGCCTTGTCGAGCGCGGCCCTGCAGTTTCCTTATGCGCATAAAGTTGTGGCCACGGTCCTGATGGGCGCACGAAATCCTGAGGAAGTGCGCTTGAACGCGGCTTCGTTCGCCGATCCGTTGCCTGATGCTTTGTGGGACGAGTTGCGAGCGGCTGGTTTGTTGCATCGTGCCGCGCCTGTGCCACGTTTGGATCGAGCCGGCACCGATCACACCGACGCGGGCAAGTCATGAGCGCTGAACGAATTGATGCACATCAGCACTTCTGGGATCCGTCGCGTGGCGACTATGGCTGGTTGACGCCCGAGCTGCAGACCCTGTACCGGGTTTTCGGTCCCAATGACCTGAAGCCGCTTCGCGAAGCCGTGCACGTTGCGCGGACGGTGGTGGTGCAGGCTGCGCCTACAGTCGATGAAACGCGCTATCTGCTTGATCTCGCTCGTGACGACGCCTCTGTCGCCGGCATTGTGGGCTGGGTTCCGCTTGACGCACCGGACAGCGTGGAGCTGATCGACGAACTGGCGCGCGAGCCCAAGCTCAAGGGTGTGCGTCCGATGCTGCAGGACCTGCCGGATGATCGCTGGATCGAAAATCCGGCTCTCGCTCCGGCAATTCGCGCGCTGATCAAAAACGACCTCGCTTTCGATGCACTGATATTTTCGCGCCATATCCCCTCGTTGAAGGTGTTCGCGGCGCGCTTTCCTGAGCTGCGAATTGTTGTCGACCATGGTGCGAAGCCGCAAATCAAGGATGGTCATGCGGCCTGGCAAAGCTGGGCGGACGGCATAGCGGAATTGGCCGCGCTGCCACAAGGGCTGGTGTGCAAACTGTCCGGTCTCGCGACGGAAGCCGCGCCGGGCTGGTCTGTTGCCACACTGAAGCCTTATGTCGATCATCTGCTTGATCGTTTTGGGCCTGAGCGGCTGATGTGGGGCAGCGACTGGCCGGTGCTGAACCTGAACGGTGACTATTCACACTGGTTTGACGCGGCGCGACAATTGACGTCACACCTTGACGCGTCTGCCCAGCAGTCGATCTTCGGGGACACCGCGCGCGAGTTTTATCGGCTGTGAAAGTTGAGTAAAACGCATGAAGAATGAGCGCGGTATACCCGGAATTCCTCAACTGCAATTGCAACGAAAGCAGAGAATGGTAAAAAGATTGGCGTGAAAGCCGCGCGAGATTTCGTGACCGCGGTACGCGGAAGGCGTCATGCAGGTGACGTGGGACCTGAAGGAATCGCGATGCTATGGTTGTAATCCGCCTCCGTTGAATCGTCGCTCGCGACCGGCCGATTCACTTAACCGCAAACGATCGAAAGCAAACTCGAGCGACTTCACCCGATCAAAACAGCCGCTTGAGCTGAACATCTCGAAACCGAATCAAAACCTGAAAACTGAAGGATCACTCACGATGAAACTGCTGCGCTATGGGCCGAAGGGTCAGGAAAAACCGGGTTTGCTGGATCAGAACGGCAAGATTCGCGATCTGTCGAAGGTGGTCGACGACATTGCCGGCGCGGCGCTGTCCGACGCCACGCTGGCCAAATTGCGCGCGCTCGATCCGGCCTCGCTGCCCGAAGTGCCGGGCGAACCGCGCATTGGCCCGTGCGTGGGAAGCGTGGGCAAGTTTGTCTGCATCGGACTGAATTATGCCGATCACGCAGCCGAATCGAACCTGCCCGTGCCGGCCGAGCCGGTGCTTTTCGGTAAGTGGACGAGCGCTATTTGCGGCCCGAACGACGACGTCGAAATTCCGCGCAACTCGAAGAAAACGGACTGGGAGGTCGAACTCGGCGTGGTGATCGGCAAGGAAGCCAAGTACGTCAGCGAAGCGGACGCACTGGATTATGTCGCCGGATATTGCGTGATCAACGACGTCTCCGAACGTGAATGGCAGCTCGAGCACGGCACGCAATGGGACAAGGGCAAGGGTTTCGATACCTTCGGCCCGATCGGCCCCTGGCTGGTCACGAAAGACGAAATCGCCGATCCGCAGCAACTCGATATGTGGCTCGAAGTGGACGGACATCGCTACCAGAATGGCAGCACGAAGACGATGGTGTTCGGCGTGGCCGCGCTGGTGTCGTATTTGTCGAAGGTGATGAGCCTGCAACCGGGCGACGTTATTTCCACCGGCACGCCGCCGGGCGTGGGCATGGGCGTCAAACCGGCGCCGGTCTACCTGAAGGCCGGACAAACAATGCGGCTCGGGATCCAGGGCCTGGGCGAGCAGCAGCAGCGTACTGTGGACGCGAAATAAGGTTTATTGCGACACAACCAGCCAAGCCGGCCAGCAAATTAACGCCGGGCCGGCGCGCTTAAAAAAAGTCGTTCCAACGGTGGTTGGAACGACCTTTTTTACAGCAGGTTCACGGCGATGGCTCAGCGGTCAGGGCTGCAATGTTGCCATCGTATTAACCTTTAAGCGCATAAAGCCGGCGCCCGCACCCCCATTCACTCGTTAAAGACCGGCTCAAGCTCCGCAGCCATTTCGCTGATCCGGTGAATGGTTCCCTGTGCGACCGCCACGAGCCGTTCGGCGCCGCCGTCGGTGACATACACGTCGCATTGGCAGGTCGCCTGCGTCATCCCGGCGTAGACCACGCGCGCACGCGCCATTAACGTGCCGGAAACCGCGGGCCGCAAATAATTGATCTTGTATTCGCCCGTGACCACTTTCGGTCCCAGGCGCAATGCGCCAGCGAAGGTCAACGCGTTATCGACGAGATAACTCACTACGCCGCCGTGCACAAAACCGTGTTGTTGCCTGAGTTCGTCGCGGATGGTCAGACACAGCGTGAGACTCGAGGAGTCGACCTGCATGAGCTTCGTACCCAGCAAGGCGCTAAACGGCTGCGCATTCAATGCGCCCCGTGCGATATCGACAATTTCGGCCATTCGGACACTCCTACACTTGGTTTCGGTCCAGTCAGCGTGAGTCCCACAATCCGCATCGGGGCAGGAGCCTTCGTCGCGGTCCTGCACAAGACTGTAGGTAGCGCATGGTCACTCCGCAAGGACGATCTCAAAATCGAGGACAAATTACCGGGTTTGCACGAACTTTCTCTGCGATTTGAAACGAAAGCGCGCAAACCGTTCGGCATCGCGCTGATTTCTCCGGCCGCAATGAAAAATGCCTCGCGGCTTGGCGAGGCATTTGATTCCGCGAGAGCACCAGGCGCTGGGTGTGCGTTGTCAGGGCAACGCGGCGTAGGCGGTGGCCAGGTGATAAGGCGTTGTCGACGGCAATTCGGCACGCATGACCAGGCCTTCTGCCGACTGGCTCTCGATCCACCCTTGCGATCGAAGAAAACGTCCGGCAAAACGCGCGATCTGCGCCGGCAGTTGTGCGCGCGCGGACTCGTCAACATGCGTCGCGAGGGCGCGCAGATATTCGGTCTGGGCCCAGATGCGCTGCGTCGAATCGATCACGCCGCCCTGTTCGTTCAGCAACGCCGCTACGCCGCCGGTCTCCGGATCGACTCCGTGCCGCTGGACGAAATCGAACCCGCGAACTAGCGCCCGGTTCAGGCCTGCTGCATCGAAAGCCGGGTGCCGGCTGGCTTCTGCGAGAAATAGCCACTCGAACTGGTGACCTGGTTCCAGCCAGTTATTGGCGCTGCCGATCGTCAATTCCGCGATGCAACCGGTTTCGTCATGCACAAAAGCTCGTGCGAACGCGGCTGCAAGCTTTTCCAGCCGCCGATCGAACCGTGGATCCGCAGTCGCCTCACGGGCGGCGAGCCACGCTTCGGTCAGATGCATCAGCGGGTTTTGCAGCGGCGGCCCAAGCACCGTGGAAAAATCTTCCGCCATGGCCGAACTGAACAAGCCGCCACCGCCCCCACCACCGCCGCTGATTGCCATCCGCCGTTCAATCACCACCGACGTTTCCTCAAGCACCGCCAGCGCTTCCTTCGCCGCTGCCGCGCCGGCCCGTTTCGCGTACTCCGCGCACGCAAAAATCACGAATGCGTGCGTGTACAGGTCCTTGTGACGCTCATGCGGCGCGCCGCTTGCGTCGACGCTATAGAACCAACCGCCGTTTTTCGTGTCCTGAAAATAGGTCCGAAGCGAAGCGAACAGTGTATCGGCGTGCTCGATATCGCCCGCTTGCGAGAACACGAATAGCTGCCGCGCGCAGGCCATGGCGCGATAGCGCTGTGGCGGCAAGGGTGTGCGGCCGTCCTCGGCGACCGCCTCGAATGCCAGCCGCAACACCGTGTTGAAGCCCGGCCCACGCCAGATTGGCAGCACAACGTGGTGATAGTGCGCTCGGAGGGCGGTGGCGCTTGGAGGTGTGGCGGCGGTTGGATCTGGGTCGTGCATACGGCTTACCGATGGTAGTTGCGTTTGGCAGTTGAGCGCGGCGGCGTGCGTGGAACCTGTCCAGTGCGCCACCCGATGCGGGGCACCAAGGATAAATCAAAACGCCCGCGCTTCGACACAACGGCGGTTTGTCCGCGGCCGTTTTTACATGGGCGCCGCGCCATCATCCCATCACAGAACACTTATAAGGAGCAAATCCACTCATGTTAAGCAACGTAGAACTCATTTCCCGCCTGGTGCTGGCCGCGGCGCTCGGCAGCGTGATCGGTTTCGAGCGCGAACGGCTGTCGTGGGCCGCCGGGCTGCGGACACACATGCTGGTGTGCGTCGGCTCGACGCTGATCATGATGGTGTCGGCGTTCGGTTTCTTCGATGTTCTCAGCCGCGATCACGTCGTGCTCGATCCGTCGCGGATCGCGGCGCAGGTCGTGTCGGGAATCGGTTTCCTCGGCGCGGGTTCGATCCTGTTGCGCGGCGAGATTGTCCGGGGCCTCACCACCGCGGCCAGCCTCTGGTCTGTGGCGGCGATCGGGCTTGCGGTTGGCGGCGGCATGTACACGGCGTCGATCGCGGCGACAGCCATCATTCTGATTATCCTCGCCGGCATCAAGCCGCTGGAGCGGCGTTTCATTTCAGTGAAACAGCGCCGCCAATTGACCTTGCTCGTCGATCGCGGGACGCTGAATTTTCATGCGCTGCACGAGGTGCTGGGCGCCGGCAGCGTGCGTGTGAAGCAGTTCGTGGTCCAGCAAAGCGACGATTCCCCCGATCTCGATGAAGTGCAGATCGAGCTTTCGCGAGTATCGTCGAATGAATACGAAGCGATCTGCACGCGGCTGCGCGCACTGGAAACCGTGCGCGAATTCAAGGAAGAAGGACCGGCCTGAGACCCTGCGCGTCCGTCGCCCGGGCGTGCAGGCATGCGACAATGCGGCCTCGAAAACCCATGCAGCCGCTTTTCCGTTGCGAGGCGCCGGGCCGGGCCGCTTCATCGGGCGTGTTGTTAGCCGCCCGGGTCGCGTCTGGCCGCGCGCTGTCAATCATCGACTTATGCCAGATTCCGCCGTCAATCCCGCTCGCCAAGTTGCTGATCCTGCTGATACCGCCGGTTCGCGTCACAGCGTTCCTGCTTCTGCTTCTATGACTACATCTGCCGGTCGTCCGGCTGAATCGGATGCCGATGCGAAGCTCGCTCGTGCCGCGCGCTCGGCGCAGCGTCTCGCGCAGCTGAGCCGGGCGCCCTACGGCGCGCCCACGCTCGATCTGTTTGCCGAAGACGCGGAGCGCGCCACGCTCCAGGCGTTGAATACCGATATCCGCCAAACTTCGTTGCCAGGCTTCGAATTGCCCGAAGTTTTCATGGCTGCTGTGCCGGCCGATGACAGCGTGCCGGCGTCGGCGCGGCCGTTGCGCGGCGGGGCGTTATCGAGCGTCGCAGCGCTGCGCGATGACGCGGCGGCGATGCAAACCGACAACCAGACGGCCGACGCCGCAACGCTGGACCTCATGTTCGACGATGTTGTCGCAACCCAAACCCATGGCGTGGTTGCCGGCCCGGTTCAGCCGGAACCGCTGGACGATGGTATGCAGGGAGCAACGGCTATGGCGGTATCGGGAGAAGGGCGTGGGCAAGGGTCCGGCAAGCGCGCATCGGCGGCACGCGCCAGGGGTGCTGCGCGCAACGTGTCGATGACTGGACCGTCACCGGTTGCCTTCGCGCCCGAAGTTGAGACGGCGGCAGAGAAGGGCGAGCCGGGCGCCGCGAGCACCACGTCTGACGCGCCCGTCACGAGCGTCACGCCCGCCCCAAAGCCGGCGACCCCCCCGTCCGCTACTCTGCGCGAAACTGCTCGAGCCGCAGCAAACCCGCATCGCGAGCCGCCGCAATCGCTGGCGGCGGCATTGATCGGCGATGACCGCCGAACCCGCCCAAGCGCCTCAAACACCCCTCAGGCGGCCTCCCGCGAGGCCTCGGAACTCGATACCGCTCGCGCAACCACGTACGCGGACACTATCGACGCGTTGTATGCCGTGATAGCGGACCAGCGCGGCGCGGCCGCGGTCTTGTCGCGGCGGGTAAAAACCGTTTTGATGATCGTAATCTGCGTGCTGCTTGTGACGGTTGCGGCGGGCGTGGCGCAGACCATTGCGCTGACTCGCCTGGCGCGTGAAAACACGGTGCAGCAACAGCGCATCGAGCAATTGATGCTGACTCAGCAGGCCACGCTGGCGTCGTTCTTCGATACCGATTCAGCCACCATCGCGATTCCGAACCGGGGCAATACGAGCACATCCGCTGTCAACAGGAATCCGGACCCCGCGCCACAGAGCCGTGCAGCGAAGCGGGCTCAAAGCAAACCGCATTGATAGCAGAACGCAGAACGCGAAGCACGCATGGGCAAAACCACTGCGCGCCGAATTCCGGTCACTCGACGAATTCGATGATCGTATTGCCGGCCGCTTCGGGAGCGACGGCAACGCCGCGCGCGGTTTCTCCATGCATGACGCCGTTTTCCGACAGGATGCGTTCGGCGGCGCGTAAGTCGCGAACGCGTATCTGCAGCGCGAAGCCGTGGGGTTTATCGGTGTAGCTCACCGGTAAACCGACGCAGGCAAAACGCTCGCGTGCCTGCGATGGCGTCAACGCCACTACGCGTCCACAACCCGTGTCAGCTTCAACATGACCGTCGACCCATGACGTGTTCGCAGCCCCGAACAACTTGGCCCACCGGACCTCGAGCAGCCCGGGCTCCCCTGCGACATAGATCACCTCATTGACTGCATTCGCGCCGTTCGGATGATCCTGCCAATCCTTCCGCCAGATGAACTCCGGGCGATGTTGCTGGCACAGGAAGTTGGACGCATCGCCCAGGTCGGGGTCCATCACCATGCCGAGCGAGACAACGGCTTCATCGGGCGTGCCGTCCGCCTTGATCAGCTTGCGCCGGAAGTCCACTCGTTGCTGCACGGGCAGCCCGGTGGCTTTGACGGCGGCAAAATCGCCTTCGATGTCCTTGCTATGAAGAGCGAGCAATCCCAGGCCTTCCGAGCGTTCCAGGAACTGGCCTAGCGTGCGCCCGTAGCAGAAGCCATCAACGGCATGGGTCCCGAACTTCGAGGCGTCATCAACACCAATCAGTTCGATGAAATTATTCTCGAACATCATCAGCGTCAGCACCGAACCCCAGGGGTGATACGAGAGGGGACTCGGCGAAAAACCGAGCTTGATATAACGCTCGACGGCCGCCGGGTGATTCCTGACAGAGACTACCGGATGGTCGATACCCAGTCGATGCTGATGCGGCGGAATCATTTTGTTATCCTATTTATTGGAAAAAGAGGGAGCGGTGATGGCGGCATAGGTACCGGAAACCGCTTTGATGACCTTCGCGGGTACCCCGGCCGCGACCATGCCGGCGGGAATCGACGAGCGAACCACGCTGCCCGCCGCAATGACCGCGCCTTCACCTATCTCGATGTTGCCAAGAATGATCGCGTGAGCGGCAAGCGTTGCGCCGCGACGCACTTTCGGGTGCCGGTCTCCGGCTTCGGCAAACGTGCTTCCGAGCGTGACGCCGTGCCACATGCTGACCTCGTCTTCAACAACCGCGGTCTCGCCAATCACAATGCCCATTGCGTGATCGACAAACAGACCCTGGCCAATCCTGGCCGCCGGATGGATGTCGACGTTATAGGACTTCGCGCACCAGTTCTGCAGCAGAACAGCGAACGTCTTTTCGCCGGCAAGCCAGTGAGCGTGCGCGATGCGATGAGACTGGATGGCGTGAATCCCTCGAAACGATAAAAACGCGGTCAGCGCGTTAGGACAAGCCGGGTTGGACGAGGCGATCTTGTGCACGTCGGCAGCGGCGCTTGTGTCGCTGCCGGACTGCCTGATGACGGCGCCGAACTCGGCCGCCATGTCGGGCAAGGTGGTGTCCGAGCGCATCAGTTCGGCCGCGAGCAACGAAGCGAACGCGTCTCCGAGTGTGTCGTGCCTCAGGACATACGCGTCGAAGTATGGCTGCATGGCGGGTCGGGCCTGCGCTTCGTGTTCCGCTTCTGCGCGGATGATTTGCCAAAGCGTAGCGGGATCTATGTTGATCAAGGTCTGTCTCCTGTCACGACAGTGTCCACCGCGAAAATTGAACAAGCGATGCCCGGCATGGGCAAAATTGTTCTAAAAATTAGATGCTGAGCGACGTGGTTTCGCACACACCGCGCTACCGGAACGCCTGCATTTGCGACGACATCAATTGCAGCATCTTGTTCGAAGCCACCGACAATTTCCGCCCCACACGCGTAACCAGATGCGCCTCGGCTTTCATCAGGATCGGATGATCGATCTCGATGGCGAGGAGGGTGCCCGCCTCCACTTCCATGGTCACGGCGAACGCGGGCAGCACAGCCAGGCCGAGCCCTGACATGGCGAACTGTTTCAGGAGGCCGATCGAATTGGTCGTGACAACCGGTTCCAGGCGAATCTTCTCCGCGAACTCGACTGCCTGAAGCATCTGGCGGGTGCCGTAGGTGGGATGGGTCGCCGCGAGCGGGTAGGTGGCCAGCTCCTGCACGCTCATGGATTTCGTCTTGCTGCCCCGCAGGAAGTTCGGCTTGACGATCGCCATCATCGGTTGGCGCTTGATCGCGCGAGACACAATTTTTGGATCGCCCGGCGGGTTGTAGACCAGGCCGATCTCGCCTTCGTCTTCGGAGACTCGCCGTATGACGTCGTTCGTGCTGCCGAGATCCAGATTGAGCTTGATGCCGGGATATTGCCTGCAGAAATGCTGGATGGGTCCGGCCAGGACATCGGACACGAAACCTTCGCCCAGGATCACGTTGACGTTCCCGGTTCTCAGCCCACGCAGTTCTTGAAGCCGCGATATCAGGTCGTCTTTATGCGCGAGCTGTTCACGGAAATATTCGATCAGGTATTGGCCGGCTTCCGTCGGCTTGACGCCGCGCGCGTGCCGCTCGATCAGCGCAACGTCGAGCTCCGTTTCGAGCAAGCCGATCTGCCGGCTGACCGCGGACGGCGCGACGTCGAGCCAGTCGGCGGCGGCGCGGATGGTCCCGCAACGAACGGCTTCGAAAAAATAGACGATTCTGCTTTCTGTCAGGTTGTCGGCCATCACTCAGTCTTCCCGGCGTTCTCAGCGTTCTAATAATTAGAACATTCTCAATATTGGCATTGATTGATTATAGGGGCTCGCCGGCCGAAGATGACAACTCCAAAACACGCTCGCCGACAGCTAGACCTGCTCTATCCGGTCGACGGCGTATTCGCTACGGAGTGGATTTATGAAGACGGTTGGGGTCATCGGACTCGGAAACATGGGGCGCGGAATGGCCCTTTCGCTCAAGCGCGGCGGCTACACGGTGCTTGGTTTCGACGCGGCGCCCGGCGTCGCCGGCAAGCTCGAGGCAGAAGGCGTGTCCGGGCGCGCGTCCATAGCCGACATCACGCGCGATTCGGACGTCCTCATTCTTTCGCTGCCCACATCGGCGATTGTGGAAGAGGTGGTGCTGGGACCTGCCGGCGTGGCGGCGAGCGCCAGGCCTGGCCTGATCGTGGTCGACACCACCACGGCCGAGCCCAACAGCACGCGCAAGGTTGCGGCGGCGCTGGCTGAGGTGAAGGTGGGTTTTGTCGATGGCCCCGTCAGCGGCGGTCCGAAGGGCGCGGCGACCGCGACCATGACCATGGTGCTGGGCGGTTCCGGGGAAGACGTCGCGGCTGTCGAGCCAATCCTTGCGGTCATGAGCGCGAAGCGCGTGCATGTGGGTCCTGTCGGCGCGGGACACGTGACGAAGATCATCAACAACCTGCTCACCGGTGTGCATCTGCTTGCGACCAGCGAAGCGGTCCGTGCAGCGAAAGCGGCCGGCGTCGATCCCGAGAAGCTGGTCGAAGCGCTCAACGGCGGCTCCGGGCGCAACAGCGCGACGCTCACCAACTACCCCACGTGGATCTTTACCGACAAGTTCGATTCCGGTTTCACGATGAAGCTGATGCGCAAGGACGTTCGCCTCGCGATGGACCTGCTGCGCAGCCAGGACATCAACGCGCCCATCGCCGAGGAAGCGGGGCGCTTGTGGGCAGAGAGCGCCCGGACGATCGGCGATGCGGAAGACTTCAACCGCATCGTTCAATTCATCGAACAGAAGTAAGGCAGTCAGCAGAATAACCAGGACATGGAGTCAGATATGGAAAACAACGCGGCAGAAAACCTGTTGGCCGCCTTCGCGCATTTCTTCCCGAATGCAAAGACGATTGGTTCGTTTGTCGACGGCGATCTGGTCGAAGGCACGGGAGAACTGATCCAGTTGTATGACGCGGCGACGGGCAAGCCGAGCCTCGCGTACAAGGACGGCGGCGCGGCGGTGGTCGAACTGGCCGCCGACGCGGCGCAGCGCGCCCAGAAACAGTGGTGGGCATTGACGCATGCCGCGCGTGGACGCGTGATGTTCGAGATCGCGCGCGAGTTGCGCAAGGACACGGAGAGCATTGCGCGTCTCGAGTCGCTCGGTTCGGGCAAGCCGATACGCGATTGCCGCGGCGAAGTGGCGAAAGTCGCCGAGATGTTCGAATACTACGGTGGCTGGGCGGACAAATTTTACGGCGATGTCATCCCGGTTCCGACCTCGCACCTGAACTACACACGTCGCGAACCGGCCGGAACGGTCCTGCAGATCACGCCGTGGAATGCACCGGTTTTCACGTGCGGATGGCAGGTTGCACCGGCCATCTCGATGGGTAACGCCGTCTTGCTGAAGCCATCGGAACTGACGCCGTTCACGTCGCTGGTGGTGGGGCTGCTGGCCGAGAAAGCGGGCGCGCCGAAGGGCCTCATCAACGTCCTCGCGGGCCTTGGCCAGACTGTTGCTCAAGCGGCCATCGCGCATAAGGTCGTGAAGAAGGTCGTGTTCGTCGGCTCGCCTGCAACCGGAGTGCGCATTGCAGAAGCCGCCGCGAAGCGCGTGCTTCCCTGCGTACTGGAACTCGGTGGCAAGTCCGCCAACATCATCTTCGCCGATGCCGATCTCAAGCGCGCCGCGCTGACTGCCCAGGCCGCTATTTTTGCCGGCGCGGGCCAGAGCTGCGTGGCGGGTTCGCGCCTGCTCGTGCAGCGTTCGATCTATGACGAGTTCGTCGGCATGATTGCCACGGGCGCGAAGAAGATCAGGGTCGGTGCGCCGCTTGATGATGCAACCGAAGTCGGTCCCATCAACAATCGCACGCAGTATGACCACATCATGAAGATGATTGCGAGCGGGGTTCAGGCGGGTGCCACGCTCGCGGCCGGGTCGGCTGAACGCTCTTCAGGCGGCTACTTTGTTTCGCCTGCCGTGCTGTCGAACGTCACGAACGAGATGGACGTTGCGCGCACTGAAATCTTCGGTCCGGTTGTCGCTGCAATTCCCTTCGATACCGAGGAAGAAGCCCTTAACATCGCGAATGACACCGAGTTTGGTTTGGCCGGTGCAGTGTGGACGAACGACGTGGGCCGGGCTCATCGGGTGGCGGGGCAGGTCAACGCGGGAACGTTCTGGGTCAATGGCTACAAGACCATCAACGTGGCGTCCCCGTTCGGCGGTTATGGCTTGAGCGGGTATGGACGTTCGAGTGGTGTTGAGGCGTTGTACGAGTACACGCAGACCAAGAGCGTCTGGGTGGAAACCGCCAGCGAGCCGGCGACGACGTTCGGCTATTTGTAGAGCAACGTGTCCTCTCGCCGCTAATGAAACGCGAGAGGGCAATCGGAGAGAACAATGGAAAATACGTTGGCCGCGCAGCAATCGGGGAGTGGTGGGTCAAGGACGGCAAAGCTGTTTTTCTATGCCGCGATCATCCTGTTGATTGCCGAGTTCATCGGCTCGTTTACGTTCAAGGTCGGGCCGGGGAAAGTCGTCTTGCTGCCAATGATCTGGGCGCTGTTGTTGGGCGCCGCCCTGGGATTGGCGAGTGAACGATGGAACGGCGCTGCCCGGCTCGACGTCAAGACCCAGTTCCTTGCCGCAGCCATCCTGCAGCCCGCGCTGTTGCTCTTTGTCGCCAAGCTGGGCCTGATGGTCGGCGGCGCGTTGCCGAAGCTTGCCGCCGCCGGCTGGGCGCTGGCGTTCCAGGAGTTGGGGCATTTCGTCGGCACGATCCTGCTGGGACTTCCGCTTGCATTGCTGCTCGGGATCAAGCGAGAAGCAATCGGGGCAACGTTCTCGGTGGGCCGCGAGCCGAGCCTTGCGATCATCGGCGAGAAGTACGGCATGGACTCGCCTGAAGGGCGCGGCGTGCTGGCCGAGTATTTGACCGGCACCGTATTCGGCGCGGTCTTTATCGCGATCCTGGCGGGCTTCGTAGCAAGCCTGAATATCTTCCATCCTCTCGCGCTCGCCATGGGTTCAGGCGTGGGCTCCGGCAGCATGATGGCCGCTGCTTCCGGCGCAATCGCTGCGCAGCAGACGCCCGAAATGGCGAAGACGGTCCTCACATTCGCTGCGGCCAGCAACCTCATCACGACGACTATCGGCACGTACTTCACGCTGTTTATTTCGCTGCCGATGGCCGTGTGGGGATATCGTCTGCTCGAGCCTTTGATCGGCCGGACGAGCAAGGCATCGGATGCATCGGAGGCGATCGAAAAGTCTCGTCCACAACTCGGCGATGTCGACACTGCCGCGCCTCAGCTGGGTTATCGCGGCAAGCTGCTCGCGTGGGGCGTCACCGCCGTGTTTGCGCTGGGCTGTGACTGGATCACCCACGGCACCACGCCCCTCATGGGGCTCCCGGGCATGTTGATCATGGTGCTGGCGACCATTGTCGGCGACGCAATCTACACGGTGACCGGGCGCAAGATTCCGGCGGTCTGCTGGGTGTCAATCGTTGCCATGTTCATGACGTCGCCGCTGTGTCCCTGGGCTGCGCAGATATCAACGCTTAGCGCGCAGAACGATTTCCTCGGCATTACCACGCCTATGCTGACGTTCGCGGGGTTGTCCATCGCCAAGGATATTCCGGCGTTTCGCCGGCTGGGCTGGCGCATTGTGCTGGTGTCGTTCGTGGCGAATGCAGGGACGTTTCTTGGCGCTACGCTCGTGGCCCAGATTTTCCACGTTTAGGATATCAATGTTTCGATAGCGCCAGCCTGTTTGCGCCGGCGCTATCGGCGCGAACGCTCCCTTCGCGCTTATCAGCGTTTGAGACCGTCGGTGTCTTCAATCAACAAGCGGCGCAGCAACACCACCTGATTGACGGCATCCGCTTCAAGCAGCGAGAGACCCTGTTTGGGAAAGACCTCCTGAGCATCGAGTCCAGCGCTGCCCGCATCACGCCCGATCCGCTCTTCAATACCCTTGCCGACGCTTTCGATCCACGCCGCGAGATCCCGGTTCGGAGCCGCACCCGCGCGGCCAAAGCGAGCCCGGGTCGCCGTGCCTGCCACCCGCCGCAACAGGGCGAGGGCGGTTGAGCCGGTCCGGTCGTCGTGACTCGTTTCGAGTTTTTCCAGCCTCAGGCGAGCCAGCACTTCTTCCGCGTTATTGCTGGCCAGCCCTGCTGCACGACGTAGCCGTTCCAGCTCGATCTCACTCTCTTCACCCCGTCCCAGCGATGCGCCAAGATAACCAAGGTTCGCGGACACGGCCTTTGCCAACCGGTCGCTGAAGCGGCTGGGCTCGCGGCTTGGCCATAGCAGGAAGGTGGCGAGCAGCGCGATCACGCAGCCGAATACATTGTTCTCCAGGCGTACCACGGCGTAGGTAAGCTCGGCGCCACCCGGCGCCGCAAAGTCGGCGACCAGCACGAAAGCCGGTGTGATGAACAGCACGAACAAGCTGTAGCTGACGGGCCGCAAGGCCATCGTCGCGCAGACCAGCGGGAACACCACCAGCGAGATCGCTATCGGCGAATGAACGACCAGGCCTATGGCGGCCGCGAGCAATCCGCCTACGATGCTCCCCGCAGCACGCTCGATGCTGCGCGGCCAGCTGGTCGCAATAGACGGTTGCAGGATCAGGAGCGTCGCCATCGTCGCCCAATAACCGAAGGGCAGATGCAGCAGCCTGACGGTCAGGAACGCTGCTGTCGCGGCCACGCAGACGCGAGCGGCATGGCGCGCGCCTATCGATTGCGTCGATGCATTCGCCTTCAAGGTTTCCACGCCACGTTTCATGGTCGTGAGTGCAGCCGACCATACGCTTGCGCGTCGCTGAGCCGGGGATTCAAGCTCGCTGAAGTCGACATCGAAGCGCAAAGACACGGTCTCGCCCAACGCAACTTCAAGCTGGCGGGCGAGCGCCTGCAGCCGGTCGCGCAGGGCGGCGGGCGGCTCCCGGGGTTGGTCTGCCATGGCCCGTGCGAGCCGGGCGAGGACTTCGGCGAAGGCCTCCAGCACACGCACCGCGCGCGGCAGATTGGGCAAACGATGATGGCCGCGCTCGCAGGCATCGGTGACGGCAATCAGGTACGCGAAGATCCGTTCGCTGTCGGCGAGCGCGAGCAGCAGCATGTTGTACGTGCCCCGCCGGTCTGTCTTCGATGACGGCACGCGTGCGAGCGCCTTGCGCGCCAATTCGATGCCGCTGCGCGCCTGGCCCCGGAAACGCGAAGCATGCGAGGCCCAGTCGCCGAAACCTGTGCTTTCCCGTTTCAGTAACCGGGCGCTGTCGCTCGCGATATCCGAGAGGTTCGCATAAGCCGATCGCATGGCCGCGCGGCTGGCGCCGAACGGATGAATCCGCCACACGGTGAAGCTGAGCGCTGTCGCGAACAGGCAGCCCAGGAAGTAGAGCGCGAGGAAACGCAGTTCCCCGCGTGATCCATGGATGGGTTTGTCCACCATCACTACGCAGGCAGTCGCGGCAAGAATGGAGACCTGGGCGGACGCCGCACCCCATACACGCCCGAGTGCGCCGAGAAACGCAAAGACCAGGACGGCGAGCGCCGCAGCAACGATGCCCACGCCGGACGCATATGCGGTCAGTCCGCCGCAGAGGGTGGACAGCACCGCGAAGCCTGTCATGGACGCAAACCGCATGCGATTCGAGCCGGCGGCATCGGCCAGACAGGTCCAGAACGCCCCAATGGCTGCCCACGAGAACTCGGGCATGTGCAGCAGGTTGCCGAGCAGCAGCATGGCGGTCGACGCGAACGCGGCTCGCAGCCCTTCGGACAGATCGGCCTGGCTCAACGCGAAGGAAACCATCCAGACGGGCCGGTGGCGCGTGATGGAATCGAGCGTTCGGGAGAACGCTTTTGAGCGGCGGCTTGCCGCTTGTCGAGACTGCCGGTGAAAGTTGCGAAGGCGGAACATGGCCTGGCTTATCAAGGGGTGAGTGCCGGTAATCGGGTGGTTGCCGCGTGACGCGCGTGAACGGTTCTATTCCGGTGGAGTGTGGATCCTGAACACCGGTTCGGCGCCGTTACGTGGTTGCGCACTAATTTTCGAAGAACAAAAATCCAATCCCAAAAAGTCGATGTGGAAGTCGATGTAAATCCAGCGAAACATCGGATGCCCGGTGTCTTTTGCGGCCATCCAGTTCGCAACCGTATCCGGGTTCCTGGGTCACCCCGGAATCCAGTAATTCCTACTGGATTCGGGCCCAGGATCCGGTCCGGATGTGGCGAAAATACAATTATGTAGAAAAACTACCAAAGAAATGTTGCGTTGCACTAGGAATTGGTCGGTGAAAACCCTATAATGCCATCTAAGGGATAACCCTTGAACAACCATCAGGAGTTTGACATGAGCTACCTCTTCGCATTGCTGCAAAAATTCGCATCGTTGTTTGAATCGCCGCATCTTCCGATGGACTCGGACTACTCGTACCAAGCCCGTCAGCAAGAAGCAGAGCGCATCCGCAAGTCGCGTGGCACCATCATGGGTATTCGTCTGTGAGCTGCAGGGAAGACAGGCCGGACGGCAGAAAAAACTGAAGTGTTGTTGCTTTGTGCTTGACAAGGTTTTTTCGTAGTGCGGTTCGCCTGTTTTCATTGTTGTAGATTATGTAGTTTTTCTAGCTTCAAGTTTTGCCGATCGCCCTGTGTGGGTCCCCGCGACTCTCCGGCCATGACGTCGCTTTTGCGCGACACTCCTCTCCAGCGCCGCTCGGCGCATGCCTCCCAGATCGTTCCCCGTTTTTCTCTCTTGGCGTCTGTCCCAGCCAAACACCCGCCACATATTTTCGTTGCTTACACGCCGATGGGCGAAATAGTGCCAGGCTGCCTCGTTGGATCGGCGTAAAGGCGAATGAAATCAGGGGTTTGGAAAATTCCTGGTCAATCCGTACCCGCCGGGTTCGTTGATACGAACTCTTACAAGCGCTCACGTCATGCAATCTGACGCCCCGCTAAAGTGGTTTCAACGACGCGGCACCTGGCGGCCACATCCGCCAACGGCACATCGTTCTGGCTGGCCGCTCGTTCTGAAACGAAATCAAGCTGAAAAGGGAGAATAGTCATGAACACCTCACGCTCGATCATTGCCGCACTGCTCACCGGCGGCGCGCTTTTAACGGCTACGACCGCGTTCGCGCAGGTCGATAACGGCATGATCCACGGCCCCGTGCCGCAGCAGGGTTATGCACAACCCCACATGGTGCAGGCCGACGTGGTGATCAACCTCGGCTGGCATGGCGACCGCTATTGGGACGGCCACCGCTACTGGCAGCGCGACGAATGGATGCGCCACCATCCGCATGATCCGGGTCCCCCGCATCATCCGCCGCGCCATGACGACCACGGTCCGAACCACGGCTAAGCGCCGGTCACAGGATCTCGCCGCAAAAGCCGGCTTCCGCAAGGGAAGCCGGCTTTTTTTGGTTTTGGCCTTCTCTGTGGAGGGCGAAACAGGACGATCAGCGTCAAGTCATAAGCCAATCGCTGCCCCGCGCGATTCGAGGCGCTGAGCTATCCTTCCTCACGCGGCCTGAGAGCCGCATCGGACGGCTTTGGTGAGGCCCTTTGGAACCTGGACCGGCTGTCAATCTGGCTGTCAATCGAAGCTCGGAATTCAAGCATTGCGGGGAAAATTTGAATCAAATCACTATCGGCGTGGTGGGCAGCGGCTTGATGGGCGTCGGCATTGCGACGCAAGCGGCGCTGCACGGCTATCCGACTATCGTTCACGACATAGACGCCGCGCGGCTGGCGTCGGTGCATGGAAAAGCTGAGGCGATCCTCGACGAATTGATCGACGCCGGCGTATTCAATGCGGACCATAAACAGGACGTACTCGCGCGCATTGAAACGACGGATCAGCTGGAGCGGGTGGCCACGGCGGGTTTCATCGTGGAAGCCATTCCGGAAGTGCTGGAACTGAAAAACCGCACCTACCGGGCGCTCGAACCGCTGCTGCGCGAGGACGCTATTTTCGCCAGCAACACGAGCGGGTTTCCGCCCGACCTGCTTGCGCAAGCACTGCAAAACAAGGCGCGTTTTGTGATCACGCATTTCTGGAATCCGCCGCACACCATTCCGCTTGTGGAAGTGGTGCCGGGCACTGAAACGGCTCCGGACGTCACGCGCCGCACGGCTGAACTCATGACGGCTATTGGCATGGAGCCGGTTGTGCTGACGAGGGCCATTCCGGGTTTTGTGGGCAACCGGCTGCAGTTCGCCGTATTGCGTGAAGCGCTCGCCATTGTGCGTTCGGGAGCCGCAACGCCGGCGGTGGTCGACGCCGTGATGAAGGCGTCGCTCGGGCGCCGCTATGGCATGGTCGGGCCGCTCGAAAGCGCGGATCTCGGCGGGCTGGATACCTTGCTCGATATCGGCACGCACCTGATGCCGGAGCTGGCGAAGGACGAAGACGTGCTGCAACTGATGCGCGAACACGTGCAGAAAGGGCGGGTGGGTGTGCGCAGCGGGCAGGGGTTTTATGAATGGAATGACGCGCACCATGCGCGCGTGAAAGAGGGGCGCAAGCGCCTGATTCACCACACTGCAAAGAAGACCGGGAAGCACTCATGAGCGACAGCAACGCCGTACATTTCTACAACCCTGACGAGGGCCACCAGCTACGCCACGATCCGTTCAAGGCGATCGTCGCGCCGCGGGTGATCGGCTGGATTTCGAGCTGCGATCCGGACGGCCGCGTGAACCTCGCGCCCTACAGTTTTTTCGGCGCGTTCGCCTCGTTCCCGCACATCATTGGATTCTCGAGCGAGGGGTTCAAGGACAGCATCGCGAATATCGAGACCACCGGCGAATTCGTGTGGAATCTGGCGAGCAAGCCGCTTGCCGAAAAGATGAACCGGACGTCCGCGACGGTACCCCGCGAGGTCGATGAATTCGAGTTGGCGGGACTCACCAAGGCGCCGGGCGTGAACGTGGCCGTGCCGCATGTGGCGGAGTCTCCGGCCGCGCTCGAATGCAAGTTGTTGCAGATCATCCGGCTGAAATCGCTGGACGGCACGCCGATGAATAACTGGCTCGCGCTCGGGCAAGTGGTGGGCGTGCATATCCGGCGCGAGTTCCTGAAGGACGGCCTCTTCGATACCGCCGCCGCGCAGCCCATCATGCGCGCGGGTTATCGCGGGGACTACGCGGGTATCGGCGAAATGTTCGAGATGATCCGGCCGTCGTGATGAGCGGTTCCGCGGGCGCGGGTTAAACGTGGTCAATGGCGCTTAAAGCCTGAACACGCTCACGGCACGGCTCAACTGTTCGGCTTGTTCAAGCAAGCCGGCAGTCGATTGTTCCGCCTCGCCGACCAGTGCCGCATTCTGCTGAGTCGCTTCGCCGATCTGCGCCACGGCAAGGTTCACTTGCTCGATGCCGCTTGATTGCTCACGCGACGCCACGCTGATCTCGCCAATGATCGCGTTCACCCGGGCGACGCGCTCCACGATCCCGTTCATTGTGCCGCGTGCTTCTTCGGCAATCCTGTAGCCATCGGCGACCCGGCTGACCGATTCCGCGATCAGCGTCTCGATCTCCTTGACCGCTGCGGCGCTGCGCTGAGCCAGTCCGCGCACCTCCGACGCCACCACGGCAAAGCCCCTGCCGTGCTCGCCGGCTCGCGCGGCTTCCACGGCCGCGTTCAATGCCAGGATGTTGGTCTGGAACGCGATGCCTTCGATCACCGACGTGATGTCTGAAATCTTGCGCGCGGAAGCATCGATTTCACCCATTGTCGCGACCACCCGGCCGACCGCTTCGCCACCGGCGCGCGCTGCATCGGATGCCGATACCACGAGCTGATCCGCCTGCGCCGTGTTGGCGGCGTTTTGCTGCACGGTCGACGTGATCTGCTCCATGCTCGCCGCCGTTTGTTCGAGACTGCTGGCCTGTGTCGCGATGCGCTGCGAGATGTCGCTGCTGCCCGCCGCCATCCGCCCTGTGCCGTCCGACATATCCGCCGACGCGCTGCGCACCTGCGTCACGATGCGCGCAAGCCCGGTCGCAATTCCGTCGATGGCGAGCATCAACCGGCCGATATCGTCCTCTCGCGTGGTCGCGATCCGCACGCTCAGATCCCCGGCGGCGATGCGTTCGGAGGCCTGCGTCAGTTCCGCGAGCGGCCTGCCCACCAGCCTGGCGACTGCGAAGAGCAGCACGGCCACGAACGCGGCGATCACGACCAGCCCGATCAGCAGGAAGCGGTTGCGCGTGGCGCGAACGCCCGCGAGCAATTCGTCGCGATACGCAATCCCGCCAATCAGCCATTTCCATTCCGGCACCGTGCGAAACACGATCTCCTTCGCTCCGCCGTGCACTTTGGGATCGGCGGCGTCGGCAATCGCGGGGGCATCGAAGGAAAGACGGCCTTCTTTCGCGTCGAGCATCTGCTTGAACGGCGCGATGCGCTCATCGGCGAGCGGGGAACCGGCACCCGCCGCACCGCTCAGGCCCGGATGCACGAGCAGCTTGCCGCGATTCGCCCCGTTCGATGCATCGACGACGAAGAAGTAGCCGTTCTGGCCGATCGTCAGGTCGCGAATGTTCTGCTGCAGCGTCGCGACTTCCGGCGTGACGTCCACGCCGACAAACAGCGCACCGATCACGCGTCCCGACGAATCGGTGACGGGTTTGTACTCGGTGATGTACTGCTTGCCGAAGAGCGTTGCCATGCCGATAAAACGTTTCCCGTCCAGCATGAGCGCATAGGCCGGACCCTTGCGGTCGAGCAGCGTACCGATCGCGCGCGTGCCGTCCTGTTTCTTCAACGATGTCGTCACGCGCACGAAATCGTCACCGCTGCGGGCGAACACGGTCGCAATCGCGCCGCTGCGGTCGAGGAATTGATCGGGGATCGAGAAGTCGAGGTTCATCGGCGTGTCGCCGGCCTTGAACGTGGGTGTTGCCACGCCGCCGATATCGACCTTCTGCGATTCATCGAGCGTGAAATCCGTGGGCAGGAAGCTTGAAAACAGCGTCATGTAGCGCTCGACTTCGGCACTCACGGCCTTGTCGTAGAGACGGATCATCGTGCCGATCGCGCGGTTGTCGTCGTCCATGCGTTCGAGCGCCTGCGCGTCGATTTGCTGACCGGCCAGATGCGTGACTGCGATGGTAAATCCGGCTACGACCGTGGCCGCAAGTGCACAGGCGAGAATGGCGAACTTCGCGCCGACACTTGCCCGGCGGATGTTGAATAGAGGCATGAATGAACTTGATAAGCGAAATGTAGGGAATATGAAGGGTTAACGGCATCGGCTCGCGATTCTTGATCGCCGCGGTTCCAGCGCGCCCCTTACGCAAGCTCTCCAGGCAGCCAAAAGCCGACATCGTCCAGACGGCTACATTCGTGGAATATGATGGACTGGCCGGCAAAAGCGCTCGGAGGCGCCTGCAATCCCGGCGACACCTCAGGGAAAACCCGGAAACTCCCTCAAAAAAACTTAACGAAATGATCGTCCACTTGCTCTGGCGCGACATGTGAAAAAGCGCCGAAATCGGCTCTGCATAGCTCGCAAACCCTTGCCCAGCAAGCCTCCCGCTTTCGATCTGCCAAAAAAGGAAAAACGAGGTGTCGTATTTCCACATGTGCCTGTCGGAAATAGTCGGCAACCCGCACTTTTTTCTGGCAACTATGTATGCAGAGCGCGGACGCACGTCCGCCAACCAGGAGAGCGTTCGATGAATTCCCACAAGGTCGTGGTCGAAAACCTGTGCAAGGTGTTCGGCACGAGCCCGAAGCAGGCGATCGACATGCTTGCCGGCGGCGCAACGAAGGAAGAAGTTTTCGCCCGCACCGGACAGATTGTCGGTGTCCACAACGTGTCCTTCGAAGTGAAGGAAGGCGAGATTTTCGTGTTGATGGGTTTGTCGGGTTCAGGCAAGTCGACACTGATCCGCCTCATCAACCGGCTGGTGGAACCGACAGCCGGCAAGGTGCTGATCGACGGCCGCGACGTGGCCTCCGTGCCGCGTTCCGAACTCACGGCACTGCGTCGCAAGGACATGAGCATGGTGTTCCAGTCGTTCGCACTGATGCCGCAGCGCACCGTGCTGTCGAACGCGGCGTTCGGGCTCGAAGTGGCGGGCATCGGTCGCAAGGAACGCGAGAAACGTGCGATGGCCGTGCTCGAGCAGGTCGGTCTTGCGCCGTTCGCGCAGAAGCTGCCGGCGCAGTTGTCGGGCGGGATGCAGCAGCGCGTGGGCCTTGCACGGGCGCTGGCCGTGAACCCGTCGCTGATGATCATGGACGAGGCTTTCTCCGCACTCGACCCGTTGAAACGCAAGGAAATGCAGAACGTGCTGCTCGATCTGCAGCGCGAACAGCAACGCACGATCATGTTCGTGTCGCACGACCTGGAGGAGGCGCTGCGCATTGGTACGCGCATCGCGATCATGGAAGGCGGCAAGGTGGTGCAGATCGGCACGCCGCAGGAAATCATCTCGAACCCCGCCGACGACTACGTGCGCGCATTCTTCGAAGGGATCGACACCAGCCGTTACCTGACCGCCGGCGACCTGATGCAGACCGACGTGGTGCCATTGATGAAGCACGGTTCGCAGATCGATGCGTCGAGTGTTTCGCAGGCGCTCAACGGCAGCGCCGACTACGCGTTCGTGATGGACCACGAGCGCAAGATCCGCGGTTTTGTGTGTCGCGACGCGATTGGCCAGGCGTCGCCGGAAATCAACCTGATCGAATGCATCCAGCGCACCACGCCGCTTGACGTTGTCGTCAGCAGGGTGGTCGCCAGCCGTGCACCGTTGCCGGTGGTGGAGGCGGACGGATCGTATTGCGGTTCGGTCAACAAGGCGAATGTTCTCAAGGCTCTGACTCGGCATCGAGGTTCCCATGTCTGAAATTATCCCGCTGGGTACGTGGGTCGACCACGGTGTCAAATACCTGCTCGACCACGATGCAAACACCTTCGACGCAATCGGCAAAGTCATTGAGAGTTTCGCCGCGCTGATCGAACACGGCCTTCAGTCCATTCCGATGTGGCTGATGATGGCGATCTTCGTCGGCATCGGCTTGTGGCGCGTGGGCTGGCGCTTCGCGCTATTCACGTTGCTGTCGTTGCTGCTGATCTATGCCACCGGCTTCTGGGACGAGATGGTGATCACGCTCGGCCTCACGCTGTCCGCCACCTTGATCAGTTTGCTGCTCGGTATTCCGCTCGGCATCTGGACGGCGAAGAGCAAGACGATCGAGACAATCGTGCGTCCGGTGCTCGACCTGATGCAGACCATGCCCGCTTTCGTGTACCTGATTCCGGCCGCCATGCTGTTCGGTCTCGGCCGGGTTCCCGGGATCCTCTCGACGGTGATCTTCGCAATGCCGCCCGCTGTGCGCCTGACGTCGCTCGGTATCAAGCATGTCAACCGCGAGATCGTTGAGGCGGGTCAGGCATTCGGCTGCACGCCGTGGCAACTGCTTTACAAGGTGCAGTTTCCGAACGCGTTGCCGTCCATCATGACCGGCGTCAACCAGACCATCATGATGGCGCTGTCCATGGTGATCATCGCTTCAATGGTCGGTGCCGGCGGCCTGGGCAACGACGTGCTGGCGAGTATCCAGCGGCTGGATATCGGGCTGGGATTCGAGAGCGGCTTGTCGGTGGTGCTGCTCGCGATCATTCTTGACCGTATCACGGAAAGCTTTGGCCGCTCGCCAGGGATGGCGCGGGCACCGCTGTTGTCGGGGATTCGCAGCGTGATGCGTGTGCGCCGCGCACCGGCTGCACAGCAAAGTTAATTAGCAAAATGAGCAGCAAGGCCAGGTAGCAGATCAGCGGTTAAATCAGGCAGCGAAATAAAGCCACGCCCAAGGATAAAAACCCGATGAAACGCGACGCGATGGTGCCGGACCGGATTCATCCTGTTGAGAATTCGCCGTTGTCGAAGCTGGCGCACTTCGGGTTCCTGACGCTGCCTAATTTTTCGATGATCGCGTTCACCAGCGCGATCGAAGTGCTGCGCATGGCGAACTACGTCGGCCGGGCTGAGCACTACACGTGGTCGGTGATCACCCCGGACGGTGAACCGGCACGCGCGAGCAACGGCATTACCGTGAAGCCGACAAAAACGCTGGCCGAGGCGGGCATGCCGGACGTGCTGATCGTGTGTGCGGGATGGCATGTACGCGATTACGTCGACGACAAGGTGATCGCGCTGCTGCAGCACGTCGCGGCGCAAGGCGTGCCGCTTGGCGGCGTGTGCACGGGCGCGTATGCGTTGCTGGCGGCGAACTTGCTGGACGGGTATCGCTGCACGGTGCATTGGGAGGACATGTCGCCGTTGCACAAGCGTTTCCCCCACGTTCGATTCGCCGATGAACTCTTCGTGATCGACCGTGATCGCGTGACTTGCACCGGCGGGACCGCGCCGCTCGACCTGATGTTGAACCTGGTCGGCCAGCGGCTCGGGCAGGCGCATGCGGCGCAGGTGTCCGAGCAGTTCATTGTGGAGCGGATTCGCGGCACGACCGATTATCAGCACATTCCTGTTGATGCCCGCGTGGGGTTCTCGCGGGCCGAGTTGATCGAGGTCGTGCGGCTGATGGAGGCGAACATTGAAGAGCCGTTGTCGCTTGAAGAGCTTGCGAGGCTGGTGAAGCTTTCACAGCGTCATTTGCAGCGGATGTTCAAGATGTTCCTGAGTGTTTCGCCGACGCATTATTACCTCACGCTGCGGCTGCGGCGGGCGCGTGAGTTGTTGCGTAATACCGATGCATCCATTTCGCGTGTGACGGCTGTTTGCGGCTTTCATTCGCCGTGTCATTTCAGCAAGGCGTACCGCGCGCAATTCGGCCACGCGCCGAGTATTGAGCGCAGGCAATCGGCTTGATGATCCATTTTTAGACGTGGCGCGCTCATTGGGGCGCGGCATCGTCGTGTCTGGCAGTTTCCAAAATAGGGAGAATCATGAAACTTCACGGAATCGCGTCATCGTGCGCGCTGGCTGTCCTGCTCAATGTCACGATGTCCGGCGGCGCGTTTGCGGCTGATCCGGCCACGTGCCAGAACGTCCGTTTCGCCGACGTGGGCTGGACCGATATTGCCGCGACCACGGGTCTGGCGACGACTGTGCTGCAGGGCCTCGGATACAAGCCGACGAAGACGATTGCGTCGGTGCCTATTACGTTTGCGGGTATCAAGAGCAAGCAGATCGATGTGTTCCTCGGCTATTGGTCGCCGACAATGGATCCCATTGTCGAGCCGTTCCAGAAAGCCGGGCAGGTCAAGGTATTGCCGACGCCTAACCTGACGGGCGCGAAATACACCTTGGCCGTGCCGGACTATGCGTATAACGGCGGCCTGAAGTCATTCGCCGATATTGCCAAGAACTACGACAAGCTTGACGGCAAGATCTACGGTATTGAGCCGGGTAATGACGGCAACGCGTTGATCAAGAAGATGATCGATTCGAATCAGTATGGGCTTGGCAAGTTCAAGATGGTGGAGTCGAGCGAAGCGGGCATGCTCGTGGAAGTGGGCCGCGCGATTCGCGAGAAGAAGTGGATTGTGTTCCTGGGCTGGGAACCGCATCCGATGAACGTGACCATGAAGATTGATTATCTGAGCGGTGGCGACGATGTATTCGGTCCGAACTATGGCGAGGCCAAGGTGCTGACGGTAACGCCGCCGGATTACGCGGCGCGCTGCCCGAACGTGGCGAAGCTGGTCGATAACCTGCGGTTTTCGACGGACATCGAGAATCACGTGATGACGCCGATCATGAACAAGACCGATCCGAATCTCGCTGCGAAGCAGTGGCTGAAGGCGAATCCTGCTGTGCTGGACAAGTGGCTGGCAGGGGTGAAGACGTTTGACGGCAAGGATGGGCTGCCGGCTGTGAAGGCTTATGTAGCGGCGCAGTAGGTTTTTGTTCGCGCCGGTGGGCCAAGCGGCCGGCCGGCGCGGGTACAACGCTCCAACCTAGATAGCCTGAGCCCGCCCCGGAAAAGTCTCATCGAAATCCGCGGCAAGATCGAGTGTCGCCGCGCTCGCATCGTCCGGTGCTGCCGTGCCGCGCTGCTCGCGATACATCATTGGCGGAAGCCCGAACTGCTTCCTGAACTCCCGCCCCAAATGCGACGCATCGGAAAAACCGCAACTCGATGCAATGTCCGCCACCGTCTTGTCGGAACTCGTCAGCAGCCAGGCGGCCGTGCGCAACCGGACCTGCTTCGCGTAAGCCTGCGGCGCCTTGCCGGTCTCCGCCTTGAACAAACGCTCCAGCTGCCGTGTAGATAAATCCAGCTTGTGCGCAAGCTCATCGAGCGTCAGCGAACGCCCCACATGCTGCTCCATCAGCAAGATCGCCCGCTTCACTTTCGGATGCGTGGCGGGCGCCAGCCCCGGCGGATGCGGCTGCGGAGCGTTGCCCTTCTGCATGTCATCCACCAGCAGGATGCGTAGTGCCTTTTGTACCGTGGCAGCCTCGAAATGGCGCAGCAGGATGGCTGCGGCAACATCGATTGACGCGCGTCCGCCCGAACACGTAATGCGCCGGTGATCCATCACGAACAAACGGTCTGCGACCAGCATCTCCTCGTTCACACCCGGAAAACGCTCGACAAAATCCCAGTAGTGGAACCAGCTCACACAAATGCGATAACCCTCCAGCACGCCCGCCCGCATCAGGGAAAACACACCCGTGCAAATGCCGACCAGCGTGGCGTCCGTGGTAGCGGCGCGGCGGATGAACTGCAGCGTGGCGTCGCTCGCGCCCGCGCCGGAATGCAGCAAGCCGCCGACGACCACCACGTAGTCGAAGGGCTCAGCCTTCTCGAAGGTTTCCCAGGGAGTGATCTGGATGCCGCAACTCGCCCGCACCGGCGCCAGCGTTTCCCCGATCACGCTCCACGAGCAGCGCACCGGTTTGCTGAAATCGCCTTCGTCGGCGGACAGGCGCAATAAATCGACGAAACCGGAAAACGCCGTCAGCGTGAAATTCGGCAACAACACAATGCCAAAACGAATGCGCTGTTTGGACGGTGTGTCGGGCGATTGAGCGGGAAGAAGGTCAGCGGGATTCATGCGCTTGCCGTTGATGTGCAGCCGTCATTCGGGTCATGGATGATGGGCGACAGACGACCCGGTAATCAATCAGCATATCACCGTCATTAACCGGTTTGAAATACCGGAATGTGCGCGGGCTTTGCGGCACTCTGGATTTTGGACTCAAGCGTCGCGAGCGTTGAAGGCGGCTCGGAACGGAAAGCGGCTTGTCCCGTCAGGACAAGCCGTCTCCGATAACCGGCTAGCGGCCCGGTTATTTCTTAAAGCATTAAGCGGGTTTAGTACGAAGTGGTTTAGTCCGGGCTTGATACCGGCTTGATGACCTGATTAATGAGCAACGTGCTTGACGTGCTTGGCCTTGGTGTACTTGTGGTGATGATGCGGCTTTGCATACGACACAGCCGGTGCAGCAACAGCCGCAACGATAAAGACCGCGAGGACTTTCTTCAGAATATTGTTCATGGAGCAAACCTGATGGACGAGAGTTTGATGACTGATTGATTCGAGCGCATTTGAAAATGCCGGCACAGTGTATCGCAGCGTTTCTTGAACCCGGAAAGGGTAAATAAGACCTGCGCCGAAAGTGTTGTAAAACCGTCGACATGTAAATCTTGCGTCGAATTTGCGCCCCTGCCCGCAGGCTTGCTCAACCGCGTATTCAGCCTGTGATGCGCCGCCAGCATGGCGCCTTGCGCCACCTGCCCGTTTGCGCCGCCGATCATCGCTAAAGCGCCTTGCCATCCACGCGCGTTGTCGTGCTGACGCCGCCATCCCACGTGCATGCCGTTTTTGTTCTATCAGCGGAAATTGGCGTGCGGTGCAATGGCTACCTAGTGAAATCCCATGCAGTCCACCGACAAGGCACCCCATGAACGTCAGCGTTTTCGATCTGTTCAAGATCGGCATCGGTCCGTCAAGTTCGCATACGGTCGGCCCGATGATCGCAGCGTGCCGTTTTGCCTCGCACATCGAGGACGCCAACCTGCTCGCGTTCGTGCGCCGCGTCCGGGTGGGTCTGTTCGGCTCGCTGGGCGCGACCGGAAAGGGCCACGGTACCGACAAAGCCGTGCTGCTTGGACTTGAGGGCAATCTCCCCGACTCGATCGATCCGGATGCGATCGAACCGCGTCTGCGGGAGATCCGCGAGTGCAAGAGCCTGAACCTGCTCGGCAAGCACACGGTCAAGTTCGACGAGCGCGAGCACATTGGTTTTTTTCGCAAGCTGATGCCGGGTGCGCCTGGATCGAGCGTCGTCCATCCGAACGGCATGCGCTTCCAGGCCTTCGATGAAAACGGCCAGCTCGTCGTCGAAAAAGAGTACTACTCGGTCGGCGGCGGTTTTGTGATCAACAGCGAGGGCACGCGCGTGAACGGCGTGCAATCCGGTGGCGAGGTGCCGCATCCATTCCGCACGGGCGACGACCTGATGCGCGTGTGCCGGGAGACGGGCTTATCCATCGCTGAAATTACGCTGCGCAACGAATGCGCATCGCGCCCGGAGCGCGAAGTGCGCGACGGCTTGCTTGCAATCTGGCGCGTGATGGCAGCGTGCGTGGAGCGCGGCTGCAAGGTACGTGGCGAATTGCCCGGCCCGATGCACGTGAAGCGCCGTGCCGCCGATCTCTCCGCGCAGTTGCGCAAGCACTCGGAAGAGTCGTTGCGGGATCCGCTCTCCATGCTCGACTGGGTCAACCTCTACGCAATGGCCGTGAACGAGGAGAACGCCGCCGGTGGCCGCGTGGTCACCGCACCCACGAACGGCGCGGCCGGCGTGATCCCCGCGGTGCTGCATTACTACGTGAAGTTCATGCACAACTCGACCGACGAGGGCATTGTCACGTTCCTGCTGACGGCGGCGGCTATCGGGATCATCTACAAGGAAACGGCGTCCATTTCCGGCGCCGAAGTCGGCTGCCAGGGCGAAGTCGGCGTGGCGTGCTCGATGGCCGCCGCGGCGCTCGCCGCTGTCATGGGCGGCACCCCGGCGCAAGTCGAGAACGCCGCCGAGATCGGCATGGAACACAACCTCGGCATGACCTGCGACCCCGTTGGCGGCCTTGTGCAAATCCCGTGCATAGAACGCAATGCAATGGGCGCGATCAAGGCGCTCAACGCGGCGCGCATGGCCATGAAGGGCGACGGTACGCATTATGTGTCGCTCGACAACGTGATCAAGACCATGCGCGAAACCGGCGCGGACATGAAGACGAAATACAAGGAGACGTCACGCGGCGGGTTGGCCGTGAACGTCATCGAGTGCTGATTTTTAAGCTTGGCAACCGCGTTCGCAAGCGCTTTTGCAACATCAACAAGTTCAAGGAAACACCATGAGCCGCTATTCGATATTCAGCCTGTTGCGCAACGGCATGTCGTATCACGAGAACTGGGAACGCCAGTGGAAAAGCCCGGAGCCCAAGCAGGAATACGACGTGGTGATCGTCGGCGGTGGTGGTCATGGGCTCGCGACCGCCTACTATCTTGCCAAGGAACATGGCGTGCGCAACGTCGCCGTGCTCGAGAAGGGCTGGATCGGCGGCGGTAACACGGCGCGCAACACGACCATCGTGCGCTCGAATTATCTGTGGGACGAATCGGCGGCGCTTTACGAAAAAGCGATGCAGTTGTGGGAAGGGCTCTCGCAGGACCTGAACTACAACGTGATGTTCAGTCAGCGCGGCGTGATGAACCTCGCGCATACGCTGCAAGACGTTCGGGATACTGAACGTCGCGTGAACGCGAACCGCCTGAATGGTGTCGATGCCGAATTCCTCACGCCGGAACAGATCAAGCAGATCGAGCCGACCATCAACCTGAATAGCCGCTACCCGGTGCTGGGTGCGTCCATCCAGCGTCGTGGCGGCGTGGCGCGACATGACGCCGTGGCATGGGGGTTTGCGCGCGGTGCGGATCAGGCAGGCGTGGATATCGTGCAGAACTGCCAGGTTACGGGCATTCGCCGTAACGGCAGCCAGGTGATCGGCGTGGATACCACGAAGGGGTTTATCAGGGCCAAGAAGGTCGCGATCGTGGCGGCAGGCAACACCTCTACACTCGCCGACATGGCCGGCATCCGGCTGCCCCTGGAAAGCCATCCGTTGCAGGCGCTTGTGTCCGAGCCTATCAAGCCGGTGGTCAACACGGTGGTGATGTCGAACGCGGTGCACGCGTATATCAGCCAGTCCGACAAGGGCGATCTCGTGATCGGCGCCGGGGTCGACCAGTACACGGGCTTTGGCCAACGCGGCAGTTTCCACATCATTGAAGGGACGCTGGAGGCCATCGTGGAAATGTTCCCGGTGTTCTCGCGTGTGCGGATGAACCGTCAGTGGGGCGGGATTGTGGATGTGTCGCCGGATGCGTGCCCGATCATCAGCAAGACCGACGTGAAGGGCCTGTACTTCAACTGCGGCTGGGGAACGGGCGGCTTCAAGGCGACGCCAGGTTCCGGTTGGGCTTATGCCCACACCATTGCGAAGGATGAGCCGCATCCACTGAACGCGCCGTTCTCCATCGACCGTTTCTACACGGGTCACCTGATCGACGAACACGGCGCTGCGGCCGTCGCCCACTAACCTGAGCAACCAAGGTTGCATGGGACCAAAGTAAGGCGCTGAAGCGCCAACTCTGGTCGACACTGGAGATAAGACATGTTGCTGATTGAATGCCCCTGGTGCGGGCCACGCGCCGAAAGCGAATTCTCGTGCGGCGGCGAAGCCGATATCGCGCGCCCGCTCGACACCGAAAAGCTCACCGATAAAGAATGGGGCGACTACCTGTTCATGCGCAAGAACCCGCGCGGCGTGCACCGTGAGCAATGGATGCACACGCAAGGTTGCCGCCGCTGGTTCATGGCGCAACGCGACACCGTGAGCTACGCGTTCCAGGGCTATGAAACGTTCGCCCGGCCGCTCGCCGTGATGGAACAGAAAGAAGAAGGACAATCCAAATGAGCCAGAAAGACCGACTTTCCACGGGCGGGCGCATCAATCGCGCCATCTCGCTCACGTTCACGTTCAACGGCAAGACATACCAGGGCCATCAAGGCGATACGCTCGCTTCCGCGCTGCTCGCGAACGGCGTGCATTTCGTCGCGCGCAGCTGGAAGTATCACCGGCCGCGCGGCATTGTGACGGCCGATGTGGCGGAACCGAACGCGGTCGTGCAGCTCGAGACCGGCGCTTATACGGTGCCCAATGCGCGCGCTACCGAGATCGAGTTGTATCAGGGGCTGGTGGCGAACAGCGTGAATGCCAAGCCGAGCATCGAAAACGATCGCATGGCCGTGAACCAGAAGATCGCGCGGTTTATTCCGGCGGGCTTCTACTACAAGACCTTCATGTGGCCGCGCAAGTTCTGGCCGAAATACGAGGAGGTGATCCGCGACGCAGCGGGCCTTGGCAAGGCGCCCGAACACGTGGACGCAGACCGTTACGACAAGTGCTTCGCGCATTGCGACGTGCTTGTGGTCGGCGCCGGCCCTTCGGGCCTGGCTGCTGCGCATGCGGCGGGGTTGTCGGGTGCACGCGTGATCCTCGTCGATGACCAGCCGGAACTCGGCGGTTCGTTGCTGTCGTATCGCACGGAAATCGATGGCGCTCCGGGCTTGAAGTGGGCGCAAAAGATTGAAGCCGAACTGCGGAAGATGCCGGATGTGAAGATCCTGTGCCGCAGCACGGCGTTCGGTTATCAGGACCACAACCTCGTCACCATCACGCAGCGCTTGACCGAGCATTTGCCGGTTTCCATGCGCAAGGGCACGCGGGAACTGCTGTGGAAAGTACGCGCCAAGCGCGTCATTCTCGCCACGGGCGCGCAGGAACGCCCGATTGTGTTCGGCAACAACGATCTGCCGGGCGTGATGCTGGCGTCGGCGGTGTCGTCCTACCTGCATCGCTATGCTGTCCTGCCGGGACGTAACGCCGTGGTCTTCACGAACAACGACAGCGGCTACCAATGTGCGCTCGATCTGAAGGCGGCAGGTGCACAGGTGACGGTAGTGGACCCGCGTCTCGCCAGCGACAAGGGAGCGTTGCAGGGACAGGCGAAACGCTATGGCGTGAAGGTCCTGAACGGCTCGGTGATTACCGTGGCGCACGGCAAGTTGCGCGTGGCGTCGGTTGAAGTCAGCGCTTATTCAAACGGCACGGTCGGCGCGAAGCAAGCCGACCTGCCGTGCGACCTGCTGGCTGTGTCGGGAGGCTGGAGCCCGATCCTGCATCTGTTCGCGCAGTCCGGCGGCAAGGCGCACTGGCATGACGAGAAGCTTTGTTTCGTACCCGGCAAGGCGATGCAGGCCGAGAGCAGTGTAGGCGCGTGCGCCGGCGAATTCACGCTTGCACGCGCGATTCGTTTCGCGGTCGACGCAGGCGTTGACGCAGCGCGCGCCGTGGGTTTGATCGTGGCGCGCCCGACATCCGTGCAAGTGGCCGAGGTCAGCGAGGCACCGGTCATGCCGTTGTGGCTGGTCGGCGGCCGTGAACTGGCAACACGGGGTCCCAAACAATTCATCGATTTTCAGAACGACGTCTCCGCGGCCGACATTTTCCTCGCCGCGCGTGAAGGATTCGAGTCGGTCGAGCACGTGAAGCGTTACACCGCGATGGGCTTCGGTACGGATCAGGGCAAGCTTGGTAACATCAACGGCATGGCGATTCTTGCTCAGGCGCTGAACAAGACCATCCCCGAAACCGGCACCACGACCTTTCGTCCGAACTACACGCCGGTTACGTTCGGTACGTTTGCCGGCCGTGAGCTGGGCGAGTTTCTCGATCCGGTCCGCAAGACCGCCGTGCATGAATGGCATGTGGAAAACGGCGCGGAGTTCGAGGACGTCGGCAACTGGAAGCGGCCCTGGTACTTCCCGAGAAATGGCGAGGACCTGCACGCGGCGGTTGCGCGCGAGTCGCTGGCGACGCGTACCAGCGTTGGCATTCTCGATGCATCGACGCTTGGCAAGATCGACATCCAGGGACCAGATGCCGCGAAGCTGCTCAACTGGGTCTACACGAACCCGTGGAGCAAGCTGGAAGTGGGCAAGTGCCGCTACGGCCTGATGCTCGACGAAAACGGCATGATCTTTGACGACGGTGTGACCGTGCGCCTCGCCGACCAGCACTACATGATGACGACCACGACCGGCGGCGCGGCGCGCGTGCTGACGTGGCTCGAGCGCTGGTTGCAAACCGAGTGGCCCGACATGCGGGTGCGGTTGGCATCGGTGACGGATCACTGGGCCACGTTCGCGGTTGTCGGCCCGAATAGCCGCAAGGTATTGCAGAAGGTCTGCCGCGATATCGACTTTGCCAACGCGGCGTTTCCGTTCATGAGCTACCGCGAAGGGACAGTGGCGGGTGCGGCGTCGCGCGTGATGCGGATCAGCTTCTCGGGCGAACTTGCCTACGAAGTCAATGTGCCGGCGAACGTCGGGCGTGCCGTGTGGGAGGCGCTGATGGCGGCCGGCGCGGAGTTTGACATCACGCCGTACGGCACGGAAACCATGCACGTGCTGCGTGCCGAGAAGGGTTACATCATCGTCGGGCAGGATACCGACGGTTCGATGACGCCGTACGACGTCGGCATGGGCGGGCTGGTCGCGAAGTCGAAGGACTTCCTCGGCAAGCGGTCGCTGACGCGCTCGGATACGGCTAAGGCCGGACGCAAGCAGCTCGTCGGCTTGCTCGCCGAAGATGCGTCGTTCGTGATTCCCGAAGGCTCGCAGGTCGTGCCGGGTCCGTTCACCGGCGACACCGCGCCCATGCTCGGCCACGTCACATCCAGCTATTTCAGCCCTATTTTAAAGCGCTCGATCGCGATGGCCGTCATCAAGGGCGGTCTCGACAAGATCGGTGAGTCGGTGATGATCCCGCTCGCGGGCGGCAAGCAGATGCCGGCAAAAATCACCAGCTCGGTGTTCTACGACAGCGAAGGAGCACGTCAACATGTGGAATGAAAACAGAAGCAGCCAGACGGTCGTGGATCGTGCAGTCGGGCAGGGCGTGTGGCAGGAGTCTCCGCTCGTAGGCGTAACTGGCCTGCTGAAAAAGCATCAGGCGAGTGCATCGAAGGCGTTTCGTCTTGTCGAGCGGCCGTTCCTCGAACTGGTCAACGTGCGAGGCGATCTGTGCGACGCCGCGTTCGTGGCGGCGGTGGAAAGCGTGATTGGCTGCAAGCCGCCGGAGAAGCCGAATACGACGGCGGCGGGCAACGGCTACGACTTGATGTGGCTTGGTCCCGACGAGTGGCTGGTGCGCTCGGTCGCCACGCATTCCGCGACGCAGCCGGCTCCCATGGAAGCCAGGTTGCGCGAGGCGTTCAAGGGTTTGTATGCAGCCGCCGTCGACATCGGCAGTGGTTACACCGTGCTTGAAATCAGCGGTCCGCGCACGCGTGATGTACTCGCGCGAGGTTGTCCGCTCGATCTGCATCAGAATTTGTTCGGTGTCGGCCAGTGTGCGCAGAGCCATTACTTCAAGGCCTCCGTGACGGTGCTGCCGACGGGTGACAACAGCTTCGACCTCGTGGTCCGCCGCAGCTTCGCGGACTACTTCGTGAAGATGATGCTCGACGCGGCCGAGCCGCTGATGTCGTGAAACCGTACGAACCATTCGGAACATTAAGCCCGGGCGGGCGCGGCTGGCGCATTGTTATCGATGAGCTTGTCGTGCCAACGCGTATAGGCTTGCATGCCCGGGAGTATCTCGCGCCGCAGCCGGTCGCCATTGACGCGAGCCTGCATTACCGGGGCGTACCGGCTGAGGAGAATGCGCACGAGCTGGTTGACTACGAGGCGTGGTGTGCGGCGGTGCAGGGCTATCTGGAGAGCAAGCCGCATACGCGCTTGCTGGAAACGCTGGCCGTGGAAATTGCGGCGCTATCGTTCACGCAATGGCCCGCTCTCGATGCGTTGACGCTGCTGCTTTACAAGCCGAAGATTCGCGAAGGCACGCGGCGCGTGGGGGTTGAGCTTGATTGGCATCGTGCGGATTTCGATGCATGGCGAGCGCCCGCGGAGTTGCATACGGCCCAGCTGGCAGTCAAGCGCTGAATCCGCCATGACGTCGACGCGCGTTCAAACAGCCGGACTGTCGCATCGTGCGTGCGAGCGGCATGATCCTCATGCTGCGCTCGCTTTGCTTGATCACAGCCTCGCGCTCGGGCACCGGCGGATTGCGTTGATCCGCTATCTGCACGCGCAGTATCTGGGTGCGCCGCTCGAGCCGCGCCATCATGAGTATGTTCACAAGGTGGCCGAGCGCTTGAGCGCCGAGACCATCGCGCGCATAGCGACGGCCGCGCGGGCGCGGCTCGAAGGCTGATTCAGGGTGCGGCAAGAACGCTGAACGATCGCCTCACAACCATCAGCGACGAAGCCAGCACACACCCGCACGACAGCGCAACCGACAACGCTGCGCCCATCACACCAAAGACCACACAGAGCGCCGAGAGCAACGAGAGCGAGCCGGCGACCTCCATGGTCGAGAGGATGAGGAATGATCGCTTGCTGATCGAGAACACCATCAGGGAGGTGATCCGGCAGGCGAACATAAGCGCGGCGCCTGTGAAGATCAGAAGTAGAAACAACCATTGGTTCAAGGGTGTGCCGAGACTCGCCGTAGGGAACAGCTTGATCTTGTAGGCGCAGAGTGTGGCGGCCGCAAGCAAGCTTGATACCGCGGCACCCAACGTGAATGCCGATGACACGGATAGGCGTTTTGTGGAAGCCATGACCCATTCCCGCATGCGCGAATGCATGACTAGCGCGAGCGCTTGTCCCAGGTTGAACGCAAGGTTATGCACGCTTTTCGCCCCCGCGGTACAGCGCCGCGCCGGCAGGCCCGAGAAGCATCGCCGCGATGATGACATCAACGTGTTTTGCCCCCGAGAAGATCGCATTCGAATACCAGCTGCTGACCAGTTCCTTGCCGCCGAGTTTGGCCAGTTGAGGGAACGCCGCTAATCCATAAGCGTTGTGCCGAGCGACCTTCTCTTGCCGGTGCAAGACGAGATAAGTCCCCAGCAGCATGGCGCCATAGGAACCCTCGACCATCAACAGCAGGTCGGGAAGATACGGCAACCACGATACATGCTTCGCAACAAGCCATACCACCGCGCAACGGCTCAGCGCCGACACGGTGGAGACGGCACATATCGCGCCATTGCCGCCATTCAGACGCAAATAGCCGAGTGCGAAATGCGACATTGCGTACCCCACCGGAGCGATAAGGAGTACGGGTAAAACGTGCGGGATCGCGATAGCGCCAGAACGCGACAGAATGCTTGCCGCAACGATCAAAAACAGCGCTGAACCGGTCGCGCTGAGCGTATCGAGGAACAGCAGGCTCGGGAAACGATCACGAATTTTTGCGACGCTGTAAAGCCTTGCCGAGCCGAAGTTGAAGACATCTATCGACACGAAGAACAATGCCAGTAGCGCGTATGAACGGCCCAGCCACGCGGCGTCGAGATATCTCAGCGCGAATACGACCGCAACAAAGTTGCTGACGGCAGGCAGCGCCGAGCCCAGTGTGACGTACACAAGATCCTTACGCATGGACATGAGCCCGGGCGAGCGCCGCACAGTACGTGATATAGCGAGATTGCAGCGCGGAATAGCCAAAGGGCCGCGCTGCCTCACGATCAGCTTCAGCGCGAATAGCCAGCAGCGTCCGGTCGCGAGCCAGCGTTTCAATGCGTGTTGCCAACGCGATCACATCGCCCGGAGACACCATGCCTGCCTCGTCCAATATCTCCGGAATGCCGCCCACGTTTGATGCGATGACTGGAGTGCCGGCAGCTATGGCCTCCAGCATTGCGCGGGGCATACACTCCTGGTACGAGGCCAACACGAACAGGTCATGTTGCACGATATGGGCGGCTACGCTGTTTGCATCGACAAGGCCGAGGAAACGTACGTTATCGGAAAGACCCAACGTTGCCGCGTGTGCTTCGAACTCAGTGCGCAGCGCGCCATCGCCGATCAAGGTCAGTGACACTTCGACGTCGCGCCGACGTAACTCCACCATGGCGTCAAGCAAGACCAGGTGACCCTGGGTCTGGATTTGTATAATTTAAATAGCCCTGATCCTAATAATTTATAAAAACACGAATATCGATATAAATCTCGGCCAATGAGCGATTAGTGAAACAAACGAAAAAAGGCATCGCGGCCGCCAAGCCGGGATGCCCCAGAATACGAATTGAATTGCAATCAATTAGCCATGCCGCTCAGACGGTGGCAATTGCCTCCGCGTGACGCGCCTTCGCCCCATGCGCGACGAAATACGGCGTGTCAACACGAGCCAGCGGCTCACGCCCGCGGATCTTGTCCGCGATCTTCTCGGCCAGCATGATGGTCGGCGCATTGAGGTTGCCGGTCACAATCAGCGGCATGATCGACGCGTCCACCACACGCAGCGATTCGAGCCCATGCACGCGGCCTTCGTTATCGACCACGGCCATGTCGTCGTAGCCCATCTTGCACGAGCACGATGGATGGTAAGCGGTCTCCGCGCGTTGCCTTACGAACGCATCGAGTTGATCGTCTGTCGTGAGGTCGGCGCCCGGATGCAACTCGCGTCCACGATATTTCTTGAGCGCCGGCTGATGCATGATCTCGCGCGTGATACGAATCGCGTCGCGGAATTCGCGCCAGTCGAGCGGGTCCGACATGTAGTTGAACAGGATGCTCGGGTGCGCATTCGGATCGCGTGACTTGAGCTTGATGCGGCCGCGGCTGGGCGACCGCATGGAACCCACGTGCGCCTGGAAGCCGTGCATCTTGATCGGGTTCGAGCCGTTGTAATTGATCGCGACAGGCAGGAAGTGGTATTGAATGTTGGGCCATGGGTCGTCGTCGCGTGTACGGATAAAACCACCCGCCTCGAACTGATTGCTCGCGCCAATGCCCGTACCGTTCAACATCCATTCAAGCCCGATCTGCGGCTGGTTCCACCATTGCAGCGCTGGATAAAGCGACACCGGTTCAAGGCATTCGTATTGCATATACATCTCCAGATGATCCTGGAGATTCTCACCCACGCCCGGCAGGTCGAGCACTAGAGGGACGTCGAGTTCACGCAGCCACGTCGACCGGCCCACACCGGAGCGTTGCAGTAATTGCGGCGAAGCGATCGCGCCGCTGCATACCAGCACCTCGCGGCGTACATGCGCCGTGACGCGTTCGCCACCGTGCAAATACGCTACGCCGATGGCTCTTTTTCCGGAGAACAAAACCCGGTCGGTGACGGCATGCGTAACGATCGTGAGATTCTGCCTGCCCTTTGCACGGTCGAGATATCCACGTGCGGTGCTCGAGCGGCGGCCCTTCGGCGTCACCGTCCGGTCCATCGGGCCGAAACCTTCCTGGCTGTAGCCATTGAGGTCGTCCGTACGGGGATAACCTGCCTGCACGCCCGCTTCGACCATCGCGGCGAACAAGGGATTATTGCCGGGCTTGGAAGTCGTCACATGCACCGGACCGTCATCGCCGTGATACGGGTTCGGTCCGGCATCGCGAGTTTCCGCTTTGCGAAAATACGGCAGGCAATCGGAATAGGTCCAGTTTTCAAGGCCTTTACGTTCAGCCCAGCCGTCATAGTCGAGCGCGTTGCCGCGGATGTAGCACATGCCGTTGATCAGCGACGACCCGCCCAGTCCCTTGCCGCGTCCGCATTCCATGCGCCGATTATTCATGTGCGGCTCGGGATCGGTCTCGTAAGCCCAGTTGTAGCGTCTTCCCTGCAGCGGAAACGCCAGCGCGGCCGGCATCTGGGTGCGGAAGTCGAAGCGATAGTCCGGACCGCCGGCTTCAAGCAGCAGCACGGTCACTCCAGGGTCTTCGGTGAGGCGCGAAGCGAGCACGTTGCCCGCCGAACCCGCGCCCACGACGATGTAGTCGAACTCGTTCGCGCTCATCGCATCGCTCCTTAGAATACGGGTTGGTAAGGGCCCAGTTCGACCTGTACGGATTTAATACTTGTGTAGTGCTCAAGCGTGGTAATGCCGTTTTCGCGGCCGACGCCCGACTGCTTGTATCCGCCCACGGGCATTTCAGCGGGCGATTCGCCCCACGTATTGATCCAGCAGATGCCCGCTTGCAGCGCATGAATGACGCGATGCGCACGGGACAGATTCTCTGTGACTACGCCCACGGCGAGGCCGAATTCGGTGGCGTTGGCACGCCCGATCACTTCGGTTTCCTCATCAAAGACCAGGATGCTCATGACGGGACCGAAGATCTCTTCGCGCACGATGCGCATGTCGTCGCGGCAATCGGTGAAGATGGTTGGTTCCACGTACTGTCCTTGAGCGAACCCGTCATGCACGATCCGTGATCCACCCGCGATCAGTCGCGCACCTTCTTGCTTACCGCTTTCAATGAACCCCAGGACCTTCTGCAATTGCGCCGCGCTGACCAGCGGGCCAAAGTTGGTGTTCGCATCCGTTGGTGAGCCCACGCGAATGCGCTTCACACGCTCCAGCACGAGTTTTTCGAAGCGGTCATACACCGTTCGCTGAACGAATACGCGCGTGCCGTTCGTGCAGACCTGGCCGGAACTGAAGAAGTTGGCGCTCATTGCAATGTCGGCGGCGCGTTCGAGATTGGCGTCGTCGAAAATGACGAGCGGTGATTTGCCACCTAGTTCCATCGTCACTTCTTTCAGCGACGAACCTCCAGCCATCGACATCACTTTCTTGCCCGTCTCCACACCGCCCGTGAACGATACCTTCGCAATGTCCGGATGCGCGGCAAGCAACGCGCCCACACGGCCATCGCCCTGCACGACGTTGAACACGCCTGCGGGAACACCCGCTTCCGTATAGATTTCAGCGAGCTTCAACGTGCTTAGCGGAGTGATTTCGCTGGGCTTGAAGATCATCGCGTTGCCGGCGGCGAGCGCGGGCGCGGACTTCCAGCACGCAATCTGGATCGGGTAATTCCATGCGCCAATACCCGCACACACGCCAAGCGGCTCGCGCCGCGTATAGACGAACGAACTGGGCCGCAGCGGGATCTGCTGGCCTTCTATGGCCGTTGCAAGCCCCGCGTAGTACTCGATCACATCGGCACCGGTGACAATGTCCACGGCGCGAGTCTCGGCGATCGGCTTGCCCGTGTCGCGGGTTTCTAGCGCGGCGAGTTCGTCGTTGCGCTCGCGCAGGATATCCACCGCGCGACGCAGGATGCGCGAGCGTTGCATCGCGGTCATGGCGGACCATTCGCGCTGGCCCTCGTGCGCCGAGCGTACGGCGCGATCGATATCCGCGGCGCTTGCCTGTTGAACGCTGGCGAGCGTTTCGCCCGTGGCGGGATCGAGCGTGTCGAAGGTTTCGCCGCTGGTGGCGTCAACGTAAGCGCCGCCAATGTACAAGCGCTGCAATTCGAATACGGGCATTTGCTTGGGTCCTTTAGGTGAGGGTCCGGCCGCGTGTGTCGAGCACGAGGTCGATATAGTCGTTGGCGAGACGCATGGCCGCCTTGGTGTCGAACGGCTCGCCGGAGAGCGCGCCGCGTAGCCACAAGCCGTCGATCAACGCAGCCAGTCCGCTGGCCGCGCGACGTGCAGCGGCACGCGGCAGGAGCTTGGAGAAATCGGCGCACAGGTTGGAATACAGGCGGCGCGTGTTGACGTTCTGCAGCCGCCGCAGTTGGGGTTTGTGCATGCTCTCCGACCAGAACGCGAGCCAGGTCTTCATGACCGGATTGCTGACCTGCGCGACGTCGAAGTTCGCGGCCACCACGGCGCGCAAACGCGCGCGCGGTTCATCTTTGGCGACCCGGCGCCTGCGTGATGTGGCGTTCCACAGGTCTCGCAGCACATGGCGCATGGTGGCTTCGAGCAGGCTGTCTTTATCGCCGAAATAATGACTGACGATACCCGTGGAAATGCTCGCGCGCTGCGCAACCGATGCCAGCGTGGTGCCGGCCAGACCGGCATGGTCGATGGTAAGCAGCGTGGCGTCGATCAACTGCGCACGGCGGATCTCGCGCATTCCAAGCTTCGGCATGGGTCCAGTCCAGATAGCTTCAAGAAAACCAGGTTTGAATCCTAGGTATTTTATATTGATTGGTCAATCAATATAAAACCGTCATGTCGGTTTCTGCCAAACCGATGTCGCGTTCAATGCACGTCAGCGGTGCGGCACAGGACTACGCTCGTTAGGCGGTGCATGGCTGTGTTTTGCCATGCAGATCGTCCACGAGACAAGGAGACAGGCAATGAGCAGTAATCGCGGCGTCGTGTATCTGGGGCAGGGCAAGGTTGAAGTGCAATCCATCGACTATCCGAAGATGGTCGATCCGAGCGGCCGGCAGATCGGCCATGGCGTGATTCTCAAGGTGGTCACCACGAATATTTGCGGGTCGGATCAGCATATGGTGCGGGGGCGCACGACCGCCCAGGTCGGCCTCGTGCTCGGGCATGAGATAACCGGCGAGGTGATCGAGATCGGGCGCGACGTGGAGACACTCAGGATTGGCGATCTGGTTTCCGTGCCGTTCAACGTGGCCTGCGGCCGCTGCCCGACCTGCAAGGCGCAGAACACGGGTGTGTGCCTGAACGTCAATCCGTCGCGTGCGGGCGGCGCCTATGGTTATGTGGACATGGGCGGCTGGATCGGCGGTCAGGCCGAATACGTGCTGGTCCCGTACGCCGACTTCAATCTCCTGAAGTTTCCCGATCGTGATCAGGCGATGTCGAAGATCCGCGATCTCACGTGCCTTTCCGACATCCTGCCGACGGGCTATCACGGCGCCGTGATGGCTGGCGTGAAGCCGGGTGCAACGGTGTATATCGCAGGCGCAGGGCCGGTCGGGATGGCCGCGGCGGCGTCGGCACGTTTGCTGGGTGCGGCTTGTACGATCGTTGGCGACATGAACGAAGAGCGCCTCGCGCACGCGCGCAAGGTGGGCTTCGAGACGGTGGATCTATCGAAGGATGCAACGCTCGCCGATCAGATCGCGGCCATTCTGGGCACGCCGGAAGTGGATTGCGCGGTGGACTGCGTCGGCTTCGAAGCGCATGGTCACGGCAGCAGTGGAAGCCATCAGGAAGCGCCTGCCACGGTGCTGAATTCCCTGATGGAAATCACGCGGGTAGCGGGCGCGATCGGGATTCCGGGCCTCTACGTCACCGACGATCCGGGCGCGGCCGACGCAGCCGCGAAGAAGGGCGCGCTGAGCATTCGCTTCGGTCTGGGTTGGGCGAAGTCGCACTCGTTCTTCACCGGGCAGACGCCGGTCATGAAGTACAACCAGAACCTGATGCAGGCCATCTTGTGGGATCGTTTGCCGATTGCGGATATCGTGAACGTCTCGGTGGTGACGCTCGATCAGGCGCCGGACGGATATCGCCAATTCGACGGCGGTGCGCCGCGCAAGTTCGTGATCGACCCGCACGGGATGTTGAAGGCAGCGTAAGCGGCTAACGCTCGGAGCGCCGCTTTCAGCCTGATCTGAATCTCAAGCGGCGCTTTGAGCAATGGCCATCGAAGGTGCAGCCACAACGGCAAGCGGTGGCAACTGGCGCCGGCGTTCCCGCGTAGGCGCAGTGCCGAATGCATCGCGGTAGCTCTTGCTGAAGTGGCAAGCCGACTGAAAGCCGCAGGCCATGGTGATATGCATGATCGACATATCGGTCTGCAGCAGCAATTCACGCGCGCGGCGCAGCCGCAGCGTCAGGTAGTAATGAGTGGGCGTCATGCCGAGATGTTCGCGGAACAGCCGCTGCAATTGCCGCTGCGACATCCCCGCCAGCCGCGCGAGTTCTTCGCGCGACAACGGCTCTTCTATGTTGTTCTCCATCAGCGAAATCACTTCGAACAGCGACTTGTTCGCCGAGCCCAGCCGCGCGACCAGCGGCATGCGCTGCTGCGCGCTGGTATCGCGAACGTGCTCAACGATGAACTGTTCCGCAATCTGCGTGACCTTCGCCGACCCCACGCGCGTGGCGATCAGGTTCAGCATCATGTCGAGCGGCGCGACGCCGCCCGTGCACGTCACGCGGTCCCGGTCGATCACGAACAGCTCTTTGAGAAAGCGTGTTTCCGGGAATTCCTCTTTCAGCGCCGACATGTTTTCCCAATGGATCGCGCATGCGTATCCGGCGAGCAAACCGGCGCGGGCAAGGGCATAGGTACCGGTGCAGAGGCTGCCGAGCACGCTGCCAAGCCGGGCAAAACGACGCAGCGCTGACAGATGCGCGGGCGTGGTTTCGCGCTGGACGTCAATGCCGCCGACCACGAACACAATGTCCGGCTGCCCGACGCACTCGACCGGCCCGGTATCCACGGACAGGCCATTGCTTGCCGCCACGGGACCGCCTTCCGGGCTTACGATCGACCACGTGTACAGCTTTTGCCCGGTCAGGTAATTCGCCATGCGCAGCACTTCGATAGCGTTGGTGAACGCGATCATCGTGAAATTAGGCAGCGGCATGAACGCGAAATGCGCGAGCGACGCGGTTCGGTCGGGGGACATTGAGGAATGATTCCTTCGAATCTAGGGTGTGGCTGTGTCGTGGGGGCACGACTTTGAACATTTTGTAGATGTTTGCAACATGCATGCCATCAGGCTAAACCCTATTGGCGCCGAAGTTTACGGAGACGTAAGCGCACCGCGAAGGGGATCCTCTTCGCAATCCGCACCGCGCGGAAGCGAGAAATGTCCGCCGCAGTGCAGCATTGAACGGGCGCTCAGGGCGAGCGTCCGGCGACTTGTGTAAAACGGACGCGAATGTCGGAAAAGGCCAAGAACACGTCTAAATTCATAAATTGGCGTGGTGGGCGAAAGTCAAGAATAGACGCATCGGAAAGCGGTTGTGAGCATGGTTTCCAGTGCCTTTGCAGGTTGGCCTCAGAAGCAAACCGCCTTTCAAGAAGCGACTTGTCCCCGAACCCACGGATGCCTCAATGTCAAATTTCCCGACTCGCCCTGCCGCCCCGTTCTTCGAAGAACCTCTTGCCACGCGCGACGCGCCAGTACGCAACTCCATCTTGAAAGAGCTGGAACGCCAGCAGTCGCAGGTCGAACTGATCGCGTCGGAAAACATTGTCTCGCGCGCCGTTCTTGAAGCGCAGGGCTCGGTGCTGACGAATAAATATGCGGAAGGTTATCCAGGCAAGCGGTATTACGGCGGCTGCGAATTCGTCGATGAAATCGAAACCCTCGCGATCGATCGTGTAAAGCAGATCTTCAATGCGCAGTTCGCCAACGTGCAGCCGCATTCGGGCGCGCAGGCGAACGGCGCCGTGATGCTCGCGTTGACCAAACCCGGTGACACCGTGCTCGGCATGTCGCTCGACGCAGGCGGTCACCTGACGCACGGCGCGAAGCCGGCGTTGTCCGGCAAGTGGTTCAACGCGGTCCAGTACGGCGTGAACCGCGAGACCATGCTGATCGACTACGAGCAGATTGAAGAACTTGCGATGCAGCACAAGCCGACGCTGCTGATCGCAGGCTTCTCGGCGTATCCCCGCGAACTGGACTTCGCACGGCTGCGCGCCATCGCGGACAAAGCCGGTTCGAAGCTGATGGTCGACATGGCGCACATTGCCGGCGTGATCGCGGCGGGGCGGCATCAAAACCCGGTCGCGCACGCACATGTGGTGACGTCCACCACGCACAAGACGTTGCGCGGCCCGCGCGGCGGTTTTGTCCTCACCAATGACGAGGACATTGCCAAGAAGATCAATTCCGCGGTGTTTCCGGGCCTCCAGGGCGGTCCGCTGATGCACGTGATCGCTGGTAAGGCCGTGGCCTTCGGCGAGGCGCTGCAGCCCGGTTTCAAGACTTACATCGACAGCGTGCTGGCCAACGCGAAGGCGCTGGGCGAAGTGCTGAAGGCCGGCGGCGTGGATCTCGTGACCGGTGGTACAGACAACCACTTGCTGCTCGTCGACCTGCGTCCGAAGGGCCTGAAGGGCAACCAGGTCGAGCATGCGCTGGAACGCGCCGGCATCACCTGCAACAAGAACGGCATCCCGTTCGACCCGGAAAAGCCCACTGTCACATCAGGCGTGCGCCTTGGCACGCCGGCCGGCACCACGCGTGGTTTTGGCGTGGCAGAGTTCCGTGACATCGGCCGCCTGATCGTGGAAGTGTTCGACGCGCTGCGCGACCACCCGGACGGTCACGCAGAGACCGAACACCGCGTGCGCCGCGAAATCTTCGCGCTGTGCGAACGCTTCCCTATTTATTGATTACGTCCTCCCCTCCTGGAGCATGAGATGAGCACACTGCACGACAACAGCATCATCATCGACGGCCTGAATATATCGAAGTTCGAGCCGTCGGTATTCGAGGACATGAGAAAGGGCGGCGTGACCGCGGTGAACTGCACGGTGTCGGTCTGGGAGAGCTTCCAGAAGACCGTGGACAACATTGCTGAAATGCGTCAGATGATGCGCGAGCACAGTGACATTCTTACGCTCGTGCGCACGACGGACGACATTCGCCGCGCGAAGAAAGAGGACAAGACCGGCATCATTTTTGGTTTCCAGAACGCGCATGCGTTCGAGGACAACCTGGGCTACATCGAAACGTTCAAGCAGCTTGGCGTGAACGTGGTGCAGCTCTGCTACAACACGCAGAACCTCGTGGGTACCGGCTGTTATGAGCGCGATGGCGGTCTTTCGGGTTTTGGCCGCGAAGTGATCCAGGAAATGAATCGCGTGGGCATCATGGTCGACCTGTCGCACGTGGGCGGCAAGACGTCTTCCGAAGCGATCGCTTTCTCCAAGAAGCCGGTGTGTTATTCGCATTGCTGTCCTTCGGGACTGAAGGAACATCCGCGCAACAAGACCGACGAGCAGCTTAAGGAAATTGTCGATGCAGGCGGGTTTGTGGGCGTCACCATGTTCGCGCCGTTCCTGAAGCGCGGCCCGGATGCGACGGTGGAAGACTACCTCGAGGCAATCGAGTACGTGGTCGACCTGATCGGCGAAGACAACGTGGGAATTGGCACGGACTTCACGCAGGGCTACAGCACGGAATTCTTCGACTGGATCACGCACGACAAGGGCCGTTATCGTCAACTGACGAATTTCGGCAAGGTCGTGAATCCCGAAGGTATCCGAACGATTGGCGAATTCCCGAACCTGACCGCTGCGATGGAACGCGCCGGCTGGGGCGAATCACGCATCAAGAAGATCATGGGCGAGAACTGGGTACGCGTGTTCGACAGCGTCTGGAACGTCTGACCCGGCTCACCCAATAATAAGGAACCCACACGATGCAACCACAACTGCCTATTGACGTCGATCCGGAAACCGGCGTCTGGACGACCGACTCGCTGCCCATGCTTTACGTGCCGCGTCATTTCTTCACGAACAACCACCTGGCCGTTGAAGAAGCACTGGGTCGCGAGGTCTACGCGAAGAGCCTTTATACGGCGGGCCACAAGTCGGCGTATCACTGGTGCGATAAAGAAGCCACGCAACACGGCATCAGCGGCATGGCGGTGTTCGAACATTACCTGAAGCGCTTGTCGCAACGCGGCTGGGGTTTGTTCTCGATCGTGAAAAGCGATCCGGCTGCCTCAACCGCAACCGTGCATCTGCATAACTCGTCGTTCGTGCTGGCGCAGCCCGGCAAGGAAGGCAAGCTTTGCTACATGTTCGCAGGCTGGTTCGCCGGCGCGATGGACTGGGTCAACGACACCGCACCGGAAGGCACGAAGAAAGGTCCGAAGTCGTTTTCGGTCGAGACGCAATGCGCGGCCGAAGGCCATTCGCATTGCGTGTTCGAAGTGACGCCGCTGGCAGCGTGAACGAGTAATGAAGCAGCTGTAGTACATAGATAATTCCGAGGTCGACCCGCGATGCGTTACCCCAACCTTTTCAAGCCTCTTACGCTGAACAAGCTGACCTTGCGCAATCGCATTGTCAGCACCGCGCACGCGGAGGTCTATGCGGAACCGGGTGGTTTGCCCGGCGATCGGTATATCCGTTATTACGAGGAGAAGGCAAAGGGCGGGGTCGGCCTTGCCGTATGCGGCGGCTCGAGCCCGGTGTCCATCGATAGCCCGCAAGGCTGGTGGAAGTCGGTCAATCTTGCGACCGACAAGGTCATCGATCCGCTCTCGCGCCTGGCCGAAGCCATGCACAAGCATGGCGCGAAGATCATGATCCAGGCGACCCATATGGGCCGTCGCACGGCGTATCACGGTGAGCACTGGCCGCATTTGATGTCGCCCTCGGGCGTGCGTGAACCGGTGCATCGCGGCAATGCGAAGATCATTGAAGTGGAAGAAATCAAGCGCATCATTTCCGACTTCGCGGTGGCCGCGAAGCGCGTGAAAGATGCGGGTCTGGATGGCGTCGAAATCTCGGCGGCGCATCAGCATCTGATTGATCAGTTCTGGAGCCCGCGCACGAATTTCCGTACCGATGAATGGGGCGGCTCGCTCGAAAACCGCCTTCGTTTCGGCAACGAAGTGCTCAAGGCCGTGCGTGAAGCGGTAGGCCCGGACTTCTGCGTCGGCCTGCGCATGTGCGGCGACGAGTTTCACGAAGACGGTCTCGATCACACGCAGTTGAAGGAGATCGCCCAGTCGATGTCGGAGTCGGGTCTTATCGACTACATCGGCGTGATCGGTTCCGGCGCGGACACGCACAACACGCTCGCGAACTGCATGCCACCCATGGCGCTGCCGCCCGAGCCGTTCGTGCATCTCGCCGCCGGAATCAAGTCGGTGGTGAAGCTGCCGGTGATGCATGCGCAAAGTATCCGGGATGCCGGCCAGGCCGAGCGTCTGCTGGAGTCCGGCATGATCGATCTGGTCGGCATGACGCGTGCGCAGATTGCCGATCCGCACATGGTCATCAAGATCCGCGATGGCCGCGAAGACGAGATCAAGCAGTGCGTGGGCGCGAATTATTGTATTGACCGGCAATACAACGGTCTCGACGTGCTGTGCGTGCAGAACGCGGCAACATCACGTGAAGAGACCATGCCGCACGTGATCGAAAAATCGCGTGGCCCAAAGCGCAAGGTTGTGGTCGTTGGCGCGGGTCCTGCGGGACTCGAAGCCGCACGCGTGGCGAAATCGCGGGGGCATGACGTCGTATTGTTCGAAAAGAACGAGTACGTGGGCGGCCAGATCATGCTGGCGGCCAAGGCGCCACAGCGCGAGCAGATGGCGGGCATCGTGCGCTGGTTCGACATGGAAACGAAACGTCTCGGCGTGGACCGTCGCCTGGGTGTGGCAGCCGACGAAAAGATGATCATGGCCGAGAAGCCGGACATTATCGTGCTGGCTACGGGTGGTTCATCGTTCACGCAACAAGTGCCGGCGTGGGGCGTCGAGCAAGGTCTCGCCGTGAGCTCGTGGGACATCCTCTCGGGCAAGGTCGAGCCGGGCAAGAACGTACTGGTTTATGACGGCGTCAGCACACATGCCGGCGCGGGCGTAGCCGACTTCATCGCGAGCCGGGGTGGAAATGTCGAGATCGTGACGCCGGACGTGAAGGTCTCGGACGACGTGGGCGGCACGACCTTCCCGATTTTCTACAGACGTCTGTACGCGCAAGGCGTGATCTCCACACCGAACTACTGGCTCGACAAAGTGTATGAGGAAGACGGCAAGAAGATCGCCGTGATCCGCAATGAGTACACGGAGGAGCAAGAGGAGCGCGCGGTCGATCAGGTGGTGATCGAGAACGGCATTGCGCCGAACGACGAGCTCTACTGGAAGCTCAAGCCTGAGTCGTTGAATCGTGGTCAGATCGATGTGCACAAGCTCTTCGCTTCCGAGCCGCAACCGTCCTTGAGCGAAGAACTCGGCAACGGGCGCTTCCTGCTGTTCCGCGTTGGCGACTGCATCTCCATGCACAACATTCATGGCGCGATCTATGACGCGCTGCGCCTCGTCAAGGACTTCTGAACATGAGCCCGGTGTTTGTCATTACCGCATTGTTGTGGTTGTCGGTGGCGGGTCTGGCATTCGCACTTTTCAAGCGTGCCGCGTATTGGCGGGAGGGCCGCGCGACGGCTGCGGGTGCGTACGGCTGGGGCAATTTGCTGTCCATCCCGAAGCGCTATTTCGTCGATCTGCATCATGTAGTCGCGCGCGATCCGTATATTTCCAAGACGCACGTGGCGACAGCCGGCGGCGCGATTGCAGCCATGGCGCTCGTGTTCCTCAACTACGGGCTGGCTATCTATTCGCCGTGGCTCGACAAGCTGATTTTCCTGGCAGCGCTCGTGATGCTGGTCGGTGCGGTGTTTGTATGGCGCCGTCGGCATGGCGCGAAGGCGGTACCCGCGCGTCTGTCTCGTGGGCCATGGGACAGCCTGCCGCTGCTGCTGGGTTCGTTCGCGCTCGGGCTCGTGCTGTTCGTTGTGTTGCCCGCTGCAGCCATGTCCGGCGCATTGGCGATCATCGTTGCGCTGCTGATTGCCGCGGGTGCATTCACGATGACCTTCGGCGCAGCCCGCGGCGGTCCGATGAAACACGCGCTTGCAGGTTTGCTGCATCTCGCGTTTCATCCACGGCAAGAGCGCTTCACCGGGCGCAGCCACGAGCATGACGTCGTCCCGCCGACCGCGCTCAAGATGCCAGTACTCGACGCCAAGGAATACGGCGTCGGCAAGCCGGTTGAATTCCGCTGGAATCAATTGCTGAGCTTCGATGCCTGTGTGCAATGCGGCAAGTGTGAAGCGGCGTGCCCGGCGTTCGCAGCGGGTCAGCCGCTGAACCCGAAGAAACTGATCCAGGACCTGGTGACGGGTATGGTCGGTGGGTCGGACGCCGCGTATGCCGGTAGCCCTACGCCGGGCATCCCGCTCGGCAAGCATTCGGGCGCACCGTCGAAGCCGCTGATTTCCACGATGATCGAAGCGGACACGATCTGGTCCTGCACCACCTGCCGCGCTTGCGTTCAGGAGTGCCCAATGCTGATCGAGCATGTGGACGCTATCGTGGACATGCGGCGCAACCAGACGCTGGTCGAAGGTATCGTGCCGGGTAAGGGTCCTGAAACGCTCGCCAACTTGCGCGAGACGGGTAGCGCGAACGGCTTCGATATCGGCGCGCGTTACGACTGGTCCGTCGACCTGCAGGTGCAGGTCGCGCAGCCGGGCCGTCCGGTCGACGTGCTGCTCATTGCAGGCGAAGGTGCATTCGACATGCGCTACCAGCGCTCCTTGCGCGCGCTGGTCAAAGTGCTGAACAAGGCGGGTGTCGACTATGCGGTGCTGGGCGGTGTAGAGACGGATACCGGAGACACGGCGCGTCGTCTGGGCGATGAAGCCACGTTCCAGCAACTGGCGACGCAACTCATCGCGACCTTGTCGAAGTATTCGTTCAAGAAGATCGTCACCGCCGATCCGCACGTGATGCACAGCCTGCGCAACGAGTATCGCGCGCTGGGTGGGTTGTATGAGGTGCAGCACCACACGTCGCTGATTGCCGAGCTCGTCGCCAGCGGCAAGCTCACGCCTGCTGCCGAAAGCGCGCTCGCCGCCGGCAAGACGGTCACGTATCACGACCCGTGTTATCTCGGCCGTTATAACGGTGAAACGGAAGCGCCGCGCAAGTTGCTCAAATCGATCGGCATCAAGGTCGTCGAGATGGAACGCAACGGTATGCGCGGACGATGCTGTGGCGGTGGCGGCGGCGCACCGCTCACCGACATCCCCGGCAAGCAGCGTATTCCTGACATCCGTATCAACGACGCCCGCGCGGTCAACGCGGAGATTGTCGCGGTCGGATGCCCGAACTGCACGGCGATGCTGGAAGGCGTAGTAGGTACTCGGCCGGAAGTGCTGGACGTGGCTGAGCTCGTTGCAGCGGCGCTGGAGTAAGCAATGCACACCATCAAACGAATTGATCCGCGCCGGCCGTTTTCCATCACGGCTGAAGGGCTCAAGCGCATTACCTTGGGTTTTGTGGGCGTGGCGGGTGACATTCACGCTGGCGCGCTGGGCGGGCATCGTGAACAGGCGAAGCCGCGTCGTACGACTACGGCTGCGCAGCGTTCATTGCTCGTGGCCGCACACAGCGACCGCGGTTCCCTCGATGACCACGCGCGCCAGACGCTTGCGGCAGCCGCGCTGCTTGCAGACCCGACCACGCAAGTCGTCTTGCTTGTCCTGGGCGAATTGAAGGACGATGCGTCCACGCTCGGCGCGGACAAGGTGATCGAGATGCCTGCATTCGATCGTCGCGCATTCGCACCCAATGCTGCACTGGATGCGCTCGCCGCCTGTGTCGCGGCGTATTCCCCCGCGCATGTTTTCCTTCCCGATAACGCGACGGGCGACGGTGATCTCGGCCGCCGGTACGCGGCGCAAGCGAGGGCATCCGTGGCCGCGCACGTGGTTGAAATAGACGCCGCGCACGTGGCGGTTTATACCCGTGCGCGCAAGGCGTTCGCCGTGCGTTCGCTTCCCGACGTGATCCTGCTGGCTCCGAATGCAGTCGATGCAAGGTTGCCGTTCGTCGGTGCAGGCGAGCGCGTGCCGGCGGAGCAGTTCTTCGGCCAAAGCCATGAGAAAGCGAGTCCTTACAAGGACCTTGGCATCGAAGAAATAGATGCCGCGCAAGTCGCGCTGGAAGAGGCAGACTTCATCGTGTCAGCGGGCAATGGGGTGACGGATGTCCCCGCGTTCGAGCGTCTCGCCAACACCGTAGGCGCTGCAATTGGCGCGAGCCGGGTGGCGGTGGACGACGGCAAGTTTCCGCGCGACAAACAGATCGGGGCAACGGGCAAGACAGTCGATGCCAGCCTTTACATTGCGTTCGGTATCTCCGGCGCGGTGCAGCACTTGCAGGGCATCAAGGATTGCCGGCACGTGATTGCGGTGAATCTCGACGCCAGCGCGCCGATCGCAAAACGCGCGAACCTGACGATCATCGGCGACGCGCAGGAAACGATCGCGGCATTGACCGAAGCCGCAGCCGCGGCGCGTAACGCACGTGCCAACCCGGGCGCAATGGCTGCGTCCGGCGGCGCAGCTTCGAGTACAGCCAAGCTGGAAGGAGCGCTCGCATGAGCCAGGCATCGACCACGAAGCGCGTAAGCAAGATTGCTGTCCTCGTCTCGGTCGGCCGTCATCCGGTGAGCGGCACTGCACGCTATAGCCGTAACGACGCCGCCGCGCTGACCTTGGCGACGGGACTCGCGAAGCAACACCAGGCGGCCCTTGACGTGTTGCACGCAGGCGATCCGGCCAATCCCACATTGGGCGAATATCTCGCGTTGGGCGCGGCAAAGGTGGAAGTGCTGGCCGTAGCCGCGGGAGATGAAATTGCGCCGGCGCTCGCCGCACGCCTGAAGGGTTACGACCTCGTGCTGACCGGCACGCGTGCGGAAGGCACGGAGGACAGCGGCATGCTGCCCTACCAACTCGCCGACGCCCTGGGCGTTGCGCTGCTTGCATCGGCGGTGGATGTGGACGTTGAAGGCGGAGTCGACGCCACACAAGTCACCGTCCGGCAATTCCTGCCGAAAGGATTGCGTCGCCGCGTGCAGGCAAGCTTGCCTGCACTGGTTGTGGTGCATCCCATGGCCAACGCCACGCCGCGCTACGCGTACGCGAAACTGCGCGAAGGCGCGATAGAACCGGTGCTGGTGAGTGCCGCCAACGCGGCGGAAGGCGTTCACTGGTCGATCAAGCCCGCGACGGCGAAACCCGTGCGGCTGGCGGCGGCCGAAAAGCGTTCGGGCCACGCGCGCATGCTCTCGGCCACGACCACGGAAAGCCGGGGTGGCAGCGTCGTAATTGAAGGGACTTCCGTCGAAAAAGCACAAGTGATCCTGGCGTATTTGCGCGAGCATCAACTCGTCGACTACTGATTTCCGACACGAAAATTCCCGCACGTTCAAGGTCGGGCGGGGCACCAAAACACGGAGTACACGATGAAAGTTTCCGCAGACGTTCGCGCAATGATCGAACGCCGCAAGAAGGGTCACACGCTGGAAGCGCCGTTCTACGCGAGCGAGGAAATCCACGCGCTCGACATGGACGTGATCTTCCGGCGGCACTGGATCCAGGTCGCGGTCGAGCCGGACGTCCCGGAAGCGGGCGACTACATGACGGTGGAACTCGGCAACGATTCCATCCTGATCGTGCGCGACGACGACATGCAGATCCGCGCGTTCCATAACGTCTGCCGGCATCGCGGTGCGCGCCTGTGCAGCTCGGAGAAGGGCTCGCTCGGCAATATCGTGTGCCCGTATCACAGCTGGACCTACAACCTGAACGGCGACCTGATGTTCGCCGAGCACATGGGCGAGCAGTTCGACAAGTGCAAGCACAGCCTCAAGAAGGTCCACCTGGAAAATCTCGCGGGCCTGATTTTTGTCTGTCTCGCTGAAACGCCACCGGCCGATTTCGCCGTATTGCGCGCTTCAATGGAACCATATTTGCTGCCGCACGGACTGGCCGACTGCAAGGTGGCCGCCGCGATCGACATCATCGAAAAGGGCAACTGGAAGCTCACGATGGAGAACAATCGCGAGTGCTATCACTGCGTCGCGAACCATCCGGAGCTGACCATCTCGCTCTACGAATATGGCTTCGGGTACCAGCGTTCCGCCGACAACGAAGAAGCCATGGCGGCCTTCGACAAGACCGTCGAAGAACGCACGAAGCAATGGGAAGCGATGAACCTGCCGTCGAAGGAAATCGACCGGCTGGCTGACCTTGTCAGCGGTTTTCGCACGCAACGCTTGCCGCTCGACCGCAGCGGGGAGTCGCAGACGATGGACGCCAAGGTGGCGTCGAAGAAATTGTTGGGCGGTTTCCAGCAAGCCGATCTGGGAGGGCTCTCGTTCTGGACGCAGCCAAATTCGTGGCATCACTTCATGAGCGATCACATTGTGAGCTTCTCGGTGATTCCGCTGTCGGCAGGCGAGACGCTCGTGCGCACCAAATGGCTCGTGCACAAGGACGCAGTGGAAGGTGTTGACTACGACGTCGACAACCTGACCGCCGTCTGGCGCGCGACCAACGACCAGGACCGCGCGCTGGTGGAATTCTCGCAACTCGGCGCGACGAGCAGCGCATATGAACCGGGTCCGTATTCGCCGTTCACGGAAGGACTCGTCGAGAAGTTCTGCGAGTGGTATATCGGCCGGCTGGACGATTACGCGAACACGCCGGAAGAAGCCAGCGTGACCGCACACGGCGAGAAAGTCGTGTCGTTCAAGCGCTGACCTGGCGCTGATTCAGCGAATACCTAAGCGAATATTCAGGCGAAGAAAAACGTCGCACTCGAAGCTATAGCGGAGAAACAGATGATGCGCGATCAGGCGACGTTCGAGCCTGCCCCGAACCGAGTGACCCAGCCCGAGTTCTGGGGCACGCTTCCCGCTCGTTGGGACAGCGACACGGACGACACGCTCGTCTGCTGTCACGTTCGTCAGGAAACGCACGACGTAAAGAGCTTTTTCTTTCGTGCGCCGGTGGAACGGACCTTTGCTTTCGAGCCCGGCCAGTTCATCACGCTGGAGCTGGAGATAGACGGCGAATCGATCAATCGCTGTTATACGATCTCCTCGCCGCCTACGCGTCCGCACACCATCTCCATCACGGTGAAGCGCGTGCCGGGCGGCAAGGTGTCGAACTGGCTGCACGACAATCTTCAGACAGGCGGCAAGGTAAGGGTGTTGGGGCCCGCCGGCGAGTTCACGTGCGCGCGGCATCCGGCGCGCAAGTTCCTGTTTTTATCGGCGGGATCGGGTGTCACGCCATTGATGTCCATGAGCCGTGCACATCACGAGCTCGGCGAGGATCGCGACATCGTGTTCGTGCACAGTGCGCGCACGCCCGACGACATCATCTTTGCGCGCGAACTGGACCTGATTGCTTCGAACCAGGCGAACTTCCGCACGGCGTTCGTATGCGAACGAGTCGGCGCGCGCACGAACTGGCCGGGCGTAACAGGGTTCCTCACGCTGCCCTTGCTCAAGCTGATCGCACCGGATTTTCTGGAACGGGAAATCTTTACCTGCGGTCCGGCGCCCTACATGAAGGCAGTTCGTGATCTGCTCGCCGAAGGCGGTTTCGACACCACCCATTATCACGAGGAAAGTTTTTCCTTCGAGACAATCGCGGAGGTCGCGGCGCAACTGACGACCGCTCATGTCGCCGATGCATTGCAGTCCACCGAAACATTCGCCGAGATGCGGGAAAGCGCGGTTGGCTTCGACCTGTCGCCCGAACTCGTCCCCGTGCCTGCAGAGACCACGTTCAAGGTCAGTTTTGCCAAGAGCAATCGCGAGATCGAATGCGGCAGTGCGCAGCATGTGCTGGACGCAGCGAGGAAATCGGGCGTGCGTTTGCCGGCGTCGTGTACGCAAGGCATGTGCGGCACCTGCAAGGTCAAGCTGCTGTCCGGCGAAGTCGAGATGAAACACAACGGCGGCATCCGTCAGCGCGAGATTGACCAGGGCATGGTTCTCTTGTGTTGCAGCAAGCCGCTGACCGACCTTGTTGTCGATAAGTAGGGTATTCATCAGGGTCGGCGACGCAGCGGGATAAGACGAGGTCGCATCCGGACAACTGGGCGTCGAAAAATAACCAGTCGGCGTTTTTCTGGCCGGTGATTCTAAAGCCTCAATGGTGTGGACCGCAAAGGGGAGTACGACAATGAGACTGATCAAAAAACTGCTTGTTTTGAGCACCTTAAGTGCTGCGCTGGCTGCAACCAGCGCGGGTGTTATCGCCGCCGATGCGAAACCGACCATCAAGATCGGTTACGTGGAAGGCTGGGACGACAGCGTGGCGACGACGAACGTGGCGGCGCAGATCATCGAGAAGAAGCTGGGTTATCCGGTGCAGCTCGTACCGGTCGCGGCCGGCGTGATGTGGCAGGGCGTGGCGCGCGGCGACCTCGATATGACGCTGTGCGCCTGGTTGCCGGTCACGCACGGCGCCTACTGGGAGACCTTCAAGTCGAAGGTCGTCGATCTTGGCACCAACTTTCAGGACGCGAAGATCGGCCTGATCGTGCCGGAAGATGTGGACGTCACGAGCCTGGCAGATCTTGAAGCAAAGAAGGACGAGTTTGGCGGCCGGATCGTTGGCATTGACGCAGGTGCGGGCGTGATGCAGAAAGCGGGCGACGCGATCAAGGCCTACAACCTCGACTACACGTTGATGCCGAGTTCAGGCAGCGCCATGACGGCAGAACTGGCGCGTGCGGAAAACGCGAAGAAGCCCATCATTGTGACCGGCTGGAAACCGCACTGGATGTTCGCGAAGTACAAGCTGAAATTCCTGGAAGATCCGAAGAAGGTGTTCGGTGAAGCGGAACACGTCGACAACATCGTCAATCCGCAACTTGAAAAGAAGGCGCCTACCGTGGTCGCTTTCCTGAAGAAGTTCCAATGGAAACCGGGTGAAATCGACAGCGTGATGCTGGCAACCACGAACGGCGCCAAGCCGGCCGCTGCTGCCGATGCATGGATCAACGCTCACAGCGACCGCGTGGCGAGCTGGACTAATTAAACGTCCCGCGCTTCAGCTTTAACGAAACGACAAAACGCCGCTTAGCGGCGTTTTGTCGTTTTCGGAGCATCTTTCAAAGGACTAGTTACAGCACCACGGTCCGGTCGCCGTTGATAAATACGCGCCGCTCAATGAATGCCTTCACCGCGCGCGCGAGCGTGATGCATTCCACGTCGCGTCCTGTTGCGAGCAGACGCTCTGGCTTGTAGGAATGATCGACGCGCTCGACCACTTGTTCGATGATCGGACCTTCATCCAGGTCGTCGGTCACGAAGTGGGCTGTTGCACCGATCAGCTTCACGCCACGCGTATGCGCCTGGTGATAGGGCTTCGCACCCTTGAAACCGGGCAGGAAGGAATGGTGGATATTAATCGCGCGTGCGGCCAGTTTCCGGCTCGTCTCGCCCGACAATATCTGCATGTAGCGCGCGAGAATCATCAACTCCGCGCCCGACGACTCGAATAAATCGAGCAGTTGCGCTTCCTGTTGCGGCTTGGTGTCCGCCGTGATCGGGAGATGGTGGAACGGCAGGCCATGCTGAACGGCAAGCGGTTCGAAATCGCGATGATTCGACCCGATTCCGACAATATCCATCTTCAGTTCGCCCATGCGCCAGCGGAACAACAGGTCCGCGAGGCAGTGCTCGAGCTTCGACACCATGATCAGCACCTTCGGCCGCGCAGCCACGTTGTGGATGGCCCACGTCATGGAGAAACGCTCGGCGATAGGCGTGAATTCCTGCTGCAGTGCGGCGATCTGCAGCGTTTCATCGTGATCCACGCCGTGGAAGACGCAGCGTACGAAGAAGCGCTGGCTGAGGTCGTCGTCGAAGACGGTGAGTTCATCGACATAACACTGGTGCCGGTCGAGGAAGCCGACCACGGCGGCAACTTGTCCCGCGGCGCTGGGGCAAGCGACCGTCAGTACGAGCTGATGAGAGAGGGTGTCAATGACGTTATTGCCGGCCATGCGGTTCTCCACTATGCAAATGGCGGCGCCGCGAACGCGGCGCGCATGCGTTGCAGTAGAACAAATTGCACAGGGCGGCGGCTAGAAGCTAAACGCCGTGACGCTGGTATCGGAGCGTCAGGCGGGGTCAGGCCGCCACGCCGCACTCAGCCAGCAACCAGTCGCGAAACGCACAGACGGCCGTGGTTTGAGCGCGCGGCGCATTCAAAAGGTATCCGCCGTCCGTCGTGACCGGTGTGTCGAACAACTGGATCAGTTGACCGCTCGCGACGAGTTCGTCCACCAGCGGCGCCCAGCCCAGTGCCACGCCCTGGCCCATGATGGCCGCATGCGCGACGAAGCCATAGCTGTTGAACGTAATGCCGCGATGCGCGGGGGGCGCCGCGAGTCCGTGCGCCGCGAACCAGCCGTGCCACGACAGCCAGCGCTCCGGGTTGGTCGGCTCCAGATGAAGCAGCGGCAAGCTGACGAGGTCCGACGGATGGGCGGGTTTGCCGTGCCGCGCGAGAAACGCGGGGCTGCACACCGGTGTGACCTGCTCGGGAAACAACTTGACCGTCCCGCGTCCCGCCCAGTCCGATGCCGCATGACCGAAACCGATCACGATATCCGCGTGATCGTGATCGGCCGCGAGCACGTCTTGTGCGGTGGTGATCCTGACATCGACGTCGGGCATCAGCGCCTTGAATTGCGACAGGCGCGGCATCAGCCAATAAGTCGCGAAGCCGAAGTCAGTCAGGAGATTGAGCGAGCGCTGCGCGGGCGCCGCGTGGCGCGCGCGAATGTCGTTGGTGGCAATGCGGATGGTGTCGAGGCTCTGACGCACCGCTTCGAACAGGCGCACGCCGTCCTCCGTGAGCGTCACGCCGCGGTGTCCGCGCTCGAACAGCGCCGCACCGAGGTTCTCCTCGAGCTGCACCACGCGCTGGCTGACTGCCGGCTGCGTGGAGCCCAGTTCGCGGGCGGCGGCGGTGAAGCTGGCAAGACGCGCGGCGGACTCGAACATCGAGAGCGCCTGCATGGGCGGCAAACGATCCTGTCTCGGCATAAGGGCCCCTTATGAGCTCATAACGTTTTGCTCTCTTCACAGCCGCGAATTGAACGGCAATAGTGGTGCGCGACACAAGCCGTTCGCCGTGTGCAACGGCCATGATGCGCCACTTTCCTGATTCTATTCGAGCCTCGCTCCGATGCTTAAACACAAACAAAATATCCTGATCCTGATGGCCGATCAAATGACGCCGTTCGCGTTGTCCGCGTACGGCCATCACGTAACGAAGACGCCGAACATGGACGCGCTCGCGGCCCGTGGCGTGGTGTTCGATTCGGCGTATTGCGCGAGTCCGCTGTGCGCACCGTCGCGCTTTTCATTCTTGTCGGGCAAGCTGCCTTCGGCAATAGGCGCCTACGATAACGCCGCCGAATTTCCCTCGCAAACATTAACGTTCGCGCATTACCTGCGCGCGGAGGGGTATCGGACGATTCTCTCGGGGAAGATGCACTTTTGCGGTCCGGACCAATTGCACGGTTTCGAGGAGCGCCTGACCACCGACATCTATCCGGCGGATTTCGGCTGGACGCCGAACTGGGACGACTTCGAGACGCGTCCGAGCTGGTATCACAACATGAGTTCCGTGATCGACGCGGGGCCGTGCGTGCGCACGAACCAACTCGATTTCGACGATGAAGTGACCTACACCACGCGTCAGAAGTTATTCGACATAGCGCGTGAGCGGCAAGCCGGGAAGGACGAGCGGCCGTTTTGCGTGGTGGCGTCGCTCACGCACCCGCACGATCCTTACGCGATTCCGCAGAAATACTGGGACATGTACCGGGACGAAGACATTCAAATGCCCGCGTACCGTGACACGCTGGAAGCTGCCGACCCGCATTCGAAGCGCCTGCGTTACGTGTGCGAGACGGACAAGACGCCGCCGACCGACCAGCAGATCCGCAACGCCCGCCATGCGTATTACGGGGCGATTTCCTACGTCGATGCGCAATTCGGCGCAATCCTCGAAGCGCTGGATCAGGCGGGACTGGCCGGCGACACCATTGTGATCGTGACGTCCGATCACGGCGAGATGCTGGGCGAACGCGGCCTCTGGTACAAGATGACGTTCTTCGAAGGCGGCTGCCGCGTGCCGCTGATCGTGCACGCGCCGGGGCAATTCGAGGCGGCGCATGTGAGCGCTTCCGTCTCGCATCTCGACTTGCTGCCAACACTTGTGGAACTGGGCTGTGGCCAGCCGCGACCCGCATGGCCCGATACGCTGGATGGCTGGAGTCTCGTGCCGCATCTGCGCGGCGAGCCGCAGGCACACGATGAAGCTATCGGCGAGTACCTTGCCGAAGGTGCGATTGCGCCGGTCGTGATGCTGCGCCGCGGGGACTTCAAGTTCATCCATACGCCCTCGGACCCCGACCAGCTCTTCAACGTCACCGCTGATCCGCTGGAGCGCACCAACCTTGCGGCGCTGCCGGAACATGCGGCGAGAGTCGCTGCATTCCGCGAGGAAATCGCCGCGCGCTGGGATCTCGACGCGCTGCGCGAAGAGGTCGTGCAAAGCCAGCGGCGCCGGCAATTTCACTTCGAGGCGACCACGCAAGGGGTGATCGAATCATGGGACTGGCAACCGTCGGTAGATGCCAGCCAACGCTATATGCGCAATCACATAGACCTCGACACGCTCGAAGCCATGGCGCGTTTTCCCGCTGTCACGCGCTAAAGCTCAAGCGGCTGAACTACAACTGAAATCGCAGAACCGAAACCACACACTACTCACAGGAAGCCAACATGAAAAAGCCCTTCAAGCATGCGTTATTCTGCGTTGCGGCACTCTGCGCATCCATCGGTACGGTAGTCGCCGCCGAGCCCGAAAGCTGCCTGCAGGTCAAGATGGCGGACCCGGGCTGGACCGATATCGACGCCACCAACGCCATGGCCGGTGTCGTGCTGAAGGCGCTTGGTTATAAGCAGAGCGTCTCGAACCTTTCAGTGCCGATTACGTACCAGGGATTGAAGAAAGGCCAGGTCGACGCGTTCCTGGGTAACTGGATGCCCGCGCAAGGACCGCTGGTCAAGCAGTTCGTGGATGAGAAGTCGATCGACGTGGTGCACCCGAACCTGACCAACGCGAAGTTCACGCTGGCCGTGCCGGACTATGTGGCGGCTGCCGGCGTGCACTCGTTCGCCGACCTGCAAAAGAACGCGGACAAGTTCGACGACAAGATCTACGGCATTGAACCGGGCGCGCCGGCGAATCAGAACATCAAGAAGATGCTCGATGAAAAGGCTTTCGGACTGAATGGCTGGAAGCTGGTGGAGTCGAGCGAGACCGGCATGCTGACGCAGGTCGAGCGCTCGGTGCGAGACAAGAAATGGATCGTGTTCCTTGCCTGGGAACCGCATCTGATGAACACGAAGTTCCATCTCACCTACCTCGATGGCGGCGATAAATACTTTGGCCCGAACTTCGGCGGCGCGACGGTCAATACGGTCTCGCGAGCGGGTTACGCGAATGAATGCCCGAACGTGGGGCGTCTTCTCAAGCAGATGACATTTAACGTCGACCTGGAGAACGGCATCATCACCGACGTCCTTCAAAACAAGACCAACGTGGATACCGCTGCTGCAGCAGCGCTCAAGCGCAACCCGGACCTGGTGAAGGGCTGGCTTGACGGCGTTACCACAGCTACGGGCGCAAATGGGTGGCAGGCGGTGCAAACAGCGCTTGGTTCCAAATAACAACAGTGAGTCGCAACTGGACAGATTTGCGTCGCAAAAGGTCGAGCCCCACTAAATATGGCCTTTTACTTTTGCAAGGCTGGTGCACGCGCCTGAAGCTCGGTGCATGCATCCGCATTCAATGTGACAGATCACTGTAGTACGCCGGTCTCTGCAATAAAAACTCGAGCGAGCAGCGTTGCGCGATGTCAAACCATCGCCGGAGCAGCGCGGACCTCGCTTCGTCCAACGAAACGTGCAAACGGGTATCAGGGAGAATCAACGATGAAGAAGGTAAATGCCGTAAAGCTGGCGGCCCTGGCGTTCAGCGCAGGAGCCGTCTCCGCACCTGCTTTGGTTCACGCGCAAAGCAGCGTGACGCTGTACGGTATCCTCGACGCCGGTATTACCTACGTCAACAACACGGGCGGGTCGCACGTCGTCAAATTCGACGACGGCATCTCTTACGGGAACCGGTTCGGCCTCAAGGGCACGGAGGACCTGGGCGGTGGATTGAAGGCGATCTTCGTGCTCGAGAATGGCTTCCATCTGGGCAACGGCACCTTTGCCCAGGGCGGCGCGGAGTTCGGCCGTCAGGCATATGTGGGCTTGCAGAACCAGTGGGGCACGATCTCGGCGGGTAACCAGCTCGACCTGACGAACGAGTTTATGGAGGGTTACAACATCTCCTCGTTTGGCAGTGGCTACGCGATCCACCAGGGCGACTTTGACCGCATGAACGGCGACCGCTTGCCGAACTCGATCAAGTACATGTCACCCGACATCAGCGGCCTGACTTTCGGTGGCCTCTATTCGTTCGGCAACGTTGCGGGTGACTTCCACGAGAAGAGTGCATACAGTTTGGGCGCGCACTATGCGCACGGCGACTTCACGATCGGCACGGCGGTCACGCGCCTGAACAATCCGAATGGCATCTACGCATTCGACCCGTACGCGATGATCGGTACGAAGACCTTCCTGGGCCAGACCGTCGCAACCGTGAACGCGACCACGGGCGCCGTGACCGACCTGTTCAGCAGCACCGCGTTCAACGTCGACAGCCAGATGACTTACGGCATTGGATCGTCGTACGCGCTTGGCAACCTGACGTTGTTGGGCAACTACACCTATACCACGATCAAGGGTTACGGACAGTCGTCGCACATGCACGTGGGTGAAGGTGGTGCGGAATATAACTTCACGCCTGCGTTGATCCTGTACGGCGGTTACCAGTTCACGGCGTTCGAAGGCCACAAGTGGAACATGGGTTCGCTCGGGCTGCATTACCTGTTGTCCAAGCGTACCGATATCTATGTGTCGGGCGACTACCTTAAGGCATCGAGTGGTGTGAACGCGGTGATTGGCTATAGCTTTACGCCGTCGACGTCGAGCACGCAAAGCGATGTTCGCATTGGTATCCGGCACTCGTTCTAAGCGTTATCAGTGTATTTCAGCTGGTCGCGACGGTATCTTCGACGGATGCCGTCGCGCGTGGCGAACTGCGGTCCTGGCGCGGGCTTGAGCCGAAGCGCGTGCGGTAGGTGCGTGAAAAGTGCGAGGGTGATTCGAAGCCGCATGCCACGCAGACCGTGGTAATGGACATGTCGGTTTGTTGTAGTAATTCGCGGGCGCGTGCAAGGCGCAGTCCGAGATAGAAGTGGGTGGGTGTGTCCTTCATCGCCGAGCAGAACAGGCGTTCCAGCTGACGCCGCGTCACGCCGATTTCCTCTGCCAGTGCATCTGGCGACAGAGGTTCCTCCATGTGTTGTTCCATCACGCCGATCACCTGGATCAGCTTGCGATTGTGGATGCCGTAGCGCGCTGCGATCTGCATGCGCTGGTGGTCCGAACGCTGCCGGATGCGTCCGAGCACGAACTGCTCCGAGACCTGGGCGGCGAGTTCGGCGCCGTGGCGGCGTCCGATCAGGTCGAGCATGAGGTCGATGGAGGCCGTGCCGCCGGCGCACGTGATCCGTCGCGCATCGATTTCGAATAGCTCCTGGCTCACCGCGAGTGACGGATAGCGCTCCTGGAACGCCGATGCTGCTTCCCAGTGCAGTGTCACGCGCTCGTGCTGGAGCAGGCCGGCTTCGGCCAGGACGAAACTTCCGGTATCAATACCGCCTAGCGTTGCGCCTTGGCGATCCATCCGCCGAAGCCAGTCGCCCAATTCGCGTGTATAGCGGCTTAGCGGGTTGAAGCCGGCGACGACAATGACGTTGGTGGCCGAGTGGACGTCGGTCGGGGCGCTTTCTGCGTTGAGCGAGATGCCGTTGCTGGCGCAGACCGGACCGCCGTCGAGGCTCAGGATGTGCCAGCGGTAGAGTGCACCCCGGAAGCGGTTGGCGACGCGTAGCGGCTCGATGGCCGACATGAAGCCGATGGACGAGAACTCGGGCAGCAGCAGGAAGTGGAAGTCTTCGGTGGCGGGCATTGCACGGTGGGGGCGATTTGCAATCGGACTAGCAAGCTAACAAGCGGAAATTACCGGCGCAATGGGGCCAAATCCTAGGTTTATCGTGCGCACTCGGGCGGGGAGTGGTCGGGGGTGATGTTGGGTGCCAGGGTTCTTGCGTTAGCGGGTTTGGGGGAGTGCCCGGTTGGTGCTTTCGGTGTTAGTGGTTTGCCTGAGTCGGATTTTCTCTTTATCACTATTAGCCACTGCGCGTGGCGGCGCGTCATTTCTTTGTCCAAAGCGACAAAGAAACGAAGCAAAGAAA
>NZ_JBIYEB010000018.1:0-198117 GCF_044909315.1 Caballeronia udeis
TTAAGCTAACTGATACTAATTGCCCGTAAGGCTTGATCCTATAACCAGTGTGTTTTATGTCGGTCAAAGTTTGCGCTTGAGCGCTTTACTTGGACACCACCCCCGAAGGGGGCGAGCGACATGCTCATACACGCCAAGGTTGAGATCAGTGTTGTGCCAACAAACACAACCCAAAGCAACACCAGTAACACCGAGGCGCTCAGGATGAAAGTCCAACACGAGTGAGCTCGACTACTTCTTCCCCAGATTGGTTGTGATGGCCTCAAACCCCACCACAACACCCCCTTATGCCTGATGACCATAGCGAGTTGGTACCACCCCTTCCCATCCCGAACAGGACCGTGAAACGACTCCACGCCAATGATAGTGCGGATACCCGTGTGAAAGTAGGTAATCGTCAGGCTCCCCATTCGCTGCAGCGACTGCGCAGCTAGACAAAAACCCCACCCCATAAAGGTGGGGTTTTTGCGTTTCAGGGTCCGCGTTTCAGGATCCACCTTCCGTGAAGTTCTTCTCGCTCTAATCGCTTGCTCGAAACTGGCGATTCAACGCCTAAAGCAAAACCCGCCAGCGCAAAAAAATGCGCCCACTTCAGCAAAGTGGGCGCATGGACGTTAAACGCGATGAACTCATTCAGCGCATCGCTTGATTCTCTCCAGCAGCCAAAAACGTCTCCGCGAGTTGCACCCAATATGTTGATCCAACGGATAACAATGCGTCGTTGAAATCGTAGCTTGCGTTGTGCAGCGTGCATGGCCCCAAGCCGTGCCCAGTGTCTCGATGCGACCCTTCTCCATTCCCCAAAAACGCATAGCAACCCGGCTTCGCAAGCAGCATGAAGGCGAAATCCTCGGCGCCCATCGTCGGTTCGACGGAAGCATTGACGTTCTCCTCTCCAACGACTTTAGCCATCACAGAAGCCGCGAACCGCGTCTGCTCAGCATCGTTGACCGTGGGAGGATAGTTACGATGAAAGTCGATGGAAACTTCGCACTCGTACGCCGCCGCGGTCGCCTTCGCAATCTCCCGCATCCGGTGCTCAATCAAGTCGAGCGTCTCGACGGTAAACGTTCGCACCGTGCCACCGAGCCAGGCTTCATCGGGGACAACATTTGACGTATCCCCGGCATGAATCTGCGTGATAGACAGGACGGCAGTGTCGATAGGTTTCTTGTTACGCGTGATGATCCCTTGCAGTCCATTGGCAATCTGAACTGCCGTGAAAACCGGATCGTGTCCGCTGTGCGGTAGCGCGGCGTGCGAGCCAACGCCTTTGATATTGATGCGAAATTCATTGCTCGATGCCATGATCGGGCCCGGCGTGACCCCGAAGTGGCCTGCGGGCATTCCCGGCCAATTGTGAATACCGAATACGGCATCGACGGGAAATTGTTCGAACAGCCCGTCCTCGATCATCGCCTTGGCGCCCGCTCCACCCTCTTCGGCCGGCTGAAAGATAAACACAATGATGCCGTCGAACCTGCCGTGCTCCGCCAGATGTTTCGCAGCGCCCAGCAACATGGCGGTATGGCCATCATGTCCGCACGCATGCATGCGGCCTTCGTGTTGCGACCGATGCTCGAACGTGTTGATTTCGGCGATCGGCAATGCATCCATGTCGGCGCGCAGACCAATACATCGCTTACCGGAACCGCGTCTTAGCACACCGACGACGCCGGTTTTTCCCATGCCGCGATGTACTTCCAGGCCCCATCGCTCGAGGTTTTCGGCGACCAGCTTTGCCGTGCCGACTTCTTCATAACGCAACTCGGGATGCGCGTGGATCGTTCGTCGTAGCGCTTTGATTTCCTCGTGCGACGCTTCGATTTCTGGAATCAGATTCATGAAACTGTCCCCTGTCTGAAAAAATTAACGTTGCGCGTGCCTTCGTTCGCGTCTATCGCACCATTCTACGCCCCCGATTATTTATCGAAGCGTGAGACGGTGAGGTCGGGCCAACCGTAATAAAATCGTCTTATCTGTCCGCTTTTTGCACATTCCTACCGGATACCCGCATGAACGCTCCCGCTGAATTCGCTCGCGCTGTCTGTCCGCACGATTGTCCCGACACCTGTGCGATGCGCGTCACCGTGAAGGACGGCCGCGCGATCAAGGTGACCGGCGACCCCGACCACCCGCCTACGCAAGGGGTCCTTTGCACAAAGGTGTCTCGTTATGCGGAGCGAACTCACCATCGGGATCGATTGCTCACGCCGATGCGTCGGGTCGGTGCGAAGGGGGACGGCCGTTTCGAGGCCATAAGCTGGGACGAAGCGCTGACATTCGCCGCAGAGCGGCTGAATGAAATCGCGGCTCGCGCGCCCGAAGCCATCTTGCCTTACAGCTACGCAGGCACGATGGGCCTCGTGCAGGGCGAAAGTATTGCCGCGCGCTTCTTCAATGTGCTCGGCGCGTCGCGCCTGGACCGTACCATCTGCGCGGCCGCCGGCGCCGCGGGTCTGCGCTATACCTATGGCGGAAGCCTTGGCATGCATACGGAGTATTTCGAGGAAAGCGAACTGATCCTGATCTGGGGATCGAATTCGATTGCGTCGAACTTGCACTTCTGGACTCGTGCGCAGGAAGCCAAGCGCAGGGGCGCGAAGCTGATCGCCATCGATCCGTACCGCTCGCTGACAGCGGAAAAATGCCACCAGCACATCGCTTTGAAACCGGGCACGGACGGCGCGCTGGCGCTCGGCATGATGAACGTCCTGATAGGCGAAGGGCTGATCGATCAGGATTACATCGAAGCCTATACGCTGGGCTTCGATCAACTCAAGGCCCGCGCGGAAGCCTATCCGCCGGCACGGGTCGCGAACATCTGCGGGATCGAAGCGCAGGTCGTGATCGATCTCGCGCGGGCGTTCGGATCGACAAAAAAAGCATCGATACGCCTCAACTACGGCATGCAGCGTGTGCGCGGCGGCGGCAATGCGGTTCGCGCGATCGCCTGTCTGCCTTCGCTCACAGGCGCATGGCGCAAGCGGTCGGGGGGCTTGCTGCTGTCGTCGTCGAATTGGGCACCGGTGGATGTCAACGCGCTCGAACGGCCGGATCTGTTGCCAGGATGGCCGTCGACGCTGCCGCGCATTGTGAACATGAACGCTATTGGCGACGCGTTGCTGCATCCGGGTGATGCCAGCTTTGGCCCGAAAGTCGAAGCGCTGATCGTCTACAACTCGAACCCGGTTGCGGTCGCACCGGATTCAGCGAAGGTCGCGGCGGGCTTTGCGCGTGAGGATCTGTTCACCATCGTGCTCGAACATTTTCAGACCGATACCGCCGATTACGCTGACCTCATCCTGCCGGCGACTACGCAACTCGAGCATCTCGATGCTCACAAGTCGTACGGCCATACGCACGTGATGGCGAACTTGCCGGCGATCGCTCCGGTGGGTGAGTCGCGGGCAAACACGGAAATTTTCCGCGGCCTGGCCAAGGCCATGGGGCTGACGCATCCGGCCCTGTTCGAAAGTGATGAAGAGCTGGCGTCGAAGGCTTTCCGCTGGGACGATCCCGCGCTCGCCGGCGTGAGCTGGGACACGCTGAAAACAAAGGGCTGGGCGCAGCTCAAGCTGGCGGAAGCGCCGTTCGCCGAGGGCGGTTTCCGCACGCCATCGGGGAAATGCGAATTTTTCAGTGAGCGTTTGCAACGTGCCGGCCTTGAGCCCGTCCCGGATTACCTGCCGCCGTACGAATCAGCCGAGTATGCGCCGGCGCTCGCGGCACGCTATCCGCTTGCAATGATCTCGCCGCCCGCGCGGAACTTCCTTAACAGCAGCTTCGTCAACGTGGAAAGCCTGAGATCGACGGAAGGTGAGCCTCATCTCGACATGCATCCCGCCGATGCCCATGCCCGTCAGATCACCGAAGGCGAGCTGGTGCGCGTATTCAACGATCGCGGTTCGATGCAGGCGCGTGTGCGCGTCACCGATCGTGCGCGTGAGGGCGTGGTGGTGGGATTATCGGTATGGTGGAAGAAACTCGCGCCGGATGGTTGCAACGCCAACCAGGTGACGAGTCAGGCGCTGACCGATCTGGGCGGGTCTGCGACATTTTATGACTGTCTCGTGGAGGTCGAAGCAGCGTACTGAATTGAGCGGGAAGCCAGCAGGCGTAAGGGGAAGCACGGGCCGCTCGGATTGGAAGCTGGCGTCTAACCCGGTTGTGGGAATGCAATCGAGCGGCTACGATGCGCTACTAAGCATTTTCGCACGATCATTCTAAAATCATACAAAGGAGACGCCGTATGGAAAAAATCTGGCTGACGTCCTATCCGGCAGGCGTGCCTCACGAAATCGATGCGACTCAGTTCAATTCGCTTTCTGACCTGCTGGCAGAGAGTTTTCGCGAACATCGCAGCAAACGTGCGTTTGTTTGCATGGGCAAGGGAATTACCTACGGGGAACTCGACACGCTGTCCAGCCGGCTAGCCGCGTGGTTCCAGTCGCGTGGTCTGAAGACCGGTGCGCGCGTCGCGATCATGATGCCGAACGTGTTGCAGTATCCGGTCGCGATCGCTGCCATTCTGCGCGCAGGTTATGTCGTCGTGAACGTGAATCCGCTCTACACCCCGCGTGAACTCGAACATCAGTTAAGGGATTCCGGAGCCGAGGCAATCGTGGTGCTCGAGAACTTCGCGCACACCGTGCAAGCCGTTGTGAAAAACACCGTGATCAAGCACGTGGTGGTTGCGTCCATGGGCGACCTGATGGGCGCGAAGGGCTTGATCGTCAACTTCGTCGTACGGAACGTGAAGAAACTGGTGCCGGCGTGGAATCTCCCTGACCACGTGAGTTTTAACGCGGCGTTGCGACAAGGTGCGCGCGAAACGCTCAAACCCGTCAAGCAGGGTCCCGACGACATCGCTTTTCTCCAGTACACCGGCGGTACGACAGGCGTAGCGAAGGGCGCGATGCTGCTGCATCGAAACCTGATCGCGAATGTCCTGCAGTCAGAAGTCTGGCTCAATCCAGGACGCAAGAACCGGCCGGACATCGATCAATTCGTTACCGTCGTGGCGCTGCCGCTTTATCACATCTTTGCGCTGACCGTTTGCGGCTTCCTGACCCTGCGTACGGGCGGCATGGGCATCCTGATTCCGAATCCACGCGATATCCCGGGAACGATCAAGGAGCTCAAAGGCTTCCAGATCAACACGTTTCCGGCTGTGAACACCCTCTACAACGCGCTGCTGAACAATCCGGAATTCGCCAAGCTCGATTTCTCCAAGCTGATCGCGGCAAATGGCGGTGGCATGGCTGTGCAAGAAGCCGTGGCGAAGCGGTGGTTCGAGACCACGGGTTCACCGATCATCGAAGGTTATGGGTTATCCGAAACATCGCCGTGCGTGACCTGCAATCCGGTGACTGCTACCGAATACACCGGAACGATTGGCTTGCCGTTTCCCTCCACCGAACTCGCCATCCGCGACGACGACAACAACGACATGCCGCTTGGCCAGCCCGGTGAGATCTGCATTCGCGGCCCGCAGGTGATGGCAGGTTACTGGAACCGCCCCGACGAGACGGCGAAAGTGATGACCACGGACGGCTTTTTCAAGTCGGGTGACGTCGGCATCATGGACGAACGTGGTTACGTGAAGATAGTCGACCGCAAGAAGGACATGATCCTGGTGTCGGGCTTCAACGTGTACCCGAATGAGATCGAGGACGTGGTGGCGAAGCTTCCTGGTGTCTTCGAAGTGGCAGCCGTCGGTATGAAGGACGCGACCTCGGGCGAAGCCGTCAAACTGTTCGTCGTGCGCCGTGATCCGCATTTGACGGAAGCCGATGTAATGGCCTTCTGTAAGGAGCGCTTGACGGGCTACAAACGGCCACGCGTGATCGAGTTCCGGACGGAACTGCCGAAGAGTAATGTCGGCAAGATACTGCGTAGAGAGTTGCGCGACGGCAACACCTGAGCGCGGCTCAACTGCCAAAGGGAAAAATAGCAAGCAGGCCTCCGCACCGCAAGATGTGGGGGCTTTTTTTCGTCGCATGTACCCAAACCGGCTCGATTCAGTCTGGAATCACGGAATAGACACGAAAAAAAGGCGCCCGGAGGCGCCTTTCAAGACAACTGTTTTTATTACGACTTATTAGAACTTGTGACGGATGCCGACAACAGCCGCAACCTGGTTCGACGTCGACGACGCCGACAGGCCGTTGATGTTTGCAACAGCCGTATGGCCGGTCGAATCCGTACCCGATGCGTGTTGATAGATCGCATCGATGTAGAAGTCCGTACGCTTGGACAGGAAGTAGTCCGCGCCAAGTACGCCTTGGTGGTACTTCGCGTCGTTCACGCCGTAGCCCTTCGTGTAGTCGTATGCAGCGCCCAGCAACAGAGCCGGCGTCAGCTGATACTTGAAGTTCAGTTCGGCGTTGTGGAACTTGGCGCTGCCGGCTGTGGTCTGGCCCGTTGCGCCAGTAAGACCGGTTTGTCCGAGATCCTTGAACTGCGTGTTGCTGTACGTTGCGCCGACAGTTGCCGCACCGAACGTGTAAGCACCGGCAGCGGAGATCACTTGTTGCGTCTTGGCCGATGCATAGCCCGAGTACACCGTCGAACCGGTCATGTTCGAACCCGTCGTCGAGGCGGTCGAGGTGTTGCCGAAGAACGAGAAGTTCGGGTTCTTGACGTTGAAGTAGCCTGCGCCCAACTGCAACGGACCTTGCGCATAGCCAACACCAGCCGAGAAAATCTGGTTGCGGTTGAATTGACCTGCCACGCCGCCCAGGCTGTACAAGCCACCGAACGTAAAGCCGCTGTAGTTGTTGCTTGCGTACTTGATCGAGTTGTTCACTCGATTCGAGTTGTTCATGTTGTCCAGGTCGCCCGGGTGCGCAGCGTAGAACGACGCCCACTGGCTACCGACTTCGAACGCGCCCGTGTAGTCCACCACGGAGTCGTATTGACGACCGAGGGTGACCGTACCGTACTGGCTCGACAGGCCAACGTAGGCTTGACGGCCGAATTCGTCACCGCCTTGACCCAGCTTGCCCGAATACACGTTAAAGCCGTTTTCCAACACGAACAGCGCCTTCAGGCCGCCGCCCAGATCTTCCGTGCCACGCAGGCCCCAACGATCGCCTTGCAGATTGCCGGCGCTCGTTTCGTACAGCTTATGGCCGCCCGAGTTATTGTTGTAAGCGAAACCTGCATCGACAATACCGTACAGCGTCACACTGCTCTGAGCATGCGCGGCACCTGCGAATGTACCCAACGCAGCGAGAGCGAGAAGCGACTTTTTCATTGATGATCTCCAAAGTGTTGAAACTGTTTGGCAAGGTCACTGTTCTTAGCGCCAGTGTGTTGACGTCCCCGCCGGTACTCCAAAATTGAAGTTGAACGTAATGTAACAAAGAGATTTTTGGCGACAAAGGAAAAGCAGCCTCTCTCTTTGCCCCGTGTGACGTTTACGCAACATGCGGTAAAATCGGTGTTTTCGGCATATTTGCGACCCGTATTTGCCCTAATTACACGTTTTGAAGAGTGCGTAATTTGTTGGTTAGCCTATCGGTTTCCGTCCGGTGCAATATCGCTCAGGAGATCGAAACAGGAGTTATGAAATGACACTCGATGAACTGATCTCTGAGTTCGATCGTGGACTGCGGTCGATGACCGGCGTATCGCGGATGTCACGCCCCATACCGGAGGCGCCTCCGCTTCATGTGGACAGTGCCGAGTCTCACGCCGACGCTGATGCCGTTGCAACGGATACAACGCTGAGCGCGGAAGAGAAGGCGCATTCGGCGGCGTTGATGCGTGTGAATCACGTTGGCGAGGTGTGCGCGCAGGCGCTGTATCAGGCGCAAAAACTTGCGACCAAGTCGACCACCTTGAAGCGCGGCTTCGAAGATGCGGCGCGCGAGGAGGAAGACCATCTGGCGTGGACCATGCAGCGATTGCGCGATCTCGACTCGCGGCCCAGTCTGCTCAACCCGCTGTGGTACACCGGGTCACTGGCATTGGGGTTTATTGCGGGAAGATTCGGCGACCGCGTCAGTCTCGGGTTCATGGCAGAAACAGAACGTCAGGTAGAGAAGCACCTGAACAGCCACATGACGAGTCTGCCCGCGAACGACCACGCATCGCGCGCGATCGTCGAGCAAATGCGCGCCGATGAAGCCGCGCATGCCGTTGCCGCCATCAACGCGGGCGGCATCGAATTGCCGTTTCCGGTGCGGGCGCTGATGCGCGCGACATCGAAGGTCATGACCCGCACCGCGTACTATATTTAATCAATCACGCATCTCGCCGAATCCGGCGGGATGCGCTGCCGCTCCTCGCCCGCTTGCTGTGTTCAATCTGACCCGCAATTCCTCCGTGGGCCTTCACAGAACGAAACTATCCCCTAGTCTTTGTCCGTCATTTCACGTACTACCTTCACATTCGCCACTACGTCATTCATTCATAACGCTTTTCGAAATTTCGACCTACTTTAGCGGTCAGCGCTAAGTCATTGTTCTAACAAACAAATTTAGTCAAAAAATGCCAGATCGTATTGACCGGCGAAATGCCTTCCTCTACAGTGGGAAATGGTGTGAGAAAGTGTATTTTTGTGTGATTCAGCGAGCACTTTCAGGCATATTCCAACAAAGTCGTGACGCGCCGCCGTGGCGTGAAGAGGAGAGGGCGAGTGTTCCAAGGGGCTTCGGCGCTATCGCTCGATGCGAAAGGACGGATGTCTGTCCCGTCTCGCTATCGGGAAGCGCTGCAAGGACAGGCAGAAGGCCGGGTTACGCTCACCAAGAGCCCGGATGGATGCCTGTTGCTCTTTCCTCGCCCTGAGTGGGAAATCTTCCGCTCGAAAATCGCTGCACTCCCTATGGACGCAATCTGGATTCGCCGGATCTATCTCGGCAACGCCATGGACGTCGAGCTCGATAGCGCTGGACGGGTATTGGTATCGCCGGAGTTGCGCGCGGCGGCATCGCTGACTAAAGAAGTGACGCTGCTCGGAATGGGTAATTACCTGGAAGTGTGGGATGCGGTGACTTACACCGAGAAGGAAAAAGCGGCAATGGCGCAAGGTATGCCCGACGCGCTGAAGAATTTTACGTTTTGACGCGGCGCTAAAGAACATGGCCCCTGCGATGAAAAACGAATTGCAGCATCGCACGGTGCTGCTGGATGAGGCGGTAGATGCGCTGGTTACGCGCGTGGACGGTACCTATATAGATGGGACGTTCGGGCGCGGCGGTCACAGCCGGCTGATCCTGACGAAGCTGGGCGAAGCGGGTCGCCTGATTGCCTTCGACAAAGATCCGCTGGCCATTGCCACGGCCGCACAGATTCAGGATTCAAGATTTTCCATAGTGCATGAGAGTTTCGCCTCGTTAGCTGATGCCGCTGCCGAGCGAGGAGTAGGGAAGGTGTCGGGCGTGTTGCTGGATCTGGGGGTGTCGTCGCCGCAAGTGGACGATCCGGATCGCGGCTTCAGCTTCAGGGCTGACGGCCCGCTCGACATGCGGATGGACCCGAGCCGTGGCGAATCTGCTGCGGAGTGGTTGGCGCGGGCAACGGTGCAGGAACTGACGGAGGTGATCAAAGATTATGGGGAAGAACGGTTTGCTTTTCAGATTGCAAAGGCGCTTGTTGCTCGCCGGGCAGAGTCCGACCGTCTTGGGCCTCTCGTCAGCACGGGCGAGCTTGCCCAAATCGTGGGTCACGTCGTCAAAACCCGTGAGAAGGGCAAGGACCCGGCAACTCGCACCTTTCAGGCTATACGGATTCACATCAATCAAGAGCTTGCGGAGTTGCAAGTAGTTCTGGACGCAGCATTGGCGTTGTTGGAGCAAGGGGGGCGGCTGGTCGTGATCAGCTTTCATTCGCTCGAGGACCGGATCGTCAAACGTTTCATGCAGGCCCACGCAAGCGGGCCTGCGATCGACCGCCGCCTGCCGATTCGTGCCGTCGACCTGCCCAGTCCGCCACTCAAGCTGATCGGCCGTGTGTTTGCGTCTGACGCTGAAGTCGCGGCGAACCCTCGCGCGCGTTCCGCCGTAATGCGGATTGCCGAGCGGGTTACTGCGCAGACCACCGGGCAGACGGCGCTATGAACCGTCTCAACATCTTCCTCTTGATCGTCGTGCTCGGCTGCGCGTTGTCGGCGGTGAGCGCCTCGAACAAGCAACGGCAGATTTTTATCGATGTGCAGCGGGCGCAGTCGGAAGAGCGTCAGTTGCAGCAGGATTTTTCGCAGCTTCAATATCAGCAGAGCGCGTTGTCGAAAACTTCGCGTATCGAGCAGTTGGCCACTACGTCCCTGAAGATGCAGCCCGTCACCACGGGCCGCACGCAATACCTGAACTATGACCCGGCGACGTCGAAGGCCACGGACGCGCCGTTGCCTGCGCCCGTTCCGGCGTCGGCTCCTCCCGCACGCGGGGTGAAACGATGAAACCGTCGCCAAAGAAAAACAAGGGCGTCGCCTTCACGCCCAACCCCATTCTCTCGGTGCGCCTCCCCATGTGGCGCTCGAAGCTCGTCGTGTTCATGCTGTTCATGGCGTTCGTCGCGCTCGCGGGGCGCGCGTTCTGGATCCAGGGTCCGGGTAACGCGTTCTTCAAGAAGCAGGGCGAAAGCCGCTATCAGCGCACGCTCGAAATGCCCGCCACACGCGGCCAGATCAAGGACCGCAACGGCCTCGTGCTCGCAACCAGCCTGCCGGTGAAGGCGATCTGGGCCATTCCCGAAGCAGTTCCCGACGATCTCGGCGCCGACAAGCTCGGCCAGCTCGCTACGCTGCTGGATATGTCGCCGAAGGAATTGCGCGCGAAACTTTCCATGGACAAGACCTTTGTCTACGTGAAGCGCCAGGTGCCGATCGAGGTCGCGCAGAAAGTCGCGGCCCTCGACATCCCGGGCATTTATTCGCGGGGTGAATACAAGCGCTTTTATCCGGAAGGCGAGATCACCGCGCATCTGATCGGCTTTACTAATATTGAAGACAAGGGTCAGGAAGGCGTTGAGCTCGGCGATCAGGGCATTCTTGCCGGTACGCCGGGTATGCGTCGCGTGATCAAGGACCGGATGGGACACATCGTCGAAGACGTGGACGAGCAAGTCGTGCCGCATAACGGCGAGGATGTGGAGTTGTCGATCGACAGCAAGATCCAGTACATCGCGTATACGAACCTGAAAGCTGCCGTGGAGAAGTTCAAGGCGAAGGCGGGCGCGGCGATCGTGATCGACGTGAGGACCGGTGAAGTGCTCGCGCTGGTCAACTATCCGACCTACAACCCGAATGACCGCTCGCTGATGACCGGCGAGCAGCTGCGCAACCGGATCATGACGGACACGTTCGAACCGGGCTCGATCATGAAGCCGTTCACCATTTCGCTGGCGCTCGATCTGCATCGCGTCACGCCGAATACGCTGGTGGATACGGGCGGCGGTTCGTTCGTGCTCGACGGCGCGCGCATCACCGACGACTCGGCGTTCGGCGTGCTGACCGTGGGTGGCGTGATCCAGAAGTCGAGCAACATTGGCGCGACCAAGATCGCGATGCAGTTGAAGCCCGAAGAGATGTGGAACATGTATACGAGCATCGGGCTCGGCCAGGCGCCGAAGGTGGGTTTCCCGGGCGCAGTGTCGGGCCGTTTGCGGCCGTGGAAAAGCTGGCGCCGGATCGAACAGGCGACCATGTCGTATGGCTATGGCCTGTCCGCGTCGCTGTTCCAGTTGGCACGTGCCTACACGGCGATCGCGCATGACGGGCAGGTATTGCCGGTCTCCATTTTCCGGACGCCGGGCGATGCTCCCGTGACGGGCCCGCAAGTGTTTTCGCCGACCACCGCGCGTGAAGTGCGCGCCATGCTGGAGACCGTGACGGCGCCGGGCGGCACGTCGCCCGATGCGGCGGTGCCGGGGTATCGCGTGGGCGGAAAGTCCGGTACGGCGTACAAGCACGCAGGGCGTGGCTACGATAAATCGCGGTATCGCGCATCGTTTGTCGGCATGGGGCCCATGCCGGATCCGCGCATCGTTGTGGCGGTGTCTGTCGATGAACCGACGGCCGGCAGCCACTTTGGCGGCCAGGTGTCAGGTCCGGTGTTCTCGGCCATCGCCGGTGACACGCTGCGTTCGTTGAACGTGCCGCCCGACATGGCAGTGAAGCAGATGGTGGTGTCCGACGACCCCGCTTCCGGCACGCCCGCCACCGACATCAAGAAGCCGAACGCGACGAATACGAACGCGAACACGAATCCGAAGAAGCTGAAGGTATCGACGAATCCGAAGAATCACCCGGGAGTCGTTCGATGAGCGGTCTGGACTTGGTCAAGCAGCAGGCGCAGATCGCGAAAGCGGTCGCGTGGCTGCGTACGCACGCGGACGCCAGCGCGCAATTGCACGCCGATTCGCGTTCGCTGACATTGGGTGACGTGTTTTTTGCGTACGCCGTGGATGGCGCCGACAGTCGCCCTTTTATCGATGCCGCGCTCGAAAAGGGTGCTGCCGCCGTGCTGTATCAGCCGGAAAACTTTGCGGGCAAGCCCGACGCGTCTCATACGCTTGCGGTCAAGGCGCTCAATGAACTGGCCGGCCCGATTGCGTCGGCGTGGTATGGCGAGCCCACAGAATCCATGCTGGTCGTGGGCGTGACCGGAACGAACGGCAAGACGTCGTGCAGCCATTGGCTGGCAACGGCGCTCTCGGCGCTGGGTACGCCGTGCGCAGTTGTCGGTACGCTCGGCAGCGGCATGCCGGGCAAGCTCGTGCATTCAGGCTTTACGACGCCCGATGCGCCGCAGCTGCAACGCACGTTTGCCCAATTCAAGACCGAGGGCGCGAAGGCCGTGGCCATGGAAGTGTCGTCGCATGCGCTGCATCAGGGGCGCGTGAATGGCACGAAATTCGATGTCGCCATCTTCACGAATCTCACGCAGGATCATCTGGACTACCACGGCACGTTCGCCGCGTACGAAGCGGCGAAGGCGAAACTGTTCGCGTGGCCGGCTTTGAAAGCCGCTGTCATCAATCGCGACGATCCGGCTGGCCGGCGGTTGATTGCATCGTGTCACGGCAGGACGCGAACGATTGCGTATGGAATCGAAAACGCCGCTGGCGCCGAAGTGAAAGCCGACGCGTTGCTGCTTGCCAGCCGCGTGCGCGCAACGGCGACGGGCACCGCGTTCCACCTGAGTTCCGACTGGGGCGATGCCGACGTGGAAGTCGCGACGCTCGGCGAGTTCAACGTGAGCAACCTGCTCGGCGTGCTGGGCGCGTTGCTGGCGGCGCAGATTCCGCTTGACGCTGCGCTTGCGCAGATTGCAAAGCTTGAACCGGTGAATGGGCGGATGCAACGCCTTGGCGGTCGCTTGCAGAACGATGAGCCGCTGGTTGTGATCGATTACGCGCATACCCCGGATGCACTCGAGAAAACGCTGGCAGCGCTGCGGCCGATCGCCGAAGCGCGTGGCGGTCAGTTGATCTGCATGTTTGGTTGCGGTGGCGATCGTGATGCGACCAAGCGTCCTCTGATGGGCGCTATCGCGGAGAAGAACGCCGATCACGTGGTGATCACCAGCGACAACCCGCGCGGCGAAGATCCGCTTGCGATCATCGATCAGGTTGCAGCGGGCTTTCAGGACGCGTCGAAAGCGCGCCGCATAGAAGACCGCGCGAGCGCGATCCTCCAGGCGATCCGCACTGCGGCGCGCGAGGACGTGGTCGTGCTGGCCGGCAAGGGCCACGAAGCCACGCAGGAAATCATGGGAAAAAAGCGCGCCTTCTCCGATCAGGATCACGCACGCCTGGCGCTTGCCGCTCGCGCCACGCAAGCGCGCGGAGGTGGAGAATGACGCTGTTCACACTGCGCGATGCCGCGTTGCAGATTCCGGGCGCGATTGTTATAGGCGATGAAAACGTCACGTTCGACCGGGTATCCACGGATAGCCGCACTGCGGGTCCGGGCGATCTGTTCATCGCGATCAAGGGCGATCGTTTCGATGCCCACAATTTCCTGCCGCAAGTCGCGCAACGCGGCGTTGCAGCGGTGTTGGCCACGCGCACGCCGGACGATTTCACCGTGCCTGAGATCAAGGTCAAGGACACGCGCGCGGCGCTTGGCGCATTGGCCTACGGCTGGCGCAAGCGCTTCACGATTCCGCTGATTGCAGTCACCGGCAGCAATGGCAAGACCACGGTCAAGGAAATGATCGCGTCGATCCTCGCGGCGGCCGTGGGCGAAAGCGCGCGGCTCGCGACGGCAGGCAATTTCAACAATGACATCGGCTTGCCGCTGACCTTGTTCCGCCTGAACGAAACCCACAAGCTGGCGGTCATCGAACTTGGCATGAATCATCCGGGCGAAACGGAAACGCTCGGCAAGATCGCCGCGCCGACGGTTGCTGTCGTTAACAACGCGCAGCGCGAGCATCAGGAATTCATGGCGACGGTGGAAGCGGTCGCGCTCGAGCACGCATCGGTGATTCACGCGTTGGCCGCTAACGGCACGGCCGTTTTCCCCGCCGACGACAAATACGCGAGCATCTGGCGCGTTGCCGCGACGGGCAATCCGATTCTCGATTTCGCGTTGCATACGGACGCGTCGCAAACGGAAGCAGCGGTGACCGGCAAGCTGGTTGGTGCGACGCTTGAGATCAACACGCCGCAAGGCTCGCTCGACGTCGCGTTGCAGGTGCTGGGCGAACACAACGCGCGCAACGCGTTGGCGGCTACGGCCGCGGCTATTGCCGCGAACGTTTCACTCGATGCCGTCAAACGCGGGCTCGAAGCATTCAAGCCCGTAAAGGGTCGCCTGCAAGTGAAGCGCGCGGTGCTTACGCCGCTCGAAGGCGCGACGGTTATAGACGATACGTACAACTCGAATCCCGACTCCATGCGTGCGGCTATCGACGTGCTTGCGTCGCAAGCGTCGCCACGCGTGCTGGTCATGGGCGACATGGGCGAAGTCGGCGACCAGGGCCCGGCGTTTCATCGCGAAGTGGGAGCGTATGCGGCGCAACGGGGCATCGATGCGTTGTACGCACTCGGCGACGCGAGCGTTGATTCGGCCAAAGCCTTCGGCGCAACAGCACAGCATTTCACCGATATTGCCTCACTCATTGCAGCACTCACCGACGCCGGTTTCGGACCCGACGCCACGTTTCTCGTGAAAGGCTCGCGTTTCATGCAGATGGAGCGCGTGGTGGACGCCGTGACGAGTCCACACCAACCCGCAGCGGGCGCTACGCCTGCTGCGCACTGAAGAAGAAGGACCAGCATGCTACTCGCACTCGCGCAATGGCTTCAGAATGACGCCAGTTTTCTGCGCGTGTTTACCTACCTCACGTTCCGCGCAGTCGGCGCGACGATCACGGCGTTGTTTGTCGGCCTCGTCTGCGGTCCGTGGGTGATTCGCAAATTGACCTCGCTGAAAGTCGGTCAGGCCGTGCGCACGAACGGCCCGCAAACGCATTTGGTGAAGTCCGGCACGCCGACCATGGGTGGCGTCCTGATCCTGTTGGGCATCGCCTTTTCCACGCTGCTTTGGGCTGACCTGACCAATCGCTTCGTGTGGATCGTGATGCTTGTCACGTTCGGCTACGGCGTGATCGGCTGGGTCGATGACTACCGCAAAGTCGTGCATAAAGACCCGCGCGGAATGTCGTCGCGCGAAAAGTATTTCTGGCAGTCGGTGATTGGTTTGTTCGCCGCGGTGTATCTCGCGTTCAGCGTGTCCGAAGCGAACAACGCACGCGTGTTCGACCTGTTCATGGCGTGGGTGCGCAGCGGTTTGTCGATGGGCTTGCCCGCGCGCGCCGACCTGATGCTGCCGTTCCTCAAGTCGATCAGCTATCCGCTCGGCACTTGGGGTTTCATCGCGATGACGTACCTGGTGATCGTCGGTTCGAGCAATGCGGTGAATCTCACCGATGGCCTCGACGGTCTCGTCATCATGCCGGTGGTGCTGGTGGGCGCATCGCTGGGCGCGTTCGCTTATGTGATGGGTAGCTCGGTCTACTCGAAGTACTTACTGTTCCCGCACATTCCCGGGGCCGGCGAACTATTGATTTTTTGTTCTGCAATGGGAGGCGCGGGGCTCGCATTTCTCTGGTACAACACGCACCCCGCGCAAGTCTTCATGGGCGATGTCGGCGCGCTCGCGCTCGGCGGTGCGCTCGGGACCATCGCCGTGATCGTGCGGCAGGAAGTCGTGCTGTTCATCATGGGCGGCGTGTTCGTCGCGGAAACCCTGTCCGTGATGATGCAGGTCAGCTATTTCAAGTACACGAAAAAACGCTTCGGCGAAGGGCGGCGCATCTTCAAGATGGCGCCGCTGCATCACCATTTCGAGTTGTCGGGATGGAAGGAAACGCAGGTGGTCGTGCGCTTCTGGATCATCACGCTGATGTTGTGTCTGTTCGGTTTGTCGACGCTGAAGCTGCGTTAATAAGTTACGCAAATTCGTGTGTTGATTTTGAGTTGGTCGGGAAAAAGGTAAAGCGATGTTTGGCGAGAAGTTCTTCGATCGGCAAAGTCCGATGGTGCTTGTGCTGGGGCTGGGTGAATCAGGCCTCGCGATGACGCGCTGGTGCGCGCGTCACGGGTGCCGTCTGCGCGTGGCCGATACCCGCGCCACGCCGCCGAACCTGTCGGAACTCGCAGCGCATGGCATCGACGCGGAATTTGTCGGCGGTGAATTCACGCCGGCGCTGCTCGATGGCGGTGTGGAGATTGTTGCAATCAGCCCGGGACTGTCGCCTCTGGCTGACGATGTGAGGCCGCTCCTCGACGCCGCGCGGGAACGCGGCGTCCCTGTGTGGGGCGAGCTGGAATGGTTCGCGCAAGCGTTGAAGTCGCTTGGCGCGAACGGCTATGCGCCGAAGGTGATCGCCATTACGGGCACCAACGGCAAGACCACGACGACCGCGCTGACCGGGTTGTTGTGCGAACGTGCCGGCAAGACCGTGGCGGTGGCGGGAAACATCAGCCCGGCGATGCTGGACAAGTTAAGTGAAGCAATCGACAGCACCGAGCTGCCCGATGTCTGGGTGCTGGAGTTGTCGAGTTTTCAGCTTGAGACGGCACACTCGTTCGAGCCGGACGCTGCTGCTGTGCTCAACATTACGCAAGATCACCTCGACTGGCATGGCGGCTTCGACGCATACGTTGCAGCGAAGGGCCGCATCTTCGGTGAAAAGACCGTACGCGTGTTGAATCGTGACGACGCGCGGACCATGGCGCTGGGATCGGGGAATCCTGCGACCGTGGTGACATTCGGGCTGAACGAACCCGCTCGTCTCGGCGATTACGGTCTGTTGCGTGAGAACGGTATCGCATGGCTGGTGCAGGGCAACGACCGCGATCTCAGCGATGAACCCGCGCCTACGCGCCGTCGTAAAAGCGATGTCGCCGCTGAGCCGAACGTGTATTCGAAGCGCCTGATGCCTGTCGATGCACTGCGCGTTCGCGGTCTGCATAACGCAGCGAACGCGCTGGCTGCTTTGGCGCTGGCACGGGCCGTCGGTCTGCCGCTCGCTTCGCTGCTGCACGGCTTGCGTGAATACAAAGGCGAGCCGCATCGCGTGGAAGTGATCGCGCAAATAGAAGGCATTGATTTCGTCGATGACAGCAAAGGCACGAATGTTGGCGCGACCGTCGCGGCGCTCGATGGCCTGGCGCAAAAGACTTTGCTGATTGCAGGTGGCGACGGCAAGGGCCAGGATTTTTCGCCGCTCGCCGCGCCGGTCGCGCGCTGGTGCCGTGCGGTGATGCTGATCGGCCGCGATGCACCGCGCATTCGCGAGGCGCTGGCGGACACGGACATTCCGTTGCACGACCACGCAACGCTCGAAGCCGCGACGCAAGCGGCAGCGCTTCTGGCTCAACCGGGTGACGCGGTATTGCTGTCGCCGGCGTGCGCCAGCTTCGACATGTTCAAGAACTACGCACATCGCGCGGACGTGTTCCGGCAAGCGGTGGCTGACATTGCGGCAGAACGGGGAGTGATGCTATGAGCTGGTCCGAACGTTTTGGCTCGAAACTGACCGGTCAACGCAACGCCGTTGCCAACGACAGCGCCACGCTCGGCGGCCGCACCTCGCGTACGGACCGCACGGGCGGGCTTGGTGGTCTTGGTGCGCGCGTGGCCGAGCGCGCGAGTGGCATCTCGAGCGCGGTCAACGGCGTGACGCCTATTCGTTCGCGCATGCTCGACTACGACTACTCGCTGCTGTGGGTGACAATCGCGTTGCTCGGACTCGGTATCGTGATGGTGTATTCCGCGTCCATCGCCATGCCGGATTCGCCGAAATATGCGCAGTACCACGACTACTTCTTCCTCGTGCGCCATCTTGTATCAATAGCCACGGCCGTCGTGGCGTCGATCATCGCGTTCAAGATTCCGGTGTCCACGTGGGACAAGTACGCGGCGAAATTCTTCCTGTTCTCGCTGTTCCTGCTGGTGATCGTGCTGATTCCGCACATCGGCAAGGGCGTGAACGGCGCGCGCCGCTGGATTCCGCTTGGCATCACGAACATGCAGCCGTCGGAAATCATGAAGCTCGCCGTAACCATCTACGCGGCGAACTACACGGTGCGCAAGCAAGAGTTCATGCATAGCATCGGCCGCGGCTTTTTGCCGATGGCTGTTGCCGTCGGCTTCGTCGGCGCATTGCTGCTGCTCGAGCCGGACATGGGCGCGTTCATGGTGATCGCGGTTATCGCCATGGGCGTGCTGTTCCTCGGCGGCGTGAACGCCAAGCTGTTCGGTGGCCTGGTCGCAACGGCCGTCGGCACGTTTGCGTTGCTCGTGTGGGCATCGCCGTGGCGTCGCGAACGGATCTTCGCTTACCTCGATCCGTGGGATGACCGCTATGCACAAGGCAAGGCGTATCAGTTGACGCACTCGCTGATTGCATTCGGTCGCGGCGAATGGTTCGGCGTGGGACTGGGCGGCAGTGTCGAAAAGCTCAACTACCTGCCGGAAGCGCACACCGACTTCATCCTGGCGGTGATCGGCGAGGAACTCGGATTTGTCGGCGTGCTGATCGTGATCCTGCTCTTCTACTGGATCGTGCGGCGCGCGTTCGAAATCGGCCGCCAGGCGCTCGCGCTCGACCGCACGTTTGCCGGTTTGATGGCGAAGGGTATTGGCCTCTGGTTCGGTGCGCAGACCTTCATCAACATGGGCGTGAACCTGGGTCTCCTGCCGACCAAAGGCCTGACGTTGCCGCTCGTGAGCTACGGCGGTTCGGGCATCTTGCTGAACTGCGTCGCGCTCGCGGTGCTGATGCGCGTGGACTACGAAAACCGGGTGCTCATGCGCGGAGGAAAGGTATGACGGTTTCGACGTCATCTCGCGCAGGCACGCTGATGGTGATGGCCGGCGGCACCGGAGGACACGTGTTCCCGGGGCTCGCGGTCGCTCACTGGATGCAGTCGCGCGGCTGGCGTGTGGTGTGGCTCGGCAACGCGTCGGGCATGGAAGCGACGCTCGTACCGAAGCACGGTATTGCGATGGAATATGTGCGCTTTGGCGGCGTGCGCGGCAAGGGCATCAGGACGAAGCTGATGCTGCCCGTGAACCTGTTGCGCGCATGCTCGCAAAGCCTGCGTGCGCTACGTTCGGTGAAGCCCGACGTGGTGCTCGGCATGGGCGGATACATCACGTTTCCGGCGGGCTTGATGTCGAAGCTGAGCGGTACGCCGCTCGTGCTGCACGAACAGAATTCAATCGCTGGACTAGCGAACAAGGTGCTCGCGCATGTGGCCAAACGCGTGCTGGTCGCGTTCCCCAATGCACTGCCGAATGCTGAATGGACCGGAAATCCAATTCGTGCGGAACTTGCGGAGGCTCTGCCACCCAAAGAACGCTACGCCGCGCGGAATCTGAATCATGAAGCGCGCCTCAACGTTCTGGTCGTCGGAGGCAGTCTGGGTGCAGCCGCTTTGAATGAAACCGTACCGAAAGCGCTCGCGTTGCTCGACCCGGCGCTGCGTCCGCGCGTCGTGCATCAGGCGGGCGCCAAGCATATCGATGCGTTGAAAGCGAACTACGCGGCGGCGGGTTTATCGGCGGATGACGATGTTCAACTGGTGCCGTTTATCGACGATATGGCAAGCGCTTACGCCGCTGCGGATCTCGTGATCTGCCGCTCGGGTGCGATGACCGTGTCCGAGATCGCGGCGGTTGGCGTGGCCGCGCTGTTCGTGCCGTTCCCGTTCGCTGTCGATGACCACCAGACCACCAACGCCGCGTTCCTCGCTAATGCGGGCGCGGCCCACTTGATACAACAGCGCGATCTATCGGCGGAAAAGCTCGCCGGCTGGTTGCGTGAACAGACTCGCGAGACGCTTGGCCACATGGCGGAGAAGGCTCGCGCCCTGGCGAAACCCGACGCGGCTGAACGCGTCGGCCGGGTCTGCGCCGACGTAGCCGGCTTGAGCGCGCTGATACAAGCGCCGAAGGAAATCCAGCCATGAAACATATCGTCAAACACATTCACTTTGTCGGCATTGGCGGCGCGGGGATGAGCGGCATTGCAGAGGTGTTGCTCAACCTCGGCTACCAGGTCAGCGGCTCGGACCTGACGAGCAACGGCGTGACCGATCGCCTCATTACGCTGGGTGCACGCGTGGCGATCGGGCATCGTGAAGAGAATATCGACGGTGCGAATGCCGTGGTCGTATCGACCGCCGTGCGCTCCGATAACCCCGAGGTGCTGGCCGCGCGCCATCGCCGGATTCCGATCGTGCCGCGTGCCGTGATGCTCGCGGAGCTGATGCGCCTGAAGCAGGGCATCGCGATTGCCGGCACGCACGGCAAGACCACGACCACGTCGCTGGTGGCAAGCGTGCTGGCCGCCGGCGGACTTGATCCGACCTTCGTGATCGGTGGCCGCTTGATCAGCGCGGGCGCGAATGCGCGGCTGGGTACGGGCGATTTCATCGTGGCCGAAGCCGATGAATCCGACGCGTCGTTCCTGAATCTCTTTCCGGTGATCGAAGTCATCACGAACATCGATGCCGATCACATGGATACCTACGGCCACGACTTCGCGAGGCTGAAGCAGGCGTTCATCGAATTCACGCATCGGCTGCCGTTCTACGGCATCGCGGTGCTGTGCGTGGACGATCCGAACGTGCGTGAAATCCTGCCGTTCGTGTCGAAGCCGATCATCCGCTACGGCCTTGGCGCCGAAGCGCAAGTGCGCGCGGTGAACGTGGAAGCACGCGACGGCAAGATGCATTTCACGACGCTGCGTGAAGACGCAACGCCTTTGGACATCGTGTTGAACCTGCCGGGCACGCACAACGTGCAGAACGCGCTCGCTGCGATTGCAATCGCGACTGAACTTGAAGTCGCCGATGCCGATATCCAGAGGGCATTGCAAGAATTTACCGGCGTAGGCCGGCGTTTTCAGCGCTACGGCGAAGTGAACGTGAAAACCGCCGAAGGCGGCGCATACACGCTGATTGACGACTACGGTCATCACCCGGTCGAGATGGCGGCGACGGTTGCCGCTGCGCGTGGGGCATTTCCTGGACGGCGTCTTGTGCTCGCGTTCCAGCCGCATCGATACACGCGCACGCGCGATTGCTTCGAAGACTTCGTGCGGGTGCTGTCCACGGTCGATGCGCTCGTGCTCACCGATGTCTATGCGGCAGGCGAAGCGCCGATCGTCGCCGCCGATGGCCGCGCTTTGGCGCGTGCGATTCGCGTCGCGGGGAAAGTGGAGCCGGTGTTTGTCGAAACGGTGGATGAGATGCCGGACGCGATTGCCACATTGGCACGTAACGGCGACGTAGTGATCACGATGGGCGCCGGTTCTATCGGCGGCGTATGCGCTCGGTTGACGGCGCAAGTTCAGGATTCGAAGGCTTTGAAATGACGAGCAATGTAATCGACCCCAAGGTATTCGGCAAAGTGGCCGTGCTGCTTGGCGGGGAAACCGCCGAGCGTGAGGTATCGCTCAATTCGGGACGTCTCGTGCTGCAGGGATTACGCGATGCCGGCATCGACGCGCATCCGTTCGATCCGGCGGAACGGCCGCTGGCCGAATTGAAGTCCGAAGGGTTTGCGCGGGTGTTTATCGCGTTGCATGGCGGGTATGGCGAGAACGGCCAGTTGCAGGGGGCGCTCGATTTCTACGGCATCAAATACACGGGCAGCGGTGTGCTCGGTTCGGCACTTGGTCTCGATAAATTTCGCACGAAGCTCGTGTGGCAGCAAACCGGCGTGCCAACGCCGCCGTTCGAAGTCGTGATGCGTGGTGACGACTACGAAGCGCATGCGCAGAAGATTGTTGCGAAGCTTGGTTTGCCGCTGTTCGTGAAGCCGGCGAGCGAAGGGTCGAGCGTGGCGGTGATCAAGGTGAAGAGCGCGGAAACGCTGGCGCCGGCGCTGATCGAAGCAGCGAAGTTCGACAAGATCGTGCTGGTCGAGAAAAGCATTGAAGGCGGCGGTGAATACACGTGCTGTATCGCGGGCGACCTGGACTTGCCGATCATCAAGATCGTGCCGGCGGGCGAGTTCTACGATTACAACGCGAAGTACATCGCCGACGACACGCAGTATCCGATTCCCTGTGGCCTCACGCCCGCCGAGGAAACGCGCATGAAGCAGCTTTCACGCCGCGCGTTCGACGTGCTCGGCTGCACTGATTGGGGCCGAGCGGATTTCATGATGGACGGTGACGGCAATCCGTACTTCCTGGAAGTGAACACCGCGCCGGGCATGACGGACCACTCGCTGCCGCCGAAAGCGGCACGTGCGGTCGGGATCAGCTACAAGGATCTGGTGGTGAAGGTGTTGTCGTTGACATTGCAAGACTGAACCGACGTAGACGAAACCGACGATATCGAACATGTGGAATAACGCTCGCCAGATGAACCTCACGGCCAACGCACTGCACGTATTGCTCGTGTTCGTGCTGCTTGGGGCCGCCGGTTACTGGGCGATCCAGCGGCCGGAGTTCCGCCTGCGCGAGATCCAGATTGATGGCGACACATTGCACATCAATTCGCCGACCGTGCGCGCAAGCGTGGTGGGGCATTTGAAGGGCAATTATTTCACCGTCGATCTCGACGCTGCACGCACCGCGTTCGAACAGATGCCGTGGGTGCGCCACGCGAGCGTGCGGCGCGTGTGGCCGAATGCGCTGGCGGTGACGCTGGAAGAATTCAAGCCGCTCGGCACGTGGGGGACAGATCAGCTCGTGAGCGTGGACGGCGACCTGTTCACGGCGAACCAGGGCGAACTCGACGACGACCTGCCCGCGTTCGAAGGGCCGGACGGATCGGCGAAAGAAGTGGTTGCCCGGTATCACGATTTCACGAAGTGGTTTGCGCCGCTCGACGCTCATCCGGAAGAAGTCATCTTGTCGCCGCGATATGCGTGGACAGTGAAGCTTTCCAACGGCACGCAGATCGAATTGGGGCGCGAGCGCAATCAGGACACGTTGTTTGATCGCAGCCGACGGTTTGTGGCGGCGTGGTCGGCGGTGACGGGGCGGTGGGGAAATGACATCGAGTACGCGGATTTGCGCTATCCGAACGGCTTTGCGATCAAGGCCGCCGGCATGCGCTTCATCAGCGACACCGACAAAGCGAAGAAGTAAGCAGACATCACAGGCAATGAGCACGCTATGAGCAAAGACTACAAAGACTTGCTGGTCGCCCTCGACATCGGGACGTCGAAGGTGGTGGCTATCGTCGCCGAGTTGAAAGGCGAGGGCCACTACGAGGTGATCGGGCTCGGCCAGAGCGACTCGAAGGGATTGAAGAAGGGCGTCGTCGTCAACATCGAGGCAACCGTCCAGTCGATCCAGCGCGCGCTCGAAGAGGCCGAACTGATGGCCGATTGCAAGATCACGAATGTATTCACCGGCATCGCCGGCAGTCACATTCGAAGCTTCAATTCGAGCGGCATGGTCGCCATCAAGGAAAAGGAAGTCACGCAGGCCGATGTGGCGCGCGTGATCGAAACGGCCAAGGCGATCAACATCCCGACCGATCAGCAGGTGCTGCATATCCTGACGCAGGAATTCATCATCGACGGCCAGGAAGATGTGCGCGAGCCGATCGGCATGAGCGGTATCCGGCTGGAAGTGAAGGTGCACATCGTGACGGGTGCGGTGAGCGCGGCGCAGAACATCGTGAAGTGCGTGCGCCGCTGCGGGCTCGAAGTGAACGACCTGATTCTCCAGCCGCTGGCTTCGTCGCTGGCGGTGCTGACGGAAGACGAGAAGGAACTGGGCGTGGTGCTCGTCGATATCGGCGGTGGCACGACGGACATCGCCATCTTCAGCGAAGGCGCGATTCGCCATACGGCGGTGATTCCTATTGCCGGTGACCAGATCACAAGCGACGTGGCCATGGCGCTGCGCACGCCGACGCCCGATGCCGAAGATATCAAGGTGAGCTATGGAATCGCAAAGCAGGCGCTGGCGGACCCGGACGAAATGATCGAAGTGCCGGGACTGGGCGAGCGCGGTCCGCGCACGCTGTCGCGGCAGGCGCTCGCGGCGGTGGTCGAACCGCGCGTTGAAGAACTGTTCTCGCTCGTGCAGCAGGTCGTGCGCGAGTCGGGCTACGAAGAATTGCTGAGCAGCGGCGTGGTGCTGACCGGTGGGGCATCAATGATGCCCGGCATGGTCGAACTCGGCGAAGACATCTTCCTGAAGCCGGTGCGCATTGGCGTGCCTGAATACGCGGGCGGTCTGGCCGATGTGGTTCGCAATCCGCGTTATTCCACAGCAATGGGTTTGCTCGTCGAAGGCCGTTCGCAACGCATGCGTGGCCGCAAGGTCGCCGTGCAGTCCGGATCGATGGGACAGGTTTTGGGACGCATGAAAGATTGGTTCCTGGGAAATTTCTGAACAAACAGAATTCGCGCTGGTGCCGGCGGCTGGCGCGCGACAAGAGGTTGCCCGATCTCTTGCCGAATAACGCCGATTTTCATTCTTGACGGAGGCAATATGGATTTCGAAATGCTGGAAACGGAAACCAACGGAACGATCATCAAGGTCGTTGGTGTTGGTGGTGCTGGCGGTAATGCGGTACAGCACATGATCAACCGTGGGGTCCAGGGCGTGGACTTCATCGTAATGAACACGGATGCGCAAGCGCTCGCGCGTTCGCGTGCCACCTCGGTGATCCAGTTGGGCAACACGGGTCTCGGAGCAGGCGCGAAGCCGGACATGGGCAAGGCCGCGGCGGAAGATGCGCGCGAGCGTATTGCCGACGCATTGCGTGGCGCACACATGGTGTTCATCACCGCAGGCATGGGTGGCGGCACGGGTACGGGTGCGGCACCGGTCGTGGCTCAGATCGCGAAGGAAATGGGTATCTTGACGGTCGGCGTGGTCAGCAAGCCGTTCGAGTTCGAAGGCGGCCGCCGCATGCGCGTGGCTGAAGCGGGATCGCAGCAACTGGAGGATCACGTCGACTCGCTGATCGTCGTTCTGAACGACAAGCTGTTCGAGGTGATGGGCGATGACGCCGAGATGGACAAGTGCTTCCAGTGCGCTGATGACGTATTGAACAACGCTGTTGCCGGCATCGCGGAAATCATCAACGTCGACGGGCTGGTCAACGTCGACTTCGAAGACGTGAAGACGGTGATGGGCGAGCAAGGCAAGGCGATGATGGGCACGGCGACAGTTGCCGGCGTCGATCGCGCACGCCTGGCTGCGGAACAAGCCGTGGCAAGTCCGCTGCTGGAAGGCGTGGACCTCTCGGGCGCGCGTGGCGTGCTGGTGAACATCACGTCGAGCCGTTCGCTGCGTCTGTCGGAAACGCGTGAAGTGATGAACACGATCAAGTCGTATGCGGCAGAAGATGCGACCGTGATCTTCGGTGCGGTGTATGACGACGCCATGGGCGATGCATTGCGCGTGACGGTTGTCGCCACGGGCCTCGGCCGTGCAGCGAAGAAGCAACAAGCTGCACCGATGACCCTGCTGCGTACCGGGACGGACAACGCACCGATCGCACATGCGCAGCACAGCTACGCACCGCAGCAATCGAACGGTACGGATTACGGCGCGCTGGATACGCCGGCAGTGTGGCGTTCGTCGCGTGAAACGGCAGCTTCGCACGTGCAGGCGCTGCAGGAAAAGGGTGTGGATACGTACGACATTCCGGCGTTCCTGCGCAAGCAAGCCGACTGATGATTTTTGCCGAGGCGGCTGGTTTTTGTATTAAACGCCCTTAGAAAAAGCATCAGGCGAAGGTCGTGCTGTCTCAGGTTTCAGGCCGCGTCTGCTGGACGCTGGACTGTGGCTGAGTGACCGCTTCGATTACGTTCATCATCGTCTATATTGGGATGAGATCGAACGGTGAGAGCAGTCGTCGCGCGATGACGTTGAATGTGTGACGTATGAATCAAGTTTTGAATCGCTGGCGTGACCAGCACTGACTCAGTGAAAGGCCGATCCATGATCAAGACAGGTGAAACGCTGCCCGACGAACGCCTTTTCGAATTTATCGATGTGGCGTCGGAGGGGTGCGCCGTGGGACCGAACGGTTTCTCGGTGCGCGAGCGGACGGCGGGCAAGCGCGTGGTGATCTTCGGATTGCCGGGTGCGTTCACGCCCACCTGTTCCGCCAGGCATGTGCCAGGTTTTATCGAAAACGCAGAGAAGCTGGCTGCGGCGGGCATCGACGAAATCTGGTGTGTCTCCGTCAACGACGCGTTCGTGATGAACGCGTGGGGACGCGATCTTCAAACCTCGGGCAAGGTGAAGATGATCGCCGACGGCAGCGCACGTTTTACCCGAGCACTCGGTCTGGAGCAGGATTTGTCGGAGCGTGGCATGGGAATTCGCTCCCAGCGCTACGCCATGGTGGTCGAGGACAGCGTGGTCAAGACGCTGAATCTTGAAGCACCCGGCAAGTTTGAAGTCAGCAGCGCTGAGAGCGTATTGGCGACGTTGGGCTAATGTTTGAAGCAATGTTGAGTGGATGTTGGGCCGTTTTCAGGTCAATGGGCCGGGAATCATGTTGCATTCGTGCCACATAAAATGACGCTCCCGCCGAGGTTTGAAACACGCCGCAACAAAGTCTTAACAAAGCCGTAACGCGGCGCCGATGTCCGGGAATGCCTCCATTCCGGTCGTCGGCCCGACTCTCCTTGCTTTCGCGTGGCACGGCATCAAACGTGCCGAACTTACCCGGTAATGTGGGGAAACAAGTTGCAAGGTTCCTCCTGGGACGACGCGAGGCGATTGGAGTATACTCCGTGCTATTGAATACAAATTCACGATTGATTCTCTCAATCGAGAGTCACAATCGAAGCGAAAAAAATCATGTTGAAGCAGCGAACCATTAAAACCATTGTCAAAACCGTCGGGATCGGCCTGCATTCGGGCCGCAAGGTGGATTTGACGCTTCGGCCCGCTCCAGCCAATACCGGTATTGTTTTTGCGCGAATCGACCTGCCTGTGCCGGTGGACATTCCGGTGTCGGCCATGGCGATCGGCGACACGCGCCTGGCTTCGGTGTTGCAGAAGGACGGCGCGCGCGTGTCGACCATCGAACATTTGATGTCGGCATGCGCGGGACTGGGTATCGACAATCTGTATGTCGATGTCACGGCTGAAGAAATTCCGATTATGGATGGCAGCGCTGCTTCGTTCGTGTTTCTGATTCAATCGGCGGGTATTGAAGAGCAGAACGCGGCAAAGAAATTCATCAAGGTGACGAAGCCGATTGAAATCCGCGACGGCGATAAATTCGCGCGTCTCGATCCGTATTTCGGCTTCAAACTGAAATTCACCATTGATTTCCGCCACCCGGCTGTCGATAAAACCGGTCAAGCGCTTGAAGTGGATTTTGCGAATACGTCATATGTCCGGGATATTGCCCGTGCACGGACGTTCGGTTTTGCGCATGAAGTGGAAATGATGCGCGAACTCGGTTTGGCGCGGGGCGGCAGTATGGACAACGCCATCGTGCTGGACGAATACCGGATTCTGAATAATGACGGTTTGCGTTATGAAGACGAGTTTGTGAAGCACAAGATGCTGGACGCAATCGGCGACTTGTATGTGGCTGGTCATCCGCTGCTGGCGTCCTATGCCGCGTATAAAGGCGGCCACGCAATGAATAACATGTTGCTGCGTGAGTTACTGGCACACGAAGACGCGTATGAAGTTGTCACGTTCGAGGACAAGCAAGCGGCACCGCGTGGTTTCGCTTTCGATACCCAGACGGCGTTTGCGTAATTAAGAATTGAGTTTGAATGAAATGAGCGGCTGCTTTCGAGCGCCGCTCATTTTTTTTGTGTTTTCACGTGATGGCGCGCAGCCATTTTCGCAAGCGCTTCCTGAAGCGGTGACGGTTCGAGCGTTTCGGCGAGCGTTTGCAACGCGTCGGCTCCTGCGGCAGACATGCGCGCTTGTTTGGGCGGCACGACATCTTTCATTGCCTGTGGCCGGACACGAATCTTCAGGGCATTGACCGCCCAGCCGCGCTGTTGCAAATCCACCAAAAGACGCGGCTCGATGTGCCGAAGGCGGGCGGCGAGCGCGTTATGTGCGGCGAAAAGGGCCAATACACCGTCTTTAATGAACCCCGGTTCCACGTTGGATCCAAGATAATCGGGGAGCAGCGCCGCCAGGTCGCGTTGCAGCGCCGTCACTTGCTCAACCCCGGCGCGCAGCGCGAGAAACTCGCTGGTGCGCCCGAGCACTTCCGTCAGTGCTTGCGGTTTGCGGGGATCGAAGCGTGGCGGAGGCCTTGAATTCGGCGGAAATCGGCTCATTTTTCAATCTGTGGGGCTGGCGGCGATGCGCTGATTGTAACGCTGCGCACCGTGTGACATGGCGGCGTGCTTGCCGGTTTGAACGGCTCCGGCATGTCGCTGGGTCGATGTACCACAAACGATGTACGCGCAAGCTCCATCGGGGGCGCGTGCTAAAATCCCCGATTCGATTTCACCCATGGACTTGAGCCGCCGAGGTTCCCCGAACCGGGACGCACCCAGCGCGCTCTAAGCCGATACCGCGACGCAGACACTGATCCGATGACCACCGGTTTCCTCCAAAAGTTTTTTGGCAGTCGCAACCAGCGCCTAGTCAAGCAGTACCAAAAGACCGTTGCGGCGATCAATGCTTTCGAGCCGACGATCGAGCAGTACACGGACAAGCAACTGCGCGCGAAGACCGACGAGTTCCGCCAGCGCGTGGCGAGCGGCGAATCGCTCGACCGGTTGCTGCCCGAAGCGTTTGCCGTGTGCCGCGAGGCCAGCAAACGCGTGCTGAAGATGCGGCACTTCGACGTCCAGCTGATCGGCGGCATGGTGCTGCATTACGGCAAGATCGCGGAAATGCGCACGGGCGAGGGCAAGACGCTTGTCGCCACGCTGGCCGCGTATCTGAACGCGTTGTCCGGACGCGGCGTACACGTAGTCACGGTGAACGACTATCTCGCGCAACGCGACGCCGAATGGATGGGCAAGCTCTACAACTTCCTCGGGTTGTCGTGGGGCATCAACCTCTCGCAGATGGAACACGCGCAGAAGCAAGAAGCGTATGCCGCGGACATCACGTACGGCACGAACAACGAGTTCGGCTTCGACTACCTGCGCGACAACATGGTCTACGAGACCCACGCGCGCGTGCAGCGCCCGCTGAATTTCGCGGTGGTTGACGAGGTGGACTCGATTCTTATCGACGAGGCGCGTACGCCGCTGATCATTTCCGGCCAGGCCGAAGATCACACCGAACTCTACGTGCGCATGAACGCGCTGCCGCCGCTGCTCGAACAGCAGATCGGCGAAGAGAAGGCGGATGGCACGGGCGTCGAGAAAGTGGGCGACTACACGCTCGACGAAAAAGCGCGTCAGGTTTTCCTCACCGAGCAAGGTCACGAAAAGGCCGAGCGTCTGCTGGCCGAATGGGGCCTGATCGGTGAAGGCGAAAGTCTTTACGCGGCACAAAACATTACGCTGATGCATCACGTGTACGCTGCGTTACGCGCGCACACGCTGTTTTTCCGCGACCAGCATTACGTGGTCCAGGGCAACGAAGTCGTGATCGTCGACGAGTTCACCGGTCGCATGATGACCGGACGGCGCTGGTCAGACGGCCTGCATCAGGCCGTGGAAGCGAAGGAACACGTCAAGATCCAGAACGAGAACCAGACGCTTGCGTCCATCACGTTCCAGAATTTCTTCCGCATGTACTCAAAGCTGTCCGGCATGACCGGTACGGCGGACACTGAAGCGTACGAATTCAACGAGATCTACGGGCTGGAAACGGTCGTGATCCCGACGAACCGTCCGCCGAAGCGGATCGACAAGCAGGACCAGATCTACAAGACAGCGAAGGAACGCTACGATGCCGTGACGCGTGACATTCGCGACTGCGTCGAGCGCGGGCAACCGGTGCTGGTGGGCACCACGTCCATCGAGGCGTCGGAATTGCTGTCCGGCCTGCTCACACAAGCGGGCCTCAAGCACGAGGTGTTGAACGCGAAGCAGCACGCACGCGAAGCGGCGATTGTTGCGGAAGCCGGACGGCCAGCCGCGGTCACCATTGCGACGAACATGGCCGGTCGCGGTACGGACATCGTGCTGGGCGGCAATGTGGAGAAGCAGTCGTCGTTCATCGAAGTGGACGAATCGCTCTCCGACGAAGAAAAACAACGCCGCATCAAGCATCTCGAAGACGAATGGCAAGCGCTGCACGATCGCGTGAAGGCGTCGGGCGGGCTGCATATCATTGGTACGGAACGGCACGAATCGCGTCGTATCGACAATCAGTTGCGCGGCCGCGCCGGACGTCAGGGTGATCCGGGTTCGTCGCGGTTCTATCTGTCGCTCGACGATCCGCTTTTGCGTATTTTCGCGGGCGACCGTGTGCGCTCGATCATGGACCGCCTGAAGATGCCGGAAGGCGAGGCGATCGAGGCGGGCATTGTCACGCGTTCGATCGAATCGGCGCAGCGCAAGGTGGAAGCGCGCAACTTCGACATTCGCAAGCAATTGCTCGAATACGACGACGTATCGAACGATCAGCGCAAGGTGATCTACCAGCAGCGCAACGAACTGCTCGAAGCAACCGATGTGGCGGAGACCATCACCGCCATGCGCCAGAGCGTGATCACCGAGGTGACGCGCACGTACATTCCGGCGGGAAGCATTGAAGAGCAATGGAGCGCGCCGGAACTGGAAGAAGTGCTCCGCAACGAATGGTCACTCGATCTCGCCGTCCAGGAGATGATCAACGAGTCGAATTCCATCGACGCAGACGAGATTCTGGAAGCGGTAGTTTCCGCCGCCGACGAAAGCTACGAAGCCAAGGTAGCGCTGGTCGGACGTGAATCGTTCAGCGCATTCGAGCGTTCGATCATGCTGCAGACGCTCGACAGCCGCTGGCGTGAGCACCTCGCCGCACTGGATCACCTGCGTCAGGGTATCCATCTGCGTGGTTATGCGCAGAAAAACCCGAAGCAGGAATACAAGCGCGAGGCCTTTGAACTATTCGCCGCCATGCTTGATTCGGTGAAGCAGGAAGTCACGCGGGTTGTGATGAACGTGCAGATCCAGTCGCCGGAGCAGCTTGAAGAAGCCGCCGAACAGTACGAAGAGAAAGGCAGCCATCTGGAGAACGTGTCGTTCCAGCACGCGGAATTCGCCGATGGCGGCGCCGAGGCCGCATCGGTCGCGGCAGATGCCACCACGCAGATGATCAACCAGGCGATGGCATACGGCGACGACACGACCGTCGCCACCCGCGCAGCGTCTGACGACGTGCCGAAGGTCGGCCGCAACGACCCGTGCCCGTGCGGCAGCGGCAAGAAGTACAAAAACTGTCACGGCAAGCTTGCATAATCAACGCTTGAAGAGCGGTAGCGAGCAACAAGGAGCATTGGAGACAGGCGACGCAGCGATGCGTCGTTTGTCTTTGGCAGGCTGGTTTTGGTATCCCCGGGCGTCCGTCTTTCAAACAAGTCAGGCTCCGTTTCTTTTATCCCTGTGCCGTTGCGCCTTCTCCGCGCCGGCACTCGCCACTTTCAGCGAGTCGCGAACATGGCCGTCAATTTCCCCTCGATCGATCCCGCCCACCTGTTTCCCGTCGCCGGCGTCACGCTAGGCTGGGCCGAGGCGAACATTCGAAAACCGAATCGCAAGGACCTGCTGGTCATACAGATCGAAGAAGGTGCGACGCTCGGCGGCGTGTTCACGCAAAACCGTTTCTGCGCGGCGCCCGTGACGGTGTGTCGCGAGCATCTGGACGCAGTGCGCGCGGGCGCCAAGGGCATTCGCGCGCTGGTGGTGAACACGGGCAACGCGAATGCAGGAACCGGCGAACCGGGTATGGCGCACACGCGCGAAACATGTGAGGCGCTGGCGGCGCTGCTGGACCTGCAAGCCACGCAGATCCTGCCGTTTTCCACCGGCGTGATTCTCGAGCCGCTGCCCGTTGATCGCTTGAAAGCGGGATTGCCCGCCGCGCTGGCGAATCAAAAACCGGCTCACTGGTACGACGCCGCGCAAACCATCATGACCACGGACACCTTGCCGAAGGCGGCATCGCGTCAGGTTCAGATCGATGGCCACACGGTCACGCTCTCGGGTATCAGCAAGGGCGCCGGCATGATCCGGCCGAATATGGCGACCATGCTCGGTTTTCTCGCCTGCGATGCCGCTGTCACGCAACCGGTGCTCGATACGCTGATCAAGCACGTTGCAGATCGCTCGTTCAACTGCATCACCATTGACGGCGATACTTCGACGAACGATTCGTTTATCGTGATTGCTTCGGGCAAGTCGACGCTGCCTTTGATCGCTTCCACGGATTCGCCCGCGTATTTCGCGCTGCGCGAGGCGGTAACGTCGGTGGCGCAGGAGCTGGCGCAACTGATCGTGCGTGACGGCGAGGGGGCAACCAAGTTCATGACGGTGACAGTGGAGGGTGGCACGAGCGAAGCCGAATGCCGCCTGATCGCGTATGCGATCGGCCATTCGCCGCTCGTCAAGACCGCGTTCTACGCGTCGGACCCTAACCTTGGCCGGATTCTTGCCGCTATCGGTTATGCGGGCGTGGCGGATCTCGACGTGAACAAGATCGACCTGTATCTCGATGACGTCCTGGTCGCGAAGAACGGTGGCCGCAATCCTGAGTATCGCGAGGAAGACGGCCAGCGCGTGATGAAGAAAAGCGAGATCGCGATCCGCGTGCTACTAGGCCGCGGTCAGGCCGACGCCACCATCTGGACGTGTGATCTCTCGCACGATTACGTCAGCATCAACGCCGATTACCGGTCCTGAACCAACACATTTTCCATGGATAAACTCGAACAATTTCTGACCCGCGCCGAAGCCGTCCTGGCGCGCGTAGAAGGGATGTTGCCGCCGGCTCCGCCCGAAATCGACTGGAACAGCGCCGTGGCGTTTCGCTGGCGCAAGCGCCAGGGGCGTGGGTTCCTGCAGCCGGTGGCGAATTTGTCGCCGTTGTCGCTCGACGATCTTTGCAATATCGAGCGCCAGAAGGGGCTTATCGAGCAGAACACGCGGCAGTTCGTGCGCAAGTCGCCGGCGAACAACGTGCTGCTGACGGGCGCACGCGGCACGGGGAAGTCATCGCTGATCAAGGCCTGCCTGAACGCGTACCACGCGGAAGGATTGCGGCTGATCGAAGTCGATAAAGACGATCTGCACGATCTCGGCGATATCGTCGACCTGATCTCGGTGCGGCCGGAACGGTTCATTGTCTTCTGCGACGACCTCTCGTTCGAGGAGGGTGAGTCGGGCTACAAGGCGCTGAAAGTGGCGCTGGACGGCTCGATTTCCGCACAATCGGACAACGTGCTGATCTACGCAACGTCGAACCGGCGTCATTTGTTGCCCGAATACATGAGCGACAACGAGACGTACAAACACACGTCCGACGGTGAAATTCATCCTGGCGAAGTAGTCGAAGAAAAAATTTCGCTGTCCGAGCGATTCGGCCTGTGGGTGAGCTTCTATCCGTTCAAACAGGACGATTACCTGACAATCGTCGGGCACTGGCTGAAGCATTTCGGCTGCCAGGAAGAAGAGATCGCCGGTGCTCGCGGCGACGCGCTCGTGTGGGCGCTGGAGCGCGGATCGCGCTCGGGACGCGTGGCGTGGCAATTCGCCCGCGACTGGTCGGGCCGCAAGGCATGAGCGCGTCTACTACGAGCGTTTCAAACACGGCGCCCGATGGGCGCAAGGTGACGGACGTCGCGGTAGGTGTGCTCGTTCAGCCAGACGGCCGTTATTTGCTGGCGCAGCGTCCGGAAGGCAAGCCGTATGAAGGTTACTGGGAGTTTCCCGGCGGCAAGCTGGAAGCGGGGGAAAGTGTTGAAGCCGCGCTCACGCGGGAATTGCATGAGGAATTGGGTATTGACGTAACCAGTTGCGAGCGCTGGCGGACCCTCGAACACGATTACCCTCATGCATACGTGCGGCTCTACTTTTGCAAGGTGACGGCATGGAGCGGGGAGCCGGTTGGACGTGAAGGCCAGGCGCTGGCCTGGCAGCATCTTCCCGCCGATGTCTCCCCGTTGTTGCCGGCAGCCATTCCGGTGCTCGAATGGCTTGCGGCTGAAGCAGTCTAGATGCTTTGTTTCGCAGTGGAGTCTTGTTACGCGGCCTAGTTCAGGCCGCTATATGAGTCTTCATCGGGCGGCGTGTCTTGCGGACTACCGCCGATCTTGTACTTCTCGGTCGCCCAGGCGCCGAGATCGATCTGCTTGCAACGGTCTGAACAAAACGGACGAAAGCGGCTTTCAGGAACCCAGCGGACGTCCTTCTCGCAAGTCGGGCATTTAACGATAGTGGTCATTCTGCAGTGCGGATTTAAAGAGGTTGAGTTCAGTAAATGGGGTTTTCAAGCCCAACTTAAAGACTGCAGAGCGTCAGGTGGAATGGGATGTCGGCATCTACTGCACGTGGCCTCAGATCGCCGTCCTGCACCGTGAAGCGTACCCACAGCATGTACTTGTTCGCGCTCGCTTCGGGAATCAGGCGGGTGTCGGACGGTACCCGCACCTGCATCAATTGATAAGTTCGACCCGAAAGCATTTGCTGATAGCTGCCTTGCATCGCCATCACTTTGGACGCCTGTCCCGATTCGCGTGCGAGACGCAGCACGATAGTCGCGGCGTCGCGTAATGGCAGCATGGGCGTGACCCATTTCGCGATGTCCCCGCGGCGCTCCTCGGCGGGGTTTTGTTGCCACGCGAAGTACGACGGCAGGTCGAAGCGGCAGGTTCCACCTGGAATGATCGTACGGCTTCGAATACTCGCGAGCCACTCGTTATCGGCCAGATGCTGGCCTGTCTTGCCCTGCATCTGCCCGAGGCCGGCCAAGGTCTGTTCGATCTCGCCCAGCACGGACTCCAGCGCATCCTGCTCGATACCGGGATTGCCGCGGAACGGCGCAAGCGTCTGACGCTGCCGCTCCAGTTCCTTCATCAGGTCCGCTTTCAGATCCGTGCGGCCCGCGACTTCGGCGATCTCGAACAACGTGGTCAGTGCAGCGTGATGTTCGCGCGGGTCTTCTTGAGTCAGAAAGAAGGTGAAACGCTCGAAAAGGTCTTCGAGACGCAGCAGCGTTCTGATTCGCTCGTTGAAGGGGTACTCGTAAAGGATCAAGCGCGCTCGCCTCGGCGTTGGTCGATGGGTTCGATGTCAGAAAGTGAGGACATTCTAATGCCGCATCAAACCCCAGGCAAATCCACAGGTTTAATCGCATCCGGCGCACATTTTCAGCGCCGTTCGTGACGAGTTCGAACGCGTTGCATGCACTTGCTAGGTACGCGGTTTGCTCGTGCCGGACGCCATTGCCACATAGCGTGCGTGCAGGGCTTCCACCTCGCGCTGCAGCGTTTCCAGCGTGGCGGCAGAGTCATTGACGACGACATCGTCGGCGGCTGCCAGACGCGCTTCACGCGTGGCCTGATGCGCGATGATGGCGAGCACCTGATCGCGTGTGAAGGCATTGCGCCGGATCACACGCTCGATTTGCGTGTCCACCGGACAGTCGACCACGAGAATCCGCTCCACTTTGCTGGCGCGTTCGCCCGCTTCAATCAGCAGCGGCACCACGACGATGTGATAGGGCCCTTGTGCTGCATTGCGCTGACGTTCGCTTTCGGCGCGGATCAGCGGATGCGTGATCGATTCGAGTTGAGCCTTAGCAGTGTTATCGGAGAAAACGCGCGTGCGCATCTTTGCGCGATCCAGCGAACCGTCAGCGGCGACGTATTCCGGGCCGAACGTGCTTTCGATTAGCGGCATCGCGACCCCGCCCGGTGCGGTGATCTGGTGCGCAATCAGGTCCGTATCGATCACGGGCACACCACGCGCGGCGAACATGTCCGCCACCGTGGTCTTGCCGCTGCCGATCCCGCCGGTCAGGCCGATGCTGAACATCGTTCAACTCCCTTTTCGTCTTGGTTTATCCGCCGAACATTGCGTAAAGCGGTGTACCGAAAAATAGCGTAATCACGCCGCCCGCCGCGAGAAACGGCCCGAATGGCAGCGGTTCTTCAAACCGCATCTTGCCGATACCCGTAGCCGCCAGGCCGAAGATGGCGCCTGCCACCGCCGACAACAGTACGACCTGCGGGAGCGCTTGCCAGCCAAGCCACGCGCCGAGCGCGCCGAGCAGCTTGAAGTCGCCGTAACCCATGCCTTCCACGCCGCGTACCAGCCTGAACAGCCAATACACGCACCAGAGAAACAGATAACCCGCGATCGCGCCGATCACCGCTTCGTGCAGCGGGACGAATGCCGTGTCGCCGAGATTGACGATCAGGCCGGCCCACAGCAGAGGCAATGTCAGTGTGTCGGGCAGATAGCGGGTATCGAAGTCGATCAGGCTCGCGGCCAGCAGCGTCGCGCATAGGCCGAATGCTGCGAGCGCGATCAGCGCGGGCCCGAACGCAAACAGCGAGAGGGCAGCAAACAGCGCGGTAGCCAACTCCGTCACCGGATAACGAGCGCTGACGCGTGCGTTGCACTTCGCGCAACGGCCACGCAGCAGTACATAACTCACGACTGGAATATTTTCCCACGCCCGCAACACGTGGCCGCAGTGTGGGCAGGCGCTGCGAGGGACGGCGAGGTTGTAGCGGGCGAGGGGTGTGGCGTCGGGCGCGCTGTCATCCGCATCGTCCTCCTTGAGGACAGCGTTCTCCGCTTTCCACGCACGTTCGAGCATGATCGGCAGGCGGTGCACGACCACTGTCAGAAAGCTGCCGATCACCAGCCCGAAGATGATCGCGAAACCATACTGCGCCGCGAGCGGCAAAGCGCCGAACGCGGAACCGTAAGCGTCGAGATAGCGGCCTGAAAACTCCGCCTGATACAAAGGCTGCATGGCTGTCCTGGGTTGAATTCGGCTGCGATGCTACACCACCTACACCACATTCCCGAGTTGAACGATCGGAAGATACATCGCGACGACGAGCCCGCCCACCAATGCACCGAGCACGACGATCACGACCGGTTCACACAGGCTCGCGAACGCACTGGTCTGTTCGTCTACCTGACGGTCGCCCAGTGTAGCGAGATCGAGCAGCATCGCGTCGAGCGAACCGGATTCCTCGGCCACGGCGATAGGCTGCACCACATCCGGCGGAAAGCAGCCAACCGCACGCATGGCGGCTGCGAGCCGCTCGCCGCTTCGAAGGCACCTGGCGATCTCGACGGTGGCGGTATCGAAGATACGGATACCCGTGGCGCTCGACAACGAATCGAATGCACCCGATAACGGCGTGCCCGCCGCCAGCAAGGTGCCGAGCGCGCGACTCCAGCGCGCCACCGCGAGAGCACGTAGCAGGGAACGGGCGAGCGGCAATTTGAGCACGGCGCGATCAAACGCGCTTCGGGCTGCCGGGACGCGCGTTAAAAGCCGCTTGAGCGCGATGCCGGCAACCATGCAAAGGAGCGCGAACGGTCCGCTCCAGCGCGCGACGCCATCCGATAATGCGATCACGAACAAGGTCGGTGCCGGCAATTTAGCCCCGAAACCATCGAAGATGGTCTTGAAGGTCGGCACGACGCCAATCAGCAATCCTGCGGTAATGGCAAGCGATAACAGCAGCACCGCCACCGGATAGGTCAGTGCAGCGCGCAGTTTCGCCCGTTGGGCACCCGCGCGTTCGCGGTCTTCGGCGAGCCGCGCGAGTACGGCCGGCAACGCACCGGCCAATTCGCCGACTGCAACCAGTTGGCAATAAAGCGCGTTGAAGCAGGCCGGATGACGCGCGAGGGCTTCCGAGAAGGTGACGCCCTGCGTGATATCGCGTGCAACTGATCCCACGATGCGTGGCAGGCCACCACGCGAAGGGGTGTCCGCGATGAGCTCCAGACACGGCGCGAGCGGCAAGCCGGCACGCAGCAAGCCGGCGAGTTGGCGGGTGAATAGCGTGACGTCGGTGGCGCGTGCTTTGGGCGGCGGGGCCGAGCCGAGCGCGGTGATCTCGAGCACCGTGACACCGTCGCGCTTTAGCGCAGCACGCGCACTGGTCGAGTCCGCGGCTATTGTCCTGCCACGTTTGTCCGCGCCGTTTGCGTCAACGCCTCGCCAGCCAAAGCGCGTATCGAAGGACAGCCGGCTCACGCCCATGCGAGCTCCGTGGCGTCGGCGGCTTCCACTACGCTTGTCATGCCTTCGCGTACTCTCGCGAACGCGGCGTCGCGCAGGCTCGGCATGCCCTCGCTTTGCGCTTGCCGGGTGACAGCGTGCGTGGCGGTACGTGCGACGATCAGTTCGCGTAGGGAGTCTGAGACCGGCATCAGTTGATGTACACCCACTCGCCCGCGATAACCAATGCCATGACACGCCGCGCAGCCTCGCGGCTCATAGGGCCTGAAACCCGGCTCGAACTCCAGCTCCGAAGGCATGCAACAGGCTTGGCAAAGACGCCGCACCAGTCGCTGCGCCGTAACGAGCCTCAGCGCCGACGCCAGGTTGTACGGCGCGATGCCGATATCGATCAGTCTTGCGATCGCGGCGGGCGCGTCATTCGTATGCAGCGTGGAGAGCACGAGATGGCCGGTTTGTGCGGCCTTTACGGCGACGTCGGCGGTTTCGGCGTCGCGGATCTCGCCCACCATGATCACGTCCGGATCCTGTCGCATGAATGCGCGCAGCGCGACTGCGAAAGTGAGGCCCGCCTTGTCGCGGACGCTGACCTGATTGATACCCGCAAGCTGGATCTCTGCCGGATCCTTGACTGAACAGACGTTGCGCGACTCCGCGTTGAGCATCCGCAGAAAGCAGTACAGCGAGAGAGTCTTGCCGCTTCCGGTGGGACCGGTGACCAGCACAAGTCCGTGCGGCGCGTGGATCGCGGCTTCTATGGTCTTCTGCTGGTCGGGGGTGAGCCCCAGCGCCGCCAGCGATAAATCAGCCGGCAGCGACTCCATCCGACGCAATACGAGTTTTTCACCGAACAGGACCGGCAGCGAATTTACGCGATAGTCCTCCGGGTTCCCGTTTGCCAGCGGCAATCGCAAACGCCCGTCTTGCGGCACGCGCCGCTCGGCAATGTCCATGCGCGCCAACACCTTGATACGCGTGGTGAATGCGTCGCGTAGATGAGGCGGGGGCTTGAGAAAGACGTGCAGTGCGCCATCAATACGCAACCGGATGCGCCACTTATGTTCGCCCGGTTCCACGTGGATATCGGAGGCACCGCGCGCCGCTGCTTCACGCAGGGTATCGGCGAGTAACGCGACGGCGGGTGCGCTGTCGGCGTCCGGGATTGCATCGGCCTGGCGAGCGGATAGCTGTGGTGGTGGCTGCGAAAATGTAACCGGGAGAGAGGACTGCATGGGCATGGCTCGGTGGACGGGATACCCGATCTTGGGCTGCCCCGCGCCTCGTTCCAACTCGGCCGAATGGCTAACGCTTGCACCGCCGAAAAAGCAGGCCGAATGGCTAACGCGGCCCAATGGGTGATTCGCGAAGGCGGAAAGAGCGCAAGCTGATGCAACCCGAGGCCCCATTCGAGACCCGACCCGCCCATGAACCCAACTTCGTCGCTAAGCTTGCTTTCTCAGCACCACGCCTTGCGGCCGGAATATCTTCACGGTACGTATTGCCTGATCGTCGCTGCGCATTACTTCAAAGTGCACGCCTGCAATACGCACGCTCACGTCGCCGTCCGGGATCTCCTCCAGCGTCTCGAGGATCAGGCCATTGAGGGTCTTCGGGCCGTCGGTGGGAAGCGACAGTTTCAGCCAGCGGTTCAGTTCGCGCAGCGGCATGCTCCCCGCCACAATGCATTCGCCTTCCTCGTTCCAGCCGCCACGCGAACCGGCTCCGCGCGGAATGGTTGTGGTGAACTCACCGATCAATTCTTCAATGATGTCTTCCGGCGTCACCAGTCCCTGCAACTCGCCATATTCGTTCACCACGATCGCAATTCGATGCCGGCTTTCCTGGAAGAATTGCAGTTGCTGGAACACGGGCGTGCCGGCCGGGACGAAGTACGGCTCGGCCAACAATTCACGCAAGGTCTCGCGTTCGAATTCCTGGTTATGCAGTGCCGAGAGCGTCTTTCTCACGTGCAGAACACCCAGCACGCGGTCGATGTCGCCCTGATATACCACCAGCTTGTTGTGATAGCAGGTCTCGAGTTGATGCAGGATGGTGTCGAAAGGGGCGTCGAAATCCAGCGCTTCAATCCGGCGGCGCGGGATCATCACGTCGTCAACGGTGATGTTCTCCAGGTCGAACAGGTTCAGCAATATGCTGCGGTGCTTGGTCGGCATGAAGTTGCCCGATTCCAGCACGATGGTGCGCAATTCTTCGGTGGAAAGCCGCTGGTCCCGGCCGCCTTTTGTATTGATATGCAGCACCCTCAGCACGCCGTTCGCGAACAGGTTCACGAACCAGACGAGCGGCCTCGCCACGCGCATCAACGGCGACAAGACCAGGCTGGCCGGGAGCGCGACCTTTTCCGGATACGTCGCGCCCACAATCTTTGGTGCGATCTCCGCAAACACAATGATCAGGAATGCGACAACCCCGGTTGTCACCGACAAGACCAAATTGTTATGGCCAAAAGTGTGCAGCGCGATGGACGTTGTCAGTACCGGAATGATCGTGTTGATCAGATTGTTGCCAATCAGGATCACGCTCAGCAGTTGATCGGTCTTGGCAAGCAGGCCCTGCGTGACGCGAGCGCGCAGCGAACCCTTGGTGGCGAGGTGTTTCAGGCGATGGCGATTGAGCGCCATCATCGATGTTTCGGAAATGGAGAAGAATGCGGACAGAAACAGCAGCAGGAAAATGGCGCAGATTTGCGCCCATAAGGGAATGTGGTCCACGCGCGATCTGGAAAGGGAGGATGGGAAAGACTATAGCAGAGCAGAAAGCGATTGCTTCTCTTGCTCGACAAGCCTTCCGGACAATGGTTCGACCTACCCGATCCTCCCCAGGCGGTTACTGGCTACAACTGAAACTCGCTGCTGAATTGACATCGCCGCCCGTGTATTTCGGCCAGGTCGGGTAACGGCACAGCGGCCGCGTACGCCCGGCGGTCGCGGCTGTCGAGTCCGTGACGGTGAGCGTTTCCGGCGCCGTGCCGTTTTCCACCCATTGTTCCAGTGCGCCGAGCGAATCGACTTGCGGCAGGAACGGTCCGGTGCCGTGGCCAACACCCGGCATCAGGTAGAAGCGCACGAAGCTGTCAACCGAAGCCTGACCGAACTTCTGCACGAGCGCGTTGTAGTAGTCGACCGACGAGTCCGTGCTGACGATCTCATCGGCGAGACCGTGAGTGATGATCGCTTTGCCGCCCTTCGCAATGAAGGCTGAGAGGTCGGGGTTGGTCGCATCGCTTTCGGCGGAGACTTGCTGGACTTGCGCCTGGTACGTGGCCGGATTAAGCGGATCGAAGGTGAGCGAATTGAACGTAGGGATACGCGTGATGAAGTACTTCACCCACTGGTCACCCGTGACCCACTGGTTCGCGTCGTTCTTGCCGGCGGGGTTGGCTGGTATTGGAGAAGTGCCAAAGTTGCGTGTGGTGTACGGACCCGCGAACACGGAGCCGGCGAGGATGTTGTACCCGGCGTAGCGCGTGACGCCGTTCGCGAGCGGATAGGGTAGTAGCAGCGGCGAAGCAATGGTGTTCACGGTTGCGATCTGGGCGTCGGAAAGACAGGTGTCTCCCGTGTCCTTGCCGGCCGGGCAGCGCAGGGCGGCGAGCACGGCGGGCGCCTGGAGCTTGCAGGCCGCAACGTTCGAGATGATACCGTCGGCCACGCCGTCCAGCGTATCGCAGGCTTTCATCACGGCGTTTTCCAGCAGTACGGTCTTGTTCACGTCGAACCAGCCTGCGCCGTTATTCAGATAAAGCGCGCGGCCAAGCACGACGTTGGAAAGCCGCAGACCTGTGTAGCTCAGCGCGGGCCGGTTCACGACAATGCCGTCATAGTCGGCGGGCCATCGCTGGATCACGGTGAGGCCGTCACGGCCGCCGGTCGAGCTGCCGAAGAAATAGGTTTTCGTGGGCGCGGCGCCGTAACGGGCCTTGAGCAACAGCATGGCGACGTCATGGGTTTTTTTCAGCGTCAGGCCACCGTAGTTGGCGAGCGCTTCATCGTTCGCGGCGAACGAGCCGTCGGTGATGCTTTTGCTCTGGTGGCCGGAGTCATCGCCGAAGGTCACATAGCCGCGTGCAAGCGGTGTCGATGAACCGGCCGGCGCCATGTCGAGTGCGGCAAGGCCGGTGATGAGCGTGCCGTCGAAACCGCCGCCGCCGTATTGCAGCGCCTTTTTGTTCCATGCAGTGGGTAAGTTGACTTCGAAATTGATGTTCGGCGCGGTTGCATCGACGGGCGCAATGGTGCCGTTCACCTGGCAATACTCGCCGGACGTGCTAGACGCAGCGACCAGCGTTGCGCTTGCTACTGTGGCGCCGTTGCTGGCCGCCCCAATCGACGCCGCCGCGATCTTCGTCCCGCCCAGCGCTGTGCACGCGGCGGCGGACGAAACAGGCGGCGTGGGGGGCGTGCTGTCGTTGTTCGACGATGAACCGCCACAACCGGCCAGCGTCGCGACGACAAGGGATACGCCGCAAGCGGCGATGGTGTTTTTAATCATGCTGTCTCCAAATGTTTATTAACTGCTGCTTCATTGGAAAAACGACCCAAACGAGCCAGCCAAACGCCGGCCGATAAACAGAAAAAGAAACCAACGTCGCATCGTCCAGGCGACAGCAGTCCCGTCGCGGAGGCAACGTTCTTTGGTGTTGTAGTGAGTCGCGCTGTGTTTAGTCCGTCGCGCCGGCAGTCGATGAATCGACCACGTTTGCGAGTCGTTCCACGTTAAACAGCGCTCGCACGCCTTCGCTCGAAGCGAGCATCGCCGCGCCGTTGTGGCCTACGCCGGCGACTTCCCAGCACCGATGTTCGAGCGCCGGGTGGCGTGCCTTGAGGTACGAAAAATAAGAACGCCCACGCGCGAGCCGATGGGGTCCTTGCGCTTGTGCTGCACACGAACGGTCGAGCGCGTCGTGGTGTGGATCGCAATCCTGCTGGCCGAGCAGATAAACAACGTCGCTAGCCGCATAGCGTGTTTCGAGTCCATCGAACGACGCGGACTCCGCGTAGCGCGGCACGCGCTGTACGCCGTACTTCCAGTCATCCACGCCGGGGCACGCGGCGGTATTGGCGGGACGCAGAACGCCGTCCGCGCAGGGTCGCATCGAATCGAAGTACACGTACGACGATGGATTCGCGATCACGTACCGGCGCTGCACGCCAGGCACGTTGCGGGCGGCACCCACTATCGCGTATCGGTGCGCGACCTGTGCGCCACCCGAATGCCCGGCGATCACCACTTCGCGCAGAGCCGGATAACGCGCAAGATCCGCGAATTGCTCGACGAATGCATCGAGGACATCGAAGGAGCTGAGCGGAGCGGGACCGAGCGCGTCGTCGCCGCCCATCCATGAGGTCCATTCCCAGTGCAGCATATCGGCCGACAAGCCGTGCGCCGAAATATCCGCGGTGGCCAGGAACTGCGGCACGAGCAGCAGCGTACCGGCGGGATCGGTCGATGCCGCCGCCAGCGCGCGTTGCGCCGAGAGCAGGTAGGCATCGGCATCGCGCAGGCGGCCATGCAGCAGGATCACGATTCGCGAAACGTCCGCGGCATCGCGATCTTCCATCGACCGGTAAAACGGCACCATACCCGCGCCGCGTGGCGTAACCACGCGCAGCCGTTCATTGCCGACAGCGCTCACCGGACGCTCATTGCGAGCTTTATGGGAGGAGTTCATCTCAATCCAGCGGGAGCGCATCGGGATCGCGGCGCAGACGCCGTCCGGAACGGGTCAGCCCGACCAGCGCAAGCGAGACGAAGCCCGCGAAGATCAGGTAATACGCCGGCACGATATTCGATCCGGTGACGGTGATCAGCGTGGAGACGGTCAGCGGCGCGAGGCCTCCGAACAGCGTCACCGCGATGTTGTATGAGAGGGCGACGCCGGTGGACCGCGTGGCGGTGGGAAACAACTGCGTGAGCATGCCGGGATGCGGTCCGGACATCAGGCTCAGCACTACGGTCGCGACCATTTGCGCGGCGAAAACGCGACCTGGCGTGGGGGACGCGAGCACCCATGCAAACAGCGGATACGCGATCACGACCCAGACAATCGTTACCGGAAAGAACAATCGGTACGCGCCGATCCGGTCCGCCAGTTTCCCCGCGAGTGGATAACCCACGATGGAGACCAGCCCCGACACCGCCGTGCCGAACAACGCGTTCTTGAGCGGTAAATGCAACTGGCGCTCGACGTACAGCGGCATGAACGTGTGCCACAGGTAATTCGTCGCCGTGCCGACGATGATCACGCCCATCGCGCACAACGACGCGTCGCCGCGTTGCCGGAAAAAGCCGCGAATGGTCTGGCGTGGCGTGTGGCCTAGCCGTTCGCGCAACTGCACGAATTCGGGCGATTCAGCGACTTTATGGCGGATATAAAACCCCACCGGTCCGACGAGCGCGCCGACCAGGAACGGCACGCGCCAGCCCCACGATTCAAGCGACGCCCGATCCAGATTCGATGTCAGGAAATAACCGAACGCCGACGAGAGCACGAGCGCCACCGCCTGCGACGTCATCTGGAAGCTGCCGAAGTACATTTTCTTGCCGCGTGGCGCGTATTCCGTGAGCATCGCGGCGGCCGTGGCGAACTCTCCGCCAACGGATAAACCTTGCATGACGCGTGCAAGCAGCACAAGCAAAGGCGCGGCGATCCCGATGCTGGAGTAGCCGGGTGTCAGGCCCATCAACAAGGTGCTGGCGGCCATCAGCAGGATGAGCATGGAGAGCGTCTTGCGGCGCCCGACGCGATCCGCATACGCGCCGATCGCTATCCCGCCGAGCGGTCGCACAATAAACCCGACCGCAAATGTCCCGAGCGTCAGCGCTGTTGAAAGCGCTGTGTTGCCTACCGGGAAAAATACGTGCGCGATGATCTTCGCGAAGTAGCCGTAGATCAGGAAATCGAACCATTCCAGCCCGTTGCCGATCACCGACGCCAGCACGGCGCGGCGAATCTGCGACTTGCTGAGCGACGCCAACGACGGCGGCGGATGGTCGGTCGCGTTGGGTGGGAAGGTGGTTTCCATACGTCTCCTGATCCGTGCATTTATGTGTATTTGAGTCGAAGAGTACGAAACGGGATGGCAAATGTAAAATACATATCGGATGGCGTTGCCATATCTATGACATATGTGAGGCCTGTCGATGGAACTGCGTCACCTGCGGTACTTCCTCACCGTCGCCGAAGAGCGCCAGTTCACGCGGGCGGCGGCGCGGCTGCATATCCAGCAGCCGCCGTTGTCGCAGCAGATTCAGGAGCTCGAACGTGAGCTGGGGTTCGCCCTTTTCACGCGCTTGCCGCGTGGGGTCGAGCTGACATCGGCGGGCGCGGCGTTTGAGGTTGATGCCCGCGCCGTGCTCGACGCGCTCGACCAAGGCGTGGTCAACGCCCGGCGGGTGGCGAACGGCCAGCTCGGCTCCGTGCGGATCGCACTGACGAGTTCGGCGGCATTCCATCCGCTCGCCACCGCCGTGATCCGCCGTTTTCGCGCGACGCATCCGGATATCGCCATCGACCTGAACGAGATCAATGCCGCCGACATCATCGAACGGATGATGAATGGACGCGTCGATGCAGGCATCCTGCGCAAGCCGATCGAGACGCCTGCCGAATTGCGCTTCGACCTGCTGCACGAAGAGCGCATGGTGCTCGTGCTGCCGGTCGGCCACGCTCTGCTGCCGGCGAAAGGCGTGCGCCCGGGCAAACAACTGCGTGTACCGCTGAAGTCGCTCGCCGGGGAGTCGTTCATCTTTGTGCGGCGGCCTGGTGCGCCGGGCATGTACGCCGACTTCATCCGCGCTTGCGAGGCGGCGGGATTCAAGCCGGACGTGGTGAGCGAAGTGCCGCGCATGCTGAGCGCCATCAACCTGGTGGCGGCGGGCGGCGGCATTACGCTCGTGCCGGCATCCATGCAGCGATACCAGCAAGAAAGCGTGGTGTATTGCGCTGTCTCCGGTGACGAGGCGTTCTCCGCGCCGCTGCACCTTGTCACGCGCCGCGACGCGGCGAATCCGGCTGCGCTGCGATTCGCGCAAGCGGTGCTGGCGTTTGCATCGCCGCACGCGCAAGGCGCAGAGGGCGCTTAAAGCCGCCTGAAGCTGCCAATATATTTCGACGCCTTACCTGACAAACCCGCTACAAACGTAAGTTCGCGTTTTCCCGCAGAATCGATGGAATAAAACGGCGCCACGGCGCGTTTGGATCGTGTCGTCTGCAAACACTCGCGCTTGAACAACCCCGGCGCGGCAGGGCGCAGAACTATCCAGCCGATCCCCATTTTTCGCACGGAGTTTCAATGTCCACGCATGCCGCCAATCTGGCGTCGAAACCGCCACAAACCGAGATGCCGTTGCGCTATACGCGTACCGCAATGGTCCTGCACTGGCTCATTGCGTTGCTGATTATCTGCAACGTCGTGCTGGGACTGACGGCGGAATCGTTTCCCGATTCATGGGTGCGTCCGGTCGTCGATACCCATAAGTCCATCGGCATTACCGTTCTCGGGCTGGTGCTGCTGCGCATCTTGTGGCGTGTTTCGCATCGGCCGCCGCCGTTGCCGAAGGCATTTCCGAAGTGGGAACACGTGGCCGCTCACATCGCGCACTTTCTGCTGTATCTGCTGATGATCGGTTTGCCGTTGTCCGGCTGGCTGCACGACTCGGCGTGGAAAGACGCCGCTACCCATCCGATGCATCTGTTCGGCGTGATTCCGTGGCCGCGTCTGGGGTTTGTGATGCACCTCGATCCGGTGCTGAAGGAATCGTTGCACGATCGTTTCGGCGCGTTGCATGCGTGGCTGGGTTATGCGCTGTACGCACTTCTAGCGATGCACGTGGGCGGCGCGCTCAAGCATCAATGGATCGACAAGAAGTCGGTGATTTCGCGGATGGTGCCGTGATGGATGTGAAACTACACGGCGTCCCCATGCGAACGAAAAAGACCGCACCCCAGTCAACCCAATCGGATCCGCTTTTGACACGCTCGCTGGAAGATGCGCTCGCGCAGGCTTCGCCGCGCATCGCGCCGCGCCCGGTCACGCTCGCGAGCGTGCTGATTCACGGCGGCGTGCTCATGCTGTGGCTCGTGTTGTTCGCCCGCGCGTTTTTCCTGCACGGCGTGGTGGCATGGTCGACGGGCATCGCCTACGTGGTCTACGACACCTTGCTGCTGATGTTCGTCGCGGCGAAATCGTGGACACTCGTCAGGCCGCCCAAGCCGCTTGACCGCAAGCAGCGCGAACGCGCATTGCCGAAGCTCGGCGTGATAGTGGCGTCGCACAATGAAGCGGTGGTGCTGCCCAACACGCTTGCGAAATTGCTCGGGCAAACGCATGGCGCGGCGCAAATCGTGATCGCCGACGATGGTTCTTCCGATGGCACCGCCGAGCTTCTCACGCAGCGCTTCGGCCTTGTCGCGCCGGCGGAGGGTGAGTTGAGCGCGGCGTCGACGCTGCATCCGACGCTCTTTTGGCTGCGCGTGGCGCATGGCGGCAAGGCGCGTGCGCTGAACGTGGCGATCGAAAAGATCAGTACGCCGATAGTGATGACCGTCGATGCCGATACGCGTCTGGCCGACGACGCCGTCCTCGCGATGCGCAGCGCGTTCGCAGCTCGGCCGAATCTGGTTGCGGCGGCGGGCATCCTGGTGCCGGTGTGCAGCAAAACGATCAGCGGGCGCTTTTTCCAGTGGTTCCAGACGTACGAGTACATCCGCAATTTCATCGCGCGGTTTGCGTGGATGCGTGCCGATAGCCTGCTGCTGATCTCCGGCGCGTTCGCCTCGTTTCGCCGCGATGCACTACTGGCCGTCGGCGGTTTCGATCCGCAATGCCTGGTGGAGGATTACGAGCTGATTCACCGGCTGCGCCGTCATGCCGTCGATCACGGTCTGGACTGGGACGTGCGGGTAGTGGGCAACGCGCATGCGATTACGGACGCGCCCAGTTCGTTCAGCGGTTTCATGCGGCAGCGGCGGCGCTGGTTTGCGGGTTTTTTGCAGACGCAATACTGGAATCGCGATATGACCGGCAACCGGCGTTACGGCACGCTCGGTTTGCTGATGTTGCCCGTGAAGGCATTCGATACCGTGCAGCCTATCTACGGCTTGACGGCGTTCGCGTTGCTGCTGGGGTTTATCGTGGAGCGGCGTGGCGCAATTGTCTTGCCAATTTTCAGTGTGATCGGCGCGAAGATTCTTATCGACTTCGCGTTCCATTTGTGGACCGTGCATTTGTACCGGCGCTGGACGGGAGACACGGCCGGGTCGAGCCTGTGGATGGCGGTCGTGACGGCTGTGGTCGAGCCGTTCACGTTCCAGTTGCTGCGCCATACGGGCGCGGCGCTGGGCTGGATCGACTTTCTCGGCGGCTCACGTGCATGGCGCGTGCAGACGAGGGCGGGGCTCGCAGCGGCGGACGAGGCCTGATGACGGCATACGCCGCGGCGCGTTGATCGTTGATATACGACCTGATCATCGCGCCGCGGTAATCATCGAGCGTATCGCACCACCATGCTCGACGACGCCAGTACATGCCCCTTCATTGCGGCGATCAACGCGTCGCGATCGAGAGCGGGAGGCAGGGCATTGGCGGCGAGATCGAGCGCGTAGGCTTGCACCACATAATGATGCGGTGCATCGCCATGTGGCGGGCAGGGTCCGTAATAACCGTCCTTCCCCGTCCGGTTGATTCCACCGATACTCCCCGCCGGCGGGGGCCCACCTTCGGCCAGCGTGGTCGTCGTAGCAGGAATCCCGTAGAGAACCCAATGCACGATGCCAAGGCCGCGCGCGCCGTCGGGATCGAAGATAGTGACCGCAAAGCTTTCGGTGGCGGGCGGCGCATTGCTCCACGCGAGGGGCAACGAGACATTCTTGCCACCGCAATCCTGCGCGCTGGCGGCATGGCGGGAATCGAGGGTGGCGTTATCGGTGAGGCTGGGCGAGGTCAGCGTGAAGCGCTCATCGGCGATTGCCACAGCTGTCAGGAAACATCCCGCGCCAATCACGGCAACGCGCAAAAGCCGCTTCGTGCGGCGCATGCCTGGATCACTCTTCATTGTTCTTCTGGCCTTAGGTCTCAAAAACTTCGCTTGGGTACGGTGTGCTTGTCCTGACAATTTCTCACTGCCATTTCTTCGGGTCGCCGCCCAGTGCTGCGCAGGTATCGAAGCTGATGGCGCGGAGTTTCGCCTCGCTGATCTGTCCGGAGAGTGCGTAACCCGCGTGGTCCGTCGTCCAGTAGAACGTGCGTCGCGGGCCTTCGCGCAGCATCCGTATGGCGTACTCGTCCTTGTGCTTGCCCGAGCCGCTTGTCATGTACAGCGTAAGCCGCTCGCCGCTGGCGTTCTGATACATGAACTGCGCCGCAGGTCCGTCCTCGCCGGGCAGCAACCGGCCACCCACTAGTTCGAACCCGTATTCGTGCAGCGAGGGAATGGTGAGGGTCCGGTTGAGCCGCTTGGACAACCAGGTCACGAGATGGTCTTCCTGCGACGCCGCCACTTCCACCGCGTGCCGCTGCTCGGGCGCATACACGGCGTAAGCAATATCCGCGCGTTGCGCGAACGTCGGCGCCGGGCGATCCTGAGCGAGGAGCGGCAACAGCATATGCATCAGGAAGCCGCATGCGATCCCCACTACCAGCCAGCTCGCCGCCATCAGGTAACGCCTGCGCGGACGCACCACCACGACTTGCGGCTCGTTGTCGGCCGCGGCGGTAAACAGCGCCCGCAGCGCATTATCCTGCGCGCGATACGCGGCCACTGTCGCCGCGCTCGCCGGATCTCGGGCAATGCGCTCAGCCGTTTCAGCGCGTTCGGCCTCCGGCGCTTCATCGTCGATGAACGCCGACAGCGCGCGCAACTCATTGGCTGCCGCGCTTGATTCCGCCTGTTCCGGACGTTCGGGGTTCGTCATGTGCCACTCACGATTTTCAACGATGCCGATTTGCGGCCCGGCTCCTCACCGAGCAGCACACGCATGTGTTCACGTGCCCGCGACAGTCGCGACATCACCGTTCCGGCCGGCACGTTCAGCACCACGGATGCCTCCTGATAACTCATGTCCTCGACGCAGACGAGCAGCATGACTTCGCGTTGCTCGATCGGCAGGCAATACAGTGCACGTTGCACGTCGCGCAGCACAAGCCCGTCTACTTCGCCCACTGGCGCGGCCATCTGCCGCCAGGGCGCGGTTTCATCGTCGACGGCAATATCGCGCCGGCCGCGCAACTGATCGATATAGAGGTTGCGCATGATCGTGAACAGCCACGCGCGCAGATTGCTGCCGACACGAAACCCTTTCGACCGGCCCAGCGCACGTTCGGTTACGTCCTGCACCAGGTCGTCGGCCCACGCGCGGTCCCCCGTCAGCGCGCGCGCATACCGCCGCAACTGCGGAAGAACGCCAACGAGGTCGGTATCGAAGCTCAAAGGCCTATGCTCATGACTGGTTCACTTCAGCGCTCCTGGCCACTGCTTCGGTGACGACGAGATTGCCGGCACGCGCGCAGTGGCCATCGATCGCTACTTGCTGGTCTCCATCGCTCTAATGGCGTCGTACTGCTTCACGCTTACTGCTTCACGGTATGCCAGACGTCCTTGAAATTGTCGCCGTTGGCATCGCCGGGTTTCTGGTCTTTTGCGAATCTGTACACGCGCTTGCCTTTGTACGCCCACTGGTTGCCGCCGTCTGCTGTCGGCATCATCGTCCAGTCACCCTGGGGTTTGTCCGATGAATCGGCCATGACCGCCGGCCACGCCTGAGCGCAACCGCCGCTGCAGGCGCTCGGGCCAGACGCAGGATCTTTATCGAAAGTGTAGAGCGTCATGCCTTTCGCGTCGGTGTACATGCCGCCCGCGGCCATCGGCGGCGTGGCATGGGCACTCAGGCTGACGGCCGCGGTGAGGGAAGCGGCAACGGTTGCAGCGAGCATCGGGATGCGAATTCTCATCTTGTTTGTCCCATTCCATTTTTGTGCAGGTACGGGATAAACGGATGATGCTTACGCAATATTCCGGTGCCTGACAAATATTTCGACGGAAGTCCGGTGATTTTGATCCCGTCGATTGGCTGGTGCGTCGTCTTGAAGATTCACCAGATCATCGAACGCCCGGCCGAAGACGCTCGATCCAGCGACTTGGCTACAATCGACGGGATCGGACGATGCGGTTCTTCGCCAGCCGCCCGGCCAGACGTGCCGATTCGCATTTTTTCGGCCGTGAACGGGCCAATAAGCCCAAACCCGGCTTGAAACCAACGAGGTGAAATGGTGCAGGACAGCAAGAACCAACCGTCGCCGGGGACCCCGGGTGCAAACACGAATACAACGAGAAAACGCCCGCTGGACGGCATTCGCGTGCTTGATTTATCGCGGGTGCTGGCGGGGCCGTGGTGTACGCAGAACCTTGCGGATCTCGGCGCACAAGTGATCAAGGTCGAGCGTCCTGGCGCGGGCGACGACACCCGCACATGGGGCCCGCCATTCCTGCGCGACGCCGAGGGCCGCGATACGTCGGAGAGCGCGTATTTCCTGTGCGCGAACCGCAACAAGCAGTCGGTTGCCATTGACATGAGTTCGCCTGAAGGGGCCGCACTTATCCGCGAGTTCGCGAAGTCGTGTGACGTGGTCGTCGAAAACTTCAAGGTCGGCGGACTCAGGAAATATGGGCTGGACTACGAGAGTCTTTCGGCGCTGAACCCACGGCTCGTGTACTGCTCGGTGACAGGGTTCGGTCAAAGCGGGCCGCTCTCGCAGCGCGCGGGTTACGACTTCCTGATCCAGGGCATGGGCGGGCTGATGAGCATCACCGGCGAGCCCGACAGCGTCGCGGGCGGCGGTCCGGAAAAAGTCGGCGTGGCCGTGACGGACCTGATGGCCGGCATGTATGCCACCACCGGCGTGCTCGCCGCGCTGATGGAACGGGAAAAGAGCGGGCTCGGGCAACATCTCGACATCGCGTTGCTCGATTGCCAGCTCGCCATGCTCGCCAATCAGTCGATGAACTATCTGACCACCGGCATTGCGCCACAGCGCATGGGCAATGCGCATCCGAACATCGTGCCGTATCAGACGTTTGCCGCGAGCGATGGCCATGTGATCGTCGCATGCGGCAACGACAGCCAGTTTCGTTCGTTGTGCACCGCGATGAACGTACCGGAACTCGCACTCGATGCACGCTTCGCCACCAATAGCGGGCGCAGCGTAAACCGGGCGGAATTGTTGCCCCAACTGGCTGCGGTGTTCATGACGCGTCCGCGCGACGCATGGGTCGATGCGCTTGAAGCGTGCGGCGTGCCGTGCGGGCCGATCAACGATATCGAGCAGGCTTTTGGTTCCGAGCAGGCGCAATTTCGCGGCGCCGCGCGGGAGATACCGCATCCCGTCGCGGGCGTTGCTCCGACGGTTGCGAGTCCGCTGCGTTTATCGGCTACGCCGGTGACCTACGATCAAGCGCCGCCGATGCTTGGACAGCACACGAGTGCCATGCTGCGCGACGTGCTTGGCATGGACGACGCGCAGATCGAGGAGCTCATGCGAACGGGGGTGATCGGCGGGTAGCTTGAATGTGACGCGCAGGGCATTAGTCCGTGGTGGACGACCGTTTGCTACCCGAGCAGGCGGATCGTGAGGTCGCCGTGATCGGCCAGTACGCTGAGGCGTGGCCTATGAGAAAGCTGATTGAAGCAGCGGCGGGGGGTAGTTTGACGCGGCATTGAGGGAGCGCTAGCTAGTGGGAGCCTGGGAAAAGTCGTGCATACAGCTCAAAGCTGCCAATCGAGCAACGGCACTGCTTTCTCTATCAGCTTCTCCAGCATTGGTCTGTGCAGCCACTCTTCGTATGTGACGAGGTGGGACTTTTCAATATCGGCGTCGAAGATCGCGCTTTGCTGACGGGCAAATTCCCGATCGTAAATATTGAGGTTCGCCTCGTCGTTGAGCTTGAACGAACGGCTGTCGAAATTCGTCGATCCCACCGAAACCAGGTAATCGTCCACCACGAGTAATTTGCAATGAAACATGGTCGGCTGATACTCATGGATCTCAATACCCACGGCCAGCAGGTCGCCCCAGCAGGCTCGGGATGCTTCGCGCACCGTATGGGTATCAATGCGTTTTCCCGGCGTCACAATGCGCACTCTCACGCCGCGCCGTGCAGCTTCCACCAAGGCATTGATGGCCAGACCATCAGGGACGAAATACGCGCTGGCCAGATGAATGCTCTGCGTGGCCGCCGTGATTGCCATGAGGTACATCAGTTCCATGTCGTCGGCGCCGTGGGTGGGTGAGCTGGAGAACATGTGCGCAACACCGTTACTGGCATGGCCTTCCGGCAACGGGGGGATATCCGGGAAATACTTGGGACCGTGCAGCACATTGCCCGTCGCCTTGATCCAGTTGTCCATGAATACCGCCTGCATGTGTCCGACCACCGGACCTTCCACCCGGAAATGCGTATCGCGCCAATGCTTTTCGTCCTGCGCGTTCCCGGTCCACTCCTCGGCAATCCCCACACCGCCGGTGAAACCCACGCGGCCGTCGATGATCAGCAGCTTCCGGTGTGTCCGGTTGTTCATTCGCCCAAGTCCGGTCCAGTGCGGCTTGTGGTATTGCACGACGTCGGCGCCGGCTTGTCGCAGCTCTTCAAGATAACGGTGGTCCATTTTCTTGCAGCCCACCCAGTCGAGCAGGATGTGCACTGCAACGCCCGAGCGCGCTTTTTCCGACAACGCCGCCGCGAATTGCGCGCCGATCTCACCAGACCAGTAGATGAACGTCTCGAACGTGATGGTCTGTTTGGCGGCTTGAATACCGTCGAGCATGGAAGGGAAAATTTCGTCGCCGTTCAGAAACACGGCGTACCGGTTGCCCGAGGTCACTGGCGGCCCGAGCAGGAGGCTCATTGAGCGGATGAATTGCGGGTCGTCGCTGGCATACAGCCGGTCGATGTTGTGCTCTACCTTCTTTTCGCCACTTACGAAGTTCGCGAGGATCAGGACCACGACGAGCGTGACGGCTACCGTAAGCGGTATGGCGAGCAAGAGCATGTCGGGTTCCGTAGGAGACTGGCAGCGACAAGGACAAGGCGGACGTGTTGCACGAGCCGGGAAGCTCGGTTGTGCGCGACGGAAGTGCCGACACACTTGGTAGCAAGGGATGGACCTTCTACTTATTGCCCTGCGTCGATCGATCTGATCGGCTCGCTCGGCGTGCGCGCCTTGCGGTTTCGCGGACACCCTATAACGCGGCCCCGAGCTGCTCCAAATCTCTCACTCGTCCACGATCGAGCTCAGGTTCACACGCACGCGCCGTAGCAGCGAGATCAACTGTGCGCGTTCGTCGGCGTCCAGCCCTTCCAGGGCTTCAGCCGCCACGGAATCGCCCACCCGGCGGGCCTTGCCCAGTGCACCTTCCGCCTTTGCCGTCATCCGCACCGTCCGTTCGCGACGGTCATCGGGATTCGAAAAACGCTCGATCCAGCCGCCTTCCTCCATCCGGTCGAGCAGGCGACCCGCCGATATTGGCGCGACCTCCAGCAGATCGGCTAGCCGCGCCTGGTTCACATCGCCGAAATGGGACAAATAGGCGAGCGCGCGGCATTGCGCCCGAGTGAGATCGAGGGATGATTTCGCGAGCTCGTCGAAGCGCTTGCTGCACAAACGCCCAACGTCCGAGATCAGAAAACCAAAGCGCTTGTCGAGGTGCGTTTCCATGCACGGATTATACGAAAGAAGCACGCGCTCACCTGCACCCGGGCGAACGCGGGTTTCCCCGGGTTTTTGACGCCTTGCCGCAATAGTTACCCTGGTTATAATAAGCATGCTTACTATCTGATAAGCGATCCGACAACGGAACTGGCGCCTGAATGTCTTCTGAATCGATGCCGGCGAGCGCCGCAGCCACGCCGCTCAACCGGCCCATGCTTACGGTTTCGATCATGCTTGCGACGCTGATCCAGACGCTCGACAGCACGATCGCCAATGTCGCGCTGCCGCATATGCAGGGCACGCTGTCGGCGTCGCAGGATGAGATCACGTGGGTGCTGACGTCGTACATTGTTGCCGCGGCAATTGCCACACCGCTTACCGGCTGGTTGTCGGACCGGCTGAGCACGAAGCGCCTGCTGGTCATCTCGATTGCCGGCTTCACGGTTGCGTCGGCGCTGTGCGGGTTATCGGAGAGTCTTGCTCAGATTGTCGCGTCGCGATTGCTGCAGGGGATTTTCGGAGCCTCGCTCGTGCCGCTCTCGCAATCCATCCTGCTCGACATCAATCCGCGCGAAAAGCAGGGGCAGGCAATGGCCGTCTGGGGCATGGGCGTGATGGTCGGGCCCATTCTCGGGCCCACGCTCGGCGGCTGGCTGACCGACAGTTACAACTGGCGCTGGGTATTTTTCATCAACGTGCCGATCGGCGCGTTTGCGCTTTTTGGCGTGCTGACGTTCCTGCCGGCGCGAGCCGCGAAGCTCGGCGTGAAATTCGATGCGTTTGGTTTCGCCACGCTTGGTCTGGCGATCGGCGCATTGCAGGCCTTGCTCGATCGGGGTGAGCAGCTCGATTGGTTCGGCTCGATCGAAATCCGCATCGAAGCGATTCTGGCAGTCCTGAGCTTTATATTTTTTCTTGCGCACACGGCGACTGCCGGCAAGCGTTCGTTCTTCAAATACGAATTGTTGAAGGACCGCAATTTCGCGACTGGCGTGTTTTTTATCTTCGTGATCGGCGCGGTGATGTACGCGACGCGCGCGTTGCTGCCGCCCATGTTGCAGAACCTGATGAACTATCCGGTCGCCACAACCGGTCTGGTCACGGCACCGAGCGGCGCGGGCACGATGATCGCCATGCTGGTCGCCGGCCGGCTGTTGCGACGCACCGACGCGCGTCTTTTGTTGCTCGCGGGATTTTTGATTTCGGCGTTCGCGCTTTGGCAGATGATGCACTACACGCTGGTGCTATCGGTGTCCGACATCGTGTGGCCTGGCGTGATTCAGGGTTTTGGCCTGGGTTTCGTCTTTGTGCCGCTGAGCGCACTGACGTTCTCCACACTGACGCCCGAGTTACGCGCCGACGGCACCGCAACCTACAGCCTCATGCGAAATATTGGCAGCAGTATCGGCATCTCGATCGTACAGACCATGATGACGCGCGGCACGCAGGTCGCGCACGCCGACCTGGCAGCGAATGTGAACGTGTTCAATCCGTCGATGCAGCCCATGCTCGAGAGTGGGTCGCAGATGAGTCTCGCGTTGATGGATCAATCGATCAATCAGCAGGCGCAGATGATTGCGTACCTGAACGACTTCAAGCTGATGTTCGTGGCGACCTTGCTGGTGGTGCCGCTGCTCTTGCTGATCCGGCCGATGCGAAGCGCCGCCAGCGAAACACTCGCTCACGCAGCTGCGGATTGACGAAATTACTTGATGGACGAATCGCGTGTCAGCTCGCGCTGTGTCAGGTACACGCGCAGATCGAATTCAACCTGGTGATACCCGGGCTGCATGAATTCGCATAGCCGGTAAAACGCCTTGTTGTGGTCGCTTTCCTTCAAATGCGCGAGTTCATGCACAACGATCATGCGCAAGAATTCCGGCGGCGCTTCCTTGAACAGCGACGCCACGCGAATCTCCTTCTTCGCCTTGAGCTTGCCGCCCTGCACGCGCGATATGGCGGTGTGCAGGCCGAGCGCATGACGCAGCACGTCGAGCTTGGCGTCGTACATGACCTTGTCGATGGCGGGCGCCACGCGCAGAAACTCCTGCTTCAGATCCGCGGTGTATTGATACAGCGCGCGGTCCGATTGCACGGCATGGCGGTGCGGATACCGCTCGGCGAGATACACGCCCAACTGGTCATCGGCGATAAGTTTGCGGACTTTATCCTGGAGCGTTTCCGGATAGGCGCTGAGGTATTTCAGAGGAAGCATGATGGGACGGGACCGCCGAGTGGTGCCTTCGGCATTATATGAGCGATGGTTCAGTCATCACGTCTTATGCGGATTTGGTTAAGCACGCCGACGCGTGCTCCATAAGATGCATGCAATCAGCACGACCTGCAAAGTCAGCCGGACGAGCAATAACCAGGATGGAACTTGCGAGAACTGATCCGCGTGTTGATACATGAACACGTTGGCGGGCGTAACGGCAATGGTCAATAACGTCAGCCCGATGCCCGCCGCACTTCGCGTGCGTTTGATCATCACGCCGATCGCACCCAGCAACTCGAAAACGCCGCTCACAATGACGGCCAGGAGCGGGAACGGAATATAGGGCGGTACGATTTGCACGAAGAGCGGCATGTACAGGAAGTGGCACGCGCCGCCGATCAGGAAATACAGGAACACGAACCATAGTCCGATTCGCTGGCCCACGGACATTCTTCTAGCCGATGAAAATCTGAGGGAGGACATTAATGAGCGAGCGCCGTGTTGTTGTTAAATCTGACGATGGCGGTGCGAACCTTGCGCCGAACTATAGATCCCGAAGAATAGTCGATGACTCACGAATCAATGACCCAAAACAAAAAACCGCCCAGCAAGCTGGGCGGTTTTTTTTTATCAATTCTGGTCGGGGTGAGAGGATTCGAACCTCCGGCCTCTACGTCCCGAACGTAGCGCTCTACCAGGCTAAGCTACACCCCGAATGTTCACTCTGAGACGGTTCGTTTCCTTTTCAGGACTGTCTTGCCGTCGAGTAAGAACATAATTCTAGCAGGCTCTCTTTAAAAATGGAATCCGGAAACGAAGAAATCGCATTCGCTGCCGCCTGCGCTTCCTGCCGCGCGCATTTCAGCGTGTGATCGAGCGCGCCCGACTTCGTGATGGCTTCGAAGATGGTGTCGAATTTATCGGTGCCGCCTTGCTCGATCGCCTCACGCGCAAGCGCTGCCTGCTCAGCCGAACCGTGCTCCATCAGATAAATCAGGGGCAGCGTGGGTTTGCCTTCCCGCAGATCGTCGCCGGCGTTTTTACCCATCGACTCCGCCGTGCCTGTGTAATCGAGCCAGTCGTCCATGATCTGGAAAGCCGTGCCAATGCGCCGGCCAAATTCCGCTGCCGCTGCTTCCGTCCGGGCATCCGACCCCGACAAAACCGCACCCAGTTGTGCTGCCGCTTCGAAAAGCTTGGCCGTCTTGTAGCGGATCACCTGCATGTAACGCGCTTCGTCCACATCCGGGTCATGCATGTTGAGCAACTGCAGGACTTCGCCTTCCGAGATCACGTTGGTTGCAACCGACAGGATCTCCATCACGCGCATCTTGCCTACGCCGACCATCATTTCGAAGGAACGCGAATACAAAAAGTCGCCGACGAGCACGCTCGCCGCGTTGCCGAACAGTGCATTCGCGGTTTTCCGGCCGCGCCGGAGATCGGATTCGTCGACTACGTCATCGTGCAGCAGCGTGGCCGTATGAATGAACTCGACGACCGCGGCCAGTTCGTGGCGGTGCCCGGTGGTGTCGCCGAGCGCGCCTGCAACCAGCAGCAACAACGCGGGCCGGAGCCGTTTGCCGCCGGCCCCGATGATGTACTCGGAAATCTGGTTGATCAGCATCACTTCGGACGCCAGGCGCTGCCGGATGACGCGATTGACCTGCTGCATGTCCTCGGCGATAGGCTCGAGCACGTTGGCGGCGTTTGGGGAGGAAATGGCAGTGGACGACATGATCGGCAATTAGGGTAGTGCCGCGAATTATAAGGCGAATCGGCCGATAGCCGCCTCTAAAGACGCCTCGGACGAACCGCGCAGGCCGCCGCGGCAGGCCTGACGCGCGGCGTCAGGCGGAAAAATCGCGATAATGCTGCGCGCATGGTCCGTGTACGGTGCTCTGTCCGGGCGGCAACTGCCCCGGTTTTCGCGATGCACAAGGGTTTTGACGGAGAGCCTAACTCTCTGTATAATCACGCGTTTTCGCGCACGGTGTGCGGAAAAATGAATTCAGAGTGAGGTTCTCAATGTACGCGGTCATAAAAACCGGTGGCAAGCAGTATAAGGTTGCTGTCGGCGAAAAATTGAAAGTAGAACAGATACCGGCAGACATTGACGCTGAAATCACGCTCGACCAGGTTCTCGCAGTAGGCGAAGGTGAATCGATTCAGTTCGGTGCACCGCTGGTCAGTGGGGCTTCCGTCATAGCTACCGTCGTGTCCCAGGGTCGTCATAAGAAGGTCACGATCTTCAAGATGCGTCGCCGGAAGCACTACCAAAAGCACGCTGGCCATCGCCAGAACTACACCGAACTGCGTATCGACGCTATCAACGCCGCGTAAGCGTCGTCGAGTCGATTAAGCTAAACGGTCAAGGAGCTATTAAATGGCACACAAAAAAGCAGGCGGGTCATCCCGCAATGGTCGCGACTCTGAATCAAAGCGCCTCGGCGTGAAGGTTTACGGCGGCCAGGCTATCAACGCAGGCGGCATCATTGTTCGCCAGCGCGGCACGCGCATGCACCCGGGCGACAACGTCGGCATGGGCAAGGATCACACCTTGTTCGCGCTGACCGACGGCCACGTCACGTTTTCGACGAAGGGCGCAGCAAAGAAGCATCTGGTCAACGTCGTCCCGGCTGCCTAAGGTTCATCAAGGCACGGGCTTCAGGACCGGAAAGGGCCCCGCGAAGTTCGCGGGGCTTTTTTTATTGGGCGGCTTTTATTGGCCGTGCCCAAGCGGTGGCATATATCGAATGGCCTAGTGGCTGGCATCGGCCGGTCGCGGCAGAATAGTGTGTCGACCGGAGTTGGCGCTTTAGCGCCTTACTCTGGTCCCATGCAAAGTGAAACACGGGACGGAGCACCTCATGAAGTTCATTGACGAAGCGAGAATTGAAGTCATCGCCGGCGACGGAGGGGATGGCAGCGCGTCGATGCGGCGCGAGAAGTTCGTCCCGTTCGGCGGACCGGACGGCGGCGACGGGGGTCGGGGCGGCAGCGTATACGCGGTTGCGGATCGCAACATCAATACGCTGATCGACTACCGGTACGCGAAGAAACATCAGGCGCGCAACGGCGAAAACGGCCGCGGCGCCGACTGCTACGGCAAGGGCGGCGACGACATCATCTTGCGCATGCCAGTCGGTACGATCATCGCGGATACGGAAACGGGCGAGTTGATCGCCGACCTGACCGAGCATAACCAGAGCGTGCTGATTGCGCACGGCGGAGCGGGCGGCCTTGGCAACCTGCACTTCAAGTCGAGTACCAACCGCGCGCCACGCCAGAAGACGGAAGGCAAGCCGGGCGACCGGCGCATGCTGCGCCTCGAGCTGAAAGTGCTCGCCGACGTCGGTCTGCTCGGTATGCCGAACGCGGGTAAATCCACGTTCATCACGGCGGTGTCGAATGCACGGCCGAAAATTGCCGACTATCCGTTTACCACTCTGGCGCCGAATCTCGGCGTGGTGCGCGTGGGACCGGAAAAGAGCTTCGTCATTGCGGATATTCCCGGTTTGATCGAAGGTGCGGCGGAAGGCGCTGGTCTGGGTCACCGGTTCCTGCGGCATTTGCAGCGCACCGGCGTGCTATTGCACCTTGTTGATCTGGCTCCGTTTGACGACGCAGTCGATCCCGTTGTAGAGGCGCGCGCGATCGTCAACGAATTACGCAAATATGACGAAGCGTTGTATGAAAAGCCGCGCTGGCTCGTGCTGAACAAGCTCGACATGGTGCCGGACGATGAGCGTAAATCGCGCGTGGCGGACTTCATCAAGCGTTACGAATGGGAAGGTCCGGTGTTCGAAATTTCGGCACTGACGGGTCAGGGTTGCGAAAGCCTGACGTACGCCATTTTTGACTACATCTCGAAGAATTCGGATGCGTCGAGGGCGGCAGAAGCCGAAGACCTTGCGGCGGACGTCCGTTTCCGCGATGAACCTGCCACCGTGGCGCCGCAGCCCGCGCCGGAGATCGACGAAGACGAAGACGAAGCGTAAAAGCTTGGTCCGTGGTTATCGAGGCAAATCCGAGGAGAAATGCGTCAGATGCGTTCCGTCATAGCCGCTTCGAAGCGACTCGTAGTGAAAGTGGGATCGAGCCTGGTGACCAACGACGGGCGTGGGCTCGACCACGCGGCCATCGCCCGCTGGGCGGCGCAGATTGCAGCGTTGCGCGGGCAAGGCAAGGAAGTCGTGCTGGTCAGTTCCGGTGCGATTGCCGAGGGTATTCATCGGCTGGGCTGGACGAAGCGGCCGCGCGAAATTGACGAATTACAGGCCGCTGCGGCCGTTGGCCAGATGGGTTTGGCGCAGGTCTACGAAAGCAGTTTCGGCAAGCACGGCATGCGTACGGCGCAGATTCTCCTCACACACGCCGATCTCGCCGACCGCGAACGCTACCTGAATGCTCGATCAACGCTGCTCACCTTGCTGCGTCTGGGTTGCGTGCCGATCATCAACGAAAACGACACCGTCATCACCGACGAAATCAAATTCGGCGACAACGACACGCTCGGCGCGCTGGTAGCGAATCTCATAGAAGGCGACGCGCTGATCATCCTCACCGACCAGCGCGGTCTGTTTACGGCGGATCCCCGTCACGATCCTTCGGCCACGCTGGTTGAGCAGGCTGATGCGGGCACGCCGGAACTCGAAGCCATGGCGGGCGGCGCGGGTTCCAGCCTGGGGCGCGGCGGCATGCTGACCAAGATTCTCGCGGCGAAACGCGCGGCGCATAGCGGTGCGAATACGGTGATCGCGAGTGGGCGGGAGTCGGACGTCCTGACACGGCTGGCGTCGGGCGAGATGATTGGTACGCAGTTGATGGCGCGCACGGCCCGTATGGCCGCCCGCAAGCAATGGATGGCCGATCATCTGCAGGTGCGTGGGCATGTGGTTATCGATAACGGCGCGGTCGAAAAACTCACTGAGGGCGGTAAAAGCCTGTTGCCGATCGGCGTGGTCGATGTTCACGGCGCGTTCGCGCGCGGCGAAGTGATCGCGTGCATGAATCCGGGCGGCCAGGAGGTGGCGCGCGGCATTACGAACTACAGCAGCTCCGAAGCGCGGTTGATCCAGCGCCGGCCGAGCGGTGAAATTGAAACGGTGCTGGGCTATATGCTCGAACCCGAGTTGATTCATCGGGACAATCTGGTGTTGGCGTAAGCTACGCCGGGCGCGTCGAAACGAAAAAGCCGCCAAATTGGCGGTTTTTTCGTTTATTTTAGGTCGTGAATTTGAAAATATAGAAAGAAATCACTTTTTCAGCGCATCTATTGATCAATATCCTCCGCTCACCACAGCCTTGTCGTGCACTAGATCAACTGGTGCCAGAAACCCGGCCGCAACGCACCGAGCTTGCGCTAAAAAGCCCGCTGGCGGTCAGGCGCAGCAGGCTTTGTCAGGCGGGCGTTCGACTTAGTGATAGTTGGAAGTCGCAGTCCGCTTCATCTGGATGTTCGACAAAATCTGCTTGGCCGATCCCGTTGGCAACTTGTTTGCGCAGAAATAATCCTGATACAGCGCAGCATGATAAGCGTTCAACTCACCGTTTTCGATGCGTTGAAAATCGTTCTCGACCGTACGGTCCCAGTCCGTCTGATCCTCATTAATGCTCGCGTACAGGCGCCAGTTATAGTTGTCGCAGCGAATGCCTTCGTAATTGACGTTGCGCGCGCCGGCCGGGCTTTTCACGACAACCGTGTAGCGGATGACGCCGTCGGTGCCTACGGTGAGCGAGTTTTTATCGATGAAAAAACTCAGCGGCGTATTGTTCGACACCGTGAATTCCAGGAGATTCGCGTTCTGCGGCAGCGGAGGCAGGGCGTCGACCTTGTTTTCGGTCCAGTTCGGCTTGCGGTCCATGAGGTAGACGAACGCGCTGTCGTCCTTGTTGGTCGGCTTGGAGCTGCCGCAACCGGCGAGCACGGCAAGGGCTGCCGCGGATGCCGCGAACAATGCAATGGCTTTCAATTCTTGATTTCCCGAGGTTGATGCAGAAGCGACTGCAAATCGATCGTGCCGCATGAAATGCGCGGCGATTGTCCCGCGAGGGAACACGCCGGCATGTCATGACACGCAAGCCGAGCCTTCGACGCTGCACGAAAAAAAGCGGCGCGCGTTGCCGCACCGCCGCTTTGAATGACACACGTCCTAATCCCGCGAAGGACGTTGTGCGTAGATGTGCAGCTCTTCGGTCACCGAACATTCTGCCTGAATGACACCACCGTTAGCAGAAACGGCCGCGTCTTCCATGGTCATGCCCTGAATCACGCGCGGATACCGGTTGGCATGATGCGCCATACGTTCCGCGCGCTCAGCACGCACGACTGCGCGCCTCAGAAAGCGAGAAAGTTCCGTGAGCGCAAGCTGATATACATCCCGCTTGAACTCGATCACCGCGTCGAGCGGGACCCAATATTCGTTCCACCGCCAGGCATCGAATTCCGGATGATCAGTCGCACGCAAACAAATGTCACAGTCGCGGCCTACCATGCGCAACAAAAACCAGATCTGTTTCTGTCCGCGATAATGTCCGCGCACCTCGCGCTTGATGAACTTGTCCGGCACCTCATAACGCAGCCAGTCGCGGGTTCGACCCACGACCTTCACGTGTTCCGGAAGCAAGCCGGTTTCTTCGTGTAACTCCCGATACATCGCTTGCACGGGGGTCTCACCATACTTGATGCCCCCTTGCGGAAACTGCCAGGAATGTTCACGTAGCCGCTTGCCCCAAAACACTTCGTTGTGCGCGTTCAAGAGGATGATGCCGACGTTCGGGCGAAAGCCTTCACGATCCAGCATACAACCACCTTCGAATCCTTTAAAATTGCTTTGATTATAAACAGATAACGGGCCTGGCGCACCGGCACGAACCCGAATCGGGGTTCGTTTCGCTTGGGTGCCGGGGCGGGCGGCGAACGCCTTACCGCATCGCTGTCCCGTCGTTCACTCGTTCCGCACGTTCTGCATGTCCGCAGGTTTGGGCCGAAAACCCATTCAATCGACGCGCTCCCGCATTGGAAAATTTTTGAATGAAAGCATCCCGTTTCTTTATTGGCACCCTGAAGGAAGCTCCCACCGACGCGGAAATCGTCAGCCACCAACTCATGATGCGTGCGGGCATGATTCGCCGCGTGGCGGGCGGTATCTATAGTTATCTGCCTATCGGCCTTCGCTCCATCCGCAAGGTGGAGGCAATCGTGCGGGAAGAAATGAACCGCGCCGGCGCGCTCGAATTGTTGATGCCCGCCGTGCAGCCGGCCGAACTCTGGCAGGAATCGGCGCGCTGGGAACAGTACGGCCCCGAACTGCTGCGCATCAAGGATCGTCACGACCGCGATTTCGTGATTGGACCAACGCACGAAGAAGTGGTGACCGACATCGCGCGGCGTGAGATCAAGAGTTACCGGCAACTGCCGGTCAATTTCTACCAGATCCAGACCAAGTTCCGCGATGAAATCCGCCCGCGTTTCGGCGTGATGCGCGGGCGCGAATTCATCATGAAGGACGCGTATTCCTTCGACCGCGATCAGGCGGGCCTCGCCGAGTCGTACAAGAAAATGTTCGATGCCTACGTGCGTGTCTTCACCCGCATCGGTTTGGAATTCCGTGCGGTCGCGGCGGATAACGGCTCGATCGGCGGCAGCGGCTCGCACGAGTTTCACGTGATTGCCGACACCGGCGAGGATGCGATCGCGTATTGCCCGACCTCGGATTACGCGGCGAACGTGGAAGCAGCAGACGCGCTACCGCTGAACGCCACGCGTCCGGCGCCTGCGGAGGAGATGAAGAAGACGGCCACGCCGGGTAAGGCGAAATGCGAGGCGGTTGCTGAACTGCTGGACATTCCGCTGCAACGGACGATCAAGTCGATCATCCTCGCGACGGAAAACGAAGGCGCCGAGCCGACCATCTGGCTATTGATGCTGCGCGGCGACCATTCGCTGAACGACATCAAGGCGAACAAGCAGCCGGGTCTGGCGGGTTATCGCTTTGCTACCGAAGCTGAAATCATCGATACCTTCGGCACGCCGCCGGGCTATCTCGGCCCGATCAACACGAAGAAGCCGATCAAGGTGATCGCTGACCGCACGGTCGCGAACATGAGCGACTTCGTGGTCGGCGCGAACGAGGTGGACTATCACATCACCGGCGTGAACTGGGGCCGCGACCTGCCGGAACCGGTCGTGGCGGACATCCGCAACGTGCTGGCGGGCGACCCGTCGCCGGACGGCAAGGGCACGCTGGAAATTTGCCGCGGCATTGAAGTGGGCCACGTGTTCCAGCTTGGCACCAAGTATTCGGATGCCATGGGCGCGTCTTTCCTAGATGAAAACGGCAAGCCTGCACCCATGCAGATGGGCTGCTACGGGATCGGTATCACGCGGATCCTGGGCGCGGCGATTGAACAGAATTTCGACGCCAAGGGCATCATCTGGCCGGAATCGATTGCACCGTTCGAAGTCGTGTTGTGTCCGATGGGTTATGACCGCAGCGACGCGGTTCGCGAACAAGCCGACAAGCTATACGCGACGCTGCAGGCAGCGGGTATTGACGTGATCCTGGACGATCGTGGCGAGCGCCCGGGCGTGATGTTCGCGGATTGGGAACTGATCGGCGTGCCGCATCGGCTGGTGATTGGTGACCGTGGGCTGAAGGAAAGCAAGCTCGAGTACCAGGCGCGACGTGACGCCGAAGCCTCGTTGCTGCCGCTGGACGACGCGGCGAACGTGGTGATCGAGAAAGTGCGCGCCGCACTGGCCCGTGGAGTGAGCCAGTAACGTGCAGTACAACTTCCTTTCGGCGACGGTCCTGCTTATTCTGATCACCGACCCGCTTGGCAATATCCCGATCTTCATCAACGCGTTGCGTGGTGTGGCGAAGGAACGCCGGCGGGTGGTGATCTTGCGCGAAGTAGCCATCGCCTTCGGGATTTTGCTGTTGTTCATGCTGGTCGGTGACCGCTTTCTTCGCGCGATGAGCCTGACGGATTTGTCGTTGCGACTGGGTGGCGGGATCGTGCTGTTCCTGATCGCGTTGCGGATGATCTTTCCGCATCCAGACGGCCCTATGGGTGGTGATTCACGTGGTGGCGAACCACTGATCGTGCCGTTGGCAATTCCCGCGCTGGCCGGTCCGTCGGCGCTGGCGACGGTGATGCTGCTGACATCGCAGGCACCGGGGCAGATGTGGGAATGGGTCGGCGCGCTGACGATCACCATGATGGTCTGCGCGGTCGTGCTGGTGCTGGCCGAGAAGATCCAGCATTGGCTGGGCGAGCGGGCCGTTACCGCGTTTGAGCGATTGATGGGCTTGGTGCTGGTCGCTATATCGGTGGAGATGATCCTCACCGGCATACGGACCTTCGTCCACCAGTTGGCCACCGGCGGCTGATACTTCACCGTCGCGGTTAGCGTCCGCCATCGACATCAAGTTGCTTGGAACGCCGGCAGCGACTTTCGAGGTTGAACGTCAACGCGAGCGAGTGTACGCAAAAAAGCCGCTTCAACGTGAGTTGAAACGGCTTTTTAACTTTGGCCGCGGAACAGCCTGGCGGAGGATTGCGTGGCCTTCAGGCTCGCGCCAAGCGCTCAAGACAATTCACGCGCCTTCCGTCAGCGCCCGGATCGTCGGCAGGTTGCGCCAGTATCCCTTTGCGTCCATGCCGCAGCCGAACACGTACCGGTCAGGCACTTCGAAGCCGCAAAAGTCCGGGCGCAAGGGTTTCGATTTATTGATGAGCTTCTCGCACAGCACGGCCGAGAGGAATTTCTTCGCACCCATGGCCATGATGCGGTCGCGGATGGCGGCCATGGTTTCGCCTTCATCCAGAATGTCGTCGAGCACGAGCACCACGCGATCCTTCACCGACTCCGCCGGCGCCACGCGCCACTCCATCTTGTCGCCACCCTTGGTCGTGTTCCGATACCGCGTCAGGTGGATGTAGTCGAACTCGAGCGGAAAGTCGAGGTGCGGCAGCAGCATGCCAGTGAACACCGCCGCGCCGCCCATGACGGACAGCACGAGTGGAAACTCTTCGCCGGTGCTCGCGCCAATGGCTTTCGCCATGCTTTCGATCGACGCGGCCACGTCTTGCGCCGAAACGATCTCTTCGGAGTGGCTGAAAATGTGGAGTGCTTCTTCGCGATTCATAAGGGCAGGCGGCGAGGGTGTAGAGCTAAAAATAGGGGAAACGAGGCGCTAAGCGCCACATGATAAACCCGCGTTCCTCAGTGAAACGCGGGTCATTCGAATCAAGCTGAATCAGACCGGAACAAAAGCTTCAACGCATGCCTGGCATCATGCCCTTCATGCCGCGCATCATTTTCTGCAGATTGCCGCCCTTCAGCTTTTTCATCATGCCGCGCATCTGCTCGTATTGATTCAGCATGCGGTTGACTTCCTGGACCTGAACGCCCGCACCTGCCGCAATGCGGCGCTTGCGTTGCGCCTTGATCAGATCGGGTTTCGCGCGTTCCAGCAGCGTCATGGAGTTGATAATGCCCTCCATGCGGCGCATCTGTTTTTCGGCGACTCCCATGTCCGCACCTGCCGCAGCCTGCTGGAACTGCGCCGGCAGCTTGTCCATCAGCGACGACAAACCGCCCATCTTCTTCATCTGCGAAAGTTGTGCGCGGAAGTCGTTCAGGTCGAAATCGCCGCCTTTCTTGACCTTATCGGCGAGTTTTTGGGCGGCTGCGCCGTCTACGCCCTTCTGCGCTTCCTCGACCAAGGCGAGAATGTCGCCCATGCCGAGAATCCGGTTCGCCATCCGGTCCGGGTGGAAAACTTCCAGCCCATCCAGTTTTTCGGCGACACCCACGAACTTGATCGGCTTGCCCGTCACGTGACGCACTGACAGCGCCGCGCCGCCGCGCGAGTCGCCGTCCAGCTTGGTCAGCACCACGCCGGTCAGCGGCAGGGCGTCGCTGAACGCCTTCGCCGTATTCACCGCGTCCTGGCCGAGCATGGCGTCGACCACGAACAGCGTTTCCGCCGGCTTCAGGATGCCGTGCAGCTCGGCGATCTCCTTCATCATGGCTTCGTCAATACCGAGCCGGCCGGCCGTATCGACAATCAGCACGTCATGGAAGTGGCGTTTCGCCCAGTCCACCGCTGCGCGTGCGATATCCGCCGGCTTCTGATCCGGCTCCGACGGGAAAAAGTCCGCACCGACTTGTTCGGTCACCGTTTTCAACTGCTGAATAGCGGCCGGACGATACACGTCGACAGAGACCGTCAGTACTTTTTTCTTGTGCTTTTCGCGCAGCAGCTTGGCGAGCTTGCCGGACGTGGTGGTTTTACCCGCGCCTTGCAGGCCGGCCATCAGGATGATTGCCGGCGGTGTGACAGCGAGATTCAGCTCGACGGCCTTACCCTCGTAATCCCCGCCAATGATTGCGGTCAGTTCGCGCTGCACGACGCCGACAAGCGCCTGCCCCGGCGACAGGCTGGAAAGCACTTCTTCGCCGAGCGCTTTTTCCTTCACCTTCGCGATAAATTCGCGCACAACCGGCAACGCGACGTCGGCCTCGAGCAGCGCCAGGCGTACTTCGCGCAGCATTTCCTGCGTGTTGGCCTCGGTGAGCCGGGCTTCGCCGCGCAGCGTCTTGACGACGCGCGCCATCCGTGTAGTGAGTGTGTCGAGCATGGGAGCGTGTGGAGAGTGCGGCCGGTGCCGGGTAACAGTAATGAGGTACGGCGTCCTGGCCGCTCTTGCTTCAAGACGATCTGGCAAGAGGGGGAAGACGTCGCGGCTTCAGGGCCTGGTGTAAACTTCGAACATGGATATTGTACTGTATGCCCTCACTGCGCTTCTCTACGGCGGACTTGCCGTAGCCGGCTGGCGCGCGCATCGCAACACGGCTGTCGAGCCGGCGCTGGCGGGCATGCCGGCGGGCGGTCGTCTGGCCGGGGGGATGACTGCCGGCACTACGGGCATGGCCGACTCCATGCGAAGCGGCCGGGCATCGAAGGCATCGGGTATGAGCGCGATGGGACGCGTGTTGCTCGGCGTCGCGTTGTTCGTGCATGGCCTCTTGTTGCACACCACCATCTTCCCGCAAAACGCGATGGTGTTCGGCTTCGCCTTCGCGCTCTCCGCCATGTTCTGGCTGGGCGCGGGTATCTACTGGATAGAAAGCTTTTTCTTCCCGCTCGACGGCTTGAGGCTGCTCGTGCTGCCGCTTGCATGCGTGGCCTCGATCATGCCGCTGATTTTTGGCGGCGTGCGCGTGCTGTCGTATGCCGCCGCGCCCATGTTCAAGCTGCATTTCCTGATTGCGAACATCGCATATGGGCTGTTCGCAATCGCCGCGCTACACGCCATCCTGATGTTGATGGTGGAAAAGCGCCTGCAGAACATGCGCGGAACCAGCACGCGGCATACATCGAGTAGCTGGGTGTCGAGTTGGCTCGACACCTTGCCGCCATTGCTCACGCTGGAAAAATTGTTGTTCCGCCTGATTTCGGCGGGCTTCGTGCTGCTGACGCTGACGCTCATATCGGGTGTCGCGTTCAACGAACAACTCGTCGACAAGGCGTTCAAACTCGATCACAAGACCGTGTTCGCGATTCTGTCGTGGCTGATGTTCGGTGCGCTGCTGACCGCTCGCCGCGTGTCGGGCTGGCGCGGCCGCGCCGCGTTGCGCTGGGTGCTGGCTTCGTTCGTCGCGTTGCTGCTCGCTTATGTGGGCAGCCGCTTCGTCTTTGAAGTGCTGTTGCACCGTGCGGTCGTTTGACGCGGTTGCTTGACCGGTTGTCTGAATCAATGGGCATTTATTGCCTCTACTATTAGTAAGATCATGCGCCAACTTCTCCTGCTGATATTTGTGTTCTTTGCGAGCCAGTGGCTATTCAAGAAGCTCAGGCGCGCCCAAGCTGCCGCTGGCGCGCAAACAGGTCACCCGGTGGGCGGCGGCGCAGGGGCCACGCGCGCATCGCATGGCCCGACGGCTTCCGGCCCCGCGCCGCAACTTCCCGATCCCCTGGTGCGTTGCGCCGAGTGCGGCGTGCATACGCCTAGCAGCGAAGCGATTGTTGCAGCCGGGCATCGTTTCTGCTGCGCCGATCACGCCCAGCGCTACGCCGCTCATCCCACCGGCCGCGATGCTCGATGAACGTTGCCGGTCTGATCGACGCCGATGGTTGGTACACGGGGGCGCACCAAATGCCGTCGCCGAACTTCGAGGCGCGTCCGGGGGGGATCGAGCCCACGCTCGTAGTCGTTCATAACATCAGCCTGCCACCCGATGAATTCGGCGGCAACGCAATCGCCGAGTTCTTCCAGAATCGTCTCGATCACGACACTCATCCGTACTATGACCACTTGCGCGGCATGCGGGTCTCATCGCATTTCGTGATTCATCGCGATGGCTGCGTCGAACAGTACGTGTCGTGCAACGAACGCGCATGGCACGCGGGCATCTCGAGCTTTTTCGGGCGTGAGCGATGCAACGATTTTTCGGTGGGGATCGAACTGGAAGGCAGTGATCGATGTGCGTTCGAGGATGCGCAGTACACGTCGCTCAATGAGGTCGTCCAGGCCCTCACTCGCCGCTATCCGATCGAAGCGTTAGCCGGTCATTCGGATATCGCGCCGGGTCGTAAAACCGATCCTGGTCCGTACTTCGAATGGCCAAGACTGCAACGCGATACGCAACTCCCGCTTCAGTACTTTCCCTATCTCGGCGACGTTTGATTCGCTGCTCGTTCACGCTTGATCGAGTGTTCGCCGGGTGAGTTACTGAGCCGCGGTGACGCACTGCGTCTCACCATCGTTCTCTATCTACCATCGGCCTGGCCCAGCAATTCCGGCGGACCAGAAGGGCTTTCATTTTGCATTGCAGCGCGCTCGCGTGCGTTCCGCACACCTTGGCGCGTTTTCCCTTATCCGACTTTGGCGTTGCAAAAGTCAACCCTCTAGAGGCTATTCTTCAGCAAATAAAAGTTTTTGAGACTGTGCAGAATGCCACTATACTTGGTACTCAGAGACGTAAATCGCACTATATGTTGTGTTGTCCAGGCGGCGCCCCGCTCATAGAGCCGGCGCCGCATGCTTGTCCGGCCATAGAAGAAAACACCGGGTAAGCAACTGATTTGTCGCGTAAAAAACGTCGGCATTCAGTTTGAAAGACCGAGGCAAACAGGCGTAGCGAGAGAGGTTGTCTTCGTCGGTTTGAAGCGTACCGTCTCCTGGGAAAACCATGGGACCGAGCGCAAGAACGGCACCGGCAATTGTCCCGGCTTAGCCATTTTCAATTTCATCGTCGTGCGCGGTTGGCAGAAGTAGTGAAAGCAGCAGTGAACAGCAACAAAGCAACAGGCAGCCACCACGCACGGCACGCATCTCAATCCGCGGACGTTCCGCACCATCGAACACCTGGAGATTTGCACATGCAAACCACCGACAACGCCACGACTTCCTACGAGGGCGCCTCCGTGCGTCCCATCGGCGCACAGGGTCAGCCGAGCACCAGCGGACTCGCACCGGACGCCACACTGGCCGACTACAAAGTCATCCGCCGCAACGGGACCGTGGTGTCGTTCGAGCCGTCGAAGATCTCCATCGCTGTGACGAAGGCATTTCTGGCCGTGAACGGCGGCCAGGGCGCAGGCTCGGCGCGCGTGCGCGAGCTCGTCGAACAACTGACGCAAAGCGTCATCCGGGCGCTGGTTCGCAGCCGTCCGAACGGCGGTACGTTCCATATTGAAGACATCCAGGATCAGGTCGAACTCGCGCTGATGCGCGGCGGCGAGCACAACGTGGCGCGCGCGTACGTGCTGTATCGCGAGAAGCGCACGCAGGAACGCGCGCATGCGCCGGAAACGCGGGCGAACGCGCTGGGCATCAACGTGATCGACAACGGCGTGTCGCATCCGCTGGATCTGGACGCGTTGAAGGCGCGCATCAACGAAGCGTGCGTGAATCTCGGCAGCGAAGTGAACGCAGACCCGATCGTCGCGGAAACGGTGAAGAACCTGTACGACGGCGTGCCGATGGCGCAAGTCTACGACTCGGCCATTCTCGCCGCGCGCACCATGATCGAAAAAGACCCGGCGTATAGCCAGGTCACCGCGCGCATCCTGCTGCACACCATCCGTCGCGAAATCCTGGAAGAAGACGTCTCGCAAGGCGAGATGGCCACGCGCTACGCTGAATATTTCCCGCTCTTCATCAAGCAGGGCGTGGAAGCGGAACTGCTCGACGAAAAGCTCCAGCAATACGACTTGAAGCGCCTGGGCGCCGCACTCGACGCCGACCGCGATCTGCAATTCGGCTATCTCGGCCTGCAAACGCTGTATGACCGCTACTTCCTGCACAACGAAACGAAGCGCATCGAACTGCCGCAAGCGTTCTTCATGCGCGTCGCAATGGGCCTGGCGCTGAACGAAATCGACCGCGAAGCGCGGGCGATAGAGTTCTACAACGTGCTGTCGAGCTTCGACTTCATGTCGTCCACCCCGACGCTGTTCAACTCCGGCACGCGCCGTTCGCAATTGTCGTCGTGCTACCTGACGACGGTTGCCGACGACCTCGACGGCATCTACGAAGCGCTGAAGGAAAACGCGCTGCTGTCGAAGTTCGCGGGCGGCCTGGGCAACGACTGGACGCGCGTGCGTGCGCTCGGTTCGCACATCAAGGGCACGAACGGCAAGTCGCAAGGCGTGGTGCCGTTCCTGAAGGTCGTGAATGACACGGCCGTCGCGGTGAACCAGGGCGGCAAGCGCAAGGGCGCGGTGTGCGCGTACCTGGAGACGTGGCATCTGGATATCGAAGAATTCCTGGAACTGCGCAAGAACACGGGCGACGACCGTCGCCGCACGCACGACATGAACACGGCGAACTGGATTCCCGACCTGTTCATGAAGCGCGTTCACGAAAACGGCGACTGGACGTTGTTCTCGCCGGCGACCTGCCCGGACCTGCACGACCTGTTTGGCGCACCGTTCGAAAAAGCCTACGTGGCGTATGAAGAGAAGGCGGCGCGCGGCGAGATCAAGTTGTTCAAGAAGGTTCCGGCCGCGCAACTTTGGCGCAAGATGCTGGGCATGCTGTTCGAAACGGGTCACCCGTGGATCACGTTCAAGGATCCGTGCAACATCCGTTCGCCGCAGCAGCACGTGGGTGTTGTCCACTCGTCGAACCTGTGCACGGAAATCACGCTGAACACCAGCGACACCGAAATCGCCGTCTGTAATCTCGGCTCGGTGAACCTGGTCGCGCACATGGCGAAACAGGCCGATGGCACGCTGGCACTCGATCACGACAAGCTGAAGCGCACCATCAGCGTTGCCATGCGCATGCTCGACAACGTCATCGACATCAATTACTACGCCGTTGCCAAGGCGCGCAATTCGAACCTGAAGCATCGTCCGGTCGGCATGGGCATCATGGGCTTCCAGGACTGCCTGCACCTGCTGCGCACGCCGTATGCGTCGAAGGAAGCGGTCGAATTCGCTGACACGTCGATGGAAGCGGTCTGCTACTACGCTTACTACGCGTCGACGGAACTGGCGCAAGAGCGCGGCCGTTACTCGAGCTATCGCGGTTCGCTGTGGGATCGCGGCATCCTCCCGCAGGATTCGCTGAAGCTGCTGGCCGAAGCCCGTGGCGGGTACGTGGAAGTGGACGACAGCGCATCGATGGACTGGACCGAACTGCGTTCGCGGATCGCCAACTACGGCATGCGCAACTCGAACTGCGTGGCGATCGCTCCGACCGCGACCATTTCGAACATCATCGGTGTGTCGGCGTGTATCGAGCCGACGTTCCAGAATCTGTACGTGAAGTCGAATCTGTCGGGTGAATTCACGGTCGTGAACGATTACCTGGTGCGTGACCTGAAGGAACGCGGTCTGTGGGACGAAGTGATGGTCTCGGACCTGAAGTACTTTGACGGCACGCTATCGCGCATCGACCGGGTTCCGGCGGATCTGCGGGCAATCTACGCCACCGCGTTCGAACTGGATGCGACCTGGGTGGTGGAAGCGGCATCGCGCCGTCAGAAGTGGATCGACCAGGCGCAGTCGCTGAACATCTATATGGCGGGCGCGTCGGGCAAGAAGCTGGACGAGGTGTACAAGCTGGCGTGGCTGCGCGGTCTGAAGACCACGTATTACCTGCGCACGATGGCCGCCACGCACGTCGAGAAGTCGACGGTCGCTCACGGTCAGCTGAATTCGGTGCCGTCGGGTAACTCGGGGAACGGCGCGGGTGGTGCAGGTGGAGCGTCAGGCGCGAACGGCAACGGCTTCGGCTCACAGGGTTCGCACGGATCGTCGACGGGTGGTTTCAACGCCGCTGCAGTTGCGGCTCCGGCAATTGCTGCTGCGGCCGAAACAGAAGCCGATGGTCCGGTCTGCATGATGCGCCCGGGCGATGCCGGCTTCGACGAGTGCGAGGCTTGCCAGTAAGGTGTAGTAGGCGAGAGGCCGATGCAATCGGCCTCTCGCTAGTCAGCTAGCGGTGGGATTGAAGGTTGAAGGCCGGTACGAAGCGTTGGTTCTTTCCGAGGTGGAAGGGGCAGGCGAATTCGGTACCGGCCTTTTTATTTGTATCGATAGTCGTGGCCGAGCAGCCAGATAGCCGCGTTCGGGGTTCGAGGCAGGTGCCGAGGTGTTGGAAGCGTCGGCTCTTTCCGCTATGAACCTGCGCCTTGTCCGTGCAGTGAGCGCCGCACAGCAAAACCGCACACCCGCTTCACCCCCGCGTTCCCCTCGATATCTCATGTCCCGCGTTGTGACTGAGCCGCGCGGTAATTGGAATCGAAAGAAACGAAAACAATCCGACGACGACGAAGGCCGGCCAGAAATCCGACCAGACGATCTGCGGATGCCCTTGAAGATCATGCGAAATCTGCAGCGCGATACCACCCACCGTCACACCCAGTCCCAGCGACACCTGCTGGATAAAACTCCCGAGACTCGTCGCGCGGCCCACATCGCGGCTTTCGATCTCGGCATACGTCAGCGAGTTGAGGCTCGTGAATTGCAACGCCGGAAAAAATCCGCCGAGCAGCACGACGGCCCAGATGACCCATGTCGGCGTGCCGGGATAGAACATGCCGCAGGCGGCAATCGCGATACCCGACAGCGCCGCGTTGACTATCAGCGTCTGCCGGAAGCCGAACCGGTGCAGCACGCGCGAGGCCAGTGAGCGCATGAACATGCCGCCGAACGCGGACGCGCAGGTAATCGAGCCCGACTTGAACGCGCTCATGCCGAGCCCTTCCTGCATCGCGAGCGGGAGCAGGAACGGCACCGCGCCCAAGCCGATGCGAAACAGCGAGCCGCCCGCCACGCTCGCCTGGAACGTCGGCACGCGCAGGAAGCGCAGGTCGAGAAGCGGCAGTTTTACGCGTCGCGAGTGCAGGAAATACACGATGAAGAAGGCCACGCCGGCGAGCGCCATGCCCGTCGCGGTGCGATTGGAGACCAGTTCGCCGCCGATCAGCGACAGCCCGAGCAGAAACAACGTGCCGCCGCTCGCCGACAGAAAGAACCCGAACCAGTCGAGCGGCCCCGGATGCGGCTCGCGCGCGTTGCCGATGTAGCGGTTGGTCAGGTAGATGCCGAGGATGCCGATCGGGATGTTGATGAAGAAGATCAGGCGCCAGTGCAGATAGGTGGTGATGAACCCGCCGAGCAGCGGCCCGACAGCCGGGCCGAACATGGCGGGCAGCGAGAGGTAGTTCATCGCACGGATGAATTCGGAGCGGGGCACCGAGCGGAAGATGATGATCCGCCCGACCGGCACCATCATCGCGCCGCCTACGCCCTGGACGAAACGCGCGAGCGTGAACGGGATCAGCGAGGTGGACGCGGCGCACAGGAGAGAGCCGGCGACGAAGATGCCGATGGCGAGGCGGAAGATCGTACGCGCGCCGAAACGGTCGGCGACCCAGCCGCAGATCGGGATGAAGACCCCGAGGCCGAGCACGTAGCTGGTGACGGCGATCTTCAGCGTGACGGGATCGCGGCCGAACGCTTTGGCCATTTCGGGGATCGCGGTGACGATGACATTGGCATCGACGCTTTCCATGAACATCGCACAGGCGACGATGAGAGGGGCAACGAAAGCTTTGATGGCTAGCGACATGGAGAACGGAAGGGGATCTCTTCGCGGCGGGAAGCTGGGATTATGGCATCGATATCATGACAGCGACATCGCGGCGTACCGTAATGAGCGACACTGCGCGACGATAAACCCGAGGAGAACGGCGATGGACCCGGAAGATCTGCAGCGTCTCGTCACGCAGAAAATGCCCTATGGAAAGTACAAGGACCGCTTGATCGCGGACCTGCCCGGCCACTATCTCGCGTGGTTCGCACGTGAGGGTTTTCCTGCAGGACAACTCGGCCGGCTGCTCGCGCTGATGCACGAAATCGACCACAACAACTTGCGCGAATTACTCACCCCGCTGCGCGACAAGCGAGGTTGAAAAGCCGTGCGCCAAGCGGGTGCTGCCGGGTGATTCCCGTCTGCGTTCAGTGACCCCGCAGCCGCATTTTTACGCTTGAAATCCGCTCTTGCATGACGTATTCGTTTGTACTATAGGTAGTCGTCACCAGCTCGAAACACCCAATATTTTGTGGTTTTGCCTTTGCGCCGGAAGCGTCGAGTGCTACACTTTCGACATGGAAACGAGACACGCCAACGCATCTGTTTCCCCCAGCAATACACGTGTAATCGCGAGCGCCCGGTGACGGTTTTCCGGCGTCGGGAAGTACTCGAAAAGCAGGTTGAAACGGGTCGTCGAAGGGGGTGATCCGAAGGTTTGCTCGATCGCTTTTGAACGCGGTCACGCTCATCGATCACGAGAGACCCGCGAGCGACGCGCCAGGTTTTCATCGAAGCAATCACGCAGCGAAAGTTGTTCGATCACACGCTTTAACTACGACGCTGACTTCGCACGCAAGACCACACGCAAGACGATTCACAGCAGAGCCGGACGATGCAACGCACACGCAAAAGTAATGCTGAAAGAGCGTGAAGAAGCACTACGCAAGCACTGCATCGAACACGTTCAAAGAGACTTCGCATGAAGCTTCAAGCAGTGAGCTCAACGCAAAGTGTTGTATGCAAGTAGCAGCGTCAACACTAAAACAGGATTTTTATGAGCAAGCTCTTTTATCGCTCATGGAAAGATGGTACAAACCGATCTAAATTGATGGTGAGAATTTATGCTCAACTGGGATGACGAGACCACTGCCGTAACTCCCTCTAACGGTTCGCAACACAACACGTTGCGTAACCCGGCGGGTCAGGTTGCGGGTTTCAGCCAAGCAGTCAGCCAGGCATCGCGTGCAGCAGCTCCGAACGCGACGCAAGCCGCCGGTCATGGCGTTCTTCAACCGGCCCATCAAACGTCAGCGGCACAGAATATTTTTGCGAGCGACTTCGTTGCTCCCGCGGCACCGAGCGCCAGCGACATCGCGGCGGCAAGTGCGACGCGCGTGAACGTGGCCGACAAGCGCATCATCAACGGCAAGACCGACGTGAATCAGTTGGTGCCGTTCAAGTACAAGTGGGCGTGGGAAAAGTATCTGGCGGGTTGTGCGAACCACTGGATGCCGCAGGAAGTGAACATGTCGCGTGACATCGCGCTGTGGAAGGACCCGAACGGCCTCTCCGACGACGAACGCCGGATTGTGAAGCGCAACCTCGGTTTCTTCGTCACGGCCGACTCGCTGGCTGCCAACAACATCGTGCTCGGGACTTATCGCCACATCACGGCGCCCGAGTGCCGGCAGTTCCTGCTGCGCCAGGCTTTCGAGGAAGCGATCCACACGCATGCGTATCAGTACATCGTCGAATCGCTGGGTCTGGACGAGAGCGAAATCTTCAACGCGTATCACGAGGTCGACTCGATCCGCGCGAAGGACGAGTTCCTGATTCCGTTCATCAACACGCTGACCGATCCGGCCTTCACCACCGGGACGCTGGAAGCGGACCAGAAATTGCTGAAGTCGTTGATCGTGTTTGCTTGCGTGATGGAAGGGCTCTTCTTTTACGTCGGCTTTACGCAGATCCTGGCGCTGGGTCGCCAGAACAAGATGACGGGTGCGGCGGAGCAGTATCAGTACATCCTGCGCGACGAGTCGATGCACTGCAATTTCGGCATCGACCTAATCAACCAGATCAAGCTGGAAGAGCCGCAACTGTGGACGCCGGAATTTCGCGCGGAGATCCGCGAGATCTTCCAGGAAGCAGTGGAACTGGAATACCGGTACGCAGAAGACACGATGCCGCGTGGCGTGCTCGGTCTGAATGCCTCCATGTTCAAGAGCTATTTGCGTTTCATCTGCAACCGTCGTTGCCAGCAGATCGGCCTCGACCCGCTGTTCCCGAACGAAGAAAATCCGTTCCCGTGGATGAGCGAGATGATTGACTTGAAGAAGGAACGCAACTTCTTCGAGACGCGAGTGATTGAGTATCAGACGGGCGGCGCGCTGACCTGGGAGTAAGCGAGTCAGCGAATCAACGTCAGCCAGCGGCAATGGACGCATTGCCGCCACGAATTAGATGCAGACCGGGCGCCCACAAAGGGCGCCGAGTAGACGGGATGAATGCGGGATGAATGGCAAACCGGCGCCATTGCGTGCGATCACGATTGCGCGCGCGCCGGCCAACAGGTTTAGGAGAACGGTCGCCTGATGCAAAGTGCGCCTTGTGGCTTAACAGCCCAAAATGATGACAGGCGTTTTGCGGACCCTTCAGTGGGACGGGCAAACTTCCCCCCGAAATATGCCGTCGGCAGCGCCGACGGCCCGATCAAGCGATTGCCGGCACCCTCTTCAGGTGCTGACTTAATTTGGCGCGCTGTGCCTTGTGGCACCGCGCGCCTTGCCGTATTCATTAGCGTAAGCAAGCTCCATCAGCGTACGCCGATGAATAATCCGCTTCGCAGCGTGCGTCCTGAGAAGCCCACGCGGGAAGCGGGTTTTGACGAAGGGTGTTGTTTGAACTGACTCTCATCTTGAAACCTGAAGGAGAAAATGATGGCATTAGCCAAGAAATCCGTCGCAAAGAAAGCTGCAGCAAAACCGGCTGTCAAGAAAGTGGCCGCCAAGAAGGCAACGGTAGCGAAGAAGGCGCCGGCAGCTAAGAAAGTAGCAACCAAGAAAGTTGCCGCCAAGAAAGTCGCAGTGAAGAAGGTCGCGGCGAAGAAGGTTGCAGCCAAGAAGGCACCGGCGAAGAAAGTTGCTGCCAAGAAGGTTGCCGTGAAGAAGGTTGCAGCCAAGAAGGCCCCTGCGAAGAAGGCAGCGGCTAAGAAGGTTGCCGCCAAGAAGGCGCCTGCGAAGAAGGCTGCTGCTAAAAAGGCGCCTGCCAAGAAGGCTGCGGCCAAGAAGGCCCCTGCCAAAAAGGCTGCCGCGAAAAAGGCCGCTGCTAAAAAGGCGCCTGCTAAGAAGGCACCTGCCAAAAAGGCGGCCGCCAAGAAGGCTGCGCCCGCCAAGAAGGCTGCCCCTGCTGCGAAGAAGGCTGCTGTAGCTGCTCCGGCTGCGGCTCCTGCTCCTGCTGCAGCGCCTGCTCCGGTTGCTAAAAAGGCTCCGGCCAAGAAGGCTGCCGCTGCGAAGAAGACGGCTGCTGTAGCACCGGCAACGACGGCAACGACACCTGCAGCGCCGGCCCCGGCTGCAACGGTCAAGACGGCGTTGAATCCGGCCGCTGCATGGCCGTTCCCGACGGGCAGCCGTCCGTAAGCGCAGGTTGTAACGCAGTACTTCGACACACGCGATGTGTCTCGTGACCGTGTATTGCTACGCGGTCCAAACCCGCTCCCGGTGATTGCCGGCAGCGGGTTTTTTTATCGGATGTCACTGGTGGCAGAGTTAAGGAGCGCCTGTGAGCAGACGAAAAAAAGCGCATGTGCTCGAAGGCACATGCGCTTTTCTTCTGCCCCGGCAAGATCGATTCGATCAGGCCGACACGTTCTTCATCGTTAGTGCGTGACTCGCGTCACACCGCCGCTCGACAACAACCGAACGCGCTCGCCGGCCTGGAACACCTCGCCGGTTGCGGTTTGCGTAATGGCGCGCATGTCGCCGTTATCCAGGCGCACGGTGATCTCCAGTCCGTTTTGCGTTGCGACGCCGTTCTCGACAGCATTGCCCGCCACCGCACCCGCGATCCCGCCGATGATCCCTGTCACGATCGAGCCACGCCCGCCGCCGAGCGCGCTGCCTGCAACTGCTCCCAGTGCTCCGCCGCCAATAGCGCCAAGCCCGCTAGGCTGGCCGTTGTTCGTGCTGATCTTCACGCCGCGTACGCTGTCGACGGTCCCCATGCGGACCGTTTCTTCGCGCTGGGCCTGTGACGCGGTGTAGACATCGGGCGAACTGCTGTTATAGGCGCATCCCGTTACGATGACTGAGCTAAAAAGCGCTGCTGCCAGCGCCATGCGACTTGTTAACTTCATTTTTCACTCCACAAAATTACGGCAGGCTGTTGCTCGAAAAAGCCAACAGCCTGCCGCTACACGTCATTGCTCAAGCGTTTCCCAAAGCCGTTTCAATGACTCATTTCGACCTTCCTCGCTGCATCGCTCAAAATCCTTAGAGCGCCGAACCAAACGCCTGCTCGAAGCGCTCGCCGATCTCGGCGCGCGTGGGCGCATACGTCTGCGGTCCCTGATGTTCGATTTTCAGCGCACCCATCACGCTGGCGAGACGGCCTGTTTTTGCCCAGCCCAGCTTGTTCTCGATGCCATACAGCAAGCCACCGCGGAACGCGTCGCCGCAACCGGTCGGATCGACGACCTTCTGCGCCTTCACGGCCGGAATTTCTTCAATACCGTCAGCGTGCAAAATCTGTGCGCCATGTTCGCCGCGCGTAATCACGAGTGCTTCCACACGGCTCAGCATTTCGTCGATCGACCAGCCGGTCTTGTTACTCAACAATTTTGCCTCGTAATCGTTGACTGCCACATATGTAGCAAGTTCAATCATGCGACGAAGTTGCACACCTTCGAGAATCGGCAGGCCCTGACCCGGATCGAAGACGAACGGCACGCCCGCCCCCGCCAGTTCCTCGACGTGCTGACGCATGCCGTCGGCACCGTCCGGTGCCACGATACCCAGGGTGACGCCCTTGGTTTCGCCGGCGTGATTCAGGTGCGAATCCATCATTGCGCCGGGGTGGAACGCGGTGATCTGGTTGTTCCCGAGATCGGTGGTGATGAAGCATTGGGCCGAGTGCTGGTCGGGCAGCACGCGCACATACTCTGTCGACAAACCCAGCGCATCGAAACGATCGAGATAAAGCTGGGCGTCGGCCTGGCCGAGGGTCGCCATGATCTTCGCGTCGCCGCCAAGGAGGTTCAGCGCGTAGGCAATGTTGCCCGCGCAGCCGCCGAAGTTGCGCCGCATCGTGGGGACGAGGAAGCTGATGTTGAGCTGGTGCACCTGGTCCGGCAGGATGTGGTCGCCGAAGCGGCCCTGGAACGTCATGATGTTGTCGTAGGCGAGCGAGCCGCAGATGAGCGTAGACACTGGCGAAATCCCTGAAAGTGAATCGATGAAAGCAGTCGATAAAATTGCGCGCAGGTTCGAATTCCTGAGCACATGCATGCCCGCATGAAACGCTGCGCATTCGTCACGCGGCGGGTGTTCCACCTCGTCACGGATGCGCATGTCGCGTACGGTCTTGCGGGTCGAAGCCGCTACGGTTGACGGAGTAACCGTCCCGGCTTCAGGTATGCGTCCGGCGCGGCGAGCAGTGGATCGGGATGCGGGTCGCCGCCGGTCAGAGGCAGCAGGCCGCAACCGGCCCGCGCTCTTCGATGCGCTTACTTCAACGCGGCCAGCGCTGCGTCGTAGTTCGGCTCGTTCTTGATTTCCGGCACGAGTTCCGAGTACAGCACTTTGTCGTTTTCATCGATCACCACCACTGCGCGCGCGGTGAGGCCCGTCAGCGGCCCGCTCGTGATATCGACGCCATAGGCCTTCGCGAAGTCATGGCCGCGGAAGGTCGATGCCGTTACCACGTTCTCGATGCCTTCCGTCGTGCAGAAGCGCGTTGCCGCGAAGGGCAGGTCGCCCGACACAACCACGACCACCGTGTTGTCGAGTCCGGCTGCGGCAACGTTGAACTTGCGCGTGGAGGTGGCGCACGTCGGCGTGTCGAGGCTCGGCACGATGTTCAGAACCTTGCGCTTGCCGGCGAAGCTCGCCAGCGTCAGGTTGCCCAGGTCCTTGCCGACGAGGGTGAAATCGGCTGCTTTTGCACCGGCTGCCGGGAACGTGCCTGCCACGTCGATCGGGTTGCCGCCGAGGGTAACTTGGCTCATGTCTACTCCAGAAAGTGTCTGCTGTTCAGGGAATGCGCGCGTCGCCCGGCCGGGGACGGACAAGTGACACGCGCGGAAAACGACGACCGGCTAATTACATGAACGCGCGGAAAAGCGCGTAGAAAACGGTTAAGCGTAAAAACACAGAAGCACGCGCGTGTCAGGGATAAAAGATCTGCACGCGATAATTCGCCGCGACCGCGTCGCCGGTATCGAGCCGAACGATGACTGGCTGCGTACTGCGCGCGGGCAGGCCTGCACCGATCACCGTGCCTGGACGCGCGTAGTCTTGCGGCCACAGGACACGCCGGATCGCGACGTTATTCTTGTCGTCGAGGAGAGTGAGCTCCAGTGCCGGATACGCGATCGCCACGTCGAAGCGATTGCGCAGCGAGAGTTTCAGTTCAAGCTTATGCGAGCCGTCCACCTGGCGCAGACCGGAGTTCTCGATTTGCAAGCCGTCGATATCCCGCGGCGGCGCCACTACGCAGCCAAGCTGTTCGCAGGCTTGCGCGAAAAGCGGTTGCGAGGCGGGCCAGTAGACCATCACGGTCTCTCGTTCCCACCATGCGGCCTGCGCGACTAGCGTGACCAGCAGCACGAGCGCAATCAGCGAGCCGATGATTTTCCACACGATTCCCGACCGGACCGGTGCGCGCGTTTCACGCATGACGGGGAACGGCTCAGCAGCGGGTTCGGACGATGCGGCCGCATTGCCGAAATGCGGCTCGGCGGGGTCTGCTGCCCACGGTGCGGAGGGTTCGGAACGGGGGGCGGGGTCGGTGGGGCGGCGGGGCGCGGGCGTTTCCGGTTCCGGTTCCGGCCGCGGTGCGCTCCGGCCGACGAACGGCTCAGTGCGCGACTCGTTGAGCGCTTCGTTTTCAGTTCGGCCAATGAAGGGATCGGTACGGGACTCCTTCAGCAAATCGCCTTCCGTACGGCGCACGAACGGGTCGACGCGTTTGGGGGGATCGGCGGGTGCTTTCGCCTGCGCTTCTGCTTCAGCGCGATTGACCGCTTGCCACGGAGATCCGGCTCGTCCTTCGCCCGGAAAATCACTCTCTGCGCGCGTGCGCGACAGCGCTTCGGCAGCAGCGAGTCCCGCGAGCGGTTCCTCGCTGGCTGACGGAGTTTGAGCGGCTTCGGTTTGAGGCGCGAGGGCGGTATTGGAGACGAACGGGTGCAGCGGAATGCCCAGCGCGTCACGCTTGCCGCTCGCGACCTCGGCGCTTGACTTCTCCGCCCGGGGGCTCGCCGGGTCCGCGCCGTAGTTCGGTGCGGTTGCGGCCAGCGCGGTCATGACGATCTCGTCGCGGTCGAATTGATAATGCGCGGCGTCGAAGATTTCCTGGCAATGGCCGCAACGCACGCGGCCGTCATGCGGCGCGAGTAGATGCGGGTCCAGACGGAACACCGTTTCGCAGTGGGGACAGCGGGTTGCCAGCGCCATATGTAGCCGAAGGCCAGAGGCCGGTAGATGGACGATGGCGCTATTCTAAAGGCTTTCGCGGCGGGTACCCGCAAGACACACCCAGCCTTCGTGTTCACGCCATACGCTGATGTCGATCCAGCGTGCATAGACCGCCGCCACTTCGTCCGCCTGACGGGCCAGAATGCCCGATAACGCAATGCGTCCGCCCGGTTCTACACGTGCTGCAAGCATTGACGCCATCAGCTTCAGCGGGTTCGACAGAATGTTCGCGACCACGATGTCGAACTGCCCTTCGGGGAGATCCGCGGGCAGGCCGTAGGTGACTTCGGCGCGATTGCGCTCGCTATTTTGACGCGCGGATTCCACGGCTTGCGGGTCGATATCGATACCAACCACCGGGTTCGCACCACATTTCTTCGCCAGGATCGCGAGGATGCCGGAACCGCAACCGTAATCGAGCACGGATTGGTTTTGCCCGACCGATTGCTCGAGCCATTCCATGCACAACCGCGTGGTCGGATGGCTGCCGGTGCCGAATGCGAGGCCTGGATCGAGTTCGAGCACGAGCGCGTCGGGATCGGGCGCTGCGTGCCACGACGGCACGACCCAGATTCGCTTACCGATAGGAATGGGATCGAACTGGGATTGCGTGAGGCGCACCCAGTCCTGATCTTCCACGTCGCGCAGCGTGAACGCCGGCGTGCCCTTCAAGCCGATTTCATTTGCCGCCGCCGCGAGCAGCACGGCGGGATCGGCGTCATCCGCCAGAAGGGCGACCACGCGCGAGCGGTTCCACGCCGTCTGGTCCGGCGTGAGGCCGGGCTCGCCGAACAGCGGCTGCTCGTCGGGGGTATCGGCGTCGGCATCTTCCACCGATACCGACAGCGCGCCCAACTCGAGCAGCGCATCCGACAACGCTTCCGCGTGTTGCCGGTCCAGCTCGGCGATCAATTCCCGGTAGCTCATCTTGAAGCCTTGCTTGTTGCGTTAGTGCGTTATTGCGCCGCGTCTTCTGCCGCGACGGCAGCTGCCGCTTTGCGCGCAGCGAGCTTGTTTTCGAGATAGTGAATGCTCGTGCCGCCTTCGACGAACTTCGCATCGATCATCATCTCGCGATGCAGCGGGATGTTGGTCGAAATGCCTTCCACGACCATTTCCGACAACGCGATGCGCATGCGGTTGATCGCCTGCTCGCGGGTCGCGCCGTACGAGATCAGCTTGCCGATCATCGAGTCGTAGTTCGGCGGCACGAAATAGCCGTTGTACGCATGCGAATCCACACGAATTCCCGGGCCGCCCGGCGAATGCCATGACGTGAGACGTCCCGGCGACGGCGTGAACTTGAACGGATCTTCCGCGTTGATCCGGCATTCGATCGCGTGACCGCGAAACACAATGTCCTTTTGGCGGAACGCGAGTTTTTCGCCGGCCGCAATACGAATCTGTTCCTGGACGATATCGACGCCGGTAATCAGCTCCGTCACAGGATGCTCGACCTGAACGCGCGTGTTCATTTCGATGAAATAGAACTCGTTGTTCTCGTACAGGAATTCGAACGTCCCCGCGCCGAGATAACCCATCTTCTTGCAGGCGTCGGCGCAACGATCGCCGATCCGGTCGATCAACCGGCGCGCAATACCCGGCGCCGGCGCTTCTTCAATCACCTTCTGGTGACGGCGCTGCATGGAGCAATCGCGTTCACCGAGCCAGATCGCGTTACGGAATGAATCCGCCAGAATCTGGATTTCGATATGCCGCGGGTTCTCCAGGAATTTTTCCATGTAGACCTGCGGGTTGCCAAACGCGCGGCCGGCTTCTTCGCGGGTCATGTTCACCGCGTTCACCAGCGCCGCTTCGGTGTGCACCACGCGCATGCCGCGGCCACCGCCACCGCCTGCTGCCTTGATGATCACCGGGTAACCGATCGTGCGGGCAATCTTCACGATTTCCTTCGGATCGTCGGGCAATGCGCCTTCCGAACCCGGGACGCACGGCACGCCCGTCTTGATCATCGTTTGCTTGGCGGAGACTTTGTCGCCCATCAGGCGGATGGTTTCCGGGCGCGGTCCGATGAACGTGAAGCCGGATTGCTCGACGCGCTCCGCAAAATCTGCGTTCTCCGACAGGAAACCGTAGCCGGGGTGGATCGCTTCGGCGTCGGTGACTTCGGCCGCGCTGATCAGCGCCGGCATGTTGAGGTAGCTGAGGTTGGACGGAGCCGGTCCGATACACACGGCTTCATCGGCCAACTTCACGTACTTGGCTTCTTTATCGGCTTCCGAGTAGACGATAACCGTCTTGACGCCTAGTTCGCGGCACGCGCGCTGGATTCGAAGCGCGATTTCACCACGGTTCGCAATGAGGATTTTTTCAAACATAGCAAGGTTTCGACTCATCGATGGAACGCCGGGACGGTTGTCCGTGGCGTTCCTGGGAGATCGGCGGCGCGTCTCGCCGGTTAGTCTGGCTAATCAGGCGAGCGCCCGGGTGCTGCGGCCACCGACTGGGCGCATGGGAACTGAATACGCTTTCGTCCGGTGGCATCGCGGGAAATCAATCGCCGATCACGAACAGCGGCTGACCGTATTCGACGGCCTGGCCGTTCTCGACCAGGATTTCCTTCACGACGCCCGACTTGTCCGACTCGATTTCATTCAGCAGCTTCATGGCTTCGATGATGCATAGCGTCTGGCCTTCCTTGACCGTGTCACCGACCTGCACGAACGCATCGGCGCCCGGCGACGGCGCGCGGTAGAACGAGCCGACCATCGGCGACGTCACGATGTGGCCTTGCGGCACGACGGCAGCCGGCGTAGCCGGCGCACCGGCGGCCGCCGCGTTGCCTGTTTCGCCCGGCGGGCCGTATTGCGGCGCTTGCTGCATCGGGCCTTGCGGCATGTACTGCGGGGCTTGCATGTAGACCGGCGCGGCATTCTTGACGATGCGAACCTTACCTTCGCCTTCGGTGACTTCCAGCTCCGAGATGCCGGATTCCGAGACGAGGTCGATAAGAGTTTTAAGTTTACGAAGGTCCATCGAAAATTCCCCTTTCAATGCTTGGTGACCGGAAGCTTTTTCCGGTGCTTGACTTGGTAGTTGGGTGCCGCCGATGAGAGCGTTGTCCGATATTGCGGACGCGTGCTCCGCATCGCGTTGTGCGAGCAGTTCAATTGCCTTGAGCGGATCGCGACTCAAGCGCGTGGCTTTTCAGCAGGATGCATAGCAAGACGCTCGAGAGCGAAATCGAGCGCGTACAGATAGCCTTTCCAACCCAGGCCGCAAATCACGGCTTCGGCCACATCGGAGAAATAGGAGTGATGCCGGAAAGCTTCCCGCTTGTGCACGTTCGACAAATGAATCTCGATGAACGGCAGCGCTACGCCCGCGAGGGCGTCGCGGATCGCGACGCTCGTGTGTGTATACGCTGCGGGATTGATCAGCACGAAGTCCACCTGTTCGCTTCGCGCCTGCTGAATGCGGTCCACGATCGCGCCTTCATGATTGCTCTGGAACGAAGACAATTCCGCGCCGGCCGCCTGTGCCCTGTCTGCTAGCGCCTTATCGATCTCTGCAAGCGTTACCCGGCCGTACACATCCGGTTCGCGGGTGCCTAGCAGATTAAGATTTGGGCCGTGCAGCACCAGCAGTCGTGACATAGTGGCTTTGGTTTGTGCGGAGTTGGGCGCACTTTAGCGCCCTTTAGAGAATTTTGTCTAGTTTTACGACCTGCCGGAGGGCGGGTTCAGGCACTCGGGGAGGTCGTATACCCGCATTTTGCACGTATTGTCGTGCAAAGTTTCTTGAAATGACGGTATCTCCCGGCGAACGATATCGCTTTGCGCCGGAACAAACGGGCGTCTTATAGGGCGTCGAGCGTCGCTTTCAGCTCTTTTGGATCGATTTCGCCGAGTTTTGTCGAACGAATCACCCCTTTCGCGTCGATGACGACCGTGAAGGGGAGCGCCCCCGCGTTATTGCCGAAACTGCGCGCGAGGTCGGCGCCGCCAAAGCCCGCTACGTAGATGGGGTAATCGACGGGTACTTTTTGCAGGAACGCGTTTACGTTTTTCTCGGAATCGACGCCGAGACCAATGAACGTGATGCCCTTCTTCTCATATTCCCGGTGAAGCGCAGCCAGTGTCGGCATTTCCTTCACGCAGGGGCCGCACCACGACGCCCAGAAGTTCAGCACGATCGGCTTGCCCTTGAACGAGGCGAGCGCTTGCTGGGTTCCCGCAGCATTTTGCAGCTGAGTTTTCCAGAGATCATCGACGGCGTTGCCACTTGCTTTCGACGTGATTTCGGCTGCCTGGCTGGTTTGGCCGCCCGTCATCAGGCGGCTGGCGTAGAAACCGCCGCCGGTTGCCGCGATCGCGACTACAAGGGCAGCAACAATGCGCATGGAATTCATAGAGAGGTGGCCGGTGTGGGGGCGGGCGGCTCATCGAGCAAGGCGCGCACGGCGGAGGCGCTTGCGCGCGCAAGCTTGCCCCGGCCGTCCGCACGGACGGCGCCGCGCAGGTCATTGGTGTCGTAGAGCGCGATGTGAATGCCCATGGGTTCTTCGTCGCGCGAGGGGCGCATCAGGAAGCTCAGGGTTTCGACGTAACCGCGGCCGGCAAAATGGCGCGTCTCGGAGACGTCGTATTGAACATTCGCGTTCAGGAGATAGATAGCGACTTCCTTGGGGTTATCGCAGAAGCATTGCAGGTGGATATCCGAGTGCTCGCCTGCGGTGCCGTTCAGCACGGCGCCGGTCAGGTAAGGATTGAACGGCTGGAGTCGCTGCATCCATTCGAGTGCGACTTCGCGCATGCGGCGCAGGACAGCGGGCTGGCTTTCGCTCTGGAAGATCGCCTGGTATTCGCGGATTTCTTCCTCGATCTGGCCGTTATCCGGTAGCCATTCGCCGCCAATGCGCGTTTCGCCGACGACCTGCCGGGCGGCTTTGCGCTTGGCGGTGGAATAGTCGAGGCCGTCTTCGGCGATCAGCCGCGCCGCCGCGATGGCAATTTCCTCGCGCACGCGCTGCGGATCGAAATGTGATTTGCGAATCATGGAGGAATGATACCGGAGATAGGTTTTCGATCGCGGGCGTGCGGACGGAAGTCCGGGCCGCGGGGCAAAAATCCACGCCCATCCGTCGGTTACAATGTACCGCTCCGGGCGCCGGAATACCTCACTCATTCCCCCCGTGCTAACGGCCCTCACGCCACGAACACACGCTTTATGCACATTCACATCCTCGGTATCTGCGGCACATTCATGGGTGGCCTCGCGGTCCTCGCCCGCGAAGCGGGTCACCGCGTCACCGGCTGCGACGCCGGTGTCTATCCGCCAATGAGCACCCAGCTCGAAGCGCAGGGCATTGAGCTGATCGAGGGCTACGGCGTCGAGCAAATTGCGCTCGAACCAGATTTGTATGTAGTGGGCAATGTAGTGACGCGCGGCAATCCCCTGATGGAAGCCATTCTCGATCGCGGCCTGCCCTACACGTCCGGCCCGCAATGGCTGGGCGAACACGTGCTGAACGGAAAATGGGTGCTCGCGGTTGCCGGCACGCATGGCAAGACCACCACCAGCTCCATGCTGACCTGGCTGCTGGAAGATGCCGGCATGAATCCGGGATTCCTGATCGGCGGCGTGCCGCTGAATTTCGACATCTCGGCACGGCTGACCGATTCAAGCTTCTTCGTGATCGAAGCCGACGAATACGACACCGCTTTCTTCGATAAACGCTCCAAGTTCGTTCACTATCGCCCGCGCACGGCCGTGCTGAACAATCTTGAATTCGATCACGCGGATATCTTCCCGGATCTTGGCGCTATCGAGACCCAATTTCATCATCTGGTGCGTACTGTGCCGGGCGTCGGGCGGATCGTGACGAACGGCCGTGAGCCCGCGCTCGAACGCGTGCTGACACGCGGCTGCTGGTCGAGCGTCGAGCGCTTCGGCGTGCAGGGCGGCTGGGAAGCGCTGCCGGCGAGCGACGGTGTTGCCGTCGACGAGCAGTTCGCCGTGTACTGGGAAGGCGAGCGCCTGGGCGTGGTCGACTGGCAAGTGCAGGGCGAGCACAATCGAATGAATGCGCTGGCTGCGATCGCGGCGGCGCGTTCGGTGGGCGTTCCGCCCGCGCAGGCGACGCAATCGCTGAGCACATTCCGGAACGTGAAACGCCGGATGGAAGTGAAGGGCAGCGTGGCGGGCGTGACCGTCTACGACGACTTCGCGCATCACCCCACCGCGATCGAAACAACGGTAGCGGGCTTGCGGACGCGCATAGGCGCAAATAGCCGCATCCTGGCAGTCCTCGAACCGCGTTCAAACACAATGAAACTCGGCACCATGAAGGCGCAATTGCCGGCCAGTCTCGCCGACGCCGACCTGGTTTTCGGCTACGGCGCGCACGAAGGCCGCGACAAGCTCGGCTGGGATCTGCACGCGGCGTTGGCGCCGCTCGGCAACAAGGCCCAGGCGTTCAGCGACCTCTCGGCGCTCGTCAAGTCGGTCGCCGCCGCAGCCCGCCCGGGGGACCACGTGCTCGTGATGAGCAACGGCGGTTTCGGCGGCGTGCATCAGAAGCTGCTCGATGCGCTGTCGGCGCGGCCGGACACCAAGGAGCGGGCGTGATTCTTTATCTGCACGGCTTTCGGTCATCGCCGCAATCGTTCAAGGCTCGCGTGATGCGCGCGCGGTTGGAAGAGCAGGGACTGATCGACGAATGGCAGTGCCCGACGTTGCCGGTGTCGCCTAAAGAAGCCATTGCGCTTGCCGAAACGCTCGCGGCACAAGTCCATCACGACGAGATCACGGTGATCGGCAGTTCGCTCGGCGGGTTTTATGCAACGTGGCTTGCCGAAAAACACGGCTGGCGCGCGGTCCTGCTGAATCCGGCGGTCGTACCGCAAGAGGACCTGAGTTGTTATCTCGGCGAGCAGCCGCTGTGGCATGGCGGCGGCACTATTGTGGTCGAACCGCGTCATATCGACGAATTGCGTGCGCTTACCGTTCCATCGATCACCCGGCCTGAGCGCTACTATCTGATCGCGGCCACCGGAGACGAAGTGCTCGACTACCGCACCATGCTCGCGCATTACCCGGACGTGCGGACCACGCTGATCCAGGGCAGCGATCACGCGATCAGCGACTTTCCCAGTTACCTGGACCAGGTGCTCGCGTTCTGCGCGGCCCGGCCGCCTGCTGTCACGGCCTGACGACCCTGAGCGTATCCTTTTATTGTGGACTTGACGCTTCGTGCGGGACGCAAACCCGACCGGACGCCACGTCGACCAACAGTCTTTCGAGAGTATTGAGTGAACGTTTTTTTCGAGGAATCGGGTAGTTTCAAGGCCGGCGCTGTTCTGTCCAAGCAGAACGACGCGTTTCAGGTCGAGTTGCCGGGCGGACGGCGCGCGAAAGTGCGTGCCAAAGACGTATTGATCGAATTCGAGAAACCGAACGCCGCCGACCTGATGCAGCAGGCCGATGCCATTGCGCAGGAGATCGATCTCGACTTCCTGTGGGAGTGCGCGCCGGACGAGGAATTTCCGTTTGCGGAACTGGGCGCGGATTATTTCGGCGATAAATTCGGTGCCACCGAACGCGCCGCGCTGGTGCTGCGCATGCATGGATCGCCGGTGTATTTCCGCCGAAAGGGGCGTGGGCAATATCAGCGCGCGCCGCAGGAACAGTTGCAGATGGCGTTGGCCGGGCTGGAAAAGAAACGGCAACTGGCGCTGGTGCAGGAGGGTTATGTCGAGGAACTGGTCGCTGGAAAGCTGCCCGACGCGCTGGCCGGAAAGGCGATTGGTTTGCTGACGAAGCCGGACAAGAACTCCATCGAATATAAGGCGCTTGAAGCGGCCGCCGCCGCTCGCGGGATTTCGCAAGCGCGGCTGATGCTGGAAGTGGGCGGCATTCCGTCTGCGCGCGCGCTGCACGAAGCGCGTTTCCTGTCGGAATTTTTCCCGCACGGAACGGGCTTCGCGCCGGTCACCGTGCCGCCGCTCCCCGACGATCTGCCGGAAGCGGACGTGCAGGCGTTCTCTATCGATGACGTCACCACCACTGAAATTGATGACGCGTTTTCCGTCGAGCATCTCGCCGATGACCGCGTGCGTGTCGGTATTCACATCGCGGCGCCGGCGCTGGGAATCGCCCGCGGCGACATGATCGATGCAATCGCGCGCACGCGGTTGTCCACCGTGTACATGCCCGGCGACAAGATCACCATGCTGCCGGACAGCGTGGTGGACGCGTTCACGCTGGCTGAAGGCGGATTGCGGCCGGCGTTGTCGCTGTACATCATCGTGAATCGGGAAACGCAGGAAATCGTCGCGACCGAAACGCGTGCCGAGCGCGTGTTCGTGAAAAGCAATCTTCGACACAACCATCTGGACGAGTACGTCACCGAGGAATCGCTCGCGGCGGGTAGCGGCGAATACCCGCACAAGGACGACATCGCGGTGCTGTGGCCGCTCGCGCAGGCGCTGTTCGAAAAGCGTCAGGAAGCGCGCGCGGGGTACGGTCTGCGGCGCGAAGTGCAGCGCAATAACGACTTCAATTTCTATGTGGAAGGCGAGCACATCACGATTGCGCCGCGTCGACGCGGATCGCCGCTCGACCTGATCGTGGCCGAGCTGGCGATTCTCGCGAACTCATCGTGGGGCGCGTTTCTCAACGATCACAGCGTGCCGGGGATCTACCGGTCGCAGCGCGGATTCGGCGCGCCGGGTCCGAAGCGCACGCGCATGCAGACCACGCCCGCGCCGCACGAAGGGCTGGGCGTTGCGCAATACGCGTGGAGCACGTCGCCACTGCGCCGGTATGTGGACCTAGTCAACCAATGGCAATTGCTCGCGTGCGTGCGGCATGGCGTGACCGCCGCGCTGGTCGCGCCGTTCAAGCCGAAAGACGCCGATTTGTTCGCGGTCGTGCAGGGCTTCGATGACCAGTATTCCGCGTACGCCGATCATCAGCGGCGCATGGAATATTTCTGGTGCCTGCGCTGGTTGAAGCAGGAGGACAAGAAGCACGTGGTGGCGTCGGTGGTGAAGGACGATCTCGTGCGCCTAGATGAAATCCCGTTGATGCTGCATGTGCCCGGCCTTGGCGTGCACGCGCGCGGGACGAAGGTGATGCTCGACGTAGTGAGCATCGACGAACTCACGGTCGAGGCGTCGTGCCGTTTGCTGCATGTGATCGATGCCCCCGCACCGGCGTCGGCGCAAGAGGCCGAGGCGCAGCAGGATGAGATGGAAGAAGAGCTGATCGAAGTGGAAGATCTGAGCGCGGAGAGCGAAGCCGAGGCGCAGGCGGAAGCCTTGCCGGAAGCTGCTGCGCCGGACAGCGAATCCGCCGTGGATGAACCTGCGGGCGAAAGCGCGCCCAACACGACGGAGCCCACGCGATGACATCGGGCATTGTGTCTCGGGACCGCTATGCTGTGATCGGCAATCCGGTCGCTCACAGCAAATCGCCATGGATTCATGCGCGTTTTGCGGAGCAGACCGGCGAGGCGATCGAATACGGGCGTGTTTTGGGAACCATCGGCGCGTTCGCCAACGATGTCCGCGCGTTCGTCGAAGCCGGGGGTCGCGGCATGAACGTGACCGTGCCGTTCAAGCTCGATGCGCACGCCTTCGCCAATACGCTCACACCGCGCGCCGCCGCAGCGGGCGCGGTGAACACGCTGGCGTTCAACGCTGACGGCGTGCTCGGCGACAACACCGACGGGGTGGGTCTTGTCCGTGATATCGAAGGGAATCTGGGCGTTGGTTTGAAAGGCGCGCGCGTGTTGCTGCTGGGCGCGGGCGGTGCGGCGCGCGGTGTCGTGCTGCCCATGCTGGATGGCGGCGTGGCGGCGCTGACGATAGTGAACCGGACGGCGTCGAAGGCGCAGCAACTCGTCGATCATTTCTCCGATGCCGCCCACGCCGCGCATGTGCGTTTCTCCGGTGGCGCTACGGATAGCGTGGAAGCGGGTCCTTATGATGTCATCGTCAACGCGACGGCCGGCAGTCTGGACGACTCACTGCCCGATTGCGACAACGGTTCGTTCGGCCCCGGCACGCTCGCCTACGACATGATGTACAGCGCCCAGCCGACGGTGTTCATGCGGCACGCTGCAAGCCTCGGCGCGCGTTCGGCGGACGGCCTCGGAATGCTCGTCGAGCAAGCGGCCGAATCGTTTTTCCTGTGGCGCGGGGTGCGCCCGGACAGCGGTGCGGTGCTGCGCGCGTTGCGGCTGGAGTTATCGGCGAAGATTTAGAAAAGCGCGTGGTTGCGCGCGCCATTCCGTTCCAAACAGAAGAAGCACGATGACAAGAACAAAATCGCCCGTTCGTCTCGGGCCGGCTCGATGGATTGTCTACGGCATATCGGTGATGGCCATTGCTGCCGTCGCCACGCAGTTCTACTTCTTCGTCATGGTAGGGATTTATACGGTGGTCAATCCCTCGTCGACGGCGTTCATGCGTTCGGACGCGTGGCGGCTCGCGCAGGATCGTCCCGACCTCGCCATGCAGCGCACGTGGGTTCCGTACGACGACATATCGCGCAACCTGAAGCGCGCGATCATTGCGTCGGAGGACGCGAACTTCGTCAACAACAACGGTTACGAAACCGACGCCATCCTGCAAGCCTGGGAGAAGAACAAGGCGCGCGGCAAGATTGTCGCGGGTGGGTCGACCATCTCGCAGCAACTGGCGCGCAACCTGTTCTTATCGCGGGAAAAGAGCTATGTGAGGAAGGCGCAGGAGCTGGTGATCACGTCGATGCTCGAGCTCTGGATGGACAAGGAACGCATCTTCGAGATCTACCTGAATTCGGTGGAGTGGGGGAACGGCGTTTATGGCGCTGAAGCGGCGGCGCATTACTACTACAAGACGTCTGCATCGAAGCTGACCGCGTGGCAATCGGCGCGGCTCGCGGTGATGCTGCCCCGGCCGAAATACTTCGATGAACATCGCGGGTCCGCTTATTTGTCGCAGCGGGCAGGGGTGATTGCGCGCCGCATGGGGGCGGCGGAATTGCCGCATTGAGGGCTTGTTGTCTGCCTTTGCCTTTTGAGCGCGTCTCCATAAAAGCCGGTTGAACCCATACCGGCTCAGTGCCTTGCCCCCAAAAACCCCGATTCGTCGGGGTTTTTTGTTTTCGGCGTTATCACTAAAAATTCCTAAAATCTCCCAATATGTGAACACATCAATCACATATTGAATATTCGCGACGCGTGGCTCTAAAATCCGATCACAAGCCAAAACGGCAGTTGCAGGCGGTTCGGGTTTTCCCCCGGACCGCGTGAAACGAAAAAAGCACTCGGAGACAAGTCATGCCAACGTCAGCGACATCAGCGCAACCATCGCGCTTGCATCTGCACTCGCATCCATGCGTCTCGCACTCCTTATCGATGATTTTCCGCGCCGTTTTCCGCGCGACGCTGCGCTGCGTGCCATTGGTGCGGTAACCCGCGTCGTGAACGAACGCTCAGTCATTCTCAAGCCGCGAACATCGAGTGCCATGACCAAGACCCTGAACACCACCGTTGAGCATGAATTGTCGATGGAGCGCACGGCCGGCAAACCGGCGGCGCCCGACGCAGATGAAGCAAACGGAGCGAGCGAGCCGAGCGAAGCGCAGGCATCGGCGGCTGCACTGCTCGACCTCACGCCGCAGCAAGCCGGCACGCAAACGCTGCTGCGCGGCCTCGCGATTCTCGAGGCTGCGGCGGGCGGCGCGCGCGATCTGCGCAGCATCGGCGCGGCGCTCGGCACGACTCGCAGCACGACGCATCGTCTGGTGAGCTCGCTGGTGCAGGCGCGCTACCTGCGCCAGGTCGGCGGCGGATATCTGCTAGGCCCGAAGCTGATCGAACTCGGCACGATCGCGCTTGAACAAATGCCGCTCACCGCAGTTGCGCGTCCGCATCTGCAGGTGCTCGCCGAGCACACCCACGACACCATCCACCTCGGCGTGCGCGACGGCGACGATGTCCTCTACATCGACAAGATTCCCGGCACGCGCGGCCTCGAAATGCGCTCGCGGGTAGGTCACCGGATGCCGCTCGCATCGACGGGAATCGGCAAGGCCATGATGCTCGACCTGCCCCCCGAGACATGGTCGAAGCTGCTGGAGGCGTCGCATCGCGTGCTCGCGAAGGTGAGTTTCAGGCCTGATCACCAGCCCGATATCGATACCTTCGTCCAGCGCATGACGCGTTATTCGCAAGGCGGCTTCACCTTCGATCTAGAGGAAAACGAAGCATCGATCCGTTGCGTCGCGGCGCCGGTGCGCGACGCGTCGGGGGCGATCGTGGCCGCCCTGTCGGTGGCGAGCACGATTCCCTACATGCCGTCCGAGCGCATGGAAGAACTGATTCCGGTCGTGCAGCGCGAAGCGCGCGCGATCTCGCAAGAACTCGGCTGGCGCGTTCCGCAGCCCGCAACACGCAGGATCAAACGATGATGCGGACCGACACATCGGCCGAGACGCAACCAGCCCGCGCTGCAGAGGCGCCGGCTCTCATAGCAATCGACTGGGGCACCACGGCGCTGCGCGCCTATCTGCTCGACGCAAGCGGCGCGGTGCTCGATACACGGGCATCGTCGGCGGGCATCATGAATCTGCCGAAGCCCGCAGCGGAAGGCGGTTTCGACGCCGTCTTCGAAGCAACCTGCGGCGCTTGGCTCGCGAACGGCGAGCCGCTTCCGGTGATCGCGGCGGGCATGGTCGGCAGCGCCCAAGGCTGGATGGAAGCCCCGTACGTATCCACACCCGCGGATCCGGCTGCGCTCGTAGCGGGCATCGTGCGCGTGAAAACGCACAAGGGCGTCACCGTTCACATCGTGCCGGGCGTGCTTGAAGACGGCACGCTGCCCAACGTGATGCGCGGTGAGGAAACGCAGATCTTTGGCGCACTTGCGAGTGACACGGCGCTTGACCACGAACCGTACGGCGGCCTGATCGGCTTGCCGGGAACGCATGCGAAGTGGGCGGTTGTGTCGAAGGGACGGATCGAACGGTTCTATACCTTCATGACCGGCGAGACCTACGGCGCGCTGCGCGACCACACCATCCTCGGCCGCACGATGCGCGCGCCCGATCACCAGGACATGGACGCGTTCATACGGGGTGTCGATACCGCCAAAGACGATGGCCACGCGGGTTTGCTCGCCACCATTTTCAGCACCCGCACGCTGGGACTGACCGGGAAACTAAAGCCGGAGCAACAAGCGGATTACCTCTCGGGCCTGTTGATCGGCCACGAATTACGCGGTCTCAATGAAGTGCTGGCGCGTGAGCAAGCGGACCTTGCAGGCAAGGCGTTAAGGCTGATCGGCAACGACGCGCTGTGCGAACGGTATCGCCACGCGCTCGCGCGTTTCGGTTGCCACGATGCGCGGACCGTCGCGCACGCGACCGAGCGCGGGTTGCATCGGATCGCGCTGCAGGCCGGCCTGATCCAGTCGAGCGCCGAGCGCATCTAATCAGGAGCAGGACCATGCAAATCGATATCAATCTCCCCGCGCCATACACGCCGCACGCAGGTCTCGCCGCCGCGTTCGAACTGTGTCCGCTGATCGCGATCCTGCGCGGCGTAACGCCTGCGGATGCCGCTGACCACGGCCGCGCGTTGTACGAAGCGGGCTTCCGGATCGTCGAAGTGCCGTTGAATTCGCCGCAGCCGTTCGACAGCATCGCGGCAATCCGTCAGGCGCTGCCAGAGGACGCGATCGTCGGCGCGGGCACGGTCCTGCATCCTCATTACGTCGATGAAGTGAAGAAGGCCGGCGGCGATCTGATCGTGATGCCGCATAGCGACGGCGATGTCGTGCGCGCCGCGAAAGCGCAAGGGCTTGCCTGTGCGCCGGGCGTCGCCACGCCGAACGAAGCGTTTATCGCGCTGAAGAACGGCGCAGACGTGCTGAAGATGTTTCCCGCCGAGCAGCTTGGCGCGCACGTGGTGAAGGCGTGGCGCGCGGTGATCGCCAAGCAAGTGCCGCTGGTGCCGGTCGGTGGAATCTCGCCGGACAACATGGGACCGTTCCTGACGGCGGGCGCGAATGGCTTCGGCCTGGGCTCGGCGCTGTACAAGCCAGGTCAGAGCGCCGCAACGACGGCATCGCACGCGAAGGCGTTCATCAACGGACTAGCTGTCGCGCGAGGCCAGAAGAAATGAACCGGCTCGAAGGCAAGGTCGCGGTCATCACCGGCGCCGGGCGCGGCATCGGTGCGGCGATTGCCGGCGCGTTCGTTCGTGAAGGCGCGGCCGTGGTGCTCGCGGAACTGGACATTGCATTAGCGCGGGAAACGGCGGCGCGGATCGGATCGGCGGATAACGTGCTCGCGGTGCAAACGGACGTGACGCAAAGCGCATCGGTGCAGAACGCGGTAAGCGAAGCCGAAGCGAAGTTCGGCCCCATCGACGTGCTGGTGAACAACGCGGGCATCAACGTGTTTTGCGATCCGCTGACCATGACCGACGACGACTGGCGCCGCTGTTTCGCCGTCGATCTCGACGGTGTCTGGAACGGTTGCCGCGCGGTGTTGCCGGGCATGGTGGAACGCGGGCGCGGCAGCATCGTGAATATTGCTTCCACGCACGCGTTCAAGATCATCCCCGGTTGTTTTCCGTACCCGGTGGCGAAGCATGGCGTGATCGGATTGACGCGGGCGCTGGGTATCGAATACGCGGGGCGGCAGGTGCGGGTGAATGCGATTGCGCCGGGTTACATCGAGACGCAACTCACGCACGACTGGTGGAACGAACAGACGGATCCGGCCAAAGCGAAACAGGCAACGCTCGATCTGCAACCAATGAAGCGCATTGGCCGGCCGGAGGAAGTGGCGATGACCGCCGTGTTCCTCGCGTCCGACGAAGCGCCGTTTATCAACGCGAGTTGTATCACGGTGGATGGCGGGCGCTCGGCGCTGTACCACGACTGAAACCATACGAATACATAGCTAAGCAGCAAAGGATGACGCACTGGCCGTGGTGCGACGTCACGACAACAAGACGCGGCCAATACCTTCGTACCAACTAGACAGTCAAGTCAGGAGACAGACCATGAAACGCAGAATGTTCCTCACGCTGGTTGCCACGGCCACCGCAGCAAGCGCGACCTTGTTCACGGCGCCTGTGGCGCAAGCCGCCGATGACGTCAAGATCGGCTTCCTGGTGAAGCAGCCGGAAGAACCGTGGTTCCAGGACGAGTGGAAGTTCGCCGAAATCGCGGCCAAGGCAAAGGGTTTCACGCTGGTGAAGATCGGCGCGCCGTCGGGTGAAAAGGTGATGAGCGCGATCGACAACCTCGCCGCGCAAAAGGCCCAGGGTTTCGTGATCTGCACGCCGGACGTCAAGCTCGGACCGGGCATTGTCGCGAAGGCCAAAGCGGCCGGACTGAAGATGATGACGGTGGACGATCGTCTGGTCGACGGTTCGGGCAAGCCGATCGAATCCGTCCCCTACATGGGCATCTCGGCTTACAACATCGGCAAGCAGGTGGGTGACGGCATTGCCGCCGAGATCAAGAAGCGCGGCTGGAACCTGGCTGAAACCGGCGCTATCGACGTGACCTACGAGCAACTGCCGACCGCGCACGACCGCACGACGGGCGCTGCCGACGCACTGGTCGCAGCGGGCTTTCCGAAGGCGAACATCGTGATGGCGCCGCAAGCGAAGACCGACACGGAAAACGCGTTTAACGCCGCGAACATCGCGCTCACGAAGAATCCGCAGTTCAAGCACTGGGTGGCGTTCGGCCTGAACGACGAAGCCGTGCTCGGTGCAGTGCGCGCAGCGGAAGGCCGTGGGTTCAAGGCGGACAACATGATCGGCGTGGGGATCGGCGGTTCGGATTCGGCTTTGAGCGAATTCAAGAAACCGAACCCGACCGGCTTCTACGCGACCGTCATCATCAGCCCGAAGCGTCATGGCGAGGAAACGTCGGAACTCATGTACACGTGGATCAAGGACGGCAAGGAACCGCCGCTCGTGACGCTGACCACAGGCATGCTGGCGACGCGTGACAACGTGGGTGAAGTGCGCGAAAAGATGGGCCTGGCATCGGCCAAGTAAGGTCTTTTCGTATCAGGTATCGGCAGAGCAATACGGGCCGCAGCGTTTCGACATGAAGCGCCGCGGTCCGCATGAAACATAAGGAGGCGATGTGTCAGCGACGCTGCGTTTTGACAATATCGGTAAGGTTTTTCCAGGCGTGCGCGCGCTCGACGGCGTGTCGTTCGACGTCAACGCCGGCGAAGTGCACGGCCTGATGGGCGAGAACGGCGCGGGCAAATCGACTTTGCTGAAAGTGCTGGGCGGTGAATATCAGCCCGATTCCGGGCGTGTCCTGATTGATGGCAACGAAGTGAAGTTCGCGAGCGCGGCCGCATCGATTGCGGCGGGTATCGCGGTGATTCACCAGGAATTGCAGTACGTGCCCGATCTCACGGTCGCCGAGAACCTGCTGCTGGGTTCGTTGCCCAACACGTTCGGCTGGGTGCACAAGCGCGAAGGGAAAAAGCATGTGCGCGAGCGGCTGCTGCAAATGGGGGTCGATCTCGACCCGAACGCGAAGCTCAGGAAGCTTTCCATCGCGCAACGGCAGATGGTGGAAATCTGCAAGGCGCTGCTGCGCAACGCACGCGTGATTGCGCTCGATGAACCCACGTCGTCGCTGTCGCATCGCGAGACGGAAGTGCTGTTCAAGCTCGTGCGTGATTTGAAAGCGGACAACCGCGCGTTGATCTACATCTCGCACCGCATGGACGAGATTTACGAGCTGTGCAATACCTGCACGATTTTCCGCGATGGCCGCAAGATCGCGTCGCACCCGAATCTGGCCGAGGTTCCGCGCGATACGCTCGTGCAGGAAATGGTCGGGCGCGAAATTTCCGATATCTACGATTACAAGCCGCGCAAACTCGGCGATGTCCGCTTCGCCGTGACGAACATTGAAGGACACGCGCTGCGTGAACCGACCAGTTTTGAAGTGCGCCGCGGCGAGATTGTCGGCTTTTTCGGGCTGGTGGGCGCGGGGCGCAGCGAACTGATGCACCTCGTCTACGGCGCGGACCGCAAGAAGGCCGGCACGATCACGCTGGATGGCGAGCCGATCAAGATCCGCAGCGCGGGCGAAGCGATCAGGCACGGCATCGTGCTGTGTCCTGAGGACCGCAAGGAAGAGGGCATCGTGGCCATGGCTTCGGTGTCCGAGAACATCAATATCTCGTGCCGCCGGCATTACCTGCGCGGCGGGCTGTTCCTGGATCGCAAGAAAGAGGCCGCAACGGCCGAGCGTTTCATCCAGTTGCTGAAGATCAAGACGCCGAGCCGCAAGCAGAAGATTCGCTTTCTTTCGGGCGGCAATCAGCAAAAAACCATTCTGTCGCGCTGGCTCGCGGAGCCGGAACTGAAAGTCGTGATCCTCGATGAACCCACGCGCGGCATTGACGTGGGCGCGAAGCACGAGATCTACAACGTGATCTATCAACTCGCCGAACGCGGCTGCGCGATCGTGATGATTTCGTCCGAGTTGCCCGAGGTGCTGGGGGTCTCCGACAGGATCGTGGTGATGCGGCAAGGGCGGATCGCGGGCGAATTGCCGCGCGGGACAGCAAACGAACAATCAGTGCTGAATCTTGCGCTGCCTGTGCAATCGGAACCGACTGCGAAGGCAGCCTGAAGCAAAAAAGTGGAGATGGAGGACATCATGGAAGTCAGGGAAAACATTACCAACACGCTGGTGCCAGCGAAAAACGACAAGCAGAAGTGGTGGCAGCAGATCACCGAATACAGCCTGGTCGTGATCTTCATCTTGATGTTCATCACGATGTCGCTCTCGGTCGATCACTTCTTCTCCATCGAGAACATGCTCGGCCTGGCGCTGTCGATTTCGCAGATCGGCATGGTCGCTTGCACGATGATGTTCTGCCTCGCATCGCGGGATTTCGACTTGTCGGTGGGATCCACGGTAGCCTTCGCCGGCGTGCTCTGCGCGATGGTCCTGAACGCCACGGGCAACACGTTCATAGCGATAGTCGCGGCGGTGGCGGCAGGGTCGGCCATCGGTTTTGTGAACGGCGCGGTGATTGCGTACTTGCGGATCAACGCGCTGATTACTACGCTGGCTACGATGGAAGTCGTGCGCGGGCTTGGGTTTATCGTGTCGCATGGGCAGGCGGTGGGCGTGTCGTCGGATACGTTTATCGCGCTGGGCGGTTTGACCATGTTCGGTGTCTCGCTGCCGATCTGGGTCACGCTGGCGTGTTTTATCGTGTTTGGCGTGCTGCTGAATCAAACCGTGTACGGGCGCAATACGCTCGCCATTGGCGGTAACGCGGAAGCGTCACGTCTGGCGGGTATCAATGTGGAACGCACCCGCGTCTGGATTTTCCTGATCCAGGGCGCGGTGGCGGCGCTCGCCGGGGTGATCCTGGCGTCGCGGATTACGTCGGGACAACCGAACGCCGCCGACGGCTTCGAGCTCAACGTGATTTCCGCGTGCGTGCTCGGCGGCGTGTCACTGCTCGGTGGCCGAGCGACCATCTCGGGCGTGGTGATCGGCGTGCTGATCATGGGTACCGTCGAGAACGTGATGAACCTGATGAACATCGACGCGTTCTACCAGTACCTCGTGCGCGGCGCGATCCTGCTTGCCGCCGTACTGCTCGACCAGTTGAAGAACCGCGGCTCGCGTGACTAAATGCGGCGACTAAATGAGAGGTTAGGGACAGATGGCCAGTTCAGTCGATAAAACCCTCGCGCGCTATCCGAGCCTCGCCGGAAAAGTCGTGCTGATTACCGGTGGCGCGACCGGCATTGGCGCGGCGTTTGTCGAGCATTTCTTCGATCAGGGTGCGAAGGTCGCGTTCTTCGATATCGACACCAATGCCGGCGAAGCGCTCGCGGATCAACTCGGCGCGGACCTGGCCGAGGGACAATTCCGGCCCATGTTCCTGCGCGTGGATCTCACCAATATCGACGCGTTGCGCAAGGGCATTGCCGATGTACGCACCACGTTGGGGCGCATCGGCGTGCTGGTGAACAACGCGGCGAACGACAGGCGCCACAAGATCGAGGACGTAACGCCGGAGTCCTACGACGCGGGAATCGCGGTGAATATCCGCCATCAGTTTTTCGCGGCGCAGGCGGTGATCGACGACATGAAAGAGCTCGGCGGCGGGTCGATCGTGAACCTGGGATCGATTAGCTGGATGCTTAAACAAGGCGGTTTCCCGGTGTACGTGACCGCGAAAGCGGCCGTTCAAGGTATGACGAATGGGCTCGCACGCGACCTGGGCCCGTTCAACATCCGGGTGAATACGCTCGTCCCGGGATGGGTGATGACGGACAAACAACGCCGCTTATGGCTCGATGAAGCCGGCAAGCGCGCGATCAAGGAAGGCCAGTGTATTGATGCGGAGTTGCTGCCCGTGCATCTCGCGCGTGCCGCGTTGTTCCTGGCGTCTGACGACAGCAGCATGATGACCGCTCAGGAAGTGGTCATTGACGGAGGCTGGGCATGAAGGCGGATCTGCTGATCGACAGCCAATGCGCGCTGGGCGAAGGCGCAACGTGGTGTGCCGAAACCGGGCGTTTTTACTGGACGGATATTGAAGGCGAGCGTTTGTGGCGCTACGATCCACGCGATGCCGGCACCGTTTCGTTCGCCATGCCGGAACGGCTTGCATGCTTCGCGTTATGCGCCGATGCTGACGTGCTGTTGCTTGGACTCGCTTCGCGGCTGGCGTTCTTTAGTCTGAAGACCGGCGCGATCGAAACGATCATGCCGGTGGAAGCCGATCTGCCGACGCGCATCAACGATGGCAAATGCGACCGGCAGGGGCGCTTCGTGTTCGGCACGAAACATGACGTGGCGAAGGCGGAGAAGATTGGCGGGTTTTATCGGTTGAACGGGGATCTGTCGCTTGAGCGTTTGCCGCTCGGCGAGTGCGCGATCTCGAACAGTATCGCGTTCAGTCCGGACGGGTCGCGCATGTATTTCTGCGATTCCCCGGAGCGCAAGATTCGCGTCTGTGATTACGATTCGTTTGCAAACCAGCGCGTGTTTGTCGAACTGTCAGATGCGAGCGGTGAGCCGGACGGTTCTGCCGTCGATAGCGATGGTGGCTTGTGGAACGCGCAGTGGGGCGGCAGCCGCGTGGTGCGTTATGACGCCGATGGCCGTGAAACAGCGCGCATCGAGGTGCCGACGGCGCAGCCAAGCTGCGTTGCGTTCGGTGGTGAGCTACTCGGCACGGCGTATATCACGAGCGCGCGGGTCGGATTGGATGCGGGCGCGTTGCGGGACGATCCGCACGCGGGCGCGGTGTTTGTTGCGACTATTGCGACGCCGCCGGCGAGGGGTATCGCCGAGCCGGTGTTTCGCGGACATGACCGCGCGCACTGAGATGCGGGTGGGTGCAGCAGGGCTCTACACGCTGCACAGCAGATCCGCGGTATCACGTTCCAAGCAAAACACGAGTCGGCGCGCACGACGCGCCGCCCGCAGCTTCCCGGACATACTGGCGCTTCAGGCCAGGACCACGGGATCGATCGCCTCTCGTTCGGAGTCAGCCATATGACCGTTGCCCGCCCAGCAGGAAGCTCCACGCCCCCACCGGCATCGTCCCGGGCAGCAGTGCCCACCCGCCGCTCGAAGCTTGCCGCCGCGACGGAGCCGCCGATTCGCCCGGGGCCCTCGACGTCGGTCGTCGCAATGGGCGGTCCGGGTGTCAACGGTTGCATCACGCTTGCCAATGCACAATTACGCCTCGATATCGCGCCGGCTCTCGGCGGCGGCATCACGCGCTTTGACTGGCGCAGCGACGGCGCGCTCGTGCCGATCTTCCGGCCGTGCCTCGCGCCAAGCGCGGCCACCGATCCGAACGAGCTCGCGTGTTATCCGCTGCTGCCGTATTCGAACCGCATCGGCGGCGGGCGGTTTCAGTTTCTCGGCCGCGGTGTCGATGTGCCGTGCAACCGGCCCGGCGAGCCGCTGCCGCTGCATGGCGACGGCTGGCTTGGCGCGTGGGACGTGGCGTCGGAGAGCTCGACGCATGTGCGCCTGACCCTCGATCGCCGCGATGGCGAGCCGTATTCGTATCTGGCGAGCCAGTCCTTCACGCTCGAAGCGTCGACGCTGGTGGTAACGCTTTTTATCGAGAATACCGGGCGCGAGGCGCTGCCGTTCGGCCTGGGATTGCATCCGTTCCTCACGCGCGAAGCCGATACCGAGTTGTCCGCGGCCGCCGACGGCTTGTGGCTTTGCGGCGATGATTTCCTGCCGATCCGTCACGTTCCTGCGCCGCCCGCGTGGCAATTCGGCGTGGCTTACCCCATGCCGGCCGCGATGGTGAACAACGCATTCACCGGCTGGAGCGGACGCTCGAGCGTGATGTGGCCGAAGCGGCGGTTGTCGCTGACCATTTGCGCCGATACTGATTACTACGTGTTGTACGCACCTGCAGGCCAGAATTTCTTCTGCTTCGAACCTGTTGATCACCCGATCAATGCGGTGAACCTGCCCGGTGGCGGTGCGGCGCACGGCATGACGGTACTGGCGCCGGGCGAAGGCCTGACGCGCGAGTTCAGCTTTACCGTAGAGCGGTCGGGAGAAGCCAAGCGGCGCGGGCGGCCAAAGCAGCCCGCAGGGCAGAAGGCGCGCAAGACGGCGGCGGTGGTACGGTGAGGGGTTTGCTGTTAGCTCTTGACTGCGGCACCTGAAGAAACGCCGCGGCGGCGCGTTAAAATGCGGGATCGCTTATTTGCCCTCTCGCCCCGGATGCCCATGTCTTTCATCGAATCGCTCAACGCCGCCTGGTCGCAAACCCAGTCTCTACTCTGTGTCGGGCTTGACCCGGAGCCGTCACGATTTCCGGGTGAATTGAACGGCCGTGCTGATTCGATCTTCGACTTTTGCCGCGACATTGTTGACGCTACGGCGCCTTTTGCCTGCTCGTTCAAACCGCAGATTGCATATTTCTCGGCGCATCGGGCAGAGGATCAGCTCGAGCGGCTGATTGCGCATATTCATGCCGAGCATCCCGGATTGCCGGTGATCCTTGACGCCAAGCGTGGCGATATTGGCAGCACCGCCGAGCAATATGCAATCGAAGCGTTTGATCGATACAAAGCCGACGCCGTCACGGTTAATCCGTATATGGGGTTTGATTCGGTTCAACCGTATCTGGAACATGACGGAAAGGGCGTAATCGTTTTGTGCCGCACGTCGAATGCCGGCGGCTCGGATCTGCAGTTTCTTGAAGTCGATGGAACGCCGCTTTATCAGGTCGTGGCGCGGCTCGCCGCCGGGAAGTGGAATGCGAGCGGGCAATTAGGCCTGGTCGTGGGGGCGACGTTTCCCCGGGAAATTGAAGTCGTGCGTTCCATTGTTGGCGATATGCCGCTTTTGATTCCGGGCATTGGCGCCCAAGGCGGGGATGTCGACGCGACGGTTCGTGCCGGGCGGGATTCGTCGGGCAAGGGCGGGATGCTGATCAATTCTTCGCGCGCGATTATTTATGCAGGGAAGGGCGATGATTTTGCTGACGCTGCGGCCGAAGCGGCGCGGCGAACGCGCGACGCGATTAATGCGGTGATTTGAAGGGGTTGTTCGCTCGCGGCACGAGACAGAAGGGCCCTATCCCTCGATGACTTGCTGAATCCGCTCGAGCGCCGCAACGGTCGAGCCCTCTACGGCGCAATCCACGATATTCCGATCCTCGATGCTTCTCAGCCACGTTAGTTGGCGTTTGCACAACTGACGTGTGGCGAACACGCCTTTATCGCGCATGGTCGCGTAGTCGATTTCCCGCTCGAGGTATTCCCAGACCTGGCGATAGCCGACACAGCGCATCGATGGCATTGCCGGCGTTAAATCGCCACGTGCGCGCAATGCCTCGACTTCTTCTATCAGGCCTGCCTTCAGCATCTCGTCAAAGCGCTTTTCGATGCGCTTATGCAGCACGCTTCTATCCGATGGCTCCAGCGCAATCGGAACGAATTCAGGGTCGCTTTCCTGGCTCTTTTTCGGGTCTTTTAGTATTGCGGACAGGGTTCTGCCGGTCAGCATATGGACCTCCAACGCACGTTGGATCCGCTGCGAATCGTTGGGCGCGAGCCGTGCTGCGGTTTCCGGATCGATAGCCATTAGTCGCGCGTGCATTGCGGGCCAACCATCTCGTACTGCTTCCGCGTCAAGTTCAGCGCGCATTTGCGGATTCGCCTCCGGCAAATCGTTTAATCCACGCGTCAATGCCATGTAGTACAGCATCGTGCCGCCGACCAGTAGCGGGATGCGTCCGCGTGCTTCAATCTCTGCCACCAGCTTCAACGCATCATTGCGAAACTGCGCTGCCGAATATGCTTCGGCTGGATCAATGATGTCGATCAGATGATGCGGTGCCACCGCGCGTTCTTCTGCCGTGGGTTTCGCCGTGCCTATGTCCATGCCGCGATAAACCAGCGCCGAATCCACGCTGATGATTTCCACCCGCCGGCGTTGAGCGAACGCGAGCGCTGCAGCGGTCTTTCCGGATGCCGTCGGTCCCAGCAAACACGCAATACGCCGCGCGCTCATTGACCGCGCATGAAAAGTCGGTCGAGATCGGCGAGAGTGAGCTGGAACCACGTCGGGCGGCCGTGGTTGCACTGATCGCCGCGTTCGGTGGCCTCCATCTGGCGCAACAGGCCGTTCATCTCGTCCAGCGTCAGCCGCCGGTTCGCCCGTACAGCGTGATGGCATGCCAGCGTGCCCAGCAATTCATGCTGGCGCTCGGTCAGCACCCGCGAGCCGCCGTAAGCCTGCAAATCCGAAATTACCGCACGCGCCAAAGACTGCAAATCGGCATCTTTTAGCAGCGCAGGCACCGCACGGATGGCAATCGAACCCGGCGACAGAATCGCCAGATCGAAGCCCAGTGCATCCAGCACTTCGCGCTCTTCCTCGACCACACCCATCTCCACGGCATCGACGGTCATCGTCACCGGAATCAGCAGCGGTTGAACCGCGATCGCCCGGTCAGCGAGCGAGTTCTTGAACTGCTCGTAAAGGATGCGCTCGTGGGCCGCGTGCATGTCGACGATGATCAAGCCCTGCGCGTTCTGCGCCAGCACGTAGATGCCGTGAATCTGGCCCAGCGCGAAGCCCAATGGCTGCTCACTGGCCCCTATGTCCGGAGCACCCGGCATCGCGGCGTAGAGCGGCGCGCTGGCCTGGTTCGGTGAGTAAGCGTCTGAACTCACGCTCGCGGCGAGCGTTGTGCCTTGCGACGTGCCCGCGTTCACGTCGCGGCGGCCGAACAACGCGTCGTACAACGCCAGCGGCTGCGCGACCGGCAGATTGCCCTGCGTCATCCGCGATTGCCGCAGCCAGTTCGTGCCAGTGTCGTTTCTCTGCCCCGAACCTGGCGTGGAATCGGTCAGCGAACTTGTGCCCATACCCGCCAAACCCGCTCCCGCGTAAGGCCGTGCGCTAAACGATGCCACTCCCGTTGGCTCCAATTGCGCGGCGTGGCCGCCGGCCGTCGTTTCCGGCGATGCCCCCGCGTTACGCGCCAACGCCCGCTGCACGGCGTGGAACACATACTGGTGGATCGAGCGCGAATCGCGGAAACGGACCTCGATCTTCGATGGATGCACGTTCACATCGACGGATTCCGGCGGCAAATCCAGGAACAGCACGTACGATGGATACCGGTTGCCGTGCAGCACGTCCTCGTAAGCGGCGCGCACTGCGTGCGTCAGCAGCTTGTCGCGCACAAAGCGGCCGTTCACGAAGAAGTATTGCTGGTCGGCGCGGCCGCGGCTCGCGGTCGGCAAGCCGGCGCAGCCGTACACGGCCAGTGGTCCGGCGCGTTCGTCGAGCGGCAGGTGCGCGGTGGCGAAGACGTCGCCGAGAATTTTTGCCACGCGCGTGGACGGGTCCGACGCGTTCCAGTGCTCGACGGCCTTGCCGTTATGAATCACCGATATCGCAATGTCCGGCCGCGCCAGTGCCACCCGCCGGATCACTTCCAGGCAATGCCCGAGTTCGGTCTGCTCGCTTTTCAGGAATTTTCGGCGCGCGGGCGTGTTGAAGTACAGCTCGCGCACTTCCATGGTCGTACCGATGGTTCCGGCCGCCGGCGAGATCGCGCCGGTCTGGGCGTCGATGCGCGTGGCATGCGCACAGGCCGCGGTCCGGCTGGTGATGAAAAGCTCCGCCACCGACGCAATCGACGCCAGCGCTTCCCCGCGGAACCCAAGCGACGCCACGGCTTCGAGCTCGGCAAGCGAGCGGATCTTGCTGGTGGCGTGGCGCAACAAGGCCAGAGGGAGTTCGGCGGGCGGAATGCCGCAGCCGTCGTCGACGATCATGATGCGCTTCACGCCGCCTTCGTCCAGCGTGATCCGCAAGCTCGACGCGCCCGCGTCCAGCGCGTTTTCGAGCAGTTCCTTCACCACGGACGCTGGCCGTTCAACCACTTCGCCTGCCGCGATCTGGCTGATCAGCTGGTCGGGCAGGGGTTGAATGGCGCGCAGCGGGCGCGCCGCGCGAGCGGGGGCCGGCGAATCGGAAATCGTGTCGGATGAGTCGATGAGATCGGGCATACGGAATTATAAAGCTTCACGCTGGTGAACGATTTCGTTGCCGTCCGGTCTCCCAGTACGCGCGCTCCAGCGAGGCGCAAGCGAGCCGATAAGCGCCAAAACCGGCTAATGAATATCCGCTTCGGGAATTTTCCCGCGTCGAGTTCGGTATCATGGCGCGACTGTTTTTATCGCAACGTTTGCAACGGTATGCCCGTGCATGCACGCTGCTGTGCGCCAAGTTTTCGCCAATTCAATCCTGATCGAGGCCCCTTTTGGATACGCTGCTGTCATTTCTGACTCTTATTCTCCATATCGACAAATCGCTCGGGTATTTCATCCAGCACTACGGCGCCTGGGTGTACGCGGTGTTGTTCCTGATCGTTTTCTGTGAAACCGGGCTCGTGGTGTTTCCGTTCCTGCCGGGAGACTCGCTGTTGTTCATTGGCGGCGCGTTCGCGGCGAGCGGTTCGATGGATCTCGGCGCGCTGATCGTGTTGCTGCTGGTCGCGGCCATCCTCGGGAATACGGTGAATTACTGGATCGGCCGCGCAATCGGCCCCAAGGTATTCGATACCCACATTCCCGTGCTCGAACGTTTCCTCGATCGCGAAGCGCTGCGCAAGACGCAGGGCTTCTACGAGCGGCACGGCGGCAAAACCATCGTGCTCGCGCGCTTCGTGCCTATCGTGCGGACGTTCGCGCCATTTGTTGCGGGCGCATCGGCGATGAAGGCATCGCGGTTTCAATTGTTCAACATACTCGGCGCGTTGATCTGGGTGTTGCTGCTCGTGCTGCTCGGTTATTTCTTCGGCAATATCCCGTTTATTCGCCAGTATCTGAATGTGATCGCACTGGTTGGCGTGTGCGCGGCAATCGTGCCGATCGCGCTGGGTGCGTTGTGGAAAGTCATGCGGCGCAGAGCGGGCAGTTGAGTCGGGCAGTTGAGTCGCATTGATGGGTTCGACAACCCTTTCGAAGTTGCCGGGCCGGTGCTTTGAAGGGGCAAGTATCACAGGCATGGTGGCGCGTTCGCTGGTGTCTTCGCTGCAAAAACGTAAAAGGTTAGAATGCCGAATCGTCGGATCGGCGTTTCGAATATCGAGATGAACGATTCCGGTATTTCGTGAACAAACGTTAAATGTTTTATGCTGGCGAAGCTTGGCGAGGTGTCACGGTTGATGGTGGAACACACACGAAGTGAAGCGGGAGCGGCGCGCAACAGGCGTCGTCTCAGGCTGGCGGTGGCGGTGCTGGGTGTGACGGCGCTGCTCGCCGGCTGCGGGATTTTTGGCTGCGGCGGCAGTGCAACGAACGGCGGGGCTTTCGGCGGGTGCGGGGCCGGCATGCGGTTCTGAGCGCCCAGGCGCAGCCCGGAAATATCGATAACAGGAAGTCAGGGAAAACGGCAAGCATGGCGGTATCGCGTTCAGGTAATTCAGGATGGGCCGTCAACGGCCGGGTGGGCGTGCTGGGTGCGCTCGTTTCTATCGGCATGGCTGTCTCGGTCGCCGGCTGCTCGACGGCGCTCACGCCTGCACCTATCGTTGACCAGTCGACGGGCGGCACGAGTTCGCCAGCGGTGATTCCCACTACGCCGCCGAGTGCGGGGCCTGCTGGGCCGGTCGCCGTTGCGCCGCCGGTGCAGGCGGACGCCGGGCCGGGGTTTTATCGCGTGAAGCCGGGCGATACGCTCTATGGCATCGCGCGTGCGCAGAAGCAACGCCCAGCCGATCTCATCAAGTGGAACAACCTGCCTGAAAGCAAGCAGGTCAACATCGACCAGTTGCTGCGGGTTGCGCCTCCGGGAAGTACACCTTCGGCCAGCAGCGATGACTGGAGCAAGCAGGCTTCGGCGGCGGCGGGATCGAAGTCGGCGCCGCCGATGATCGGTGCGCCTCCTGCTACAGCGAGCAACAATCCCGCCCCCGACACCAGCACGCCCGCGATCAGTTCGAAGGGCGCGTGGCTTTTGTGGCCGGCACAAGGCGACGTGATCACGAAGTTCGGTGAGGGCGGCAGCAAGGGTATCGATATTGGCGGCAAGCTCGGCGAGCCGGTGAAAGCCGCGGCCGCCGGACGCGTGGTTTATGCGGGCAGCGGTTTGCGGGCATACGGGCAGATGATCATCGTCAAGCATAGCAACGACTTCCTCACGGCCTACGCGCACAACAGCAAGCTGCTGGTGAAGGAAGGCGACACCGTGCGCCAGGGTGCGCCAATCGCGGAAATGGGGACGGGGCCGAACAACAAGCCGTTGCTGCATTTCGAACTGCGCAAGTCCGGGCAGGCAGTCGATCCGGTTCCGTCGCTCAAGAAGGCGGGATGACGAACAGCGCGCGCAGCGTGCGTGCAACAGGAGGGCTGCGGACATGCATCGACTGATGAAGCGACTCATGCTCGTGGCTGCGTGCATAGCCGCCGTGTCACTCGCCGGCTGCAATGACCAGCAAAACGCGGACGCCATGAACAAGTTGAAAGCGTTTTTCAATGCTGTCAAACCGGACACGTTGTTGCTGAAGGACCTGACGCCAGGCGTGACGACCGAGGCGCAGATCCGCGACCAGATGGGCGAACCGGAAACGGTGCGCAACTACACCGACGGTTCGAAGCGCCTCGAATATCCGCGGGGCCCGGCGGGCACGAACACCTATTTTGTCGATATCGATGCGAACGGCAAGTTCGTCGCCGTCACGCAGGTCCTGACGGCGGAAAACATCGCGAAGGTGCGGCCGGGCATGACGCAGGACGAAGTGCGCAGGCTGCTGGGCAAGCCCACCACCATTGCTGAATATCCGCTGAAGAAGGAGCGCGTGTGGAGCTGGCACTGGGAAGAGGGCGGCGTGACCCGCGACGCAATGTTCAACGCGCATTTCGGCCCTGATGGCATTGTCACGACCACCTCGCGCTCTGAAGCCGAAGGTGGCGGCAAGCATTGAGTGTGGCACTGGGACATAGCTAATTCGATGCACGATCCAAAATCAAAACACGCACATGAGCGCGAGGCACTGATGGCACTGGCGGCGCGGCATCGTGCAGAGCGGGCGAGGGCGTTGGAAGCGGAAGGTGCGCTCTGGCAATGCGGACGTGGCCATGCTTGGGACGACGGCGTCAGTGCGGCGTAAAACGTGCGCTGCATGAACTGCGCAGCGCAACGCCGCGAGCAGCATACCGAACGATTGAAGGCACTCGCGCGGGAGCGCGGCGGACGGTTGATATCGCCGTCTTACGTCGACGCCGCCACCGCCTTGCAATGGGAATGCGCGTTCGGACATGCCTGGACTGCACCACCGGACACCGTGATGCGTCGCTGGTGCGCGGAGTGCCTGCGCCGAGGCGTGTATGACTCAATCCATGTTTTGAAGACCTTACCGTAACCACGCGCAAATTATTTTCGATTCGTCCGGAATAGACGGGGAAAAAATGGGTTCGCCCTAGTACCAACCCGTTAAATACCCTGGAGTCGAAAATGAAAAAGATTGCCCTGTTCTTGATGTCCGCTGCTGTCCTTGCTTCATCGAGCGTTTTTGCGCAGGCTCAAGGCCTGACTCGTGCGGAAGTCCGCCAGCAACTTGTTGAAGCGCAGCAAGACGGTTCACAATTGGTTAGTAATACTTCTTATCCCGATGTCGCGCGTATTTATACGAATCAAGTCGCGCGGGCGAGGCAGGGCACGTCGGCATACGGTGGCGTGACCGCGGGGTCGAGCGTGAGTTCGGCGCGTGTCGCGAACGGCAGCGGCCACGAAGCATGTGTCGGACCGGTTAGTTTCTGCAATATCTATGCGGGTTCCTGATGGCTGCTCGGACGGCTCGTTCATGCCCGGCATGCGTCGCGAGTCGTCCCTTGCGTGACTTATCGCAGAAGGATCAATTGAGGCACGGCGTTCGCGCTGCACCAGACAATCGCGTTTTGCGCATGCCGTGCGCCGAGTTGTTTCGCCGCGTCCAGCGGCAAACCCAGGATCAGGAAACTCGGTTCACCCGGCCATTGGCCCGACGGATGCTCTCCTATCCCCTCGATAAACCTCAAGCCCTGGTTAAGTAGTTCATCTGCGAGCGCGGCTTGCCGGCGTGCATTGGTATCCGCATCGGTCAAATTGCTAAACGGATTCGCAGCGGTGACAAACGCGCTGCAGTCGACGCCACATGCCCGATGAAGTTCGGCGAGCGCACGATTAAAGACGCCGATACGCAGGGTCGCTGGGGTATCGCCCAGGACGCGATAGTGCGTTTCCTCGTAAGCCCGAAGCGTGTCCGGGTCGATGGCGGAATTGAGTTGCACGTTATCTCCTTGCGAACGCGAAACGAGGCGCTTAAGCGCGTTCCGCAGAAGTGCTATCAGACCGCAAACGTGCGCCATTGGATACGGTTTCCGGAGCCGCCGCCGCGGGAGTTCGCGCCAAATTGCGCCGAAGCGAGTTGCTTGGCGTGCTACCGGGCGTGATAGGGTTGTTGCAGGCGACAGAGGCGATCAAGTTGATTTTTGGGTATTGGCGAGTCGCTCTCCAGTACTTTGCTACAGCTCGACGCGCTGGGAATGCAGTTTAACCGCTTGCGCTGGCTGCGGGAGCCCGCGTGTTCACGTTGCGGCGATGCGGTGACGGCTGGTGGTGATTACGTGGATTTGCCGGCGGCTTGCGGGGTGGGGTGATGACGTTTGCAGGGGCCCGCGAGCGACGTTCGGTACTGGTCGATTAACAGTTGCCGCGTCGGAATTGCTTCAGAAAAAATGTGGGATATACCTTACATACGAGGTGCCGCGTTTTCTTGCATTCCGCCGCAGGGGTAATCATGCAACTCTACGAGATTGGTCAGTCGGTCGCGAAACGACGCTCGGAACTCGACCTGACGCAGGCACAGCTCGCGAAACTCAGCGGGCTCTCCGGTTCACGGTCAACCCGCTTGAAACCGGCAAGGTGAAGGATCTGGGGATCAACAAACTCATCCCGCTACTCAGCGTTCTTGGGATCGAATTGACAGCCAGTCGTCAGAGGCCCGATCAAAAGGGTTTGTTCAAGGCATCTGTGAGCGCCAATGTGAGCTACAAGGGAAAGCTGACGGAAGCCCGACTTGCTCGCGCGCTCGCGACGGGAAAAATCCCGCCGGGCTATGAGTCGCAGGTCTCCGTCATTCTTGACGAAGTGCGTGTGCCCTTTGTTGTCAAAGCTGTTGAGGAGGCGGCCAGATCGTCTGGCGTCGCACCCAAGAAGATCTGGAAAAACCTCGCCTGGATCTTTACCGGCGGGTCTGGGAGTGATGACAGCTCATTCGCTTCATTCGCTACCGGCCGGTCCGTGGCAAAGCTTGCTTGGCCACGCGTTTACGCTCACCGATGAAATCGCCGAACACGGTCGACCCGATCGGCTCTGATCGTTCGGTGGCGGCACCGTGCTTATGCTGCGATATGGCCATCGGCTCAGCAAGGACATCGACATTTTTGTGCCCGATCCGCAGTATCTGGGTTTCGTGAATCCGCGCATCAGTGACGTTGCCTCGGACATCACGACCGAGTACGAGGATCACGCGCAATTCATGAAGCTGCTTCTGCCTGAAGGCGAGATCGACTTCGTCGTTTCTCCGAATCTGACTGACCCCGGATACGATCAATGGACCTTGCTCGATCATCCGGTAAAAGTGGAAACCGCGGCCGAAATCGTGGCGAAGAAAATGTGGCACCGAGGCGATCGCGCGACCGCTCGTGGTCTTCGATCTTAGTCTCGTGATCGAGCGTGACCCGGTCGCATTGTCGGCCGCCGGTGAATTCCTGATTCGCCATCGAGACACGTTTATCGAGCAGTTGGCTACGCGTGATGCGTTTATTTGACAGGGTTTCTCGGACATTCGGACCCTGAACTACACACCCGCTTTTGATCATGCCGTTGCTCTCGTGACGGAATTCTTGCGGGAAATTCCCACGAGTGAACCGGTAGGCAAACCGCGCACCCGCCAACGCTAAGCGAGTGCTCTGCTCTGCCAACCTGGAGCAAAAAAGATCTGGACTGCGGGAGCGAGCCGAAGTGGCTGGAGCCGGAACGGGATTCCGAACCTCCGCAGCCTTTCCACAATGAGAAAAGGGCTCAGCTTGCGCTGAGCCCTTCATGTCTTTGGTAGGCCGTACGGGATTCGAACCTGTGACCAACGGATTAAAAGTCACGTTTGGGTCCATTTTTCGGCGTTTTTTGGCCCGCCCTCGCTCGCCAACGCCCGTCAACGCACTGCCAGATTTGTCACGCTGGCGTTTCCGGTGGCAGAATCTGTCACGGTATTTGCCTGTCTCAAAGATGTACGGAAGAAGGGTTATCGTTCGCGGTCTTGATTGCGTCGCCTACGTGGACGATCAGGCGGCGTGGGTTCGAACGAGTTCGAGCGATCTAAGCTGTCGCCAGAGCCGTCTTCTCCGCCGTCGTCGCCGTCTGTTCTGGCTGCACGTTCGAAAGCAGCCATCAGGTCGGGAACCTCGCTATTGCTCTCGCGCGATGCACGGGAGAATGCATCAAGCACATCCGGAATTGCGCCATGAGGCTGCTTAGGCGACCCGCGAGTGAGTGACGGCATGACCTGGTCCCCGTCCCGGGCACGCACGTGGACCTCGCGTTTGATGTCGCGCCGCAGGGCGGCCAATTCCCGCCGATCAATCTTTTCCAGCGCCGCAGCACGCCGCTCAATTTCCTTCGCCTGAATCGCTAGCTGGCAATCCAGCGCTGATCGCTCGCTGCGCTGACGCTCCCCGAGCTGCTGCCTCCGCTCGATATAAGTGCGGGCTTCCTGCTTGTCGTGGTGGCGACGCAGCGTCTTTTGCAATAGAGCGAAACCACTGATCCGGCCAAGGAAGGCGGCGAGGCCAGTGGGCTGGTTGCGGCGGCGCTCCTGACGGATTGCATCCATATGTGCGCGATGGTCAGAGCGCAGTCTGTCGCGCTCCGCGCGTTGGCGCATCTCTTGGGAGAAACGCAACGCGCGTTGCTTATGCTTAAGCGTGTCCCGCTCGCGCTCGACCGCCGCCCGCCGGTCCATTTGACTGTGCTTTAACTGCTCAAGGCGGTCGGAATGTCGGCTTTCCTGGACTGACTGCTCGATGATCCGCCGGTGCTCGGATGCGAGCTGGCGCGCTTCCTCGACGGACGGCAACCCGTCGCACGGGAAGTCCTTTTCGAGGAAGGCACGGATGTCCTTCGTCCGAACGGTCTTGTCGTCAATCAGCTTCGGCAACGCATGCATGCCGCCGTAGAGGTCAACGAGCACATATGGCCGCTTCCCAGTCGCAAGCATGTAGCCGCGTTCGGCCAATGCCTGAACGAAGGCGCGCGCATCGTCGCTCTGCCGCCAGGCGTCCGTAACCTCCTGCTTGTGGTTCGCCTTGGACAGGCCAGTTCGACGGAGCTGTTCCTGTTCATAGAGCGATATCTGCCCGATACCGCGCGATTTATCGTATCCGGCAGGGAGGTCGAGACGGTGATCGCGGGCAAAAGCGCGCGTCACCCGCATCAGCTTGTCGCGGTCGAATGCGAGGTGGATGGCGCGTTGCTGGTCCGCGTCGATTCTGGACCAGACGACGTGACAATGCTCCCGCCCGTACTTGACATGGAAAACGACCGCACGGGGTTGTGCCCCCAATCCAAGCGCGTCCTCGGTGCGCCTGATGTAGTCCATGTACTGCTCGCGGGTCAACGGCCCCTGCCTCGGGTCTGGATTGATCGACAGGCTGTAAAGATATTTGCGGCAGTGCGTCAAGGTGTCGGCCTGCACCTCCCATTCCTTGAACGCGCCGTGCAGATCATGGGCGACGGCTCCCCGCACCTCAACGACTTCCGCCATGTCGTTGTCGTAGTCGTTCAGGAGGTGGGTGGCGAGATCCTGCCCACCGCCACGCTGCGACGCGAAAGGGATCAACCGTCCCTCCCCAGCGCCAGCATCAGGCACGTCCTGATTTCGGCGAGCGCATCACGGCATTCGGAGAGGAGCGGCGTTGCCCCGGCCCCACCGGTCTGGCGGGCGGCTTCGTCCAGCCGGTCACTGATGCGCGCCGCTTGCGACAGAAGCATGGCCGTCATTTTCTGGTCTAGCGCGGAACGGCGCGCAGATCGGGGCGGGGCATGGCCGAACACGGCGGCGGTGATATAGGCGTTAGTGGACAGGCCGGAAGTTTGCACCCGCGTGCGAAACTCATCGCGCAAGCCTTGCGGCGGGCGATACGAAATCGGAGCTTGGCGTGGCGGTTTGCGGGTCATGCCCCATACGCTATCGCCAACGGGCGGCTGCCTTCCTCGCGCTTACCTCGCGGGTCCGGGATCGCGCGTATCCCGGTCGAAGGAACTCCAAAGGGAGAGCAGAAATCTTCCTTTGGTCGAAGCCGATGCCGAAACACCGGTCGTGGTCCGGGGCACGAAAGCCCCGGTCGATGAGTGTCCAGAGGGAGAGCCGAAGTCTCCCTTTGGTCGAGGCCGATGCCGAAACATCGGTCGTGGTCCGCGGCGCGAAAGCCCCGGTCGATGAGTGTCCAGAGGGAGAGCAGAAATCTCCCTTTGGCCGAAGCCGGTGTCGGAACACCGGTCGTGGTTCAGGGCGCGAAAGCCCTGATCGATGAGTGTCCAGAGGGAGAGCCGAAGTCTCCCTTTGGTCGTGATGCAACGGCGATACGTTGCACAATCCCTTAGCAAAGACGCCCACAAAGGCGGATGCGCTTAGGGATTCCAAGGGGGGATCGCGGGGGACTGGAAGTCCCCCCGCAAGGTGAGCGTGGTAGTACCACGCACACCTTGTGCTCACTCCGTTCGCATTTACACCTACTCTGAGTTTAGCGGGCGGGGGTTAACAAGCTGTTACTGCTGTACCACGAAGGCCCGAAGCGGTCTGCTCTGTTTAGCATCTTTCTCAACGGCTGCGCCATGGTTTTCGAGACATGCCGGGGCGTGTTGATAGACGTGTCGCGAGGAGTGCGCGAGGTCTTCGATGGGCTGGCGGCGGGAGAATGATTCCATTGCCAACAGCCGGAGACCGAAATGCCAGAATTTTTCGCCGAGTTCATGCAGGACGTGCCGCGCGGGGACAGCACCCGTTTCCTGCGTCAACAAAAGGTCCCGCAGGCGCGCTGGATGAAGCTGAGCGACATCGCCGCAAGCGCCGCCCTTGCGTACGATCCGCGCAATCCGGGCAAGAAGGTCTTGATCGGCGCTCTCGGCGATCGGCTGATTGGAATTGAGGACGATCGCCATATCCTGACCGTTGCCGGATCGCGCTCGGGGAAATCTGTTGGTCTCGTCAGCAATCTGCTGTTCTATCCAGGCAGCGTGCTTGCGACCGATCCCAAGGGCGAGCTCGCCGAAATCACGGCGCAGCGTCGGGCTGGCATGGGGCAGAAAATCTATGTCCTCGATCCCTTCCGGCATGCCTCGGAACGGATCGCCAAATACCGGGCGTCGTATAACCCGATGGACGTCCTGACCGAGGGAAGTTATACCTTCCTCGAAGACGCCGCCCTGATTGCCGAATCGCTGGTTGTCCAGGCGGCGGATCAGAAAGAACCGCATTGGGACGAAAGCGCCAAGAATTTCATTGAAGGCGTCATCATCCATGTGGCGACCGCGCCGCAGCATAAGTCGAAGCGGCATCTGGTGATGGTTCGCGAACTGATCAAAAAGGCGCTGTGGCTGCGACCGGACGATGAAGCGGACAGCGGCAAGAAAGCAAAGCGATCGCAGAAGCCAGTCCTGTTTGACGAGATGATGTACAACGCTGCCCGGCTGGAGAAGGACGAGGCAACACAGGACATCGGCAGCTCGCTAATGGCGGCGGCACTCGATTTCTACGGAAAGAGCGAGAACGAGGTGACCGGCGTGCATTCGACGGTCAACCGACATACGAAATTCCTCGATTACCCGGCCTTCCGGAACGTCCTTAAGAGCAGCGATTTTGATCTGGCCGACCTGAAGCGCAACGCGAACGGCGTCAGCATCTATCTCTGCTTTCCAGCGACGCGGGTCGAGATCTCGAAGCGCTGGATGCGCATTTTCGTTAACCAATTGCTCGATGCAATGGAGCGCGAACACACCGTCCCAGCGGTCCCGGTGCTCGCATGCCTCGACGAATTCCCGGTGCTGGGTTACATGAAGCAGCTTGAGACCGCCGCCGGGCTGATTGCCTCATTTGGCGTCAAGCTGTGGTTCGTCCTCCAGGACTGGAGCCAAGGCAAATCCCTTTATGGCGATCGATGGGAAACCTTTGCGGGCAACGCAGGAATCGTTCAATTCTTCGGCAACAACGATTTAACGACGACTGAATACATCAGCAAGCGGCTCGGCAAAACGCAGGTTGAGGTTGCCCGAGTCGGCGAAGTGGCCCAAGATCAGCAGGATAAGGGGCTATCAGGACGGTCGGAGACGGTTGAAATCTATGATCTGCTTACGCCGGACGAGATCACGCGTCAGTTCGCAAGGAGTGACCGACTACAACGGCAACTCATCCTTTGGGCCGGGCATCATCCGATGATGCTGCAGCGCGTCGTCTACCATGCCCGTAAGGGGCCGCTCGCGATTTATATGAAGCCAGCTTGACGCTATAACGAGGATTTTTCCCATGCTGGGACGCCTTTTTTTGCTGCCTCCTGTGCTTGCTTTTTTGCCAATAATGCGGCGACGGCGGCATCCAATCCCCATTCAAGAGCTATTTCCGATGCATAACGTCCCAATTTGTCCCGGATCAGATAACTACATTTTCCGCTATTAACGAGAATGCGAACGCATTCGCGTGAGCCGATCGCGACAGCGTGATGCAGGGCCGTCATGCCTTGATCGTCTTGCGCGTTCGCATCTGCCCCGACCTCCAAATAGTGCTGAAGAGATGTTGGACTGCCATCTCTAGCCGCAATGAGTGCGTGATAGCGTGTCAACTGCTTCAACATAGCTGGATCAGGCTGCATAACGATCTCCCTTTCAAAAAATAAGCGGCAAACCGCCGATTTCCGATATTTTTTCGATCATGATAGTAAAAAATGAAAAATATTATCCGTTGGACTAGGCGTTTTTTGGTGGGACAGTGAAGAAAATTGAGATTTTCTAATAGGCTTCCCCATTCTGAGGAAGTCAATTTGAGTAACGCTATCGGTTACTTCTTCAACATGCGTCTGCGCGTACACAACACGATCTTCCTTTTGTGGACCCTGCAAAAGGATGTGAAGCATATTTAACCCCGTAGTCGCAAACGCATAGCCTCTGCGGCGAGTTTTAACGATTTCACCTCGTATAAATGTCGCAGTGCCTTCGGAAAAATGCTCGCAATGCTCCTCAACTCGAAAGAACATTCCTGACTCGTCTAACGTGAAATTAAGTATCACATTCGGGATCTGATTATCTCCGCTCTTGTTTTCCCGATTCTTGTACTTCGCCGCAAAGGACCTGAGAAATTCTTGTGCCTCCTGCGTTTCATTAGCGAGGTGTGTTTTAGCGGCGAAAATATCTCGTAGTTGTTCCGGGTCTGACGTGGGGGCGTCCGAGATGATTTTTTCTTTAATCAAAAACGCCTTTATGTCTCGTAACTTATCGGGAGCCAGTACGCTGAAACCGGTAGCGAAACGCCTTAACGCTTCCGGTTTAAGTTCAGGCTCGTCACCGTCTATCGAAAACTCGTCGTCCGTCACCCCTGAGGTCATCATATTGATGACGACCGTCTCCCACGACGGATGTTTACCGCCCTCGGCTTTAGACAGGCGATAAAGGTTCAGGCCAATCCTTAAGTTTTCAATCTCCCAGTCAATGAAGGTCATCCTCTTCCTCCTTCTCTCGCACCTCAGCGCGAGGAAACCGCGAGGTTTGGGGCAGCCGCGCGCGCATACGATAAGACCGTCAATTTGGAGGTCCTATGGCACGCCTGAAATTCAAGCATCCGCTGTCCGGCAACCCTCGCACGGTTCAGTCTAAGAATCGAGACGGCACACCAACGTTTAGTATAACGCCGCGCGAGCTGACGCCGGGCGGGGCAAAGCTGGCCGACACTATCTGCGCCCTAACGGGGGCAATTCTGGCGTTGGAAAACGTTGTGGTAGCGATGAATTCGCACACCGGCACGGCGGCCATTCTGCAATCGATCATCACTTCATTCGCCTTGTACTGCGCAATCGCGTGGTCGGTCCGGCTGGCGCTGCGCCGCGAGACATCGATCCGGATGACGCCAGAGGCGATCAGCGTTCGCCACTGGCAGGGGTGGCAGCACTATGCCCGCGATCTCGAACACCGGTTCGCCTTACAAGTCCATGACAACGCGAAGCACGAACAGCAGCAGCACGAATACGAAATTAAACGAGCGTCGGCGCGAGGGCGAATCGTTCGCAGGACAGCCTATTACGGCGAGTCATTCCACATCATTCTCGTTCATGCAGGGCACCGGCAAGACCTTCTGACCGTCTACGGCCAAAAAGAGGCGACGGCGATCATCGCGCGGTTGCAGTATTGCGACCGCTGCCTTGATGAAGCAATGAGCATGGGCGGCGGGATCAAACAACGCCCTGAGGATGAATGGAACGATACACCGGGAGGGCTTGGAAATGCATAACAACCTCTATCTCGCCGCGTTGGGCGTTGGTGGTCTCGCGGCGGCATCCATTGCCCTTTCGATCGTGTATCGATTCGCGATTTGGGCGGCGCGCATGTTGGCGTCGCTCGCGCTGCAGGCAATCGATAGCGGAACCCGGTTCATGGTTCATTGCACGGTCTTCGTCTGCATGCTTGCAAGGGGCGCGGTGATCGGAACGATGTCGCTGCTGTGGGAGGTCGCGACAACGGGGGCTGTGTGGACGATATGGCCACCGGCATGCTGGGTCGGGCGGAGACTTAGATCCTTCAAGGAATATTTGAAGCTTGTGCGCCTCTACATCCGCCATGGCAAGAACAGCTTCGAAACCTTCGCCGCGTTTCGCCGCTACATGGAGGGCGAAAACGGGGAACAGCAGGAGGAGTCCGATGGCGCGACCAGCGAGCAGCGCGAGTATGAGCGCGCACTTGAAATTCTTGGCTTCGCAGAAGGTGAAGAATTTTCATTCGAAGACTTAAAACAGCGATATCGGCAATTACTCGCCGTCGTGCATCCCGACAAGGGTTTCAAAAGCAGCGTCTTTGCGCAACTGGTAAACGAAGCTGTCCTTAGGATCAAACGCGAAAGGGGATGGTCATGAAAAAGACAGTTGGTGACGCGAAGGCTTCACTCGAAGCCCTGAGACTGGAGTTCGAAGCGTTTCGGCGGGGGGTGCGAGCGGTCCCGGTTTCGAAACCGGGAGCGCCGGGTCGTCCGAAATTTGAGAACGACCTACCGGACGTTACCCTTTACTGCTCAAAAAAGATCGGTGAACGTTCGAGCTTGAGATTGAGAGTGGGGGGATCGAGCGTGGAGGTCGTTGCGGCAGAAATTGCAGCGAGGTGCTGGACTGACAGCGCCGCAGGCAAAACGGGCGGCGCACCGATACAAAAGCGTGTGCTTGAATTGAGCAGCAGTTATTGCGGTTGCCCCCATTGTGGCGGCAAGGGAATAGCCCGGTGCAGCAATTGCGGAGTCCTGGGATGCTGGTCCGATAGCGAGCAGCATCTGCGATGTGCCGTGTGTGGTCAAACGGCGGTCGTTGAACGGACAGGGATTGTGATCAGCTTGGCGTACAAGGCCGGTGAATTTAAATCTCTGCGTTCGAAACTGAAACAGGTGCGGATTAACCCCGCGAAGCGGCTCCTGCCCTCTAAGCGGACCCCTGAGGATTGATTGATCGCAGTCGATCTCTGGCGATTTTATCAGGCGAAGGAGGCGTGACATCGATATCGATATGCACGTCTCGGTACATGCGGCCTGTCTTGCGAAGGAAGCGCCGCACCCATAGACGTTTGCTTTGCTCGGCTTGCCGTTCGAGCGCGTGTCCTAAGCCGTTGATACAGTCCCACGCCCAGTCGAAGTTTCCCCGAATCGACCCTTGGCGAACGCAGAATGAGAAGAGCACTCGGCCCATGGCTTTCGCAATTGCCATCGGCGATACCCCTTCCCGTTCGAGGTCAACGACGAGCGACAGAATTGCATCTTCCGCACGCTTGCCTTGGGGGTCTGCGATTAGTTCGATCAGCGGTGGGGGCAATGGAGTCATCGCATCTTCATTTGTTCTTTGGCCTGGTGATGCCGCATGCTCGTTAGGCGGAGCCATGAGGATTGGTTGTTCTCAGTTGATCCTCGGCGATTTTGTCGGGAGGTGGCGATGCAATTTCGATTTCCGTCCATGCGTCTCGATAGAGACGACCGGTTTTCTGAAGGAAGCGACGAACCCATGCGCGCCTGTTTTTTTCGGCCTGCCATTCGAGCGCACGCCCCAACGCGTCGAGGCATTCGGACACCCAGCCGAAGCTTCCCTTAATCGAACCTTGGCGAACGCAGAATGAAAGGAGCACTCGCGCCATGGCTTTCGCAATGGTTTTTGGCGGCACCCCTTCCCGTTCGAGGCCAACGACAACGGACAGGATTGCCTCTTCGGCGCGCTTGCCTTGAGGGTCTGGGATCAGTTCGGTGAGCGCCCGGGGCAATTGGGTCATTGTGTCCTCGTTTGTTCTTCGGCCTGCTTATTCAGCTTGTCATTTTCAAGCTTCGGTTGTCCACAAAATATCGGACGGCGTCATATGAATGATGAAAGACCATCAGTTTCTCCCACGTTCAACCCGGAAGCGGATCGGCGGGCGCATGACATCGCGCGCCTTCCTGAAGACCTCAGGGACCGGGCAAAGGACATCGAACGCGAATACAAAGAGAAAAGGTCGCATCTCAAGAATCTGCAGGAACGGCAGCGCGAACAGGATGTCGAGAAAGAGCGCAAGAAGATTAGGCGCGATCGCCCGAGCAAAACTTATGAAAAAGAGAAATGGCGTATATCATCGCCCCGCCGACGTGACACTCAGGATATTGATCGCGAAGCGGAATGCGCCGTCGAAACGAGAAACGCGGAGGCGCTCGTGGCAATCGACATTCAGCGCGATGCCGATATCGACGAAGTGCTCGCACTGGCACGGGATAGAGATCCTAACGCGGCACAGGACGAGAATGCAATCGAGGCATCGAGGGAAGCGAGAAAGAGCGACCGGGGGCCGAGTCTGTACCGAGGGGGCAATCGCGATAGCGGCAATCGCGGGCGCGATCGTTAGCAATCGAGCGATTGCTGCGTTGATCGACGCGGAGGACGATCAGCCTTCGACGAGGTACATGTGGCTTCATTTGACCCATCCATATGGTATCAAACGATTGTCTGCATGCCGGATTAATTTTTTTCCATCTAGATACTCAGGCCACTCTTTAGAATGGCGGGGCGAGCAAAAACCATTCATGTATGTCATGCGGCTCCGGGTTGATGTGTTCTCCGGTGACCCGTGAACCGCAAGAAGCGACCAAAGAACCATATCGCCTGGCGACGTCGTGATGCGGCGAATTTCAAGACCCTTCAGTCCGTCGGGTAAAGAACTCCGCACAAATGTTCTGAAGTCACTCATATCCTTTTTGATTAGATTGAGTTTCCCAAATTTGTGGGAGCCGACTATGAATTCAAGAGGGGCGTTATCTTCGGTTATTTCGTCAATTGAAATTACTGTTTGTATATAAGACTTTTCTATTCCATCATACTCGATAGATTCTCTGAACATTATGTCTTGATGCCATGCGAACGAGTCTGAGTCGCCAGGAAGACGGAAATATATTTGGTTGTTGAGTTGTTTCGCTTTCTTTCCCACAAGTGTTGTGACTATTTGCGAAATGCGATTATCGGTTCGAACTTCATTTAGATGATTGTTTACAAGGCAGGGCCAAAACATTAAAGCCGGAAACGTAACGCCGTTTCTTTTGGCGGTCTGAATCTTTCCTCCCTTTTGATACTCTCGGTCCGGCGAACATTCCATCAGGGCCGTCATCGCAGCGCCGCGCATCAAGTTCACTTCATCCTGCGAGAAGACGTTTTTAATAATCGCAAAACCTTGTTTTTTTAGATCAGATTTTGCTTGTTTGAGGCTATCATCAGATATTGTCTCCATTATCTTCTCCTGTAGGCACTTAGATCAATGTTAGAGAAACAAAAGTTGCGACTCATTCAAGAGTACGTCATGCCTTCGACAGTTCCCGCGCCGTCGGACATAGCACTGCTGTTCGGAACTAGGCATGGCATAGATGACTTTTGTAGCGACACACTAGCCTTGTGGAATCGCCAGTTTTTCCGTCGGCTGATTGTCTCGGGTGGTCCCACCGGGGGGCACGCTTGTTCGGAGGCAAAAATTTTGTCAGACAAGCTCATGGCAGCGGGGATACCGGAGAATGTAATCATCTTAGAAGATCAGTCGACGAACACAGGAGAAAACGTTGTATTTTCAAAAACCTTAATCGAAGAGCGGTTTGGCGCACAGACCATTCAAAGCATCTTAGCGATCGGAAAAGTTTGTTCTGCTCGTCGATATCTAATGACTTTGGAGCGCCACTGGCCCGGCCCGAAAAAGTCGGTTCACGGCGTAAACTATTTCGGTGTACGGCTGGAAGACTGGCATACCTGCGAGGAGTTCAGGCGACGTGTGTTTTTAGAATTCGAAAAGATTCCTGAATACCTCAAGAGTGGATTTCTTCGTGAGCTGTCTTGGTTGCCAGGATATCCTCCATTAGCTGACGTACGCTAACGGTTCGCCTTAGCCTCCTCAATGTTGATCTTGCCGGGAATGAAGATAGTCGGCTGCACGCTGCGCATGCGCTGCCGCAGCGAATATTGCTCTTTTGTCGGCTATCAGTACCTTTAACCAGCTAGCCAGATAGGCTGCATGATCTTCCCGCACCTCGGACGCGATGCCGAGGTCAGCGGACAGGAACGCCGCGCCGAGTTCCGCAATCAGCTCCTCGGCGGCATAGGCCTCATCGCCGAACCGCTTGCCCAAAATACGATTGAGACGTGACGGGTGAGAGGTCCAGTGCGTCAATTCGTGCGCCTTAGTGGCGGCATAGCTCTCTGCATCGCGAAATGCATCGGCGGGCGGCAGTTGGATGAAGTCCTGCGCTGGTGCATAGAAGGCCCGGTTCCCGCCATGACGAAAAGTCGCACCGGTAGCGGCGAAGAAGGATTCGGCGTGTTGGATCAGTTGCAATGGCTCCGCTGTCGGCGCGGGAGTGACCTGATAGCCCTCGGGCAAGCCGTCGATCTGTTCAACGTTGAACACGGTGTATCCCTTCATAAAAGGCATGTCGCGTTCGATCTCCTCGCCGCTATCGTTCTCCTCGACCTTGTGAAACGTGTCGGCATAGACGACAAGCGAGCCGTGCTCGCCTTTCCGCACATGGGCTCCGAGTTCGGCGGCCTGCTTGTAAGTCATCCAGCGATTGGGCCGATAACCGTTGGCAATGGATTCGCCCCACAGCAACAAGATATTGATACCGCGATAGGGTACGCCGTTGTGACGCACCGGCAGGGTGATGCGAGATTCCGCATTACTGACGCTCCATGGTTTGAGCCACGGGCGAACGCCTTTCTGCAAGTCGGCAATGATTCTGTCGGTGACGCGGCTGTAGATGTCTTGGTGAGATGTGGCTGTGTTCATGACCCGGTTCTCCTTTTGGGCTTGGTGTGCTTGCGCTGTTGGTTGCGCATGCACGCCTGCCCGCGGGCGACGCCGGGGGTAGCAAAGTGCAAGGGCTTTCCAGCCGGAGGGGGATCACCCGTCCTGCACAAGCAGGGTGTTGTGCGCGGAAGGATGGGGAGACCGGCTGGAAAGAGCGTGAGCAATCCCTTGCATGGCGCGAGGGGCTGGCCCCTTAGAACCTGCTCTCTGACTACGGTTTTGAATTCGCGAAAGGGATCGTGACCGGATGGCCGGGACCACAGGCCCGGTGCGCGAAGCGCATAGAGCCCGGACCGCCGAAAGGCGGCTTCGCCATGTTGTGTGTCTTGTTCTTGATGCGCGCGTGAAATCGTTGCCGTGCGGCGCGTGTGTTCCTGAAGTTCGGCGCGGCCAGATGAAGGTTGATGCTCGGTCATAGCGTCTTCGTCGTTCCAGACAAAACCAAAGCGGGCCTTTTCATTTGCACGGTGGCATCGGTTCGCCTTCGTGGCCGCAAGCTGCGAGCAGCTTCTCCACTGACGTTACGCCGGGTGCAGCCAGGCAAGACGCGCTGCCTTCGTCTGCGGGCATGAAGGCCGCGAATTGGTCGTGGCCGGACGACGAAGGAGTAACGCCATGACCCGCTATTTCAACCCAACCGATCTTAAATTCCTGAGTGAACATGAGCTGCGCGCCGCATTTCGCCGCGTTTCCGACGCGATTGCGCCGAAAGATCACGCTACGGCGGATGACGCGGACGCTAACGCAGACCTTTCCGACATCAAACACGAATTGATGCGCAGGGCCACGATCCAACCAACGCCGGGACCGAAGTAAGTCCCGGCAGCGGGCAGGCGTTATGCATACGCCTCTTTGTCGTCGCCATTCTCATCCTTATACAGACGGATGCGATCGCGGATTCGTTACCACATCACTTTGGGCCCGTCACTTGACGGTGGTCAACGCACGTCGAGTGTAATTTAGTTCGCATGCGCTAAATCGCCGGAAGCTCTTGTTCCAGATGGATTGCATCCGCCGGAAAGAGACCCAGCTCCGTAATACGGCGCTGGGCCGTTGCAACGTCGTTCGAAAACAGGACGACGACGAGATCTTTCAGGGCACGCGTGCAACACACATAAAAGAGGCGTCTAGTCCTCTCGATAGTTGTCTCTTTTCCTTCGAGTCGGTTTGCCTCCTCCCGGTCAGACAGCGGCTTAATCCCCAAATACTTGTCGTAAGAAAACTGAACATGGGTGCCCTCATCGTCGTCTAGCACGACAAGAACACGATCGAATTCCGCGCCCTTGATACCTTGCTGAGTCGAGAACGGAGACTCATCGTTCACGTATGTGTAATAGCCCCAGAATTGCGATGCGGGACATGCGAGGAATGCCGCCATAGCCGAAACCTCCTTGGTCAGCTCTTCACCATCGTCCTCGTTTTCGGCTGCTTCGACGCCGTCAACCTCCTGCGGATCAGCGGCATTCGGGAGATTCAAGTAAGAGAGAATCCTAGGATCGAGATCAATTGCGCGCGACTCGTGAACATAGCGAAGAACGTCCTCATTGGTTGCGTTCGAGGCGGGCTCCATCATTTCTTGGATGCGCAGGCTGATTCGGCGGACATCGCCAAGCCGTTCCGCGACGTTGGCACCCTTGAGGGTCTCGCGGCGAAGGAGCGGAGACTGGCTCCGGATAATCTGCATCACCTCGAATTCGCTGCCGTTCTTACCCGCATTCGCAAGTGGCAAAACAAAATTATGGAAGGGCCGCACCGGCCATGCGGTTCCGTCGAGGAATCCGTTCTTGAACGTATCTGGAGCTCTGTCATTGAGAGCCGCATACAAATCACCAAAGCCTAGGCGTTTGGCTGCCATGCGGTGGACGATGACAAGGAGCTTTACGGCGTCGTTATTCTTGTTCGGAGTCCACTCGGGATCGCCATTACGGGCTGCTGCCCAGGCGCGTACCTGAGCGATTCGCTCATCCCGTCTTTCATCGATGGGTAGCACGAAGAGATGCGCGCTACCCGGTACGCTGACCGGCGCTTCGTCCGGCCCTGCCATCCGGCCACGCGTTTGAACCAGGCCGTCTCCATCTCGCCGGATCGCGTTAGCGACGCTAAGCACAGTCGCAGGGCAGCGGAAGTTTTCCGGCTTCGTGATGCTGGCCCAGCCTGGTCTCGGCGAAATCGAGCCGATACCAGCCAGGTAAATGCGCTGCATCGGGTCGCCAAAGAAACCAAGACAAAACCGATCTCCAAACTGCTCATCAACTGCCTTAAGGGCCGTTACGATGTTCTCCATCGTATCCTGACTCTCGTCAACAAAGAGAAACGGATACTGCTGAGCGAGGAGACTTCGCATCAGGGGCCGCTCTGTGATTAGTTCCGGCACCATCTTGATGATGTCGTCGTGACCGAGAATACCCTTTGCATAGTCGCTACCCGTTCCGTACGTGAAAGAGCGGACGCGGCTTATACGTCCCCGCAGCTCTTCATAGCGGGCAATGTCACTTCGGTTTTTATCGCGTGTTCGCTGCTGTACGCGAGGTCCGAAATTTGCGGCTGTCGTCCGAAGATCGACCAGCTTGTTGTCAATTCGGCTTGCGACCCATCCTTGGATATCAGCTTGAAACGATCGAACCAGCGACCAGAGGAAGCTGTGAATTGTCGAAACGTGGACAAGAGGATTGTTTCCGACATCCGCCCAAATTTCTCCCGCTGCGACTTCCGTGTAAGTGATGCATGCGACCTTCTGGCGACGAAGCTTTAGCTTATCGCCATGCTTGCTGAGTATTTCGGAAAGCCCTTTAATCAGGGAAGTGGTTTTGCCCGAGCCAGCTCCTGCGATCATCATAAAGCTACGCGGGGGCGACGAGTTCAGACAGTCGTAAAGTTCGCGGTCGGCCTGCGTGTCCTTTTGCTGAGCACGGCTTGTCATTCGGCCGCCTCCGGGACTACCGGTACATCAGTAGCCGCAGCCGCTGCTGCGGGCTCGGATACCTCTGGAAGCGTCACCGGCAACTCGATGCTGACCTCACTGGAGAGCCAATGCAAACCGGATTTGATGTAAAGAGGCACGTTCCAGCTTGCTGGCGGCTCCGTTAGAACACCCAAGGCGAACTTGGTTTTATCGAACGACTTACCATTGACCCGTTTGTGAAGGCCAGCCGCGAGATCCCCGGGGGTAGCTGCGTTTCCACGAAGCTTAAGGCCAAGGTGTCGCTGGGTCGTTGCCTGACACCATTCGGCGTTCTCCAGCCCAAAGGCCTCTTCGAGTGTTCTGCCGCACAGGTTTGCCGTCGTGCCATTCCAAGTCACATTCGTGGGAATCTGATACGCCACACGGACGCGCACACCATTCCCACCTTCTCCCTGATGAAGCTTGTCTTCGTCTGTAGCAGCAAGTAACTCGGCGACGGTCTGCTTTTTGGGAAGCCACTGAATCAGAGTTTGGTTTGAAGTGAGTGCATCGGCTTCGGAGGGCAAACACGCCTTACCGGACTTCTTGACCGGAGGTTGATCTGCTTCCGCGCTCGGAACTTCAAATTCTGTATCGTCGTCCTCATCTTGCTCAACAGCAGCAACGAGTTTCACGCTGTCCAGATCTGTAATCACAAGCGCAACGATGCCGAGGAATTCAATGAGAGATTTAAAGCGGTGACCAAATGCTCCGCCTACCTCCAAGATCGACAGGCATGCCGACCGTAGCGAAGCCGCTTCCTTTTCAATCATCATAGGAAGCAGAAGCCGTTCGACATTACCCTCGACAAGAATGACCGCGTCCGAAAAGAATAGGTCACAGTGCGTTAGCTTCAGATACCGTTGCAGGAACTCGCGCTCGATCGGCGTCTGGTTGTAAAACGCAGAAAGATTCAAGACTTCCGTTGTCTGTTCGCCGGTAGCATTCTTTCGGCGGAAATACCGGATAGGCTTGAAGCCGCGTTCATAGAGGATATGGGGAGAGTGTGTTGTCACGACCATCTGACTCTGGAAAGCGCCGCCGTCTTCGTCGCTGGCCTTCACAAGGTCGAGGATGTTCCGAATGAAAACCTGCTGAAGCTGGGCGTGGAGATGCGCCTCGGGCTCTTCGATAAATATCAGATGCAGCGGAGCACGTTGCTCCTCGTCTGCGACCCACCTGGCGTGAAGGTCGAGTATTTCGACCACCATATAGATAAGGTTCTTGAAACCCAAGCCGTTGTATGTGTCGGGCAGTCGTAGAGCATCGTCGCCATCACCAAGCACATAGTGCACGCGAGTGTCCTGGCTGTTCATAATCGAAGCCGGATTGAGCGCGGACTTGATCTCAAGTCTTGGGTTATGAAGACCCGGATAACCGAGACCTGAGAGGCGGGTGAGCGTGTTTTTAAACACGTCAGCCAAGTGTTCGTTGAGACCGGCCTCCGAATCAAACAACGCTCGTAGTGCCCGATGATCTTCCTGTCGTTGATCTAGATTCCGTTTGTAGAATCTGCTCAGGCGCTTTGAGAGATCCTCGGATCGACCCGCGCCTGTCGCCGTCCCCGACGCCGGATCTGCCAAATGACGTTGGGCGCTCAGATTATCGACCTTGATAAGGGATCTCAGGATCGCTGCGCCGCCGGGGTCTTTGCCCAGCAGTAGAGGTTCGTATCCTTCCACAGACCTGTGCCGGTCATCGAATTGGGCACGGTCGAGGACGTAATACTTGAACTCAAATTCGTTTAAGAGTTCATTTGTGAGGTAATCGGTCAGGCTCCTAGGCCACGGGACGTATTTCTCATTTTCCCGTGCCTCCAGCGCTGCCGCCTTCGCTTGCGCATCATCGCGAACTGAGCGATATTTTGCGAGAAGCTCTGCAGCGTTCTGCGCTGCAAACTCTATCCGTATGCCGACTTGTGTTCCTTCCCATGCGGAGCTTGGCAAAAGCGGTATCACTAGATAAAGATCATTTGCCATCACGTCGAACCAAAGATCGAGCGCGATCGAGGGCAGCTCCGCAGTCTCCGCAGCATCCTCGGGAAGCTCGCCTGCCGCATCGAATGCGCTCCAGCAGACGGAGCTAAAATCGTAAAGGGAGAATTTATCCTTCGATCCGGATACGAACGCGGAAAGAGCCTGCGTAGCAGACGTTTTTCCGCTGTTGTTCGCTCCTACGAAAATCGAAATATCAGAGGCAAGCTCAATGTGAACATCTCGCAAGCGCCGGTAGTTTCGTATGCTATATGAGTGGAGATGCACGTCTTGCCCCGATCCGGTTAAAGTTAATCTCTATTGCGAACGAAGGAATCGCCCGATCTACTGCGTGACTGGACCATGTCCTTATCCAGTCTGCGTAAAGCGCGCCATCAAGCCGCTGAGCGTGGCGCTCCCGATAATCTGATCATCACCGATTAGCGCGTATGACCAAGGCTTGCCGCCAGACTCTGTTGCGTGTTGCGTTGCCGCTTTACACCATTTCGTCGCCGCCTTCGCTTTCGCTTGAACAATAGGGTCAGCGAGCTCTGTCCTGCTTTTGACCTCGCAAATCATCACGGCGTCGTGCGTCTCAACGACAAAGTCGGGTTCATAGTTGTCACCCGCGCGATATTCGATCTGGAACTGCGCGCGTCCCGGCTTTAGCCATTTCTCGACAATCGGATCAGCGTCGATGAGAACGGCGAAGCGGCGCTCAGGGTCGGAATCAAACTTCTGTAGGGAGTAACAGCATTTCTTGAAGCCGCCGAAGACTTGACGCTTCGTGTCCGACACTGGCGATACCTGTTGACGAAAATCCCGGACCCGCTGGCCTGGAACAATGTTGAATGGTTGCGGCTGGAGGAGGGTGAATCCGCGCGTTACACGAACTTCGTAGTCGTCTTCTTCGAGCGGCGTTTCGACGTAATTCTGCATCATCTGGGCGAAGATGAAATCAGCGAGCTGCCGACCATTTCGCAGCAGAACATTCTCGGCGTCAGCCCTGGTTTCCAGATACGACCCGATGCGCGCGACGATTTGACCCGCGAGTTTGTAGAGAAGATCGGCATGGGCGTCGTAATCGATCTCATTGCGCTCGATCAGGAAACGGACCAGATAATCTTCAAGACGCTCCTCACGCGGATCGTCTACGGTCTTTGCCAGATAGGTCCTGACCTCGGTCCGCAAGCTTTGGATGATCAACCCGTCATCGATTGGCCGGACATTGATCGTCGAAAGGTCTTTTAGGTCAAAATCTGCGAACTGGAACGTGGTTCGCCGCTTCGGAAGCACCAAAATCTGTGGGATGGAAAGCGTTCGCGCGGCCACGGTCTGAGTGACCGCCTCAACGATCTCTTCGACGCGAGTCGCGGGGACAATTCCCTCCAGTGTGCTCTGTGCGGGCCGTACGATTTCCTGCACCGCCTCAGCGATCTGACGCTGTACATCAGGCGATCGCAGTTCTCCGGCGTTGCCAAGTTTCCGTTCAAAGCGCCGAATCACTTCGAGGGTTACTTCGGCAGTCCGCGTTTCCTCGGGCGTTTCGAGCGTAAGAATCGGCGCATCCGCTGTTTCAAGACCAGGCAGTGAGGGGCTACCGCCGGTGATCATGATCTCGGCGATGGACGGTGCGGTCACAAGTGTCGCTCCACCGGATGACACGTCGCATCCATCGCCAATTTCAATGTGCTTCATGACGATCGAGCCAGGCTCTCTCGCTTTCTGAATAATCTCGTCGAAGCGGTCGTGCGCAATAACCGTCAGCCGATCTACAGCCGCAAAATCTTCTTCGTCACGGTGAGTCACGCGTTCGCCGTAGGGCAGGCGCAAACCGCGTCCAAGAGTCTGTTCCGTGAGAATGTCCGATGCTGATGCTCTGAGCGGCACAATCGTGTACAGGTTGGTAACGTCCCAACCTTCCTTAAGCTTGTTGACGTGAATGACGATGTCGGTGCGATCGTCGTGCTCCAGTGCCACCAGCCGCTGCGTTGCATCTTCGCTTTCTTCGCCTTTCAGGGCCGAATGCACCTCAGCGACCTTGTCTTTGAATCGACCGCGAAAGAAATCATCCGACTCAATATAGGTACGCAGGCGTCGTGCGTGATCCGTATCCTGCGCGACGACGAGAATAAATGGATGAACTTTAGGCCGTCCCGTTACGCGGTGATAACGGTCAAGCTCGACGGCGACGTGATCATGATTGTGAACGGCGTCCTCAAGTTTGATCCGTTCAAGGCGCTCTTCGGAAACAGATTTCGGATCGAAATCCTTGCGGGTCGCGACGGCAGGCTCTTTCACGAACCCGTCCGCCATCGCCTGCCCAAGGCTGTAACTATAGATAACGTTCCGGAACGATGCCGAACGCGCGCCGACGGTCTTCGGCGTTGCGGTCAACTCAAGCCCAAGGATCGGTTTCAGTCCGTCGATCGCTTTCGCGCCTGCGCTCGCGCGATAGCGATGTGCCTCGTCCATGACTAAAACGAGATCGTCGAGCCCGGCGAGGTAGTCGTAGTAGCTCTCGCCAATCGTCTCTTGCAGTTTCTTCATCTTGGGGCTGCCGCGCGGCCCCTCTTCCTTGTTGATCTTGTCGATGTTAAAGATGTTGATATGCACGTCGCTACCGAACAGATCGGAAGCGCGACCATCCGCGAGGCGCACCCCTCGGCCACTGTCATAGTTGTCGCCCGTGATGATGAGGGGCGGATTGGTCGTAAATTCAGCGATCCCCTTGAACACGTATTTGGGGTGGCCCGGGGTGAAATCGTTAATCAGCTTCTGATAGATAGTGGTGTTCGGCGCGAGGACGAAAAAATGCCTGCTTTTCCCAGTAAGGTACAGATAAGCGATGAACGCGCCCATGAGCCGCGTCTTGCCCACGCCTGTAGCAAGAGCGAAGCATAGTGATGGAAAATCTCTTTCGAAGTCCTCAAACGTCGGCCACTTCTCGCGGATGACGGCAAGTGCCCGACCGTCGGCAATGTCCTTCTTCAACGGGACGCATTCTAGTACCTCGGCCAGGATTTCCAGAGAATCAACTTGAGGTGAGCGGAGAGATAGTCGCTGGGTGATACTGTGCAGTTCGCGATTCATTATCAACGTTATTCCTTTTCTGCAAACAAGTCCGCCTGTGTCCTTGACGCCGATTTTGACGAAGGAGTGCTGCTCAGATCCGTTGTAGCCGCCGGGAGGCTGCGGACTGTCAGACTGTAGTCATCCGTGCCCCACTCGCACTTCCTGAGGACGGCCAGCGGAATCTTCTTTATGGTCAAATTAGCAAACGAGTCAGCTTTGGCGTTGAACGCTTTGCAGCAAACAAGCAGACTTCGCTCCTCACCGACTTCTTCAGAAAGCGCCCGCAACTGATCTTGCGATAGGCTCTGCGTAGTCACGTAGATGAAATCCCGCTCCGACGAATAGCCGTGCATCCAGTACAGTTGTTCGCTTGGCGCATAGGTGAATCCCATGAGCTTGCACACTGCTTCCGCCAACATGGCCGGATTGTATTCTGATTGAATGACCCAATTTCCCCACTTGTCCTTTTCGAGTAGCGACGGTGCAAGGCGATAATATTTAAACCCTCCGCCTCCCCGCCATTGGGTCGCCCGAGTAATCCCAGCGGTATCCTCCCCATCGATAACTCGCTTCATCCGGGGAATGATATGCGTATGGCAGTGCTCACCGAGCTCTATCATGATCCACCGACGCGTCATTTTCTGCGCCACAGCGCCGGTTGTGCCGGAACCTGCGAACGAGTCCAACACCCAGTCGCCGGGATCAGTGCAAAGCTCCAAGATTTTTTGAAGTAAAGCTTCCGGTTTTTTTCCCTTTGGAAATTGGACACCGCCTTCCTTGGTGAGATTGTTTAGGGGAAATCCCTCCCAATAGGTTCCAGTCTTCTCTAGCTTAAGTAGCCTGTCACCGCGCTTTACAGCGACATCACTTAGCCACGCTATCAGATCGCAATTATTTCCCTTGTAGTATAAGGTGACCTTTTGCCCCTTTCTACGACCGGATCTAGGGATATACTCAATGCTAAAGAAGTCCCCCTTGCCAGCGGTTGCCTCCATGACGCGAGTTCGAATCGAACTCTGTGCATTAGTATCTCTAAATACTTTGTCAAAGTATTTCTTATAACATTGCTCTTCGGTGATCCCTTCTTCGGCGGCAAGCGCGGTTATCGGTTTCATTACGACGTTGCGATGTGCGTATATATCTATCGCCTCACCGCTGCCATCAGTAATCGTTTGAAGAAATTGACGTTCGCCGAAGCTTATCAAAACCCGAGTATATTTCCAGCTTTTGCCCTCCTGTTTCATTCCATCTATGACCTCGAACAAATCCTCCTCGTCATAGACATCGTTGAATTTTTGGAAGCCGCCGTCACCATCTTTATCTTTGGCGTAGATGAGCAGATGTTCGGTGTTTTTCTTAAGCCTTTTGTCCTCTCCTCCGCCAGACGCACCCGCAGTCTGCTTCATGCGTACGCTCACATGATTCAGAAAATTGCTGCGCCCGAATACCTCGTCCAATAATATCTTTGCATATGCCATCTCATCGTCGTTGAGCTGGCACAGGAAGACACCATCTTTCTTGAGTAGTTTCCTCAAAATTTCGAGTCGCTCCCTCATTAGAGAGAGCCATATCGAATGTTCGAGACCATCGTCGTAATGCTCCATCGCTTGGCCGGTGTTATACGGCGGGTCGATATAGATGCATTTTATTTCTTCGGCAAACTCCTGCTCAAGGGATTTTAAGGCAAGCAAGTTGTCGCCGAAGATCAGGCGGTTGTCAAAAATATCATCATCTGTCACGCGTTGCTGCGCGTGATAGTTCAAGGATGGGTCCTCGACTAGGATGCGAGGTTCCAGTTGCGGGCGATTATCCTTACCGATCCACGTCAGTTCGAGGCGCTGTTTCCTGCTCATACAACCTCCCATCGCACCGTGAACAGTGGCGTCATTACAGGTGCGATTTTCAAGCTATCCTGTATTTGATCCAACATGGATTCCACTTCTGCACGTATCTCTGCTTTTCGATCAAAGAAGGCAGCCTTCATTTTGTCCCGCTTTCCTTCCAGCGCGCTGATACGCCGTTTTTCGGCCAATTTTTCATTCATTGCTAGATTTGATCCTCGTAGTGCTTTCTTTGCTGCTTTGATCTCGGTATCCATTGCCTTTACGTCGGCTTCGAATGCTCGTTCAAGGTCGTCCGCGTAGGCATCAAGCTTCTCGCCTTCTTCTTCTAGCCAAGCGTTGTTCTGCTCCTCCGCAAGAGCAAGGAGACTCACGCGTCTTGACACTTCAACCGCATCAAGCGTGGCAAGGGGAGGCTCCTCTGATACTTGACCGATATCGCGTGCGGGAACTGAAAAAAGCCGTTCGATCGTCTCGGCATGCGGAGCGTCCCCTTGGTCGGCGATGATAGACAGGACAAGATATTCTCGGGTCACGGCTGCAGTATTGACCTGCAGTTTTGCCGCCCGAAGCCAGCCTTTTGACCCACGTAGCAATTCGACATCAGCCAGTCTCCCTGGATAGGCGGACAGATCAAATTGAAGATGACTCGTGTCTGGAAATTGGCGGTTTTTCGCACTGGCGATCACTTCCTGTGCCAAGGTGCCTTCAGTCAGCCGAAAGAACTGCCATCCGCGTTCATCCGCCATCGGCCATTCGGTGGTGTATGTGTGACCGCTGAAATCGAATCGGCGCTCGTCATCGGTATGAAATTGCGCCTCTGGGAGTTCCGCCCGAGCGATTCGCAGGAGGTCGCGATCGAACTCGGAAAGGTGCTTCCGGATTTCACCGTCTCTGCTTTTGAGTTGCCTCGTTACCTTCTCGTCCACGTTCTCCAGTAAGCGTTTGCGCGCATCGAGCACCTGCTCGCTGATTTGCTCCTGAAGATCGGTTTGGAGCTGGTCAAATGCGGCGTTAATAGCATCTTCGTTGCGGGCGCTTTGTACGATTTCGAGAATGCGTCGTTCGATATCGACACCTCTCTCGATGGCACCCAAGACTTCGTCGCTAGCGCCGAATACGCCGTCGAACAGCCTGAATTTCTGGTCAAGCAACTCGAAGACGCGTCGTTCGGCTTGGTTTTTAAGGTTCAGGAAATTAACCACGGTTACGTCAATCTTCTGCCCGTATCGATGACAGCGCCCGATGCGCTGTTCGACCCGCTGAGGATTCCACGGCAAGTCAAAATTGACGACCAATGAACAGAATTGAAGGTTGATACCTTCAGCGCCGGACTCCGTCGCGATGAGAATGGATTTTTGGTCGCGAAAAGCTTCGACGACCGCCGCTTTCATGTCTGCGGTCTTGGAACCGGAAACCACGTCGGAATCTTTATGACGGGCGAGCCACTCGCGATACATCGCGGCGCTGGCCGGATCGTTGTTCTGGCCATTGAGCAGCACGATCTCATTTCCGTATCCGCTGACGGACAGCAGATCGGCTAGATAGCGCTGAGTCCGGACCGACTCTGTAAAGATCACGGCCTTCCGCAAGCCACCCTTGGAGGCGATTTCGTCCAGAGCACCCGCGAGCGAATTTACAAGTTTGCTCCCCTTGGCGTTCTCCCCGATCGCCAAGGCAAGGGCGCGGTACTCTTCGAGTTCTGAAATCTCGGCGGCGAGTTTGGCCGGATCAATTTCGTCGGCTTCGGCGTCGTCCTCGTCGAACTCTTCGGCAGAATCATCGATTGCGTCGTAGTCAATGAGGTTTTCGATCGATGGCCGCTCTTTTTCGCGCAAGCGCTCGATGATCTTGGCCAATGTTTCCGACAGTGCAAAAGTCGATGAACCAAGGATCTTCCGCACGACCAGTGTGACCAGCGCATTAGGTCTGTCGCCGAACGCGATGGTGCCGGGTCGTTGCAGGTACGACGACACGGATTCGTAAAGCCGGGCCTCATTGTCGGACGGTTCGAACGACAATGTCAGCGGGCAACGCGCTGTGTATTTGATCAGGCCTGCTTGCTGCACCTGGCGGCGCAACGTTCGCTTACAGATCGATTCAAGGCGTTTGCGCAGAAAAAGGAAACCGTTGCTTGAGGCACTGCCACTAACATAAGAAGCGCGGAAGCTGTTTTCGTCGCCGAAGAAATGCTCGTCGATCACGGACACCAAGCCATACAGTTCCATCAGTGAGTTTTGCAGAGGTGTCGCCGTCAGCAATATCTTGAAATGATCAGCAGTCGCTTCACGCAGCCGCTTTGCACGGAGCCCGGTGCCTTGCTTGTAGACGTTTCGGAGCCTATGCGCTTCGTCGTAAATGACAAGGTCCCATTTCACGTACGCGATGTCTTCGGATTTTGTGGCGGCAAACTCATAGGACGTGATCAGAACGGTGTCGGCTATATCGAAAGGGCGGTTGTTCCCATTCTTCTTCGCTGCGTTATAGCTTTTGCTCTCGATAATTGTCGATGGCAGCGAGAATTTTTCAAGTAATTCCTGGCTCCATTGCTTCCGCAGCGATGCAGGTACGATCAGCAAGATCCTGCGCCGCCGTTCCGCCCAACGCTGCGCAATGACGAGACTTGCCTCGATCGTCTTGCCGAGCCCGACCTCGTCGGCGAGCACAACGCCTTTCGACAGCGGCGAGGACAATGCGAAGAGCGCCGCGTCCACCTGGTGCGGGTTCATATCGACTCGCGCAGTGGAGAGCGATTGCGCCAACGCCTCGTCGCCAACACCTTCTAACGTTATGCGATGCGCGAAAAAACTACTCTGGTGCGGCGTGAACGTAAATGTCGTCGTCATTCTTCGGCTTGGCCTTCCTGATGCACCGCTGATTATTAACCATTCTTCCCACGCTGTTGCGCGGTTCGCAACTGTTTTGCGCGTGGCCATTCCAGTGGAATGAGGCAGATGGCGAGCTCCAAAGGGGCAATGAATTGCAGCATTCACGGTTGCTGGCGCATTAGGGTAGGGAGGCGCGCACCGGAATTGTACTTTTTATCATCGCTTTTCCGATCTAGTCATCTAGGAAGGTTCTCAATCGGCAAATTGGGAGTGAGCGTCCATACGCTCATGAAGTATCCGGGCCACTCGAATTTCGCTATCTCCAATCTCATATAGGACAAGATGATGCTCAACCCGATGGGTCCGGCAGCCTTCGAATAGGTCTTCCCTGGTCTTGCCCAGAGCGGGGTTTTTCTGGAGCAGCTGAATGCCGCTTTCTAGCTTGGCTGCGTACGCGTCCATTTGGTCCGCACCCCAAGTCTCTAACGTATATTGAAGGATATCCGTCAGGTCATGTTGTGCAAGCTCAGACAGGACAATATCGAAACTACGGCGTGACAAGTGGATTCACCTTACGTCCGCGTTTGGCGTTCTGTTCGGCGACCTTCTTTGCCGCTTTCATATCGAGGGGTGAACTCCTGCCTTCGCGGAGCTGGACTACCCCTTTTTGGGCCTCTTCTCGCAAAACCTCGTGACGATCACGCGCCTCCATCAAGCGCAATGCCTCACGAACGACTTCACTGGCGTTGTTGTAAAGGCCGGTCGCCACCTTGTCCTTCACCATTTCCTCAAGCTTCGGGGTCAGATTTACGTTCATTGCTCGCTCCATCAACCTGCATTTGCCTACTTATAGCGTAGCAAAGATTGTCAATGACTGACAATAATTTTACAGACCAGACCGCCCCAGCCCCGTAGAGAGACGTGGCGAAACAAACACCTTGGCTTCGACACACTTTCAGCGAGAACGAGCACGGACCCGAGACGAACGGGATCGGGAAAAGCGGCCAATCTTAAGGGCTGAAGCCTCATTATTGGACTCCGCCGTTTGCCACAGGCTCGCCACAAGCCGAAAAAGACTGCGCCGGACAATGGCGGATTTCTGCGGGTTACAGCGGCTGGCTTTTTGGCGACGTTTTTGGTCAAAAAAGGCAATAATTGCCGTAATACAAAATTAAGCTATTGATTCTAAATGGAGCGGGCGACCGGTCTCGAACCGGCGACCTACAGCTTGGGAAGCTGAAAAAATTAAGCCAACTCCAATGGCTTAATACAGAATCGCCACATATTTGCCACAGCAACGTCAGTTTTTGAGTCTGGAGATCATCCCGGTACGCTGGCTTTTGCCATCTTCAGCTTGCCGGATGAGGTGAGCGTAGACATCAAATGTGGTGCTGATATCCGTATGGCCCATCAAGGTTTTGATTTTGGCGATGTCCGTCCCCTCGGCGATCAGTACGGACGCGAAATAGTGGCGAAGCGCATATGGCGTGTAGCGTGGCTTCATCACCGATTCGCCGTCGATGTTCTCGGCGTCCATAAGCCCGGCCTTCTCACAGGCGGCGACAAAACAGCGCTTGCGCCAGTTATCCAGCGACTGCCAGTGACCGCTACTGGTCGGGAAGACCAGATCATGCTCATTCGTAGGGGCAAGGTGGTCGCGGTAATGCACGACCATATCGAGAGTTTCGGGGCTCAGTTCTATAAATCGACGCGCTGCCGGCGTCTTGGTCACGGATAGTTCGCCGCTACGGTCGATCGCGCGCTCGACCTGGATTCCGGACTTGAGGAGGTTGCGTCCCGCGATAGCAATATATTCCTGAGGCCGCATCCCAGAGTCTACGGCGAGGTAGAGCATGGGGCGATAGCGCGCCCATGCGTTCGCAATTTGCAAGTTCTTCGAATTGGCAAGCTCGTCCGCTGCGGTCAAGAGCGCCTTAATTTCGTTGTGGGTTGGAATTTCAACTGGTTCCGAATAGCGCGTTTCCTGCCGCACGCTGACGCCTGATGCCACATTGCTAGCGACGAGGCCTCGTGAAGCCATTTCGGCGAGCACTGCGTGAAAGTAGGTTAGGGTCTTGGCCGCGAGATAGCGGCCCCGTTCGGTGATGAGCCATGACCGGAAAGCGACAACATCCGGTTTGGTCAACTCGCGAAGCCCCTTCTGCCACGCATACAATTTCATGATGTCAGCGATGTAGCTGTAATACCGGTAGGTCGCGTCGGACACTGGCGGCCTGCCGTCGCGGCCTTCGTTCTGGCAAATCTTCAGCCACGCATCAATGGCGTCCGTGATGGTCCAATCGCTTTTCCCAACTCCGCGCTTGCTCCCGTCTTCCCGGAAGGCTCTTGCTTCCTTGGCGGTCGAGAATGTCTTGTATGAATATCCCGTTTTTGAGGTCGGATCGGCATAACGGACCTGATACGTCGAGCCTTTCTTTCCAACCCGTTTTCTGATGTCGGACATGATTCTGGATAACGCTTTTACTTGCTCAGGTCAAACGATTCCCGCAGGTTTTTGGGATTTATGTGTGCGTTGTTTTCAGCGTGAACTTGGCACCGGGTGTAGATTTCCAGAAGGGTATTACGCTCAATCTTAAGGCGCTTATCAATGGGATCGACGAAGAACGGAAGCTTTCTCTTGCCGTGAGCATCTGGATCGGCGGCGCGTTTAATTTGACGAGGAGTAAGCTCTATTCCGATTTCCGCGAGGGCTAGTCTGGCTTCTTCGATATTCAAATAAAATGGCTTGTGCATAAAAATACCTCGTTACGCAGAACGTGAACGCTTTCTCATAATTTGAATTCATCTGCGGCGCTCCGGTAGGGACCACTGCTGTATAGCTTGTTAACCGACAATCCATACTTGTTATGGGGAACGATGGCGTCGCCGAAACCGTTAGTCGGATTAACATAAAGCGTTGCGCCGAGAGAATAACGTACAGCAAGGTCGGATTCTATTTCGTTCAAAGTTTGGAACAAAAGCTGCCTTAATTCTGCGATTGTAATTTCACCTTTAAAAATGATCTGCATCTTTGGCCTCTGCTTTCAGCCTCTAACCTAAAGTGGTATTTCATTAATCTAATGATGGTATAGGCTGGTTTATAAATAATTAATTTTATCAAGTTAAAGTTGATATTTTTTCTTTCCTGTCAACCTGTCGTCTGCCTAAGCCCCCCTTGATCCGCTTTAGTCCGCGAGGACTGCGCGAGGCATCGCGTTGGATAGCCCCTGTACAGTCAAAATCACCACGGTCGGCGTGATGGCGGCGCGCAAGTGCCGAAAACAGAACGAATTGTTCCGTGGCAACGCTATCGCTCGCAACATCATGGAAGATCACGACCTGCCCCTGCCGCCGAAACGCTGCCTGTCGAAAGAACAGGCGGCGGCTTATCTCGGAATCGGCGTTACGCTTCTGTGTTCGCTGGACATCCCAGTTCTCAAGCTTGGCCGCCGTTGTCTTTACGATCGGGTTGACCTGGACGCCTGGCTTGACGAAACTAAGCGTAGAGGGCGGGCCGTAAAGGAACCTTTATGGCTCAGCAAAGAGGTATCTACCGGCGCAAAGACTCCCGGCACTGGTGGATCAGCACAACCCTTCCGGACGGAAGACGCATACGCCAGAGCTCTGGGACTGAAATCTTCGAAGAAGCGCGGGCGCTGCTAGCCAAGCTAACGCTTGACGCCCATCGGGCCGCGCATTTCGGAATCAAGCCCCGGCGAACGTGGCAGGAAGCGGTTATCCGCTACCTCGCCACCAAGATGACGTTGCGGAGCTATCGGGACTTGCAGCGGATTTGCCGGATGCTGGACCCGTACCTGGGTGCCATGACGCTCGATCAGATCACAGGCGATACGGTCTGGACGATTGTTCAGGGAGAGCTCAAGCGCGGTAACAAACCGGCAACTGTGAACCGTTATCTCGCGCTGGTGCGCAATCTGTTGCGGACGGCGCGTGATGAATGGCAATGGATTGATAGCATCCCAAAGGTGCGGCTGCTTCCGGGCGAAGTTGAGCGGGACCGGTGGCTGACGCGGGCAGAAGCAGGCAGGCTGATTCTGGCCTGTCCTCCCCATCTCGCGGCGCTGGTGCGTTTCGCACTGGCGACTGGTTGCCGGGCAGGCGAGATCACCGGTCTGGAGTGGAGTCGGGTCGATCTGGGCAGGCGCACGGCCTGGCTGAACCGGACCAAGAATGGCACACCGCGAGGCGTGCCGTTGAATGCAGATGCAGTGGCGGTATTGCAGGAGCAAGTTGGGAAACATCCACGGGTCTGTTTCACGTATCACGGTGAGCCGATCGTTTGGGGTTTAACGAATTCCGGATGGTGTGCCGCGATGCGCAAGGCGGGTCTGACGGACGTGCGTTTTCATGATCTGCGCCACACGTGGGCGTCCTGGCATCGGCAAGCCGGGACAAGCTGTGACGAGTTGAAAGACTTGGGCGGCTGGAAGTCGCGCAGCATGGTTGATCGGTACGCGAAATTTGCAACCGACAATCTTGCAGCCGCTGCGGCACGGATTGAGGATGCGGCGGGACGTGTCAGTAATGACGCGTCCACGTCACGTTCCTGTCACGACGTGGAAAACGAAAAAGGGCTCAGCTTGCGCTGAGCCCTTTAAATCTTTGGTAGGCCGTACGGGATTCGAACCTGTGACCAACGGATTAAAAGTCCGCTGCTCTACCAGCTGAGCTAACGACCCAAAGAGCCGAAATTATAGTCACACAGACCGTAAGTTGTCAACGGAGCGTAAAAATGCTCCGCATCGCGGAACGGCGGAAATCGCGCACAAAACCCATAAGAAAAAGCCCGCAGCAACCACGCAACGGGCTTTTTCAACGAGAGGCGCAAAGACCAGCTTTGCTTACTTCACCTGCGACATCTTGCTTTCAGCCGACTGCGCGGCTTCCGTTCCACCGTACTGCGAGATGACCTGATCCAGCGTCTTTTTCGCAGCGGCTTTTTGACCTTGCTCGATCTGGTTGTTCGCGATAGCGAGCAGCGCATCAGGCGCTCGCGGATGCGTCGGGTATTTCGTCACCAGATTTTGCCAGGTTGCGGTCGATGCCTTGTAATCACGCAGAGCATACAGCGCGTTGCCCAGCCAATATTGCGCGGTCGGCTGGTACGGGCTGTCCGGATACTTGGCGACAAACGTCCTGAACGATGCAGCAGCGTTCTTGAAGTCGCCGTTACGGAATTGCGTTGACGCCGCATTGAACGCTTCAGTCTCGCCGGGCTGCACCGTCCCTTGCACGCCATCCACCGTCTGCTGCTGCGGTTCGAACTTCTTCAACCGGCCATCGAGGTCGGTGTAGTAGTCCTTTTGCTGCTTTTGCAACGTCGTCAATTGGTTGGCCAGGTCCTCGTTCTGGCCTCGAAGCGTAGCGACCTGCTGATTCAACTGGTCAAGACGATTCGATTGATCGAGGATCGTGCGCTGAGCGGCGGACAACTGGCTAGCCAGACTATCCGTTTTCGTGCGCAAATCGAGCACGGCTTTACGCGCTTCATTGTCATCAAACAACGCCGCGTGCGCTGACCCGCCGACCACGGCCGAACCCAACAAACAAGCAACTGCGACCGAGCGCAGCGAGGGGAAGCGATACAACATACGGCGACTCACCCGTGACTGGTTACGTTACTGTTGATAAACGAGATCAGCGCGACGATTCTGCGCCCACGACGCTTCATCATGCCCCGTTGCTTGCGGCTTTTCCTTGCCCAGGCTCACGGCTTCCATCTGCGTGTCTGCCACACCCAGCAGCGACATTGCGCGACGCACAGCTTCAGCACGCTTCTGGCCCAGCGCCAGGTTGTACTCGCTCGTGCCGCGCTCGTCGGTGTTGCCCTGGATCAGGACGTGACGGTCCGGATGGCTCTTCAGATACTGCGCGTGTTGTTGCAGCAGCGGCTGATAGTCGTCACGAACAGCGTAGCTGTCGAAGTCGAAGTAAATGCTGCGCTTGGCCAGCGGGCTGTTCGGATCGTTCAGCGGATCGACGTTGACCTGTTGAACTGCGTTCGCGTCGGGTTGCGTGCCGATCGCGCCTTTGTTTGCACCTTCATCCAGCTTCACGCCTGAATGACATGCGGCCAATGCACCGACCATCGCCACTGCAAAGCCGATACGAATTTTAGACATCATGGTTACTCTCCTTGTGTGTTGCTGCTTAAGTTATTGCGTGAGGTTTATTGCATGAACGGACCCCAGGACGGCTCGCGTACGCTGCCCCCCTGAAGCGACAAGACTTGCCGCGTACGACCATCAGTCGACACGGCCGCCAACACGCCACGCCCGTTCACTTGGGTGGCGTAGAGGATGTACTGACCATTCGCCGCGAAACTGGGCGATTCGTCTGCTGTGGTGTCGGTCAGGCCAGTTGCCGTGCCGGACGCGAGGTCCAGCAAATACAACTTGAAGCCGCCGCCAACACGCGAAATGTACGCAATCTGCTTGCCGTCCGGGCTCACTCGCGGGCTTGTATTGTAATTCCCCGTGAATGTGACGCGCTGTGCCTGGCCGGCGCTTTCGCCGTTCGCCGACATCTTGTAGATCTGAGGCGCGCCGCCGCGGTCGCTCGTGAAATAAATCGTGTTGCCATCGGGAGAGTAAGCCGGCTCGGTGTCAATCGAGCTGCCCAGTGTCAGGCGACGCAAACCGCTGCCGTCCGCGTTCACCTGGAAAATCTGCGTGTTGCCGGTAGTCGACAGGGCAACCGCAAGCTTGCGGCCGTCCGGCGCCCACGCCGGTGCACTGTTATTGCCTTTCTGATTCGATACGATCACACGCTTGCCTGTCGGCAGGTCGTGGATATAAACAACGGGTTTTTTCTTTTCGAACGAGACGTACGCGACCTTGGTGCCGTCAGGCGACCACGCCGGCGAGATGATCGGCTCGGGGCTCGACAGCGCAATGCGCGCGTCCTGACCATCGGAGTCCGAAATCTGCAACTGATAACGGCCGCCGGTCTTGATCACATACGACAGGCGCGTCGCGAAAACGCCACGATCCCCCAGCAATTTCGCGTAGATATAGTCCGCGACCTTGTGTGCACTCATGCGCAAACCGCTTTCCGGACTGACAAGCGACAGGCCGCCCAGGCTTTGCTGCTTGACCGTGTCATACAGGCGGAAGCGCACTTCGTACTGGCCGTTCGGCAGGCGGTTCACGCTACCGGACACGAATGCGTCCGCACCTTTCGCTTTCCAGCTGCCAAGGTCGACGGAATCCGTTTCCGACACGGGTGTGGCGCCCGCATCAATATTTGTAAACTTGCCGCTGCGCGCCAGATCCTGACGAACGATCGCGCTAATCTGCTGCGGCGAATTTGCTTCGTTGGCAAACGTGGCGGTGGCAATGGGAAATTGGGTAGAACCTACGCCCGTTACAAGCACATTCAACTGCGCATGCGCAGCGGTGCCCGCGGCGATCAGGCAGGATGCAACAAGCGTTTTCAGGCCAAGCTTTGTCATCAAACTCATGTATCTGGTTCCAGAAAAAGCGATTTTTAAACTACCGGCGGCAGCAGAAGAGACCACCGGACGCACAATTCGTTCCCGTCAAGGCTCATTGTGCGCTGTCGTTTTACCATGTCCGTTCAACCACCCGCCGGACGCATTGTGATCGTAAACGTCGGCGGTGCCTGACCGTTGATGTCCAGCGGCATCGGATCCGAGAGCTGAACTGCGCGGAGCGCGGCCTGGTCCCACTGATCGTTGCCGCTCGAGCGCTGGATTGACGCAGACAACAGCGTGCCGGTCGCCGGAGAGACACGTACCGAGATCACCGTCTCAAGTCCCGCTGTTTCTCCTCCCCACCGGATGTTTGGACGAACGCGCCGCTGCACCTTCTCAGCGTACCCGGCCGATGTCGCGGTCCCACCCGCGCCGCGACCTGTACCGCTCTTGGCCAGTCCTTCGCCGCTCTCGCTCGTTCCGCCACCCGCCTGACCCTGCAACGCCGCAAGCCGCGCGCTGCGTTCCTTATCAAGCTTGGCCTTCGCCTGTGCGTCGGCCTGGGCCTTGGCTTTCGCCTTGGCGTCCGCCTGAGCCTTGGCCTTGGCGTCCGCCTGCTCCTGCGCCTTCTCTTGAGCTTCCTTCTGCTGCTCCGCGGCTTTCGCTGCGTCAGCTTCCTTCTCTTTGGCCTGTTGCGCCTTCTGCTGATCGAGCTTCTGTTGAGCAAGCTGCTTTTGCTTATCGGCCTGCTTCTGCTTATCCTGAGCCGCTTTTTGCGCCGCTAAAGCGGCTTGCTGCGCAGCTTGTTGTGCTGCGAGCTGCTGCTGGCGCTTGGCCTCCGCTTCCTGGTCGGCCAGCTGCTGCGCACGTTGCTGTTCAGCCAGTTGCGCGGCGCGGGCCGCTGCTTCCTGCTGCTTACGTTTCTTTTCCTGCAATGCGATGTCAGCTTCCTCGTCCTTCGCCGGCGGCGGTGCCGGCTGCACCTTGATCGGCGGCGCAGGCGGCGGAACAGGGCGGGGCGTAGGCGCCGACACATCCGGGATGTCGGTCCACAACTCTGCCTCGGCGCCCGCCGGGGTGTTGTTCTGCCAGTTGACGCCGTGATACAGGAGGATCCCGAGCAGCACATGCATCAGCGCGGCGAGCGCGAACGCTTTCCATGTCCCGCGTTCACGCGGCGGACGGACGGGGCGCGCGCTGACACGCGCACCATGGTGACTGCTGGACTGCCGATTCATCATTGCGATTTGACTAACAATCCGACCCGTTTGACGCCTCGCGCCTTCATATCCGACATCACGTTCATGACGACTTCATATTTCACGGTCTTGTCGGCAGCAATCACCACGGGCTGGTCGGGATGCGATTCCTGGCGATTCAGCACGAACGTCTTGAGGTCACCCTCCGTCATGCTCTGCTGCTGTGCCGCGCCGCCGTCGTCCTTGTAGCGCACGGTCATGCTGCCGTCGGCCTTGATATTGACCACGACCGGGGGCGTTTGCTCCTGGGGAGCCGCATTGCCGACCGTGGGCAGGTTGATGATGGAAGGCGAGACGAGCGGGGCGGTCACCATGAAAATGACGAGCAGCACGAGCATCACGTCAATGTACGGCACGACGTTGATGTCGGACATGGCGCGCCTTGAACTGCCGCGCATGCTGGAACGCATTGGACCTCCGGCCATACTGGACTCCTTAATGGGCCTGACGCTGCAAGATGTTCGAGAACTCTTCGATAAACGTTTCGAAGCGAATGGCGAGGCGGTCGATATCGTGTGCGTAGCGGTTGTACGCCACCACCGCGGGAATCGCCGCGAACAGGCCGATTGCTGTCGCCACGAGCGCTTCGGCAATACCCGGCGCCACGTTCGCAAGCGTTGCCTGCTGTACGTTGGCCAGGCCGCGGAACGAATTCATGATCCCCCAGACCGTGCCGAACAAACCAATATACGGGCTGACCGAGCCGACCGACGCGAGAAACGCGAGGTTGACTTCCAGCACATCCATTTCACGCTGGAACGCGGCGCGCATGGCACGGCGTGAACCATCGAGAATCGCGGCCGGATCACTCATGCGGCGCTCTTTGCCCTTGAGGAACTCACGCATGCCCGATTCGAAGATCCGTTCCAGCGCACCAATTGTGTGGCGGTTATTAGCAGCACTTTGATAAAGCGCCTGCAGGTCACCGCCCGACCAGAAATCGCGTTCGAAACGCTCGGTCTGATTCTGCGCGCGCCGAATGGCAAACCACTTGCGAATGATGTAGGTCCACGACAACAACGACAGTATCAGCAGCAGCGCCATGACGGCCTGCGCCAGCAGGCTTGCATGGATGACGAGAGAAACGATCGACAGGTCTTGTGTAGTGTTCATAAAGGTCCGCTGTTACGTCCCAAAGGGGCGTCCGAGGTGCACTGGCTCGGAATTGTCAGGTTTTCGACAAACGACTGAAAGCGTAGACAGGTCCTGCAAGCAAATACTCGGTACTTCTATGCCCGCATGCCTGATAGCACGCGGGCTCGATTCGGTTCAGGTCTTGATGGAGTCAAAGAGTCTTTGTCTACATGGGTTTTTCTGAACAAGATGATTTAAACGGTACTGGCACTGCCATGGTTGACGCGTTATTTGAGACAGATTCTTGCGGTCCGCTGCGTAACCCGTTGAGCACCGAGGCAGGAATCCCGACCGGGCGGATGGCGCCGACACTGACCGATGCCACCTTGATGTCGCCGGAAGCCAGCAAGGTGCCGTCCCGCCGGGCTTCCTGATGGAAATCCACCGACGCTCCGCCAATACGCTCGATCCGGCTTACCACATGAATGATGTCATCGAGGCGCGCGGGCGCCGAATACTCGAGCGCCGTGCGCTTGACGACGAACAACACGCCGTCCGACTCGGCCAGCACACGCTGGTCGATGCCGCACGCCCGCAACCATTCAGTGCGTGCCCGTTCGAAAAACTTCAGGTAGTTCGCGTAGAAGACGATACCGCCGGCGTCGGTGTCCTCGTAATAGACCCGGAGCGGCCAATCGAAGGTCAAGAGGCGTTTCGCCTGCTGAGGCTCGCTGGTGGACATGTTCATCCGCGCATTTTACCGGAAGCCGCAAAACGTCCGTCGAATCGTGCTGTTGGTTGCTGCTTTCTGGCAACCATCGGCTGTACGCCTGGCATATTCACTGGCCTGACTCAGCCGCGATGCACGGTCAATGGAGCAAACGACTGCGCGATCGGCATCAACTCAATGGCGTTGATATTCACGTGCGCCGGGCGCGTGGCGATCCAATAGATGGAGTCGGCAATGTCCTCGGGCGTTAGCGGCTGCATGTCCTTATAGACGTTCGATGCCTTCGAGTCGTCGCCTTTGAAGCGAACATTCGAGAACTCCGTGCCCCCGCACAGGCCCGGTTCGATGTCGGTGACGCGCAACGCCGTGCCGCTCAGGTCCGCGCGGAGGTTCAGGCTGAACTGGCGCACGAATGCTTTGGTCGCGCCATAAACATTGCCGCCCGCGTAAGGATACGTGGCCGCGACCGAACTCAGATTAAACACGTGCCCACGATTGCGTTCGACCATGCCGGGCAATAACGCATGCGTGACCGTGACCAATCCTTTGCAGTTGGTGTCGATCATGTTGTTCCAGTCGTCCAGGCTCGCCCGCTGTGCCGGTTCCAGGCCGAGCGCCAGACCGGCATTGTTGACAAGCACGTCGATATGCGAAAAAGCATCCGGCAGCGCCGCGACGGCCGATTTGATCGCCGCCTCGTCGCGAACGTCGAGTTCGACGGGCAGCAGCGCGTCGCCGAGTTCCTGCGACAGCGCCAGCAAGCGGTCTTTACGGCGCGCGGTTGCAATCACGCGATGGCCGCCTTTGACAAACGTGCGCGCAATGGCTGCGCCGAAGCCGGCGGAAGCGCCAGTGACAAATACGATCATGTGCGGATTCCGGTTGTAATGTTGTGCGTCAGATTTCGGAAAGGAACGCTCGCGTGCCGCCGCCCGGACGTTTGCGAGAAAGCGGGACAGCGTACTTCCATTGCTGCGACGCGGCAAGTTGTCAAGATATTTCTTTCAATTCGCTTTCGAGGCCGGCTTAGCAGCGCAAATACCGCTCCCGGTCGGCAATTTTAGCGCCTGGGCCATACTTCGGTGGCACCTGGGTGAGATTCGCACCCGGTCGCCGCTAGAACGTTGCTGCCTTGGAAGCGCCTGTTTAAGGGGTTTTCCGGCAGTTGCCTATTCTCAGGCGGCCCATTAAACTAAGGCTCTCCAGCCCTGCGTAACTGGCGACAAGGATCTTCGGATCCGAGGTGGATTAACCCACCGGGAAGCGCAGGGTGTCGTTTTGCCGTTCGCCTGGGCAGCTGAGATCCGCACGCGCTCGTTGCGTTGCCGGTGGCTGTCCGTCTCGCGTAAACGGAGCTTCTCTCTTCCGCCTCGCTTGGGACCCATCGTGCTTCTCGCTCTCGCGGCGTAGCGCATATGTACACGCGCGATCCGGTCAACTGACACCCATTCAACGGAAAACGTATGTTTGATAAAGCCCAAAGTACCATCGCCCAGGTCGATCCGGAATTGTTTGCGGCGATCGAGCAGGAAAACCGCCGCCAGGAAGATCACATCGAGCTGATCGCGTCGGAAAACTACACGAGCCCGGCCGTCATGGCCGCTCAAGGCTCGCAACTCACGAATAAATACGCGGAAGGCTACCCGGGCAAGCGCTATTACGGCGGCTGCGAGTACGTCGATATTGTCGAGCAACTGGCGATCGACCGCGTGAAGCAATTGTTCGGCGCGGAAGCCGCGAACGTACAGCCGAATTCCGGCTCGCAAGCCAATCAGGGCGTGTTCTTCGCCATGCTCAAGCCCGGCGACACCATCATGGGCATGAGCCTGGCTGAAGGCGGTCACCTCACGCACGGTTCGCCGGTGAACATGTCCGGCAAGTGGTTCAACGTGGTCAGCTACGGCCTGAACGAAGCCGAAGATATCGACTACGACAAAACCGAGGAGCTGGCTAAGGAACACAAGCCGAAGCTGATTGTGGCGGGCGCGTCCGCGTTTGCGCTGAAGATCGATTTCGAGCGGCTGTCGAAGATCGCAAAGAGCGTCGGCGCGTATTTCATGGTCGACATGGCGCATTACGCCGGTCTGATCGCCGCCGGTGTTTATCCGAACCCGGTGCCGTTCGCTGACTTCGTCACGACCACGACCCACAAGAGCCTGCGCGGCCCGCGCGGCGGCGTGATCCTGATGAAAGCCGAGTTCGAGAAGCAGATCAACTCGGCTATTTTCCCGGGCATCCAGGGTGGCCCGCTCATGCACGTCATTGCCGGCAAGGCCGTGGCGTTCAAGGAAGCGTTGTCGCCGGAATTCAAGGCATACCAGCAACAGGTCGCGGAGAACGCGCGGGTGCTGGCCGAGACCCTAGTAAAGCGCGGCTTGCGGATTGTTTCGGGACGCACCGAGAGCCACGTGATGCTGGTCGACCTGCGCGCCAAGCACATCACCGGCAAGGCAGCGGAAGCTGCGCTCGGCAAGGCTCATATCACCGTGAACAAGAACGCGATTCCGAACGATCCGGAAAAGCCGTTCGTCACCAGCGGTGTGCGTCTCGGCTCGCCGGCCATGACCACGCGCGGTTTCGGTGTGGCTGAGGCGGAGCAGGTGGGTAACCTGATTGCCGACGTGCTGGACGCGCCGGAAGACGAAGCCAACCTCGAGCGCGTACGCACGAAGGTCGCCGCGTTGACCAAGCAATTCCCGGTCTACGGCTAAGCCATGCGCTGCCCCTTCTGCCGGCACGAGGACACGCAAGTGGCGGATTCGCGCGTGTCGGAAGATGGGGCGGCAATTCGCCGGCGGCGGCGTTGCCCCGCCTGCGACAAACGTTTCACCACGTATGAGCGCGTGGAACTCGCGTTGCCGTCGGTCGTCAAGAAGGACGGCAGCCGTACCGAGTTCGACCGCGCCAAGATTGTGGCGAGCATGCAACTGGCGCTGCGCAAACGCCCGGTTGCTGCGGACGCCGTTGATGCCGCCGTTGCGCGGATCGAATATCAGTTGCTTGGTAGCGGCGAACGAGAAGTTCGCAGCGACCGTCTGGGCGAACTGGTGATGAACGAGCTCCGCCAGTTGGACACCATTGCCTACGTGCGTTTTGCTTCGGTCTACAAACGCTTTGAAGACGTGTCCGAATTCGAAGACGTGCTCGAGGAATTCCGGCGTGCCGCGCCGCGCAAATCCAGTCCCCGAAAACGCTGAGCATTTTCCGCATTTCCCTGTCCTTTCTCGCTTGGACCCAGTGATCGTTTTGACAGTATGTCGAGGCTTTTGCACGTCCGATACTCGACCGATCGGCTAATGGCGCACATCGAAAATTCTGCCTAGATTGAGTGTTGGCTTGAGCTCAATCGATAAGGAATACAGATGAATTTACGATGCTTGTCAGGCTTTACGCTGCTCGAGCTGACTGTCTCCGTTGCACTCGGTTTGCTGGTCGTTCTCGCGACTATTTCACTGTCTCGCTGACAGCGGTTTGCCTACGATCAGGCGACGGAAACAACGCGCCTGCGCGACGCGGCAAGCACCGCCCTCGACCTGATCGACCAGCAGGTGCAGAGGGCGGGTTTTGTCCCGGCGGGCGCCGAGCCGGCAGACAAGAGCCCGGCGCTGTTCGGTTGCTCGCCAGGCCGCCCGGCCGGGGGCGGCGCCTCATGATCACGCTCGGCGTGGCGGCGATCATTGCGACATTCGCCATGCCAGGGTACTGGGAACAGGTGGCAGGAGGGTATCGGCTGGATGCGGTGACTGCGCTTTACCGTGCCGCTCAACATAGGGAGAGCGCGCGAACGGTTTGGAGCAATGACGTGGCTACCAGGCTGCCGTTCAGCTTGACCAGGCGCCTGCGTCGGGCACGGCGGTCTATCTGTTGCGCATAATCGGCGAGTCGGAGCAGAACGGCGGGTATTCGATCGAAGCGGAGCCGGTCAACGCCGGCGACACCGGCGGAATCGATTCGCTGGACGCAACGGGTGTCAGGTCAAACCGGTCGATGGAAAATCTCACGCCGCCCAAAGTGGCGGCGTGCTGGAGTGGAAGATGAGCAGATTGAAGAAACGAAACAAACGTGAAGAATTATCCGCTTAGGCGTCCGGATCGACGGGAACGTCGGGCGACAAGGGCTTGTCCGGACTCGATTTCATCTGTTGCCACACCCGATACGCCTCCCAGCCCAGCAGGCCCAGACCACCCCACTTCAGTATGGGTTTCGCGCTGGCGATCAGGCGGGAGCGCACCGGTTTCGCGAGCACCAGCGAGGCGAGCGAACTCACCACGGGATATTGCTTAAGCAACAAGGCCAGGCCGCTGCCGCCACCGAACAGGCCGCTCAGCCGGCTCAGGAGCCCGCTGCCTTCTGCTGCCCGGCCACGCTTGCGGCGCCCCGGCATCAGCAGATTAAGGACGCTGAAATGCGAGACCTTGTAGCGCAGATCGGCGCTGGCCTGCGCGAGTTCCATGCGCTCGACGTCCGCCCGCGCGATCAGCAATTCCTTGCGCAATGCACGCATGTGGGGCGTGCTCAACTTGTGCGCGGGCGCTCGCTTCGGAGCTTTGAAGGTGTCGTCGTAGTGACTCATGGCGTGGCGAGCTCTTGGATGGTCGTCGATGAATACGGTGTGGTCGTACTGCCCGGGCGTCGCCATGAGGTGAGCCCGCAGCGCTGATCAGGTATCACTTGAACGTGTCGCGGTCCTTCTTGAACTCGGCAATCGTGCCGTCGAAGACGTTAGGCGCATTGATCAGACCGGTGCGCGCCCGAAGGGCGCAAAACACGGCAACCAGCGCGTACACGACCGTGATCGCAGCAAGCGATTGCCACCGGTACGTATCCCAGAACGCGATCGCGATCAGCACCGTGAGCGTAATGAGCGCCATCATGGTGAGCATCATCGCGGCAAGGCCGAGGAAGAGCACGCCGATCAGCCGCTCCTTTTCCTCAGCGAGTTCTATGCCGATCAGTTCCAAACGCGTTTCGAAAATGGCGAACACGGAGCTGACAATGCGGCGCAACGGCCCTTGCGTATCGTGCTGAGAGTGCCTGTCTGTCGTCATGGCTTGAGCGCGAGGAGCGCGTTATTTTTGGCGCGAAGATTTCCGGCCGGGTCCTGTAGCCGCCCGGCCGGTCTATTACTCTGAACGCCGGTCGGCAAAACCCCGGCGGTCCCAGGCAGTTGCGGTTTTCACCGGGCGAATTCCGGGTTGGCTCGCCGGGTGGCCCGCCAACTCAGCAAAGCGCGGCAAAACAGCGGCCGGACCCGGTGCCGGAATTGACGAGGATTAACGGCGGTTGATCAACAAACCAACAACAACGCCTAAACCTGCAGCAATCCCAATTGATGCCCATGGGCGTTCGTGTACGAAGTCGTCGGTCGCACGCGCGGCTTTCTTGCCTTTCTCGATCACCACGACTTGTGCGTCGGCAGCCTTCTCCTTCGCTTGCTTCAAGCGGCTCAGAGCGGTCTCGCGCAACTCGGATGCACGCTCGCCCGTGGCGCTTGCGGCCTGTTTCAACAGGTCTTCGGCGTCTGCGAGAACGGTTTTGATATCCGACATGAATCGCTCCTTATTAATTTCTGACATTGATGGCTCCACACGAGTGAGGCTACGCCAATCGTACCAAAGAAGCGGTCGCTAATTGAGGTCCATCCGGCCCCGAGATCAAAGCTTGCAGTTTCTGTTCCTGCTGACACAAAGCTCACCGCGAGGATCGTCAAGGAAGCCATCGCGCTCGCACGTAAAGCCCGGCCATTCAATGCACGGGGTGCGTAATGGTGCGTCGAGGGGGCATCGAGCGGAGGATATTTCCGTCCGCGAAAGTTTTCGCCGAGACCGAAAAATTACAAAAATGCATGACGATGTGACGGAATGTTCGTTCGTTGTGCAGGTCTAGTCCCTTATGCTTTAATTTTTGGCGGGCCGTCGTGCCGGGATGACCCTGAGCGGCCTGGCCAAATCCGAACCCCCGGGCAAGATCCGGATACCTGCATTCAACCTGTACCAGACCTGCACCGTGTGACGAATGACCCGGTGCATCACTTCGAGGAGACACATTATGAGTTTGCGTCTAGGCGACACGGCGCCCGATTTCGAACAGGATTCCAGCGTGGGCCGTATCAAGTTCCACGAGTGGCTTGGCAACAGCTGGGGCGTGCTGTTTTCGCATCCGGCGGATTTCACGCCGGTCTGCACCACGGAACTGGGTCTGACCGCGAAGCTGGCGGGCGAGTTCGAGAAACGCAACGTGAAGGCGATCGCGTTGTCGGTCGATACCGTGGAGTCGCACAAGGAGTGGATCAAGGACATCAACGAGACGCAGGCGGCGAATGTCGGTTTCCCGATTTTGGCCGACGGGGACCGGAAAGTGTCCGAGCTCTACGACATGATTCACCCGAACGCAAATTTGACGCAGACGGTGCGCTCGCTTTTTGTCATCGATCCGAAAAAGAAGGTTCGCCTGACCATCACGTATCCGGCGAGTACGGGGCGAAATTTCGACGAAGTCCTGCGCGTGATCGATTCACTGCAACTGACCGATAGTCATTCGGTCGCCACGCCGGGCAACTGGAAGCAGGGCGACGACGTGATCATCGTGCCGTCGCTGCAGGATCCGGAGGAGATCAAGCGCAAATTCCCGAAGGGCTTCAAGGCTGTGCGCCCGTATCTGCGCCTGACGCCTCAGCCCGATAAGTAAGCGCTTGCCGGACCGGGAGCCAAGTAAAAAACAAAAAGCCAACGCATGAAACGCGCTGGCTTTTTGTTTTTTCGGGGTCTCGACGAGCCGTGGATATGCTCACAGGAACTCAGCTCAGAAAAACGCCTGAATCCCCGTCTGGGCGCGCCCGAGGATCAGCGCGTGGATGTCATGCGTGCCTTCATACGTGTTCACCACTTCCAGATTTACCAAATGCCGCGCCACGCCAAATTCGTCTGAAATACCATTTCCGCCGAGCATGTCACGCGCCAGGCGGGCGATATCCAGTGCCTTGCCGCACGAATTGCGTTTCATGATCGACGTGATTTCGACCGCCGCCGTGCCTTCGTCCTTCATGCGGCCCAGACGCAGCACGCCTTGCAGCCCGAGGGTGATTTCCGTCTGCATGTCGGCTAGTTTCTTTTGAATCAACTGGTTGGCCGCGAGCGGACGGCCGAACTGCTTACGATCCAGCGTGTATTGCCGTGCCATGTGCCAGCACGCTTCGGCTGCACCGAGCGCACCCCACGCGATCCCGTAGCGCGCCGAATTCAGGCAGGTGAACGGGCCTTTGAGGCCGCTCACGTTCGGCATCAGGTTTTCTTCCGGCACGAAGACTTCATCCATCACGATCTCGCCGGTGATCGATGCCCGCAAGCCGACCTTGCCGTGTATGGCCGGTGCGCTCAAGCCCTTCCAGCCTTTTTCGAGGATAAAACCGCGAATCAGGTCACGGCCGTCCTCTTCCAGCTTCGCCCACACGACAAACACATCGGCGATCGGCGAATTAGATATCCACATCTTCTGGCCGGAGATCGAAAATCCGCCGTCCACCTTCTTGGCACGCGTTGTCATGCTGGCGGGGTCTGATCCGGCGTTCGGTTCGGTGAGCCCGAAACAGCCGATCCATTCGCCGGTCGCCAGCTTCGGCAGATATTTTTGCTTTTGCGCTTCGGTGCCGAATGCGTTGATCGGCACCATGACGAGCGACGATTGCACGGACATCATCGACCGGTAACCCGAATCCACACGTTCAACTTCGCGCGCGATCAGGCCATAGCTGACGTAGTTGAGACCGGGACCGCCGTATTGCTCCGGAATGGTCGGGCCGAGCAGACCGAGTTCACCCATCTCGCGGAAGATCGCCACGTCCGTGTGTTCGTTGCGGAACGCGTCGAGCACACGCGGCTGCAGCTTGTCCTGCGCGTAAGCGTACGCAGCGTCGCGGATCATGCGTTCTTCGTCGCTGAGTTGCTGGTCGAGCAGCAACGGATCTTCCCAACTGAAGCGGGCGTCATCGGCCATGTTATTTCTCCTGTTTCCTCTATTCCTGATTTTCGGACTTGACTGAAGTTCCGCTAAGCGGAACAATGTTTTGCAAATCAGAACCGAGTCTAACATCCGATGCCAATAACTTCCATCCGGAATTCCGAGTTGCCGAAGTCGTTCTCGAAGCTGTCCGCACAGCCGTCCGATCCTTCAGAAGGAATCGATGAACGCAAGTTTGTCGTCGCGCTCGCCCGCGGGCTCGAGATGCTGCGCGCATTTCGTCCGGGCGAGACCTTGCTGGGAAATCGTGATTTCGTCGATAGAACTGGCCTGCCGAAAGCCACCGTCAACCGGCTTGCGTATACGCTGACCACGCTCGGTTATCTTCGTTTTGACGAACCGGCAGGCAAATACGCGCTCGACACGGGCGTGTTGTCGCTCGGATTCGCGCTGCTGGCCGGCGCCGATGCACTCGAACTCGCGCGCCCGCACATGCGGGTGCTGGCGCGGGAAATTGGCGCGGCGGTGTCGTTGGGATGCCGCGACGATCTCGACATGATCTATCTGGAAACCATCCGGAGCGAGACCGCGTTGACGCTCGGCCTCGCGCCCGGCTCACGGCTGTCCATGCTGACCAGCTCGATGGGCCGCGCGTATCTGGCGGTGCAGGAACCGGATCAGCGCGCGGCCTTGCTCGAAGAGCTCGGGGCGGCGGCGGTGAAAAACGGCGAGGACGGCGCGCGGCTGGTGAAGGCGGCGCAGGATGCGATCGACGATTACGCGCGCGATGGCTGCTGTTATTCGTTTCGCGACTGGCATGCCGACGTGAACGCGATCGCCGCGCCTTTACGCGATATCCGCAACGGGCGATGGCTGGTGCTGAGCAGCAGCGGGCCGGCATCGTCGATGGACGAGGCGTATTTCCGCAATATCGTTGCGCCCAAGCTACGCACGCTGGCCGCGCGACTGGCGTGAAGTAACGCCGATTAAGCCCGAATAGGGCCGCTTGATGACTAAATCGCGCCGAAAACGATGAAAACGTGATTTATAAATAACATCCCAAAAAGATGGCTCTTAGAACATAATTCGATGAAACAGCCGCAGGGAGACTAAAAAATGACCGGGTTCTCGCTGGACGCAACGGATTGCCGTATTTTGTCGGTGCTGCAAGAAGATGGACGTATCAGTAACCTCGATCTGGCTGAGCGAATTTCGCTTTCGCCGTCGGCATGTCTGCGCCGTATGCGGCTGCTCGAGGAAGAAGGGGTAATAGCGAGCTATCGCGCGTGTCTCGACCGGGAACGGCTGGGCGTGGAGCTGGAGGCGTTCGTCCATGTTTCCATGCGCAACGACCAGGAAAACTGGCACGAGAAATTCGCGGACGCGGTGCGGGAATGGCCGGAAGTGGTGGGTGCGTTTGTCGTGACCGGTGACACCCATTACGTCCTGCGCGTGCTTGCACATAATCTCAAGCACTATTCGGACTTCATCCTGAGCAAGCTGTACAAGGCGCCGGGTGTGATCGACATCCGCTCGAACATCGTGCTTCAGACCATGAAAGACGAAGCGGGCGTGCCGGTTGCCCTGATCGAAAGAACCGGCTGAACGAGCGCATTAAACGAGCGTCTTAACCGGGCTGTAGCAAGCCGAACGTCACAGCGATCCAAGCGTATGAAACTGCCCCGCCTGAAACACCAGCGGGGCAATTTCCGCTGCATTCTCGTGCACACCGCATCGCTCGACCTGACCCACGAAGATCACGTGATCGCCTTCCTGATAGCGGCTGCGGTTGTGGCATTCGAACCACGCCAGGGCGCCATCCAGGACGGGCATGCCGCTGTCTCCCGCGGCATGTGACACGCCGGCGAAGCGGTCACCCTTGACCGTCGCAAAGCGTTTGCACAGATCGACTTGATCGGCTGCGAGTACGTTGACCACGTAGTGGCTATTGGCCTGGAATACCGGCATGGAGGCGGATTTGGTCGCGAGGCTCCACAACACGAGTGGCGGATCGAGTGAAACGGAGTTGAACGAACTAGCGGTAATGCCGATCAACTGGCCGGACTCGGCGCGTGTGGTGATGACGGTGACGCCAGTGGCAAACTGGCTGAGGGCGTCGCGGAAAGCGGTAGCGTCGAAATTCGGAGGATTGGCGCGTTTCATCGGGATGGGTTCAGGTTCGACGGTATCGGCGAAATCCAGGCGGCAAACAATAGCTGAACAATAAGCCGGATGAAGTTTTCGAAGTCATCGGAGGATTGGCGATTGTGACGATTCTATCGGAATCAGCCTGTTCGCCACGGTGCTAAAGGCCGTACTGGCAACGCGGACAACCGAAAACCAGTAAGCTGGAAGGGTTGATTCACAGGCGTCCGCGCACATTTTGGTGTCTCTCGCGGAACACGAACCAGGAGCCAGCATGACGCAACATGACGAGCAGGCAAAGCGCGAAACCGCCACCATTGGCGGCGGTTGCTTTTGGTGTACCGAAGCGGTTTTTCTAGGCGTCGAAGGCGTGCTGTCGGTGGAATCGGGTTATGCCGGCGGCCAGGTCAGGAACCCTTCATACGAACAGGTCTGCGACGGCACGACCGGTCACGCCGAAGTCATCAAGGTGGAATTCGATCCTGCGGTGATCGGGTATAGGGACGTGCTGGAGATTTTCTTTGCGACCCACGATCCGACGCAACTCAACCGGCAAGGCAATGATGTGGGTACGCAGTACCGGTCGTCCATCTTTACGCACTCCGACGAACAAAGGAAGATCGCGCTGGAAGTGATCGATGAATTGCAGAAAGAAGGCATCTTCGACGGCAAGATCGTCACCGAAGTCACGCCGCTGAACGGCAATTATTTTTCGGCCGAGGACTATCACCAGAACTACTTCGAGCAGCATCCGAATCAGGGATACTGCGCGTTCGTGGTCGCGCCGAAGGTGGCGAAGTTCAGGCAGAAGTTCGCGCACCGGCTGAAACGCTGAGCGGTTGAACGGCACGGTTTGAAAGGCACATAAGGGAAGATGGGCTTCGAGAAATCGAAGCCCGTTTTTTATTCCGGCGGCTTATGTCTGTGGCAGCCCGGCCGCCATGTTCCGTGCGATCTTGAAACAGGTCAGCGGTGCCGACCCCTCTGCCTTGTTGTTCACCGCGATGACCACCGGCTGCCCTGCCAGCGCGTAGCGCAACGCGAGTTCGGCGAGCGCTTCGTGCGTGTCCGGGTCTTCATCGACGAGTTTATCGAACGGCTCGTACTTCGCTTTCGCCTGCTCGTATTTAAAGCCGCCGTGCAGACTCCAGCGCACGATCAGCGGCCCAAGTCCGCCTTCGTCCAGCAGCGCAAGCGCCTTCGCCTGGCGCCGGGGATCGGGCATGCGCGCATGAATGCCGACGCAATAGCGCACCTTCGCGTCGCGCAGCACGCGGATGAAACGCGGCGTCAGCATGATGGCGTCGCGCAACTCCACCGCGTAACAACTTTCACCGGGCAGTGGCGGCAACGCGTTGAGAAACGCGGAGAGCCGCTCGAGGAAGACGCCTGGATCGACGATCAGCGCGTCCGGCAACGGTGGAATCTGGAACACGAGCGCGCCAGCTTTTTCTCCCAGGCCGGCGATGCACGGCTGCACGAATTCGTCGATGGCGATACGCGCGTTCAGGAAAGCGGGGTTATCGCCGGCGGGGGCGCCTTTGTCGCCGCGGACGGTGGCGTCGGTGACGGAAGCAGGCGCTTTCACGATGAAGCGGAAATGGGCAGGCACCTGGTTCGCGTAGCGCGCATAGTCGGCCACCGATAACGGCCCGTAGAACGAACGGTCTATCGATACGCAACGCAGCAATGGATGCGCGCCGAGCGCGTTGAGGCCATCGCGGGAGAGCTTCGCGGACGAATATTCGTCGCCGTACACGATATCGCGCCAGCCGGGAAACGACCACGTGGAGGGGCCGATATGAACGGTGTCGGGAAGACGGAGAGCTAACGCGTGATGGTCGGGCGCGGCGAGGGCGGGCAAGATGCCGCCACGTGATTTCGATTTTGTGGGGGAGGGGGCCGCCGGACCTTTGCTATTTACCGTTTCCGGCTCTTCCACCGCCCCGAACAGATCGACCTGTAGCGCGGATTGCTCAGGCGGCTCCACACCCGCATCCGGTTCATCACCGGATGCGGGTTCGTGGGAGGCGGGGGAGTCAGGCGTAGAACTCAGAGTGCTTTGTCGTAGATATACCGGCGGGACCACGGCAGCGTTTTCGCGCTGCGCCCGGCCTTGCGGCACACAATCTGGTAAATCGACACATCGTCGTTTTCGAACGCGTACGCACACCCTGCAAGATACACGCGCCAGATGCGGAATTTTTCATCGTCGACAAGACTCTTCGCCTGCTCCGACTTCGTCTCGAAATTTTCCGCCCAGATGTCGAGCGTACGCGCGTAGTGACGGCGCAGGCTTTCCACGTCGACGGCTTCCAGGCCGCCTTCCTGCAGTGCTTCGAGTGCGAGCCCGATGTGCGGCAACTCGCCGTCCGGGAACACGTACCGGTCGATGAACTCACCGCCGCCAAGCGCCGTTTCGCCGCTGTTGAAGTCGGTCGACGTAATGCCGTGGTTCATGGCAATGCCGTCGTCGACCAGCAGTTCGCGCACCTTGGCAAAGTAACCGGGCAGGTTTTTGCGGCCGACGTGCTCGAACATGCCGACGCTCGTGATCCGGTCGAACTGGCCTTGCACGTCGCGATAATCCTGCAGGCGGATTTCGATCTGGCCTTCCAGTCCGGCTTCTTTCACGCGCTTGGTGGCGAGGTCGAACTGGTTCTGGGAGAGCGTGACGCCCACGCATTTCGCACCGAATTTCTGGGCGGCGCGCAAGACGAGCGCCCCCCAGCCGCAGCCGATGTCAAGCAGGCGCTGGCCCGGTTGCAGCTGGATCTTCGTGAGAATGTGGTCGATTTTCTTGATCTGCGCGGTGGCGAGGTCTTCATCGCCGTTCTCGAAATACGCGCACGAGTACACCATGTTCTTGTCGAGCCACAATGCGTAGAACTCGTTCGATACATCGTAGTGGTACTGAATGGCTTTCTTGTCCGACGCCTTCGTATGATTGAAATAGCGCCGCACGCGCGCCAGCTTGCTCGCGCTCGTGACGGTGTTCTTGGCCAGCCCGTAGCCAATATTGATGATGTCCGACAGCTTGCCTTCGATATCGATCTTGCCCTTCACATAGGCTTCGCCGAGGTTGTCGAGACTCGGTTCCAGCAGATAGGGTAGTGCGGTTGCGCTCTTCACATGTAGCGTGACTTGCGGCGCCGCGAAACTTCCGAAGTCATGTTGCTGTCCATCCCACAGTACCAAGCGGGCGGGCAGGTTTGCCCGGTCCCGAATGTCCTGCACCCACTGCGTCAGCTTTTTCTCCCAAAACATGCTCGTTCTCCGCGCTCAGATGAAAATGAAGCTAAACCGGGTCGATTGCACTGCACGTTTGCACTGTGTTCGCGATGCCTTTGTCGCTTGCCCTTCTCTGTTTGCCCTTCGCCACCCGGACACGCCGCAACGAGACGCGATTTAATGCGGGTCCAGTCAATACGGGTCCACGAGGAACCCGGCGAAAGTCGAAGTCCTGCTAAGGCTAAGGCGACAAGCGGACGATTTGCCATTGCTGGCCATTCGCCCCAAGCGTGTGTGCAGCACGTTTATAGACGACACGGTCATGCAACCGTGACGGTCGGCCCTGCCAGAATTCGATGGTGTCGGGAACGAGCCGGTAGCCGCCCCAATGTGGCGGACGCGGCGGGTTGTCACCGTATTTCGCAATCAATTCGCGCTCGCGGGCTTCAAGCACCGCGCGGCTTTCGATCACTTCACTCTGCTCCGACGCCCACGCGCCTATTCGCGATCCAAGCGGGCGCGACGCGAAATACGCATCGCTTTCTTCCGGACTTGTCTTGACGACGGAACCCTCGATACGCACCTGGCGTTCGAGTTCGATCCAGTAAAACAGCAGACTCGCGGCAGGGTTGCTCGCGAGTTCGTGACCTTTGCGACTGAGGTAGTTTGTGAAGAAAACAAAGCCCCGGTCGTCTACGCCCTTGATGAGCACAATGCGTGCCGAAGGATGACCGCGCTCGTCGACGGTCGCGAGCGTCATGGTATTGGGTTCGGGTAATTGTGCGTCGAGCGCCTGCGCGAACCACGTTTCGAATTGTCGAATCGGGTTGGGATCCACGTCGGATGTTTCCAGCGATCCGAGGGAATAATTCTTTCGAAGATCAGCGAGGGTCGTCATTTTCTTATGCAAACGCTTCAATCGCATTAGTATAGCCAAGCTCGTCAAATTCTGCGCTTTACCGCCAATATCCCTTTGATCTTTAATGATTAAGATCATGATCCCGGGCGACAAAATTTGACTCAACTCGGCAATTATTTTCATTTTGCTTTCAAAAACTGGCCGTCGATTTCTTACGTCCAATCTTCGATAAGGCAGAATACGCAATTCAGCGAATTCCTGCTGATCTCCGCTTCTATCGTTGCGATAGCGCGTCAGTGCTGACCAGTGCCATTCGCCGCTATTGTGATGCTCTCCTGTCCTTGTTTTTGCGAGTTTCGCTTACCTTTCGCGTGCCCATCATGACCGCTTTTCCTGCCTCTGCCGATGCTTTGAATTTTAACTCCGCTACGTCGGAGATTGAAGCCGCCGACCGCGCCCGGCGCTTTGGCGGGGTGGCACGCTTATACGGTCCGGCCGGGCTCGCGGCCTTCGAACGCGCGCATGTGGCGGTGATCGGAATTGGCGGTGTGGGCTCGTGGACGGTCGAAGCGCTGGCGCGCAATGCGATCGGGCGCCTGACGCTGATCGACCTCGACAACGTGGCCGAAAGCAATACGAACCGCCAGGTGCATGCGCTTGACGGCAACTACGGCAAGCCCAAGGTGAGCGCGATGGCCGAGCGCATCCACCTGATCGATCCGGCGTGCCGCGTGGAGCAGGTCGAAGATTTCATCGAGCCCGCGAATTTCGATTCGGTGCTGGGCGGCGGTTTCGATTTCGTGATCGATGCAATTGACAGCGTGCGTACGAAAACGGCGCTAATTGCGTGGTGTGTTGCGCACGAACAGCCATTGATCACCGTAGGCGGAGCGGGTGGGCAGCTCGATCCGACGCGGATTCGTATCGACGATCTGGCGCTCACGATCCAGGATCCGTTGCTTTCGAAGGTGCGCGGACAACTGCGCAAATTGCACGGTTTCCCGCGTGGACCGAAAGCGAAGTTCAAGGTGAGCGCGGTCTATTCCGACGAGCCGCTGATCTACCCCGAAGCGCCTGCTCGCGATGCCGGCGAGGTGAGCGGACCGGAAGAAACAGCGCCCGCTGCTACGGGACCGGTCGGACTGAACTGCGCGGGATTCGGATCAAGTGTCTGCGTGACCGCAAGTTTCGGATTCGCCGCTGCTGCTTATGTCTTAAGAGATATCGCGAAACGCGCTTAAACATCGACATTGCGCGTGACTCAAAAGATTAAAAAAATGGCCGCTTGAAAGCGGCCATTTTTCAAAACGTTTCTTCGCCAATATATGTTCAAACTATTTGAAAGGTTTTGGCGTCAGGCATTTATTTAATGTGTCAGTTAATTGCCGCGCTCAGTTTGCGGCGCCATTGCGAAACCACCTCCGGCTGATGTGCGGCCAGACCGAATACCGACAGCATGGTTTTGCGGCCCACGTCGTCCATGAACGTGCGGTCACGCGTCACGATGGCGAACAAATGCTCCAGCGCACCGTTGTAATCGCGGCCGGCGATCAGCCGGTTGGCCAACGCGAAACGGGCTTCCAGATCATCCGGATTCGCGTTCACTGCGTCGATCAGGGCGTCTGCGGGTGGAAGGCTCTCAGCGGCATCGGCGGCGTCCAGCTCCGTTTTTAGCGCGTTGTAACGGGCATCGATCCCCTGCGTGGTTTTCGGCGACAGCAACTTGTCTTCGTCGCGTGCCTCGTCCGTGCGGCCCGCAGCGAGCAGCCACTCGATCAGGTCCAGCCGCGCGTCGTCATAACCGGGATCAAGCGCCAGCGCCGCCTTGATATGGTCAATGGCCAGATCGGTCTCGCCGGCCGCGTAGGCCGCATGCGCGGCCCGCCGCTCGGCCTCCGCGCCGTCCGGAACCAGTTTGTCGATGAACTCGCGCAACTGGCCTTCCGGCAGCACACCGATGAACTGGTCGACGGCACGGCCGTCCGCAAACGCGACCACGTGCGGAATGCTGCGCACCTGGAAGTGCTGCGCCAGTTCCGGATTTTCATCGACATTCACTTTCACCAGCTTCCACTTGCCCGCGCCTTCCGCTTCCAGCCGCTCGAGCATCGGGCCGAGCGTCTTGCACGGACCGCACCACGGCGCCCAGAAATCGACGAGCACCGGCGCAAGCGTGGACGCGGCGATTACGTCCTGTTCGAACGTAGCGAGTGTTGTATCCATGGTGTTCCTCCAGAAACGCGTAAACGATGAACAATTATCTTGGGGCAAGCCGGCCAAGTTCAACCGGGCGCACACCTGATTCAGCAGCGGGCCCGGACCTCAGGCCTTGAGCCTGGCAATCCTCAAGCATCAGGCGGATTGGCCGGGCGGCGCGGTGGAGGCAACGGGATAAACTCCGTCTCGCCAGGGACCTGGCCTATTCGCTGTTCGCTCCATGCCAGTTTTGCAGCCTCGATTTTCTCTCGTGAACTCGCCACGAAATTCCACTCGATGAAACGCGGACCGTCCAGTGGCGCGCCGCCAAGCAGCATCGCGATGGCGCCTCCCGTGCTGCGCAGATCGGCGGCAAATCCGGGCTTCAGCACCGCCATCTGGCCGGCGGGCAGCGCGTCGCCGTCAATGGTGAGATCGCCTTCCAACAGATAGACCCCGCGTTCCTCATGTTCCGTATCGAGCGTCACGGCACTGTTCGCCGAAAATTGCGCCGCGACATAGAGGGTGGGGGAGAACGTGGTGGTCGGCGCTGTTTCACCAAAAGCGCTGCCGGCGATCACCCGCAGGTTCACGCCATTGCGTTCGAGTTGCGGCAGCGTCGCGGCCGGATGGTGCTCGAACGACGGCGCACACTCCTCTTCCGTTACCGGCAGCGCGACCCATGTCTGGATGCCGTGCATGTTCTGGCCTGCGGCGCGTTCCGGGTCCGGCGTGCGTTCCGAATGCACGATGCCGCCGCCGGCCGTCATCCAGTTGACGTCGCCCGGCGTGATTTTCTGGACCGAGCCGACGCTGTCGCGATGCACGATCGCTCCCTCGAAGAGATATGTGACGGTCGCCAGGCCTATGTGCGGATGGGGGCGCACGTCCAGCCCCACGCCGGGTGCGAGCGTTGCCGGGCCGATATGATCGAAGAAGATGAACGGTCCGATGGTCCGGGCAGCCAGTGCGGGCAATACCCGACGCACCATGAGGCCGCCAACGTCGTGCTGATGCGGCTTGAGAAACGCTTGGATTGTGGAAGACATATGGACGTCCGGATTGCGTACTCGGAAATGCAATTCTACTGGGCGCCGTGTGGAAGCACGCAAGCGGTACCCGGGCGGTGTGCCATTCGGCCGACCATTCAAACCGGAACCTGAGGTCACCGACAGACGCAACGCGGGATCGCCTTATCCGAACGGGCTATGGCGTGAGTTTGTACAACGCATTTGCAAAATCGTCCGCTACAGTGTCGAATTGCGTTCGATCTGAATTCGGAGCGTCCTGTCTCCGGCCTGATCCTGAAAACAGCTTCGAATAAAACTCACGGAGACGGCGATGTCGCCCAAGGATTTGTTGTCCGCGCTGATTGTCATTCTCGCCTGGGGCGTGAACTTCGTCGTGATCAAGGTGGGTCTGCACGGCGTGCCGCCCATGCTTCTAGGCGCGTTGCGCTTCACGCTGGTCGCATTCCCGGCCGTGTTTTTCGTCAAGCGGCCGGCTATTCCGTTTCGCTGGCTGTTTGCTTACGGCGCGACCATCTCGTTCGGGCAATTCGTGCTGCTTTTCTACGCAATGTCTGTTGGCATGCCCGCCGGCCTTGCGTCGCTGGTGTTGCAGGCGCAGGCGTTTTTCACGCTGATCTTCGCGGCCATGATTCTGGGCGAAGGCTTTCGCGGGCCCAACGTCGCGGGTTTGCTGATCGCGGCGTGCGGGCTGGCGGTGATCGGCGTGCAGGCTGGGCATGCGATGACCGTTGCCGGTTTCCTGCTGACACTCGTGGCCGCGGCCATGTGGGGCATGGGCAATGTCATCACGAAGCGCATGGGCAAGGTCGACCTGTTGTCGCTCGTAGTGTGGGCGAGCCTGGTGCCGCCGTTGCCGTTCCTCGCGCTCTCGCTGATGGTGGAGGGGCCGGCGCGCATTTCGGCCAGCTTGTCGGGCATTTCGCTCACGTCGGTTCTTGCGATTGTTTATCTCGCGTTTATCGCAACAATGCTCGGTTATACGTTGTGGGGAAAGCTGCTGGCGCGTTATCCGGCGAGTCAGGTCGCGCCGTTTTCCTTGCTCGTGCCCATTGTCGGGCTGGCGTCGGCAGCATTGCTGCTTGATGAAGGCCTAAGCCCGATGCAATTCGCGGGGGCGGTGCTGGTGATGGCCGGACTGGTGGTCAACGTGTTCGGCGGATGGTTTCGGCAGCGGTTTTTATCGACGGCACGTTAGGGGCAAGTCGAAGCGGTTCGCTCGCGGTGGCAGAACGGTGCCTGTAGCTCCGCGCGAGCGAACACAGTCCCTTACGTCATCCGGCTCTTTGCGAGCGGCGGGTTGGCCGCGAAATAACGCTTGATGCCCTTCATGATCGCGTTCGCCATCTTGTCGCGATAAGCGTCGTCGTTCAGACGCTGCTCCTCTTCGGGGTTACTGATAAACGCGGTCTCCACCAGGATTGACGGAATGTCCGGCGCTTTCAACACCGCAAAACCGGCTTGCTCCACCGATCCCTTGTGCAACTTGTTGATATCGCCAATCTCGTTCAGCACGAAATTGCCATAGCGCATCGAGTCACGAATCTGAGCGGTGGTTGACATGTCGAACAACGCCCGGTTGACGCTCGCGTCCTGCGTCGTCACGTTGATCCCGCCGATGGAATCAGACGAGTTCTCCTTGTTCGCCATCCAGCGCGCAGCCGCGCTCGACGCACCGTGATCCGAGAGTGCGAACACGGACGAACCGCGTGCCGAGGGCGTGGTGAACGCATCGGCGTGAATGGAAACGAACAGGTCCGCGCCCACGCGACGCGCCTTCTGTACCCGCACGTTGAGCGGCACGAAGAAGTCGGCGTCGCGCGTCATCATGGCGCGCATGTTCGGCTGGGCGTCGATCTTGGCGCGCAGCTTCCTGGCGACATCAAGGGCAATGTGCTTCTCGTACGTGCCGCCACTGCCGATCGCACCTGGATCTTCGCCGCCATGGCCCGGATCGATCGCGACGGTAAGCAGGCGGGTCGTGCCCGACTTGTTGCTCTTCGGATTGGCGAAGCCGTAGTCGTCGTTTGTGGTGTTGCCGGACGAGTCGTCCTGGCTAGCCAAGGCCGTAGGCGGCGCCGGCTTGACCGTGGGCCGGGGTTTCGGGAAAGCTGGAATCGGCGGGACGGGCGCAGGCGATGACGGCGCGCGCGGCTGATCGGACTGCGCGTATTTCTGGAAAAACTCGTCGGTGTTGTCCGGCACATTCGCTTTCGGCGGCGTGGCGGGCCCGCTCAGCGTGGCGGGCGGCGGGGCCTGGTTCGGGCTGGTCTGATCGATAGCTTGTTGCTTGTGCTCGGACTGGGCCAGCAAATCCATCAGCGGGTCGGGTGCAACGGCCGGATACAAATCGAAGACGAGCCGGTACTTGTAGCTGCCGATCGGCGTGAGCGTGAACACTTGAGGCTTCACGGACCCTTTCAGGTCGAACACCATGCGCACCACGTGCGGCTGATACTGGCCGATGCGCACCGACTGGATCTGCGGGTCGTTCGGCGTGATCTTCGAGACCAGGTCCTTCAGTTCCTGATCGAGATCGAGTCCATTCAGGTCGACCACCAGCCGGTCCGGACCCTGCAGCAATTGCTGGCTGTTTTGCAGCGGCTGATCGGACTCGATCGTGACCCGGGTGTAATCGCGGGCCGGCCACACGCGCACACCGAGCACCGAGCTCGCGTACGCGAGCTTCGGTCCGAGCAGCGCCAGCGCGATGGTCGACGCGCCCGCGCGCAGCACCTGGCGCCGGCGCCAGTTGTGCGAGGCCGTGGCGGCCGATTCGATCGAATGAAACGGCTTGATCAACAGCTTTCGAGACATGACTTTCCTGTTTCGCTAAACGCGCGCGCTGTCAGCACGCGGCCTTCGCCTTCCTGTTCCAGCGTGAATTCGAGATCCGGCACACCCAGCAGTCCGCCAGCGCGTTGCGGCCATTCGACCAGGCAGATCGCGCCTGCATCGAAGTATTCGCGAAAGCCGGCATCGGCCCATTCGGCTGGATCAGCAAAGCGATAAAGATCGAAGTGATAGAGCTCGAGCGGCCCCGTTTCCGTTGCAAGCGAATAGGGTTCGACGAGCGTGTAAGTGGGACTGCGCACGCGGCCCGCGTGACCGAGCGAGCGCAGCGTCGCGCGCACCAGCGTGGTTTTACCCGCACCCAGGTCACCGATCAACTGGACCTGCAAACCCGGAAAACGTTCGTTCGGGGAGTTCGAATTCTTGAGGCGGCCCTGCAGGATCGCCTGCGCGAAGCGGCCACCGAAGGCGAGCGTCGCGTCTTCGTCGGGCAGGTCGAAGCGGCGTTCGAGCAGCGCGGTGGAAGGGTTTGCAAACGATCGAGTGAGGCTGTCGGGCATTCTCGTAAAATGTCGTGATGAACCGTTTGCCGGAACACCCTGTGGAACGCGAGAGCGCGTCAGACGACGCCGCCGCGGACACGCGCCACTTCAGATTTGACGACGAAGCCGCGCTGGCTGAACTCGCGCTGCGCATCAAGGCGTGGGGGCGCGAGCTGGGGTTCGCTGCAGTCGGCGTCAGCGACGCCGACTTGACGGAAGCCGAAGAAGGCCTGGCTTCATGGCTCGAAGCAGGCTATCACGGCGAGATGGATTATATGGCCAAACATGCGATGAAACGCGCAAGGCCAGCCGAGCTTGTGGCCGGCACGCGACGCGTTATTACAGTTCGGATGGCCTACTTGCCGGCATCAACGCTTGCCGGCAAGGCCCGCGAAAGTGCCGCGACAGCCGACGGTCAGGCAACTGACTGGCGCGCGGCGGAATGGGCTCGAATAGCCGATCCCGCAGCGGCGGTGGTCTCGGTCTACGCTCGCGGCCGCGACTATCACAAGGTCATGCGCAGCCGCTTGCAGCAGTTGGCGCAGCGCATTGAAGCCGAGATTGGCGCATACGGGTACCGCGTATTTACGGATTCCGCGCCCGTTCTCGAGGTCGAGCTCGCGCAGAAGGCGGGCACCGGCTGGCGCGGCAAACACACGCTTTTGCTGCAAAGCGATGCCGGGTCGCTGTTTTTTATCGGCGAGATCCTGGTGGATATTCCTCTGCCCGCCGATGCCGACGTCAATCCGGATCAAGCGCCCGAACACGATGGCGCGCATTGCGGCAGCTGTACGCGCTGCATCGACGTTTGCCCGACCGGGGCGATCGTGGCGCCGTATCGCGTGGATGCGCGCCGTTGTATTTCGTATCTCACCATCGAGTTGAAAGGCAGCATTCCCGAAGATTTGCGGCCGCTGATCGGCAACCGGGTTTATGGTTGCGACGATTGCCAGCTCGTATGTCCGTGGAACAAGTTCGCGCAGGCCGCGCCGGTCGCGGATTTCGATGTGCGCCATGGGCTCGATCGCGCGTCGCTTGTGATGCTGTTCGGCTGGAGCGCCGATGATTTCGATGAACGCATGCAAGGCAGCGCGATTCGCCGTATCGGACACGAGCGATGGTTGCGTAATATTGCGGTGGCGATGGGCAATGCGTTGCGCTCGCCGGTTTTGGCCGTCGACGAGCGCACGGCAATACGCGATGCATTGAATGCCCGCGCCGCGGATGCTTCAGAATTGGTCCGTGAACACGTCGAATGGGCGCTGCGCCAGGAAGCATCACCGCACGGGTGACTTAACGCATGACCTCAGGCTTACAGGAAAAATCAATGGAAGTGACCGAGGCAGAACGCGCGCCGGAACTCGTGTCGAGCAGCGCATCGATCGACCTTTTTTGCGACGCGCTCTGGCTCGAACATGGTCTCGCCAAGAACTCGCTCGAAGCGTACCGGCGCGATTTGCGCTTGTTCGCCGAATGGTTGTCGAAGACGCGTGGCGGCACCGTCGATACCGCCACCGAAGCCGATATGAATGCCTATCTTGCGGCCCGTCGCGCGGACAAAGCCACGTCCGCCAACCGCCGGTTGTCGGTCTTCAGGCGCTACTACGCGTGGGCATTGCGAGAGCATCGCGCGCGCGCCGATCCTACGATCAAGCTGCGTTCGGCCAAACAGCCGCCGCGCTTTCCCAAGACCTTGAACGAAGCCCAGGTCGAGGCGTTGCTGAACGCGCCCGATGTGGAAACCGCACTTGGGCTACGCGACCGGACCATGCTTGAGTTGATGTACGCGAGCGGCCTGCGCGTGACAGAACTGGTGACATTGAAGACGGTGGAAGTGGGCTTGAACGAAGGCGTGGTGCGCGTGATGGGCAAGGGGTCGAAGGAGCGCCTTATTCCGTTCGGGGCGGTCGCACACGACTGGATCGAGCGCTATTTGCGTGAGTCGCGGCCGGTGTTGCTTGGCGCCCGCGCCGCCGATGCGTTGTTCGTGACCACGCGCGGCGAAGGCATGACGCGCCAGCAGTTCTGGAACATCATCAAGCGCCACGCGCTTACCGCCGACGTGCGCGCGCCGCTCTCACCGCATACCTTGCGGCATGCGTTTGCCACGCACCTGCTGAATCACGGTGCCGATTTGCGCGTGGTGCAAATGCTGCTCGGCCATACGGATATTTCCACGACGCAGATCTACACCCACGTCGCGCGTGAGCGGCTGAAGACGCTGCATCACGAGCACCATCCACGCGGCTGAAGGTTGCGGCAGGTGCGAACTTAAAGCTCGTCCCTGAGCTTGTGTTTCAACACCTTCCCCGTCGATGCCGCCGGCAGCGCCGCCAGCACGCGGATCTCGGCGGGGCGCTTGTAAGGCGCAAGCCGGTCCGCACACCACTTGACGATATCGTCAGGCAGCGCATGCACCGATGGCAGCAATTCGACGAACGCAATCACTTCCTCGTTGCCCTCGACCGCCCGCCCGATCACTGCCGATTGCAGCACATCGGGATGTGAGTTCAGCACGTTCTCCACTTCGGCCGGATACACGTTGAAGCCCGAACGGATGATCAGTTCCTTGCTGCGCCCGACGATATACAACGCACCGTCCGGCGCCTGACGCGCAAGGTCGCCTGTTTTGAGCCAGCCATCTTCCGTGACCGTTGCCCGCGTCTGCGCTTCATTGCGGTAGTACCCGAGCATCACATTCGGCCCGCGCACCCATAGTTCACCGACTTCACCCGGCGCGACATCCACGCCATCAAGCGCGACGAATCGCAGTTCGATACCGGGTATGGGGTCACCCGCGGAGCAGTCGTCGCGCGGCGCGTCGAGCATGGTCTGCGAGATGGTCGGACTGCTCTCCGTCATGCCGTAGCCGTTGTGCAGCGGCACTTGGTACAAGCCTTCGACGCGCGCTTTCAGCGCGGCATCGAGCGGAGATCCGCCGGAATACGCGAAGCGCAACGCGGGTGCGCGCCACGGCGTACCGCTTGTCTGCACGTGCTCGACAAGTTTTGCGTGCATGGCCGGCACGCCCTGGAAGATCGAAACGTTCTCTTCAGTCAACGCTCGCCGCACGGCATCCGGGGCGAAGCGTGGCGCGAGCCGGAGCGTTGCTCCCGCGTACAGGCTGCCGAGACAGACCGACGCCAGCCCGTAGATGTGCGTAATCGGCAGCACGGCGTACACCACGTCTTCGGGCGTCACACGCCGCAATGTGCTGGACATGGCCGCGATAAACAACACGTTGCGATGCGACAGCATCACGCCTTTCGGTGCGCCCGTCGTGCCCGTGGTGTAGATCAGCGCGGCACATTGACGGGCGGGATCGGTTTCAACAGGCTCCGGCAACACGGTTTCATCGACGATAAAACGCCACGCGCCCATGTTCGTTGCAGTTGCCGCTGCCGAACCGTTCAACCGGCCCGCATGAGTCGCGGCGTCCTTCGAGGCTTCGACGGTGAATGCTACCACCCGCGGTTTTGCGTGCGCTCTGATCGCGTCGACTTCGCTTGCCGAAAGCCGCGCGTTCGTGAGCAGACACCACGCGTCGAGCGTCGCCACGGCGAACATCAGCACGATCTGCGCCACGCAATTCTCACTCACGATCATCACGCGATCGCCGCCTTGCACACCGGCTTGCGCGAGCTGGCGGGCGGTGTTGTCGATGGCCTCAACGAGTTCCGCCGCGTTTAGGCGCCGCTCGTCTTCAATCAACACTACGTGTTGCGGATCGCGGGCGGCGAGGCGCGCGGGGATATCGGCAATACGTGGGGGCAACGCGGCGAGCAGAGCGGCGACATCCATGTCCATTTCAAATCTCCGTGCCGCGCATGAGCCCGCGCGCGATGATCACCTGTTGAATTTGCGACGTGCCTTCGTAAAGCCTGAAGAGCCGGACGTCGCGATAAAAACGTTCGATGCCGTACTCCGAGATATACCCCGCGCCACCGTGCACCTGCACCGCGCGATCGGCCACGCGGCCGCACATCTCGGTGGCGAAATATTTGGCGCATGAGGCTTCTATGGACACGTCACGTCCCTCGTCGCGCCGGCGTGCGGCATCGAGCACCATGCATTCGGCGGCATAGATCTCGGTCTTGCTGTCGGCGAGCATGGCCTGCACGAGCTGGAATTCGACAATCGGCTGGCCGAACTGCTTGCGCTCCATGGCATAGGCGAGGGCGTCGCGCAGCATCCGTTTGGCCGCTCCAATAGCGATGGCCGCAATGTGCAAGCGCCCTTTATCGAGCACTTTCATGGCCGTCTTGAACCCGACGCCTTCCACGCCGCCAATCAGTTGCGCGGCCGGGATGCGGCAGTTCTCGAAGATCACGTCGCAGGTATGCGCGCCGCGCTGGCCCATTTTCTTGTCGGGTTTGCCGAGCGACAGCCCGGGTGACTCGCGCTCGACAATAAATGCCGAAATGCCGCTTGCGCCTTTGGCGTTGCTCGTGCGCGCCATCACGGTAAAGATGCCGGCTTCCGGTGCGTTGGTGATGAAGCGCTTCGTGCCGTTCAGCACGTAGTGGTTGCCGTCCTTGCGCGCCGTGGTTTTCAGCGACGCCGCGTCCGAACCCGCGTCCGGTTCGGTCAGGCAGAACGAGCCAATCAGGTCGCCTGCGGCAAGCTTTGGCAGATAGTGTTGCTTCTGCTCCTCGCTGCCGTCGAGCAGAATGCCGATCGATCCGATGCCGTTGTTCGTGCCTATCACGGACCTGAATGCCGGCGATGTCTGGCCGAGTTCGAACGCCACGCGGACTTCCTCCTCCATTGTCAGGCCGAGGCCGCCGTAGGCCTCCGGAATGGTCAGCCCGAACAGGCCGATCTCGCGCATGGCGGCGAGCACGTCGGCGGGAATCTGGTCGGTTTCGTCGACTTCCGCTTCACGGGGTACGAGCGTTTCCCGTACAAAGCGGCGAATGGCGTCTTCAAGCAACGTCTGGGTTTCCGAATCACGAATCACGTTGAATCTCCTTGAGGCATACGCCGAATGAGCACTTGCGAACGATCGTGCCACAGTAAATCGGCCTGCACAATTGACCGTTCGGCCGATGGTGGCCGTGCTTTCGCGCCGCTACAATGCCGTCATGTCCAAGGTAAAACACATTTCCGAGACCCCGGCGACGCAGTTTTTGCGTCGGCACAAGGTCGCTTTTGGCGAGCATCCTTATGAGTATGTCGAGCATGGTGGCACGGAAGAATCGGCGCGCCAGCTTGGTGTGGACGAGCATTGCGTGGTCAAGACGCTCGTGATGGAGGACGAACAGGCGAAGCCGTTGATCGTGCTCATGCACGGTGACAAAACGGTCTCGACCAAGAATCTTGCCCGGCAGATTGGCGCGAAGCGAGTGGAGCCGTGCAAGCCGGAAGTGGCCAACCGGCATTCTGGTTTCCTGATCGGGGGCACATCGCCATTTGGCACGAGGAAGGCAATGCCGGTGTACGTGGAATCCAGCATCCTGGACCTCGACACAATCTATCTGAACGGCGGGCGGCGCGGGTATCTGGTGAGCATCGCGCCGCCGGTCCTGACCGCCCTGCTGAAGGCTACGCCCGTGAGTTGCGCGAGCGTCGATTAAAATGCGCGTCCTGAAGGCTTGCACCCGCCTCTGTTTCTGTTCCCGAAGATAAGAAGAAATCAATGAACAATGTGATTGTCGCTGTGGTGGCTTACCTGATCGGCTCGATCTCGTTTGCGGTGGTTGTCAGTTCGGCCATGGGTCTTGCCGACCCGCGTTCGTACGGTTCCGGCAACCCGGGCGCGACGAACGTGCTGCGTACGGGCAACAAGCTGGCTGCCATCCTGACGCTGCTCGGCGATGCGTTCAAAGGCTGGCTGCCCGTGTGGGTTGTTGTGCATTTCGGCGCCCGGTTCGGGCTTGATTCCACGGCTGTCGCGCTGGCCGCCATCGCGGTGTTTCTCGGGCATCTGTTCCCGATATTCTTCAAGTTTCAGGGCGGCAAGGGCGTAGCGACGGCAGCGGGCGTGCTGCTCGCCATCAACCCGGTGCTGGGGCTGGCCACGTTGCTGACGTGGGTGATCATTGCGTTTTTCTTCCGATATTCGTCGCTGGCGGCGCTGGTGTCGGCGGTGTTCGCGCCGTTCTTCGATGTCTTTCTTTTCGGCCCCAGCCGGATCTCGCTGGCCGTTGCTGCGATGAGCGCGCTGCTGATCTGGCGGCATCGCGGGAACATCAAGAAGCTGCTGGATGGCAAGGAAAGCCGGATCGGGGAGAAGAAGCGGGCGGCGGAAGCGGTTGAATGAATCGCTGTAAAACCGCGTGCAGCGGAAGCAGGAAAGAAGAAAGCCGCCCTGAGGGCGGCTTTCTTGCTTTTGCGGTACCTGAATCAACGCAAGCCAACCACGCTCAGTCGCGGAAATTATTAAAATCCAGCGGCGTATCCGTGACGTCCTTCTTCAGCAACGCAATAGCGCTTTGCAGGTCGTCGCGCTTCGTGCCGTTGATGCGCACCGAGTCGCCCTGAATACTGGCCTGGACCTTGATCTTGCTGTCCTTGATTATCCTGACGATTTTCTTCGCCAGATCGCCGGTTACACCCTTCTTGATCTCGACGACTTGTTTCAACTTGTCGCCGCCAATCTTCTCGATCTTGCCGTAATCGAGAAACCGCACGTCCACATTGCGTTTCGCGAGCTTCGACAACACCACGTCCTTGACCTGGCCAAGCTTGAAATCGTCGTCGGCAAAAAGCGTCAGTTCACGATCCTTTTGCTCGACGCGTGCGTCCGAACCCTTGAAGTCGAAGCGCGTGGCAATTTCCTTGTTCGATTGTTCGATGGCGTTTTTCACCTCGATCATGTTTGCTTCGCTGACGACGTCAAACGATGGCATCTGCATTCCCCTTCGTTGATGCGAGGCGTGGCGTAAGGCTCGCACGCACTCGCTATAATCACGGACCTACGTCATTCTACCGATGCCGTCCCGGTTTGCCCAAGGCCGCCCCCGATCTGACCCGAACACTTCCTCAATGTCCGAGTTCCAACTTTTCTCCGATTACCCGCTGCTCGCGCACAACACGTTCGGTTTCGACGTTCACGCCAAGCATGCCGTTCGGCTGACGGAAGAAGCGCAGATCCCGGCGCTTGCTCGCGACGCCCGGCTAAGCGGCATGCGGCAACTGGTGCTCGGTGGCGGCAGCAATGTCGTGCTGACGAGCAATTTCGATGGTGTTGCGTTGCTTGTGGAACTGCGTGGCCGTCGTGTGATTCACGAAGATCATGACGCCGTTTTTGTAGAAGCCGGCGCGGGGGAGAACTGGCACGAATTCGTCGCGTGGACCTTGTCGCAGGGCTTGCCCGGGCTCGAAAACCTTGCGCTGATTCCCGGCACGGTGGGCGCGGCGCCGATCCAGAACATAGGCGCCTACGGGCTGGAAATGGGTGAGCGCTTCGAGCGTTTGCGGGCAATTGAATTATCGACGGGAGAAACGCGGGAATTTGATCGCGATGCGTGCGCGTTCGGCTACCGTGACAGTTTTTTCAAGCAGGAAGGACGGGGGCGTTTTGTGATCGTATCGGTGACTTTTCGTCTGCCGAAAGCGTGGACGCCACGGGCGGATTACGCGGATATCGCGCGTGTACTCGAGACCAGCGGCGCGAACAATCCGCAGGCTATCTTCGATGCTGTCGTCGCCGTGCGTCAGGCCAAGTTGCCCGACTGGCGGGTGCTCGGCAATGCCGGCAGCTTTTTCAAGAACCCGGTGGTGAGCGCAGCCGCATTCAATGCGTTGAAGGCGCTTGAGCCGGAACTGGTGTCGTATCGGCAGCAGGATGGGCAGTTCAAATTGGCCGCCGGCTGGCTGATCGACCGATGCGGCTGGAAAGGCCGTGCAATCGGAGCCGCCGCCGTGCACGACCGGCAGGCGCTGGTTCTGGTGAACCGCGGCGGTGCGTCGGGCGCACAAATCCTCGAACTTGCCGATGCAATCAAACGCGACGTGCACGCGCGTTTCGCCGTCGAGCTCGAAGCGGAGCCGGTGTGTCTTTGATTTGAAGCTGCACGGGATGCAGCCGACATTGCTCCGCCAGCAAAAAACCCGTCGCAGGCGGGTTTTTCACTTCAACTTCGCAACTTCAACAAAGCCGGGCTGACTCAACCGCTACGCTTGCGACGTGCACTCTCCGCAATCCGCATGCGCAGGGCGTTCAGCTTGATGAACCCGCCGGCGTCGGCTTGATCGTACGCACCACCGTCGTCATCGAACGTTGCGATGTTCTTGTCGAACAGCGTTTCCTTCGAATCACGCGCAACCGCCCTCACGCTGCCCTTGTAAAGCTTCACGCGCGTCCAGCCGTTGACTTTGTCCTGCGTGTGGTCGATCACCTGCAGCGCGCGCCGCTCCGGGCTGCGCCAGTAGCCGTTGTAAATCAACGCGGCGTAACGCGGCATTAGATCGTCCTTCAACTGCGCCACTTCGCGATCCAGCGTGATCGACTCAATCCCGCGATGTGCCTTGAGCATGATCGTCCCGCCCGGCGTTTCATAACAACCGCGCGACTTCATGCCGACATAGCGGTTCTCGACGAGATCCAGCCGGCCAATGCCGTGCTTGCCGCCAATCGCGTTCAATGCCGTCAGCATGTCCGTCGGCGACAAACGCTTGCCGTTCAGTGCAACCGGATCGCCCTTCTCGTATTCGATATGCGGCATTTCGATGGAAACGCCGCACGCTTGGCTAAACGCCGCAATCAGCTGGGATTGCGCCGGTCAGCCTAGCCACTCAAAAGTCACTCAATGATTGAGTTTGCCGAGCAGCAGGTATTCCATCAACGCCTTCTGGACGTGCAGCCTGTTTTCGGCTTCGTCCCAGACGACGCTCTGCGGACCGTCGATCACGTCCGCGCTCACTTCCTCGCCGCGATGCGCCGGCAGGCAGTGCATGAAGAGAGCGTCCGGATGAGCGCGCGCCATCATGTCCGAGTCGACGCACCAGTCCGCGAAGGCCTTCTTGCGCACTTCGTTCTCGGCTTCGAAGCCCATGCTGGTCCAGACGTCCGTGGTGACGAGGTCAGCGCCGGTGCAGGCGTCGTTCGGATCGGCGAATTCTTCGTAGAACGGCGCGCTGTCGGGAGAAACCAGTGAATGGTCGAGCGTGTAGCCGGGCGGCGTGGACAGGCGCAACTTGAAGCCGAGAATCTGCGCGGCTTCGATCCACGTGTACAGCATGTTGTTCGCGTCGCCGACCCAGGCCACGGTCTTTCCGGCGATCGGTCCGCGCAGTTCGTAGTAGGTGAAGACGTCGGCCAGCACCTGGCACGGGTGATATTCGTTCGTCAGACCGTTGATCACGGGCACGCGAGAGTTGTCCGCGAAACGCTGGATGATGTGCTGTCCGAACGTGCGGATCATGATGATGTCGACCATGCGCGACACCACTTGCGCCGCGTCCTCGATCGGTTCGCCGCGGCCGAGCTGGGTGTCGCGCGTGCTGAGAAACACGGCGTGGCCGCCAAGCTGGAAGATACCCGCTTCGAACGAGAGCCGCGTACGCGTTGAATTCTTCTCGAAGATCATCGCCAGCGTGCGGTCGTGCAGCGGATGGTAGGTCTCGTAGCTCTTGAACTTGCGCTTCAGAATACGCGCGCGTTCGAGCACGTAGTCATAGTCGTCGAGAGAGAAATCCTTGAACTGCAAATAATGGCGAATTTTTTTTTCGGTCATGAAAAATGCGTACGGCGGCTTCAGCCGGCAAATTCGCCGGACGGCGCCGCCGTGGTGGTGGTATCGAATTTCAGCATAAAGGAATTTCCGGCGTTTGACGAGGTCGCCAAATAGCCGATACGCTCCGCCACGCGCCGTCTGGAGCGGTTTAGAGGCTTTGTGTGCAGTGCGGAAAAAGGGCCTCTGCTGTATAATCTGCGAGGGTTCTCCGGCGGTCCTGGCGCTTTTCGACTGCTTACGAAGCAGATCCACTCACGGGCTTAAGCGGACTCAACCTGCGGAGTCAATCCGCAAACTCAACCCACAGATTGAGCGCAGTGTTGCGCGGTCAGAGCGGGGAGAGTCAGAGCAGGGAGTCAGCCAGTTCGCGGCCACACGAGCGCGTCTCGCATGCACCTGCGTGCTTGCCTGGCAGTCGCGTACGGGAGTCATCAAGAGTCGATTGCCGTCCCCAAGGCGACTCGGGCGACGTCGTAGTTCGGTCAATGAGTGGTCGATGAGCGGGTGGATGCAGGTCGAAGAAATAGGCTGGATCTTACCGGCCGCGACGCTGCCGGACGAGGCGGAATTCAGCGCCGGAGGTTGCAGCCGATGACTTTCCGGTTCACCTTGCCAACCATGCATGCGCGTTCGCCGGCGTTCTCTGCCGGTCGTCAAACAGGTATTCCTACATGGCCGAAACAATTCCAACCGAATACTTCATTCAGGGCATTACGTCGAACGGCAAGACTTTTCGGCCAAGCGACTGGTCGGAACGGCTTTGCGGTGTGATGTCCGGGTTCGGCCCGGGCAAGCGCGGTCCGAATGCCCGGCTGCAGTATTCCATCTATGTACGCCCGACCTTGCTCGGCAACGTGAAGACGGTGATCCTTGATTCCCGCTTGCGCGACATTGAGCCGATGGCTTTCGATTTCGTGATGAACTTCGCCAAAGACAATGACCTGCTTGTGACGGAGGCGTGCGAATTGCCGCCGCATCACGCTACGCAGCAACACCATGGCTGACCGCGCTGGCTAACTGAGCGGGAGGGGTCTTTGAGAAGGCCTCTTTTTGAAGCACACGACAAAAAACCCGCCATTAGCGGGTTTTTTTGTTGCTGTCTTTTGTTGCCGTTTGCTGTTTTAAGCGTCAGGACAAATCGAAACAAAAGCAAAGCTGCAGCCTGTCACGGCCCGTCAAACTAAAGACACGCAAAAGGGCGACAACCAGAATCCTTAAGCAGCAGGTGCTTGCAGACCTTTGATAGCAGCCGACAGACGGCTCTTATGGCGAGCAGCCTTGTTCTTGTGGACGATGCGCTTGTCCGCAATGATGTCGATGGTCTTGACCGACGTCTTGTAGATTTCTGCAGCCTTGGCTTGGTCGCCGGCGTCGATCGCCTTGCGAACGGCCTTGATGGCGGTGCGGAATTTCGAGCGCAGCGCCGAGTTGTGCGAGTTTGCCTTGGCGCCTTGACGGGCGCGCTTGCGGGCTTGTGCGGTATTTGCCATGACGGTTCCTTATCCTGTTCCAGCTATGTGTTTCAGCGCTTCCCGTTCTGCTTCTGGATGGGATTCAGCTCGAAGCTGGCCCGACTCCACACAAGATAAAACGAGGTCAATCCGATGCGCTGTTTATGATCAAACTCTCGGGATCGATTGCCCGAAAGCGCAAAAACGTCGAAAGAAGACGTGAAGCCGCCGTGCTTGCAGGCGCTTTTATAACGTGCGTAAAAGTGCCGAAAGCGGATTCAGGAGCTTCGAAACCGGCGATTATAGCAACGAAATCATGGGACTGGCAAGCGCGGCCGGTTTTTGCCGGGTGTCGCTGGAAATCGACCCGACGAACCGTAACCGGTATCCGCGGGTATCGGGACGTATCGGGACGTATTGGGACGTATTGGGACGTATTGGCAGGTATAGGCAAGTACGCGCACAACCGCCTGCACGCGACCGAAGTTGCAAATTCTAACGAATCGCCAATGGTTGCAACGTCTCGCGTTCATAATGCGGCCCGTATAATAAGCGCCCCATGAATCTATTCCGAGCCCTACTGACGGTCAGCGGCTTCACGCTGCTTTCCCGCGTGACCGGCCTGGTCCGCGAAACGCTGATCGCGCGAGCCTTCGGCGCCAGTCAATTCACCGACGCGTTCTACGTCGCCTTCCGCATACCCAACCTGTTGCGGCGCTTGTCCGCTGAAGGAGCGTTCTCGCAGGCGTTCGTGCCTATCCTCGCCGAGTTCAAGAACACGGAAGGCCACGACGCCACCAAGGCCCTCGTCGACGCCATGTCGACCGTGCTCGCCTGGGCGCTTGCAGTCGTGTCGCTGGTAGGCGTGGCGGGTGCGTCCTGGGTCGTGTTCGCCGTCGCCTCGGGACTGGAGCACGACGGTCACGCGTTCGGCCTCGCGGTGACCATGACCCAGATCATGTTCCCGTACATCATCTTCATCTCGCTGACATCGCTGGCGTCGGGGGTGCTCAACACCTACCGGCAGTTCTCCCTGCCCGCGTTCGCGCCCGTGCTGCTCAACGTGTCGTTCATCGGGGCCGCCGTCTTCCTCGCGCCACATCTGAAAGTGCCGGTCTACGCGCTCGCCTATGCGGTGATCGTCGGTGGGATCCTGCAGTTTCTCGTGCAGTTGCCCGGCCTCAAGAAGATCGACATGATCCCGCGCATCGGCCTGAATTTCTTTCGGGCGTTGCGGCATCCGGGCGTCAAGCGCGTGCTGATCAAGATGGTCCCCATGACGTTCGGCGTGTCGGTCGCCCAGCTGAGCCTGATCATCAATACGAACATTGCGTCGCGGCTCGGTCCGGGCGCTGTGTCGTGGATCAATTACTCGGATCGCCTGATGGAGTTCCCCACGGCGCTGCTCGGCGCGGCGCTGGGCACCATCCTGTTGCCAAGCCTCTCGAAGGCGCATGTGGACGCCGATCCTGTCGAATATTCGGCGTTGCTCGACTGGGGTCTGCGCATCACGTTCCTGATGGCCGCGCCAAGCGGATGTGCGCTGTTTTTCTTCGCCGAACCGCTGACGGCCACGCTGTTCCACTACGGCAAATTCGATGCGCATTCCGTCGTCATGGTCGGCCGGGCGTTGTCGGCGTACGGCGTCGGGCTGGTCGGACTGATCCTGATCAAGATCCTTACGCCCGGCTTTTACGCGAAGCAGGACATCAAGACGCCGGTGATCATCGGCATCATCGTGTTGATCGCCATTCAGATCAGCAACCTGATTTTCGTACCGATCTTCGCGCATGCCGGATTGACACTGTCGATCGGGCTGGGCGCCTGCGTGAATGCAACGCTATTGTTCATCGGCTTGAGGAAGCGCGGAATTTACCAACCCTCGCCAGGATGGATGCGCTTCTTCGCGCAACTCGTCGGCGCGTGCCTCGTGCTCGCGGGCGTGATGCATTGGGTCGCCGGCAATTTCGACTGGATCGGCATGCGTGCCGCACCTCTGGAGCGAATCATGCTTCTCGGTGCAAGCCTGGTCGTATTCGGTGCGCTATATTTCGGTATGCTCTCCGCGATGGGCTTTAAATACGCGTATTTCAGAAGGCGAACTCTGTGATGACGACGACGCGCATCCTCGACTATTTCACCTCGCTTGTGGCCGAGGACGACAGTCTTCCGCTCACCGAGGCGGCGTTGTCGCTTGCCCAGGACGCGTATCCGGATCTCGATTTGCAGGGTGTGCTGGCTGAGATCGACGAGCTGGTTTTGCGCGTGCGCCGCCGTATGCCCGAGGACGCCGACATCAAGCAAAAAATCGGCGTGCTGAATCGTTTTTTCTTCCGCGAACTGGGTTTCACCAGCAATCTTAACGACTACTACGATCCCGATAACAGCCACCTGAACATGGTGCTCAAGCGGCGTCGCGGGATTCCGATTTCGCTGGCCGTCGTGTATCTGGAGATGAGCGAGCAACTGGGTATTCCGGTGCGTGGCGTGTCGTTTCCGGCGCACTTCCTGCTGCGCGTGACCACCCCCGACGGCGACGTGATGCTCGATCCGACTACCGGTCAATCCCTGTCCGAGTCGGCCATGGTCGAGATGCTCGAGCCGTATGTGCAGCGAGTGGGCGAGTCCATTGGCAGCGCGCTGCGCATCTTGCTGCAGCCGGCCACGCGGCGGGAAATCGTCGGACGAATGCTGCGTAACCTGAAAAGCATTTATTTGCAGACGGAACGCTGGCAGCGGCTGCTTGCCGTGCAGCAACGGTTGGTGATCCTGATGCCGGGAAGTATTGAAGAAGTGCGTGATCGTGGCTTCGCCTACGCCCGCCTGGATTACCTGCGCCCGGCAATGGAAGACCTGCGCCGGTACCTCGACGACCGGCCAGAAGCCGAAGACGCAACCGTCGTGGAGACGGAGTTGCATGAGTTGCGTCAGCGTATGCAACACAACGGCGAGTAGGTTGTTTCCAGGCTCACGTTTCAAACCCCATTAAAAAACGGCGGCCCATCATTGCGATGGCCGCCGTTTTTCTTCGTGCATGAGGCCATGAACTGGCCGCTACCAGCCCCGCCGAGCCGACAATTTACTTCGGCTGCATCCGGATCGCGCCGTCCAGGCGGATGACTTCGCCGTTGAGCATGGGGTTGTCGAAGATCTGCTTGACCAGCATCGCGTACTCGTTCGGTTTGCCAAGACGCGAGGGAAACGGCACCATCGCGCCGAGCGCGTCCTGCACTTCCTGCGGCATGCCGAGCAGCATCGGCGTTTCGAAGATGCCCGGAGCAATCGTCATCACACGAATGCCGTTGCGCGACAGGTCACGCGCGATCGGCAGCGTCATGCCCACCACGCCGCCTTTCGATGCGGCGTAAGCCGCCTGGCCGATCTGGCCATCGTAAGCCGCCACCGATGCCGTGCTCACGATCACGCCCCGTTCGCCCGCAGCATTCGGTTCGTTCTTCGACATGGCAGCCGCTGCCAGCCGGATCATGTTGAACGTGCCGATCAGGTTCACGCCGATAGTCTTGGCGAACAGATCGAGCGCATGCGGGCCATCCTTGCCCACCGTCTTCGCGGCCGGCGCAATTCCCGCGCAGTTGACGAGCCCGCGCAAGCTTCCGAGTTGGGTGGCGGCTTCCACGGCGCGCTGGCCGTCTTCCTCGCGGCTTACGTCGCATTTCACGAACACACCGCCGAGTTCTTTCGCGAGCTTCTCGCCGGCGGCTTCGTTCATGTCGGCTAGTACGACCTTACCACCGTGGTCGCGGATAAGCTGCGCGGTCGCCGCGCCGAGGCCCGATGCGCCGCCCGTGACGAGAAAGACGTTGTCCTGGATGTCCATGCTGTGTGCTCCTTGATGAGGGTTATACGTAGAACGTGTTTCGTCCCGGGGATCGCCCAGAACGAAAAACCCGCTCGGCCGATGGAGCGCGAGCGGGTTTCAGAAGGCGTGCCCCGAGCGCCCGGATGTGAGCGCTCAGAACGATCAGGTCAATGCATCGAATACGCGCGTGCGGATTTCATCGACGGTGCCAAGACCCGAGATCCGCCGATACTCCGGCGCCTTCAGGCCGTTGTTGTCGCCATGTTTCGACCACGTGTTGTAGTACTCGATCAACGGCTTGGTCTGCGCGACGTATACGTCGAGCCGCTTCTTCACGGTCTCTTCCTTGTCGTCGTCGCGCTGGATCAGCGGCTCGCCGGTGATGTCGTCGTGCCCTTCCACTTTCGGCGGATTGAACTTGATGTGATAGGTCCGGCCCGAGGCCGCATGCGAGCGACGCCCGCTCATGCGCTCGATGATGTCCTCGAACGGCACGTCGATCTCAAGCACGTAGTCGATAGCAACACCGGCCTGTTTCATGGCGTCGGCTTGCGGAAGCGTGCGCGGGAAACCGTCGAAGAGATAGCCGTTCGCGCAGTCCGCTTCCTGCAGGCGTTCTTTCACGAGGTTGATGATGAGCGTGTCCGGCACGAGTTCTCCGGCGTCCATGAAGCGCTTGGCTTCCACGCCGAGCGGCGAGCCCGCTTTCACGGCGGCGCGCAGCATGTCGCCCGTCGAGATCTGCGGGATGCCGAACTTTTCCTTGATGAAGGTGGCCTGGGTGCCCTTGCCGGCGCCGGGGGCGCCCAACAGGATCAAACGCATGGTGATATCTCCGAATCGAATAGAAACCGCTGCGCTGCGAGGCTTATTCTTGCATCCGGTCGCTGTGGCACATCGCTCGGTTGAAGCCGCAAACGAGGCGCGACGAGCCGAATTCAGGAGACGGCGCGGCACCAGTCGACACGGGCGCTCAGGAGCGTTGGCGCTGACCGGAAGGCTCGCGCTACCGATCGATTATGCCACGCATCGTCACAATGGCGACTCGAATCCGCGGCTCAAAAGCCCGGAAAGTCGCGCGCAGCGGGGGTTAACGCGAGTTGATCGGAAGGGGGATGCCGCGCTAGGACGCGGTGAAAACCGTGTGATATCCCGGCAGGCGAACCAGCCGGGCTGCGATGGAAACGGTGGGGAAAAAGCGGCGACCGGACGCAGAGCGCCGCACCGCCAAACGCGGCGGCCGGACGCTTCCCGCCCTGTTAGACCGACGTGCCGAACAGCGCGCGGACGCGGGCCAGATCGGCGGGGGTATCGACACCGGGCGGCGGCGCGTCGTTCGTCTTCAGCACTGCGATGCGCTCGCCGTGCCAGAGCGCGCGCAGTTGCTCGAGCGCCTCGGCTTCTTCGATCGGCGCGACGGACAGCGTGGGATAAACCCGCAGGAACTTCGCGCGATACGCATACAAGCCGATATGGCGAAGCACATTGGCGGGAACGGGCAGGCGTGCGCCGAGCGCGGCGACATCGGGCCAGTCCTTCTGCCACGCGTCACGCGACCATGGAATTGGCGCGCGCGAAAAATACAGCGCGACGCTCTTCGAATCCAGCACGACTTTCACCACGTTCGGGTTGAAGACATCGGCGGGATCATGGATGGGATGCGCCGCGGTCGCGATCGCACACGACGGATTCGCCGCAAGATGCACCGCCACGTTGCGCACGAGCGCCGGGTCGATCAAAGGCTCGTCGCCCTGCACGTTGACCACGATGGTGTCGTCGCTCCAGCCGAAATGCGTCGCGACTTCGGCGAGCCGGTCCGTGCCGTTCGGATGATCGGCGCGGGTGAGCAGCGCCTCGAAACCATGTTCCCTCGCGACTTCGACCACACGCGGCGAATCGGTCGCAATCACCACCTGCAGCGCGCCCGACAGACGAGCGCGTTCGGCGACGCGCACAACCATCGGCTTGCCGGCGATATCCGCCAGCGGCTTGTCCGGCAGGCGGGTGGACGCGAGCCGTGCGGGCACAACGGCGATGAAGGGCGGCGCGACCGGAACGTGTGCGTTCATAAAATCTCGATTTAAAGCCTCAGTTCCCGTCGGCAGGTTTCAGCGGTTCGACGGGCGTGCCTTCCACGGTCTGGCGGGCTTCGTCCGGCAGCATGATGGGAATGCCGTCGCGGATGGGGTAAGCGAGTTTGTCGACGTTGCAGATGAGTTCCTGCGCCGCGCGGTCATACGTAAGCTGGGTCTTGCAAATAGGGCAGACAAGGATTTCAAGCAGGCGTGCGTCCACGGAGTTTCTCCACAACTAATGCGATGAGGCGGGGGCTGAGCACGGCTTCGACTGGAACCACCCAGATGCGCGCATCACGCCAGGCCCCGAATTTTACTGCATCCTTCTCGGTGATCAGGATCGAATCGGCGTCGATGCCGGAGAACGGATTGTCGCGATAATCGTAGTGGTCCGGGAACGCGCGCGTGGCCGGCACGAGTCCGGCGGCACGCAGCGACGCGAAGAACCGTTCCGGCGAGCCGATACCCGCTGCCGCCGCGATCCGTTCGCCCTTGAACGCGCTGAGCGGTCGGCGCACGGCGGGGTCGTCGAGAAGCCAGGCGTCGCCGGTGGCCAGATCCAGCGAAAACGTGTTTGGCCACGGCGGCAACGCGCGGTCATAGGGGCTGTTGATCAGCGTGGCGTCGCGGTGGCGCGACATCGATTCCCGCAGCGGTCCCGCCGGCAACAGGAAACCGTTGCCGCCGAGGCGGTCGTCGAAGACCACGAGTTCAAACGCCCGCGCGAGGCGGTAATGCTGCAGGCCGTCGTCACTCACGATCACATCTACCGACGGATGCGCCTTCAGCAACGCCTGCGCCGCCGCGACGCGATCGGGCGACACCATCACCGGCGCGTGCGTGCGGCGGGCGATCAGCAGGGGTTCATCGCCGACATCCGAGGGCTGGCTGTCGGGCGTCACCCGCGTGGCCTCGTGGATCTTCGCGCCATAACCGCGTGAGACGACGCCCGGCTGGAAGCCGGCGGCGCGCAGTGCTTCGACGAGGGCGATGACCGTCGGCGTCTTGCCGGTGCCACCCACGGTCACATTGCCGACCACTACAACCGGTACGCCCACGTTCACCTGCTTGATCCAGCCGAGCGCGAAGAACGCGCGGCGAATGGCCGCGACCAGGCCGAACACGCAGGCGAACGGCGTCAGCGACCACGCGACCCAGCCGCGCTTGCGCCACTCGCGGGCGAGGAAATTTTCGATCGGCGGCTTGAAGTCAGACATGGCGCGCCTTGTGGTCAGGAGCGAACGATGCACGCGCTTGGGACGGCAGCGACGCAGGGCGGTGTAGCGGCGAGGAGAAGGGCAATGTTCGTGATAACGGCCGGCACCTTTGCATCGGGGCGGATCTCCGAAAATGAGCGAATGGTAAGCAGAGGGTAAGCGGCCGCTGGACGACGCAGGCAATTGTCGCGCCGGCCCTCGAACCCGGCACTCTAGCGCGGCGTTGCCGCAGGCGCCAGTCGAAGGGCAAATCGGATTTCGCCGTCTGGTGTCGAAACACCCTCGAACGCCGTCCGAAAACGGTTGGACAAATGGGTAGAAACGCGGGCAGAAAATCGGGCAGATAAACGGGTAGATTCGATGCTCCATTTTGCACACAAAGCGCCTGTGGATAACTCTGTGAACAAGTTGGGCCGCCGCGGCCTGAAATCGGCTTCAGGAAAGACTTGCATCGGTCTTTGAAATATTTTTGGACATAAAACATAATAAAAACAATGACTTAGAACGCGCGCATTAGGACTTCATGAGCGTTTTCGTTAGTTTCCGGTAACTTGTGCTTTGTGGACACTTGCTTCACTTCGGACGCTGATTGGTCTATCGTCCATGCCTTGTTCACTGGCCGTGCAGCGTTGCCCGGATACCCCTTTGGTCTGGCTTCAGGCCCGCGTATTTCCAAGCTTGTTTTTCACCTCAACCCGTCACCCTTTTCTTCGATGAGCTCCGATCCTTTCGCTTCATCCGGTTCATCCGGTTTATCCGGCGGCGCCGATGCCGTTATCCCCGTTTCGGCGCTCAACCGGGCGATCGGGTCGATGCTCGAGCGCTCGTTTCCGCTGGTCTGGGTATCGGGTGAAGTATCGAATTTTACGAAAGCGGCGAGCGGTCACTGGTATTTTTCGATCAAGGACGCGCAGGCGCAGATGCGCTGCGTGATGTTCCGCGGCCGGGCACAGTACGCCGAGTTCACGCCGCGAGAGGGGGACCGGATCGAGGTCCGCGGGCTTGTGACGATGTACGAACCGCGTGGCGAGTTGCAACTCGGGGTGGAAGCGGTGCGCCGCACGGGCCAGGGACGGTTATACGAAGCCTTCCTGAAGCTGAAGGCGAAACTCGAAGCCGAAGGGCTGTTCGCCGCTGAGCGCAAGCGCGCGTTGCCGCAGCATCCGCGCGCTATCGGCATTGTGACGTCGTTGCAGGCGGCGGCGTTGCGCGACGTGCTGACCACGCTCTCGCGGCGCGCGCCGCACGTGCCGGTGATCGTGTATCCGGCACCGGTGCAGGGCGCGGGCGTGGCCGCGAAGCTCGCTGCAATGGTCGATGAAGCCAGCGCGCGCCGCGAGGTCGATGTGCTGATCGTGTGCCGCGGAGGCGGTTCGATTGAAGATCTGTGGGCGTTCAACGAGGAAGTGCTTGCCCGCGCGATCGCCGAAAGTGCGATGCCGGTTGTCAGCGGCGTAGGTCACGAGACGGATTTCACCATCGCCGACTTCGCCGCCGATGTCCGCGCGCCCACGCCGACCGCCGCCGCCGAACTTGTCAGTCCGCAGCGTGCGTTACTGCTGCGCGATCTCGATCACCGGCATGCGACGCTGGCGCGCGGCTTTGGCCGGATGATGGAACGGCGCGCGCAGCAACTCGACTGGCTGGCGCGCCGGCTGGTCAGCCCGGCCGAGCGGCTGGAACGTCAGCGCATGCACTTGCGGCAACTGGCGGCGCGTCTGGCGACGGCCGGCGCGCGTCCGGTCCGCGACGCCCGTGCGCGTTTTGCGCTTGTGCAAATGCGCTGGCAGCGCTGGCGTCCGGATCTTGCCGCCGAGCGGGAACATCTGATGCGTCTTGCACAACGCCTGAGTGTTTCGCAAGGGCGCCGGCATGAACGGGCAGAGGCCCGGGTGTCGGAGTTATCGGCGAGGTTGCAGGTGTTGAGCCCGCAACGCACGCTCGAGCGCGGCTACGCGGCTTTGATCGATACGCAATCCGGACGCGCCGTGCGCGCGCCGAACGCGTTGAAGCCAAAACGGCCGTTGACCGTGCATCTGGCGGAAGGATCGGCGGATATCTTGCTGGCCGATATCCAGCCCCGCCTCTCCGATGAATTCTGATGCCGGCGGCGGTGTGCACCGGTGCTGCTTTCATACAATGCACGCAAAGGTTTTTACAAGACTCGCACGGGTGCTTGAAAGCCCGTATTTTTGACGGCTTAGAAGGAACGTTCGAGCATTTTTTACGCCGCTGTTAAAGCTTCGTAATCGATACTGCTCATAAAAACCCGCAATTTGCGGGGTTATCCCAACTCGCCTACAATCGAGTGCTCCATTGCTTCACTCCTCACGTCCCCCAAAATCATCATAGAAGGAAGCTCGCACCATGGAACATACCCTCCCGCCGTTGCCGTTCGACAAGAACGCGCTCGCTCCGAACATGTCGGAAGAAACGCTTGAGTATCACTATGGCAAGCATCATCAAACCTATGTGACGAACCTGAACAAGCTGATTCCGGGTACCGAATTCGAAAACCTGTCGCTCGAAGAGATCGTCAAGAAGGCGTCGGGTGGCGTGTTCAACAACGCAGCCCAGGTCTGGAACCACACGTTCTTCTGGAACAGCCTGTCGCCCAAGGGTGGCGGTGCTCCGGCCGGCGCACTCGGCGACGCAATCAACGCCAAGTACGGCTCCTTCGACAAGTTCAAGGAAGAGTTCGCAAAGGTCGCAACCGGCACGTTCGGTTCGGGCTGGACGTGGCTCGTGAAGAAGACGGACGGTTCGCTCGACATCGTGTCAACGAGCAATGCAGCGACCCCGCTGACTACCGACGCGAAGGCGCTGCTGACCATCGACGTATGGGAACACGCCTATTACATCGACTATCGCAATGCGCGTCCGAAGTTCATCGAAGCGTTCTGGAACATTGCGAACTGGGACTTTGCGTCGAAGAACTTCGGCGCTTGAGGTTTCTGTAGCGTGACAAAATAGTTTGGAAAGTGCAATAAAGTTTGGAGCCGGTAGTAAAAGTGAAAGCCCTCTCTTGAGGGCTTTCTGCTTTGCAGCATGGGACAGCTTGATTCAATCAAACGGCGCTTCCAGCGCGTCTCGAACAATGACAGCACTTGCGCCCAATGGTGCCACGTACCCCGGCTGATTCGGGCGGTCGTTTCTTGGCGTGCCTTGCCTGCAACTGCGAACGAAAGCACGAACGCGATCAGTCCATACGCGGCCGGTTTATGCCTTTCGGATATCTATGGCGATCAACGATCGGTCGAGTTATGCGGGCGCCCGATTTCGGCCAGGAGCGGACCATCGACCCTAAGGCGAGGATCGTCGACAATCGTGTCACCATAGACCAACCGGTCGGCGCGATTAAGGCAGCTCTGGGCGGCTATTTTTGAGTGGAAATACTCGTACGATTGCAGGCACATTCAACTTGGGCAATCGTCTACTCCGGGAAGGAACCGATGGTTTGGCCCTTCCCGAGGCCGCGTTGAGCGAGTGAACAAGCGGGCGCCCTATGCAATTGTCCGAACGACACCGCCGTCGACACGCAATGAAGTGCCAGTTGTCGCCGACGCCTGCTCCGAGCAGACATAGACGACTAGGTTTGCGACTTCTTCAGTTGTCGCGAAGCGATTGAGGAGCGTGGTCGGGCGATTCGTTTTCAGGAACTGCTGCTCGGCTTCCTCACGCGTAATGCCTTGCGCATCTGCGTTCGCCTGCGCCCAACCACCCATGATCTCCGAATTCGTCGGACCAGGGAGAACCGAATTAACGGTGACCCCCGTTCCGCCGACCACCTCGGCCAAGCCCCTCGCAATGGCGAGCTGAGCGGTCTTGGTCGTGGCGTAGTCGATCATGTCCTTGGGGATGGCAAGCGCGGACTCGCTACTGATGAAGACGACGCGCCCCCAGCCGCGCTTCGTCATGTTTGGCACATAGTGGCGGGAGGCGCGAATACCGCTCATGACGTTAAGTTCGAAGAGATCGATCCACTCGCTGTCCTCAATTTCGAAGAAGGACTTCGGACGCCCAGTACCCACATTGTTGACGAGAATGTCCGCATCCGGCGCCTGCGCAAACAAGTCCGCCGCGCCTTTCGGGGTCGCAAGATCTGCGATGACGCCGGTAAACTCCGCCTTTGGCAAGAGTTCGCGAAGCTCCCGAAGCGCCGTGGAGACGCGCTTCTCTGTGCGGCCGTTGATCACGACCGCGGCGCCTGCGCGCCCCAGCCCTTCTGCAATGGCTCGGCCGATACCTGCTGTAGACCCAGTAACGACGGCCTTGCGGCCAGTGAGATCAATATTCATGACACCATTCCTTCAGCTGTGGAGAGAGCTGAATTGTGAGTGATGTCGGAACCAATGATAATAGCTTAATTTTCCATAATATTAATTCCTAGGGGGAATGGAAGTGGATCGATTCCACGAATTAAACGCCTTCATAGCTGTAGTTGAAGCCGGCGGTTTTACAGCTGCCGCGCATCGAACCGGCGATTCACAGTCGGCAATTAGTAAGGCTATCGGCGCGCTCGAGAGGCGCCTCGGCGTGGTGTTATTTAACCGAAGTACGCGCCGCGTAACCCTGACGGATCAGGGGCAGAGATACTACGATCGGGCAAAACCGCTGCTTGACGAGATGGATGACGCCGACAGCGAGCTGACCAGCAGTACGCATAATGTCTCGGGTTTGATCAGGATTGCTGCATCAAGTACTTTTGGCCGTCTTCATATTTTGCCGCTTATTCCCGATCTGCTATCACTCAATCCTGGCCTTCAGGTGGATCTCATTCTCTCGGACTTCGTGCGAGATATGGTGGAAGATGGGATTGATCTGGCGATCCGAGTGGGGCCCGTGAACGATCCTGACGCGATCGTCAGGCGCGTGGCCAGCACTCCTCTCGTCTGCGTCGGATCCCGTCGCTACTTCGAGCAACGCGGAATGCCAAAGACTCCTGTCGAGCTCGTTGATCACAATTGCCTTTTATATCGCGGCTTGACGGAGTCAACGCATTGGCCTTTTGTAGGGCCAGAAGGTCGATTTAGCGTGTCCGTGCGCGGAAATCTCACGTCCAACAGTATCGAAACGATCCGGGCTGGTGTTCTAGCCGGTGTGGGAATCGGCCTGTTTGCGAAGATCTCTCTTGCCGATGATCTCCGACATCCGGACGTCATCACCGTTCTCGACGAATTTATAGGCGACGCCAGAGACATAAGCCTCATCTGGCCAAGACGCCGGTTTGTACCGGCGCGTGTGCGACAAGTCACCGATTTTTTCGCAGAGGCTATACCGCGGCGTATTTAGTCGCCCGAACTTAGGAAAAATGGTCAGCGATGGCGGAGGGGGCCTTCGGATCAGTCAAGTGGACTTCCTATTGATCGCGCGAGCCATGAAAGCTCAAGCAGCAGAGCACGAACACGGTCCAGTCCCCTGAAACATGGTTGGTATCGCTTGCTCGAACACCTCACATTCCATCCTTGCCGAAGGTTTCGTCGCACAGCCAGACGCCATACGTTCTTCCTTCTGGATAGGATGGAGGATGAGTTACTCATGATTGAGCAAGCCTGCCGTTTGCCGGCACGATGTGCCTTATTGGCACCTGCAGACTCGCTATCAATGGGGCCTTCCGGTCGGCTAGCATCGGTTTCGAGTTGGAAAGACGCTTTGGGGGACAAGGTCTCATGCGCAAAGCTCTTAGCTCAATTGTCGACCATGCCTACGATCGCTGGGACATCAGTCGAATTCAGGCAACGACCGACCTCGACAACCACGCGTCTATAGGGCTTCTGCGCAGCTTGGGATTTATAGAGGAAGGCATCATGCGACAGGGGGGTACTGGAAAGACGCATTTCACGACGTTCGTCTTTTTTCCTTGATCAAGGCTGAACGACCCATCTATCCCACAGCGGAGGTTCTGGCGCTTGATCAACGATCCGGGCGGTTGCCCGCGACCGTCCGCTATCGCGAAAATCGACGGTCCCTTGAGGGTCGGGCAGCGCCCGCTGACGGCTAGCTCAGACTAGTTCTCCATTCACTTGAAAGGAGATGGTCATGAGCGCAACTGATGAAACAGCCGTCGTCAGGATACCTTGGAACAAGGGCAAGCTTACGGGACAGAAGCCTCCGCTCAAGCTCAAGGAAATCTGGGCCATTCGCATCCGGCTCCAGCTTTCAGCGAAGATTCGCGACCTCGCAATGTTCAATCTGGCGATCGACAGCAAACTGCGCGCATGCGATCTCACGAGGCTGCGGGTTTGCGATGTTTGCCACGGGCATCACGTCGCCAGCCGGGCGACGATCATGCAGCAGAAAACTCAACGGCCGGTTCAGTTCGAGATTACGGACCAGACCCGGGACAGCGTCGAGGCATGGATCAACGCGGCAGCGCTGGTGTCGGGTGACTTTTTGTTCCCAAGCCGACTCCGCGCGTCACCGCACATCTCGACGCGTCAGTATGCACGCGTGGTGCATCGGTGGATCGCATCAATCGGGCTGGACGACACCGCGTACGGCACCCACACCATGCGCCGGACGAAAGCGTCACTGATTTACCGCCGCACCAAGAACCTCCGCGCCGTTCAACTGCTGCTTGGCCACACCAAACTTGAAAGCACAGTGCGGTACCTTGGCATCGAGGTCGACGATGCGCTTGAGATGGCCGAACAAACCGAAGTTTAAACAGCGGTACCTCGGGACAGCGATCCGGCATCGGTCGCTGTCCGGCCAAGAAGCGACGTTGGCGCAGGTCGCAAGTCGGCCATCTGGATGTCGGCTCCGCTCAGTTACCGGACGCAGACATGGCATTGACGCAAATCTCATCGTCGGCCAACCCGATCAGCCGCCGCTCTTCGCCGTTACGCCACGATCGATCTTGAGCAGCCCGAAGCGATCCAAGCCACGTTTCAATTTGCGTCTCTGATGCCCCCTGCCTGAGCGGCACTCGTCCTCAGGAGCTGCGCGAGATTGCCCACTGCCGCCGCCCCGAAGCGCTTGATGCGTTCACGAGCTTCCACGACGTTCGGGGCATCGCGGTAGTGCGCGAGCCCACTGAACGGATTGAGCCGTGTTTCCTTTGCCCAGTTGGCAAGTGCCGGGTAGGCAGCCCGGGCCCGTTCGTTCGCAAGAGTCGCAAGGAACGCGGACAAGTAGTCCGTGTTCGCGTCCCAGTAAGCGATGGGCGGGCAGAGATGGTTCTTCTCCTCGTCGCTCTCTACAGTGGCCTCGATCACGCCCAGCATCGCGAACTGGTAACACACGAATCCCCAGAGGAATGGCTGGACGGTCACTCGTCCAGTCTCGAAGATCGGGCGCAGAGGTGGTCGCGGCAGCCCTCTCGACGCGCAGTGGACATGCACCGTCCCCTCGCTCGTAGACACGGGGCCCTCGTCCAGGACAATCTCTCCACGCCCGATGCTGCGCACGTGGCCGAGGCGAACGACGTCCTCGATCCGGCGCAGAAGCTCCAACTCGGCCTCGCTGATCACCGCACCGCGAAACATGGTGGGAGCGAGGCCGGGATCGATGCGAAGGAAGAACGCTTCCGATTCGAGGCGGGCAAAGAGATCCTGGATCGAAGTCGCCCGTGCCATCGCCTCGAGCTGGATCGCCATGCCGCGATAAGAGTCTGGGAGCAGCGCTTGCGGCTGCTGGAACCTGCGGTTCACCCACCATGCCTCTCGTGGTTTGATCCAGCGGATGGACGAAGCGGGCACGGCCTGTTCCAGCAGCCATACACAGGTGTCGAGGGCCGTCTTGCCTGCACCGATGACGACGAAGCGCTCAGGCCGCTCCGTGATACGCGTGATCGCGCCTGCGGGCACGCAGCGAACGCCATCGGCTACTTCGAAGGAGGGAGCGCTCGTCGCGGGAACGGTGCCTTCGATATACGTGGTGTCGACGACCTTGCGCCGCACACGCACTTTCCATGACTCTTGCGCGAGCCGGGACACAAAGCGGTTTCCCCCCAGGTAATCGCTGCACGGAAAGTAGTGGACGCGCCCGCTGGGCAAAAAGTGGCGATGCATGACTTGCGCGAAGTAGGCCCGGATCTCGTCTGCCCCGGCGAGTTCGTAGTAGCCGCCATTCGTCCCGGCCACGTCTAGCGCGTCCTGCCCGAGCGGCACCGAGCTGACCCCGTAGAAGGCGGACGGCTGATGGAGACGAACGTAGGGATAGGCGTCGATCCAGTGTCCGCCGGGAGCATGGCGGCGATCGACTATGGTGACCGTGGCGTCGGAATGCGTGAGCAACGCGTCGGTAAACGCCATCCCGGCGGCCCCGGCACCGACCACGAGATAGTCCGTTTCGTATTCTTCAATTGCCATTTCGCGCTCCTCTAACTGAGTCCGCGCCCTGACACCGGACGCGCCGCGACTCGTACGCTCACGGCGCTCCACCGGTGCTCTCCTGGTCGCCAGGAATGTACTCAGAATCAAATTCTACGACTGACTAGACGTAAGCGTCATCTGAAGGCCGCATGTACAGGCAGCTGGATAGTGTCCAAAGTAGTCCCCACCAAATAAGTGATGGGGACTACTTTGTCTAAAGATGAGATGCAGATTTCGAATCGCAAGGGCCGAC
>NZ_JBIYEB010000019.1:0-190567 GCF_044909315.1 Caballeronia udeis
CCGCATCGGCTACAGAAACCGCAATCGTCGCCTTGTGAACATCCAACCCAACGAACTTGCTAAACTGCTTCACGACCTGCTCTCCTCAATTGCGGCTCTGAGCCTTCGGTTCTTCGGAGCCTCAAGCTTAACCCGCGTCGCTTGAGGTACAGCAGGTCCAATACATTGTGTCTAGTTGCCTTGCTGTGAACAGTAGCGGGTTAAGCGTCGTCATTGGCTCGAATCTCCCGGGTGACCCCTCGCTTCCTGAAGCCGCTTCGGGTTATCGCACGGGCCTGAAGCCCGTATATGCGAAGACCTATATGGTCACAACATCGAACGCGTACGCGAGCGCTGCGGGCTGCGCCGTGCTCAAGAAAGGCGGGACCGCAGCCGACGCCGCTGTTGCCGTGCAAGCGGTGCTGGGCCTGACAGTTCCCGAAGCAACGGGGCTTGGATCAGGAGGAGTGCTGATGTATTACGACGCATCGAAAAAGACGGTGCAAGCGTACGACGGCCGCGAGTCAGCGCCGAGCGCGGCAACAGAAAACTATCTTCGTTATGTTGACGATACTAGCGACCGTTCCGCACCTCAGCCAAGCGCGCGTGCAAGCGGCCGCTCGATCGGTACCATTGGTGTGCCGCGCCTTATTGAGGCGCTGCAGCGGGATCACGGCAAGCTCGCGTGGAAGGACCTGTTTGGCGACGCTATCTCGCTGTCGACCGATGGGTTTCCAATCGGCGGACGGCTTGCCGGCGCAATTGCTTCGAACGCAAGCAGCCTGAAACGCGACCCCGAAGCCGCTGCTTACTTTCTTAACGCGGACGGCTCGCCCAAGGTATTGGGCACGGTGTTGAAAAATCCGGCTTATGCCAATACGCTGAAGGCGATGGCCAGCAGCGGCGCCAACGCGCTGTATTCCGGCCAGATCGCACAGGACATTGTGGCGAAGATTGCGACGACCACTGGCGCGGATGGCTCGGTCATCACGCCGGGCAAAACGACGCTCGCCGATCTCGCAAACTATCAGGCGAAACAGCGCGATCCCATTTGCACGACTTACAGGAGTTACTGGATTTGCGGCATGCCGCCGCCGTCGTCTGGCGGAATTGCGGTGGCGTCCGCGCTGGGCATTCTTGAGAACTTTAATCTTCAACAGCAAAAGCCGACGGCAGTCGATCTTGAAGGCGGCAAGCCTACGGTTCAGGGCGTTCATCTGATTACCGAAGCTGAGCGGATGGCGTATGCGGACCGCGACAAGTATGTGGCCGATACCGATTTCATCCCGCCGCCGAACGGCACCTGGAACACGTTGCTCAACAAGCCGTATTTGGCGAGCAGGGCGGCCCTGATCAACGTCAACAAGGGCATGGGTACGGCTGCTGCCGGCAACTTTGGCGCGGTTCCGCTTGGCGTGGATAAGATGTTGATCGAGCACGGCACGAACCAGTTCACCATTGTGGATGGCAGCGGCAACGTGGTGACGGCCACCACGACGGTTGAGTCGAGCATGGGTTCGTTCCACATGACGAACGGCTTCCTGCTGAACAACCAGCTCACGGATTTCTCCGCGAATCCGACCGATACTACCGGCGCTCCCGTCGCGAATCGTGTGCAACCTGGCAAGAGGCCGCGCAGTTCGATGGCGCCTACGCTCGTGTTCAAGATCGCTGCCGATGGGTCGAAAGGCGATTTCGTGATGGCAACGGGTTCACCCGGCGGCGGCACGATTCCGCAGTACGTGGTCAAGACGATAGTCGGTGTGCTTGACTGGGGACTGGACGCGCAGCAATCAGCGAATCTGGTCGACTTTGGCGCGAGCAATGGCCCGGTCACGACTGTCGGCGGCGAGCATCCGAACGTCAACAGTTCGAATGGTGGTGCGAACGATCCGCTGCTTACGGGACTTGTTGTTTTGGGGCATACCGTTTCAACGGCGGCTCAGGCTAGTGGGGTTAATACGATCATTCGTATGGGTGTTAGTCAGGTGAGTGTCTTGCAAGGTGGTACGGATCCGCGTCGGGAGGGTGTGGTGCTGGGGGATACTTTTGCGCCTTAAGCGGTGGGGCTATGAAGTGGGGCTGGTGGTGACTGCCGGCCCCGCTTAATGCCGATAATGTCACCGCATTGACCTGTCTCTGGAGTTGCCCGCGAGCAATGATTGATCAGGCATGAGCGGCGTTACGCCGAAGAAACGAGCGGCCCGCGCATTGAGGTGAAGTGTAGGAAAATCGATAGAAAGGGCGTGACAGACAAGACAAGTTTCCTTATCCCCGTTGGAGAGAATCATGGCGCGTGCATCGAAAATCATGGTCATTCGCCACGGCGAAAAGCCGCAAGGGAAATTGCCACCATACGGTGTGACGACTGAGGGCGTGCAGAACACGGAGTCGCTGCTGGTTGCCGGATGGACGCGTGCCGGTGCGCTGGCTGTTCTTTTTGCCCCGTCACGTGGGCCGTTGCAAAGCCCCGAGCTTGCGATGCCGCAATACGTGTTTGCATCGGCAGACGAAGAAGGGCGCAAGAGCGAGCGTCCCGTCGAGACGGTGAGCATCGTTGCTCAAAAGTTGGATATCACGACCGATTCAACGTACAAGGTTGGCGATGAGATTCAACTGGTTGCCGCGGCAGAGGCGTGCGACGGTGTGGTTCTCGTGGGCTGGGAGCACAAGCACATTCCGCTGATCGCCAACGCGATTCTGGGTAACGAGACTACCGCTCCGCAAAGCTGGCCCGGTGACCGCTTCGATATGGTCTGGGTGTTCGACCTCGATGCGGCTAGTGGTCAGTACAGCTTTAGCCAGGTGCCTCAGTTACTGCTCGCAGGCGACTTGTCGACTCCGATCTGAGTTGACGCGTATGCGGGAGTTCGATTGTGAATGAGGCTGCCCTCAAGTCGACGCAGCACGTTGTCGTGCAATCTAGCGGACCACCGGCCGCTGTTCGGCCATTGCTGCCGGTGGGACCGGCTGGGCTCTACGTCAGCAATGTGGCTGATTGCTGACGGCGGTGGTACTGAGCATCCGAGTGACAGCTTTCTCGATCAGCGAATTCAAGGTCGCCTGTTTGGAACCCTGCACGACCACGTACAGCGCAGCGTTTGCCGGATCAGCGCTTCAATCGCAGCCAGTTGCGATGCTTCATCGGCACACACCAGGGACACGGCCACGCCGCTGGCGCCCGCGCGGCCGGTACGGCCAATACGGTGCACATAGTCCTGCGCCACGATCGACAGATCAACGTTGATCACCAGCGGCAGATCGTCGATATCCAGCCCGCGCGCAGCCACATCGGTGGCTACCAGGATCTGTACTTCGCCCTTCTTGAAGCGCTCCAGCGCACGCCGGCGCGCGGGTTGCGGTTTGTCGCGGTGGATGAGATCCAGCAAACGGCCCGGCGTGGCAACGAGCACATCCACGCCTTTGCGCAATTTCATCATCTGCGGGTTGATACTCACACCGCCGTAGGCGGCCAGAAATCGCAAGTCGAGGCCCTTGCACGAATCGTAGAACCGGACGCCGAAGTGCTGGGCAACCCTGCGGGCTTCCTATGCACTTCGAGCGTCAGCGGCACAATTTCGCCGAACTCCTCGACATCGCTTGGCAGAATCACGTCCAGCGGATAATGCAGTCGCTTGAGAACCTTACCGATAGCGGCTGGCAACGTCGCTGCGCGCTGTCTTCCTCGTCTGGCCCATCTCGTTCCGAATTCTTGATCGAGCGCGAATTTTTGCTCAGCGCCTTAGCGCGACAAAACCGGTTCAACAGGGTGGGTCAGAATTCAACGCAAATCGTGGGGGTCCGGTTTCCGTGCAAATCAACACAACCGGATCTGTATTCGTTGAGCCATCGTTTTGGCGAGGTGCCGACTAGAGCTCTAAAGGTCCGACTGAAGGCCGCCTGATCGCAGAATCCAGATTGAAGCGCAACTTGAGCGAGAGCAATCGGCGCGTTCTTCATTAGAGCCTTTGCGAAGTCGATTCGGCGATGAATCACGTAGCGATGCACTGGCATGCCGAACGATTGTTTGAAGGAGCGATTGAAATAACTCACTGAAAGGCCGCACTCTCCGGCGAGAGTTGCCAAACTAAGTCTTTGGTTTGGGTAGGCATCGATAATGTCCATCACACGCCGCTGCTGCCACGGCGCGAGACCACCAACTCGTTTCGTCGATACCTGGATGTTTCCATACGTCACAGCCACATGGCTACAGAACATCAAAACGAAATGTTCAAAGGTCAAATTGCATATGCGAGCTTCGTCGCCAAGCCAAGGCAGAATAAACTTGGCAAGCCCAAACAGTACATCGTCTTTCTTCCCCTGGGGGCATGACAGCACGTCAATGCGTCGCAATTCACTGTCGGAAGTAAATGCGTCAAGTGTGCTTCGTGGCAGATTGAAATGCACGCAGTCGTACGCAGATGTCCGCCATGCTCTCGGATTCGACTCCATGTCATAGATGCCGATCCCCCCTTCGGCCCAGTGAGCTACCGGCAGGAATTTGCCGTCGACCCATGTCCCCCAGTTCTTGCACGACGGCTCGCGTAAATAGACCGGGATGGTGAATCCTCGCTCGGGGTGTATGGGGCCTGCGGGATTCTCGAGGCCGCAGGGTACCGAGATCCGCGTGATCCCCATCTGCAATCGAGATTCCGACCTCAGCAGCAAGGAAGGGGCATCACGAAGTCTAAAGAAGCTTCCAAATTCGTTGCCAACATTCTGAATGTCAGCAGTCTGATGGTGTGCCATCTTTCGCCTTCCGATTGATTGTCTAGGCGACTTCGATCACGCTACCAAGGGTCGAAGGATGACCCTGCAGAATGTGATTCTACAACTGTTACAGTGCGCACTCAACGCTCAAGACGACGGCTGCGGCGATGGCGCTCGCCTCTCGCGTCGCGTCGTCTGGAAGACTGATGACACTACGTCTCGCCCAATCTTTCCTGATTCTTCGGACTTTACAGTGGGTCGCTTGACGAGGCAGCGGTGGAGCGAGGCGTGCCCACCACCCTTGCCATCCCAAAGCTAAAAATAGGGTTCAGATAAACAAATTGAGTGTCATTGTTCAAGACGTTCATACGTCATTCGTAGAAGCTGAACTCAACGACGCCTCGCATAGTGGCCTCGTGATCAACGTTTACGACTTGGAGTGAACCATGAGCCGACTTCTCGCGCCCGTCCTGCTCGCCTCGATGTTCCCAGCAAGTGTTGCCGGACCCGCTTCGGGGCAACCTGCATCGAAGGCACACGTTAAGAACATCGTCCTCGTGCATGGCGCCTTCGCCGACGGTTCCGGGTGGGAGGCCGTCGCCAACATCCTGATCAAGGATGGATACGCGGTATCAGTGGTGCAACACCCGGAGACTTCGTATGCAGAAGATGTCAAGTTCACAAGAGCGGCGATCGACCGAATGTCCGGGCCGGTTGTTCTCGTCGGTCACAGCTACGGTGGAGCAGTCATCAGCGAAGCTGGCAACGACCCCAATGTGGCTGCACTGGTCTATATCGCGGCGTTCGCTCTGGACACCGGTGAAAGCTGCGCCACCATCGAGCAAGCGGTACCGCCGGCGACGACGGGGATCAAGCAGACAGATGACAACTACTTCTATATCGACCCTGCAGTCTTTCATGCCGACTTCGCTGCGGACGTCCCTGCGAGCACGGCGAGGTTCATGGCCCTGTCGCAAGTGTTGATCTCTGCTGACTCGTTCGCCACGCCGGTCAAGACGCCGGCCTGGAAGTCGAAGCCGAGTTGGTACATGGTGGCAACCGAAGATCGATCGATCAATCCGCAACAGGAACGCATGATGGCGAAGCGTGCTAATGCCAAGACGGTCGAAGTGAACTCGAGTCACGTGGCCTACATCTCGCATCCGCAAGAGACCGCGAAGCTCATCGAGGAAGCTGCAAACTCGGCTCGGGGCAACTAGCAGGCTGGAACCCATCTGCTCCCACGAGGAACGGGCTTCCGGAGTCAGCTTCCTTCGTGGTTGGCTCGTTATCTGAAGGAAGGAGATGACAATGCAGGCACGTAGCATCATGGTCGATGATCCTCTCGAGGATTTCACTCCGCGAACCATGACGTTCGAGAGCAAGACGAAAAAGGTCTACGTGAGTGGACGTGGGCCGGCAGCGATCGTGCTGCCTGAGATGCTTGGAATCAGCCCTGCGGTCTCAAGACTTGCCAGGTGGGTCCGAGACGCCGGCTTCACCGTGTTTACCGTCCTTGTACGGCCATGACGGCGTCGTGCCCACGGTGGAGGAGGGCGAGGAGATCTTCAATCGAGCCTGTGTCAGTGCCGAGTTCAACGCGATGGGATCGGGCCGCGCCAGTCCGATCTCCAGTTGGCTCAAAGCGCTGGCGCGCGCTTCCCATGCGGAATCCGGGGGGCGAGGAGTCGGCGCGATCGGCTCTCGCGCTGGATTGTTCAGTTACAGGCGCGCGTGGGCTACTACAAGACACTGGTCGCCGTGGCGAACAAGCATGCACGCATTCTGTGGGCGGTGCTCGCCAAGGGGGAGCGGTTCGATCCGTCCTACGCGCCTGTCCGCAGTGGTGAGGGACGGGCACCTGAAACCCCAAACGACATCACCATAAATTGATATGGTAATCGAGGACGTAATCGACAAGGATAGCGACAGGTCAGACCGGCAGCGGGCGAACTCGAAAAGCTGTCAGGCGCTACACGAAATGTATTCGCCGTCCAATGGATGGAGTCCTGCTGCGCGGTTACTATCCGGGCCCGGGCGCGGTTGTGATGGCGCCCAAAAAGGCCGTTTATAGGCATGCAGTCTGTCACGCCGCCAACCGTGCCGTCGTAGTCCTCACTGACCGATACAGGAATCAAACATATGAATCACTAAACCCAGCTTGTAAAAACGGAGAGGTCCTTATAGACCGCTTTGGCCGAACTCCCGTCTTCCAATGCGACAAAACGAACGTCCGTTATACCTTGGAAGCCGCCCTACTTGTCGCGCTGCGTCGACCGGCCGCAGTGGGTCGGGAGCACGCATTCGCTGAGGGTGAGACCTGACATTCGCGGCTATCGGTGTGCGAACGGCAGGAAAGCGCCCTGTAGCCGCCTCACCGACGTCGTCATCTCAATGTCGGCAAAGGCCGAGTTCCAGCCATCCACGACCGTTCCCGCACCTTCGTCTCAGCGTTCACTACCTCTCAGAAAATCCTCAAACCCCATCGCGTAAGACTCGCAAGGACCGTCGCCATGCTCGCCGACCCCGACAAACTTCATCCCAATCTTCTCCGCCACTTTCATCGAAGCGGCATTGCCCGGATGAATATCCGCGACAATCTTCTCTAGTCCAACGCCGCGAAACGCATGCTCAACAACCGCGCCCGCGGCTTCCGACGCATACCCATAACCCCACGCATCGCGACAAAGCCGCCACCCAATCTCAATCTCGGGCCCAACTGCATCGTGGGGAATCAAAAGCACCCACCCTAAAAACCGCATCGGAGAGTCTTTGGGGAAAATCGACCAATACCCCAACCCATCGCCGAACAATGTCTCAATACGTTCCCTCAAGAATCGCTCATGGGCCTTAGCATCATGCCATGGCCCATCGATAAACTGAGTGACTAGCGGGTCACGATCCATCGCGAGACATGCTTCGTAGTCCGCCATAGTGCGTGGGCGGATCAACAGGCGATCGGTCTCAAACGTGGGCAGTGCGTCGCTCATCGGAACTGGAATCGGAACTGAAATGAAAACTAAAGAAGGCAATACATCGCGCTAACCCCGACAAGCCCAACGACACCAAAGGACCCATCGGGGTTAAAAAAACTAAAAAACTCAACCCAACATCACCCCCCCACCAGCGACTTCCCTTGCGAAAGAATCTTGTCACAAACCTGCTTGGTAACTTGCTGCTTCAACCCACCCCCACTCAAATCAACCTGCTTCCCATCGCCACTTTTCAAAATCCCGCTAGCGCCAGCGGTATACCCACTATCCGACGAAGCAGCCGATGTCCCACCCAGCTTGCTCATCAGCGAGTCTTTAACCGACGACGCTCCATTCCCACTGAGATAGTTATTCTTGATACAGAACTGCAGTACACCTGCAACATTACTCGTACTACCTGACGTCAGCGATGACCCGGTCAACCCACTGGTCATCCCGCTCATGTTACCCAGGCTGCTGAGCCCGCTGGACGATGACCCATCAGAGCTTCCACCTCCCTTCAGCAGATTGCCGAGTTGTGCATGAGCGGCCGAAATGGGTAACAACATTGCAATTGCGATGCCTGCAACGGTGCTGTGATACATGCGGATTTTCATACTCGAACTCCTTCGGTGGATAAATCATCCTCTAATATAGTTCGTTTCAAGCAAGACGTTGAATAAGAACGTTCCCGGCTTGCGCTAAGACAATTTAAATGGAGTGCTGATAATCAAAGACAATCAAAAAACGTCAATGAAAGTCGCGACTCACGCTAGTCAATCCACCTAGCAGATACGACATATCCACCAGCCGTTGTGCGACAAGATGTTGAACCTCGCCCTCGCATTGCCACGTACCGTACACGGCCAGCAACGTAGAACCGAGCGCCTCGCGGCGCTGCTTCTCCAGCAGACTGGGCCATACAATCACGTTGACATTCCCAGTCTCATCCTCAATCGTGACAAACATCACACCCTTCGCGGTACCAGGTCGCTGACGCACGGTCACGAGTCCACAACCGCGCGCCAATCGCCCGTTCCTGTAACTGCGCAACGTAGCCGCCGACATCAACCGTTGCTCAAGCAACGCCGGTCGCAGCAGTTCAAGCGGATGACGTCCGAGTGACAAACCCGTAGCCTTGTAGTCGCTGACGATATCGTCGGCCTCGGAAGGCGCGCCAAGCAGCGGCGTGACATCTTCCACGCGTGCGGCGTTGAGCATGTCCTTGTCGGGCACTGCGGCCACGGATTGCCATAACGCTTCCCTCCGGTTACCCGCGAGCGAAGTCAACGCATTGGCAGCCGCCAATGCCTGAAGATCATGCCGATCAAGCTGCGCCCGTTGCGCAAGGTCACCCACGCTCTCGAACTGCCGCACGCAACGTGCTGTTTCAATACGCTCTGCCGCACCATCACGCATGCCGCGAAGCAGCGATAACCCCAGCCGCACGGCAGGCCTGCTGTCATTACCCCGATACTCATCCGGATACTCAAGCACCGAGTCCCAGCCGCTCACTGTCACGTCGGCGGGAAACACCACTACGCCGTGGCGCTTCGCGTCCTGCACGAGTTGGGAAGGGGAGTAGAAACCCATCGGTTGCGAGTTCAGCATGGCGGCGAGAAACGCCGCCGGTTCATGTCGCTTCAACCAACTGCTGACATACACAAGCAGCGCGAAACTGGCCGCATGACTTTCAGGAAAACCATATTCACCGAAGCCCTTGATCTGCTCGAAAATGGCGTCTGCAAAGGCCTTTTTATAACCATTCTTCGTCATGCCACTCACAATGCGATCGTAGTATTTCTCCAGACCGCCTTTGCGTTTCCAGGCGGCCATTGCGCGGCGCAATTCGTCGGCTTCACCGGCAGTGAAATCGGCGGCGATCATTGCAATCTGCATGACCTGTTCCTGAAAGATCGGCACGCCCAAGGTTCTATCGAGTGCGGCCTTCAGGTCATCGTTTGGAAAACTCACCGGCTCCAAACCCTGACGCCGCCGCAAATACGGATGCACAGCACCACCCTGAATCGGACCCGGCCGCACGATCGCGACCTCGATCACCAGATCGTAAAACTTCTGCGGCCGCAGTCGCGGCAACATCGACATTTGCGCACGCGATTCAATCTGGAACACGCCGATAGTGTCCGCCTGCGAGATCATGTCGTAGGTCGGTTTATCGTCGGGCGGAATGTCCTGCATCTCAAGTCGCTCGCCGCGTTTCTCCGAGACAATATCGAGCGTGCGTCGAATAGCCGAGAGCATGCCGAGCGCGAGCACATCGACTTTTAAAAGCCCCAGCGCTTCCAGGTCGTCCTTGTCCCACTGAATCACGCTGCGATCCACCATAGCCGCATTTTCGATAGGAACCAGCCGCGTCAGTTTCTCCCGGCTGATCACAAACCCCCCGGAATGCTGCGACAGATGCCGTGGAAAATTCAGCAATTGCCCAGCCAGCGAAGCCCACGACTGAATCAACGTATTCTCCGGATCAAGCCCGGATTCAGCGAAGCGCTGCAGCAAGTCATGACCGTTGTCGAACCACTGATGCGACTTCGCAACGCGATCCACAATCTGCGCATCGACGCCCAGCGCCTTGCCCGTTTCACGCAATGCACCGCGCGGCCGATACGTCGACACCGCCGCCGCAATCGCGGTGCGATCACGCCCATATTTACGATAGATGTACTGGATAACTTCCTCGCGCCGCTGATGCTCGAAGTCGACATCAATATCCGGCGGCTCGCCACGCTCCTTGCTGATAAACCGCTCGAACAGCATGTTGCCGCGCGCCGGGTCCACCTCGGTCACGCCAAGGCAATAACACACGGCGGAGTTCGCCGCGGAACCACGCCCCTGGCAAAGAATATTTTCGCCGCGGGCAAAGCGGACGAGATCGTAGACGGTCAGGAAATACGCCTCGTATTTCATATGCTCGATCAACTCGAGTTCATGTTCTATCTGCGCCTGCACCTTGTGCGGAATGCCGAGCGGAAAACGCCGATGCGCGCCAATATAGGTTTCCTGCCGCAAATAAGCGGCATGGGTATAACCTGCCGGCACGATCTCGTCCGGATAGTCGTAACGCAGATCATCGAGTGAAAAGGTGCAGCGCTTGAGCACGTTGAGCGTTTCGCCAAGCGTGTATTCCGGATAGAGATTCGCGAGCCGCAACCTGGAACGCAGATGTTGTTCGGCATTCGGCGCGAGATCGTAACCACATTCCGACACCGGCTTGCCAATGCGAATTGCCGTCATGGTGTCCTGCAGCGGCTTGCGCGACCGCACATGCATTACCACGTTTCCGGTCGCCACCACGGGCACCTTATGAAACGCAGCCACGTGCTCGACGATCCCCCGGTGGATGTCATCGAGTGCGCGCTGGTGCAGCGTCAACCCAACCCACGCGCGTTGCGGAAACGTGGTGTCGAGCCATTCGATCTGGGCATCGAGCGCAGCCTGCTTCGCGGGGAAATCGGGCACCAGGATCGCGAGGCAATCCGGCATGCCGCGCAAGTGCGCGAACTCTTTATCGGGTCGTGCCAGATCATTCGGCGTAAGCAGGTACGCGCCTTTTTTCGACCGCATGCGGGCAATGGTGATGAGCTCGGACAGATTGCCGTAACCATTGCGGTTCATCGCCAGCAAAATGAGTCCGAAGGCCGGCGAAAGATCCGCGTTGACGAGCTTGAAATACGAGCCAATCACAAGCGGAAAATTCAGTTTCTTCGCCTCCACATGCGCGCGTACGACACCCGCGAGCGAGCATTCATCGGTGATCGCCAGACCGGCATAACCGAGTTGCGCTGCCCGCGCGACCAGCTCCTCTCCACGCGATGCCCCGTGAAGGAACGTGAAGTTGGAAAACGCGAAAAGCTCCGCATACGCGGGCAGCATGGAGAAGGGGGTATCCACGGCGCATCATCCAAACAGACCGTGGAGAAACCAGCGCGGATCTTCGGCCTCCGCACTGCCGGGCCGCTCGCGATAAATCCAGTAGCAACTTTGATCGCTGGCTTGCGCGACGAAATAATCGCGACTCGTCAAACCGCCGTCGAACCATCCCGCCTCAATGCGCTCAGCCGGCGACACCAATTTCAGCGACGACCCATAAAACGGCCGATGGCTTTTCATCATCAATTGCAACGGCTCTTCAAGCAGCCACGCCGGGCGCGGCAAATCGGACGGCACGGCTTCAAGCTTTTGAGGAAGGGTGGTGTCGGTGACGGAGATCCATCGGTTCGCCTGCTCAGGCCGGTAATCCGATGAAGGCGCCGCACGCAGCACGTTCTCGGCGCCAAGCCGCGCAACCAGCAATTCCAGCAAGCGGTTATGGTCTTCAGGCGACCCGCCGGGTTCGGGAAAAAGCGTCTCGGTAGGCGGTTCGGCGGGCTGAATTCTTGCCGCGCTCAGACACATTGCGATCACCGGGGCCACGAGTTCCGTGCGGCCAAGCCGCTCCTTGAACAAGCGCAGCAGATGTTCTTCGTGCCAGGTTGGTTCGGCCAGCGCGATCTGGATAACGGTGGGGTCAATGGCATCGCGGCCGCGCTCGTGTTCCAGCGTGAGCGTGGCGTGCGTGAGCGCCAGTTGCTGCGTGCTCAGCCAGCCGCACAGTTGCACGATCAGCCGGCGCGCGGAAAACAACATGGCTTCCGCATGTTCAATGCGATCAGGCAACTCTATACGCGCGCTGAAAGCGGGCGGCACGGCCAGCCATTCATACAGTTCGGGCGCGAGTCCATAAGCGCGGTCGAGCGAATCCAGCAGCGCGACGCCGCAGCGTTTTTTAAGCCCCGCACGCGGCAGACGGCGGATGTCGTTCAGCGTCTTGCAGCCCAGCCCCGTGAACCAGTCTCCGAAAGCCCGCACTTCCGGCGCGGCGTGGAACGGTAGCGTCCCAAGCTTGCGTTCAAGCGATGCCATTTTCAGCACGCGCCGCTTGCCGAGATGGGCACTGTGGGCGCTTTTGGCCAGCAGCCACGCACCCTGGCCGGTCGGCGCTGTGCTTAAACGCGCGGTCACGCCGATGGCATCGACAATGTCCCGCATCTGATGGCACAGCCGCACGATGCCGCCGAAGAGCCGCAAGCTCGCCGTGACATCGATAACGATGGTTTCCTCATCGCAGAGCGCGATCATGGGGGAGAATTTCATCAGCGAAAAAGCTACCTCGCGCATCAAGTCGTTTTCCCGGCTCAGCTCGCGCTCGAACATGAGGGTGTCGGGCGAGAGCGTGAGGACGCCGCCGCGCTTCATGCCCACGCACACGCCGGCCTCGCGAGCCCCCGGGTCTGCGATGGAGACCGTGTCGCGGTCCAGGACCACGCAGCCGTGTTCAGGCCGGCGCGACCAGCGTGGACGGAATACTTCCAGCGACAACCGGGGTAGATGTATGCCGACGTACACGGGCATGGGGACTCAGTAGAACGGGAGAGGGTTGCAGGGTGACGGACAGTCTTTCGGCGCGGATCGGCCCTTTGCGCTTGATGATGTCGACAGCAATACCGTCGCCGGCCGGCCGCACGCACAGCCTCAACGTGGCCGGTGACGAGTCCGCCGCGCTCGCAAGCGGGCGCACCATCAGGAACAGCGTTTCAGAGGATTGCGCGGCCATGTGCAGGCGCCGCAGCGACTCCGTGCGCGCGTATTGCTGCCAGAAGACAAGAGCGCCGCAACTGCTGGTCTTGAGGATTTGCTCGGCTGACCACAACGCGTCAGTCAGTTTCGATGCACGCACCTGGAGCAGCTTCTCGAGCGGCACACCCAGATACGCAAAAGCGAGAGAATTTGGACTATGAGGCGGTTGCACAAACGCAATAGGGCGCTTGCTCACTGCCGCTAACGCAGGGCGTAACAGCCTGACTTCGCCCACGCCCGGCTGCTGCACCAGCAGCTCGATCAGCGTTCCCAGGGGCCAGCCGCCGCCCGGCAGTTCGGCCGACAGCACGGCGTAACCCGTGTCCACCGTCTGCCCCTGCGAGCGCGCGAGCTGCGACCCGCGCCACAAGGCGGGGTGGATGTCTTCGACGTTCTTGAGCAGGGCGGACATGGTAAATTTAACTGTATGGATGTACAGTACTTTACCTTGAATTTGATCGAGCCTGAACTGCCCCTTTTAAAAGACGGAGAGGAGAGCGGGGAAGTAAGCGGGGAGAAAAATATGTCGAATGAATGGTGTGGAAATGGTAGGGAGAATGCGCAATGACCATCCTGGTTGGCACGGCTTCGTGGACGGATCCCACGCTGATCAAGTGCAAGCGTTTTTATCCGCCCGGCTGTTCGAGCGCGGAGGCGCGCTTGCGCTATTACGCGTCCGTGTTCCCGTTGGTTGAGGTCGATTCCAGCTATTACGGCATGCCCAACGCCGCGAATTCGGTGTTGTGGGCTGAGCGGACGCCGCCTGGATTCGTGTTCAACATCAAGGCGTTCCGCTTGTTCACGGGGCATCAGACCGCACGTGACACGTTCCCGCCGGACATTCAGCCGAACCTGCCGCAGAACGGCAAGACGAGCCTGTACTACAAGGATTTGCCGGACGAGTTGCAGCAGGAATTATGGTGCCGGTATTTCGAAGCTGTTGAGCCGCTTCGTGCCGCCGGCAAGCTCGGCGCCGTGCATTTCCAGTTCGCGCCGTGGGTGATCTGCAATCCCCACGGCATCCGGCATGTCGAGCACTGCGCGGACGTCATGAGCGCAATGGACGGCTACACCATGGCGGTCGAGTTTCGCAACCAGACATGGTTCGACGAAAAGCGCCGCGACTCCACGCTGGCCATGGAGCGCGAACGCGGGCTGGTGAATGTGGTGGTGGATGAACCGCAAGGGGCGAGTAACAGCATCCCCGCTGTTTGGGAAACAACGAATCCGCGGCTGGCGTTGATTCGCATGCATGGACGTAATCAGGACACGTGGAATATCAAAGGCGCGGTTGCATCGTCGTCGAGATTCAACTACGAATACAACGACGATGAAATCGATTCAATCGCGAGCCAGATTATCGAGATTTCAAAGGCGGTCGAGCTGACGCATGTGATTTTTAATACCAACTACGAGGACCAGGGGCAGAGGAATGCGCTGAAGTTGATGGGGGCTTTGGGTGTTGAGCATTCGGTCGACGGTTGACGAGTTTGGACGTACCACGCTGTGGAGACTTATGAAGACGTGAGGGTATCCAGGTTCGCACGTTGGATCGCGTCCTGCAGGTAATGACGCATAAGGCCCTCCAGTTCGTCCATGACAGCTTTACGACTGGCTATGGAGGTATCGCCATTAACCGCGACGGCCGCCTTCATGATCTGCTGGATCACGGCGGCACGGACGGCGATCTCTGCCGGTGCCAGATGCGGCGCCACTTCAGCCAGCACGGATTCGATCTCTCTACGCAGACTTTCGCGGATGCTCATGGTGCTCGGCAGAGCGAAACTGTAGGTCTCGACCAGGACCGCAAACGCCGGATGGGTCGCGCGGAACTTCACGAACGTTCTCGTCAACCGGCTCGCAAGCAGCGATACGTCCAGAGACGGCGCCGCCTCGCGCAGCTTGTGGAACGTCTCTGCGAGTATGTTCAGATAGCTTTCGAGCAACGCACCCGCGATCCGGTCCTTGGTGGGAAAAAATTGATACAGCGAGCCAATCGATGCGCCCGCGCGGGAGGCAATCGCCGTCATGGTTGCTGCGTCATATCCCTTGTCTGCGAATTCGGTAGCCGCTGCCTCCAGCAGCGCTGCGACCCGTGCGTGACCGCGTGCACGCTGTGGGGCTTTCGCTTGCCCGCTTTCGGCGCGCAATGTTGCCGTTGACTTTTGTGAGGACATGCTCATAAAATAGAAATGTGAGACGAACCTCACAATACACCTTTGGCTCACTAACTTCAACGGAAGGCAAATGATGTTGCAGAAACTTGACTCCAAAACTACGGCACTCGTTCTGATCGACCTCCAACAGGGCATCCTTGGTTTTGGGAAGGCCCCTCGCAGCGCCGAGTCCGTGCTGACGGCCTCAGCGAAGCTCGCGAAGCGCTTTCGCGAACTCAGTGCGCCAGTCGTGCTGGTGCGCGTAGGCTGGAGCGACGATTTCGGGGACGCGCTGAAGCAACCCGTCGACCAGCCCGCGGCGCTTCCTGCCGGCGGACTTCCTTCGACGTGGTGGGACTTCCCCGAAGCGATCGAAGCCGCCGAGCATGATCTCAAGATCACGAAGCGGCAGTGGAACGCATTTCACGGCACGGAACTCGATCTGCAATTGCGCCGCCGTGGCATCAAGACCATTGTGCTCGGCGGAATTTCGACGAATATTGGTGTGGAGTCGACGGCACGAGCTGCCTATGAACTTGGCTACACACTCGTGCTCGCCGAGGATGCGATGAGTTGCGCCACGGCTGAGCATCATCACGCGTCGGTTAATTACATTTTTCCGAGACTCGGCCTGGTGCGTCAGTCCGAGGACGTGATCCAGGCACTCGCGGACTGACACTGGTCCACGAAGGGGCATGAGGGCCAGAATGCTCAGCCGCTGACAGGCGGAAAGTGCGTCGATCGGTACGCCTTTCACCTGGAACGACCGATCGGATCGAGTCAACTCGCCGATTTGTACATCGACCTGTCCGCACACGCGAGAGGGCAGCAGCGGAGTACGAAGATTCAGTGCAGGAGTTCCGGGATGTCCAAATCAAGGTCCGACGAACAATCAGTTCACCGTATTACTGACGCTTCGCCGACGCAAACAAGTCGTTACGAGGTTGTCGGATCGGCCGTGTCGCGCATCGGGGCTGCTATCGATAGCAAGGCGCTTGTTCGCACGTTGACGGCCCTTTTCCCGTTAATCGTCCTCGCGCTGGTTTCCGGTCAGACAAAGTGGTTGCTCGTTTCGCTGGTGACGGTGTCGACCGCTATCGCAGTGGATCGCTCGCATCTCGCTCCGCTCGGGGTTATTTCCCACGGGATAACCATCGGAGCGGGCTTCCTGGTATTGATGGCCTCGCTTGCGTATCCACCACTGTTTGTCGTAGCCACTGCCCTAATGGCAATGGGGTCGATTCTGGTGACCGCACGGGGAAGCGAGTTGCGCTCACTCGGTAGCTATACGTTCATTCCGGTGCTTTACCTCGCCTGCGAGAGCGCCGAAGGAGTGAGGCAATCGGTACTCATTCATCGCGGGTTCGAGCTTCTTCCCTTCGTATTGACTGCTTTCTTGCCGGTTCTGCTGATTTCCTCGATCAATCATTACCGCGAACGCCGCCCAGAGGTTTCATATCTAGCGCACTATGCGAAATGGTCGAAGCGTTCTGAGCGTGGCGATCGTGTTCCGTACGTCGAAGCGATGATCGCAATAGCACTCGCCGTAGGCCTCGCAGCAGCGCTCGTGGAGTGGAGGCATATCGAGCGCGGACAATGGATGATCTGGTCAGCGGCGAGCGTGGTGACGGGCAGTGCGGCGAGCGCCCGAGTCAAGTTCCGGAATCGTATCGCGGGGGCTATCGTAGGCGTGCCGGCCGGTATCTTCGTCGGGTTGTTGGTCCCCCACGACTATTTCGTGCGAGACCTGGTTATCCTCGCTGCGTTGCTGACACTCGTCTGCATTCGGCCCTACGTTATGGCATTCGGCACACGTTGCGCCTGCGCCGCGATGGCATTCGTGGTTGCGGGGCAGTCGTGGACTTTCGCTAGCGAGCGTCTGATCAACGTAGCGGCCGGTAGTGCAACCGGTCTCTTAATTACACTGACTGTGCATGTTATCGCGAGGCGCATCGAATGCTCGCGCAAACCGGTCTCATTTTGATGATCGGCAAGATTCCGGTCGCCCTGTTGACGGGTCCGATGCTGCGTCGCGCGCGGAAGCGAACGGCCGTTGTTGAACCCGTCCTGAGACATTGGAGCATCCTTGCCGAGGGATCTATAGTGGGCCGTTAGTTATCCTTTGGAATTCTGATCGACAGCCGGCAGAAATGGACCGGCGTCGGTCGCTCGATCCCGCGGTCTGATCGAACTGGGATCGAGCCGGCAATCGCGTGGATCTATCGCGTGGATCTATTTAGCCAGGGAAATCGGCGCTTATGGTCGTGGCTTCCCATGCGGCGATCTCGGCGCGTAGAGCGTCCAACTTCAGTTTGACACGCTCCAGCCCGTTGCTGCCGAGGATCAGATGGCCCGGAGGGGTCGGTGACTGCACTGCAGCGATGATAGCCAGGGCCGCGCGCGCCGGGTCACCAGGCTGCTTGCCACTTCCGGACGAGATGGTAGCGCGGCGCTTGCCGGCGCCCGCCTCGTAGGCCTCGATCGGCTTTTTAGCTTGCTTCAGCGAACGTCCTGCCCAATCGGTACGGAACGGCCCGGGTTCAACCGCCGTAACCTTGATCCCGAAATCGGCCGTCTCGGCAGCCAACGCTTCGCTCAGGCCTTCCACCGCGAATTTGCTGGCGGCATAGTAACCGCTTCCCGGATTGCCGATCAGGCCGCCTACGGACGTGATGTTGACGATGTGCCCGGCGCGCTGTTCTCGCATCGCGGGTAACACGGCCTTGATGGTATCGGCGACGCCAAAGAAGTTGACCTCGAACATCTCGCGCACGTCCTGATCGTCACCTTCCTCGATGGCACTCAGGTAGCCGTAGCCGGCATTGTTGACCAACACGTCAATACGACCGAATTGTTGCAGGGTTTTTTCAACCGCATGTTTGATCTGACCGGGCCGGGTTACATCGAGTTCGAGCACCAATGCGCGGTCGCCGTAGCGCTCGTCAAATTCTGCCAGCGAACTGGGTTGACGAGCTGTCACGACAGCACGCCAGCCTTTATCAAGGACGGCGAGTGCGAGCTCCCGGCCGAATCCGGTCGAACAGCCGGTAATAAACCAGACGGGTGCGGACGACGGAGTATGAGCGGTTGGCATGACGTTCCTTTTGACGAGGGCCGCGCGGCAGCTGCACCACACGGCAGGGATAGCGGGGTAAAAAGTATCGCATGTTGAGGCCCGCCGCGTGGCCGGCTGCTCACCTGCTTGCCATCGCTCCGATAACCCACCTCTTTACTGACAATCGAAGGGAAAGGCGCTCACGCGGGTCGCCCTTATCCCGACCGGCTGAAGGTTCGCAAGGACCGCGATCTGATCGGCTCAAGCACCAGTGGTATCGACAACCAACCGGGGGCAATATCGGCGTCGCGGGGTCGGCCATTCCAAAGGCCGCCTCTTCGCGTGATCGTGAACTTTAGATTTCAAAACAACCGCCGTAAACGCCGGTAGACAGGCAAAACGGCACTTCTAGTGCAGCTGTCACAACCTGCATTCACTCAGTCAAATATTCAAATTTAAGATAAAAAATGAAACACCTGGTTATTGTTTTTTCTGTGCTGATTTTGTCTGGTTGCCTGACCATAGGCAGCATTCATGGCACTTCGGAAGTATTGCAGCGTCCAGATGCGCCAGCATCGAACGTAAGCGTGGTTTATATCCAAACATCCCTTACGGAAAAACGAGGCGCTCCGATCGATCCGATCCCGCTTCTCGCCAAGGATGGGTACTACCGCATCGCGAACGAAATGAAGCTTGTCGTTCCTCAGGTGGCCCGCGAGAAAGGAATTCAGGCGACCGTTACCGTTGGTGGAGCGAATTCCATTCGCACATTGTCATTCGAGTCGGGCAGGTATGACACAGCGCAAGGAGCGACGAGGAAGGAGCTTGTTCTCTTTGTGAAAGGTGGTCACCTGGACCCACGCGGTAATGAGAGCGATTTCATTTTCCATGCGATATTTCGAGATCCGCCAACTGGCATGGAGTACTGGCATAGCGACTATCGCATCCACGACGCGCGTCTTCCGGACCAAATCCCATTGGACGAAGCGAAAATGCATACGCTGATTTCGCAAATTTTTGACGATCTGCAAAAAGAGGGACTTCTCGTTCCGTCGGGGAGCGAGCCCCGCTGAAGTGGCTTGGGTGTCAACAAGACAGGCGGCAAGGCGGTTACGACAATCCTCGTCCCGCGTTGTCAATGCGGCGTTGGAGACTAACCGAGCGTTCGGGGACATAGTTATGGGAGATGACGTCCACATCACCCGCAAGGGAATTTGGTTCGACGAAAGCGGACCCGAAATTGTTATTGACGAGTGGACGGCACTTGTTCCGTCCGATCCAGATAGGCGTCACGACGGCTACCTCTTCGTTCATTTCGTATTCATTCTTGTCTAGCCCGACTGTTATGGCTACCCACATACGTAGGCGACAGCGCTGCTACATCTATAGGTGACCGATAGATTCACGACCTGTTATTCTGTTTTCATTGAAGTCATTTGAAAAAGGTAGATCTACTGGTAAGCCGAAGCGATCTGTCGTTCAATGAGCCGACAGAATAAAATTGATGTAACTGCGAACATAATTCTGGATTGCGTAATAAAAATGTATCGGCTGTTGCTTTATCTCGTGCGGATGCCTAGCGTTCATTTACCAGGCCGAACTGTCGTCGGGAATTGAGAAAACATATCTAAAGGACACTAACATGGTCGTCGAAAATCTCAATCTTGAAAAGATTGATTTCAGGCAAATAGGCGAAGCAGAGTCACTTTCGGCGATGGGCGAGGAGGTGCGTTTTACGATTGCCGAGAGCAGGCGAGTTCTTCACGCTTTCGCATTGCATTTAATGTCAAAGGGGAAAGACCAGAGCGAGACTGGTGTGCCTAACCTAGGCGAGCCAGAAGTGCTTCAAGGCACGCCAGCTCCGCCAATAATACCTGTTCCTATATTTCCAAGCGCCACCGATCCCGCAGTCGTTTATATTAAATCGCCACCACCGCGGTGCATACTCCGCGCGTGCTACGTTGAAAACGGGGTGCTCGTATGCCCCTATCATTGCTCTCTGATCCCTTAATTGCCGGTACCTCACGCTCAATCGCCGACGGCGTGGTCAAGAGGATATTGATCTGAGCGGGATGTGCCCGTTGTGGTGTGAAGCGACTGCTAAAACATCGCTCCAAGACCTTACATACCGTCAGAGGTTGCAAGCTCATTCACTGAGCTCCACTGCTGCAGTTGTCGATCTGGTGCACGGCAACCTTGGGTTTTGTGGCGTCAAAAGTCTATACCGAGAAATTCGACCAAATCACCCGATCCGCGCCGCAAGCGGGTATCACGGTCGTCCGTATCGACAGTCCTGATTCAGCACCGCTAGCAAAGGCTGTTCGACTATCATCTTCAAGCCTGGACAGATCGTACAAATCAACGCGGGGATATTCCAAAATAATCGCGAAACCAACGCAAATAAATCTTACCTCTCCCACAGGAGGATCTATGATCCCGTCGACGACTTGCAGCAGTTGATCCAATTTTAAAATCAAACTACGCGCAATTGCCTCAATCGTTTCTGGCGCAATTTTTTTGCTGTTTTCGCTTCAAGCCAGTGCGTCGCCCTGGATAATAAGTGGAGTTGGAAATGCGGCGGCTACCACTCCCTCTGCATATGTCACTATATCGGTAACTGACGGAAACGGCCTTCCAATCACCACTTTGACAAAACAAAACTTCGAATTTCAGGCAACTATGTGCGACAACGGCTGTAGCGACACATTTGTGGGTACTGTGACCGTCAAAGAGTGGGATACGGAAAATAATAATATTGGAGTGTACGCCGCAATCTTAGGAGCTACTAATGTGATGGAAAACATTTTTGTCGTTGTTTCAACTCCAAACGCGACAGTTCCGGGAAAAATTTCGTTCATTCGTCAAGGGCAGATCTTTCTTACCATGCGACAACATTGACGTAAAAAATTGGGCTTTATAACAGCGCCAATTCAAAATACATAAATCCCGACGGATGGAGAGATTATCGTTGTGGGTGAGTGCCCATACCAAAAATTGACTGTCTCCTGCGGGTCGGGTACGGAAGCTCAGCCTGGGCCGGGGCCAGTGATGTCCCAGCGGACATTGGGCCTCCGGGTTCGGCCATAAAGAACATTCGACGCTCGCTGTTGGATCGTCGAGAATCCCGAAGCAGAGTTCGCTGATTAGCCGGACATGAGCTATAGCCGTAAGAAATACGTCCATCTATCGACTAACTACCTTGTCCAACCTTTCTCCGCCGGTTGGCTTGGGATCGTTAGTGCATCTGATCGAGGAAACCGTACATCTTCGGTGTTCCCTTGCGCCAGATTCCCGATGCAAGATCGGAAAAGTATTTCTTGCACGTTAGCTTACCGACGATCTCATTGTTCGGAGCTGTGAACTGACGCACAAAAATTTGCTTTCCAAACCCAACGGCCACATCTTCGGTCGTTGCCATATCAGGGTGCGCTTCGACCAACGCAGGCCATCGGGCTTCACTTTGGCTAATAGCATGCGCCTCTGTTGATTTCCAACTCGAAAAGTCCTGGTCAATATCCCCCTTTACGAGTGCCCGTTGCGAATTGGCGTCCCCTTTCGTTGCAAGCGGCCGCATTGTCTCCGGTGTTGCGCGTGAATCCGCGGTATTGTTGATCACCCCTCCCGTGCTGCAACCGGCGAATATAGATAGGCTCCAAACTATCGCATACCCAACGAAGTACGTTCTCGTTCTCATTCCAGTTCACTCAATCGTAGTGCCGACCGGCCAACTTCCAAAACGTTAGTCCGGCAACGACACCAGCAGGCACAAGAAACCGGCCGACAGTCAGTATTCCTTGAAGCCATGTGGTTGCTGTCTCGGCAGGTGGATCGGCGTACCAGTGGAGGGAGTTGGAAAAGCCGAGGTATATCCGCATCATCAGCAACCCCATGACTATCTCTGTGCATAGATAGAAGATCCAGTTGCGAATCTTTAGCGCACGCGCGATCACAGACAGGAGGGCGCAAGGTATAGCCGCGGCCGCGAGCCCGACCATCCACGACGGCACGAATAGGAGGACCGTCATGATTATTAGGTGAATAACCTTCTGCCAGAGCGGGAGGTTCGTCGCACTCTCAAAGTCGGTCACTCGACTCAGCATAGCCGTAGCGACAAAGATTAGTGTTCCGACTGTTACGCTGACGAAATAACTGGCAAGTACCCGTTGGCCCGGGGCCGATGGTATTGATTTTTCTAGTTCCATGTCGCCTCGCTCACTCGACGGCGTAGCCTTGCATCAATCGACTACTTTCGACTTGGTTTTCGCCACGGTCGCGTCCGCGAGTGGAAAGGTAACATTGAACGGCCGTTTTGCGGAAAGTTCAGTAGCCTAACGGATCGACTTCTGCCGATAGCTGACAGGCGAAAGCCGGCCACGAGACGTTCGTCCTTGTGCCTGGGCGGATACCGAAACGGCCGCTTTACACCTGAGGACACTCGTCATTTGAATCGCCGTGGCTCTAGCCGAGTTGGAGTTTTCGGATCTCACTCAGGAAAGGGGCGTGCGATGTTGAAGAGATCCGCGCTCAATACGCGCCGAGCACCGCGCCGCCTGCGTCCGGTATCGGGGGCATCGACGCATGCAATTCGTCCCGAAGCTGCGCGACCGTGTCCTGCACGCGCGCTTCCGAGAACAGATTCCAGTGCTCCCAAGGGTCCGCTTCGAGGTCGAACAACTCGCCCCACGCCGGCTCATTCGGATAGCACGTGAAGCGCCATCGATCCGTGATGATCGTCTGGTTATATACCCGTGCATCCGCGCGTGGATGATATTCCGCAAACAGACGGTCGCGCACCCCGGTTCTCTGGCCCTGAAGTATGTCGCTTAGATCCAGACCGTTGTTGACCGGCGCCTGCGCCTCGAATAGCGTCGCAAACGTCGAGACAAAATCCAGGTGACTCGTCATCGCTTGCGTCCGGGAACCGCCGGCGACGCCAGGGCCGCTGATCAGCAATGGCACCTGCAATAGCTGCCGGTAAGGAGGCGGCCCCTTGCGGAGCAGTCCGTGATCCCCGAGAAGTTCGCCATGATCCGATGTGAAGACAATATAGGTATTGTCTAGCGCGCCGGTTGCGCCGAGCGCATCGAGTATTCGGCCGACCGCGTCGTCGATCATGCGGATACTGCCATACGTGTGTGCAATGACCTTGCTGATCGTGTCGTCCGAGATCGAATCCGTGCGCAGCATAAAACCCTGCTCGCGATTCTTCGAGCCGGCCGGAATATATGCGTCCTGCGCCGGATCGTCGCAATCCTGCACATACGCCGGCATGCGGTCCAACTCACCCGGCACGACTGTCGGCGCAGGCACCTTGGCTGGATCGAACAGATCGCAATACGGTTGCGGTGGTGAGAACGGATGATGCGGATCCGGGAAGGACACAAACAGGCAAAACCTATCCTGCCCGGCATAGCGACGAATCGCGTCGACCGCGCGATCGCCGATCCAGTTCGTGTAATGCAGCGACGCCGGAATCGCGTTCTTCCAGATCTCTTTCAGGTCCGACGCAGCATGGCCCAGCGACGCGTCGCGCTCGTAGAGCCCTGATGCATCCGGGTGATACCGATTTAGCCAGGCAGCGTAATGTCCCGCCTTTACCGACTCGTTTGCTTCGCCTAATACCAGGTCGACGTGATCGAAACCGTAATACGGCCCGGTCCAACTGGCCGCGTCAGGGCGATCCCAATAGGCCAGCGATTCTGGCATGTCGAGTGCACCCGACGCGAGTAGCGGCTGATAATGCAGCTTGCCGATCGCATGCGTTACAAGGCCTTGGTCTTTCAGCATTTGCCAGAGCGTCGGCCTCGCGCCGTCCAGCGCAATGCCATTGCGCGTCAGCCCATGATGTCGTGGATACAGACCCGACGCCATGGTCGCGCGGCTTGGTGAACAGATCTGATTCGGCGTGTAATGGCGATCGAACATCATGCCCCGCTGTGCGAGACGGCTCAGATGGGTCGTGCCAATCACCGTGTTGCCCGCCGACGACAGCGCGTCATAACGCATCTGGTCGACACAGATAAACACGAGATTCTTCTCTGTTCCACTCACTCGATTCTTCCCTTTGCACAGGTCACTTATAGAGCAATGGGCTGACTGCCTCAACTACCGGCGAAACTTGCTGCCAGCGCCTTCGACGCGTCTGCGCCGTCGAATGTCTTCACGCCCGCCATCCATCTGGAGACTACCTCAGGGTGTTGCTTCAGATACGCGACCGCGACGCGGTTCGCGTCATTGCCCTGGGAAACCTTCGCCATCAATTGGCTTTCCATCGGCACTGAAAACTGCAGGTTCGAGATCAATCGGGCCGCGTTCGGGCATCGAGTCACGAAGTCGCTCGCGACCGCCGTATAGACGCGTGCTGCACGTGCGCTGCTTTCGTCGTTCTGAAGATACGTCATCTGGACGTCTTCGTTCATTGGATGCGGCTGCCATCCCCAGAACACGATCCATTGCTTCATCCGGACAGCGCGCTTCACTGCAGCCAGCATCGAAGCCTCGCTCGATTCGACCAGAGTGAATTTTCCGAGCCCATACGCGTTGCTTGCGATCAGCTTTCGCAGGCCGTTGTTCGCGCTACTACCCGATTCGATCCCGTAGATCTTGCCGCCGAGCTTGTCGTAGTAGCGCGCGAGGTCCTTGTAGCTTTTCAGGCCCGCATCCCCTTCGTAGGTCGGTACCGCCAGCGATGACATCGCGCCGTCGAGGTTCGGTTTAGGCAACACCATGATGCTTTTGTCCGCAACGTAGGGCGTGATCGCGGCTTCCTCGTTCGGCCACCAGTAACCGAGCGACACGTCAATCTGCTTCTTCTGCAAGCCGACGAAGGAGATAGGCACCGACACTCGCACCGGCGACGTGGAATAGCCAAGCGGCCCGAGCATCGCCGTTGCGAGCGCATTGGTGACTGTAAGGTCAGACCAGCCGATGTCGGCGAAGCGGAGTTGCTTGCAGGTTTGCGCATCCTGTGCGTGGGCCGCCGTCAACATCAGGCTGAAGGCGAGAAAAGCGGCTCGTCGGGCTTGTCTAGCGACGGTGTGGAGGCGGAGTGGCATCTTTTCTCGCAGAGGCATTGTTGAGGGTAGCGTACGAGCGCAAATTCAGGAGGAATCGTCTGGGAGCGACGCCTTGTTGATCGAGGGCGACGATGCAAGGTTTCTTTGTGACCGCTTCCGGCGAATATGACCGACCGCTCTGGGCCGCGTGCTGCCGATCTCTGACAGGCTAGGTCCGGCCACGAAGGGACACGCGACGGGACTGACTATATCGTCAATAATTGATCTTTATTTCGCAAACGATACCGTGCCCATGTTGAGAAGAAGAACATTCGTAGCGTTTCTGTGCATTGCATTGTTTACCGGTAGCACAGCAGCTTCGGAGCAGCCGCAGAAGCCACCAGGACCGGCAATGATGGTTCATTTCGATTACTACCCCAAGGATCGGCCACAAATTCGCGTTCTGGAACATCGGCTGGAAGGTGCGATAAAGCGTGCGGGTGCTGGCGAGCTAGGCGAGACCGAGTTTCATATTGACGGCAATGATGGCTATTTGTATATGTACGGTCCTGATCCCGATCGACTCTATGTGGTGACGGGGCCAATCCTGAAGTCGTCCAAACTGATGACCAACGCGGAAGTCACGAAGCACTATGGCTCCCGCACGGAAACGTTCGTGATACACCGAGACGGCGTGCGATAACAATGCAACTTTCGAACTCGCACACACCGTTCGGTGGAAGTCACAAGTCGAAATTTCGCATTGAGGCTTCGTGACACCAATCGGTCACGACCGTTCGCTGACGAGAACATTGAAAGACCGCCTCGGGTCGGCTACGGAAGTTCAATGATTCGAGTTGCGAGACGCGTTGTCGGCCACCAGTGAACATCCGGCTTCGGGCATGAATCAACGTTCGACAGTGACGTTCAGATTGTCGGCAATTGCCGATGAGTGAGGAGAAAACCCTGATGACAAATCCTTTTGTGGTGTTGCTCGGATTAGGAATGGCGTTGGCAACCTCCGTCGCCGACGCGCAAGGTGCCGTTGAGAAGCGTTGTGGCTGGCTCGAAAATCCAACTCCCGCCAACTTTTCGTTACTGGACCGAAGTCGTGAATGGACAATTTCGGAACAAGGCGGCTATCAGGCCCCTGGGATCGAAAAGATGCCGGACATGACGACGCAAGGATGGGTCGTGACCAACGCTGGAGAGCACGGGTACGGCTGCGCCTGCCTTGATGTACAGGTCGATGAAAAGTCAGGCCTTGTGACACTTCTGGTATCCGCTCAGCCGTTACCACTCAGACGATGCAAACTCGATCCGAAATTGCCACGGCCTTGACTCGCGATCAATCGCGAGTCAAGGCTGACGTCCGCTCCCGAACCGCTATTATCGATACTTGCCCTAAAGGAGAACAGCCGATGAGCCGACCGGATTTCATTAGACACTGGACTGAACTCGAACAACCGGAGGCGCATTCGTATCGCGGCGATACGGAGCCAATGGCGCTGGACGCGCCGCTTTCCGAAGCACTCGGCGTCACACGTATAGGCATTCATCATGTCAGGCTTCTGCCCGGACGGCGGACGTCATATCCCCATGCCGAAAGTACCGAGCAGGAGTTTGTTTACGTGCTCGAGGGCAAGCCCGATGTCTGGATCGACGGCGTGCTGCATCCCATTGCTGAAGGCGATTCCGTCGCGTTTCCGGCAGGCACCGGAATCTGCCATACCTTCATTAACAATACGAAGGACGAAGTGAGGCTGATGGTGATCGGCGAACGTCCGCGCGATGACAACCGCATCCGTTACCCGCTCAACGAAGCTTACGAACTTACCCGTGTGGACCGCTGGGTTGACTGGCCGGCCAGACCGCTAGGGGACCATAACGGGAAGCCGGACTGAGTAAGTGGCCGACCGCAATGCGCTAGCCGGGCTGGTCGAGGCGCGTCATCCTGCGCAGCTGGCGCGGCAATACGATGTACATGCCCCAAGCCACGAGGCATAGCCCGCGAAACATCTCGGCGACATGATGGGGAAACCAAATGGCCAGTTCGGCGATAAGCAGACCGCCCGGGATGGACCACACATAGGTGGTCACGCCCAGCAACGTTGCTCGCCAGAGACCGAATCGTTCGGTCTCTGAAATGGCGTGTGCAACGAGTCCGCTTCGGACCATGTACCCCGCGAGCGGCAGGCTCAGCAGAAGGTAGGTCAGGATGGTCAGCACGACCGGCATCTCCATGAGCACCAACGGCCATGCGGGCCGCGTCCTCGTTGCGCCGGACGTGACCAGATGCGTCGTGAATGCCATGAGCGGCAGGGTCGCCTTCGCAACCAGAGAGTGGAACGCGACTACGCCGATGAAGAAAAACAGCGTACTGGCGAGCCATTGGCGCCAGGCGCAGGACCACCATACGTACAGGCGCTTGCCGAAACCCATGACCGGGTTGAGCCTGAACAGGGGAGACCGGTCCGTGAGCGCCGCAAGGCCCGTGACGACGACAAGCAGTACGCTCGCTACCACGAGCCCGTTGGCACTCCACACGAACGCTCGCGCATAATCTCCGGTAGCAAAAGCGGTCGGTCCGGAACCGGTGAAGTGCTGCAGATGTTGAGCGACATATTGCGAGGGATCGACCGCCCGCGTACCGTCGTTTGCTGTCATCTTGTCTCCTTGGCTCGCGGCGCCGGAACCAAAGTGTGTACATTGACCGGCGTGGGGAATGCGCCCGAAGCGCGGTCTCGCGTGCAGGCGTACCAGCAACGCGCCCAGTACCGGAGAAACCCGCCTGGGAGATTTATAGTACAAAAAGGCCCGGAAAGCGCACCCGTCTCATGCCGCGAGTTGCCGTTTGGCGGCATCGCCCCGCTTTTCGCGGCACGGCGGCTCGCTCCCAGGGCGCGAAGTGTCAAGCCCCGGTGCAGGTTTCACGCTCGTCTGGTGCGCATTCATGCGCCGTGAGTACGCTCAATTCGCAGAGGGTCCTCGGCTAACTCATCAGGTACGGTTGGCGCCTTCCCGCGTGCCTGCGATTCGCACTAGAAGTGATGCCGATGCTGATTTTTATTCACTTCCGCTGTCTGTTCTTTCGTGCACCGTGGGGGTAGCCGATCTGATCGGATCGACGCGCGGAGGTCCGTTCCTCCTTGTATCGATCAATCTGCGTAAGCGTGCCATCACTGAATACACAGCAGTGAATGAGAGAAGGGAAGGCAACCGAAGCTGCATGAATTTCGACGTATGCGGTATCGATGAGTTGGGACATTGATCGCGCAGTAGCGATATACACCCTGATTGAGTCGACGGGCCGCATCTTGCAGCGGTCGAAAACAGGCCGCCCCCGCTCCAGCGAATATTGGAGTGCAAAACTTCGTATTAGTCGAATTTCGCCGGTTGCCGTCTGCGCAGTCACGGTCAATCGTCGTCTTTCTGAAAGGTTGACGTCGATTCAGATGTAAGCCTTCGCTGTTGCGCTTCAAGACAGTTGAGTAACAAGACCGCTGAAAAGGGGGAACGCGGCGGGTACGGAGTGATCCATGGCCAGCGCCACACCCGCTCCGGTTCGTCGTGACGGCTTTCGAGGTGTATTCAAGTCCGACTTTCGGCGCTCCGTTCAAATCGAGCGGGCCCGCAGGTCAGTGGCGCAGGGATTTCGAGTCCCGCGTATAGGGAACAAACGGCGTCGACCCAATGAATAATTTTAGCCTGCGGAAGGCTACGCTGAAATATCTCGGAGCGCTCGCCTTGATCGCTTGCCTGTCGATCGGTACGCACGTATTGATCGCCTCGATCGTGACGGAGCAAGGGCGGACGGCCCGCGTGATCAACCTCGCGGGTCGACAGCGGATGCTTTCCCAGCGTATTGCCGAAGAGGCCCTGGAGCTGCGTCATACCGACGAGCCGGAGCGGCGTGTCGTCCTTGCGCGCATGAATCACGACACGGATCAGATGGAGCAAGCCCATTCGCTCCTGACACATGGCAACGCGGCGCTGGGCATCGCCGCACCTTCGACACAGGCCTTGATAGCGATCTATGAACGACCACCGTACGCCGTGGACCGGCAGGTCAAGACATACATCGCCCTGGTGCGCAACTACGCGCAAGATCTCGATCAGGCAGGCAGCACGCAACGTCTCCGGGAAATTATGGACTCAGCGCGGCAACCCCTGCTGAGGGCGCTGGATGCGGCCGTTACGCAGTATCAGGCTGACAACGATCGAACCATCGACCGTCTGCAGGATATCCTGGTAGGTGTATTGGCGCTGATGCTCTGTACGTTGATTGGCGAGGCAGTCTTTATCTTCAGGCCCATGTTTCGCCATCTCAAGATCACCCATTCGGCGCTGGTGGAAGCCGCTCGTACCGACCCGTTGACTGGCAGCATGAATCGCCGTCATTTCCTGGAGATCGGCGAGGAAGAACTGCGCCGGTGTCGCGCGCGACAGGCGAGCCTTTGCATCATCGTGCTTGATATCGACCACTTCAAGTCGGTCAATGACCGGTTTGGGCACATGGTCGGTGACCAGGCAATCCAGAGTGTCGTTCGATGCATCTTGTCGAACGTCCGGACCAGCGACTACGTTGGACGGATAGGCGGCGAAGAGTTTGCCGCCATTTTCCCCGGGACAAGGGAACTGGACGCCGTGTCAATGGCTGAAAAAATACGGAAGTTCATCGACGCTACATCAATCATCTATTCAGCAGGGCATTTCAATCTCACCGTCAGTATCGGCGTAGCCGAATGGACCGAAGCAGATGCGAGCCTGCTTGCGACTATCGATAGAGCCGACAAGGCGCTTTATCTGGCGAAGCGCAACGGCCGAAATTGTGTATTTTGCACCACTGATGAATGCCGCGTATAGAAGGACAGGCCCGGCGCCGGGCCGCCGGACTCTGACACGGGCGATCGGCAGCCTTCGTCATCTCCTTGCTTTCGAGGCATGGTGCTTGGCAGGTTCCCGGTTGCTGCGTTTTGTCTGTTGCTCACTTTTTTCACGCTGCCTTGTCAAGCGCCACTGGCCGATTTTCCTGGTGTCTGCATGATGCCGCAGAATTTTTGGAGCTGGCCTCACCACCAGCGAAAAGAGACACGCGCCAACAGGCACCCTGCCAACATCGGAATTGCCATACCGATCGAATACCAGAGCGCCCAGAAGGGAACGCTCATCTCAGGACACCGCAAAACATACGCCAGCGTGCCAATTGCGCCCGACAACAGACCGACGGCCATGCCCGCAAGCCGCAGTCGTGTGGGCGCGAGTCCACGCATCGCCCAGGAAAGTGCCACGTAGCCAGGCACTGACAGCAGTGCGATATAGACCGGGCAAGAGCTCCACGTGTGACCGAACAAGAGCGCCAGCCGGGCGTTGGCCGGTGCCTCCAGGAGCACTGCAAGGGCGACCACCCAAATGGCTGCATAGCACGCTATTAGCGCAAGCCACGCACGCCGTGTTGAAGCGCCTGGAATTGCCAGCCGTGCGGCGACCAGGACCGCAGCGAACGCCATGAGTAGCGGGAAAGCCAGCTTGCCCCAGAAGAACGGAGCGGCAAGAAGCTCAGGGAGATCGGGACGAATGCCGAGGCTTGACACAAGGGCGACGACCGCCGCCACGGCGCCGGCCGATAGCGCGATGCAGAAGCGGCGCAGAATCGCATGCCGATCTTGAGGCAACAGGCCAGCCGCCAGAAGCGGAATCAATTGGTCAGTTCTCATTTCGCCTAGCCCCGAATCAGGCGTGACAACGCCTTGATACCACGATGAACGCCAACCTTGATGGCCGACTCCGAAAGCCCCGTCAACCTCGCCGTTTCTGACACCGACATTCCGTGCAGTCTGACGTATTCGATAGGAGCGCGCTGGCGCTCGGGCAACTGCTCGAGCAGCCTGTCAATGTCACGCCGCGCATCGAGTGACTCAGTCTCGGACGTTGCAAACAGCTCCATTTCATCGTCAATGGGATCATGCAGCGCCTCGCGGTGTGCTTGAGCACGTAAGAAGTCTGCCACCTTGTGCCGGACAATTGCCGCTGCCCATGCAGTCACAGAAACCTGGTTCCGGTAAGTGTGAAGGCCATTGTGAAGCGCGATCAATACCTCCTGAAGCACGTCCTCTATGTCGTCCTCGTAAGACCGTAAGCGTCGCCTGAGCATGCCCCGCAGGTAACCCGAAAATACTTCCAGGAACGAAGCGTAGGCCACCGCGTTGCCATCGAGAGCGAGGTGCAGTAAACCTTTCAGCCGCATTTCCACCCGCCAGGCGGCCGTGCGGTCTACCGGCTTATCAAGCACGATTACGGTCACTATTCATTGCCACCATCTCTTCTTGAAAAGAACGCGCGCCTGCCGCTTTGGCGGGTACGCCCTTAAACAGTAAGTCGTTCAAAACGACGCGCCGGTTACACATCGCGCCAAAAATTTTTACTTCCCTTAAGATCTGGCACTTGCTTTGCGCGTACACCAAGACGAGCTGGACGACCGCCGCGCCGGCGGAAGAAAACCGATGCAGATCCTCCCGCTCCATCGCTCAGGCTCGTGAACTCAACGCGGCTTTGCCTCTGCCAAGGCTCATCACTATTCTGTTTTTTTCAAATCGTCAAACCGCTGTAACCAGACTGCACTGTCTCCCGACCTACTTGATAACGGCATGCGATCGGTCACATATCCTGGTGGCAACTGACCTTGCCGTCCCTTTATCGTTCTCGGGAAGGTCCTTCAGCATGAGCATCGTTCGTTTCATCTCCAGTCTCATAAGTCCTGCGTTGCTCGCCAACCGTCTGGGGCGTTGGTCACCGCTGCCACTGCGCCTTATCGTGGGCTATGGCTTCATGGCACATGGCTACGCAAAGATTGTTAAGCATCCTGAGAATTTCGCAGCCATTCTCCATGCCCTCAACGTGCCCGCTCCACATTTCATGGCGTGGGCGACAATTGCGATTGAATTGCTGGGCGGCCTTGCGATTTTCGTTGGTGCTTTCGTCCCGTTAGTCACCGCACCGATGATCGCGGTACTGCTTGTCGCAACCTTTACGGTGCATCTGCAGTTCGGCTTTACGTCGATCAAGCTGATGGCTGTCACGTCTGCCGGCCCGCAATTTGGACCGCCCGGTTACGAAACCGATCTGCTCTATCTTGCGTGTCTCGTCGCGCTCGTGCTCGGCGGTGCCGGACCGTTCGCAGTAGACAGCCTGCTTCCATGGCGTAAAGCGAGCAAATCGTCCTCCACCGTCTGCATGTCTGCGACCGGCGGACCGCAATAGGTCTTCGTGACGGCAGCGGCCTGCGCTTCCCTGGCCGGCACATAGCGGCTAGTCGCGGTCATTTGCCAGGGTTTCGTACGAACGTTTGAACGTTGGAACGGACCTTCGTTTTCCGGCGACGCACGCTGCATCGTCAGCTTAAGTGACCGATCGATGAGTGCCGACCATCTCGTCTTGCGTGACCTTCCCGATGTATCGAGCAGGGAATCTCCCCGCATCTGCTTTCACCCACGCCTTTCCACGCCAAGATAACAATTTGGTAATGCCGATGTCAGTGTTACGCAAAGCTTGCAGGCCAATACTGATTGCAAGCCACGGGAATTACACCTGTGGCGAGTCAAGAAGGTCGATCCCGGAATAACAGCAGTACCGATGTATTTGCCGCAGCATGAACATGGAAATTTAGATTCAGTCAAGTAAGGATGCCGAAACAAAGACGAGCTGATTGGCCGCACTTTCCAGGCTTGTCATCGCATTCCGGCAGCTACAGCGTCATCTGTTTCAGGGCAAGGTTGCCCGTTAATCAATCACACTCATTGAAGGAATAGCCATCATGAAAAAAGCTCTTGTTTGTCTCGCTCTCGCCGCTGCTTCGTTGACCGCTCCGGTCCTCAGCTTCGCACAATCGAATGCTCCCGTGACGCGCGCTGAAGTCCGTGCGGACCTCGTGCGTCTTGAGCAGGCGGGCTACAACCCGGCGCGTAACGACATCAACTACCCGGCCGACATCCAGGCTGCCGAAGCGAAAGTCGCGGCTGAGAACGGCCGGCAACAGGCGACGCAAGCCTACGGCGGCGTGGCGGAGAACGGCACTTCGTCGTCAGGCGCCCCGATGCATACGGCCATGGGTCCGACCTGCGCCGGTCCGGCCAGCTTCTGCAACACCTATTCCCATCACTAAGTGGTGCGGCTCAGGGCCTGTGCCGTCGCCGTCATATCCCCTGACGCGCACAGGACTGATTTCGTCCCGCATAGCTCAATGACTGGCAGACCGACAGTAATATCGTTACCTATCAATTTTGTAATCAAATAATGGGGATCTCGTCATGTTGGTTGTTGCAGCATGGAGCCAGGTCTCACTCGGTTTGGATTCACCGCCCGATCCATCGAGCGACCAATGAAACGCGCGCTCATGCGCATTCATCTAAACATCGCGGGGGTTCGATCGCGGATCGAAATAAAATGGGGTGGCGTACTATTCTTTCAGGTAAATAAAACGTTGCAGCGAGGCGTCGACATGAGGGTTCTGGTCATTGAGGATGAGCAAAAAGCGCTCGCCTACATCAAGAAGGGTTTGGAAGAGGCCGGCTTTCTTGTCGATGTAGCGGCCGACGGCGCGGAAGGCCTGATCCTGGCAAGAGAAGACACGTATGACGTCATTGTGCTGGACGTAATGTTGCCGACCATGGACGGCTGGAGTGTCCTGAAGAGCCTTCGAACCCTGAAAGCGACCCCCGTGCTGTTTCTTACCACTCGTGACGACGTAAGCGACCGCGTGCATGGACTCGAACTGGGCGCCGACGATTATCTGGTCAAGCCGTTTGCGTTTGTCGAACTGCTCGCGCGGGTCCGCACACTGGCGCGCAGAGGACCGCCGCGGGAACACGATTCGCTCACGGTCGCGGATCTGGAAATCGATGTGACACGCCGCAAGGTCCGCCGTGCAGGCAAGCGGATAGAGCTGACCCCTCGCGAGTTCGCGTTGCTGCAACTGCTTGCGCGCAAGCAGGGCGAGGTGATGAGCCGCACCCAGATTGCATCCTATGTCTGGGACATGAATTTCGACAGCGACACCAATGTGGTCGAGGTCGCCATTCGCCGGTTGCGAGCAAAAATTGACGACGACTTCGAAGTCAAACTCATCAAGACAGTACGTGGCGTGGGCTACGTCATAGACACCAAAGAGGACGACTGATGCGCTCGCGGTCGTTGACGGCGACATTGGCACTGGCCTTTGCCGGAACCACGCTGGCGGTGTTCGCCCTGGTCGGAAGCTATGTTTATACGGCGCTGGCGCACGAGGTCAGTACGCAGGACGATCAGGACATTGTGCTGGCGGCGCGGCACATGCGCCGCCTGACGCAGGAGCTCACCAACGCGCGTGACCTGAGGGAGCATCGGGAGCGGTTGGAAACCCAGGTGCTGGGCAACGGGGCTTTGTCGGCGGAAATGGTCGATTCGTCCGGTCAGGTTCTCATGCAACATAACTTGTCCAAGGCCGCGCTCGGCATTGCCTGGCCTGCGGTCCAGCTGGATCCCACGGAGCAGATTACAGCGGCGTCGATCACGGCCTTGACCGCAAGCCACGGTACGCCATTCCGGCAAGTTGCCACCGGGGCGCGACTCACCGATGGTTCAACTGTGAAGATAATCGTGATGCGCGACGTGTCCGACCGATGGCTGCTGCTGAAGAAGTATCGCGATCGACTTTTTCTGGCAAGCGGCGCAGGCGCATTGCTGGCGTTTTTGATGAGCTACCTGCTTATTCGCCAGTCGCTCAGGCCCCTGCGTGAAATCGCGCATAGCGCCGCCGACTTCACGACTGAAAATCTCAGCGCCCGCATCGTGGTGCGCAAGGTGCCGCGAGAACTCGAAACGCTGATTGCCTCGCTCAACGGCATGTTTTCCGGCTTCGAGCATGGCTTCAACCGGCTCTCGCGATTTACGGCAGACCTGGCCCATGACATGCGCACGCCCTTGGCCAACTTGCGCGGCTCAACCGAGGTTGCACTCGCACGACCCCGTTCCAGTGAGGAATATCAAACGCTGCTGGCATCGAATCTTGAAGAGTGCGACCGCCTTTCAAGGATGATCGAAAATGTCCTCTTTCTCGCCCGCGCCGAGCATCCGAATTTTTCCCGGCACTTGCTCGCGTTTGATGTCGATGAGGAGCTCTTGAAGATAGCGGATTATTTCGAGGGGATAGCCGAGGACGCCGGCATTCGAATCCGCGTGACGGGGCATGCGCGATTGAAGGCGGATATTGAACTTTTCCGGCGTGCGGTGAGCAATCTGCTTGCGAACGCGGTGCGTTTTACGCCGCGTAACGCCGAGATCGTGTTGTCCGTTGCCGAACGCGACGGCGCGGTGCGCGTTGAAGTGGCGAATGAAGGTGTGCCACTGGACGCGAACCTGCTCGAACGCGTCTTCGACCGGTTTTATCGTGCTGATCCGTCGAGGACCAATGGTGCGTCCGCGAGCGGATCGACCGGGCTGGGACTGGCGATAGTGCGGACGATCATGGAACTGCATGGTGGCAGGGCACACGCGGAAAGCGACCCGCAAGGAACTCGATTCGTCCTGACTTTCCCGTTGGTTAAATAACTCAGGACAGGAGATCTGGCCGTACCTCTTCACGCTCAAGGAAATGACCGCGGCCCTCAGAGCTTTGATACTGTACGGGCTCCATTCCCGTTGCCGCTCACCGACCGATCAGATGAAACGCACATCCGTTGCCATCCGCGTTCTATTTGCCCTTTGCCTGCTCGGGGCGACGTTCAACCATGTGCGCGCCGATATCGAACCATGACCTGTCCACGCCGTGCAAAACGGCGCGTCTGCCTTAGACGGAAGCGCGCAGCTTCTTGGCCGATGCCACCATGTTGGTGAGTGCCGGAATGACTTCTTCCCACTGGCGTGTCTTCAGGCCGCAGTCCGGGTTCACCCACAGGCGTTGCGCCGGAATACGTTCAGCCGCCTTCTTCATCAGTTGAACGATGTGTTCTTCGGTCGGGATGTTCGGCGAGTGAATGTCGTACACGCCCGGGCCGATTTCGTTCGGGTAGTTGAAGTTGTCGAACGCGTCGAGCAACTCCATATCCGAGCGCGAGGTCTCGATGGTGATGACGTCGGCGTCCATGTTGGCGATCGACGCAATGATGTCGTTGAACTCCGAATAGCACATATGGGTGTGGATCTGCGTTTCGTCATCCACGCCATTGGCGGTGATACGGAACGACGTCACTGCCCAGTCGAGGTATTCGGCCCACTGCGACTTGCGCAGCGGCAGGCCTTCGCGTAGTGCTGCTTCGTCGATCTGGATCACGCGCACGCCGGCTTTTTCGAGGTCCAGCACTTCTTCGCGGATTGCCAGTGCGAGCTGGTAGCACGACACCGAGCGCGGCTGGTCGTCACGCACGAAGGACCAGTTCAGGATCGTGACCGGGCCGGTCAGCATGCCCTTCATCGGCTTGCTGGTCAGCGATTGAGCGTACTTGATCCACTCGACGGTCATTGCCTTCGGACGGCTGATGTCGCCGAACAGGACAGGCGGCTTCACGCAACGCGAGCCATACGACTGCACCCAGCCGAACTGGCTGAACGCATAGCCGTCGAGCTGTTCGCCGAAGTATTCGACCATGTCGTTACGCTCGGCTTCACCGTGCACCAGCACGTCCAGCCCCAGCGCTTCCTGCTCGCGTACGCTGCGTTCGATTTCGGCGCGCATTGCGACCTTGTAACCCGCTTCGTCCAGCTCGCCGCTCTTGAACTGGCTGCGCGCATGTCGGATCGTGCCGGTCTGCGGGAACGATCCGATGGTCGTGGTCGGGTAAGCAGGCAGCTTCAACAAGGCAGCCTGCTTGCCGGCGCGCGCCGGGTACGCGTTCTTGCGCTGACCCAGTGCCGGACTGATCCTCGCGAGGGCGGCCTTCACAGCCGGGTTGTTCACACGCGGCGACGCACGGCGGGCGGCAATGGCGGCGCCGTTAGCAGCCAGCTCTGCCTTGACGGCATCACGGCCGCTGTTCAGTGCGCTCGCCAGCACCTTCAGTTCACCCAGCTTTTGCAGTGCGAAGGCGAGCCACGAACGGACTTCCGCATCCAGCTTCTGTTCGCTTTCCAGGTCCACCGGCACATGCAGCAGCGAGCACGACGGTGCGATCCACAGGCGGTCACCCAGTTGCTTCGCGACCGGCTCGAGCCAGTCCAGCACGCTGTTGAGGTCCGTCTTCCAGATATTGCGGCCGTTGATCACGCCCAGCGACAGTACGGCGTCTTTGGGGAGTTGAGCAATCACTGCATCGACTTCAGCGCGGGCATTGATCGCATCCAGATGCAGGCCCTGAACCGGCAGTTTGCAGGCGAGCGACAGGTTGTCCAGCAACTGGCCGAAGTACGTCGCCAGCAGCAGCTTCACCTTGCCTTTGGCAAGCGCGTTGTATGCCGTGACATACGCTTGCTGCCATTCGGCAGACAACTCGGTGACGAGGATCGGCTCATCGATCTGGACCCATTCAACGCCTTGCGCGGCCAGCGTGGCCTGCAGTTCCGCGTAGACCGGCAGCAGGCGTGGCAGCAGGGCCAGCTTGTCCGAGTCGTCCTTCGCCTTGCCGAGCGCCAGATAGGTCACAGGGCCAACGATCACCGGCTTGGCCTTGACGCCTTGCGCTTTGGCCTCAGCCAGTTGTTCCAGCAGGCGCGACGGGTCGAGCTTGAATTCGGTGCCGGCGCTGAATTCGGGGACGATGTAGTGGTAATTGGTATCGAACCACTTGGTCATCTCGCCGGCGGCGACCCCGCCGCAGCACGCGCCGTGGTCTTCGGCACCCTTGGCCGAACGGCCACGGGCTACGCGGAAGGTGTTGTCGAGGGTATCGCCGTGAAAGCCTTGCACGCGTTCCGGCAGGTTGCCCAGGGTGAAGCTCATGTCCAGCACCTGGTCGTAGAAGGAGAAATCGCCCACGGCCGCCAGACCCAGGCCGGCTTGATCTGCCCAATGACGCTGGCGCAACCGGGCACCCAGCGCTTTCAGTTCGCCAAGCGAGGATTCGCCTTTCCAGTAGGACTCCAGGGCGAATTTCAGTTCGCGCTTTGCACCGATGCGGGGGAAGCCCAGATTGTGTGTCGTTGCCATCGCTTTACCTTCGATTTGGTCGGGTTTCAGATTCCCGGATGGTAGGGAAGGCATGCTATGAAGTAAAATGGTCTTAATTCAATTACTCATTAATTTGGCTCATGTATCGTCATGCTTGAAAGAATTCACCTGGCGATCGTTCAGGCGGTAGACAGGCACGGCTCGCTCACCGCAGCAGCGGGGGTGCTGTACCTGACGCAGTCCGCACTCAGCCATTCCATGAAAAAGCTGGAGCAGCAACTGGGGACGGATATCTGGTTGCGCGAGGGCCGCAGCCTGCGCCTGACCCAGGCCGGTCAATACCTGCTTGCCGTGGCCAACCGCGTGCTGCCGCAACTGGATCTCGCTGAGGAGCGTCTCAAACAGTACGCGCAGGGTGAGCGCGGCGCGCTACGCATTGGTATGGAATGCCATCCCTGCTACCAGTGGTTGCTCAAGGTGGTCTCGCCCTATCTCGCTTGCTGGCCGGACGTGGATGTCGACGTCAAGCAGAAGTTCCAGTTTGGCGGAATTGGCGCCTTGTTCGCCTACGAGATCGACCTGCTGGTGACGCCGGACCCGCTCTATAAGCCGGGCTTGCGCTTTGAACCCGTGTTCGAGTATGAGCAGGTACTGGTGGTGAACCGGGAACATCCGCTTGCCAGCGCTGACTATGTGAAGCCGGACCAGTTGACCCGGGAGGTGTTGATCACCTATCCGGTAGAGACCGGCAGGCTCGACATCTATAACCAGTTTTTGATGCCGGCGGGTGTTACGCCCCGGCGCCACAAGGCGATCGAGACCACCGACATCATGTTGCAGATGGTCGCAAGCGGCAGGGGCGTCGCGGCGCTGCCCCGGTGGCTGGTGGAAGAGTACGCCGATAAAATGAATCTTGTCCCGGTGCGGCTCGGGCGAAAGGGCATCGCCAAGCAGATTTTCCTGGGCGCGCGTGAGACCGACACTGAAATTGACTACCTGAAGGCCTTTATCGAACTGGCGCGCATGCCGGAAGCGGCCTTGATCGAAGAGGAGAAACCCCATTGACACCGTCTCCTGAACATAAGCCGCCGGCACTACCCAACCGACATGGCAAGGTCCTGCTGCATTCGTGCTGCGCGCCGGGTTCGGACGGCCAGGATGCGGCGGCATCAGCATTGCCTGACGTCAATACGAGTTCATCGAGCTAGTCCCGGCGCCCATGCTGCTACGCGACCCCATCCACGGCGATATTGAACTGAGCAGTCTCGAGACAGCGGTCCTCGACCTGCCTGTGATGCAGCGGCTGCGCGGTATCAAGCAGCTCGGCACGGCATACCTCGTCTACCCCGGAGCGCTGCATACACGCTTCGATCACTCTGTCGGCGTCTGCGCGGTGGCGCACCGGATCGTGGCGAGCCTGCGTCGCTCGGGCCAACAGATTCCTGTTGAGCTGGAAGACGCTATTGGCGTGGCTGCATTGCTTCACGATGTCACCCACGTGCCGTTCGGTCACACGCTGGAAGACGAGCGCCGCTTGTTTGCGCGGCACGACAAAGGCTCACGCCTGGCGGACATGTTCGCGGGAGATCTGGGCAATGCGCTGGCCCGCCTGGGCATTCGGGATGTCGTGGGGAGCCTGCTCGGCCTGCCATCTGCTGAAAGCGTGCCACGATGGGCGCAGGACATAGTGTCGGGCAGCATTGATGCCGACCTGCTCGACTACCTGCGCCGCGACAGCTTCTTTGCCGGTCTTTCCCAGGACTACGACGACCGGATCTTCCGCTGCTTCGCCGAGCACGGTGACCGTCTGGTGATCAGGCTGGCCAAACATGGTATGGACCGACCCGACGCCCGGTCGGAAATCATCGGCGTGCTGCGGCTGCGCTACTACCTCACTGAGCGCGTCTACTATCACCACACCAAGGTCGTGGCGGGCGCGATGATTTCCAAAGCGGTGGAGATTGCGCTTGATCACGGGGTGCTCGCCGAGCGTGACCTGCTTGAACTCAACGACTGGACGCTGCTGGACCGTCTGGCGCATTGCGGCGTGGCGGACGCTGCAGCCCTCGCTCACCGCACGCTGAACCGCGACCTGCTCAAACGCGGCTACGTTGTCTCCGGTATCAGCGTGCCGCCCGAACAGCGAAAATCCTGGGTGGCGCGCTACCACGCATCACGCATACACCGCGCGCAAGCCGAGGCTGAACTGGCGGAAAAGCTGGGCCTGCCCTTCGCGGATGTCGTGCTGTATTGCCCTGCGCTCACCGCAATGAAGGAAGCTGCGGTGCCTGTCGAAACCAGCCGGGGCCTTGAGTATCTGAACGATGGCGGCAGCGGCACCTTCGCGGAGATAGGCGCACTGCAGGACCGGTATGCGGATCTCTGGCGGTTCTACGTATTTGTGCCGGCACATGCAGTCGGGCGCGCCGCGTTGATTGCAAGCGAGATGTTCCAGACTCCATGTGAACTCGCGTTGAAGCGGGCCTGACGACGGAATTCCATGAGCCGGTTGTCGCGTAGCCTGATCTTCCGCGGCGGCCGGCGCACCTGTCGATCGAACGCAATCCGCTAGCGCGCAGGACTGCCTTGATCCAGGGCACGCGTCAGTGCCTGAATCTGCTCTGGCAGCACGTGCGGTGCGAGAGACGCTCACCGCAAACAGTAAGGGAATAGCTGTGGTCTGAGCGTGCGGCCGCGCCTGCATGCCGGGTATGCCAGTCATTTCAACGCCTCGCAAGGACTCCGAAGGCCGCTTGCCGAATAGCTTGCGGTAATCCGTCGCGAACTGGCTCAAATGCCAAAACCCCCAATCGGCGGCAACGCTTTGCACGGTTCTCGGCAGCTTGGCCTGTTGTGCGGAACTCAAATCGCGCCGCGCGCCATTGAGCCGGATTGCCCGCAGATACGACATGGGTGTCATGCCCAAGGTCTCTTCGAAACAGTATTGCAGGGTGCGCCGGCTCACATGAAACTGGCGGCACAACTCGGGCACCGCAACCGGGCGATCACGGTGGGCGAGGATATAGTCGCGCACCTGCATGACGATCCAATAGCGATCCGGTTTCGACCCGTTTTCAGGCAGATCATCGGCTCGCAACGAGACGCCCAGATCGAACAACATGGCCGGGACACACGACTGTACGTTGCTGCTTGCAACGGCTGAAAGCGGTTGGGGACCTGCCTGTGCGGTAAGCAAAAGCATCGACAACCCGTCGCACAAACTGACCTTGCGCGATGCGCCGACATTCAGGATCTGCCGGCTCAGCACCTCGTCCGAGAAATCGATCCGTTCGACCTCGCGGGCGTAGGTGCGCAACTCGGCATCTTCAATCACTACACCCAGGATCCGATATCCGCTGGCCGTCACCAGCTCGAATTCGTCCCGGCCCCGCATGACTGCCAGCGCGTCATCCGCTATCAAGTGGCCGTCGATCAAGCCCGGGCCGTCGTTTTTCAATGGAATGCCAAACCAGCAGGAATCCGAACCAACCTCGCAGGTTTGACGCAGCGCATGACTGGTCGTTTCACAAAATACCGTCATATGCTCCAGGCATAACTCGCTCACGCTGCCGGAGAAAACACCGGGTGTCAGTTGATCGTAAGTTTGCCGCCAGCCCGAGAGGTTTCTCGCCTGCTCGTCGGCATCGCTCGCGACCCGGGTGTTCACGCACAAGCCGTTTGGGAGGTACGGCGCCATGGCACGTGAAATAGACGGTCCATAAGCCGGATTAGGCGCTGAGGCAGCAGACAACACAGTCATATGCGCATTTATCCGGTTGATCGTCGCTTTTTACACCACTGCTGACAGCGGTTACACTACGCCGAGATGTGACAAAATCAATCCGCTCCCCAGCCAATTTCCGCCGCGGCTAATCAGCCGGTCTTATGCAAAATGGCATTTATTTCGATCTGAAGGCGCTTGAAGTCTTCGTGCTCGTCGTCGAATCCGGCGGCATGACAGCGGCCGGTCAACGACTCAACATCACGCAATCCTCAGTTTCCCAAACGCTGTCGAACCTGGAACAAGCACTTAAACTGCAATTACTGGATCGTTCGCAGCGGCCCCCCATGCTGACTCCCGTGGGGCGCCAGTTTTACAACCGGGCCTGTACGTTGCTGGATGACGCCAGGCATTTGAGCCAGGAGTTCTGCAAACCTCACGGCGAACCGCTCAAACATATTCGCATTGCATTGGTCGATTCCATGGCCACCAGCATTGGCGCCGACTTGTTGACAGCAATACGGCAGCGCACCGCCAACTGGTCCATGGTGACCGGTCAATCACATCAGCATGCCGAAGCATTGCTGTCCAGGCGGGTGGACATCATCATCTCCGATGACGTCGTGTTAAAGAACCCCTTGCTCTACCGCCAGCGCATCTTGCGCGAACCCTTTGTGCTGGTTTTGCCCGGGGATTTCAAAGGACCCGTTCCCTCTTTACGAAACCTCCTGGTCAGAGGCGACTTCATTCGCTATAGCAATACAACCGTCATTGGCCGCAGTATTGAAACCCAGCTGGAGAAATGGGGGATTCAACCACCGCTACGCCTGCAGCTCGACAATACGTTCGCAATCATGTCCCTGGTGATGGCCAATGCCGGCTGGACCATTACTACGCCGTTGTGCCTGCTGCAGTCGGGACTCACACCGGACAAGAAATTTTCCGAGGCGTTTCGCCTGTTGCCGATTCCCGCCGAGGAGTTCTTCCGCGAACTCACCATGGTCGCCCGTCAGGACGATCTTGGTTTGCTGCCGCAGCGACTCGCCCAGGACAGCGTGGAGCTGCTGAAAAATCGTTTCCTGCCGATTATTGAGGCGAATGCGCCGTGGCTGTTGCCCTCCATCGTGTTGGGCTAGATTCAAAGCAGCGTGACGCCGGGCCTCAGTTTCTCGTAACGCAACTGGCGCAGATCCGCGACATTGATACCGGGCGCGGCCACCACCAGAATCTCGTCTGCCAATGCCGCAAAGTCGGCGCGGAAATGTACCGAGCTCTTTAGAACCAGGATGCGGTAATCGGCGGGACTGGCGCCGACATGGCGGAACATCGCCTGATCGGCAGCCTGCTGTTTGCGGCTCGACACCACGATCTCGATGCCTAGCGGGCCACCGCATCGCACCCGTGCCATAGCGCCAAGATCCATCTGGCAGCCAAGGTAGAACGGCCCTGTGCCGGTGAACCGGCCGTTCCCCAGCGCAAGCACCTCGAACGGTCCTTGAAGCGGCCGTGCACCCAAGCCGCCAACCCCGCCTAGCGGGACATTGATGACGGCGCCGACACCCGCGTGTATCGCCGCCTCGACAAATCGGGCATCGCACAACACGCCGGCGCAAACCCGCTGCGCTTCTTGCCGCAGCAGTTCGTGCAGGATATCGGTTGTATCGCCACCGCCGCCGCCGCCCGGATTGTCCTGGGTATCGGCGAGGATGATCGTGCCGCTCCCGGGTCGTCGGCTCCGCTCAAGCGCATGCGCAACCGCTTCGGCCGGTGCATAAAGACGTCCGCCGAAATCGGCCTGCCTGTCGAGAACTGCCTGAGCCAAAGATTCGACCGCTGCTTCGACTGCAGTCCGGTCGGAGCCATAGGCAATCACGCTTGGCCCGCTATCGTGGATATCGGCAAGCGGAAAACCCGGCACGAAGTCGACCGAAAAAACTTGTTCCGACGCCAGCGATTCACCGAGCGCCACCAAACCATGCATCGGCTCGGTCAAGGTGCTTTGCCAAGGCATGGGAATCAGAAAAGGCAACTGGCGATAGCCCTTGTGCAACCCTGCGCCGGCAAGCAAACGGTTCATCAACACACATGCACGCTGTCCCGTCTGCGCCATGTCGACATGCGGATAGCTGCGGTACGCCAGCAGCCCGCTAGCATGTTCGATCATGGCCGGCGTGATGTTGGCGTGGAAATCCAGCGCCGCGACTATCGGCATCATGGTGCCGGCTCGTTGCCGCAGGCGCCTGAGCAACTCCCCCTCACCGTCCTCCAGATGCTCACTGACCATCGCGCCGTGGAGGTCGAGAAACAGCGCGTCCAGCGGACCCGCATCACGGATCATGCGGTCGAGCATGAAGGCAATCGCTTCGAATGCATCCTGCGTCACCGGACCGCTCGGGTTGGCCGAGGCCCACAATAACGGGACCAGTTGATGCGACGGCCGGGCAGCCTGTATAAAACCGTCTATTGCCAGATTGACGCCCGAGACCGCGCCGAAGATCTCCTCGCCAACCAGCAAGCCCGGCCACGCGTCCGCCTCGACGAAGGTAGCAAAACTCGCCCGGCTGGCGGCGAAGGTATTCGTCTCATGCAAAAAGCCGGCGATCCCGATCCTTGCCACGCCATCCCCTCATCAACTCCAACGGGTGTTACAACAAGCCCTCTACCGCCGTCACGAAAAGGCGGCTGTACTCGGGGGCGCTGAACTGAATCGGGTTGGTCCCGGCCGATCCATCGGCCACGGCCATGTCGCCGACCTTCGCCGCGTCGTGGGCATCGATGCCGATCTCACCCAGCGTATGCGGAATGCCCAGTGTGTCGCGCATCATCAGGACCCAGTCGAGGAAGGAGGTGAACGACGGCTGGGCCAGTTCAAGGTAGCGCGCCAACAGTTCGATCCGGTCCGAGATAGCCGATTCATTGGCCTTGAGCACATACGGCATCAGGATGGCGTTGAGCATGCCGTGGTGGGCGTCATACAGCGCGCCCAGGGGGTGAGCCAGCGCATGCATTGCGCCCAGGCCGCGCTGAAACGCGGTCGCACCCATGCTGGACGCCACCAGCATTTGCAGGCGTGCATCGAGGTCCTGGCCATCCCTCACCGCACGCGGCAGGAACTGCTTGATCAGGCGAATACCTTCGACTGCAATGCCTGTCGCCATCGGATGATAAAACGGCGAACAATAGGCTTCGAGGTTATGCGAGAGCGCGTCCATGCCGGTCGCCGCTGTCAGCTTTGCCGGCAGGCCCACGGTCAATTCAGGGTCGAGGATCACGACCGCGGGCAACATCTTCGCGTGGAAGATGATGCGTTTCACATGGGCGTGGTCGTCGGTGATCACCGACGCGCGCCCGACTTCCGAGCCGGTCCCGGCCGTGGTCGGCACCGCCACCACGGGCGCCATGCCGGCCACATTGACGCGCAGATAGTTGTCGCCAATATCTTCGAAGTCCCACAGCGGACGATCCTGCCCAACCATCAGCGCGACGGCCTTGGCTGCGTCGAGCGCCGAGCCGCCGCCGAAGGCGATCACGCCGTCGTGGCCACCGGCCTTGAAGATCGCCACACCGTCGTCGACATTCTTGCCGGTCGGGTTGCCCTTGATGTCGTGAAACAGGCCGCACGTAAGGTCGGCGGACCGGCAGTGATCCAGCACGCTGCCGATCAGCGGCAATGCCGCCAGACCCGGGTCGGTGATGAGCAGCGGACGGCGCAGCCCCAAGCTTTTACACCATTGCGGCAGTTCGCTGATCCGACCTGCGCCGACCTTGACTGCGGTCGGGTAATTCCAGTTTGCGGAGGGAAGTGACATACGAAATTCCTTTGAAGATCCGTTCAGAGACGGGTTTTCAGATGAAAAGATTTGGGTCGCGTCAGGTGCTCATAACCAATTGCCGACAAGGTCGCACCTCGGCCTGTATTCTTCACTCCGGTCCAGGCGAGGGCGGGGTCGAGATAGTCGCAGCGGTTCATGAAGAAGGTACCGGTTTCGACACGCCCGCCGATCGATAGCGCCGCTTCTTCGTCGCTCGTAAATACACTGGCCGTCAAGCCGTAGGGGCTGTCGTTCATCAGTTCGATTGCCTGTTCATCTCCGGACACAGGCATGATGCCGACCACCGGTCCGAAACATTCATCGTTCATCAGCGTCATGCCGTGATCGACATCCACGAACACGCCCGGCGCCACATAAGGCGTACCGGCGCGCGACAGTTCGAACCGGCTTTCATCGATCAGATTTTTAGCGCCCTTGGCCAGTGCCTCGGCGATCACCGCACGCACGCCGTCGGCTGCCGCGGTACGGACCACCGGCCCAAGCGTGGTCTGAGCATCAAGCGGATTGCCCAATACATACTGATTCGTCAGCGCTACCGCACGCTCGATAAAGTCCTTGTACAGAGGCTGGGCCACATAGATTCTCTGGATACCGCAGCATGACTGGCCCGAATTGAAGAAGGCGCCGTCGACCAGCGTCTCTACCGCGTAATCGAGATTGGCATCGCTTCGCACGTAGGCCGGATCATTACCGCCCAATTCCAGCCCAACCCCGATAAAACGCCCGGCCGCAGCTTCCTCGACAATGCGGCCCCCACCCACCGAACCGGTGAAACAGACAAAACCGATCTCGTTCGCATGTATCAATCGACGCACACGTTCATGATCCACATGCAGATACTGGAACACGCCCTCGGGCAGCTCGGCCTGGACAAAGGCCTGATGGATGAGTTCGGCGCACAACGGTGTTTGATCGGAGTGCTTGAGAATTACCGCATTACCCGCCAGCAAAGCGGGGACGATACTGTTGACCGCCGTCAGCAAGGGGTAATTCCACGGCGCGATGGTGAGCACCACGCCAACCGGTTCACGCGAAATAAAGCGCGTAAAGCCGGCTTGCGGTTCCACCTGAACGGGCTTCAGTGCATCTTCCGCAATCGCCATCATATGGCGAGCCCGCGAGGCAAAGCCGTCCACTTCTCCGGCGGTGTAGCGCAGCGGGCGTCCCATCTGGCGAGTAATCGCGTCGGCGATGGTCGCCTTGTTCTGAACGAAGTGTTCGACGGCACGGCCAACCAGCGCCAACCGCTCCGACAATGGCCGTGCGGCCCACGCCTTCTGCGCGGTTTGCGCGCGCAGCAGCGTCTGTTCGATCTGCGACTCGCCAGCATAAGGCCGGCGCACGAATTCCCTGCCGTCAATCGGACTAATGGTGATCAGTTCTTCTTTCATCATGGTGGCTTGGATGTGTGGACTCAGATGATTTCGAAATAGCGGGCCAATTCCCAATCGGTCACATGCCGACGGAACTGCCGCTCTTCCCATTCGCGGGTCGCGGCGAAATGCTCGACAAACGGTTCGCCAAACAAGGTCTTCGCCGCTTGGGACTGGCGCAGCCGCTGTGCGGATTCCCACAGGGTGCAAGGCAATTTCAGATGAGCTGGAAACTCCTGCGTATAGGCGTTGCCCTGGACGATCTCCCCTGGATCGAGGCCCTGCTCAATGCCATGCAAGCCCGCGCCCAACGCGGCTGCCAATGCAATGTACGGATTCGCGTCGGCCGAACCAATGCGGACTTCAACGCGCTGGGATTTTTCCGATCCCGGGATCAGGCGCAAGGCCGTGGTCCGATTCTCAACGCCCCAGGTTGCATCGAGCGGCGCCCAATAGCCCGGCACCAGGCGCGAATAGCTATTGACGGTCTGCGCGAACATCGACATGAATTCGGGCAGGTAGCGTTGCACGCCTGCCATGAAACTGGCTTGCCTGGCGCTCATGTTGTAAGGACGGCTTTCGTCGTAAAACGCCGACTTGCCGGTGCTCGCCTCGCGCAAGGACAAGTGGATATGACCGCTCTGTCCGGGGTGGTCATGCGACCATTTCGCCATGAAGGTCGCCATCAGATTATTCTTCTGAGCCAGCGCCTTGGTAAAGGTCTTGAACAATATGGCCTTGTCGGCCATGTCGGACGCGCCATCCACCGCGAGCGCAGCCTCCAGCACGCCGGGACCGGTTTCTGTATGCAGGCCCTCTATAGGCATGTCCATCTGCTCGCACATATCGAGCAATTGGCGGTAGAAATCGCCTTCGACCGTGCTGCGCAGCACTGAATAGCCAAAATTGCCCGGCGTCCAGTTCTTCAGGTCGCGGTAGTTTTTTTCACGCACAGAATGCGGCGTCTCCTCGAACATGAAGAATTCATATTCAAGTGCGGCGGAAGCCTCGAATCCCATATCGGTTGCGCGCTTTAATACGCGTTGCAGTAAACCACGAGGGCAAATTGCTTCGGCATCCCCAACAAATTCTGCAAGGAAGAACAGCATGTCTTCGCCATTGCCCTGTTCCAGCGGCAGGCGCCGGCAGGTCTCCGGCACGATCCGCACCATGGCGTCCGGATAGGCGGTGTGCCAGCCGGTGTATTTGGTGTTGTCGTACATCTGGTCGTCCGCGTCCCAGCCCAGTACGACATTGCAGAAGGCGAATCCTGAACGCAGTGCCCCGAGGAATTTATCCTTGCGCAGATATTTTCCGCGCAGAATGCCATCGATATCGGACAGACCCACTTTGATATGCGTCAGTCCGCTTGCCTCCACCAGGCGAATCGCATCTTCTACTGTCTTGATTGCCCGTTCGGGCTTTGTATGCGCATCCATATTCCGTGTCTCCGCTTCACCGCTTTGTGCGGTTAATCCATCTTAGGAACGAGAAAAGTCCAGATCAACAACAATCGATATTCGTTATGGTGATGATCGGCTGGGGTAATGCTCGATGCCTTGTGCCTTTGCGGTCGAAAACGCCTGAGCGGCATCGCACCCGTTACAGCACTATTCGTGGAGCGGCGCGACGCAATTTGAACAGCGCCAGCACGCTGATGATGTACATCACAATCGCGCCGGATACCGGCATGGTCACAATATTGGCGGTCAGCATCTGGCCGCCAGCCTGGATCAGCTCGTCAGGCCGGTTGTTCGATTCTCGTTCCATTCGACTCTCCGGAAGTTGGCGGCCGTTCCTGTGCTGCGGCTAGGCGCGCTGTATGCGCGACGGGTCCAAACGATAATAGGAGGACGAAAAAATTGAGCGTTATCGAAAATCGGCAATATCCAAACTACGAACGACAAAGCGGCATGGAGCCGGATCTGATGAATCGGGTATCTATGGGTCAACCCTGATTGCGGTTTGAAAAAGCGCTGACAAACATGTTCCTGGCAGCGTGTGCTGTGCGAGAGACGCTTGCCACCATGAGCCCTGAGCGCCCGTAATGAACTGTCTTGAAGCGACGTTCCGCCATACCGTCGCCTGTCCGTGCTAAGGTATTTGGCTTGGCTTCACTGACATTGCACTTTATTCACAACCCCCCGCTTTGGGGACGCTCTGGACGCTTTATGAAAAAAGTATCGCTGCTGCTCACTTTTGCCTTGATTGCTTCGTCATCGGCTTACGCCGCTACGGGCGCGACTGAAACGCTTCCTTCCGGTGTCACCGTGACGCAGATCAAGGAAGGCACGGGGGCGCAGCCTACTGCCGCCGACACCGTGACCGTCAACTATCGCGGCACCCTCGCGAACGGCACTGAATTCGACTCCTCGTACAAGCGCGGACAGCCGGCATCGTTCCCGCTCGGCCAGGTGGTCCCGTGCTGGACGCAAGGCCTTCAGAAGATGAAGGTCGGCGGCAAGGCCAAGCTCGTGTGCCCGCCGGCAACCGCATACGGTGACCGCGGCGTAGGCCCGATTCCTCCAAACAGCACGCTGACGTTCGAAGTCGAGTTGCTGAAGATCGGCAACTAAAGCCGGTACAACACGCGTCTGCTCCCGCGCAATCATGCGCATCGCGGGTCTTGTGCTATTGCAATAAGCTTTGGTATTGCAATAGCACTTTGTGCATCGCTTTGTGTTCCCTGTCATCCAATAGATAGAACATATCGGTGGACGTTTAATTCCATTCCGGTAGAAGTGCCTTTACCTGAGTGGCTTTACCTATATGCTTTGATATTGCCCCAGTCAACCTGTTTAATCGGAGGATTGATAGAGCGCGGAATTAAAATTACCATCGCGCACGAAGCACACAAAGCTGTCACTTGCGCGAAGTAGGGGTCACCAGGAACTGCTATCGCCTGGGGTTGGATATTGCCTCGCCTGCCTAAGCCTGATGCCTAGGCCTTGCGCTGCCGGTCGAGTAAGAAAAGTTCACCACGGTATGACTCGCAAACGATTCCGCTCGGTTGCAGTTTTAATAAGCGTCCGGTAACATTAATTCGCGGGCGTTGCCATTTTTTTACTAAACCGGTCATGTGCCGGGACTGCCCGATTAAGCAATTTCCTGTCGTTTTCCGAGCGACAGGCAGAACAGGCTGGCAAAAAGGCGTCTTGCAAAAAGTCTGCCTGCATAACCCGTTGTTGAGGTGTCAAAATCACTAAACAAGCCCTCGTGACCGGTGTTAATAAAAGAGGGCTGTTTCTAATTACTTCCACCACCATGGCGACGCTGTGATCCGACACACTCTGGGCGGCTTGCTACTGGTGATGTTATGTGCCGGCCGTGCGGTTGCGGCAGGTCCTGATTGCTCACGTCCCTTTACGCTTGCGCTGCATGACCACGGCCTGCTTTATTCCGCCGATACCGACACAGGCATCGACAAGGATTTCGCCGACGAACTGATTCGCCGCAGCGGCTGCCGGATCAGCGTCAGCCTTATGTCGCGTGCGCGCATCTGGCAGTTGATCGAATCCGGCGCGCTCGACTTCAGCTTGTCCGGCATTGCCAACGCCGAGCGCAACCGCTTCGCTTCCTTCGCCTGGTACTTCAGCAACAAATACTATTTGCTGGTGCGCAAGGACGCGGGCATGCGTCAGTTGGCCGATTTCGAGCGCAGCGACAAGTTTCAACTGGGCGTGATCCGCAGCTTCCGCTACAGCGACTCCGCCAACCGCCTGGTAGATACTCTGGCGGCTGAAAATCGCGTCAGCCAGGCGGGCGGTCTGGAGCCGCTGTATGAGGCGCTGATTCACCAGCGTATCCAGGGCATGATCATGGAGCCGTTCGATTACCCCGCGCTGGATGAAAAGAAGATCCGCGATGTCACGACCATCATCGAGTTCAATGATCCAGCCATCCCCCATGGCCTGATCATGTCGAAGAAGGCGCTCTCGCCGGCCGAGCAGGACAAGTGGCGCGCGCTGGTGAACGAGATGCGCGCGGATGGAACCGTGCTGCGTATTTTCGAGAAGTACTTCAAACCCGACCTGGCGGAATCCATGGTCGATTTCCAGGCACCCCCGTGACCTGGGCTCGCCTGGTATTGCTGCCCTTGCTGATCTTGTCCGCCGCCCTCGGCGTCACATGGATCGTCTGGGATCATGAGCGGCAAGCTTCCCACAACGAATTGCTCTCCCAGTTCAATTCTTCACTGGGCGACGTGGTCAGCCGCGTCGAACAGCGCATGTCGACTTACGAGCAGATGCTGCGCGGTGTGCAAGGTCTCTTCGCCGCCACCGGCCACATGGATCGCGACAACTTCCGCGACTACGTCGGCGCGCTCAATCTCGACGCCAACTTTTCCGGCATCCAGACTATCGGGGTCATCGAGTGGGTACCGGCGGCGCGCAGGGACGCGCATATTGCCGCAATGCATCAGTTGGGTTTTACCGGCTATACCATCCAGCCGCGGGGCTTGCGTGAGAACTACGCGCCGATCATCCAGCGCGAACCGTCTGTTGCCAGCAACCGCGCCCCGCTCGGCGTGGATCCCTGGGCCGACCCTGTGCGGCGGCAGGCCATGGAGAAGGCGCGCGATTCCGGCATGGTGGCGGTCTCCGGGAAAGTCCGGCTGGGCGTGGACCATGAGGCGGACGCGAAACCCGCTTTCGTCATGTACCTGCCGATCTACGACCGGGGCCAGCCGCACGACAGCGTTGCCGAACGCCGGGCGCATCTTGCAGGCTGGGTGTACGCGTCGTTTCGCATGCACGACGTCATCGCCAGTCTTTACGGCGACCCGCTGCCCGGCCTCGCGTTGGCTATCTACGACGGCGTGGAACCGTCCGCCGCGACCTTGCTTTACCGTTCTCCTGATGCAGGGGAGCAGCACCGGCCTCCCCTCATTTCAGCCAATGAGTACCTAGTCGTCGCAGGGCACGACTGGACGCTCTCGATGACCACCCTGGACGATTTCAAGGGTCGCTTCGGCCGCAATGCCGAAGCGCTGATCGCCGTCGCCGGCACGGGCCTGAGCCTGCTGCTGGCGCTGCTCGCCTGGTTGATGGTGACCGGCCGCGGCCGCGCGATGCGGCTGGCTTCCAACATGACCCGCGAGCTGCGCGAGAGCGAGGAGAAGTTTCGCGCCATTGCCGACTGCACGGTGAACTGGGAGGTCTGGTGGGGACCGGATGGCAAGCCACGCTGGATCAATCCATCGGTCGAGGAATACACCGGCTACACCGTCGACGAATGCATGGCCATGAAGGACTTCGCCGGCACGCTGATCTATCCGGACGACATGGCCCGCGTCGCCCCTGAGTTCCTGAGGGGGCTCAAGGGGTCTCGTGGCGATGACCTCGAATTCCGCTGCGTCCGCAAGGACGGCTCGCTGGTCTGGCTGTCCGTTTCCTGGATTCCCATCACCGACTCCAAGGGCGTATTCGCGGGCTTCCGGACCAGCGGGCGCGACATCACCGACCGCAAGCAGGTCGAGGCTGAATTGCGTATTGCGGCGGTCGCCTTCGACTCGCTCGAAGCCATGATGGTCACCGACGCCAACAACACCATCCTGCGCGTCAACTCCGCGTTCACCGAGTGCACCGGCTACACCGCTGAGGAAGCCGTGGGCCAGACACCGCGGATGCTCCGCTCGCACCATCATGACGAAGCTTTTTTCAGAGACATGTGGGAAACGATCCATCGCGTGGGCGGCTGGCAGGGCGAGATCTGGGGGCGTCGCAAGAATGGCGAGGTGTATCCGAAATGGCTGACGATCTCGGCGGTGACGGGCGAAGGCGGCGTTGTCAGTCACTATGTGGGCACGCACCACGACATCACCGCACGCAAGATTGCGGAGGAACGCATCAAGGAGCTGGCTTTCTTCGATGCCCTCACGCGTTTGCCCAACCGCACCTTGCTGCTTGACCGCCTGACGCAGGCCATTACCGTCAGCGCGCGAAGCGGGGCGTGCGGTGCATTGCTGTTCATCGACCTGGATCACTTCAAGACGCTCAACGACACCCTGGGTCACGACAAGGGCGACCTGCTGCTGCAACAAGTGGCGCAGCGTCTGGCCGCCAGCGTACGCGACGGCGATACCGTGGCGCGGGTAGGCGGCGACGAATTCGTGGTGGTGCTCGGAAGCCTCCATGAAACCTGGCTGGAAGCGGCGGCCCAGACCGAAGCGATGGGCGAAATGATCCTCAGTGTTCTCGGCGAGTCGTATCAGCTTGAGGACGTCGATTACCGCAGCACGGCCAGCATTGGCGCCACGGTGTTCAGGGGCTATCAGACATCCATGGACGAACTGCTGAAGCAGGCCGACCTTGCCATGTACAAGTCGAAAGACCTGGGGCGCAACGCACTGTCTTTCTTCGACCCGGCCATGCAGACCGTGGTAGTGGAACGGGCAGCGCTTGAAGCAGGTTTGCGAAAGGCGATAGAGGGTAATCAGTTCCTGGTGCATTACCAGGCGCAGGTGCTCGACGGCAACCGGGTTATCGGGGCCGAAGCGCTCGTGCGTTGGCAGCATCCAGAGCGCGGCATCGTGCCGCCCGCCGACTTCATTCACCTCGCGGAAGAGACCGGGATGATCCTGGCGCTGGGCAACTGGGTGCTGGAAACCGCGTGTGTTCAACTGGCGTTGTGGGCCATGCGTCCGGACATGTCCCACCTGACGATCGCGGTCAATGTCAGCGTGCAGCAGTTCCGCGAGCCCGATTTCGTGGCCAAGGTGTTGAACGTGATCCGTCGAACGGGCGCTAACCCGAACCGGCTCAAGCTGGAACTGACCGAGAGCGTGCTGGTGGACAACGTGCAGGACATCATTGCAAAAATGTACGCGCTGAAGGCGCGCGGCGTGGTCTTTTCGCTGGACGATTTCGGTATCGGCTATTCATCGCTTTCGTACCTGAAGCGGCTGCCTTTGGATCAGTTGAAGATCGATCAGTCATTCGTGCGCGACGTGCTGATCGATCCAAACGATGCGGCCATTGCGAGGACGATCGTGGCACTGGCGCAGAGCCTTGGTTTGGGCGTGATTGCCGAAGGCGTGGAGACAGAAGAGCAACGCGACTTCCTGGCTGACGCAGGTTGTCATGCCTACCAGGGTTTCTATTTTTGCCGGCCATTGCCTGTTGAAGGTTTTGAAGAGTTTGCGTGCAAGGGTCGAATGAAGCCGGAAGCGGCCAGTGCACAATAGCTCGACCGTCTGACCACATTAGTCCGCACGGGCTCAGAGTCGCAGCTCCGTGAGGATCTGTTCCGCCAGAAAATCACAGGGCGGCCGGTTCGATCCCGCGCTGCGCGCGAGCACGATCTCCAGGTCCGGCAACGCCGGCAAGCCGTCGGCGCTGCCAAGCTGGACGAACCGTTCCGGGATGCTGCACCGTGACAGCGGCGCGATTGCGAGCCCTGCTTCCACCATGCTGAAAAGACCCAGCAGGCTGGGGCTCTCGTAAGACGTGCGATAGCTGATCTTCGCCCGTTCGAGTGCGTGGATCGCCTTGGACCGCGCGACGCTGCCCGGCGCGAAGACCGCAATGGGCAGTGGACGTTCCTTCCAGACTTCGTTGCCGACAGCGTAACCGGCCCAGACCATGGGTTCCAGGCGGATAAAGTCGCCGCTCAATCCCTTCATTCGCGTCATGCAGGCGAGATCGATCTTGCCTTCCTTGATAAGCGGCGCCAGTGCGTTGCTCGGCATGCCGATGACCTGGATCTCGACCTTCGGGTAAGTCGCAGAAAATTTTCTCAGCACGGAGGGCAGGAGAGACGACGCGTAGTCGTCCGGTACCCCGATCGCCACCCGCCCCCTGACGTCCGGACGAACAATCGAGGCCCAGGCTTCGTCGCGCAGGGCAAGCAAACGCCGCGCGTAGGCGAGCAGCACATGGCCGTCCTGGGTCAGCGTGATGTTGCGCGGCTTGCGCGAAAACAAGGGCTTCCCTAAAGACACCTCTAGCGACTTGATCTGCATGCTCACGGCGGATTGCGAGCGGTGCACGAGAGCGGCGCCGCGCAGGAAGCTGCCTGTGTCGGCGACGGCGACAAACATGGAGAGCGCATCGAGATCGAAGGTTTTCATCGGTATCAGAAAAGCTGAACGAAGTCTTCAATATAACTCGCTTTTCTGAATCCTGACGGCCTTGCATACTGGGCGTCTCTCAACGCGAATGGCCGGAAAAGAAACGATGTCGATGACTTACGATGACTTCAGGAAGCTCGGACTCGCAATCGATATGACTCGCGGGAAGCCGTCCTCAGAACAACTCGACCTGTGCTCGAACGCACTGGCCAACGCGCTGAAGGCGGGCGAATTCACGTCGCGCGATGGCATTGATTGCCGTAATTATGGTCATGCCCTGGGTCTGCCCGAGGCACGTGAGCTCGGTGCCGATCTGCTTGGGGTTGCCGCGGAACAGGTGGTGGCGGCGGGCAATTCCAGCCTTGAGCTGATGCATGACGCCATCGCTTTTGCCATCCTGCATGGCATGGCTGACGGCACGCCGTGGCGCAACGCGGGCGACGTCGCATTCCTTTGCCCCGTGCCGGGATACGACCGCCATTTCTCGATCTGCGCGGCGCTTGGTGTGCGCATGATCCCGGTGCCGCTGACTGGCAGTGGTCCCGATATGGATTTTGTCGAAGCGCAGGTTGCTGCCGATCCGGCCATCAAGGGCATGTGGTGCGTGCCGCTGTACAGCAATCCAACAGGAGAGATCTACTCGCCCGATACCATCCGCCGTCTCGCGTCCATGGAAACCGCCGCCTCCGACTTTCGTCTCTTCTGGGATGATGCCTACCGGTTCCATCACCTGACTGAGCAGAAGCACACCACGCTGAACATGATCGATGCTTGCGCGCAAGCGGGTCATCCGGACCGGGCGCTGATGTTCGCGTCGCTGTCCAAGATCACGATAGCGGGGGCCGCGTTGGCGTTCGTTGCATCGTCGCGGCGTAACGTCGACTGGTGGCAGCGTTGCTCGTTTATCAGGACCATCGGGCCGGACAAGCTCAATCAACTCCGCCACGTCCGGGTGCTGCGCGACAGGCAGACATTGGAAGACTTGATGGAGCGGCACCGTGCGCTGTTGCGACCCAAGTTCGACGCCATGACAACGACCTTCAGCGAGATCCTTGCCGATCTGCCGGGGGTGTCGTGGACCGTACCGCAAGGGGGTTATTTCATCAGCCTCTATACGCCCGACGGCCTTGCCAAACGCACGGTCGCGCTGGCCGCCGAAGCGGGCATTGCAATGACGCCGGCGGGCGCTGCGTTCCCTCATGGTCTTGATCCGCGCGACCGGCATCTGCGCGTCGCGCCGACCTTTCCTGCGCTCGATGAAGTGAAGCGCGCCGCGCAAGGTATTGCCTTGTCATTGCGCCGCGCGTTCGAGGAGCGGGGTTGAGCTTTTAAGTTCTGTGGGGGAGCGGTCTCGTCTGATATGCGGCTAGCGCAAATTGGCGAGACCGCTTCTGCAAACCGGCGTAGCACGCCGCGTGTTCGGTATAAGGAAAGTCAGACCGACAAGCAGTACGGAGGCCACCGATGCCAACCCGTACACCGGCTGAAACGAACCGAATACCGTTTTGCACAATCCGCCCACCACGTTTCCCAACCCGCCGCCCACGCCGAACGCCGCCTCGCAGATTCCGCACACCATTGCCGCGAGAGCCGGCGCGCTTGTCTTGCCGACATATGCGTGCAGAAGGCCGAAGATCGGGAAGAACGAAAAACCTATCGCGATCGCTGCCACCATCAGTGCGTAAGCGCCGGGACGCATTGCTGCGATCACGGAGGCGCACAGAAGCAGTGTGCTGGCGCTGACCAAAGCCGTACGCATGCCGTCTCTTTGCGTGCGTCCGTTTTTATCAGGACTACCATTCATATCGGCGATCACGCCCAATACCAGTCCGCTCACCACACCGACCAGCCCTATGAGCGCCCATGCGTGTGCGGTGACGTCGAGGCCCAGATGCAGGTCGTCGTGCGCATAAGCCGAGAAGTAGGTGATGAACGGCACGCCGGAAAAACCGCATGACAACGCAATGGCGTACACGAGCAGGAATCGCCGGCCAAGCGTCTGCCGGAGCCCCGGTCGCTCGCGGGAGTACGTAGCCTCGTGCGTTGATAGAGTAGGCGACTGCGTTTTCGACATACGCGGAAGGCGTGCGAACACAAGCGCGATCACGGCGCTCAACACAAGGGTCAGCAGAGCGGTTACGAGCCATACCGAGCGCCAGCCCCACGACGCCAGCAACGCGGGCACCATCAAGCCGTTCAGCAAGACGCCGTAGTTCGTGCCGCTGCCAATGACCCCGATGGCTTTCGCCTGATGGCGCTGGTCGATCAACGGTGCGATCAGCGCCATCATGGGCACCCAGGTCGCAGCGGCGCACGCGTTGAGTGTCACGAGAGCGGTGCTCACCATCCATGTGTGATTGGCGAACGCGAGACTCGCGAGGTCGATGGCCGACAGCGCGGTTGCCGCGAGTACCACCCTGGCTGCGCCCAAACGCGCGGCGACGAAGCCGGACAACAACGCCATGGCGACATTGGCCAGTTGCCGTGCAGCCGTGATGTATCCGGCTTGCGCATAGTTGAAGCCGATGTCCTGTTTCATCTGCGGCAGGACAACGGGAAACAGGTAGACGCCGAACCCGTAGGTCGCGGCGATCACGGCGGTCAGCAGCAGCGTGACGGCCAGTTGGCTGGGAACGCGAGGTGAAACATCCATGGCAGGCTACCGGAAGAAGTCGTTAGATTTATTCTCGGCCGCCTTGCGTTATGACGGAAATGATTTAATTTACTATCATTGATTAAGCTTCATCATCATTGATTTGGACCAGTTGCGACCATGAACCTCGATCTTGCACTTCTGCGCGCGTTTGTTGCTGTCACGGAAGCCGGTGGTTTTACCCGGGCGGCGCGACGGCTGAACCTGACTCAGTCCGCGATCAGTCACCAGATACGGCGGCTTGAAGAGGAGGTGGGCCGGCCGCTTTTATATCGGACCACGCGCAGTCTGACCCTGACTGAGGACGGCGAGGATTTCCTGCGCTACGCCATGCAAATCCTCAATGCAATGGACGCGGTCACCCAGCGTTTTCAATCGTCCCCGGCTTCCGGCGTGGTGCGTTTTGGAGCGCCGGATATTTTCATGGGAGAAAGGTTACCCGTTCTGCTGACGCAATTTTCGCGCGCATTTCCGAATGTGCGGCTGGACGTGAGCGTGGGCATGAGTCTCGACTCGCAGGCAATGGTCGCCGCGCACGAACTGGATCTTGCCGTGGTGCTCTGCGAGTGCGGGGAAGCGGATCGGGGTGCTGAGGGCATTGTGTTGCGGCGAACGCGGTTTGTCTGGGCGGCGGCCGAATCGTTCGACGCGCGTGCAGGAGCGCCGTTGCCGCTCGCGTTCTTTCCGGCGCCGTGTGTGAACCGACGCGTGGCGCTGGAGGCGCTTGATGGCCTGCCGGTCGACTGGCACGTTGCGTTTACATCGTCGAGCCAGTCGGGTATCCGCGCCGCCGTGCTGGCGGGGCTCGCGATCACGCCGCTGACACGCGACGACCTGGAGCCGGGGATTGTGGTTGTCGATGGGCAGTACGGTTTGCCACCCCTGCCGGAAGCGGAATTCAGGCTGCTATGGGGCAAGGGTGAGCCCACGCTGGCGGCGCAGGAGTTCGGCCGTCTTGTGCTCGACGCGCCGGTCGAGCGTCCGCTGCGGGCGAGTGCTACGCGGTGAGTTTCGCTCGCTCTATCACATAGGCCGCACGAACTATTACGTGCTACAAAAGACAGGCGAAGGCCCGGCCGAACTACGCCGGGCCGCGCAGGGTGTTGATGACGGTACGCAGTGCGCAAGAGTGGGCACGCCGATGTGGGAAGCATGCCGCACGACCATATCGCTAGCGATGCGGCATAAGCCCGGCCACGCCGCCACTGACGAAGGAAGGCCCGCAAGATACGGGCCGATGCTTCACTCGCTTGGCGGGACGCTGTGCGAATTGTTGACCTAATCAGGTAACTTGCCGACTGCTGACACACGCGCAATAGGAGCGTTCGTCGCCGTTATCATCGCCTTCAATTCTGGATAGGACAGCGCCAGTGCGTTAAGAATGCCGACACCGATCCGCCGCGCAAATTCATCGTCTAGCAAATATCCATGTTCTCCTTTCGCAGCGGTCTCATCGAAAAAAACCGGAAACTTCGGCGCGTGCGCAACGATCTTTTCGACCTCCGCTCTGGTCACTTGATACACAGGGATTGATTCATCGTCAGGCGAAAAATCAACAATTACACAACGTGATAGATCAGCCGCATTCATTAATAACCCCTACATTGTTGGTATCGATCAAAGGCGTTTTGCTTGCATAGTGCTGTACCGCGTGCGCCGCCTATTTGCCGGTCCCAGAGCGTTACAGAAATCAATCGTCCTTTCGTACTCCGCGAAACAACCTGCTTCTCGCGCCTCGCTGACGCCGCGCGCCGCTATTGAAAATACATCATCGCCGGCCGCGCTCTTCCCGTACTCAAACGGCGCGGCATCGCTTAACGGCGTGCTCCGCGCGAAGCTCGGTCACGTCGCCAAGGTTTGGAACGCCTTCGTCCTCCGCCGCGTCATTGAACGATGGAAGCGACGACGCAACAGCGGAAACGACCGCTCCGACAGACGACGCAAACACCGCCAACCCGCCACTTGCAGCCCGTGCGGCACGGTTTCGCGCGCCCGCTTCGGCCATTGTTTCGATATGACGGAATGGTTTTAGCGCGCTCGCTGCTCGCGCGGCGCGCTCATCAATCGCCTGGTTATACGCTTTAAAATCGTCCCGGTGCGCTTTCGACCGGGCCGCGTAGCTGCTGGCGCGTTCGGCAATGTCCTTTTCATACGCCGCGTCATCGTAGTGGCGCATTGGAACGAAGCCACTATGCGCAATGTAAGCGGGTTCGGCTCGAAGAATCACGACCGACCCGTCGAGCACGCAGCGACATAAGCACGTCACGACTTCACGCGGATTATCTGCCCACATTCCCGATAGATGCCACGGAATCGATTCTTTGATGAATGTTCGAATCCGGGTCACGACTTCAGGTTGAGACGCCCAATGTCTTTTCGTTCCGATCCGCAAACAGTTTCGCCCCTGCCGCGAGTGCATCAAGCTCGGTTTCGTAGCGCTCACGGGGCGACAAATCAGTCGGACCACACAGCATGTATCGGTAACGTTCGTAGTTGAACAGTTCCACGCGCATCCCGTTTGCCTCCTGATTTTTTAACGGCAAACGCGAAACCTAACGCACTTTTCCGCGCGTCCATCTCAACAAAGAGACGAGCGCGCGGACGGTATCGTTCAAGGCTTTTGGGTCAGGGACTTTGCAACAACGCGCGGATCACATCGACGCGCCAGAAGACAGGCCGAACGGAAAAGCGAATGCCGGGCGCGAGCGAAAAACCACCGCCCTACATGCGCTCCGCAATGCTATGCGCCGTCGCCGCCGACAGCGTCCATCCCAAGTGTCCATGCCCCGTGTTGTAGAACACGCCTCGACGCTTGCCGCTCCCGACCTTCGGCAACATGCTTGGCAGCATCGGCCGCAAGCCGGCCCACGGAATCACGCGCGATGTTGCAACATCCGGAAAATAGCGGTGCGTCCAGTCGACAAGCGGTGCGATCCGGTCCGAGCGAATATCGCGATTAAAGCCGTTGATTTCAGCCGTACCCGCTACGCGAAAGCGGTCGGCACCAAGCCGGCTCGTGACAATCTTCGCGCTGTCGTCGAGCAGACTGACCCGCGGCGCACCCTCGCGACTCGCGGCGTCATCCAGGCACACGGTGATCGAATAACCCTTCACCGGATAGATATTCACGTGATCGCCGAGCATTGACGCTATCTGGCGGCTCGCCACGCCCGCGCACACCACGATGCGGTCGAAGCCATGTTGTTGCTCGTCACCCGCGCTGCCGCCGTGCAGCACCCGCATGGCGAACGGCCCGTCGCCGCGTTGCTCGATATCCGCAATCTGCGTGTCGTAATGAAAGCGCACGCCGCGCCGCTCGCAGGCTTCGGCCAGACCGCGCGTGAACTTGTGGATGTCGCCGGTCGAGTCGGACGGCGTGAAAAATCCACCGTGGAAATCGCCTTGCAGCGTGGGTTCGATCGCGCGCATCTCGTCGCTTGTCACCGCGCGCCGGTCAAGGCCGCCCGACTGCAAAAGCTGGTTCACTTTCGCGGCGGTATCGAAGTCCTTTTTCTGCTGGTACATATGCAGGATGCCGCGCTGCTCGAGGTCGAAGTCAATGCCCTCGCGCTCGGCAATCCCGAACAGATGCTCGCGGGCGGCAATGGCGAGGCGCACTGTCTCGACGGTATTGGCCCGGTAGTTAGGGATCTGGCGCAGGAACTCGCCCATCCACGAATACTTGTGCCAGGTGGGCGCCGGGTTCAGCAGCAGCGGTGCGTCGCGTGTGAACATCCACCGCAAGCCCTTGAGCACGGTGGCCATGCTGTTCCAGACCTCGGCGTTGCTGGCGGAAAGCTGGCCGCCGTTGGCGAACGATGTTTCCATTGCCGCATATCGATGACGCTCGAAAACGGTGACGTCGTGGCCGCGTTCAGCGAGGGCGTAAGCGGTCGTGACGCCGGTGATACCGGCGCCAATGATGGCGATTCGTGACATGACAAGGTCCAGATGAAAGTTGGGCATCGCCGGGATTCCCGGCGTCTATGCCCCATCTGTCCGTTTACCTGAGAGTTTCAGTCGTGGCGTTGCACGCACGACATCCCCGTCGGTGGGCGCATTAAAGCGCCGCTCTCCAGATGTTCCTGCTACGCGGTCCTTGGGCCTGAGAGTTTCCGGGGCGGTTGCTCCGTCGGCGCTGTCACCATGTTGCCGTGACAGTCTCTCCCGCGCTAGCGATTAGAACCCCGCCAAGATACCGCCTAAAAATAAGATAGGCAAGGGGGCTGTAGGTTTGGATTGACTAAGGGCAGGGCGCTTGCGGCAAATCGACGGGGCCATTTGAGAGGGCCGCAAGCCGGCCTCGTTTTTTTCCTGTCGCGAAGTAATCAGGATACTTAATGATTTTTCGCGAATTGTCCTCACCAAAGCCGCCATCGGCGACGCCCGATTTCTTAATCTTTCATTTAATACAATTATTTCTTTTAGCTTTCATTTCAATATAAAATGCGCTTCCCTTTACAGATTTGGAGGCCGGCATGAACCCTTTTGCGAAGGCAGCAGCCACTCTGGCGGCCTGCATTGGCGCCTTTACAGTTGTTGTGTGCATTGTCGAGGGATTGACAGGGTAACCGGGCCGCGACTGCGTTTACCCCAACGCCGCTAGCGCATTTGCCAGACGCGCAATTCGAACAGCGGCAAGATGCCATAGACGTGGTCGAACATATCCGACTGGATCTGTTCGTACAATTCCCAGCTTGTTTCGTTCACGAACAGGAACACTTCCAGCGGCAGACCCTGGCTGGTGGATTGCAACTGGCGAACCACCAGCGGCATGTCGCTTCGGATACCCGGATAGTGACGAAAGTACTCCACCAGATACAGGCGAAACATGCCGAGATTAGTCAGGCGTTGCGCGTCGTCGGGCAGGGTGAACGGAACCCGAAAGGCGGTGCTTGCCCTTAGTTTGGCAAGCAGTTCATCGTCGCAAAACCGGATGCTCTCAATGTCCAGATGAATGGCATGCTTGACCCGCCGGCCGCCGGATTCGATCATGCCGCGCCAGTTCTTGACGCTGTTGGTCAGCAACACATAGCTCGGCAGCATGACAATGGAGTTGTCGAAATTCTGCACCTTGATCGTGTTCAGCGCGATGTCGACGACCGTGCCGTCCGCCACGAATCCAGGTACCTCGATCCAGTCGCCCACGCGCAGCATGTCGTAAGCGGCCAGTTGAATGCTGGCGACAAACCCAAGCAGCGAGTCCCGGAAGATGATGATCAGCAGCGCGGTCATCGCGCTTACACCAGTGAGAAAATTGGCCGGTGATCGATGCAGCAGCAGTGACACTGCGGCAATCAGCGCAAGCACGTACAGGACAATAGCGGCTATCTGAAGAAAGCTTTTGATCGGTCGCTGGCTTGCAAAATGAAAATGACTATAGCGATCCTCAATGCTGCTCAGGAACGCGAATGCGGCGCGCAGGACAGTCACCACCATGAAGCATGCCGACAACGTCTCTACCGGACGACCCAGCATGGAAATGACCGGAAACGTGACTCCGGTTAGCAGAGGCGCTGAAATATAGATGATGGCAGCGGGCACCAGCGGCGCCAGCCGATGAAACACCTTGCGGTGCTCCGCGGCACGCAGCCACTTGCGTCGCTCGCCGCGTGCAAGGTAGCCAACGATTCTCAGCAGGATGAAGCGGGTGATGTAGTAGCAGAGCGTGCTGGCCAACGCGATCGCCAGGAACAACGCAATGACGAGAAGAACCGCCACGGGAAGGCTGTCGGTGTGGACATAGAAATGACGTCCATCCGGTCCAATCACTACGCGGAACATGTCATTGAACATAGATCCTCTCAGTGCCGGTCAGCCTGTTTTTCTGAAGATGATCCGGGCGTGCGCGGTACCGGTATTCCCCGATCCGACTAAGCGGCCTCGCTAAACCTTGCTGCAGTGCGGGCCAATGAACCAGCCAAAAGCATTGTAACGGCCTCCTGATCTTTCCGGCGAGGCTATCGCTCGCTTATCCACACGTCACGCCGCTTAAGTTTTACTTATACCCAACCCATTTTGGCTGATTGGACCGGGCTAATTCGGCTACCGACCATCTAGTCAATGCCAGCCGTTTCACATCAGGTGAAACACGCGCATTCAACTAGTTGGAGACCAGACATGCTAGCCGATGAGGCAATTGCGGGCGATGCTGAAATCGCTCACACGCGCAGTGCGCATGGCGCAGCCGTCGCACAATCCAGTCATGAGATCGTTGCTCTCGCGCGCACCCTGGTGGCTGTTCCCAGCGCCTATCCGCCGGGCAACACTCACGCCATGGCAGACACGATCGAGGCGATGTTCGAAGGTTTCGACGTCAGCGTCGAACGCTACGGCACCCTCCCGCATGTGATGAATCTCGTGGTCCGCGTCCACGGCGCCACCCCGGGCCGACGACTCGTTTTCAACGGGCACCTCGACACGTTCCCCCTTGTCAGCGCGAAGCAATGGTCTGCTGATTTCAACGGCGAGGAGCGCGACGGAAAGTTATTTGGGCTAGGGGTGTCCGACATGAAGGGCGGTCTCGCGGCCATCATCTTCGCATTGCGCCATCTTGCCGGACTACGTGATGCATTTGCAGGCGAGGTGGTTGCGACGTTTGCCGGCGACGAAGAAAGCATGGGCACCGAGGGCAGCGGGTATCTGCTCGATCATGTCCCGCATGCAGCCGGCGACGCGATGATCAGCGCCGACACCGGGTCGCCCCATGTGCTGCGATTCGGCGAAAAGGGAATGATCTGGCTGCGCCTCGATGCAACCGGCAAGTCGGCTCACGCGGCACACGTCCACAAGGGCGACAGCGCGATCGAAAAATTGCTGGATGCCATTCAGGAGCTCAAGAGCGTACGCGACTATCCGGTTGCCGCCGCACCCGAAGTGCTCGCCGCGATCGAGCGTTCAGCCGCTGTGTCCGAGGCAATCTCGGGCTTGGGTGAAAGCGATGTTCTTCGCCGTCCCACCATTACATTCGGCACGATCAGCGGCGGCCGGTTATCGAATCTGATTGCGGATCACGCGAGCGCAACGGCCGATATCCGGCTTCCCGTCGGCGTATCGGTGGCTCAAATGACAGCCAGGATAAACGCGATCGTCGCTCGTCATCCTGGGGTTTCGCTGGAGATTGTCCGCGAATACGAACCGAGCTGGACCGATCCCGACCACGAGGTCATTCGAACACTCAAACGCAATTGTGCAGCGAAGCTTGGCACCGAACCGGTCGTCAACATGCGCGTGGGTGCGTCCGATGCGCGGTTGTATCGCCGGCACGGCATACCGACGGTCGTATGCGGCTTGACCTCCTACAACATGGGCGCGGCAGATGAATACGTGCATGTCGATGAACTGCGCGCGCTAGGCGAAATCTTCGCGCTCACCGCATTTGATTACCTGAATGCGCCGGCCGGCGCTGAAGCGCGGCTGACCCCCTGAAAGATCGTCAGTGCGTCCGCTGTCACGTGGCCCGCTCATGCCTCACGCCTAACGACTCACGCATCGGAAAAGGAAACGCCCATGTTCACCGATAACGTTCTAACCCCCGCGCAGCGCAGTAAGTTCCGGCGCATCCTGGCGTCGGCGCTGGTCGGCAATATGCTCGAGTTCTACGACCTGTTTGTGTATGGTTTTCTGGCGGTGGTTATTGCCAAAGCCTTCTTTCCGACCGGCGACGCCTATACGTCGATGCTGGCCGCCGCCGCGACCTTCGGCGTCAGCTATTTCATCCGGCCTCTGGGGGCGATGGTGCTGGGTGCCTATAGCGACAAGCGCGGTCGCAAGGCGGGCATGATGCTCACGATCTGGCTCATGGGTGCCGGTACCCTGGTGATCGCGTGCGCGCCGACCTATGCCATGTTCGGGGTTGCCGGTACGTTGATCCTGGTCCTGGGCAAGATCTTGCAGGGCTTCTCGGCGGGCGGTGAATTCGGGTCGACGGTATCCTTCGTGACCGAACATGCGCCCGCGCGCATGAAGGGCTATTTCGCCAGCTATCAGGTGGTCGGGATTGGTCTTGCGACCGGTCTGGCAAGCCTCGTGGGACTCGGCACGAACAAGCTGATGACGCCCGACACCTTGTTGTCGTGGGGTTGGCGCATACCGTTCCTGATCGGGCTTGCGATCGTGCCGTTTGGTTACTGGATCCGCCGCCGCGTTGATGAAACCCCTGAATTCAAAGCGGCCAGCCACGAACGCAACCCGATCAGGAACACCTTTGCAACCGCGAAGATGCGCATCACGGCGGCGGTCGGTTTGTACTCGCTGGCGGCATCGACAAATTATCTGCTCGGTGTGTTCATCCCCCTATATGCACAGAAAGTGCTGGGTATGAGCGCGGCGGACTCCATGTGGGGCGCCATCGGATATTCGGTTGCGCAGATCGTCTTGCCGCCGGTCTTCGGTGCTCTTTCGGACCGCGTCGGCCGCCTTCCGCTGATCGCGACAGGCACTTCGCTGACGGCCATCCTGACTATCCCCGCGTTCCACCTGATGGTCGCGTCGCCGACGGTTACGACGTACGTGTTCTGCGTCACCGGATTGACCGCGTGCGTGATGGTGTTCCAAGGCGCGATGCCCGCGTTCGTGGCCGAACTCTTTCCTCACGACACCCGCACGACCAGCATCGCGATCGTTCACAACCTGACCTTTGCGGTGTTCGGCGGATTGTCGCTGATGATCTGCACGTGGATCGCCAACGCGACCGGCAGCAAGTTCATTCCCGCTTATTACGTCATGGTCACGGCGGTGCTTGCGCTGTTGTGTATCCTTTACTTTCGCAAGCGGGTGGACCCCGTCGCGGCGAGCGCGAGCGTGTTGACCAACGCATGAGCAGACGGCCGGCCGCTCGCCCGGGTCTGCTGCGAAATTGAATCCAACCGGACTCCCCATTCGATGCGGCTCAGGCATATAGAGGTAGTGAACGCTATCCGCGTCACAGGAACGCTTAAAGCGGCTGCCGCACTGCTGTCTCTCACGCAGCCGGCAATCACGCAAATCCTGCAAAGCGCGGAGCGCCAGTTAGGTTATCCGCTCTTCGACCGGGTTCGCGGCAAGCTGATACCGACCCGGGAGGCGCAGTTGCTGTTCCCCGAGATACTGCGGCTCGACGAACAGCTTCAGGCCGTTCAGCGGCTCGCGCAGAATCTGCGCGGCGGCACCGGCGATTCGTCCATACGCATTCTCGCCGCGCCCGCACTGGCCCAGACCGTGGTGGCAGATGCCGCGCTGGCGTTTCGAGCGAAGCATCCGGGCGTGAAGGTGTCGATTCGTTCAGATTACTCGGCGACCTCCGTTGCCAGCATCGCGCTTATGGAGGCGGACGTTGGCATCCTGTATCACAGCGTGTCCCACCCTGCCATCAGGGAGATCGAACTGGCTTCCAGCCGGCTTGTTTGCGTGGGGCATCCCTCCATGCTGCCGGACACGCCGTCCATTGAACTCGGTGCGCTGGAGGGCCGCGAGATTGCCGGGCCGGATCCTGCGGACCCGCTGGGAAGGCTGCTCGCCAAGCGTCTGGAGGAGCTCTCGGTGACCTTCGATGTCGCCGTCACCGCGCAGTCCTATCACTCGCTGGTTGCGTTGGCGGCGCGCTCGAAGCTGATCACCATAGTCGATGAAGTCGCGGCGCTCTCGGCTCGCGCGCAAGGGCTTCGCGTGGTGCCGCTGTCACCGGTTATCGCCATTCCGGTTGTAGCCAGCGTCGCGATCAATGGCGAAAGATCGGCGCTCGTCGAGCAATTCGTCGAGACATGCCGGGAGACCCTGCGTTCGCTGAAGTGATATTCCCGAAGTCAATGATGCTTGTTTCAAGGCACATTCGATGCAAACCGGACGCTGACCACCAGCCCGCCGCCGGGCGCGTCGCCAAGCCTGATCTGCGCATGATGTACCCGGGCGATCTCGCGCACGATCGCGAGTCCGAGTCCGCTGCCTTCCACGTATTGTTCCGTCTGGCTCCGGTAGAAACGCTCGAACACTGCATCGCGCTCATGCGGCGCAATGCCCGGACCATTGTCGATAACCTGCAGCAACGGGTCTTCTTCCACTCGTGCTACGCGGACGGTGATGATGGAACCGTCGCCGGCGTAACGGACTGCGTTGTCGATAAGATTTCCGCACAACTCCGCCAGCAATTCCCGGTTCCCCATGACTTCGACATCCGCTTCATGCTCGAAACCGAGATCGATATTGCGGGCCCGTGCCACGGGCGACCAGTCGAGCGTCGCACTGCGCGCGAGCTTGTCGAGACGCAGCGGCGCGAGCATGCCGATCTCGCTGCTGTCGTTGTCGAGGCGGGACAGCGACAGCAGTTGCTGCACGCCTTTCGCTGCCTGTCTGACGGCGCCGTTCAGGCGTGTCAGATGCAAACGCGCGGGCTCATTCAAGGTTTCGCGCAAGGCGAGTTCCGACTCGGCCTGGATGATGGCGAGTGGTGTCTTCAACTGATGCGCGGCGTCGGTGAAAAAGCGCCGCCGCGATTCCTGCATGCGCCGCAATCGTCCGATGTACTGGTTGATCGACTCCACCAGCGGCTCCACTTCGTTCGGCAGGCCCGCTTTATCGAGCGGTGCGGGGTCGTCTTCCGTGCGTGCAGCGACCTTGGCCGAGAGCAGGTGCAGCGGCCTCAGTCCGCGTCCCACGCCGAGCCAGACGATTGCCAGCGCCAGCACGACGAGCAGGCACTCCTGCAGCAGCGATCCTATCAGGATCTGGCGAGCAAGCGCCTGGCGCGGCTCGATTGTTTCGCCGACCATGATCCACACCACGCGCGTCTGGGCGCCCGGTACGTCGTGGACCGGCAGGCGCAGCACGCTCATGCGCAACTCTTCACCGCGAACGCTGGCGTCGTAGAAACTCGTTTGATAAGACTCGGGTGCGGCGCGTGGCGACGGCATCGGCAAGTCCGGATAGCCGGTCACCGCACGACCGCCTTCCTCGCGGATCAGGTAATAGATCTTGCCCCCCGCGTTCGATTCGAACATTTCCAGCGCGAGATACGGCAGGTCTACTTCCACGGTGCCATTGACCAGGCGCGTGCCTTCGCGAATCGACTTCAGCGAGTATTCGAGCGAGCGGTCGAACGCGACGTGCGCGGCGCTCATCGCGCGCTGATAGGTCAGCCACGCATCGAGCGCGAGCAGGGCGAGCAGCGGCAGCAGCAGCCAGAACGCGACTTGCCGCCGGAGATTGGGCTTCTTCATCAGACGCCGGCCGCAGCAGGTTCCTGTTTCGCTTCCAGCAGGTACCCCAGTCCGCGCAGCGTAACAATGGCAACGCTGCTGTGTTCAAGTTTCTTCCTCAGCCGGTATACGTAGATCTCGATTGCATCCGGATTCACGGATTCATCAATACCGAAGATCTTCTCCGACAGCGTTTCCTTGTTGATCGCCCGGCCGTTGCGCAGGATCAGCACTTCGAGCACCGCGCGCTCGCGCGGCGTCAGTGCGAGCTGCTCTCCGTCAAGACGAAAGCTGTGGTCGACGCTGTCGTATTCGAGCGGCCCGCACGCGGTTTTCGTCTGCTCATGACCGTGGCTGCGCCGGATCAGCGCGCGGGCCCGCGCTTCGAGTTCGCTCAGTTCGAACGGCTTGGCGAGGTAGTCGTCGGCACCGAGATCCAGACCCTTCACCCGATCCTCCACCGACCCGTGCGCGGTCAGGATCATCACCGGCACCGCGTTACGGCGTTGCCGCAGGCGTCGCAACACTTCGAGCCCGTCGAGCTTGGGCAAGCCGAGATCAAGGATAACGAGCGCGTAGTCCTGCGTGCGCAAAACGTGGTCGGCGGCCTCGCCGTCGTGCATGCAATCGACAGTGAACCGGGCCTGCGCGAGCGCGTCGGTCAGCGACTTGGCGAGGGTGGGATTGTCTTCGACGAAGAGTACGCGCATGAGGGGAATCAGGGAAATCCATGAGGCCGAAACAGGGGTTATCGGCGATTTTCGACAAGAAATGAAAGCAGGCTGAAAGTACCCGTAACTTACTATGCGCCAACTCGAACATGACAAACATACAACAAATATTTTTGGAGGAAGACATGAAGAAGTTGAATCACACGTTGCGCCTGCCGGCGGCCCTGGCGTTATTTTTTGCGTTGCAGGCGGCGTATGCGCAGGTACCCGAGGGTTATCCCGGGAGCTATCAGCCGGTGATCGACGGCGCGAAGAAGGAAGGCAAGCTGCTGATTTATTCGGTCACGGATACGGCACTCGTGCGGCCGCTGATCAAGGACTTCGAGTCCATGTACGGCATCAAGGTCGAATACAACGACATGAACAGCACGGAGCTGTACAACCGCTTCATCAGCGAGAACGCCGCGAACAGCACGAGTGCGGACGTGCTGTGGAGTTCGGCCATGGACCTGCAGGTCAAGCTTGTGAACGACGGTTTGATGGCAAGCTACGAGTCCCCTGAAGCCTCGCACGTGCCGCAATGGGCGCAGTACCAGAAGCAGGCCTACGGCACGACCTACGAGCCGCTGGCGATCGTCTACAACAAGCGCCTACTGCCCGCCAACGAAGTGCCGCAGACGCGCGCCGAGCTGATCAAGCTGCTCACCACGCACGCCGATAAATTCAGGGGCAAGGTCACCACGTACGACATCGAGAAGTCGGGTGTCGGCTTCAACTACCTGACGCAGGATGTCCGCGTGAATCCCCAGGTCACGTGGCAACTGGTCGAAGCCATGGGCGCGCTGAATCCGAAGTTGCAGTCCAGCACGGGCGCGATGATGGAACGTATCTCGTCCGGCGAAAACCTGATCGGCTACAACATTCTGGGTTCGTACGCGTTTGCGAAGGCGAAGAAGGATCCGTCCATCGGCTATGTCTATCCGAAGGATTACACGCAAGTGGTGAGCCGCCTCGTGACGATTTCGAAGAAGGCGAAGAACCCCGACGCGGCCAAGCTGTGGGTGGACTACCTGTTGTCCAAACGCGGCCAGACGCTGCTGGCGAACCAGGCCAACCTGTTCTCCATTCGTGCCGACGTGGATGGCGAAACTTCCATGGCAGGGCTCACCAAGCAACTGGGCGACTCCCTCAAGCCGATCCCGATCGGCGCAGGGTTGCTGGTTTATCTCGATCAGTCCAAGCGCCTCGAATTCCTGAAGCAGTGGCAGCAGGCCATCAAGCGCTAATCCCTTCGTCGGCTTAAGCCGGCGGATCCCCCCGACAACTTCTCGCATGCGCCACACAAGGCGCAGGGAAACACGCATGCTGACTCAAAGCTCGAACGATGCGCCGGGCGTCCTCGCGACGAACGGCGCCGGCAAAGTGCCGACCCTGCCCGACGGCGGATGGCGCGGCCTCGGCGCGACCTTCCGCTGGATCGTGATAGCGGTACTGACCGTGGCGGTGCTGTTGCCGCTGTCGTTTATCGTGATCCAGAGTTTCCTGAACGCACCGTTCTTCGATGCCAACCGGACCTTCGGCATTGCGGGTTACCGGTTTATTTTCGAAGATCCCGACTTCTGGTCGGCGCTGAAGAACTCGTTCATCATCGCCGGCGGGATGCTGTTCATCTCGATCCCGCTCGGCGGCATCCTCGCGTTCCTGATGGTGCGTACCGACTTGCCCGGACGCCGCTGGCTTGAACCGCTGCTGCTCACGCCCGTCTTCGTTTCGCCGATGGTGCTCGCGTTCGGCTACGTGGTCGCGGCCGGACCGGTCGGTTTCTATTCCGTTTGGTTCAAGCAGTTGACCGGCCTCGAGAACGCGCCATGGTCAATCTATTCGATCTTCGCAATCACGATCATTGTCGGTCTCACGCATGTCCCGCACGTGTATCTGTATTCGTCCGCGGCGCTTCGCAACCTGGGCTCTGATGTAGAAGAAGCCGCTCGCGTGGCCGGTGCACGGCCGTTTCGCGTCGCACTCGATGTCAGCCTGCCAATGACCATGCCTGCGTTGTTATTCGCCGGCGTGCTGGTGTTTTTCCTGGGTTTCGAAGTGTTCGGCCTGCCGCTGGTTCTCGGCGATCCTGAAGGGCACCTCGTACTCGCAACGTACCTCTACAAGCTCACCAACAAGCTCGGTGTGCCGTCGTATCACCTGATGGCGGCGGTCGCCATGTGCATTGTCGCGATCACTTTCCCGCTCGTGCTGTTGCAACGGCGCTTGCTCAAGAGCGCGAGCAAGTTCGTCACGGTCAAGGGCAAGGCGGGACGTCAGACCGTGCTGCCCCTGGGCGCATGGCGCTGGATTGCGTTGGGTATCGTCGTGCTGTGGCTGTTCCTCACGGTGTTCGTGCCGCTGTCGGGCATCGTGCTGCGTTCGTTCGTCACCAACTGGGGTGAGGGTGTTGCACTCTCGGAAGTGCTGACGCTCGCCAACTTCACCGAACTCTTCGAGCAGGACAACCTCGTCCGCGCGATTCTCAACACGCTCGGCATTGGCGTGATTGGCGGCGCGGTTGCGGTGGGTTTCTATTCGCTCGTTGCATTCGCGGGGCATCGGCGCAACGACTGGGGTGCGAAGCTGCTCGACTATCTCGTGCTGCTGCCGCGCGCCGTGCCGGGGCTGCTCGCCGGTCTCGCGTTCCTGTGGATCTTCCTCTTCGTGCCCGGCATCAAGGAGCTGAAGAACTCCATGTGGAGCATCTGGATTGCGTACACGGTCGTATGGCTCGCGTATGGCATGCGCCTGATTCAAAGCGCGTTGCTGCAGGTCGGACCTGAACTTGAAGAGGCCGGACGCAGTGTCGGTGCAACGCGTTCACGCGTGAGTCTCGACGTTACGCTGCCGCTCGTACGCTTCGGTTTGCTTGCCGCGTGGCTGCTGATCTTCATGATCTTCGAGCGCGAGTATTCGACGGCTGTTTATCTGCTGTCTCCCGGCACTGAAGTGATTGGCGCGTTGCTCGTGTCGCTGTGGGCGACGGGCGCGGTCGACCAGGTAGCGGCGCTTTCTGTCATCAACATTGCGATGGTCGGCGCCGGGCTCGGCGTGGCATTGCGCTTCGGAGTGAAACTTCATGGATAAGCTGATCGTCGACAACCTGTTCCTGAGCTACGGCGCGAATCCGATCCTGAAGGGCGTGTCGTTCGAGCTGAACGCGGGCGAGGTGGTGTGTTTGCTCGGTGCATCGGGCAGCGGCAAGACCACGTTGCTGCGTGCCGTGGCGGGCCTTGAACAACCATCGGAAGGGCGCATTGCGCTCGACAAACAAGTCTTCTTCGACGGCGCCGCCCGGATCGATTGCCCGGTCGAACAGCGTTCGCTTGGACTGGTGTTCCAGTCGTATGCGCTGTGGCCGCATCGCACGGTTGCGGACAACGTGGGGTACGGGCTGAAACTGCGCAAGGTGTCGGCAGCGGAGAGAAAACGCCGCGTGCAAAGCGCGCTCGATCAGCTCGGCCTCGGTCATCTCGCTGAACGTTTTCCGTATCAGCTATCCGGTGGTCAGCAGCAACGCGTGGCGATTGCACGCGCGCTCGTCTACAACCCGCCGGTCATCCTGCTGGATGAACCGCTCTCCAACCTCGACGCCAAGTTGCGCGAAGAAGCACGTGCGTGGCTGCGGGAACTGATTGTGTCGCTGGGACTGTCGGCTCTTTGCGTGACGCACGACCAGACCGAAGCAATGGCGATGTCCGACCGCATCCTGCTGTTGCGCAACGGACGCATTGAACAGGAAGGCACGCCTGCCGAACTCTACGGTTCGCCGCGCTCGCTTTATACGGCGGAGTTCATGGGCAGCAACAATCGCATCGATGCAAAAGTGGCATCGGTCAGCGGTTCGCATGTGGTGCTCGCCGGTGATGGTTTCCAGTTGCATGCGCATGCTCGCGATACCTTGCAGGCCGGCCAGAACGCGCAGGCGGTGATCCGTCTCGAGCGTGTGCAGGTAGCGGACGGGCCCGGTCAAAACCGTTTGCAGGCAAATCTTGTCACGTCGATGTATCTGGGCGACCGCTGGGAATACCTCTTCCATTGCGGCGAATTGCGCTTCCGCGCATTCGGCCATACGCCGCGGAACCCGGGCAAGCACTGGGTCGAATTCCCGGCCAACGATTGCTGGGCGTTCGCACAGGCGAGCTAACCGTCCATCACCAGGAACGCATGACACTCGCGCGGTTTTCACGGCCGCGCGAGACCCCGTGCGTGCATCACAAACCATAACCACAACACGGAGAAGACAGATGAAACGCAGCAGTATTGGAGCAGCATCCCTGGCGGCATTCGCGCTGAGCGGTGCGGCGCACGCGCAGTCGAGCGTGACGCTTTACGGCATTGTCGACGCGGGCATCGAGTATGTGAATCACGCGAGTAACGACGGCGGGGTGGCACGCCTGGTATCGGGCGGCAAAAACACGTCGCGATTCGGCTTCAAGGGATCGGAAGAACTCGGTGGCGGACTGAAGGCCATATTCCAGTTGGAGAGCGGTATCAACATTGCGAACGGTCAGCTCGATGACGGTCCCAACGCTTTGTTCGACCGCCGTGCAACCGTGGGCCTGAAGAGTAAAAAGTGGGGGCAAGTGATCCTTGGCCGTACCTTCACCACCACCTACGACTACACGCTGCCGTTCGACCCCATGGGTTACGCGCCCAACTATTCGTGGGCGACGAGCGCAACCGCAACCGGCGGGCGCAAGGACGGTCTGTTCTCGCGCTCGGCGAACGCCGTGCGTTACGACGGTGAATACAGCGGCGTGAAGTTCGGTGCAATGTACGGTTTTGGCAACGTACCGGGCAGCGTGAAGTCAAGTTCGAGATATGACTTCGGGCTTGGCTACGAGCGTGGTGCGTTTGCTGCGGTCGCAACGTTCGATCGCCAGAATGGCGCCGGCGATAGCGTGACGCCTGCGGATTCCACGAACTACATCCAGGGCATCCATGCGGGCGCGAGCTATGACTTTGGCGCGGCGAAGGTGATGGCGGGTTATCGGAATTATCGGCGGGCGTTTAACACGGCCGCTGCCGCGCTGCGCAGCGATACCTACTGGCTGGGCGGCTCGTATGAATTCACCCCGGCTTTCTCGTTGATTGGCGCGGTGTATCACCAGGACATCAAGGACGCGAGCGACGCAGACCCGACGTTGTTCTCGGTGCGGGGCAACTATTCGTTGTCCAAGCGCACGACGCTTTATGTGTCAGGCGGTTATGCGATGGCGAAGCACGATCAGAAGGTCAGCCTGTCGCGTGATCTGGTCGGCGCCGCCGATACGCAGGCGGGCGTGACGGCAGGGATCCAGCATCGTTTTTGATGCATGGAGCCGTTTAAGGTCAGCCGCAGCACGTACTGGCATGTGCTGCGGCGAACATCGACTCCCGCTTTAAACCGCCACTTCCGGCGGCGGCTGACGGAACAAACGCGTGATCCAGCACAGGTACACCAGCCCGATCACGAACCAGATGGCGCCTAACACAAGCGCGGTCTTCTCAAGACTCGCCAGCAGCCAGACATCCGCGACCGCACCAATCAGCGGAAACAGCAGTCCGCCGATCACGCCAATCTTCTTGTCGCCATGATTGCCTGAGAAATAAATCCTGATCACGCAAAGATTGACCGCGGTGAAGGCGAGGAAAGCGCCGAAGTTGATGAACGACGTTGATGTAGCCACGTCCAGCTTCAGTGCGATCAAACCCACAATGCCCGCAATCGCGATGTTGATCGCCGGCGTCTTGAACTTCGGATGGATGAAGCCAAACACGCGCTTGGGCAGGATTTCATCGCGGCCCATGGCATACAGCAGACGCCCGACGCTGGCTTGTGCCGAGATGCCCGATGCAAACTGCGCGAGGATCAGGCCAGCCAAAAAGACCGTCACGAAGATATCGCCGCCAATCATCTTGGCGACTTCGAACGCGGCCGAATCGGTGTCCTTGAATTCCACGCCCGGGTGCGCAAGCTGCATCGTGTAAGCGGCCACGACAAAAATCGCTCCGCCTATCAACGCGATCCACAGGATGGCGCGCGGCATGTTCTTCTTCGGGTCGATGGTCTCTTCGGTGAGCGTGGAGACCGCATCGAAGCCAAGGTACGAATACGCGGCAATGGCGGCGCCGGCCATGGTCGAGGCGAACGGCACGTGTCCTTTGAAGAACGGTTCCGCCAACGCGATACCGCCGGGACCTGCCGCAGCCGATGCGTAGTGCCAGCACAACGCGACAAACAAACCGACAATCGCCAGTTGCACGACCATCAACACAATGTTGAAGCGCGCGGCCAGTTCAATCCCCACGATATTCAGCGCGCTCGTCAGCACGATGAACGCGACGATCCAGATCCAGGTGGGCACGGTCGGGAATGCGGCGTTCAGATAAGCCGCGCCGATCAGCCAGATCACCATGGGCAGGAAGAAATAGTCGAGCAGCGTCGCCCAGCCGACCAGGAAACCCAGGTGTGCACTGAAGGTCTTGCGTGTATAGGTATAAGCGGAGCCGGCCACCGGGTAGAGCCTGGCAAGCTTGCCGTAGCTCAGCGCCGTGAAGGCGATAGCAACGAGGGCCAGCAAATAAGCGAGGGCTGCGGTGTCATCGCTTGCCTTGGCGAGCACGCCATAGGTGCCATATACGATCAGCGGCGCCATGTAAGCGAGGCCGAACAGCAATACGGACGGCAAGCCGAGTGTGCGTTTCAGATGCGACTGCGTGGCTACGGATGAGTCTTGCATGATGTCTCCGGGACTTTCGACAGGCGTGGGCGGGCGCGTCCGGAGCGCGGGCTCCGGACGATTCATGTGCTACGGAACTGCTGAAAACTTCAGTCGATACGGCGTCGGCGTTCTTCGATCACAAGCGCGCGTGATCCGTTTGCGTTGTCGACCGGTGTGAGGCCGAGCGGCACGCGTGCGTCGTTCAAATAACGATAGTGCTCACGGCTGGCCTCCAGCCGCTTGAAGTCGATATCCACGCCTAGCACCGTTTCTTGCGCACCAGCCGCAGCAACAATTTCACCGCAGGGGTCGACCAGCGCGGATTCGCCGGGGAAGGTGAGGTTGTCGTCACCCGTGCCGCAGCGGTTCACCATGAGCGCGAACATCTGGTTCTCCATTGCGCGCGCGGTAATGGCTCGCCGATGCACCGGCCCGAACGGATCCATGTTGCCGTTGGTGACGATCAGCAGGTCGGCATCCAGCGCCGCGACTGCACGGGCGGTCTCAGGGAACTCGATGTCGTAGCAGATCAGCAGTCCGACCGTGAGGCCGTTCCACAAGCAGGTTTCGAACCGGTCGCCCGGCGTGAATACACCCACGTCCGACGCCCACAGATGCGTTTTCCTATAACGCAGCGCAATCTCGCCCTTGTCATCGACGAGTACGGTCGTGTTGTAGAACCGCGCGCCTTCGCGTTCGGCCAGCCCCACCGCGACGGATATACCGGTGCGCCGTGCTGCCTCGCGCACGGCGGTTAGCGCGGGGCCGTCGACCGGCTGCGCGACGTCCGGGATGTTTTCGCGCGTCGGGAAACCGGACAGCGTTGCTTCGGGGAACACGATCAGCTTCGTTCCCCCGGCAACATCGGCGCGGCCGATTGTTTCGATGACCTTGCGCGTGTTGTACCCGACATCACCGTCGATCAGCGCAAGTTGTGCGAGTTCTGCATGCATTAAATCCGTCTCCTTCCAGATACCTTTCAGTGCCATTATTCGGTGGCCTGCGTTTTCGTCCGGACTATTATCGAGGCATTATTTTTGTCCAGGAATTACCCACCAGGGTTACCCTTACCGGAGGAGACGATGGAGTTTCAATGGCATGATCTCGCGTTTCATCGAGAGATCGGTTCAGCCATCGACGCACTGGACGGGCCGCATTTCTGGGCTCGCCTCACGCGGGTGCTCGAGCGGCATATCAGCTTCGACAGTTGGGTCGCGCTGCGTTTTGCCCGCAATGGACCGCCGCTGGTCTGCGCTGAACAGGCGTTGCCTGACGGCAAGACCGACCTGTTGTTCCAGGACTATCTGGCGGCGCTTTATCAGCTCGATCCGTTTTATCTGGCAGCGTTTGAGCAGCGTGTCTCGGGTTTCTACACGCTTGCCGATGTCGCGCCCGACAACTTCAAGATGACCGAGTACTACCAGCGCTACTTCAGGAAAAACATTGTCGGCGACGAAGTGCACTTCAATGTCGTGATAGACGCCAACCACACCATGGGATTTTCACTCGGCAATATGCGCCGTTACGACGAGCGGGAAGTCGCGTTGCTGACGTTGTTCTCGCCATGGGTGCTTGCATTGATGCAACAGCGCTTGCGATATGAAAATTTCGGCGTGGCGGCGGGGGCGTCCGAGACTGCGGACAGTGGGCAGCATGATCTGCCCGCGCGGTTCGGTGCGCTCACTGAAAAGAGCGGGCGCGGTGCATTGACAGCGCGTGAGATTGAAGTCGCCATGTTGTCGCTGAGCGGATTCTCGTCGCGTGCGATTGCGGAGAAGCTGACCATTTCGTTCGAGACGGTCCGCGCGCACAAGAAGCATATTTATTCGAAGCTCGGCATTGGCTCGCAATCGGAGTTGTTTGCGCTGTTCTACGAACCGGGTTCGCACCCGTTTGCAGACGGTTCGGAAGGCGATGTGACGACGTCCGCGGGGCATCGGTGATCTTCGCTCGCGCCGGCGGGACAAGCGGTCCGCCGGTGCCAGCAAAAGCTCAATGATGATAACGGTACTCCTGCGTGCGTCCGCCGTATCCATACGAAGCCGCCCGGACATCTTCAACGTGGATATAGCTCTCTTCATGCAGATCGCCCAGGATCTTGCCGAAGCCTTCATAAACGGCCGCAATATAGCGCGCCTTCTCGTCCTTCGTATTCGTTTCGTCGGTGATATTGATATCGAAATAGAAGCTTGATTTGTGCTGCTCGCTTAGCAGCCGGCCACCGATCACCCAGCTATCCGGATCAATGAACTGAATGGCGATAGCCGTCACCTCGCGCTTCTTGCCCAAGATCCCGGAGGTCAGTTCAAGCAACATGTCCGATATGGCCGCAACAGCTTCGGGCGATTTTTTGATGCTTACCTTCACGTTTAAAATCGGCATTTTCAATCTCCAATTAGTTCGCTATACAACTATTAAGGAAAAAAATCAGTCGAGGCTCGAGCGTGCATCTTTCACGCTTTCGACTGTGGTCGCAAAACGTTCCTCACCCATCTCAGCCTTCAAACGTTTGGTGACCGCGGCACTTGCAGCGTTCAACGAGTCCTTGATTCGTAACGCCTCCCCAGTGGGATGAATCGCAGTCTCACGTCCGTCGGATGCGGTAAGCCGGCGTTCGATAAACATCAACTTCTGCAAACCGTCCAGCGTTCGCGTTGCAGTGGATCGTGAAATGGCGAGTTCAGAGGCCAACTCGCTTTGCACGATGCCAGGCTTCGCCAGCACCGCGCGCAGCATGAATCCCTGCGGTGGAGTCAGGCCAAATGCCTTGTACGCGTTCGCCCACTCGCGCTCGAGACTTCGCGCAAGTGCCGTTGTGTTGAAGTAAATGCAGTGATCGAACATGGACATACTTTAGAAGAAAGTAATTCGCTATGCAACTAGTTTTTGACCTCCCAATATGCAGGATGTAAGCTAATCGACAGACTTTCGTGCTTCGCAATATCTCACCAAGGCTTACCGGATATTTCACGAAACTTTCTTGAAGCGTCTTCAGACTAGCGTCCGCGATGCAACGAAAACGTTTGCGCGCACCTTTGGACCCAGCGGAGACATCATGAGGCGAACCGCGATATTGGCACTAGCAACGCTGGCGCTCGCCGCCTGCGGACCAGACGATCAGGCGAGCGTCAGTGCCACCCAGGCTTCTGCCAATACATCGTTGCCGGCCAGCGCCGTCGAGCCGATTGTGCTGGCCGCGCCCGCCGACGGCGAGGCCGCGAGCAGTCCCATCGCGGCCGCGCAGGCCAGCCTCGCGGCGGATGCGCAGCAGGTCACGCCCGTCCTTCACTCCGCGCCTGACGCTTCCGAGTGACGCTGAGAAATAACGCCGGGAAGCCAGACTGAAAAGCAACGCTCTCCAGTGAATCAGATCCCCATCCTGATCGAGTTCTTCGACCGGGACGGCATTGCCGCATCTATCATGACGCAACGAGGTGAATCAAAATGACATTGAATAGCCGCCGCCGTTTCCTGCAGACTGTTGCCAGTACAGCCGGCGCTGCCGCCGCGCTGACGGTGTTCCCTGAGTCCATTCGCAAGGCGCTCGCCATTCCGGCTTCACGGCGCACCGGATCGATTAACGACGTTGAACACATTGTCGTGTTCATGCAGGAGAACCGGTCGTTCGATCACTACTTCGGCCACATGCGCGGCGTACGCGGGTACAACGACCGCTTCCCGATCCCGTTGCCGAGCGGCCAGCCGGTATGGTTCCAGCCGTCGAAGGAAGATGCGACGAAACCGGTGCTGCCGTTCCACCTGAATACGGCGACCACCAGCGCGCAGTGCGTGGGCGATCTGGATCATTCGTGGTACCCGACGCACTACGCGATCAACAACGGCCGTTATGACCAGTGGCCCGCGTACAAGACGGACATGACGATGGGTTATTACCTGCGCCGCGACATTCCGTTTCACTACGCGCTTGCCGATGCCTTCACCGTCTGCGATTCCTACTTCTGCTCGCTGCCCGGCCCGACGCATCCGAACCGCGCGTACCTGATGACGGGCATGGTCGATCCGACCGGCACGCAAGGCGGCCCGCTGCTCGACAACAACGACTATGTGGACGGCGACGGTCCGCCGCAATATCAGTTGCTCTCGTGGACGACCTATCCGGAACGTCTGGAAGCGGCCGGTATCTCGTGGCAGATCTACCAGCAAGGCCTGACCGGTGCAGACCCGCTAAACGGCAACTACGGCACCAACGTGCTGCAGAATTTCGCGAACATCATCAACGCGCCGCAAGGCTCTTCACTGCAGTTGCGCGCGAACGCCGTGCGCACGATCGACGACCTGAAAGCCGACGTGCTGGCGAACAACTTGCCGCAGGTATCGTGGTTGTGTCCGCCCGCCGCGTACTCGGAGCATCCGAAATACACGCCGGCTTACGGGGCGGAATACACGTCGCAGATCCTCGATGCGCTGACAGCCAACCCGGAAGTCTGGAGCAAGACGGTGCTGTTCATCATGTACGACGAGAACGACGGTTTCTTCGATCACCTCGTGCCGCCGCAGCCGCCCATGTCGCGGGCGCAAGGTTTGTCGACAGTGACCACCGAAGGCGAACTCCATACGGTCGTCAATCCGGGACGGGGCGGCAGCTATACCGCCGACGGCCTGCCGTACGGCCTTGGCCCGCGCGTGCCCATGACGGTTGTTTCGCCGTGGACCAAGGGCGGTTTCGTTTGCTCGCAAGTGTTCGATCACACGTCGGTGATTCGTTTTATTGAAACGCGCTTTGGGGTGATGGAGCCGAACATTACCCCGTGGCGTCGCGCGGTATGCGGCGACCTGACCACGGCCTTCGATTTCCGCACGCCCGATGCGCAAATGCCGCCGCTTCCCGACACCAGCAACTACAAGACGATCGCGGACAATCAATGTGCCACGCAACCGGCGCCGACGGTGCCGGCCGTGCCTGGCCCGATCATTCCGCAGGAACCCGGCACGCGCTTCGCTCGTGCACTGCCCTATGAGTTGTATGTACAAAGCAGTCTTGACGGGAGCAGCAAGCAGCTGACGCTTCATTTCGCCAACACCGGGTCGCAGGGCGCGCACTTCTATGTCTATTCCACGAACCGTACCGACGGTCCGTGGGGCTATACGGTCGAAGCGGGCAAGACCTTGCGTGACAGCTTCGACCTCAACGTGACGGCGGGCATCTATGCGTTCACGGTCTATGGTCCGAATGGATTCGTGCGCGAGTTTGCCGGCACGTTGACGCCGCCGGGAAGCGGCAGTGTGTCGAACCCGCCGGCTGTTCCCGAAGTGGCGGCGCAATACGATGTTGCGAACGGCAATGTGGTCCTGACGTTCACGAACCGGGGCCGCGGCGTTGCACGCTTGTCTGTGGTCGATAACGCCTACGGTGCACAGCCGCGTCCGGTGTCGGTGCCGGCGTTGGGGTCCATTCAAGAGTCGTGGATTCTGGGTGCGAGCCATCACTGGTACGACCTGAGCGTCTCCAGCAACGACGACCCCACGTTCTCACGCCGTCTTGCCGGCCACGTTGAAAATGGCCGGCCCAGCATCAGCGATCCGGCCGCGCTCGCGCCGGTGACAGTGCTGGCCTGAGGTGGCAGCATAGGTAGCAAGACGTAGCAGCAGACAGGCTCGACGGATGAGCCATCGCGAACCCGGTACGTGTTTTTCACACGTCCGGGTTCGTTTCGTTTGGGCGATTGCTGTTCTTCAATAACCGCGCGGCGAGACCCGGCGTAGCCGTTCAGCGTAATGATTTCGGGAGCCATCCCCTGGCTCGTGTGATCGATCACCTCCGCGAAGAAGGCCTTGGCGGCGGCAGCATCGCGCCTTGCCCGAGTCTGAAATCAACCGGCTTTCCCGCTCCATCAACCGCACCGTAAAGATAGGCCACGCGTGCGGTCAATCATCTCCTTCCGCACGCCGCCCCTGCTCCCTGGAACGACTCTCGGCCGACCGCAGAGATTCTCGGCCCGAAAAGAAACATGTTGCATCATATTTTTTACCATGATCTTATTGGATCGGATCGCGGCAAACGAGGCGCGCAGCCTGGCGATCTGTTCGAAGCCCAACCAGGTGCGGATTAGGAGCCCTTCGATGAACATGGAGTCGATGAAAAGCCAGGCCGGCGGCGAAGGCGCGGTCGCTGAGGTCGCCATGAGCGACGCCGAACGCCGAACGCGTGAGGATCTCGCGGCGTGTTACCGGCTGGTCGCGTATTTCGGCATGGACGACGGCATCTATACGCATATTTCGGCGCGCGTTCCCGGCGAGCACAACGCGTTTCTGATCAACCCGTACGGCGTGTTGTTCAACGAAATCACCGCATCGTCGCTGGTGAAGGTCGGCTTCGACGGCTTGCCGCTCAGTCCTACTGACCACGACGTCAATCCGGCCGGTTTCACCATCCACAGCGCGATTCATCTGGCGTGCCCGGATGCCGCGTGTGTGCTGCATACGCACACGGTAGCCGGTGTTGCAGTCGCCTCGCTGGATGCCGGCCTGCAACCGGTGAATCAATGGGCGCTGCAATTCCACAATCGCGTGGCCTATCACGAGTACGAGGGCATCGCGCTCGATCTTGATGAACGCGAGCGGCTGGTCGCCGACCTGGGCAAGTACAAAGTGATGATCCTGCGCAACCATGGCTTGCTGACCGTGGGCGCGACGATTGCCGAGGCGTTCATCCTGATGATGAATCTCGATCGCGCGTGCCGTGTCCAGGTCGCCATCCAGTCGACCGGACAGCCCGTGCGTGTTGTCAGCGAAGCCGTCTGCGAAAAGACCGCGCGGCAATATTCGAGCGGTGATTCGAACCGCTTGCCCGGCGCCGCCGATCCGAACGCGCGCGAGTGGCGCGCACTGCTTCGGCGCCTCGCGCCTCCCTCATCCGTGCGGCCTTATCGGGACTAATCCACCGATACGTGCGGTACTGCCTCGAACGCATTTTCTACAGGCCTACAGCCATGAATCGACGCGAGTTTCTATTAGCCGGCGCTGCCACCGCCACCTGGCTGGGACCGGGAATGCAGGTCTCCTCATGGGCTGCGGCAGCCTCCAATGGCACGCTGAACATTGCCGTGCAGCCTGAGCCGCCGGGGCTGATGATCGGTCTGGTCCAGAATGGACCGACGCAACTGATTTCGGGGAACATCTACGAAGGCCTGTTGCGCTACGACGAGAAACTCGAGCCACTACCCAATCTCGCCACGTCCTGGACCGTCAGCCCGGATTCGACCGTGTACACGTTCACCCTGAAGAAGGGTGTGTTGTGGCATGACGGCAAGCCGTTCACGGCAAACGACGTCGTCTTCAGCGTCGATAAATTCCTGCGCAAGACGCATGCGCGGCTGCGTGCATCGCTGCAATATGTTTCCAGCATCAAGGCGCTCGATGACCACACCGTCGAGTTCCGCTTGCCGAAGCCGTTCGGCCCGTTCATGAACCTGTTCGAAGTCGGCACCATGCCGATGATCCCGCAGCACATCTACGACGGCACTGACTACGCCAATAATCCCGCCAACAACACGCCGATTGGAACCGGTCCCTACCAGTTCACGAAGTGGCAACGGGGCTCGTTCATCCAGCTCCAGCGTTTCGCGCAGTATCACGAACCGGGGCTTGCGTCGGTGGAAAACGTCTATTTCCATGTGATTCCCGACGCCGCGTCACGCTCCGCCGCCTTCGAGTCCGGCAAGATCGACGTGCTGCCGGGAGGCACCGTTGAATACTTCGATATCGCGCGCCTGAAGGCGCTGCCGAACGTCGAAGTCAGCACCAAGGGCTGGGAATTCTTCGGGCCGTATTCGTTCCTTTGGCTGAACAACCGCAACGCGCTGCTCAAGGACGTGAAGATGCGCCAGGCGATCATGCATGCACTGGATCGCGAGCAGATGCGCAACATCGCCTGGCAGGGGTTCGGCAAGGTCGCGACAGGTCCGTTCGGATCGACGGTCCGCTATCACACGGACGCGGTCACGCTGTATCCGCACGACGTTGCCCAGGCGAAGAAGCTCCTCGCCGATGCCGGTTACAAAGGCGAGACCTTGCGTTTGCTGCCGCTGCCCTATGGTGAAACCTGGCAGCGTTATGCGGAAATCGTGCGCCAGAACCTGACGCAGGCAGGCATCAAGGTGGAACTGGTCGCCACCGATGTCGCCGGCTGGAACCAGAAAGTCGCCAACTGGGACTACGACCTCGCGTTCACGTATCTCTATCAGTACGGCGACGCGGCGCTGGGCATCAGCCGCAATTACATGACCAGGTCGATCGAAAAAGGCAGCGCCTGGAACAACGTCGAAGGTTATAGCAACCCCAAGGTCGACGCGTTGTTCGATCAGGGTGCGCTCGAAGCCGATCCGGCGAAACGCGCTCAGATCTACGCCGAGGTGCAGAAAATCATCACCGCTGATGTACCTATCGCGTGGCTGCTGGAACTTCAGTTTCCGACGTTGTACCGGCGCAAGCTGAACAACGTCATCAACTCCGCAATCGGCCTGAACGACAGTCTTGCCCGCATCACCATCGCGTGATTTTCGCTCGGACCGTTACCACTGAAGCGCCATGAAACGACTCGAATACCTGATGCGGCGTGTCTTTCAGGCTGTCTGCATCCTGCTGGTGATCGCCGTGGTCAACTTCATGCTGATCCGCGCCGCGCCTGGTGATCCGGCGTCCGTCATGGCGGGCGAGGCAGGTGCATCCGACCCAATTTTCGTCGCTCAGTTGCGTGAGCGCTTCGGACTCGACAAGCCGCTGCCCGTGCAATTGCTGACCTATGTCGGTCATGTAGCGCGGCTCGATCTCGGCGAGTCGTACCGGCAGCAGCGTCCGGTCGCGTCGCTGATCGCGGAGAGATTGCCCGCGACGCTGATCCTCACGCTGACCGCCTTCGTCGCGGCGCTCACCTTCGGGGTGACGCTGGGGGCATGGTCGAGTGCGAAAGCGGGCACGTGGATGGACAGTCTCGTCACCACGTTTTCGATGATCTTCTACGCGACGCCGCTCTTCTGGCTCGCGTTGATGGCGGTGCTGCTGTTCTCGGTCAAGCTCGACTGGCTGCCCGGCTTCGGATACGAAACGGTGGGGAGCGGTTATGCGGGCATGGCTCGCTTTATCGATATCGTCAAACACCTGGTGCTCCCGGCCACCGTGCTCGCCGTGTTCTACATGGCCGTCTATGCCCGCATGACACGCACGTCGATGCTCGAAGTCGCGCAGATGGACTTCATCAAGACGGCGCGCGCGAAAGGCCTGACGCCGGGCCGCATACTGCGCCGGCACATCCTGCGTAACGCGCTGCTGCCCGTCATCACGCTGGCCGGCATCCAGGCGGGCGCGATGGTCGGCGGCGCAGTGCTGATCGAAACAGTGTTCGCGTGGCCGGGCATAGGCCGCCTGATGTTCGACGCCCTCGTGCAGCGCGATTACAACCTCCTGCTCGGCACCTTCCTTGTGACTGCGGCGCTGGCCGTGGCTTTCAACGTCGTCACCGACCTGCTTTACACGCTGGTCGATCCGCGGATCGAACTGAAATGAACACGACCTTCTGGCGCAAATTCGGTCGCAACAAGGGCGCGGTTGCGGGCCTCGTCTTCCTCGTGACGATCGTCGTGCTTGCCGCGCTCGCGCCGGTGATCGCACCGTACAGCCCCTGGGACATGGTGCAGCGGCCGTTCCTGCCGCCGCTCGGCGCGCCCGGCTTCTGGTTCGGCACCGATACGATGGGCCGCGATATCTGGTCGGACCTGGCCTACGGTGCGCGTGTTTCGTTGCTGATCGGGCTGGTATCGACACTGGCCGGCGTCGTGTTCGGCACGGGCATTGGCGCGTTCGCTGGTTTCTACGGCGGCTGGGTCGACAACGCGCTGATGCGTTTCACCGAACTGTTCCAGGCGGTCCCCAGTTTCGCGATGGCGATCGTGCTGGTCGCGATCTTCCAGCCGTCGGTGGTGTCGATCGTGATCGCAATCGCCGTGGTTTCCTGGCCGCCGATAGCGCGACTCGTGCGCGGCGAGTTCCTGACGCTGCGCAACCGCGACTTCGTGCACGCGGCGAAGCTCGGCGGCGAGTCGAACCTGCGCATCATGTTCACGCAGATCCTGCCGAACGCAGCCGCCCCGATCATCGTGATGGGCTCGCTCATGGTCGCCACGGCCATCCTGCTTGAATCGAGCCTGAGCTTCATGGGCCTTGGGGATCCGAACGTCATGAGCTGGGGCTACATGATCGGCGCGGGACGTACGTCGCTGCGCGAAGCGTGGTGGGTCAGCCTGTTTCCCGGCGTCGCCATCCTGCTGACCGTGCTCGCGCTGAACCTCATTGGCGAAGGGCTGAGCGACGGCCTGAACATGCGGATCGACGGCAGGAGGCGCGCATGAGCACACCTGTCCTGGAGATCCGCGGTCTCGCGATCAAACTCCCCGCAGGCGCGGACCGGGTGCTCGCCGTGGAAGGGATCGATTTGAAGATCGAGGCAGGCAAGACGCTGTGCGTTGTCGGGGAAAGCGGTTCCGGCAAGTCCATGATCGCCAATGCCGTGATGGGATTGCTGCCGCGTCCGCATGTTGAACCGGTTGCGGGCGCCATCCTGTTCGAGGGCGAAGACCTGCTGCTGCGTAACGAAGCGGGCTTGCGGGCGCTGCGCGGCAGCCGGATCGGCATGATTTTTCAGGATCCGATGTCCGCGCTCAATCCCGTCATGCGCGTCGGCGAGCAGATTGCCGAAGTGCTCGACGCGCATGCGTCGCTGTTGCCGGGGCTGTCGTCGGCGCAAAAGCGGGAGAGAGTGATCGCGGCGTTGCGGGACGTTGAGCTGCCCGAGCCGGAATCGATCGCCGACGCCTATCCTTTTCGCCTCTCGGGCGGCCAGCGCCAGCGCGTGATGATTGCGGCGGCGCTGATCCTGGAGCCGGCGCTGCTGATCGCCGATGAACCGACGACCGCGCTCGACGCCACCACGCAGGCGCTGATTCTCGACCTGATCCGCAAGCTGCAGACGCGCAAGCGCATGGCGGTGATGTTCATCACCCACGATTTCGGCGTGGTGGCGAAGATTGCCGATGACGTCCTCGTCCTGCAGCATGGCCGGAGCGTTGAAAGCGGCCCGGCGCGGGACGTGCTGGGCGCGCCGAGCCATCCGTACACGCGTCAGTTGATCGCGGCCATTCCGCACGGCAACGCGGCGGCGTCCGTGCGTGCAGCGGATGCGCCGGTCGTGATCGAGGCGCAGTCGCTGATGAAAACCTATCGCACCGGTGGCGGCCTGTTCAGCAAGGCTCGCCGCGTCGATGCCGTCCACGACATCAACTTCAAGATCCGGCGCGGCGAAACGCTCGGGCTGGTCGGCGAATCCGGTTCCGGAAAGTCGAGTGTCGGGCGGTGTATCGCCGGTTTGCAGCCGATTGACTCCGGGCGCATCTTGTTCAACGGCCGTAACGTGGCGCTGCGCGGCGAGCGGGGCACGCAGACGCGCGGGCGTATCCAGATGGTGTTCCAGGACCCGCAGGCGTCGCTGAATCCGCGTCACAGGATCGGGGCATCGATCATGTCCGGGCCGCTCGCTCAAGGTGTGTCGCTGAAGGAGGCGTACAAGCGGGCAGAAGAACTGTTGAGTCTCGTCGGGTTGCAACCTGAGGCTGCCGAGCGGTATCCGCACGAGTTTTCGGGTGGGCAGCGGCAGCGGATCGGGATTGCCCGCGCACTGGCGGTGCGGCCGGACCTGCTAATCGCCGATGAGCCCGTGTCCGCGCTCGATGTCTCCGTGCAGGCGCAAGTGCTCGAACTGTTCGCCATGGTCCGCGAGCGTTTCAACCTGAGTATGTTGTTCATCACGCACGATTTGCGCGTCGCCGCGCAGATGTGCGATCACATCGCGGTGATGAAGAAGGGCGTGATGGTCGAGTACGGAACTGCCGCACAGATCATCCGCGCGCCGCGCGACGAGTACACGAAGAAGCTGATCGAGGCTGTGCCGGATTTCTCGTCGCTGATCGCACGGCGTCCGACCGCCGACGTGAATGCTGCTGTGAACGTTGACACAAACACTGCCGGGGGCGGCCGATGAAACCGCCGTGCGTTGCTCTCGTCAGCGGCGTGATCGACATGCGCTTCCTGATGCCTGCGTTCGAGACTATCGCACCGGGCATCGACGTGCGGATAACGGACGTACTCGGTGAACGCGACAAGATCGAGCTCGCCGTGTGCTGGGCGCCGCCGCAGGGCTTGCTGGCATCGATGCCGAATCTTCGGCTGATTCAATCGATTGGCGCAGGTGTCGATCACATCCTGAAAGACAGCACGTTGCCGCCGAAGCCCGTGTGCCGGATCGTCGATCCCGACATGACGGCCGGCATGACTGCTTATGTGTGTTGGGCGGTCATCAACCGGCAACGGCGGTTCCCGGCGTATTGCGCGCACAGCGCCGCCGGCGTGTGGCAGGAAGAGGCAATAGAGTCACCGAGCGGGCATTGCGTGGGGATTGCAGGACTCGGCCGGCTGGGCACGGCGGTCGCGCGTGCGCTGGTTGCGATCGGTTACCGCGTTCAGGGCTGGAGCAGGCAACCGAAGACGGACCCGCTGCCTGGCGTGACGCACTTTCATGGCAAGGCGGGACTCGAAGACTTCCTTGCCCGGACGGATACGCTCGTCTGCCTGTTGCCGCTGACCGAAGAAACCACGGGTTTTCTTGGACGCGAAACGTTCAGGCAGCTGCCGCCGGGCGCGCATGTGATCAACGTGGGGCGGGGCGCGCATCTGGTCGAGCGCGATCTGCTCGATGCCCTGGCGAGCGGTCATCTGTCAGGCGCCACGCTCGATACCACGGCCGTTGAACCCTTGCCGCAAACGCATCCGTTCTGGCGGCATCAGCAGATCCTGGTGACGCCGCACATAGCGAGCCGCACGTCGCCCGCGACCATTGCACGCCAGACACTCGATAACTACCGGCACGTCTGTGCGGGGCGAATACCGTCCGGCCAGATCGATCCTCGACACGGGTATTGAACGCCCTCTATGGATTACCCGGGCGAACATGCGAATGTCGAATGATATAATGCATCATATACATTCTTTAGATGTAATCCGGAGTCCTGTGAAATATCCCATAGAAGACGTCCTGCGCTCCAATCTCGGGGCATCGGTGTATGGAACGTTGCGTGAATCGCTAGCGACAGGACGTTTCAAGCCGGACGCCAGATTGCGTATCCGCGAACTGGCGGAGCAGCTGGGTACGAGCGTTACGCCTGCCCGCGACGCCATTCTCCAGTTGGCGAGCGAAGGCGCGCTGGTGCTGCGTTCGCCGCGCGATATCCGCGTTCCCGTCCTGTCCGTTGAACGGTATCTGGAGATCCGTGCGATCCGTGTCGAACTTGAAGGACTTGCCGCGGCAGCCGCCGCACGCGCAGTCAGCCCGGCGGCGCTTGCTGAACTCGAAAATCTCGTGGAGCTGAACAAGAAAGCCATTGAAGACGGGGACCTGGTCACCGCATTGCTTTATAACCAGCGCTTTCACCTCGGGCTGGCCAAGGCCGCCGGCATGCCGACGCTCGAAGAACTCATCGACCAGTTGTGGGTGCGGGTGGCGCCGTTGATTGCGGCATCGTACGAAGCATTCTCCGATCGCTCGCGCGTCGGCCATCACGAAAGCGTTCTGCGGGCCCTGCGCGACCGCGACAGCGACGGCGCCCGCCGCGCGATTCGTGAAGACATCCTGGAAGGTGGCGAGGCCATGCTTGCCTGTATCAAGAGCTTCACGATCTTCGACGACTGAGAGGCGTTCGGCGGTCGAATAGCCTCAACGCACCGATTAAAATATGTTGCATCATATTTATTAGCATGATCCTATTGGCCGTCGGTCGAGTCTTTTCTGAGTCTTTCCTCATAGCCAAGGGAAATGTCGATGAAGGTCATCTACAGCGAAAGTCACCTCGGGCACGACCCGCAGTTCTTCGTGGTGCGAGGGCAGATCCGCCGGAGCAACGAGCAGCCGGAGCGTGCAACGACCTTGCTCAATGCGGCGGAGCGTGACGGCCATGTGGTCGTTCCCGCCGGTGATTTCGGCGCCGCGCCGCGCGCCGCCGTGCATTCCGCACGTTATTTGCACTTTCTCGAAACCGTGTTCGACCGCTGGTCCGAACTCGACGACGCATCGCCCGATGAAGTCGTTCCCAACATTCATCCGTTCCCCGGCGAGCCCTGCACGTATCCCGAGCATCTCGTGGGGCAGGTCGGCTTCCATCTTGGAGACATGGCGTGCGCGGTCGGTCCCGCCACCTGGGAAGCGGCGACTGGTGCGGCGCATTGCGCTACGCACGCCGCCGAGCTGGTGATGGCGGGCGAGCGGGCAGTCTATGCGCTGTGCCGCCCACCCGGCCATCACGCGTATGTGGAGCGGGCGAACGGCTTCTGTTATCTGAACAACACGGCGATTGCCGCGCAGCATCTGCGGCGTCAACACGCCAGTGTGGCCGTGCTCGATATCGACGTGCATCACGGCAACGGCACGCAAGGGATTTTTTACGAACGATCAGATATCCTGACGGTATCGCTGCATGCCGATCCGCGCTATATGACGCCGTTTTTTACGGGCTACGCGCATGAAACCGGTTCTGGCGCCGGCGCCGGCCACAACATCAATTGTCCGTTGCCGCGTGGCATGCGCGTGGACCCCTATCTCGACGTGTTGCGCGAAACGCTGGCGCAGATCCGGGCGTTCGAGCCCGGCGCGCTCGTGATCGCCCTCGGGCTCGACGCCTACGAGATGGACCCGTACAAGGGCCTCGCAATCACGACCGAAGGCTTCCATCGAATCATGGCGGAAATTGCGAGCCTGGGCTTGCCGACCGTGATCGTGCAGGAGGGCGGATATCTCTCCGATGCCCTGGGCAACAACCTCGCCAGTGCCTTGGCGGGATTTGAATCGGCGGCATGAAGCTTTATTGACCTCGCACTGAACCTCGCACCGAACTAAAAAGAAGCCCTTGTCATCCATGAGTATTCACGACGTCCTGAGCCAACCCTCTCCCGCCATCGACGCGGCCGTCGCACAGGATATCGCTATCCGGCAGTTCGGGATGACCGCGTCGGTTACGCCGCTGGCAGGTGAGCGTGACCGGAACTTCCATGTTCGCCGCGATGACGGCCGCGAATACGTCATCAAGTTTTCGCACCCGGCAGAGCAGATCAGCATCGCCGATTTTCAGGCGCAGGCGCTCGAGCACATAGAGAGGGTCGCGCCCGGGTTGCCCGTGCAGCGCGTGGTGCCGACCCTCGACGGTGACCGCATGTATGTTCACGCGCAACCGGCGCAGGCGCTGCGCATTGTGCGCATGTTCAGCTATCTGCCCGGTTTGCCGCTGCCCGAAGCTGACGTGTCCGCAGCGCAAGTGCGCGGTCTGGGCGCGACGCTTGCGCGATTGGGTCTGGCGTTGCGTGACTTTGTCTATCCGGCGCAACCGGTGAAGCTGCCGTGGGATTTGCAGCACGCGCAGGATTTGACGGAATTGACGGTGCATCTTCACGATCCCGTGCAACGAGCGCTTGCCGAGCGGCATCTGGATCGCTTTCGCGAGCATGCGTTGCCTATCCTGGGAACGCTTGCGCCACAGGCCATTCATAACGACCTGAACATCCACAATGTGCTGGTCGCGCCCGGCAATCATGAACAGATCACCGGCATTCTCGACTTCGGCGACATGGTCAGCGCACCGAGGATCATCGACGTTGCAGTCGCGGCCAGTTATCAGTTGGGCACGGGCGGCGCGCTGTTGACCAACGTACTTGAATTCGTCTCCGCGTATGACGAGGTGTCGCCGCTGAAAGCGATCGAAACAGAGGTGCTGTTCGATCTGATCGTCGCGCGGCTCGTGATGATCGTGACCATCAGCGGGTGGCGGGCCGCGCTCTATCCGGAGAATGCGAAGTACATCTTGCGCAACAACGCGGTGTCGTGGCACCGCCTCTCCGAATGTGACCGCGCGTCACGCCACGACGTGCTCGCCGCGTTGCGCCGTGCCTGCACGCAACCCGCCGCATTGACGCGTTGAACCTTATGTCCACCTTGACCCAGATGATCGAACGCCGCCGCCGTCTGCTTGGACCCGCGTACCGGCTGTTCTACGACGAACCCGTGCACTTCGTTCGCGGCGACGGCGTGTGGCTGTATGACGCAGACGGAAAACGTTACCTCGATGCGTATAACAACGTGGCATCGGTTGGGCATTGCCACCCACGGGTGGTCGAGGCGATCAGCCGGCAGGCATCGACGCTCAATACGCATACGCGGTATCTGCATGAAACCGTGCTCGATTACACCGAGCGCGTGCTTGCCACGTTTCCGGGCGAGCCGGGCCATGCGATGTGGACCTGTACCGGCAGCGAGGCGAACGACCTCGCGTATCGGATAGCGTGCAACTACACGGGCGGCACGGGTTTGATCGTGACGAACTTCGCCTATCACGGTGTCACGGTGGCGATTTCCCAGGCGTCGCCGTCGCTGGGTCACTACGTTCAACGCGGCCCGAACGTGCGGACGGTGCGTGCGCCGGATACTTATCGCGATGCCCCTGGCGATATCGGTGCGGCGCTTGCCGCGGCCGTGCGCGATGCCGCCGCCGATATGCGTGCGGCAGGCATCCGCCCGGCGGCGCTGCTCGTCGATACCGTGTTGTCGAGCGACGGCGTCCACACGCATCCCGCTGGTTTTCTCAAGCCCGCTGTCGCGGCAGTTCGCGAGGAGGGCGGTATTTTTATCGCCGATGAAGTGCAGGCTGGCCTGGGCCGCACCGGCGACGCAATGTGGGGTTTCATGCGCCACGGCGTCTTGCCGGACATTGTGTCGATGGGCAAGCCGATGGGCAACGGACATCCGTTGGCGGGCATCGTGGCGAAGCCCGAATTGCTCGAACGCTTCGGGCGTGAATCGCGATACTTCAATACGTTTGGCGGCAATCCGGTTTCAGCGGCTGCGGGGCTTGCGGTACTCGATGTCGTGCGCGACGAGCAACTGGTCGACAACGCGCAGCGGGTCGGTGCGTATCTGCGCTCGAAACTGCTCGAGCTGAAGCATCGTCATGCCGTGATTGGCGATGTACGCGGAGCGGGCTTTTTTATTGGCGTGGAACTTGTTCTTGATCGATCAGGTAAATCCCCCGCTACGCGTGAAGCGTCGCGTGTTGTCAACGCGTTGCGCGAGCGCCAGGTGTTGTGCAGCACCACCGGCGAACATGCGAATATCCTGAAAATTCGTCCTCCGCTTGTATTCGGATCGGAACACGCCGATCTCCTGGTCAGCACGCTCGACGACGTATTGCATACTTTGATGGCTTGACGCGAAGCCGGAGGGGTTTCAATCCGCGGGTGATCATTTTTATTGTTGCTGAGGGCAAATATAAATCGCTATCCACCTATTTTTGTCGTCCCTAGACTGATTTCCATAGCGTGACTTCGCTCACGCAGCAACATCTCGGCGCCCTCACTGCCAAGAGGTGATGGAAACGATCCAGTTCGAGTCCGGCCGGCCAGATGCCGGATGAGGCATATCGCACTTCCGCCGGCGATCCACTTAAAAATTCGGATTACCTCTCAGGACAAACGGTCCTCTGCACGCCGCTCCACGCCGTTCGAATGGCAGATCGACACACGCTTAATTTAGTGATGCTATCAATCTTTTTTGCTTGTTAATGGCCGTGCTACATTCCCTTGGATAACACATGTCATGTAACGCAGTGTCACCCGCACGCAACCTGAAAAGGAGTTAAAAAATGGCAAGACTAGACTCGGCTTTGCGAATGGCGCTGCGGGCTCTGACAATGCTGGGCTTCGCAGTGGTCGCAAACACCGTGCTCGCCCAAAACAGCCCGGTTCAGATCGGCTTCGCCGGTCCTTTGACGGGTGCATCCGCGAACTTCGGCAAGGATCTGGAAATGGGCGCACGTCTGGCTGTCGATGAGGCCAATGCCGCCAACATCGTGGTCAATGGCAAGCCGTTGCAACTCACGCTCGATTCCCAGGACGACCAGGCTGATCCTAAGATGGCGGTGCAAGTCGCACAACGGTTCGTGGATGCGAACGTCTCGGCCGTGGTCGGGCACTTCAATTCGGGCACCACGCTGGCGGCGTCCCCGGTGTACAACCGAGGCGGGATTCCGCAGGTCATTCCGGCGGCGTCCAATCCGGGCATCACTCACCAGGGTTTCAAGCTTATGTTTCGCCCCTACGGCACCGACAACACGGTTGCCGGTGCGGCGGCGGAGTATTCGGTTCAGACGCTCCACGCCAAGCGCATCGCCATCATCGATGATCGTACCGCCTACGGCTCGGGTCTTGCCGACGAATTCGAAGCAGCCGTCAAAGCACAGGGCGCTGAGGTCATAGACCGCGAATACACCAACGACCAAGCCACCGATTTCAAGGCGATCCTCACCCATATCCGTGCGCAGAACGCGGACCTTGTGTTTATCGCGTGCCTGGGTGGCGAAGGCGCGCTGGTCGTCAAGCAAGCCCGCCAGCTGGACTACCGGGGGGCGCTGCTGGCCGGGGCGACCTATGTCAACAAGAATTTCATCTCCCGCGCCGGCGATGCTTCTGAAGGCATGTACGCCTTTGAGCAGGGCGTCATGCTGGATCAACTCCCGCAAGGCAAGGCGTTCCTCTCACGCTTCCGTAGCAAGTACGGGACTGACCCAATCGGCTTTGCGCCGTTTGCGTATAACGACATCTGGGTCATCGTGAATGCCATCAAGGCGGCCGACTCCACCGACCCGAAGGTGTTCGGCCCCGCAATTGCCAAGCTGTCCTTCCAGGGTGTGCTGGGCACGGTCGAATTTAACGAGTTCGGCGATTTGAAGAACCCGAAAACCACGCTGTTCAAGGTTGAAAAAGGCGGCTGGGTGCCGGTGAAGACATTCGGCGGCTAATCGACCAGGCCGGGCGACTTCACGGTCTCGGCACTTTACTGGCGGCTTGCGATCATTGGAGAGCGGCCGGATTCCCGGCATCTTGAGACAGTTGCACGGATCGCGACGGCTGCGATCCCGGTAGGCTGATCCGCTATCCGTGTGAGTCGAGTGTTGTGCGGCAGACCGCGGGTCTCGGGTCACGCACCTTCATTGGTGGATCTCTATCATGGCCTGCCCATGCCGAAGGGACATGCTGCCATCAGACCCGACAATAACCGGAGCGCACCAATGCTGGGGACCGCCGTGCACCACGTCCCAGTTCTCCGTTAAGCAGTAAGTGCCATCCGTAGAGAGGGACCAGGTCCCGGGAGCCAACCCATCGTGGCTCATTCCTTTACCCCGATCGTGCGTGACGCGTATCCGCGTTGTTCCGTTCGGGTTGTTGGTCCATCGAACCGGAGTATCGATTTTTGACTTGAACTCCATCGTGGAGCCGGTGATGCGCGCACGAAGTTCGTCCGCCGACAGTTGCTGCGACTCCTGCGCGATCGCGGCTGAAGACAACAGTCCCAAGAGCAGGGATGCAAAGACGTGGCGGTTCATGGTCGCTTCCTGGTTTATTGTTGATCTTCAATGCATCTCTGGGCGCACCGCCGATCATCCGAAAATCAGCATATTGGGAGCACCTGGCACAATGTACCCTGCAAATATCACGGGGTCACCCAGGCGATGCACGCTCGCGCGAATGGCAGTACTGAAACGTCCGGGTTCGCTTCCCTTGGGCAATTCACTGTTTTTCAATATCGATATTGACGGCGAGCCCTAAAGCCCTTTATTGTTTGCTGCATGAACTCACATTTCTTCGCCCTCACCACCGCGACCACCACGACCACCTTCTCAGGCGGGTCGTCTGGAGGCCGTGCGCGATAAGGTATCGAGGTGCGTTTTTCAGAAGGCCCCGCCGGAAACGGACGGGGCCTTCTGTGTTTACGGCGCTCCCTGTCCGTCAAGGCCCTTGAATTTAACGGAGAGCATTGTGGACAATATCGATCATCGGCAGTTGGGTAACAAGCTGGACCTGTTTCATCAGCAGGACGAAGGACCTGGAATGGTGTTCTGGCATCCGCGCGGGTGGGAGCTTTATCGCGTGGTGGAGGATTACATCCGGCGTCGAATGCGGGGTGCGGGGTTTCGCGAAGTGCGTACGCCGCAATTGCTGGCGCGTTCGCTTTGGGAGCGCAGCGGGCATTGGGATAAATTTCAGGCCGGCATGTACTCGGTGAACGGCAGGCAGGATGAAGCCCATGACGAGGCTCATGAAAGCCAGCCCTATTGCCTGAAATCCATGAGTTGTCCGTGTCATGTGCAGATTTTCAATCAGCGGATTCGTTCTTATCGCGACCTCCCGGTCCGCTACAGCGAGTTTGGGGCGTGCCATCGCGACGAGCCTTCAGGATCGCTCGAGGGATTGAAACGCACGCGCGCTTTCACGCAAGACGACGCTCATGTCTTCTGCACGGAAGATCAGGTGGAAGCCGAGGTAGGGCGGTTTTGCGACTTGCTTCGCGTGGTCTATGCCGACCTTGGTTTCTCGACGTTCCACGTACAACTGGCTACGCGTCCGGAGCAGCGAGCTGGCGATGACGCCGTCTGGGATCGCGCGGAAGATGCGCTAGCGAAGGCCGCGGCTTGCGCCGGCCTGACGTTCGATGTACGTCCGGGGGAAGGGGCTTTCTATGGCCCGAAGCTTGAATTCCATCTCACGGATAGCCGCGACCGTAGCTGGCAGTGCGGGACGATCCAGCTTGATTTCGTCTTGCCGGACCGTCTTGATGCAAGCTTCGTTTCGTTCGCGAACGAGCATGTACGTCCGGTGATGATTCATCACGCGGTCCTCGGCAGCATGGAACGGTTTATCGCCATGCTCCTTGAACATCATGAAGGTTGGCTGCCCCTGTGGCTTGCGCCGGATCAGGTGACGGTCGCAACGGTATCGGATGCCAGCGCGGCTTATGGACAACGCGTGATGGACCTGCTGGATGACGCTGGACTAAGGGCGGTGTTCGACGACAGGCCTGAACGGCTTGAACGAAAGATCGTCGATGCACGCGAACACCGGATCCCCGTATTTATCACGGTGGGCGCACGCGACCAGCGTGACGAGACGATGTCGCTGCGGTTTCGGGATGGAACGCAAGATACCTTCCCTATACATGAGGGCGTTGCACACTTGCGTGAGAGGGGGCGCCCGCCCGCTAAAGCCCGGTCCTGAGAAAAAGGGAAGACTCGTGATTGGCTCTTCCCTCACCAACACGCTCGCCCGTAGGCCCGTCTCCAAGGGTTTCCCCTCATCAATTCCCGCTTGACCATAGCAATATGACGCCTTAAATTCTGTACATGTTCCTACATGTACTTTTTAAAGGTTCATAAAAGGAACAAGCGACCGGGATTGAGGCCGTGCGGGCGCTCGAAGCTTTCAGTGAGGTTTCGTGCGCCGCTTTTTCGCAAAACATGTGCATACTTGTGCTTTCGCAGAGACTGGACCTTCCAATTCTCATCGGCACAGGAGTCACAGCATGGTTAAACGAGCAGTAAAAACCGCCGAGGTCGGGCGCTCGAAGGCACATATGGTTGCCGCCACGATCGAGCAGGAGATCCTCACCGGCCGTCTGCCGTTCGGGCAGCAACTGGAAAGCGAGAACGAGCTGGTCGAGCGTTTTGCGGTCAGCCGTAACACGGTTCGAAAGGGGCTCGACCTGCTCACCAGCGGTGGCTTGATCACGCGCAAGGGTGGTATTGGCTCGTTTGTGACGTTCAACGGCAAGGCGATTGACGGGACGCTCGGCTGGACCACGGCCATAGAGAAAGTGGGTGGTCACGCGCAGACCCGTTTGCTGCAGATTGCGCTCGTTGAAGACGAGACGCTTGCGCAAGAGTTGAAGCTTGAGCGCACGACGTTCGTGGCGATCGACCGGATGCGCGTGATCGGCGCTGACGCCGAAGCACAATGCATTTCGCTTGAACGCAGCCGCTTGCCGTTCAGCGACGACCTTGCCGCGTTGCCGCTGGAAGGGCTCGTAGGCGGCTCGCTGAACCGGACGCTGATCGAGCACGGCATGGTGCCGCATCACGGCGAGCAATGGGCCGAAGTGGTCGGCCTGGAAGCTGCCGATGCGCGCCTGCTCAAGCGGCGCGCCGGCACCTCGTTCCTGCGTTCGCGGCGGCTCACGCGGGACCGTGAGGAGCGGATTATCGAGTACGTCGTGAGCTTGCTGGACCCGGCTTTTTTTGCACTACACCTGGAATTCTGATGTCTTCGTCTTTGCTTTCGAATCACCCCACGCTGGCGGATCGCGCACGCGGCGCCTTCTACGGTCTTGCACTCGGCGACGCGTTCGGCATGCCGACCCAGTCACTTAGCCGCGAGCGCATCGTCGAGCAGTTCGGACGGATCGACAAGCTGGAAAACGCATTTCCGGATCAACCAATCGCGCCGGGTCTCCGGGCGGGCTCCATCACCGACGACACGGAACAGGCGGTCCTCGTTGCGCATCTGCTCGTCGATGGCCACGGCAAGATCGAGCCAATGGCGTTTGCGCACGCGTTGATCGAATGGGAGGCGTCCATGAAGGCGCGGGGTTCTCTCGACTTGCTCGGACCCTCGACGAAACAGGCAATCGAGCGCATTGCCGCCGGTGAAGACCCGTTGCGCACGGGCCGTTTCGGTACGACCAACGGCGCGGCCATGCGGGTGACGCCGGTCGGGATTGCATTCGACCTGCGCCGCCGCGATGTGTTTATCGATGCCGTCGTGCAGTCGTGTGTCGTGACGCATAACACCACGCTCGGGATTTCGAGCGCGGCGGCGGTGGCGGCGGCGGTATCGGCCGGATTGAACGGCGCGAGCCTGATTGAAGCGCTGGAAGCCGGCATTGCCATGGCCGAGGCCGCCGAAAGTCGCGGGTTCTGGGTCGCGGGCGGGCGCATTGCGCCGCGCATCCGCCATGCACGCGAACTGGTGCGCAACTGCGCCGGGCACGAGGTGGCGGACACGATCTACGACGTGATCGGTACGTCGGTGGCATCGCAGGAATCGGTCGTGGCGACCTTCGCGCTGGCTTTCGATCTGGATGGTCGAGGCAGCTCGATTGAAGCCGCCCTGGGGGCTGCAGCAAGCCTGGGCGGGGACACCGACACGATCGCCGCCATGCTCGGCGCGATCCTCGGCGCGTGTGCGGGTTACGACGCGCTGCCGGCCGGCCCCGTCGAGACCATCCGACGCGTGAATTCGCTCGATCTCGAGCCGTTGCTCGACCGTTTGCTTGGACTGCGCGCCGCAACTTCCTGACGCGCTTAACGCATTTTCCGCAGTACCCTGCTGCACCCTTTAATCTGGAGATCGGACTCAGATGGCTTCGTCACGCACGTCAAACAGCGCTCGCCGAGTCGAGACGCGTGGTATCGAACCTGTACCGGAAGGCGAATGTCATGGGCATCCGCTGCAGCTTTTCTGGGTCTGGTTCGCCGCCAACATCAGTATCCTCGGATTGCCGCTCGGCGCAACGCTGGTGGCTTTCCAGCATCTTGCGTTCTGGCAGGCGGCGCTTGTCGCGGTGATTGGCGCGGCGGGATCGTTCGCGATCGTCGGCGTGATCTCGATCGCCGGGCGGCGTGGGCATGCGCCGAGTCTCACGTTGTCACGTGCGATCTTCGGCGTGCGCGGCAACATTGGGCCGACCATCGTCTCGCTGTTGTCGCGGCTCGGCTGGGAGACCGTCAACACGACCACGGCTGCGTACGTGCTGCTGTCGCTCGCCACCATTGTGTTCGGCACGCCCGCGGAAGCCAGGAATGCGCCGGTCCTGACGCTGGTGTTCATCGCCGTGTTCGTGGTGCTGACGTTGATAGTGTCGGGGCTCGGCCACGCTACGCTGCTCGTGATCCAGAAATGGTCCACCTATGTCTTCGGCGTGCTCAACCTGCTGGTAGCCGGTTTTCTCGTGATGAAGATCGACTGGCATGCTGTTTTCAACGCGGCGCCTGCGCCGTTGAGCGCCGTCATTATCGGCATTGGCACGATCGCAGCGGGGACGGGGATTGGCTGGGCCAACGCAGGCGCCGACATGTCGCGTTATCAGGCGCCTACGGTCAAGGGTCCGGCGCTGGTCGCATCCGCCGCGTTTGGCGCGGGCATTCCGCTGATTCTTCTCGTCACCCTGGGGGCGCTGCTCTCCGTTGGCAACGATCATCTCGCGTCGGCCACGGACCCGATCGCCGCGATCCGCGAAATGCTGCCCACGTGGATGGCTATTCCGTACCTGATCACGGCGTTCGGCGGTTTGTTGCTGTCCAACTACCTGTCCGTCTATTCGGCTGGTTTGACGACACTCACGCTTGGCCTGAAGGTGAAGCGGGTGCAGGCGGTGGTGGTCGACGTCGTGGTGATTTTCACGGGCTCGATCTACTTCATGCTGATTGCCGGGAGCTTCTACGGTCCGTTCATCGGTTTCATTTCGCTGCTTGCGGTGCCTATCACGGCGTGGGTCGGTATCTTCGTGGTGGATCTGATGCATCGCCAGGAATATTCCCCGGCCGACTTGCTCGATGTCTCCCCGCGCAGCGCGTACTGGTACAAGGGCGGTATTGAATGGCGCGCATTCGGCGCGTGGGCGCTGGCGATCGTACTCGGGTTTTGCTTCCTCTCCACGGGTGCTATCCACGGCATATTCGCGGACTCCTGGCTGGGACACAATGGCCTTGGATGGATCGTGACGTTCGTCGCGGCAGCGGGCGTGTATGCAATATTGGGCGGCGCGCGCGGTACGGCTAAACGTTGGAAGACAGCATGACGCAAAGAGACTCACAGCAGCCTGCAAGATTGATTCATACGGGGCAGGTGATCGTCGACCTGGTCATGCAGATCGATACGTTGCCCCTGCCCGGCGGCGATGCGCTCGCACACAACGCAAGCTTCCAGGTAGGCGGCGGTTTCAACGTGATGGCGGCGGCACGGCGCAGCGGCATGCGCGTGGTGTATCCAGGCGGTCATGGGCATGGGCGTTTCGGCGACATGGTGCGCGAGACGTTGACGCAGGAAGGCGTGGAGATAGCGGGGCCGGAGGTGGCGGACCAGGACACCGGTTTGTGCGTCGCCATTGTCGATGCCTCGGCCGAGCGCACGTTCGTCTCGTACATCGGCGCGGAAGGTGTGCTCGAGCGGCACGTGCTTGACGCGCTCTCGCTGAACGCGCAAGACATTGTCTATGTAAGCGGGTATAGCCTGATGCTTCCGGAGAAGGGGGCGGTGCTTGTCGACTGGCTAGAACATCTGCCTTCCGGAACGCGCGTGGCTTTCGATCCGGGACCGCTTGTCGATGCTATCGACGCAACGTTGCTCGCGCGCATGCTGGCCGTTGTATCGATCTGGACGAGCAACCGTGTGGAAGCGTTGCGTTTCGCCAATAGCGATAACTTCGACGCCGCGTTCGACTCGATCATCGCGCGATTAAGAACCGGGGCGCTTGCCATCGTGCGCGATAGCGCATCGGGTTGTCATCTGCGCGTGGGTGAAACAAGCGACCATGTGCCGGGTTTCGCGGTAAAAGCAGTCGACAGCAACGGTGCCGGCGATGCTCACGCCGGCGTGTTCCTGGCCGCGCTTGCGACCGGCGCCGACGCACGAACGGCGGCGCGTCGCGCGAACGCCGCGGCGGCGGTTGCCGTGACGCGCTACGGGCCTGCGACGTCGCCGGATACGGCGGAAATCGATGCCTTCATCGCGTCGCCGGAGTCAGCGAATTAAGCGAATCAAACGAATCACCCGCGTCTGACCGGGCGGCAAAGCGCGATTTCGCAAGCGCGTATATGCTCAGTTTCCCCACGATGAATCCTGGAGAAACCGCATGACCTCAGCCACCGCTCGACAAATCGTGTTGGCCTCGCGTCCCACCGGCGGCCGCGCCGCGCTTTCTGATTTTCGCCTTGAAGACGTGCCCATGCCTGTGCCTGGGGAAGGGCAGGTCTTGTTGCGCGTCGACTATCTGTCGCTCGATCCGTACATGCGTGGCCGCATGAACGACGCACGTTCCTACGCGAAACCCGCGCAGATCGGTGAGCCGATGCCCGGCGAGAGCGTGGCGACGGTAATCGAATCGAACAACACAGCACTGCCGGCCGGCGCCCAGGTGCTCGTGAACGCGGGTTGGGTCAGCCACACGGTGGCCAACGCCCGCGACCTGAGCCCGCTTTCCGCAGACGGTATTACCACGCGCGCTTATCTGGGTGTGCTCGGCATGCCGGGCTTTACGGCTTATTCCGGCATGGCGGCGATCGGTAAACCGAAGCAAGGCGAGACGGTCGTGGTCGGTGCGGCGAGCGGCCCCGTGGGCTCACTTGTCGGTCAGCTCGCCAGGATCGCCGGAGCGCGGGTGGTGGGCATTGCCGGCGGTGCGAAGAAGTGCGCTTACGTGGTGGACGAACTTGGCTTCGATGCCGCCATTGACCATCGCGCGTCCGACTTCGCAGATCAATTGGCGAACGCGTGTCCCAAAGGTATCGACGTCTATTTCGAGAACATTGGCGGCGCGGTGTGGAAGGTTGTGTTGCCTTTGCTCAACCAGTACGGCCGCGTTCCGGTCTGCGGATTGATGGCGCAGACGTCGGGTAAAAATGCGGATGCCGACGATGGACTCGCTGCGACCATGCGCGCGATTCTTACGCGCAGCCTGACGGTGCGCGGTTATATCAACTATGAGTTTTTGCCTGACTACCGGGACGCTTTCCTGCGCGATGTCGGCGGTTTTTTGCGTGCGGGTCAGGTGAAGCATCTGGAAGATGTCGCCATTGGCTTGGAGAACGCGCCGCAGGCGTTCCTCGACATGATCGATGGCCGTAATTTCGGCAAGGTGCTGGTGCGGGTGTCGGGGGAAGTATAAACCTGAGGAGATGTTGTACACACGTGTATTTACATTGAAGGCTTTTGCGTCTATAGTACATCCAATGTACACACAAGGATGCCCGTTATGCCCACTACCAAAGTTTTCCGCAATGGAAATTCGCAGGCCGTGCGCATTCCAGCAGAACTAGCCTTCGACCGTATGGACATGGAGGTTGATATCGAACGTGTCGGTGACGAATTGAGGATTCGGCCGATACGTCGATCTCTGGCGGGCGTGCTGAAAACCTTTGCGAAATTCGGGCCGGATTTCACAGTAGACGGTCGTGATGAACACGAGCAGACGGACCGCGAGGATTTGTAATGCCGCTTTATATGCTCGACACCAATATTTGCATTTATCTGATGAAGAACCAACCCGAGCAAGTTGCTCGTCGTTTTGCAAAATGTTATTTCGGCGACGTGGTCATGTCTGCTATCACGTTTGCCGAACTCGAATACGGCGTGGCGGTTTCAGCTAATCCAAAGCGCGAAAAGCGCAATCTTGCGGCGCTGACACAGGACATTCGAGTGATGCCGTTCGACGCTGCAGCAGCGACCGCCTACGGCCCTGTCCGGGAAGCCACACGCGAACGGAAAAAAGATCATCTCGACAAGCTGATCGCGGCGCATGCCTGTGCGTTAGGCGTAACTCTGGTTACCAACAACGAACGCGACTTCGCGCACTATCCTGGGGTTAAGGTTGAAAACTGGCTAAACGCATAATCCGGCGGTGATTTGCTCTACCGCCTTTCCCCGCTCAATCTTTCGGGTTCACCAGCGAGGTCAGCACGTGATCCGCCCATTGCCCGTCGATCTTGAGATACGCCTTGGCCAGCCCTTCATGCTCGAATCCAAGCCGCGCCAGCAGACGCGCGCTGCGATCGTTCTCCGGCCGATAACTCGCCATGACGCGATGTAGCCCGTAGGCATCGAAGATAAAACCCAGCGCCGCGGCAAGCGCCTCGCGCATCAGCCCGCGTCCCTCGTAATGCTGATCGATGGAATAACCGAGATGGCACGCCTGAAACGGCCCCCGCACGATGTTCGTGAAGTGGCAGTCGCCAATCAGCGTCTGGCGCCGTTCATTCGAGAAAATCAGCAGATGCAGCGCCGTGCCGGCAGCCATCGCGGTTTCCATTAACGCCATGCGTTCATTTGCGGCTTGCATGGTGAAGAAAGCGTCTTCGCGCAACGGCTCCCAGTGGTCGAGGTGCGCGCGATTAGCGAGCCGGTAGATCAGCAGTGCGCCGGTGTATTGACTGGTCGCCGGACGCAGCACGACACGCTCCGTTTTCAAGCCCCCCGGCGGGAATTGCGCCATGGCGCTGTGCCCGGCTTCGACTGCCATAAGCGGTAAATACTCCTTCCTGATCCTGTTCAACGGCAATGCAGCAACGAAGACAATGACAATACAGCGACGAAATCAAGGCCGGCTTTTCATGTGATGAAAAGAGGCAATATTTTCCTAAGCAATGCGGCTGACTGTGTCGTTTTCCGTCACCGATGCCTAATTTAGGCTGGCGAAAAGTAGGTGAAAACCCTTATAATTCCCAAAGTGAAAGACTCAAGGAACTTTGGAAATGTCCCGCCGCTTTATGATCGTCGAGCGCATTGCTTTTGCGCTGCTGACCTTGTCCGCCGTTGCGGACGCTGGCTTTATCAGCTACGAAAAGAGCCCGAATTTCAGGGATAACATCCATGAAATCGTTCGCGTGAGCAAACAGGTTTCGCTTATGTATCCGGCGACCGGCAACGACCCCTGGATGCCCCTCGCGTCCAGCTGATGTTCTGAGAAAACGCTCAGGCTGAAGTGTAAATCGCACTTGTCCTGCAGCCGAGCCTTGCGGTCGAGCGCTTCACGCAGAGCTTTTCTCGCCGGGCGTCTCTTGTACAAAATCAAGAAAAAAATCCAGTAAGACCCGCACTCGCGGTGACTCATGCCGTCGATTCGCCAACACCGCATATAGCTCGATTTCATCGCAGTGACAGGGCGCAAGGCGCTCGATCAGTCTGCCCACGCGCAAATCATCTTCTACGTCCTGCAGCGCCTTGAATACAAGGCCGCAGCCTTTGAGCGCCTGGTCGTGCAGCACTTCGCCGCTTGCGATCGAGAGCGCAAGCGCACCTTGATCTCCAGCCCATCTTTCCACCTGACGCAACGGCTCCTTGCGGGCGGATGCCTTTTCGCCACGGGCGGACGCGGCAATAATGCGGACATGACAACGGAGCAACCATCATGAAAGCATTGCGCTTCAACCAACACGGCGATCCATCGGTCCTCGTCACCAGCGATCTGCCCACGCCTGCGCCGTCCGCGGATGAAGCCGTCGTCCAGGTCTTCGCGGCGTCGATCAATCCCAGCGACGTAAAGAACGTGGAAGGCCGCATGAGCCAGACGACGCTGCCGCGTACGCCCGGCCGCGACTATTCGGGCGTGGTTATCGCCGGTCCGGCCGAGTGGCTGGGCGCCCAGGTGTGGGGTTCTGGCGGCGATGTGGGCTTCACCTGCGACGGCACGCATGCTGAACAGGTTGTCGTGCCTGTCGCGAGCCTGCGTCGCAAGCCGGCGAATCTGACGTTCGAGGAGGCATCGGCGATTGGCGTGAATTTCATCACGGCGTGGTGTGCCGTGGTGGAAGCGGCGCAGTTGCAGGCCGGCGAGAGCCTCGTGATCATCGGGCTGGGTGGCGTGGGCGGGGCGGCGTCGCAGATCGCGAAACGTATTGGCGCGAAGGTGGTGGGCGTGGCGCGCGGAGCAGGCAAGACGAGTCCCTACGTCGATGCCATGGTGGACTCGCAAGCCCCCGATTCCATCGCGCGCATTCGTGAAGCGACGAACGGCGGCGCGGCGGTCGTATTCGATACCGTCGGCGGATCGATGTTCGAAACGGCCTTGCACATGCTGAGGGTGGGCGGACGGCTGGTGGAAATATCGGCGTCGGATCGTCGCGAGGTCACCTTCAATCTCGCGGATTTCTATCACAACGAGAGCCGCCTGATTGGCGTCGATACATTGAAACGCGATCTGGTCGCGTCTGCGCAGATGCTGGAAGCGTTGCGTCCCGGCTTCGAAGACGGCAGCTACAAGGCGCCGGCCATTGCGCAAACTTTCGCGCTTGAGGACGCGCAAGCCGCGTACCAGGCTGTGGCGGCGGGAACAAAAGGGCGCGTGGTACTGACACCGCAAGCGAAGCGAAACTGACTCGTGCTTAGTCGGCGCGGCGGAATCGAAGCCACTTCAGGCTCGCCGGTTTGAACGTCGTGACGCGCGGATTGAGTGAGCGATCACATCAATTGTCAAATAGCGTTATGCAGCAACGCTGAATTTCACGTGGCGACATAAATGGGGTACAGGGTGGGGTTTTGTGCGTCAACCGAAGGAATCTTTTGCACGAAAAAATTATATGGCCGTGGTCAGTTTTTCTTTGAGTTCATGTCAACACACTTCGTGATGAGACGTTAAACCGGTACACGCGACGTCGTCGCCGCGTAGTTGACATCAACCTCAAGGATCTCATTGCCATGAAAAAGCAACTCGTTGCCGCGACGCTCGTCGCTTTGTTCTCCGCTGGCGCATTCGCACAAGCTTCGGCACCTGCACCTGCACCGACTCCGGCTCCTGCCCCGGCTCCGGCCGCGACGGCTGCCACCGCAGCACCGGCTAGCGGCACGCACAAGGCCAAGAAGCATCACCATAAGAAGCATCACAAGCATGCGGCAACCGCAGCTACGACGATCCCGTCGTCGGCACCGAAGCCCTAAGCTTTTATCAAGCTTTAAGTTTTAGCCTTGTCGAGAAGGGCCCCGATCAGTCGGGGCTTTTTCGTTTCGTCCGGTTTGCGCAGGTGAGCCGCCCCGGCACGAGCAGACCCCCCTCGTGTATCATCCACACCACGCGGCTTTTTCGGGCCGTTCCCCGCCCGAATGCTCAATCCCCACAGCTCTCTCCAGTACTGATGTCACTCTCCGAACTCAAACGGCGCCGCACCTTCGCGGTCATCTCCCACCCTGACGCGGGCAAGACCACGCTGACCGAAAAACTGCTGCTGTTTTCGGGCGCGATCCAGATTGCAGGCACCGTGAAGGGGCGTAAAAGCAGCCGCTATGCGACGTCGGACTGGATGGAAATCGAAAAGCAGCGCGGCATTTCGGTCGCGAGCTCGGTCATGCAGTTCGAATACGGCGATTGCGTGATCAACCTGCTCGATACGCCGGGACACGAAGACTTCTCCGAAGATACCTACCGTGTGCTGACAGCGGTGGATGCCGCCGTGATGGTGATCGACGGCGCCAACGGCGTTGAAGCGCAGACGCTCAAGCTGCTTGAAGTTTGCCGCAGCCGCCGCACGCCCATTCTCACGTTCATCAACAAGCTTGACCGTGAAGTGCGTCAACCGCTCGAATTGCTCGATGAAATTGAACAGCACCTGGGGGTGGCTGCTGTGCCTTTCACCTGGCCTATTGGCATGGGCAAGGAATTCCAGGGTGTCTACGACATCGCACACGATCAGGTGCGAGTATTTCGCGCCGGGCAGGATACCGCCGGCGGCGCGGTCGAAACCGTGCGTGCGCTCGACGACGCCGACGGCGAGCGTCGCTTCGGACCGAGCTGGACGCGCGCGAAAGAAGAAATCGATTTGATCACGGGCGCCACGCCCGCGTTTGATCGTGCTGCGTTTCTTGCAGGCGAGCAGTCGCCGGTTTTGTTTGGATCGGCGATCAATAACTTCGGCGTGAAGGAAATTCTCGACGCGCTTGTCGACCTCGCGCCGCCGCCGTCCATGCGCATGTCGGTACAACGTCCGGTATTGCCGGAAGAGCCGCGTTTCACCGGCGTGGTGTTCAAGGTGCAGGCGAACATGGACCTGGCGCACCGCGACCGCGTGGCGTTCATTCGCGTGTGCTCGGGACACTTCGAGCGGGGCATGGCGCTGAAGGTGACGCGCACTGCCAAGACCTTCCGCGCGAATAACGTGGTGACGTTCCTGTCGCAACGCCGTGAGACGGTGAGCGAAGCGTTCCCCGGCGATATCATCGGCATTCCGAATCATGGCACCCTGAGTCTCGGTGACACATTGACCGAGGGTGAACTGCTGCAGTTCGTTGGTTTGCCGTTCTTTGCGCCTGAAATTTTCCAGACGGTGGAAGTGGTCGATCCGATCCGGGCGAAGCAGCTGGGTGAAGCGCTGCGGCAACTCGGCGATGAAGGTGCGATTCAGGTCTTCCGTCCTGTGCTTGGCGGGTCGACCATTCTGGGCGCGGTCGGGCAGCTTCAGTTCGAGGTGGTGTCGCACCGGTTGTCGGCGGAATACAAGGTCGACGTGCGGATCATGCCGGCGCGGTATCGCATGTCGCGGTGGGTGACGTGTGACGATGCCGCCGAATTGCGCCGCTTCACCGACGCGTATGCGGCTCGCATCGCACTCGACGCGTCAAATGCACCGACGTATCTCGCTTCGCATGTTTCCGAAATCGATGTTGCGAAGAAGGCCTGGCCGAAGATCGTTTTTAATGAACTGCGCGAGCATTCCGGCGCGCCGTTTCAGAAGTCGATTTGAAGCAGAGGTTGTGGTTTTAAAATGGAGGTCTCATTTTAAAGTGCGATGGTCCGGTCTAACCCGGACCATCAAGAAGAGCCTTTCATCATCGCCAGAACCCGTCGCTGCGCCCCGGCCTGCCGGCGGCATATCAATCGAGCAAGCTTGAAGCCGTTCGAGCGACCACCAACACGGTACAACCACTTTCCGATGAGCTCGCGTGGCTGGAGCCTGCCGCGTATGTCAGCACGTGGCCCGGTTGAAAGTGGACGCCATCACTGTCGGTGAACACGCCGTCGGCGACGAAAATCATCTCGGTCGTATCGTGCAGATGCATCGGCCCTCGCGCCCCAGGCTGGATTCTCATCCAATAGCTCGACCATCCGCCTCCCTCGTCCTCCGACAGCGGAATCCAGAAATAACCGGGAATATCCACGTTGCCAATTTGCAAGGGGCGCCAGTCTTTGTCGCTAATCTTGTAACTGCGTCGTGCGGCGGAATCGAATGAATTGAGCGGCATTGTGTGTTGGCTAGAGATCTAACAGCAGGTCTGTTTTCGGACGGCTGCAACAAAGCAGACGTAACCCCTTATCGACTTCGCGTTGACGTATTCCGCCGTTGTGTTGCATCTCGACATTCCCTTCGAGCACCAGGGTTTTGCAGGTTCCACAAAGACCTTGTCCGCAAGACGACGGAACAGCTACGCCCGCTTTGCGGGCGGCAGCAAGTACAGTCTCGTTGTCGCCCATCGTGAACGTTTTTCCCGAGCGGGCGAGCCGAACGCTAAATGCGTGGTGAAGTCCGGTTGCGGCACTGCGAGGCGAAACTCGAGCGGCCGTGACACTCCCTTCAGCGCTGCCGGCGCTGATGTCGAAACTCTCCTGATGGTACCGGGCAGGGTCATGGCCGCCTCGCCCCAGGATTTCCCTGACCGATTGCATGTAGCCGGCGGGACCGCAAGTGAAAACCTCGCGCTCCCTGAAGTCCGGCACATAGCGTTCAAGCAGCTCAAGGGAGAGTCTGCCAATGGGGCCATTCCAGTCGGCTTCAAGGCCAATTCCCTCACATACGTGAACCACCGCAAGCCGGTCAGCCGAAGCGCTCAGTTGCGCCAATTCGCTGCGAAAGATGATGTCTGCAGGCGTTCTCGCGCTGTGCAAGAACACGATGTCGCGGTTCAGGCCGAGGTCGTGACCCGCGCGCGTCATCGACATGAGCGGTGTTACGCCTGAGCCGGCGGAAAGGTAGAGCGACTTTGCTGCCGGATACGACGAAGGTGTGAACACGCCGGAGGGTCCGTAGACTTCCAATGACCCTCCGGGTTGGAGCGTATCGTGCAGCCAATTGGAGACCAGACCTCCGGCTACACGCTTGACGGAAATGGAGAGGGTGTAGGGCCGCGTTGGAGGGGAGGAGATGGTGTAGCACCGGGCGAGCATGTGCCCGTTGACCTCGACCGAAATGGTAATGAACTGCCCCGGCTCGAAGCTGAACGGGACGCCGTCTTGCGCGCTAAAAACAAAAGTTTTGACGTCCGCTGTTTCGTCGATGATGCGGCAACAGACCAGCTCTTTTTTCTCCGAGCTGGTCCATTGAGTGCCGATGCGCTCCCAAAGGGCAGAATGGGTCAACCGGTCCGGGGCGCTGTTTGACGGCGTAGCGCTGACATCCGTGTCTATAAGAATCATGGCCGTGGGCTCAAACGCCATGCGCGCTTAACCTGGCCGCGTACCATTGCGAGAACAACTCCAGATATATCTCTGTGAATGGGGAGAACGGTCCTGGCGCATACGCCGGGTCCTGCGTTCCACGGTAGTTGATTGAAACGAGGCTTGCGTCCTGCATGTTTGTAGCAACCCAGACCTCAGTCAGCGTTTTCAGGTCGTAGTCGGCGCCTTCAACCGCATCCTCATGGACCAGCCATTTCGTGCGTACAAGCGTCTTATCGGGGGCGAGTGGAACGATGTAGGAAATAACCGCATGGTCGCTCATCACATGCGTCCACGAATTGTGGGTCCACATATGCACATCGCCGAGGTCCCGACGCTGTAAGTCGCCGAACAGCTTCTTGTTTGCCACTTTGGTATCCATGGTTTGCGACTCGCCGTTTCCGGCAATGACCAGACGCTGGGTTCGGAAGCCCGTGACTACGCCGGGATCGAGCCTTTCGACCGTGTCGCAAAGCAAACCATCCTGTTCCCAACTGGCGATGCTCGCGGCGTTGCGAGCGTGGTACGCGTCCAGCGCACGCTGAGACTCTTCGCTCAGACCTTGCGGGCAAAATCCAAAATCTTCAGGCAGGAAAGACGCGGTGAGCTCCGGATGAGTTGCGCCGCAGTGGTAACACTCACGGTTGTTCTCTATGACGAGCTTCCAGTTGCCGTTCTCGATAATCTCGGCCTCGTGTGCGATCCTGGTGTGCGTCAGGTCATACGGCTTGAACCTGGGGAGCATGGTTTCTTCGAGAACGTCAATATCCGCAGGAGCTTCGTCCGACAGGCACACGAAAATATGCGTGCCGACAATGCGCGTCTTCACCGGGATGAGACTTCGGCACGAACGGTCGAAGTCGACGCCCATATGGGTCGTGTGCTTCAGGCTGCCGTCCAGGTCATATGTCCACTGGTGGTACGGGCATACCAGCATGCCGACGGTTGATTTTCCGGCGTCCTTAAGCCGTGCTCCACGGTGCCGGCATACATTTCGATACGTTCGAATGTTTGCGTCGTCATCGCGCACAATGAGAATTGACGCCTTGCCAATATCCACGGCTGAGACATCGCCCGGTTCGGGAACGTCAGCGGTGACACCGACAAGAATCCAGTGCTTCTGGAAGAACACATCGACGTCTGTCTCGAACACATCTTGCCGGCCGAACAGTTCTCCGGGCATGCCGTGACCCGGCTTGCGACTGAGCGTCAGTTCACCGTGAGTCATGAAATTCACAACAGACATCGATTGCCCCCTGCGTGGTTTGACTGTCGTGATGCCATTGCATTCACGTACGAGCGCAGTATTGAATCGACGATATTGACCGTCAATGCGCTTTATTTTCGCTTTGGCTTTACTTCAGGTTATGCGAAAAAAGCCTCATTTCCCCTCGATGGCAGGAGCAGCGCGTCGCTAAACAGCACTTTGAGTTATGCGTATGAGACAAAAAGCCTGTCGACTGAAGGAACGGGTGCCCGGGCACTTCGACTTCGGCGTATCGCCTAACGGGAAGTCGTGTTTCCACGCAGCCAGTCAATCACGGCGCTCGTTGTTGGCGTTATCGTGCGCCCGTGTGGAATGACGGCGTAATAGGAATCGCCGGCTTTGATCGTCGCCTCTGTCATGCGCACCAGTTCTCCGGTGCCGAGCAGTTCGGTCAAAAGCCGCCGCCAGCCAAGTGCTACACCTTGCCCCCGAAGCGAAGCTTGTATCGCGTCCGTATAGAGACTGCAGCGCAGCGCGTACTGCAATCGCGGTGGCCGAATGCCTGCTGCCTGGAACCAGGTTTCCCAATCCATCCATCCTTCAGATGTGGAGTCGGATTCAATGAGCTGCACCTTCGCGAGTTCAGCGAGGGATTGCGGTGACCCGTGTGCCTGCAACCAGGCAGGTGAGCAGACCGGGAACACGTCCTCGTCAAACAGGAACGAAGAGGTTCCGTCACGCCATTTGCCATTGCCGAATCGCACCGCAATGTCCACCTCGTGATGGCGCAGATCTGCAGTGAACATTTGCGTGGTCAAACGAAGCTTCAATTGCGGCTGGGCGCGCTTCAACTCGAGGAGCGTGGGCACAACGCGGAAATGTGAAAACGCTGCCGTGGTGGCAAGTACCAACTCCCGCTCTTCACTTTCGTTCGACAGCCGGTCAAACACGCCCGCAATCCGCTGCATCGACTCAGCCACCACGAGATACAGTGCTTCGCCGTCGCTCGTCAGCTTGATTGAACGGTGCAGACGATGGAAAACGCGAACACCCAGAGATTCCTCAAGGAATCGTATTTGTCTGCTCACGGCTGCCGGGGTGACTCCAAGCTCGTTGGCCGCCAGCGTAAAGCTGCTTAGCCGTGCCACAGCTTCAAATTCAACCAAGGCCGTCAACGAAGGTATAAGTCGTCGATAGCCCTTTGCTCCTTCATTGACGGATTTCATATTTTGATTTGCGTGGGGAGGGGCTGCCCGCCGTGCGCAGATGATATTCGAAACGATATGTCTTGCGAAAACCGCAGACAGCCCGCGCGTGGGGCTTTCCCTTATCGGCTAATTGCCCGTGTTTGACCGGCGTATTCCACGCGAACCGCAAAACCATACCAGGCGGACGTCCACCGCAAGTCCAAAACTTAACCAGTCAGTTGCCCGCTCCGACCCATTACCAGAGGTAGGGGAAAGAGCGCAGAAAATGTAGCTAGTTGTGTCTATTTGGCGGGGTACGCTCTTATCAACGCAACAAACATTGACGAATCAAGATTCGGTAGTGAAAGATTTTATGTTTCGCGCAAAAATTCGCCTTTTATACGCATGCGCGAGGCTGTCTGTCTTTGCTTGCGAGATGGCTATCGGCGCATGTGTCCGGCAGCCGCAATGCTCATCCCTGACCTCGAACCGATTCAGCGACCTTGCACGCTTCCCGTGCCTATCCAGGTCGAATCGGACCTTCAGGTTTTTGAACTTGCCAGTTGGAATGACAGAATGCCCGCAAATCTCACATTCGCATCGGCCGCGGTTTACCCGGGCGAAGTCGATTCCAGCCTCACTTCTTCGGTCGTGACGCCGGTGTCCGCAAACGAAATTCTCACGGTGCAAAATCTATCCAAGATCTTTGGTCCCAAACCCGAACGCGCAGCTGAAATGCTCCGGCAAGGACTTGGAAGGAACGAAATCTTCCAGCAGACCGGCAACATGGTCGCTGTCGACAACGTGAGTCTGGGTGTTCGGGCGGGCGAGATTTTCGTGATCATGGGACTGTCCGGTTCCGGAAAGTCCACGCTCGTTCGACTGCTGAATCGCTTGATTGAGCCGACGTCGGGAAAGGTTGTTCTTGAGGGCCGCGATATTGCGCCGATGTCCACACCCGAGTTGCAGGAAGTGCGGCGCAAGAAAATGGCGATGGTCTTTCAATCATTCGCCTTGCTGCCCAACCGTACAGTGATCGAGAACGTGTCATACGGTCTTGAAGTGGCCGGCCAGAAGAAGACGGAGCGGTACGAGGTTGCACGCCGGGCACTGGAGCGGGTAGGGCTCAGTTCGTATGAAAAGCTGTACCCGGCGGAGTTGTCGGGAGGTATGCAGCAGCGGGTCGGTTTGGCGCGCGCACTAGCCGTGAACCCATCCGTACTGCTTATGGATGAAGCATTCTCGGCGCTTGACCCACTGATCCGCTTCGAAATGCAGAACGAACTTGTGCGGCTGCAGAAAGAGGAGCAACGAACGGTTGTCTTCATCTCGCATGACATTGAGGAAGCAATCAAGATTGGCGGGCGCGTTGGTGTCATGAAGGATGGCCGATTGGTGCAGGTCGGTACACCCGCTGAACTCATCCAGTCGCCAGCCGACGAATATGTTCGAAATTTCTTCCGCAACGTTGACGTCTCGCGGTTCCAGAAAGCCTCAAGTCTCCTTTCAAAGGTTGAGCGAGGCGTCATCAACTGTGACACCGGCGTGTCCGCCGCCCGCTATGCGGATGAGCTTATCGACGCGGGTGTGGAATGCGGTTATGTCTGCGATGAGGCGGGGCGATATCAAGGCTGTGTCACGCCGGCGTCTTTGCGCAAATGTGGGAGCGCCCCTATTCGGGACGCACTGCTGCGCGACATTGCTCCGGTTTCGATAGACGCTGATCTGCACGAACTGTCGACCATTGCTCTCAGGCAGGAGCACGACGTACCTATCGTAGATGCCGCAGGCAAACTTGCCGGCGTTGTGTCGTGCCGCACGATTCTGAAACAGGTTATGGAACGGAGGGCAGCATGAACTCGTCATTTATCGGGCAGGCAGCGGAGCGCGCAGTGAACTTCCTGTTCCTGCATTTCCGTGGCGGATTCGACACTTTCTCCGCAGCCCTGGATGCGGTGGTCAAGCTCCTTCAAGACGGTCTAGCCGCGGTTCCGTTTGTGGTGATGCTGGTTGCGTTTGTAGCCTTTGCTCTTTGGCGCAAGGGCGTGGTGTTCGCGATTTTTGTGGGCCTTGCGATTTTGACAATCCACTACATGGGGCTCTGGGCGCAAACCGTGTCGACCCTTGCGTTGGTGATTGCCGCAACGTTCTTCAGTCTGGTAATTGGAGTTCCACTTGGGATTTGGGGGGCACGCAACCGCCGGGCCGAAGTTGTCTTGCGTTCGCTCCTGGACTTCATGCAGACCATGCCGGCATTCGTGTACCTCATTCCGGCGGTGATTTTGTTCGGACTCGGCCGGGTACCGGCGGTAATTGCAACGGTCATATTTGCCATGCCTCCGGTGGTCCGCCTAACCACTCTTGGAATCAAGCAAGTTCGAGAGGAACTCATGGAGGCCGGCAGGTCGTTCGGCAGCACGGACTCGCAATTGCTGTGGAAGATTCAACTTCCGAACGCGCTGCCTTCCATCATGGCAGGTATCAATCAAACCATCATGATGGCGCTCTCAATGGTCGTCATCGCCTCCATGATTGGAGCGGGTGGCCTGGGCGAATATGTCCTCAGCGGGATTCAACGACTTGATATCGGCATTGGTTTTGAGGGCGGTCTTGGCGTCGTTTTGCTTGCCATCATTCTTGACCGGTTGACAGAAAGCTTCGGGATCAAATCGGTCAGGAAGAAAGGTAAATCGCGGGCATTGAAGCCAACCGCGGGTGACACGGTGCAGACCCAACCCTAGTTTGTTTTTGGTGGCGGAACCGCGCGTTTCGCCACACCGGCAGGCAGCATCAAAAACCGCAGACAAGATCGGGAAAGTATCTATTTTTAATAAAGAGGAGTACCAAATGCGTGCTGAAATTCTGAAATCCTATGCTGTGAAGATTGCTGCTTCTGCTCTCTGTGCGTTCGGCCTTTACGGTGGTGCAGCGGTGGCGGCAGAACCTGTGAAGATCACGATCACCAACTGGGCTGACGTCTTGGCTGTTGCGAACGTGGCGAAGTACGTCATGGAAACCAAACTCCAGCAGCCCGTCACGTTTGTTCAAGCCGATATCGGCATTCAGTACCAGGGCGTCGCACGCGGTGACGTGGACCTGATGGTGGGTGGCTGGCTTCCGGTTACGCACGCGACGTACTACGCGAAGTACAAGGACAGCATGGATGATGTCGGCATCATCTACACCGGCGGAAGAAATGGCTGGGCCGTTCCTAGCTATGTCCCCGAGTCCGAGCTTTCATCAATTTCCGACCTCAACAAGCCGGATGTGAAGAGCAAACTGAACAGCACGATTCAAGGCATCGAACCGGGCGGCGGTCTGATGCAAGCGTCTGAGAAAACCATCAAGGAGTACAACCTGGCGGGATACAACCTGCAGTCTTCCAGTGAAGCAGGGATGCTTGCATCACTGTCGCGTGCTTACCAATCCAAGCAGTGGATTGTCGCGACCGTATGGAGCCCGCACTGGCTCTTTCAGAAGTGGTCGATGCGTTATCTGAAGGACCCGAAAGGCACGCTGGGTGGCGAAGAGCAAGTCCACGCATTTGGTTCGAAGCAATTTGCGACCAAGTTTCCGCGGGCCGACGTGTTCATGAAGCATTTCAAGTTGACGCTTGCTGACGTGGAAGCCATTGAACTCGAAGGCAACAGCACGAACGACTACGCTACTGCAGCCAAGAAGTTCGTCGAAGCGCATCCGGACAAGCTGGCAGCCTGGTTGCAGCAGTAACAGTTTTTTGCGGGCGCTGCATGGGGCCTTGGTATCTCATGACGCGTCCGCTCAGTCGACAGGCTCGAATGCGTTGTGTCGAACGTCAGCCGTGCTTCTACGTTTGCGGTGACGCAGCGCAGTTCGATGCTTGAAGTGGAATTTGCCTTTGGAATATCACGGAGTATGTCTGTGAACGATAACCTTCGATTTTTCTCAGAGACCCTGCAGGACCGTGACCCGGTTATCTCGTCCGAAATCGTGCTGGAACTACGTCGCCAGCAGACCCAGATTGAACTGATTGCATCCGAGAACATTGTGTCGGCTGCCGTGATGGAAGCACAGGGGACCGTGCTGACTAACAAGTATGCCGAGGGTTATCCGTCAAAGCGTTATTACGGCGGGTGCGAACACGTCGACCGCATTGAAGCATTGGCGATAGACCGCGTGAAGGCGATATTCGAATGTGAATACGCAAACGTGCAACCACACTCCGGTGCGCAGGCGAACGGAGCCGTGATGCTCGCGCTTCTGAAACCGGGCGACACCATTCTCGGCATGTCGCTGGATGCAGGCGGACATCTGACCCATGGTGCGCGTCCGGCTTTGTCCGGGAAATGGTTCAATGCCGTGCAATACGGCGTAGACCCCGAGACGTTCCGGATTGACTACGACGAAGTTCGCCGGCTGGCAGAGGCGCATAGTCCCAAGCTGATCATCGCGGGTTATTCAGCCTATCCGCGCGCACTCGATTTCGCGAAGTTCCGGGAAATTGCCGATAGCGTCGGTGCAATGCTGATGGTCGATATGGCGCACATTGCGGGTATTGTCGCCGCAGGCCGACACGCTAATCCAGTGCGTTTTGCTGATGTGGTGACGTCCACCACGCACAAGACACTTCGCGGTCCGCGAGGCGGCTTCATTCTTACGAACAACGCCGACATCGCCAAGAAAATCAACTCCGCTGTTTTCCCGGGATTGCAGGGCGGTCCGCTCATGCACGTCGTCGCAGGGAAGGCGGTCGCTTTCGGCGAAGCCTTGCGTCCAGAATTCACAAGCTACATCGACCAGGTTCTGAAGAACGCCCACGCACTTGGGGAAGTCCTGAAGCTGGGCGGGGTGAACCTCGTGACGGGCGGCACAGATAACCATCTGCTTCTCGTCGACCTTCGTTCAAAAGGCTTGACCGGGACGCAGGTTGAGAAGGCTCTCGAACGAGCTGGCATTACGTGCAACAAGAACGGTATTCCATTCGATACTGAGAGCCCTACCGTCACATCGGGGATTCGGCTCGGTACACCGGCCGGGACGACGCGCGGTTTCGGCACGGCGGAGTTCGGTGAAATTGGCACCCTCATTCTTGAAGTCCTGTCCGCGCTCGAGAAGCAGCCGACAGGCGATGAAATCGTCGAGCGCTCCGTGAAGAGCCGGGTCCGCGAATTGTGCAGCCGCTTTCCCATTTATTCACACACGGATGTTTTGGTCTAAACACCAGTCAATTGATTTTCAACACGGCAGCCCACGAGATCCGATGCAGCTCGGAAGAGCGCTTACGTCTGCAGCGGCTGCCTGAACAAGGAGAATGAACATGAGCTTCGAGGGAGTACACGCACCTCTGGTTACACCGTTTAAAGCGGACGGTGAAATTGACCATGAACTGCTGGGCCAACACGCGCTTGATTTGGCTGGACGCGGTCTCTCCGGCCTCGGGGTTGGGGGAACAACGGGCGAATATTACGCGCTTAGCTTCGAGGAGCGTGTTCAGACCTTCCATACGGTCGCCGAAGCCGCCGGCGGGAAGACGTATCTCACGGCGGGCATTAACGCTACCACGACGCGTGAGGTGCTTCGCTTAGGACAGCAAGCGAAGAGCGCAGGGCTCTCGGCCCTGTTGGTGGCGGCGCCGTACTACGCCCAGCCGACGCAAGATGAGCTGTTGCAGCATCTGCTCGCGATTGACGACAGCCTCGACATGCCCATCATGCTGTACAACTTCCCCGCACGCACGGGAACTGAGATCAGTGACCGTGTGCTGGGAGAAGTGCTTGAACGCCCGAATTTCATTGCCATGAAGGAAAGCACCGGCGATATCTCCCACCTGCATCACCTCGCCACGCACTTTGGCAAGAAGCTGGTACTCAGCTGCGGGATGGACGACCAGGCCCTCGAATTCTTCGTGTGGGGCGCGCGGAGCTGGGTCGCGGGCGCGGCAAACTTTCTGCCTGAGGTCCACGTCGAGTTGCTTGAGGCCTGTGTCAAGAAAGGCGATTTCACCACCGGTCGTGCGTTGATGACCCAACTGCTTCCGGTTCTGGAACTGCTCGAGCGTGGTGGCAAATTCATTCAGTATGTCCGCTACGGATGCGAGCTGGCGGGCACGCCGGTGGGTAATGCCCGTGCGCCGCTGGGTGTCCTTACCGAGGATGAGCGACGTGATTTCGCCAAGCTCATACAGCCGCTGCTTCGCAACGGACGCTGATTTGCATGGCCTCGAAACTCGAATTCGCCCGGTTACCAGCAGCCGATGGCGTAAACGGCTGGTGGGAAAGTTTGCCGCCGCCAGCCGCGTTGAATCGTTTCCAGGGCAGCCGGGACTTTGACTTTGTAGTGGTCGGCGGGGGTATCACGGGACTTTGCGCGGCGAGGCGTCTTGCCGAACTGGCGCCGGACGCTACGGTGGCGCTTGTGGAGGCCGATCGTATCGGCCGCTCGACCGCGGGACGTAATTCGGGTTTTTTTGTTGACCTGCCGCATGACATAAGCAGCGAAAGCTACTCCAGAAGCGTTGACGCCGACAAGGCCGACGTTCGGATGCAGCGTCATGGTATTGACTACGTGAGGTCAGTTGTAAAAGGGCAGGGCATTGAGTGCGATTGGCGAGACGACGGTAAATACCATGGCGCGGTGAACAAGCGAGGCAAGGATTCGCTCAAGCACTTCGCAGAGGGTTTGCGGCGCATCGACGAGCAATTCGAGTGGCTCGATGAAGCGGCTATCGGCAAGGTCACCGGCACCGCTTTCTACCGCGGCGCGATCTTCACGCCGGGATGCAGCACCGTTCAGCCCGCGGCGCTAATGCGAGGACTGGCCACCACGATGCCGTCAAACGTGGAGGTATTTGAACTCAGTCCAGTTCAACGGTTGGAGCACAGGGAGTCGGGAAAAGTGCTTACCTTTGCGGGCGGAACAATCAATACCCGGAAGGTTGTCCTTTGCATCAACGCATACGCCGCAACGTTTGGCGGACATCCAAACGGCTTGCTGCCCGTGTACACCTTCGCCTCGCTGAGTAGAAAGATGACGCCAGTCGAGGTCAAGGCCCTTGGCGGAATCCACTCCTGGGCGTTGATTCCGGCAGACCCGATGGGGACCACCGTTCGACGCTTAGGCACGGACCGCATTTGCGTTCGAAATCACTTTATTTTCCGGCCGGGGCTGGAGGTTTCGCCGGCGGATTTGCGCAAGGCGAAGTCCCTGCACCAACGCTCGTTCGACCGTCGGTTCCCGATGCTTGAAGATGTCGCGCTCGAATATACGTGGGGTGGCGCTCTCTGTCTGTCTGCGAACAGCGGTGCGTTGTTCGGCATGACGACGGACGGCTTGTATCAGGCGATTGGATGCAACGGGTTGGGGCTTAGCAGAGGGTCGGCGTCCGGAAAGGTGATTGCCGAGTATGCGCTAGGCATGTCGAACGACATGACACGGCAGCTCTTGAGCCAGGCGCATCCCCGGCCGCTTCCCATGCGCCCGATTGCAGACGTTGCCGTTTCAACCGCGATATGGCTGAAGGAATTCGTGGCGGGAGCCGAACTTTAATTGATTGAGGATTTGAAATGACGACATTTGAGCAATGGAAGCACAAGGCCGATACCCTTTCGCTGGATGGGCGTGCATTCATCGGCGGCCAGCGCTGTGCCGCAGTGTCCAATGAAACGTTCCAGACATTCAACCCCTCGAACGGAAAGGTCCTTGCAGATATCGCGCGGTGTGACGCGAGGGACGTTGACCTGGCTGTCGCCTCGGCGAGAGACGCGTTCGAAACGGGTGTCTGGTCAAAGGCAGCGCCATCACATCGAAAGTCGGTGCTCCTTCGATTGGCTCAGTTGATTGAAGAAAACACCGACGAGCTAGCCATTCTCGAAGCGCTTGAAGCAGGCAAACCTGTCTCGGAGTGTCTGGGACTCGATATCCCGGAATCTGCCGCATGCATCCGCTGGCACGCGGAAGTGACCGACAAGCGATACGACGCGCTCTCCCCGTCGGGACCCAATGTGGTCAGCATGATTACTCGTGAGCCCATCGGGGTCGTAGGCGCAGTCCTTCCGTGGAATTTTCCCGCATTGATGCTTGCATGGAAAATCGGTCCGGCGCTGTCGGTTGGCAACAGCGTAATCGTTAAGCCGGCTGAGCAGACTTCCCTTGCGACGCTGCGAATCGCCGACCTTGCCGTGGAAGCCGGAGTGCCTCCGGGCGTATTCAATGTCGTACCCGGGTTTGGTGAAACCGCAGGCCAGGCGCTCGGCCTCCACCCCGACGTGGACCTCATCGCCTTCACGGGTTCGACGGAGACCGGCAAGCGCTTTTTGAGGTACTCCGCCGATACCAACCTGAAACGGGTCATTCTCGAATGCGGTGGAAAGAATCCGCAGGTGGTTCTGCCGGACGTCGCCAATCTGGACGCTGTCGCGGAGCAGGCGGTAGCTGCTGCGTTCTGGAATATGGGGGAAAATTGCAGCGCGGGCTCGCGCCTGTTGGTGCCAACCGGGACGAAAGATGTCTTGCTCGATAAAATCAAAACGGTCCTCGAGAGATGGAAGACCGGGCAGCCACTGGACCCCGGGATGAAGCTCGGTGCGTTGATTGAGCAGAAACATTATGAGAAGGTATTGGGTCACATCGAGAAGGCGAAGTCGGAGGGCGCGCGGCTGGTGCATGGCGGTAATGCCGTGCTCGTCGAAACGGGAGGCTGGTATATCGAGCCGACTATTTTCGATAACGTGACGCCCCAGATGAGCATAGCCCGGGACGAAGTCTTCGGCCCGGTGCTCTGCGTCATTGAGTACAACGACATTGACGAGGCGGTGCAGATAGCGAACGACACCTGCTACGGCCTTGCCGCTTCGCTGTGGACGGACAGCGTCAATAACGCGCACAAGGTCGCCGCCAGAATCCGCGCCGGAACGGTTACAGTGAACTGCTTTGGCGAGGGTGACCTGACAACACCGTTTGGTGGCTTCAAGCAATCGGGCTTTGGTGGCCGGGATAAATCTGTGTACGCGCACGACCAGTACTGTGAGCTTAAAACGACCTGGCTGCGGCTCGATTGAGGGGGCAGCCAACTATTCCAGCGGCGCGGACCGAGCCTGCGTCGCTCACTTCATTATGTCGAGACTATGCGAATTGGATTCGTAGGAACTGGCACCATAACTCGCGCGGTCGTAACGGGACTCCTGCACGTTGACGCACCATTCGAGCATATTTATCTTTCGCCGAGGAACGCGGATGTCGGGGCGACGCTGGCGAAGCTTGACCGACGCATCTCAGTCTGCGGAACAAACCAGGAAGTACTCGATGCCAGTGACATCGTCTGCCTGGCCGTCGTGCCGCAGATCGCAGCGGAGGTGCTCGAAGCTCTTGACTTCGAAGGTCACCATCATGTCATCAGCTTCATCGCGGGAGTCTCGATTTCGGACCTGGAACAGAGGGTTGGAAGGGCTCATGCGATTATTCGTGCGGTACCGCTGCCGGCTGTCGCTGCGGCCAAGGGAAGCACCGCAATTTGCCCACCGGACGAAGTTACGCGCCGGCTTTTCTCGTACTTGGGTACCCCCGTCGAAGTAGCGGACGAAAGTAAGTTCGATGCTTTGTCCGCTGTCACGGCGACCATGGCGAGTTTTTACGCGATGCTCGAAACCCAGGCGCAGTGGCTGGTCGCGCAAGGAATCGATTACGACTCCGCGCGTGCCTATCTGGCCGGCTACAGCGTGGGGCTCGCTCACGAAACATCGCTCAATGACAAGCCGTTTTCCACGTTGATTCAGGACTCCATGACGCCCGGTGGCATCAACGAGCAGCTTCATGGCGAGTTGTCCGGCAAGGGCACGTATTCCCACTATCAAGAGGCCTTGGACAATGTGCTGAGGCGCATAGAGGGACGATAAAAGGCGCTGTGGCGATTCACCGCAATCTCTACCATGTCAGGCCATTATTGGAGATTGGCCAGCAACCCTCCTGGCAGAGCCCTCGACCTGGAGATGGTTCGCCATAGGCGGGGCGAGAGTCCCGTACTGCCGGGTGTAAAGTTCAAGTGTCCGCCTGCCGCTGGTTTGCGGTCTTTCAGAGTCTGACCGCGTTGAAGGTGAACCCCATGCAGAAGAAACAACTGTTTGCCGACAGGTTACTGGCGCAAATGCCGTCGTTGCGCGCGCTGCGATGTTTCGTGACCGCGGCCCGCTATGAGAGCTTTACTCAGGCGGCGGAGGTGTTGTGTGTCACGCAGGCGGCCGTCAGCAGGCAAATCAAGGAGCTTGAGGACGCTCTGGATGTTCCTTTGTTCGAACGGACAGGACGGCATATTGCACTGACAGATTCGGGTCGCATCCTGTACAACGCCTCGTACTTGTCGATCATGAATATTGCCGAGGCAGCCGAGGCAGTGCGGCGCTCGGACAAACAGGCTTTGAACATATGCATCTCGCACACGTTTTCCGCGCTGTGGCTGTCCTCGAGGCTGCCGCGTTTTCGCAAGCTATTCCCGGACATCAAACTCAACGTTACGGTCACTGAGCACTTCATGGAGCTCGATGAGCTCATGCAGCCTGATGTCATCATCACGAAGAATCCGCCGCGCGAACTGGAATACGACGTGGAGCCGCTGTTTCACGATGTTGTTTATCCGGTCTGCAGCCCGGGGTTCTTTGAAAGCCACTTTCAGGGCAAAACGCTGAAGCCGCTGGACCTGCTCGCGCATCCCACGCTGCACCTGTCCCTATTGGGACGCGCGCAGGTTTGTGAGCACGTTGATTGGCGCGTATGGAGCAACTGGTTCCAGCAAGGGGACGGCTCGGACAGGTACTCGCCGGGAGAGCACTTTGAGAGTAACGACTACCGGCTGCTTGTTTCGTTGGCGGAGGCGGGAGAGGGGACGCTTCTTGGGTGGCATCATCTCGTCCATCGTCAAGTTGACCAAGGCGCACTCGTGCGTCCGGTGCGGGACGCCATCGTCTTCCATGACAGACATCATTACGTCATTACCCATAAAAATGCGAAGAGCCGTCCTGAATACCAAAGGTTCAGGCAATGGATTGCCGAAGAGGTCTACGGGATGATGAGAGATTGGCCAAAAGCGCCGGTCGACGCAAAACCGTCATGACGCGGCCCCATTCGTGCGTTCGGCGCAACCGCAGTTTCCGATAGGGCGGTAAACAGGTTCACACTCGACGGCCATGTAATAAAAATGAAAGCATAAAAACAAAGTAATTCCGGTCGATCGTTTCGATTAATCGCTTTACGGGCTATCTGAAACTATCCATTCCCGCCGGCAAAAACCCTTATCGAATTATTTTCTAATATTTTCTCGGCACAGCAACCCCAAGGGATATTTTTCTGCATCCGGATTGCATTTTTTCCACTCTACACTGGGCGCTCGATAATGACGGTCCGCCACTATGAACGCCATAAAGTCCACCAGGTTCGATTTGCTTGACGGCTTGAGAGGTGTTGCTGCAATCGCCGTCATGCTTCACCACTACACACAGCATACGGGCTGGGACTGGTTCGGCGGGGCATGGGTCGCGGTCGACCTGTTCTTCGTGCTGTCCGGCTTCGTGATCGCGCATAGTTACAGCAAGAAGATCCTGAACGGAATGTCGTTCCGCGAGTTCGCCTTCGTGCGGCTCGTCCGGCTGGCGCCCCTCTACCTGCTGGGACTGGCGCTCGGCGTGTGCGCCGTGTTGCTGTCGATGGCAAAAACCGGCACGCCGCAAATATCGGGCACGCAGCTCGCGACAGCGACCGTGCTGGGCGCGGCCTGGTTACCGTACTTCAATAATATTGGCTGGCCTTTTGGCACGGACTCAATCGTCGGCGCAACCTTTCCGTTGAACGATCCGTCGTGGTCGTTAGTCTTCGAGTTATTCGTCAACGTCGTTTTTGCCGCTTACCTGTACAAATTCCGCAAACTGCCGAGTGCTAGATATTCGCTGCTGGCGTTCATTGCGTTCATTGCCTGCACGATAATCTTTCGGCAAATCAATCCGGGCTGGCGGGCGGAAAGTTTCCTGCTCGGATTTCCGCGCGTCATTGCCGAATTCTTCGCCGGTGTCTTCATCTTTTCGGCAGGGCTCCAGTTTAAAAAGCCGCACGTCTTGTTCACCGCGACGGTGACCATCGCGGCGCTGGCGTGCTTCACCATCGGCAATCCCAAGGTGGCTTTCGTCAATTCGCTGACGCTCGTTCCGTTGTCGGTCGCGTTGCTCTGCTCCGTGTCCATAGAAGGCATAGGCCAAGGGATCTGCAAGGTGCTGGGCGAGCTCTCGTATCCGCTCTACGTGATCCATTTCCCGATCTATCGGCTGGTGTTCGAATCGTTCGAGATCCGGGCGCTCAACCCGGTGGTCCAGACGCTCGCGGTGGCCGGCATCTCGATCGTGCTGGCCTTGTTGCTCGCGCGCGCTGATCAGGAACTCAGGAGGAAGCTGACGAGTTTCATGAAGACCAAGAGGTCGGCCGCCGCGGTCTGACCGAGGCTTATTCCGGCATGGGGAAAACCGGCGGGTTATTCATAATCCGCTGAAAACGCGGCCTGGGCTAAACTTACGGTTTCCGCCCACGGCATCGCAAAGCCATGACCGCCTCCCGTTTCAGCAATTCCGCGCGCTATTGGCGCTCGCCGTTCGTGCCCGGCGCGGAAATGCTTACGGCCGAGTATTACGATCATTCCTTTGCGCCCCACTGGCACGACGCCTACACCATTCCCGTCATTGAGGCGGGCGCGGAGCAATACGACTATCGCGGGTCGAATTTCGTGGCCGAAGCCGGCTCGGTGCCGGTCATCAATCCGGGCGAACTGCATACCGGTGCGCGGGCGGTGGATCTGGGCTGGCGGTATCGCGTGTTCTATCTGCCGGTCGATTTCGTGCAGTCCGTCGCCGACGAAGTGGCCGGCCGCACCCAGCCAATGCCATGGTTCTCCGCCGATGTCATCCGCGACGCCGATCTCGCCCACCGCGTGCAGATCGCGCATCAGGCCATGGAAGCCAACCTGGATCCGCTCGGGGCAGAGCACGCGCTGTTCGACGCGGTGTCCACGCTGCTTGTGCGTCATGCGGGACAACGGCCGCCGATACAGCGCATGCGTCAGGACACGGCCCGTGTGAACGCCATGAAAGCGCGCCTGACCGATGACCTGACCGAGCCGTTATCCCTTGCCGAACTTGCGCAGACAGTCGGACTTTCGACCTTCCACGCCGCGCGCCTGTTCACACGCGAGACCGGACTTGCACCTCACGCCTGGCGTAACCAGATGCGTGTCAATCGTGCGCTCGAGGCCTTGCGCGCAGGCGTTCCGGTGACGGACGTGGCGGCGGCGAGTGGCTTCACCGACCAGAGCCATTTCACGCGGCATTTCAAAAAGACCTTCGGTGTGTCGCCCGGACGCTGGCGTTAGCGTGTCTCCTCACGTCCGACCTTACCCATGTAACCGGACCGCAAGAACGTACAAGCGCACGAACGTGGCGCGTCCTATCCTCGCTATCAACGGAGGAGACATTGAACTCAACGCATCAGAACCATCAGCCGGGCAATCTCGCCGAATTCGGCGCGGGCGCACGCGACACCATTCCCATGATGGTCGGCGCCGCGCCATTTGGCGTGATCTTCGGCACGCTCGCCGCTACCGGTCCGCTGCATGCGTGGTCGGTGCAGTTAATGTCGCTTGCCGTATTTGCAGGCTCCGCGCAATTCATTGCGCTCGGGCTGATTGCCGGCCACGCCAGTTTCGCCGTGATCTGGGCAACCACGTTCATCGTCAATCTGCGCCACGTGTTGTACTCCGCGACACTTGCGCCGTATGTCGCGCACTTGCCCGCGCGCTGGCGCTGGACGCTCGGCGCTTTCATGACCGACGAAGTCTTTGCCGTCTCGTACGCGCATTATCAGCGTCGCGCACCGGGCGAAACCGGACCGTATTACTTCCTGGGATCGGGCGTGTCCATGTATGTGAACTGGCAGATATGGACCGTCGCCGGACTGCTGTTCGGCTCCGCGTTTCCAGGTCTCCAGTCGAAGGGGCTCGACTTCGCGATGGTCGCCACGTTCATCGCGATCATCGTGCCGCAGCTTGTGGCGTTGCGTTTTGTGGCGGCTGCGCTGGCAGCGGGCGTGTTGTCGTTTGCGTGGAATGACTGGCCTTACAAGCTCGGTTTGCTTGCGGCAGTTGTGGTCGGAGTGGCGGTGGGCATGCTGCTGTCGATGCGTGCCAAGGACTCGACCCAACGCCCCGCACAACGTCCCACGCAACGCTCTGCGGAAATGGAGCGCGCCAAATGAAATACGCTCTTCTGATCCTGGGCATGGCGGTCATCACCTACGGCATCCGCTCTGCGGTTTTCGTGTTCGGCGAACGCCTGAGCTTTCCGCCCGTTGTGCGCATGGCGCTCAATTTCGTGCCCGTGACAGTGTTGACGGCAATCATCGTGCCTATGACGTTTGCGCCGCACGGCGGCGCGGCCGAGCTGACCTGGCGTAACTCGCAACTGGTCGCGGCGGCGGTGGCCGTGGTCGTGTGTGCAGTTACGCGCAAGCCCTTGCTGACCATTGCGGTCTCGCTGGCGGTGTTCTTCGTCTGGCAAATGATCGTTTAGATTTTCACTCGCGCCGCAGTGGTAAAAATCTCCGATGCGCACGCGAGCGAACCTCCCTCACGCAATCGTGCCGCGTCCCGCGCTGACTGAATCAGCCCGGCATTGCGTGCTTAGTCTTCGATCGGCGCCAACGCTTCGATCGGCATCTTTTTCTCGTGGCCCAACGTGATCGTCGGGACGAAGAGGAGAAACGCAACAACGAAAATCGCGATCACGAAAATCGACAGGAACGTGAGGTGAAGCGACTGATGCAGCACCTGACGGATGGCGTCGCTGGTGCCGAGGTTCATCACCTGATTCTGAAGTAGCGCCTTCAACTGGTCCGATGTAACTGCCGCCGCGCCGTTCGAATGACTAAGGCCGAAATTGAGCACGGCGCCGAACAGGGTCGCACCAATCGTGCTGCCGAGATTACGCGAGAAAAGATTCGACGCAGTCGCGCTGCCGCGCTGCGCAATATCCACTATCTCCTGGATCAGCACGAGCGAACTGACGCTCGCCGTTCCCATGCCGAAGCCCATGATGAGCGAACCAAACGCCGCGATGAGCGGCGAACTGTCCGGTGACAACACGATCAGGAACACCGCGCCCAACGGGATAAACGCGCTGCCGCCAATCAGGATGCGCCGCAGCCCGATGCGATGAAACGACTTCGCGGCCACCGTCGCGCCAACAGGCCATCCGACCATCATCATGGTCAATGCAAGACCGGCGATAACCGGTGAACGATGCAGGACGCCCTGCACGTACATCGGTAAAAACGTGGTTGCACCCATCAGGATCATGCCGGACAGGACGGTCGATCCATTGCACGCGGCAATCGGCCGGCGGCTCCAGAGCGCGAACGAGATCATGGGTTCGGTGGCGCGTTTTTCCTGCATCAGGAAGAACAGCAGGCACACGATAAAGAACCCGCCCGCGATCAATGCCTTCGTGACGTCGTCATTGCCCGCATACGTCAGCGACATCATGAGCGCGGCGATCGAGACCATGAAAAGCGCGGCCCCCGCAAAGTCGATGGACGGCCGCGCATGCCGCTCGGATTCCTTCAGAAACGCGATGAACCCGGCCGCTGACGCGAGGCCGATCGGCACGTTCATCCAGAAGATCCAGGCCCACGAAAAATCGCGGATGATGAACCCGCCCACCATTGGCCCGACCACCGCCGATATGGCCCAGACACTTGCCAGATATCCCTGCACCTTGCCTCGTTCGCGCGCGGGGTAGAGGTCGGCGACAATTGTCAGCGTGACCGGCTGGATCGCGCCCGCGCCGACGCCCTGGATCAGCCGGAACACGATCATGGCCGGCATGGACCAGGCGAAGCCGGCAAGTATTGAGCCGACCAGAAAGATCGCAATGCCGGCAAGAACAATGGGCTTGCGGCCATACAGGTCCGCGAGCTTGCCGAAGATGACCGTCATGGCCGTTTGCGTCAGCAGGAACGACGAGAAGACCCAGCTATAGAGATGCAGGTCGCCGAGCTGCGAGACGATCTGCGGCATGGCGGTGGAAACGATGGTGGCTTCGATGGCGACCATTGCCATTGAAGCCATGACCGCTGCAATGACAAGAGGACGCGACGATTGCGGGCTGCGGGACATGGAGGTTGGTGTAATGAGTGAAGCGGGTAAGGCCGCAGGATCTTGGCGCTGCGACGCGTGAAGCGGCCGCGGCGGCGCGGCCAGCGAAGAGTATGCACCTTGATGGAAATGTTCGCTGAACCCGGCTCGTGTGCAAACCTGCCTGATCAGGCCGCGCGGGTCGTCTCCTCTGAGGCGCATCCGTTGTTCAATCGCCATGTAAGGCAGCGTTCGCCACGGGCATTTGTTTGCTCGGAATGTTGTGACACACTTGGATGTTCGACGCGAACGCTTTCATTTAATCGGAGACCGTCAATGACCTCTACGCCCGTTCCATTCAATCCCGATTCGGCCGCCAAGCGTCTTGAAGCGCTTGGGCTCGTCTTGCCGAAAGTGCCTGCGCCACGGGGTGCTTTCAAACCTTTCTCACGCGCGGGCTCGCTGATTTTTCTCGCGGGACAGATTTGCGAATGGGAAGGCGAGGTTCGATACGCCGGTCCTGTCGGCACGGAGCAGGATCTGGAAGCGGGGCAACGGGCCGCGCAAATTTGCGGACTCAACCTGCTCGCTGCACTTCACCTCGCGCTCGATGGCGACCTTGACCGCGTGGTCAGTTGTCATCGCATGGGCGGATTCGTGTACTGCACGCCGGGTTATCCTGACGTGCCGAAAGTCATCAACGGCGCCTCCGACCTCATGTTTGCGGTGTTCGGCGAACAAGGCCGTCACGCGCGGACCGCGGTCGGCGTTGCCACGCTTCCAGCGGGAGCGTCGGTAGAAGTGGACGCGATCTTCGAAGTCCGCTGATGGCCTTTTTCTGTTTCCAGGAGTTCCAGTGCACACCACCTTGCTGATCACTCATGTCCGTCTGCCGGACGGTACCCCTGTGGATATTGCTGTCGACGGTGGACGGATAGAGGAAATCGGTCCGAACCAGCAGCGCAGCGCCGACGTAGTGCGCGAACACGGCCAGGGTGCGCTGGTCCTGCCGGGGTTTGTCGAAGGTCATACGCATCTCGACAAGACGAACTGGGGTTTGCCGTGGTATCGCAACGAAGTGGGTCCGAGGCTTATCGACAGGATCGAGAACGAACGATCGTGGCGCGCGAGCACGGGACACGACGCGGGTGCACAGTCGCTGGCGCTCGCGCGCGCTTTTCTTGCGGCAGGAACAACGCGGCTTAGAACGCATGTGGATATAGACACCGACGCCGGGCTCAGGCATTTGCACGGCGTGCTCGCAACGCGTGAAACGCTGGCCGATGTCATGGACATGCAGGTCGTGGCGTTCCCGCAGTCAGGCATGCTGCGCCGTCCAGGGACCGGCGCGCTGCTAAGCGACGCACTGGCGGCCGGTGCCGACGTGCTGGGTGCGCTGGACCCCGCGCTGATCGACCAGGACCCGGTCGCCTCGCTTGATACCACGTTCGAGATCGCGAACCGTCATCAGAAGCCTGTCGATATCCATCTTCACGAACCCGGCGAGGTAGGCGCGTTCACCTTCAACCTGCTGCTGGATCGTGTCAAGGCGTTAGGCATGCAGGGGCGTGTTGTTGTCAGTCACGCGTTTTGTTTGGGGCAACTGGCGGATCGCGAGCGCAACGTCCTGTTGGCGAGGATCGCGGACCTTGACGTTGCGTTGTTGACTACGGCGCCGCCTTCCGTACCCGCGCCTGCAATGCGCGCTTGCATTGAAGCGGGCGTGACGCTGTTTGCCGGTAATGACGGAATACGCGATACGTGGACGCCTTTTGGCAAGCCCGACATGCTCGAGCGGGCCATGTTCGTTGGCATGCGCTACGACCTCCGTCGCGAAGAAGACCTTGCACTTGCGTTTGACTGCGTCAGTACATTGGGAGCATGGGCGTGCGGGTTCAAGGACTATGGGCTGCACGAAGGCGCCCGGGCGGATCTGGTTCTGGTAGACGCTGAAACGGTGGCTCAAGCGGTTGTTTCTCGACCTGTCCGCAAGCTGGTTGTTGCACGCGGCAGGATTGTTGCGCGCGATGGTGTCGCATGCCTATGAAACTGATTGCCCAGCGTCTTTATCTCAGGGATCTGGAGCCATCCGATATCGACGCGGTGCACGAATATGCCAGCTCGCTGGAAGTTGTGTTGCATCAGGAATGGGGGCCCAACACGATCGAGCAGACGAGGGAGTATGTAGCCGGCTGTGTGATGGGGAATTCGTTGCCCGACAGAAGAACGCTGGAACTGGCAGTAGTACTGAACGACGGCAGCCTGATAGGCAGCTACCGCGCGACTTTGTCGGAAGACGGTACGGAGGCGGAGATCGGCTACTCGCTCAATCCACGCTATTGGCATAAGGGCTACGCTACTGAAGCCGCGAAACGCCTGGTCGAACATTTGGCATGCGAGTTCCACGTGCGGGAAATTTTCGCGACCAGCAGGCCGGAGAATCTCGCGTCCATTCATGTCCTGGAGAAACTCGGCATGCAGCAGATCTACCTTTATCGCAGGAACGTGCTGATCAGAGGCGAGTGGCGCGATACGCTGGTCTTTTCAGTGAAGGTTTAATGAATTGCATGTGGCGGACCGTCAAGGCAAGGAAAGTTGCTTGCCACCGCGTCCGCCAGTATTCCGTTCGCATTCACACGGCCCGGTTTTTCCCTGACTTCAGATTCCCTCCAGATGGCCGATAAGCACACAACGGCGCGCGCACCGTGCGTCGGGTCATGAACTGTGCCTTGCATCGGAGAGTAGATTGGACCGTCTTAGTTTGAACACCAAATTATCGCTGGCACTGCTCATTACATGGCTCGGGCTGCTGTTTCTTGGCGGCTGGGCCGCGTGGCAGTCGCGTGAAGCCATGACCGCTGATCGCAAGATCGGCGTTGAAAACGTGGTCGAGTCGGCTTACGGCATTGTTGCTGACTACGCAAGCCAGGTGGACCGCCATGAGCTGACACTGGAGCAGGCCCAGCAGCAGGCGAAGGTGAAGCTTGCCGCCATGCGTTATCCGGGCAACGGCTACATGCTCATTACGACCGCACACCCGGTGGTCATCATGCATCCGACGCTTCCCGATCTGCGCATGAAGGACGTGAGCGACTACAAGGATACGAACGGGAAGCTTTTGTTCGTCGAGATGGTCAAGCTCGCTCAGGCCAACGGACAGGGTTTCGTGCCGTACATGGCGCGCTTGCCGGGTAAATCGGACTCCGTGCCGAAGATCAGCTTCGTCAAGCGCTTTGCGCCCTGGGACTGGTACCTGATTTCGGGCGTCTACGTGAACGATATCAACGACGCGTTCAAGGTTAGCCTGATGCAATACCTGATCGTGATCCTGTTGATTGGCGGCGTGAGCTCGGCGGCGCTGGTGTTGATCATTCGTAATGTGAAGCACAGTCTGGGTGGCGAACCGGCGTATGCCGCGACCGTCGCCGAGGGCATTGCGAACGGCGACCTGTCGCACGACGTCGCGCTGAGCCCATCGGACGAGAGCAGTATGTTGTCCGCCATGCAACGCATGCAGCAACGCCTCGCCGATACCGTCCGGAGCATTCGCGGCGGCACGGAAACCATTACCGTCGCTGCCCAGCAGATCGCTGCGGGCAATCACGATCTCTCCGCACGCACCGAGCAGCAGGCGTCATCGATCAGCGAAACTGCGGCGAGCATGGAGCAGCTCACCGCGACTGTTAAGCAGAACGCGGAGAACGCGCATCAGGCGAACAAGATGGCGGCGAACGCTTCGCTGATCGCAAGCGAAGGGGGGACGGCGGTGCAGCAGGTCGTATTGACGATGCAAAGCATTGCTGCCAGCTCCACGCGCGTGGTCGACATCATTTCCGTGATCGAAGGCATCGCTTTCCAGACGAATATTCTGGCGCTCAACGCGGCGGTCGAGGCGGCGCGTGCAGGCGAGGAAGGGCGCGGTTTTGCGGTGGTGGCGGGCGAAGTGCGTAACCTTGCTCGCCGCAGCGCGGACGCAGCCAAGGAGATCAAGAGCCTGATCGAAGAGTCGACCGGCAAGGTCGATGACGGCAAGGCGCTCGTGGAGCGCGCCGGCACGACCATGCACTCGCTGGTTCAGGCCGTGCAGCGCGTGACGGATATCATCAGCGAAATCTCGGTGGCGTCCGAGGAACAGAGCCGCGGCATCGAGCAGGTGAATATCGCCATTGCTCAGATGGACGAAACGACCCAGCAAAATGCCGCGATGGTCGAACAAGCCACGGCCGCGGCCCAGTCGATGCAAGAGCAGGCCCAGTTGCTGCGCGACACCGTCAACGTATTCCGGTTGGCGAGCGTGTGAGAGCCGGCACGCGCTTTGGAAGCGGATCTCTGGCGCTGCGATTGTCAGACGTTTGGCTGCTCGGCGGCGAGTGACGTATCCGTTGTACCGATGTCCTTGCTTAGCTGAGGTTCTGTTGCCGCTTGGCTCAGGCTCAGAAAATTGTTCCAGCTATACTTTGGCGCCATTGACCCACTTAAGATCAGCCTATGCATTCGTCGTCTATGCGCGGGTCTGTGCTTCTGTTAATCGACCTGCAAAAAGCCATTGATCATCCGGACTGGGGCGTTCGTAACAACCCTTCGGCGGAAAACGAAATCAGCCGTCTATTAGCGCGCTGGCGCACCGAGAACTGGCCCGTCTGGCATGTGCGGCATGACTCGTCGGAACCGGCTTCTCACTATCGCCCGGGTCAACCGGGGAACGACTTCAAGCCTGAGGCCGCCCCTTTGCATGGGGAGCCGGTCATCGCGAAACGCACGAACAATGCGTTCATTGGCACCGGGCTGGAACAGCGGCTGCGCGAGGGCGGACATACAAGCCTCGTGGTGGCAGGCGTGATCACCAACAATTCTGTCGAGACGACCGTGCGCATGGCGGGCAACCTTGGCTTCAATACCTATCTTGTCGCGGATGGATGCTTCACGTTCGGGCGTCTGGATTGGAATGGCCAAGCGCGAAGCGCGGATGAGGTCCACGCGATGTCGCTAGCGAACCTGCACGGCGAATACTGCACGGTTGTTTCGGCTGCGGAGTTGCTGGAAGCATTCCTGTAGCTGACGGACTGAGCCAATACCGGCCACACACTATCTGGCTCGATCAGCCCCGATCCTTACCGGGGCATTGGCTTCGAACTTGGCACGATGCGTCGAAAAGAATGTGCGCACATTGCGGATGTTCGAAGACGTCTTGAACAGGCGACGCGCAAGTTCATCGTATTCCGGCATGTCGGAGACTTCGGCTACCACCAGAAAGTCCGGCCCGGGCGACACCCGATAACACTGGGTCACCACCGCTTGCGCGCAGATATAAGTTTCGAAAGCGTCCAGGTCCTCGGCTGCTTGCCGGTCAAGACTCACTTCAATAATCGCGGTTAACGTCGGCCCGATTTTGGCGTAATCGAGAATGGCCACTTCGCGCTGGATGACCCCGGCTTCCTTGAGTTTGCTTACCCGGCGCAAGCACGTAGGCGGTGACGCATGCACACGGCCGGCAAGCTCCACGTTTGACACAGACGAATCACCTTGCAGGATTGAAAGGATGCGAAGGTCGAGTTCGTCCAGATAAATTCCGGGCACTTTTGGCTCCGTCTTTAGCGCTAAGAGTGATCACTCGCGCATAGCTTAGCGTGAAATAAAATTTCATCAAGTGTTTTGGTTAATGAGAAATTTCAAACAACCAAATACTATGAAATTAAATTTCATCAGATCAACCTTAACATTCCCGCATCGGTTCCAAAGGGGAGCCGCCTAAGGAACAACATCATGTGTGGAATTGTTGGCGCGGTCGCGCAACGCAACGTCCTGCCTAATCTGGTCGATGGACTGAAGCGCCTCGAATATCGCGGCTACGACTCGTGCGGCGTGGCGTTATATCAGGCAGGGAAATTGGTGCGGGCCCGTAGCGTCGATCGCGTTGCGCACTTGCAAGATGTGATCTCCAGCGAGGCCTTGTCCGGTTATACGGGGATTGCGCATACACGTTGGGCGACGCACGGCAAGCCGGTTACCGCGAATGCTCATCCGCACTTTTCACCGAATGCGGACGCGCCGCGAATAGCGCTTTCGCATAACGGGATTATCGAAAATCACGAGGAGTTGCGTGCGGCGCTTGAGGAAAGCGGGTATGTGTTCGCTAGCCAGACCGATAGCGAGGTGATCGCGCATCTGATCGATCACTTGTACAACGGCGACTTGTTCGAGGCCGTCAAGGAAGCGGTTGCGCAACTCCGTGGAAGCTATGCCATTGCAGTGTTGTGCCGCGACGAGCCGCATAGGTTGGTTGGCGCGCGCGACGGCATGCCGCTGGTGGTGGGCATAGGCGATGGCGAGAACTTCCTGGCCTCGGACGCTATCGCATTGTCGGGCGTCACCGATCAGATTGCCTATCTGGAGAACGGCGATGTAGTCGATATCCAGCTTCACCGGCATCGGATAGAAGACGCCGATGGGCGCCGTGCCGAGCGCCGGGTGCATACCGTCGCGGCGCATAGCGGGGCGGCCGACCTGGGGCTTTATCGCTATTACATGCAGAAGGAAATCTTCGAGCAACCACGAGCGGTCGCCGACACACTTCAGGATGTTACATCGATCATGCCGGAGCTCTTTGGCGACAACGCGTGGCGCGTGCTGAATTCCGTGCATTCGGTGTTGCTCCTCGCGTGTGGCGGAAGCTATCACGCGGCGCTGACCGCCAAGTACTGGATAGAAAGCCTGGCGCAGTTGCCGGTGAGTGTGGAGATCGCGAGTGAATACCGGTATCGCGAAAGCGTGCCGAATCCGAAGACGCTGGTTGTCGCTGTGTCGCAAAGTGGAGAGACGGCGGATGTCCTGGGCGCGGTGCAGGTCGCGAGGCAGCAGGGCATGTTGCACACGCTTGCTATCTGCAACGTGCCGACCAGCGCATTGGCTCGTGAATGCGCACTGACTTTCTTTACGCGGGCGGGGATAGAGATTGGCGTGGCATCGACGAAGGCCTTCACAACGCAACTTGTTGCGTTGTTCCTGCTGGCATTGACGTTGGCTCAGGTGCGTCAGCGGTTACCCGAACACGATGAGCAAACCCATCTTCGCGCGCTTCGCCATCTTCCGGACGCGATGACCAAAGTGCTTGCGCTGGAACCGCAGATCATTGATTGGGCGGAGCAGCTTACGCGCAGGCAGAATATCCTGTTTCTTGGGCGCGGTATGCATTATCCGGTGGCGCTGGAAGGTGCTCTGAAGATGAAGGAGATCTCGTATATTCATGCGGAAGCCTACCCCGCCGGCGAGCTGAAACATGGTCCTCTTGCACTGGTGAGTGACGAGATGCCGGTGGTTGCGGTTGCGCCCAATGACCGCTTGCTCGAGAAACTCAAGTCGAATATGCATGAGGTCAGTGCGCGCAGCGGCAAGCTTTTCGTATTCGCCGATGCCGACTGCGGCATCTCGCCAAGCCCGGGTATTGAAGTGATTCGGCTTACTGAATATTATGGTCTGCTATCCCCTATCTTGCATACGATTCCGATGCAACTGCTCGCGTTTCACGCTGCGCTCGCACGGGGAACAGATATTGACAAACCGCGGAACCTGGCTAAGTCGGTGACGGTGGAGTGAGTCTCTGGCGAGGCTTGCTACTGCTACTGCTGCTGGACGTTGAATAGGTTTGTTTACGCAACCCGTGAAAAACGTTTTTTACCGACTGGGCTGCGCACGTGGGTCCATCGGGCATCGCCGTCATCGCCCACCACCATCGCGATTTTGCGGGTGTGGGACACACGGCAAGACCGATGAGCAATGGGCCGAAAGGCCCTTCTTCTCGTCCGGCGTTCACTGTCGTAAATAAATTTGCGGTAGGCGCGTAAACTAAACTGTTCAACGCGTGCACTGGCATATCATCCCCGGTCTCCAGGGCTTGCGCTACACAGCGAGCATTTATCGACTAAGCAGTGCCAACTTTATAGGTGGAAGAGGCCGGAGCGGTTTCCTTGCTGCCGACCTTAGCGTGCTCATTTCCGGCAATAGACAGGGCGGTCAGGTAACCGAACGTCAACGCGGGCCCGAGTGTGATCCCGGCGCCAATGTAGCGTCCGCCCACCGGCGAGTTCATGTCGTTGCCGCAAGCATAAAGCCCGGGAATGGGATGGTTATCATGATCGAGGACCTCGCCGTGACCTCCGGTCACAAGACCACGGCTTGTACCAATGTCGCCCGGCATCAACTTGACAGCGTAAAAGGGTCCCCGCTCAATGGGCCCCAGGCAGGGGTTGGGTAAGTGTGCCGGATCGCCCTTGTAAATGTTGTACGCGGACGATCCCTTCCCGAAGTCTGCGTCTACGCCACTGGCTGCAAATTGGTTGTTGCGCGTGACGCTGCGTTCCAGCCCGATAGGGTCGACACCGATCTTGCCGGCAAGCTCAGCCAGCGTCCGGCCGCTGAAGAGGTATCCCGCCTTCTCATAGCGCCGCAGCGACAAACTGCCGGGAAGGATGACACCAATGCCGTACTTTTTTACCGCCGCTGCGTCGGCAATCAGATAGGCCGGGATGCCACCGGCGTCGAACATTCCCAGGGTGAAGTCGTGGTACGACGCCGCCTCGTTGGTGAAGCGGTTTCCGTCCTTGCCTACCGCAATAAACCCGGGCTTGGGGCGGTCAAGCATGAAGTGCCCCCACAAGACCTTGTCTCCCGTCTCGTTCGAAAGCACTGACATGGGCACATAGAAACCCGTGTCCTCGGAGTTGCGATCAAGTCGCCCTCCGGCCGATAAACCCAGATGAATACCTTCGCCAACGTTGTCAGGCAGTCCGAGTCCCAACTCGACCGTGGGCTTGCGCGAGTGTTCGCGGCGCATTTCCTGGTTGCCCGTGTATCCCCCGGTCGCAATGACTACTCCCCGGCGCGCGCGGATTCGGAGGGTGCTGCCGTCCCGAACTACTTCTGCGCCTATGACGGTACCGTCATTCATGATCAGCCTGGTGGCGGACGACTTCAGCCAGACTTCGATTTCCCGATCCAGCATGGTCTTGTACAGGCGAGCAATAAGCGCATTTCCGCCAACGAGCCGGGTACCGCGGTGATAGCTCAGCCGATCCACGCCATAGCGCAAAAAGCGTTTTAGCACGTGGAAGAATGATCTAGGCGATCTTGTGAAGGACAGGAAGTGGAGCAGGTCAACAAGGTCAAGCATCATTCCGCCGAACGGCGCAAACGCCGGTAGCGGAGCACGCAAATTCTTGAAGCTCGGCCCAAGCTTGCGAGCGTCGAATTCCAGCGGGGCGTGAGCGCGGCCGAACATGCCTCCTTCCAGCTCAGGCTGGTAGTCGGGGTAGTCGACTGCCACCACCTCCAGCGCGGAGTTGCGCAACATATAGTCGAGAGCGGCTCGTCCTTCGCGGATGTAGGCTTCTTGCAATGAGCGCTCGACACTCGCACCGACAGTATTGGCAAAGTATTTCCGCGCCTTATCAAACGAATCCTTGAAGCCCGCGGCTTGCATTGGCGTGCTGTCGACGAACCACATCATTCCCACTGACCACGCCGAAGTTCCTCCGACCTGATCTGTCTTCTCGAGAACGAGCGGTACAAGCCCCTCGTTCTTCGACACGATCGCCGCCGTCATTCCCGCGGCGCCGGCGCCCATGATGATGACGTCGACCTCCCGGTCCCAGTTCTCCGTCGTTGTGGTGCCCATGGTGTTTGTCCTGTGTTTAAGCGTTTCTGACAGATCCCCGGTGCGCACGCGTGCCTCTGAAAATCGGTCGCGCCACACTAGCGTAGTACGCATCGCGCTGCGATCATATTATTCGATATAGCATGATGCCGATAGATATCGATCTATATCGAATGATGTGTCTAAGAACGAACGATGTCAAGAAATTTCGGGAAATCTGCTGATACATCTTGTCGGTTTCCCCTGCCGCGGGTGCACATGGTTCTCGCCGAGGGGCCAGCAGAATTTCTTGACATAGATCGTTCCATGAAAGATGATTCGATATAAATCGAATAGATGGCTTTGCATAGGGCCGGAGCAGGCGCTAAAGCGCTAATTCCGGTCGATATTGGAGGAAACAATGAGCAAGCTTCAGTTGTCCATCGCCGTAGGCAACTACGACCGGATCAGGCCTTTGGTTGATGGTGAGATTCAGATCGAGGGTGTGGACCCGGTCTTCATGTTGCAGGATCCCGAAGAGATCTTCTTCCGCGCTTTCAGACACGCGGACTTTGATATTTGCGAACTCTCGCTTAGCAGCTACTCGGTAAAGACTGCTGCGGGGACTTCACCTTACATCGCGGTGCCGGTCTTTCCATCGAGAGCCTTTCGACACTCGTCCATTTACGTGCGCACGGATAGGGGCATCAACAGGCCGGAAGATCTGAAGGGCAAGCGTATCGGGGTGCCGGAATATCAGTTGACGGCGAATGTCTGGGTACGTCTTTTTCTCGAGGAGGAGTACGGTGTCAAGCCTTCCGATGTGACCTGGGTGCGCGGCGGATACGAAGATCCGACAAGGGTCGAGAAAATCATGCTGAACCTGCCTTCGGATGTCAGGCTGGAGAACGCGCCTGAAGGCAAGACGATCTCAAGCCTGCTGGCGGACGGGGAGATAGATGCCGTCATTGGACCGCGAGCGCCTTCATGTTTCGACCCTGGGCATCCGCAGGTCAAGTATCTGTTCGACGATCCGCACCAGGCCGCGGCAGACTGGTACGCGCGTACGAAACTGTTTCCGATCATGCATACGCTTGGAGTCAGGAAGACGCTGGCAGAGAGTCATCCCTGGCTCCCAGGCGCATTGACGAAGGCATTTGAGAAGTCCAAAGCGCTTGCGTTGGCGCGCTTGAGCGATACGGCAGCCACTAAAGTGACCCTGCCGTTCGTTGAGGATCATTTACGTGCCGCTCGAAAACTGATGGGTACGGACTTCTGGTCATACGGTTTCTCGGCGAATGAGCATGCTATTAACCGTTTCCTCGACCGTCATTTTGCAGAGGGACTATCAAGCCGCCGGCTTGAAGCGCGTGAGCTGTTTCATCCGGCGACCCTCGAAAGCTTTGCCATCTGAAGGAGAGTCGCGGGGCTTTAGCGCCCGCCCCGCGATAAATGCAAACTTCAAAACTCAAAGGCGATATGCGGGAGCGCCCTGCGGGGCACGGGACGCACCGCCATCAATAACGATTTCTGCCGCCTGCATGCTGCTTGAGTGGTCCGAAGCGAGGAAGAGTGCGGCTTGAGCTACCTCCTCGGCACTGTTGAGGCGGCCAATCGGAATACTTCTGATCAGGCTTTTTTCAAGCTCCTGCAATTCCCTCTCCGTATGAGCGATCGTGCTCCAGATTGGCGTTCGGGTGGGACCAGGAACCAGCGTGTTCACGCGAATGCCTTTAGGCGTGAGTTCCGAGGCCAACGCACGCGCCATGCCTGATAATCCGGCTTTGCTCGCAGCGTACGCGCCGAACCCTGCAATTCCCATTGCTGCTACCACGGATCCAATCAGGATAACTGACGATCCGGAACGCAAGAATGGCAGCGCGGCCTGAACCGTATAGAAGCTTCCTGCGACGTTGATCCTGAGTACGCGTTCAAAGAGCTCACTGGACGTGCCTTCCAGAGGTGTGGGAGATACCACGCCGGCACTTGCAAACAGAACGTCGATATGACCAAACCGGCGACCCACTTCTGCGAATGCGGTGCTGAGCGCCTTGGCGTCGGTGACATCAGCCTCAATCGTCACAAGCTTGACGCCAAGCTGACTGCGAGCGGTGCCAAGCGTTTCCGGATTGTTGCTCAGGATAACCACATCCGCACCCGCTTCCAGGAACAGCCGTGCCGAAGCGAATCCGATTCCACTGTCTCCGCCTGTGATAACCGCCACCTTGTCGTTCAGCTCCATGCTTGAGTCTCCTACGAATGTTGGAAAATGGACAAGACATCAACACAGCAGCGTGCCAAGGTTGACGCTCCCTGTGCGCTCTCTTGTTGCGATGATTTTTTCATTGCCGTCCTTTCGAACCCGCAGTTCGATTGTCGACGTCTGCTCAGCCAGACCTGAGAACCGGAAATCGCCGAAATGGTCCGTGGTTGTCGTGCGTTCGACGCCGCCGGCGGAGTCGTGCAGCACAACCTCGACTCCCTCCAGGTTTCGGAGCTGACCGTCGCCAGTGGCTTCGCAGACGTTGCCTGCTACCAGATGGCTTAGCGCGTCATCCAGATGGCGGTAGAAGACGCGAGGCTTTGTGCCCAACTCCGGGCGAATCACCGACAGGTGTTCGGTCCTTGCCATTTCCTCCAGTTCACTGTCCGGGATGTTTAGCGCACGTATTGCCTTGGTTGGGCAGGCTTGTGCGCAACGCGGTTCTTTCCATCCGGCGTCAAGCAAGTGCGCGTCAAAATTCCAGTTCTGCGGCACCTGTTCCTGTTCATTCCATTCAATCATGCCGTAGGGGCAGGTCTTCACCAGATCCCGCCGCCCGCGTGACTTCTCCGGGTCAATGACAACGACGCCGTCCGGGCGTTTATAGATTGCCCCATCGGCCGCGGCCTTGACGCATGGCGCGTTGTCGCAGTGATTGCACATCTTCGGGATATAGGTCACGTCCACCAGCGATCCCTCTCCCCGGACGTGGCGTTCGACACGAATCGTATCGAGACCCTCCGGAGGGTGCGGTGCTGAATAGCCCGGGAATGTATTGCCCATGTACTCGTCTTTTGTCGAGATCACGCAGTTTCTGCAATTGATGCAGAGAGAAACGTCGACTACCAGTGCCCAACCGGTCATGCTGCCTTCTCCAGTGTTGTGTCCCATTTCTGTACCTCCACCCAGCAACTGTTTGGAACAATCCCGTCCGCGGTCGCGCTCATCTTTTGCCCTGGTGTCAGGAGGTTGAGACAACCTCCACGATCAACCATGCCTATTGAAGTCTGGATCAGGTCGAGTTCACCGCATGACTCGTTGCCGCGTGCCACGCCATCCTTGACGAGTTGCGACACGTCTATTGCGCAGATGACCGACGCCTGCGCGTTGTAGACCCTGACCAGATCGCCCGAGCGCAGGCCGCGCGCCGAAGCATCGTGGGGGCCCATTCGCAGGACCCAGTATTTATAGCCTCCAACGTTCATCCGGTGCTCATTGATCGTGCTGATGTGACTACTTTTCCCATCAGCCTGGGTATGAAAGCTGTAGACCGGGTGATTGGTGACGAGTTGTAGCGGGAACCTTTGTTTCACACCACTTTGACTGTTGATGTATCTATTGACCGCCGGACGCGCGGGATCGACCTGCTCGATACGGCGCAAGCTGGACGGAACAAACTCGAACTTGCCCGATTGCGTTGGCAGTCCCTGGCTGAAGCCAGTCGAATACACGCCGGGAAGGGGATTCGCCTCCGGCAAGTCCTTGGCGCGGCCCTCTGCGAACCAGCGCATGTCCACCGGCTGCTTGTCATCGTCCTTGGGCGGCGGCACGACGTGATAGCCCTTCTGCAGGAATTTCTTCCAGCTGGTCTGCTTGGGCAGGTCCGTCGAGTTGAATATCCGCTCGCACCAGGTCAACTCCGACCCGCCGCCTTCCGAGTACATGCCGCCGTAGCCGAGTCTCGTCATGATCTCCAGGAAGATCTGATAGTCGGATCTGGATTCACCAAGAGGCTCGATGCATTTGTGCTGCATGATCATCATGCGGTGATTGAGTTGGCTCTGTGCATGCTGGATATAGCCGCCACTGTTTGCCCATTCGGAAATATCGTCGCGCTCAAGCGCGGTACAGGCCGGCAGGATGATGTCTGCAAACTGCGCCTCGTTCTCCATCCATACCGATTGATTGACCACGAACTCGAGGGATGGATGACGATACGCTTCGACCAGTCTGTTCGAGCCCGGGACCGTACCGAAAGAAGACGAGCCGTAGCGGTACAGCATGTGAACCCGCGAATGGCCCAGCTTGGGATACGAGTATTGGCCGAATTGCCCTTCAACCGAGAAGCCGTCCCACAAATAGCCGTCCGCATGTCCCTGCGTGATCGCCTCGGCAAGCCGTTGGCGAGGGATCGACTGTTTCACCGGATTGATTGTGATGATGTGAGGCATACGGCAATAGTTGTTGGCCGCGCTCGCGGTGTAGTTCAGGTCGCCCGAGATTCCTCCCTCGGCGTAGCCCGGAAAGTAAAAGTTCAGGTCCTGGGGCGCGCCGATCTGCAGATTGCCAAAGTTGATCCCGGGCTTTCCCCATCCCTGCATGGCCATCATCATGACGAGGCTTCGCGTCCATTGGGCCCCCGCCTCGGTGCGGCATGCTCCGCCAAAGCCTGCGCCGAGACCTCCTGCAGCGAGGTAGGTCTTCTTCGATGCCCACAACGTCGCGAGACTGCGGACATCTTTCGCCGGAATACCGGTTTCAGCTTCCTGCCACTCCGGCGTCTTCGGCGTGCCATCCTCTTCACCGAGAACATAAGCACGCCATTCATCGAAGCCCGTTGTTTTAGATGATACGTACTCTTTATCGTAGTTTCCGCTGATCATCCATTCATGCATGATGGAGATCGCTAGCGCCGAGTCGGTGCCGGGCTTGATGGGTAGCCATTTGCCGCCGAGGAACTGGGCGGATTGCGTCAGGTACGGGTCAATGTGAACAAACTGGATTCCGAGGTGCTTGGCCCACAAGCGACGTTCAGTGCCTTCGAATCCGGCATAGACCCCGCTGGTCGACTCTGGATCGCTCGACCAGAAGACGATCACCTCCGCGTGTTCAAGGCAATCCTCCGTTGTGCCGTAAAAGCTCGGTGTGCCCAGACGTAAGCTGTTGCCATAGTGATGCATGGCGCCCCAGTACCAGCCTTCCCAGCTGATCGGGCTCATTTCGACACGGGTGTAGCCAATCAGGTTGCCGAAGCGCTGCATGGCGCTCAGGTAGTAGTTGATGTTCCCCCACTGATGATGCGCGCCCGTGGCCATCGCGATAGCACCGGGACCATGTTCCTGCTTCATGCGGCGGATTTCACCGGCGACAATGTCGAGCGCTTCGTCCCAACTGATTCGCTCGTAGCCTGAAACTCACCTGTTCTGAAGATTGCGTTCGCCCTTCGGGTCGAAATCAACCCGCTTCATGGGATGAAGAATTCGTTTGTCGGAATAGACGAGGGATTTGAGTGAGAGCGCGTGCGGGCTGACGGTTGCACGCCGTGCAGGCGAAAACCGGCGACCCCGTGCGGTAATGGTCCAGCTTGGCCCGTCCTCATCGGTTAGATCAATGGGCGTTGTCCGGATGATCTTGTCGTCCTTGACGAAGACAAAGACCGGCCCTCCATTGGTAAGCGTGACATAACGGGTGGTCCCATCTTTCATCCGCGTGCCTTTGCGCCAGGACGCAGTTTTCATGGTGTTCACGAGCTGACCAAACCAGACGAGCGCCTCATCGCTGCCGCCCTGTGTGATCTTGAAGTTCTTGAGCGCATCGATCAGGAATGCGTGATCAGTCGTGGGCGCAAGCATCTGGCGTGCCGTGGCCACGTCCATGAAGACAAGCTCGGCATCCGGCTTGCTGTTCACGCCCCACCGCGCGGACACCGTGCCGTTTCTGAAATGAAGTTGCCTCGCGAGACTGTTGTCCCGCAGACGGAGCTGGATAACCCAGTGTCCCGATCCGAGATGTTCGCGTACGGAGGGAAACTTTCGCGCCGCCATCCGTAAAGCGAACGGCATCAGCCAGAGTATGAGTACGAGGATATGTCTTTGCATGTGAGTCTTGAACCTGAGCTGAAATGCATCTGCGCGTGGCGCAGCGGCTGACCTTAAGTTTTCCCACGAAGCGGTCGCAAATTTGGCCGTATGTTGTATGATCTTTCTTGTGACGGATGATCTGTAAAAAGATGATTCCGGATAAGATCGATTTATATCGAATGATGTGTTTTAGAATGAATAAAGTCAAGGACCATAGGGAATGCCCTTGGTTTGACGTTGTTCAACTGCCGTCTTTTTTTCCAATCGGATTCATGTCCGGCTGGATATCCCAACGTCGAGGAATGAGCGAATGGCTAAGTCGAACGCCGCTGCGGTCAAAGCAATTAAAGAAGCTGCCGTGTCACTGGTCCCTGCGGCGAAACAACCCTCTGAGGTTTTTGATGATCGCGGCAGAACCGTTCCGTGGATGGCCAGAACGGTGCACCGGCTCTACGACTCCCAGGCGCAGAAGATTCTGGACCGGGAGAACATCGCCATTGCGTACTGGTACTACTTGCGGGTATTGGCGGAACGGGGCGAACTGAATCAGCTTGAACTGAGCAAACGCGTGGGGATTGCGTCGACTACCGCGGTGCCCGCCCTGGACAACCTTGAGAAGCGCGGCCTTGTGCAAAGAACCCGCGACCCAAACGACAGACGAAAGTATTTCGTCAACCTGAAGCCGGAGGGGAAGCGTTTGGTCGATGAGCTTTTGCCTGAGTTGACCGACATGATCTCTGCGTCGCTCGACGGGATCACCCAGAAAGATATGCGCGTTTTCTGGAAGGTCATGCATCAGATCGAAGCAAACCTTACGCAGAAAGCTCAGGGGGATACGGTCGTGGATTGAGCCTTGCAGCGTGTTTGAAGCCTTAAACGGTGTGCCATTCCTTCATGTGCGGGTCCGCGAACGTGCGAAGGCTCTCTAACGCCATGGCCACCGCAATGCGATTGACGTTTTCCGCGTGCCAGTAGACCGAGACGGATCCAAAGCCCTCAAGTTGAATGGGCAGAATGCGAAGCGCGTTCAATTGTTCGAATCGAAGTGCGGCCCGATGCGATGCGACACCCACCAGTTCCGTGTTGTTCAGCAATGTCAGGTTGAGAATCGATGAATTGGATTCGACACAATGGCCCGGCAGCGCGCGTCCCACCGCGGCAAGCGCCGCCTCCAGCGCAGTTCGCACAGGCGTGCCTTGCGGCCAGACAATCCACGAGTAGGCGAGGACGTCATCCCACGTGAGCGTTGAGTTCCCGGCGAGCGGGTGCTGGGATCCTGCGACGAAGTTGATCGGCTCCGTGTAGAGCGTCTCCGTCTCCGTCTGCAGCTGCGGATCGTCGTACTGCTGACCCGACCGCCCGACCACAATATCCAGTTCACCGCGCGCGAGCTGCGGCATGAGCTGGTTCATCGTGCTCTCCACGAGCCGCACCTGCGCGCGAGGCATGCGCTCCAGAAGCCGAGCCACGGCGAGGGGCACTGTATCGGCCGCCGATACACCCGATGTTCCAATGTTCACGACGCCGCTGCCGCCTTCACGCATGGCCTGCATGTCGTCGCGCGCGACATCGAGATGTGCTTCGATGCGGCGCGCATGTTCGATCAGCGCCTCGCCATACGACGTGGGCCGTAAGCCGCGCGCGTGCCGCTCGAATAGCGGCACGCCGACGTCCTCCTCCAGTTCCTTGAGCCACTTCGACAACGCCGGTTGCGTCGTGTTGAGCGCCGCCGCCGACTGACTCAAATTGCCTGTGCCCGCGAGGCTCAGCAGCACCTGCAGATGCCTCAGACGAAGACGGTAAGTCCAGTCCATCGCGCAATCCTCCAGTCCCCTGCAACATGTTGTTGCCCTGATTCTTCGCCAAGGCTGCGGAGATATATCCAAAACCATATGGATCAGATGTTTTTGCCATTTTACGCGGTATGGCTTTGTCGCATATAAATCAAGTACTGGGCCGATGAGAGCGACGCGTGATTTGCCTATGCACGACCTAAGAGACATCAAAGGAGACAGGAATGACAAACAACAATCCAGGCGCCGCGCGTGCGGCCTATTACGAGCAAATCGCGCAGCAGCGCATGGCGCCGTTGTGGGAGTCGCTCCATAACCTCGTGCCGAAAGCGCCGCAACCGAAAGCCCAGCCCGCCATCTGGAAATACCGCCAGGTGCGCGATCTGGTGATGCAGGCCGGTTCCGTCATCAGCGCCGAAGAAGCCGTGCGCCGCGTCCTGGTGCTCGAAAACCCCGGTTTGCCCGGCAAGTCGAGCATGACGCCGAACCTCTATGCCGGACTTCAACTGATCCTGCCCGGCGAGATCGCACCAAGTCACCGGCATACGCAGTCGGCGCTGCGTTTCATCGTCGAAGGCAAGGGCGCCTGGACGGCCGTGAACGGCGAGCGCACGACCATGCATCCGGGTGACTTCATCATCACGCCGTCGTGGACGTGGCATGACCACGGCAACCCGTCAGTGGAAGACGGCGGCGAGCCCGTGGTGTGGCTCGATGGCCTCGACATTCCCCTCGTCGCCCAGATGGACGCCGGTTTCGCCGAGAACTACCCCGAGGCTACGCAGCCGGTGTCACGCCCCGAAGGCGACAGCTTCGCGCGTTTCGGTCACAACATGGTGCCCGTGCGGCATCGCGTGTCAGATCCGACCTCGCCGATTTTCAGCTACCCGTATGAGCGCAGCCGCGAAGCGCTCGACGCGCTGTATCGCAACGGCGAACTCGACGACTGGGACGGCGTAAAGCTGCGCTACGTGAACCCGGCGACAGGCGGCTGGCCGATGCCGACCATCGCGACGTTCATGCAATACCTGCCCACAGGCTTCAAGGGCCGCACGTATCGCAGCACCGATGCGACCGTCTATTGCGTCGTCGAAGGCACGGGCACCGTGAAGATCGGCAACGACGAATTCACGTTCGAGCCGCATGACGTGTTCGTCGCGCCGTCGTGGGCGCCGGTGCAACTGGCGGCATCGGCGGAAAGCGTGGTGTTCAGCTACTCGGATCGCCCCGTGCTCGCCGCGTTGAATCTGCTGCGCGAAGAACGCAGCTAGACGTATCGCTTTTCTTTCCATACGCCGTCTTCGCGGCGCGTGATTAAACCTTTATCAATCGAGTCGAACTCATCATGTCTTTTGTATTCCTGCCCGAAGCGCCCGTCGCTGTTCCCGTTGCCGGTAGCGACGCTCAATTCGCAGTGCGCCGCGTCTATTGCGTGGGCCGCAACTACGCGGCGCATGCGCGCGAAATGGGCTTCGATCCCGATCGCGAACCGCCGTTCTTCTTCTGCAAGCCGGCCGATGCCGTCGTGCCTGTCGCCTACGGCGACACGCTTGAACTGGCTTACCCGTCGCAGACGGAGAACTACCACTACGAAGCTGAACTCGTCGCTGTGATCGGCAAGAGCGGTTCGGATATCCCGGTCGAACGGGCACTCGATCACGTATGGGGCTACGCAGTCGGCCTCGACATGACGCGCCGCGACCTGCAAATGAAGATGCGCGAGATGGGCCGTCCGTGGGAGATTGGCAAAGCGTTTGACGACTCGGCGCCTATCGGACCGATTCATCCGGCAAGCGAGGCCGGTCACTTCGAGAACGCCGGCCTGTGGCTGACCGTCAACGGCGAGACGAGGCAGAAGAGCGATGTGTCGCATCTGATCTGGTCGGTCGCGGAGACGGTTGCGTATCTGTCGAAGTTCTTCCGCCTCGAACCGGGCGACGTGATTTTCACGGGCACACCTGAAGGCGTCGGAGCGGTGAAGAAGGGCGACACGATGACGGTCGGCATCGAGCGTCTTGGGGAAGTCACTGTGCGTGTGGCTTGAGAGATATGGCCTGGGAGATTTACTCGTGCAACTTCATAGCTTCTTCAACAGCTCGACGTCGTACCGCGTACGCATTGCACTCACGCTCAAGGGCATCGCGTATGAGACGCTGCCCGTCAATATCCGCGTTGGCGAACATCGCGCAGCGGACTATGTGGCGAACGTGAATCCATCCGCGTCGGTGCCTGCCCTGATCGATGATAGTTTCAGACTGGGCCAGTCGCTCGCGATCATCGATTACCTCGACCAGAAGGTTTCCGAGCCGCGCCTGATTCCGTCTGAACCGGAACTGCGTGCGCGCGTGCTCGAGTTCGCTGCGCTGATTTCCTGCGATATCCATCCCCTCAATAACCTGCGGGTGTTGCGATATCTGGAAACCGAACTGAAGGTCACGCCACAGCAGAAGAGCGCGTGGTATCGGCACTGGATCGGGGAGGGCATGGCAAGTGTCGAGCGCCTGCTCGAACGCAGCAACGCAGGTCCTTGGTGCTTTGGTGCGCGATTGACACTCGCCGACGTGTGCCTCGTGCCACAGATAGCGAACGCGTTGCGCATGGACTGTGATCTGAGTCCGTATCCGCGAAGTCTTGCGGTCTATGAGCACGCATTGAAACACCCGGCATTCGACGCCGCACAGCCGCAGCGCCAGCCCGATTACATCGCTTGAATGCGGGAGGCGCAACGATGTTGCATGGGATCGGAGTAAGCGTTGAAGCGCTAACTCTGATCGACAATGGAGACAGACATGAGTGAGACAAACAACAAAGGCCGGCGCGTGCTCGTCGTCGGCGGTGGCATCGGAGGCCTCGCCACCGCATTGGCGCTAGCGCGTCAAGGCATTCGCGTGCAACTGCTTGAGCAGGCCCCTGAGATCGGGGAGATCGGAGCGGGAATTCAGCTAGCCGCAAACGCGTTCAACGCACTAGATGCGCTGGGCGTCGGCGAGGCAGCGCGTAGCCGCGCCGTATTCACCGACTACCTGAAATTGATGGATGCGCTCGACGCAAGGGAGGTGGCGCGGATCGACGTAGGCGCCCCGTACCGAGCGCGCTTCGGTAATCCATATGCGGTGATTCATCGTGCCGACATTCACCTGTCGATCCTCGAAGCCGTGAAAGATCATCCGTTGATCCAGTTCCGGACAAATACGCAGGTATGCGAACTAGATCAGAACGCCGACGGCGTGACGGTCATCGATCAGAACGGCGAGCGGTACCACGCGGATGCCGTGATCGGCTGCGACGGCGTGAAGTCGGCAATACGCAAGGCATTGATCGGCGACGATCATCGCGTGACAGGGCATGTCGTGTATCGCGCCGTCGTTGAAGTCGAAAACATGCCGGAGGATCTGCAGATCAATGCACCTGTGGTATGGGCCGGTCCGCATTGCCACCTCGTGCACTATCCGCTGCGCGGCGGCCGCCAATACAACCTGGTCGTCACGTTCCACAGCCGCGACAAGGAGGAATGGGGTGTGCGCGAAGGCAGCAAGCAGGAAGTGCTGTCCTACTTCGAAGGCATTCATCCGTTGCCTCACCAGATGCTCGACCGGCCGACGTCATGGAAGCGCTGGGCCACGGCGGACCGCGACCCCGTCGAACACTGGAGCTATGGACGCGCGACGGTGCTCGGTGACGCTGCGCATCCGATGACGCAATACCTGGCGCAAGGCGCCTGCCAGGCGCTCGAAGATGCGGTTACGCTTGGCGCCGCTGTCGCCGCCGCAGATGGCGATTTCGAAGCCGCGTTCAAGCTGTACGAGACCGCACGTATTCCGCGCACGGCGCGCGTGCTGTATTCGGCACGCGAGATGGGCCGTATCTATCACGCGAAAGGCGTCGAGCGGCAAGTTCGGAATTCCCTTTGGGTCGGTCGCACGCAGGAGCAGTTCTACGACGCGCTGCAGTGGCTGCACGGCTGGCGAGCGGAGGAGTGCCTGAAGGGCGCAATCTGAGGCGCGACGGGGTATCAGGCAGCAGGCACAGCCGGTCCGATTCCCGACGGTGGCGATGACTTGAATCATCATCATTGCCGGGAAAAGAACCACATCCCCAAGGACGCGAAGCTGGCAGGGTGATGTACCAACATGGAACATGGCGAGCGTGCTTGTGGACGACTCGCGACGACGGCGTACAGGTATCTGTACGCCGTCAAGCCATGGGTTAGAAGTAATGCATGATGCCGAAATAGCCGCCTTGCTGGTTGTGGCCCGGCAGTGGTTGGGAGTCGGCCGTTTCAACAGGGAAGGCTGAGTTTTTACCGTTGAACATCGCTCCGAGGGTCAGGTAGAGGAAGGTCCGCTTCGACAGGTTGTAGGTGGTGGCGATGGCGCCGAGATTTCCCTCTCCACCGCCATGATTCACATTACCGTGATACCAGCCTGCCTGGAAGGCGAGGGCAGGGGTAACCTGATACGAGGCGCCTATCCATTCCTGCTGGCTGCGTGTGGCGGCGGAAGGATTGAACGATGTGACGATTGTGTCCTGTCCGGATGAGACCAGTTGCTGAAAGCCGGTGTAGAACTTGACTTGGCCTAACGTATAGGTGGCGCCGGCCATGTATTCTCGTGACGCGGCGTACAGGTCTGAAAAATGCCCGTTGGCGTCGCGTATTTCTTCATACACTCCGTACGCGGCGAAGCTGGTGCTTGTGTACTGCGCGCTCACACTGAATTGACGCCCGGCCTGGAAGTTTCCAGCCACATTGCCAAATCCGTTCTGCACGCGAAAAGAGAAGCCCGCCCACTCGGGTGAGTTGTAAGTGACCACGTTTGACCGCGGCCCCCACGCTCGCCCGTAGGCGAAGTTGCCAACACCTATCCCCACCTGCTCGCCCAACGGGTCAATGTACCAGCCGGTTGTGTCGGTCAGGCTCATGGTCTCCCCGAACCAGATACTTCCGAATTTGTCGTCGGACAAACCCACATAAGCGTCGCGCGTAAAGATCGTGTTCGGTGGAGTCTGACCTGTTCCAGAGGTGAAAAGACTTTCGAGTTTAAAGACAGCGTGTACGCCGGCTCCGAGGTCCTCATTGCCTGTCAGGCCAAACCAGCTATACCCGTACTGGTCGCTGCCCAACCTGAAATTCGTCTTCGACTGGCCGTTTGGCGTTGCGACGTTAGTGACGAAATCGAGACCCGACGCGACGCGTCCATACAGGGTCACCGTGCTCTGCGCGTGACTGTTGCAGGCGCAGAAAGCCATCAACGACGCGCAATAAATGATCTTTCTCATTTCGTCATCCTTAATATATAGAAGAATATCCAGTGATTGCTTGACGACCTCTTCCGGGTCGTTGCAATCCGCTTGCAAAAATCAGGTCCTCAGCCGGAAACTCCCGTCTTTCGAGTCAATACAACGCCAGGGCTCGGAAGAGAATGGCGCAGACCCCACCTGCTACTTTCCACTACGAGCTTTTGCGAAACGTTCGTATCGCCGCCGGCAGATAGCGAACCGTGGTCGCCAGCAGAATCGCGCACGCCTGGACCAGCAACTGAACTGCCGGCCCCGCACCCAGTGCCAGCACAAGCTGGCTAAGCTGTGCCATGAACAGCGCCGCAACCGCGCTCGCAATCACGCTGCCTTTTCCGCCGGTGAACGGCGTGCCGCCGACAACGACAGCCGCAATGGCGGGAAGCAGATAGTCATTGCCCGACGTTTGCGACGCGCTGCCAATGAACCCGGCCAGGAGCATTCCGGCCGCAGAGAAGCACACCGCGGACGCGACATAAGCACCAATCCTGTACTGCAGGACTCTCACCCCGGCAGCTTGTGCAGCACGCGGGTTGACACCCACGGCGACAAAGCGGCGTCCAATGGCGGTTTTCCGGGTGATGAACCACGCCGTTATCACGAACGCGAAGGCGAACAGTACATTGGCTGGCAATCCGATGAACTGGGCGTGCGAGATCGTTTGCATGATGGTCGGGACGTTGACTGGCACAGCGCCGGTCAACGAGCGCACGCCCCCAATGAGAAGCGCGTTGACCGCCAGCGTAGCAACCAGTGGTGTGATCGCAAACTGCGAGACCAGGGTTCCATTGACGATTCCGACAATCGCCCCTACGCACACGGTGAGGATCACAGCCAGGACGATGGAATCGAGACCCAACCCGGTGCGGGCCATCACCACGCCCGCGAGGGAGACCATGCCGATTGCCGACATGTCGAGCCCGCGCTGCTGGATAACCAGGGTCTGTCCTGTTGCGACAATGGCGAGGATGCCTGCGAACGGCAGCATGGCCAGGATCGAACCACGGGTCATGGTGCCTGGTGCGACCACTGAGCTGACAGCGAAAAGAAGGATCAATCCGATCCAGATCCACGAGAACTCGCTGAATGCCGGAATTCGAGCTGACTTCGAATCCGAGGAGGACGACCGCAAGAGATCCGGTACCGCGTCTGACTGATTGCTCATGATCTTTCTCATTTTGCCACCGCCATTTCACGGCTCTTGGAATAGAGGGCGACAGATACCAGGATCATTCCGCCCAACAGATAGGACTGCCATGAATCACCAATATCCAGAAACGACGTGACCACATTGACCTGGATGATGAGGAGGGCCCCAAGCAGGGAACCGATAAAGGACCCGCGTCCTCCAAACAGGCTTGCCCCGCCAATGACGACCGCTGCGATGCTCGCCAGCGTGTAGTTGATACCTGCGCTCGGGTCGCCGGACCCTACCTGCGCCATCATTGGCACAGCGGCGACTCCCGCGAGGAGCGAGCAACCCACATAAGCTGAAAGCAAGGTCAGTTGCGGGCGAACGCCGGCCATGCGGGCGGCCTCGCTTCGTGAGCCCACGCCGCGAAACGCCAGACCTGGCCGGGTCTTGAACAAGGCAAACTCAAGCACGACAGCGAGAAAGACAGCGACGATCGCGATGATCGGTATAAAGCCGGCCTGCGCACTAATTGTCTCGACCACCGAATCAGCAATCAGCCCGCTCGGAACGGGGCGTAAAAGCAGGGAAACCGCTTGCAAGGCCATATAGGTCGCTAGCGTTGCGACCATTGGATGCAGCCGGAAGGGTCCGACCAATACCCAGTTCACCAGCCCGACTGCGATGGCGACGAGAAACACGATGACCCATCCCGACAACTGATGGCCTAAAGGGGATCCGTCGTTCAGGAAGAAGGACTGTATGACGACCATCAGGCCCATCAGGGGACCGACGGACAGGTCGATGCCTCCGACCAGCATAAGCGCCTGCTGCCCATAGGCGACGATGGCCAGCGTCGCCACCAGCGCCAACATCCCACTCAGGTTTCGCGTGGACAAATATGTCTCGTTGACATGCGCTGCATAGATGCCCAGAGCGCAGACTGCCAGCGCAAGCATGACAAGAGGGGCCCAGTCTCCGGCAGCCCATTTCCAGAATCCCGAAATGCCTGCTGAGCCCCTCTCACGCTCGGTGGTCGCGGTAAGCACCGCAGACGTGATGTTGCTCTCGCTGACGGCTGCGTCCCGCAGTTCCTTTACGATGTGCCCGCGAGAGAAAATCAACACGCGGTCGCACAGACCCGCCACTTCCATCGCGTCCGAGGAAACGACGATGACAGCGGTGCCGGTTGCGGTGGCCTCACGAAGCACCTTGTAAATTTCCATCCGGGCGCCAACGTCGACGCCTTGCGTCGGTTCGTCGACGAGGAGCACCTCGGGCTTGCTTGCGAGGACGCTCGCCAGGACGAGCTTTTGCTGATTGCCGCCCGACAGGGAGCGGATTGGCGTCTCAACGGATGGCGTCTTGACCGCGAAACCCGCTACTGCGAGTTTGGTGCGCGTGGTTTCACTTCTCTGGCTGACGCAGCCTTTGAAGGAGTCGAACGGAAGACTGCGGATAGAGAAGTTTTCGCGCACAGAGAGTTCACCGAAGATGCCTTCCCTGTGCCTGTCGCCCGGGAGGTAGCGAATGCCCGAAGTGGCTGCTGCCTGCGAACTGCGCAGTTTCGCAGGCTTCCCGTTCACGTTGACGCTGCCGCGGCTTCGGGCCAGACCGGCAAGGCCGCGCATGAATTCGCGCTGGCCGTTGCCGTCTATGCCGGCCAGGCCCACTATTTCACCCTTGCGGACCTGAAGCGATACATCGGTGAAACCTGCACCGTGTAGCGACACCACATCGAGGACCATACCGGTGCGGTGATCTCCCGCCTTGGCGGGAAATTCACGGTCGAGCGCGCCACCCACGATGAGTTCGACAATCTGCTGCTCACTGAGGCCCGCCGCGTCATAAGTCCCCTGACCTTGTCCATCGCGGAGCACGGTAAGACGATTGGCGATTTCCTGTACTTCACGAATGCGGTGCGAGATATAGACGACCGAACAGCCTGACGCAGTCACTTTGCGAATGCGCTCAAAGAGGCGGTCGACGTCCTCCGCCAGCAGATGTTCGGTCGGCTCATCCAGGACCAGGACCTTGGGTTCCGCGGCGAGTGCTTTGACGATCTCGACAATGAAGCGTTGTTCAGGGTTCAAGCTCAAAACACGCTCGTTCACGTCAATCGCGACGTCGTCACTCCACTGCCGGAGGAGTTGCTGTGCCCACTCCTTTGTTCGCATGAGAGACGGACGTTGCTCCGCGGGTACGCCGAGATAAAGATTCTCCGCGACGCTCAGGTCCGGCATGAGAGCCGGTTCCTGTCGCACGATCGCCAACCCCAGTCGCCGCGCCTCGTCGGTGTCTCCCCTGGCTTCCACGCCATTGATCACGACACGCCCTTGCTCGGGGATGAGTGCGCCGGACGCGACAGCCATGAGTGTGGACTTGCCCGCGCCGTTCTCGCCGACGAGACCGTGTACTTCGCCCGCGAGCACTGAGAACGTGACGTTATCGAGTGCGCGCACACCAGGGAAGATCTTGGTGACGCCGTCAATCTGCAGCAATGTGTTCTGGTCATTCATGATTTATCCCGGGCTATTGCTATTACTGCTCAAAGACTGCCTTGAGCTTTTCTGGGGGAAGCGCTGAGGACAGGTCGGCGTCGGGTGGTACGTTCGGATCGCACTTGGGATCGAGACCCTTGGCGCTGTCGGCGTATGCGGAAGGAAGAACCGCGGGCGACTCGTTGTCTGTCGTGCCCTGATAGGCCGCTACCCCATGCCGCACCGCAAAGCGCACGTAGGTCGTGGTGCCGTCGAGCGTGTAGTAGGGAAAGGCGGTTCCGGACTTCCTGGCCGACAGGTAATGGCAGTTCAGCTCGTTGTCGCTCGCGATCGTTACGATGGCCGGCACCGGAAGATGTGCCTGTTCGAACGCCTTCGCTGCTGCGAGCGCAGTCACGCCATAGTCCGTGACAATGGCGTTAATCTGCGGGTACTGTGCGATGAGACCCGCCGCGGCCTTTTGCGCGTCCACCGGGTTCCAGTTCGTCACAACGAACTGTTCGTTCAGGAGCTTCAGGTTCGGATACTTCTTGAGACCACCCTTCAGGCCGTCCATGAAATTTTGCGACGGTGCGGCGCCGGGTGATCCGCCCATGAACACCACGTTGCCTCTCTTGACGTTTGCTCCGAGCCAGTCAGCCCAAAGAATGCCGATCTGCTTCGAGTCTCCGACAACGTTCACGACATAGTCGCGCCCGGGAACTCCGGCTATCTGAGCTGAATACGGTACAACCTCTACTCCGGCTTTCATGGCCGCTCGCATGGCCGGGAGTTGCACGGCGCCAAAATCCGGCAGCATGATCAGGACGTTGACCCCTTGGGCGACCATGCTGTTGATGTCCGAGTTCGCCTTCTGCGGGTCGCCGTTAGCATTGCTGTAGATGATTCGCTTGACGTTCTTGCAGTGGCTTAGCTCATCCTTGACTTCGGCAAGACCTGTTTTGCGCCAGGTATTGCCGCCGTATCCGTCAGACACGCCGACGATCATCGGCTTTGATCCGCAGAGCGGGGTGATGTCGCCTTGGCGGTTCGTGAGGGAATCTTCTGCCGCATGGGCTGCAGTGCAGATCAGGCCTGCCGCAACCAGTAGTCCGATCCTGCGAAGAGAATCCTTGACGCCTTTCACAACAAACCGGTTCTGCATTTTTTTCGGCGCTGCAACTTGCCAGACTCGGAACTTATCGAACATGACGATCCTCGAATTGAGTAATGAATATGGATTCAATGCTGGTTGAGACTGATAACGGAGCAGAAGACCGTGACCTCGGCCTTTTCATGTCGTCCACTTTGCTTCCATTAATTAGGTAGTCCTTTATTATTTGCGTAGCCTGATAAAAACGCTCGGACTCGTCGGACGCGGCACAGGTGAGACTGCCTGGTCCTCAGGCCACCGATTTATTTGATATCATATGATGCTGTAACGAATTGATTTATATCGAATGATGTGTTTCGGGGCGACCAAAGTCAAGAATCCTAGGGAATCTCCCTAGCGATCGACGGCGTGTGTGTGTGATTTCAGGCAGACCCGCTTTGACGCGCGCTACGGTGGGTGCCGGTCAGTGGCGACCGGATCTCTGCCACATGCCGCGTTGGGGGCGGCCGTAGGGTAGGTGACATGGGGGGCAACCGTTCCTGCTTGAGTTTTGGCAGGGGAACGGGTCCGCAAGGTTTGGCAAGCGCCTTGCTGCTTCGGACCGCTTTGAAAAACGCACGGTTGAGCGCTACTGCCGCGCGGCGTCCGGCAGCCGGTCATGCCGTCTTGCACTTATACGTGCCTTGTTCAAGGCGCTGATGCGTTCGCCACAGACGTTAGCTTGCTAGTCGACGACTGTGTTTTCGTTGGACCTCTCCGAGAGGTTTTGCGCGATCTGATGCAAAACCCTCCAGAAGGTGAGCGTCTCCTCAGGGTCCACGCCGTCAAAAGAGCCGGAGATCATGTGAATGATCTCCGGCATCATTTTATCGACTAGACGTTTACCGTCGTCAGTGAGGCTGACGTAGTACTTGCGCCGGTCCTTCGGATCGCGAGTCCTCTTCAAGAGACCACGCTTTTCCATGCTGTCCAAAGCGGGAACAGCGGTTGTCGAGGCGATTCCAACTCGCTTGCTCAGTTCCAGTTGATTCAGTTCGCCGCGTTGAGCCAGCACCCGCAGGTAGTACCAATGCGCAATGGATACTTTTTCCCGGTCGAGAATCCTCTGCGCCTGCATGTCATAGAGCCGATTCAAGGTTCGGGTCATCCACGGAACGGTTCTGCCCCGGTCGTCGAGGGTCTCGGGAATTTCCCCTCCCGCTGAGCCGCACAGCGGCTCGATGGTATCCAGGGTCGTATCGATTGAGGTGGAGTAGGGCTTGGCCATTCGCTCATTCCTCGACGTGTAGATGCGACTCGGCGTTGGCCGGGACGCTCAAACAAGGGGTGCAGTCAAAGCATTTCCCCTAGGGAATTCCCTACTGCACTTGACTTTATTCATTCCGAGTCACATCATTCGATATAAATCGATGTTGCTTGGAATCATCTTAGCACAAATGATGCGGTTGAGAAAAGCGGTAGGCCGGTCGCGTGTGATGACACGGTTCCAAGGTAACGGGCAGCGTCGACGTTGTTTTGTAATGAAATAGGAATGCTAACAAATTGCTATCGATTCTGAACAGTTCGAACCCTTACTTCATCACTTATGCCGAGGATTACCATGACTGAAAAATTGCCCCTTTGGGAAGCCGCCAAGCGCGAAATGGAGGAATACCAGTTCCTCGCCGGACCCGAACTGCAGCCCAAATGGGATGTTCCACAGAAGATTGCCATCAACGCGGCTGTGTCTGGCCGCTTTGAAAAGACCACGTCACTCGAGGAATACGTGGATGCGGCGTCCAGCGTGATCGAGGCCGGTGCATGTGGTGTTCACATCGACTTTTCATGGATGACAGACAAACAGGGGCGACGCATGGACCGGGACATTCCGCCCGTCGAAGCCTATTCCGCCGTTCTGGAACCGCTTAGAAAGCGCTTTGGCAACGACTTCGTCCCGAACCTGAACGTGCTGCACGGAACGACCTTCGATATCTGCATGAGTCCGGCGCGTGCGGGATTGACCGAGGTAGCCCCGTGCGCTCCGGGCCACCCGGAAGCCTTCATGGTGCCGGCAATCGAAGCGCTGGAGGCGGCAGGCGTCAAGCCGGAGCTGGCCGTCCATAGCTCGGGAGAGATTGAGCTTGCGAAGCGAAAGCTCATTGATACGGGCATTCTCAAGAAGCCGTACAACTGGCTGCTTCTGTACGGGCTTCCTTTCAACGTGGGCCGCACCCTGGTTTCCGGCACCTCGGTCACCGATGCGCAGGACATGGCCCAACACATGTTCCTGATGGTCGACCAGATTCGCAAGATTGACCCAACCTCCGTCATCAGTGTGTGTGCGGCTGGGCGCGCGACTTTGTACATGACGACGCTTGCCACGATGATGGGCTTGCACATCCGCATTGGCACGGAAGACACGCCCTGGAAGTATCCGAACAGCGACGAGCATCTCAAGGACAACCTTGAAATGTTCAACATGGCGCGTGACATCGCCGGCTTGCTCGGACGCACTCCGGCAACCGCGAACGAGTATCGGGCGTTGATTGGAAAGCCGGCCCGCTAATCACACCTGGCGGCAGTGGCGGCGCGAAAGCGGCGCCACTTGCACACGCGACTGTTCGTCCGGCTTTTGCATAAGATAGATCGAAGGAACGACTCGCTTGCAGGCAGGGTGAGCAGTGCCTCTGTGTGGCGGCAACGCATGCCTGGACGGTCCGGCGAGGCACGCCTGCTGTGTGTGTGTTTGAAAATGAAGGAGATGGACAAATGAGTGATCAGACAAATGGCGGAGCGCCTCCCGTGCAACTGTGGACGCGGGATGGATTCATGGGCGCAATTTCTGTCGTCACCCGCTCGACATACGCACCAGACTACCTTTCCGTAGAAGGTCCGCATGCGCCGCGACGAGCCGTTCTTGAGCGCTTGATTCCTGAAGATCATGACGATGCGCAAGCCCTTCCGACAACGGTGGCTACCTCCAGGCTGGGTGTCAAGTTGCTTGTGTCCGGCCGTCGCAAGCCAATGCCGTATGTGGTTCGAAATGTCGAAGCAGACGAAATTCATTTCATTCAGTCGGGCACGGTCAAATTCGAAACTGACGTTGGCTCTCTTACGGCTGAGGAAGGGGACTTTGTTTGCATCCCGCGTTCGATAGCGTATCGATACGCGCCGACCGGCGACGCCATGCGCAGCATCATTGTTGAAAGCCCGTCAGCTTTGAAACTCTCGCCTCCGGCGCCGACCGGAATGCTTAACGTCGCGCGGGACCTGAAGTACGCCAGGGTCGATCCCGAGATTCCCGTGGGCGGACCGACGAAACTGATATTGAAGACCTTCGACGGCGAGAACACGGTGTTCACCATGCCGCACGACCCGCTTTCCCTAGGCCTGCAATTGTCTGAGTCCGTTCCCGTGTGGAAGCTGAATCTGAACAAGATCCAGGTGTTGACCTATCTGCCCGAAGGAGGACCTCCGAGTCCGTTTCTGTCGTCCGGCGCGGGAGACGTGCTGATGTTCAACCTCAGTTCGCGCATCTCGAGCCGGCCGCCAATTCATATCAATGCGGATTTTGATGAGGTGATCTGTTATGTGCGAGGACCGGGAGTCTGGGGAGGGTGCTCGGAGCCTGGCACGTTGACCTGGGTGCCAAAGGGTGTCATTCACCACGGTCCCGCCGAGAACGTTCCAGAGACTTATCAGGCATGGCTGCTGGAAACGCGTGCGACGCTGCGCTGGACGCCCAAGGCAATCGAGGCGTCGCAGTTGATGGAAACCGGCGAATACGGACCGCATCCGAGCGCGGGAAAATGACTCTGGCGCTGGAGCGGATCCGCATCAGCGCTCGCAAAAAATAGGGAGACTACCTTGGAACCGCGACTTCAGCAGTTTCTCGACGAGGCAGAGATCAAGCGCGTTCATATCCGCTACTGCCGGGGTATTGACCGGATGGACTGGGATCTCGTGCGCTCGTGTTATCACCCGGATGCGATCGATCGTCATGGGGCCTATAACGGCGGAGTGGAAGGGTTCATTGAATGGGCCGCGGAGTTGTTGCCGGCCTTTGAATGCACACAACACTTTACCGGCAACCAGTACGTTCAAGTCGATGGCGATGTGGCGTGCGCGGAGCACTACGCGCACGCATTCCACCGGACCAGACCGGACGGCGACAAGCCCGCGATGGACTGGGTCGTGAACATCCGGTATGTCGACCGGATGGAACGGCGCAACGGTGAGTGGCGTATCGCAGACCGGGTTGTAGTGCTGGATTCGCAGCGTTCGGACCCGGTCCCTGCCGGCCTCGCGCTACTCGAGAACTCCAACGTTGGGCGGCGCGATAAGGACGATCCGTCGTACAAGTACGGGTTCGTCTGACAGTTACTTAATGGTTTTGAGGAAGCAATGGAAAAACGTTCTCGTGTAGGTATTGTCGGCCTGAGCGCCGAGCGCGGCTGGGCCACCATGGCTCATATTCCAGCACTGCGCGCGTTAGCGGATGTGTTTGAAATCGCCGGCGTGGCAAACACCAGTCTGGTGAGTGCGCAGGCCGCTGCCGCCGCGTTCGACATTCCAGGCGCCTTTGCGAGCGTGGCGGAACTTGTCGCGTCCCCGGACATAGATGTCGTGGTTGTAACGGTAAAGGTCCCATACCACCGGGAAGTGGTTGCTGCCGCGCTTGCCGCAGGAAAAAATGTCTACTGTGAATGGCCGCTCGGAAATGGACTCGCCGAAGCGACCGAGCTCGCTAGTCTGGCGAATGAAACGAAGACGCAAGCGGTAGTTGGAACTCAAGCGATTGCGTCGCCCGAAGTGCAATTCATTCGCAAGCTCGTGGCCGACGGGTATGTTGGAGAGGTGTTGTCGTCGACCTATATCAGTGCCGGGGTCAGCTGGGGCGAACACATACCGCGTGGTGACGCTTATGCCATGGACTCAAAAAACGGCGCTACCCTGCTGTCGGTTATTGGCGGGCATGCCATAGCGGCGGTGCAGAGTGTACTGGGGCCCATCCGCGAGGTTGATGCGGTGTTGTCTCAGCGCCGGCAAGCCGTGAGCGCCATCGAAACGGGGGAGAGCATCCTGTTGAACACGCCCGATCATGTGATGGTCAACGCAGTGCTCGAGTCCGGCGCGCCTCTGTCTTTGCAGCTTCGTGGTGGTCTGCCGCGTGGGATCAAGTTGTTATGGGAGATCAATGGAACCGAAGGGGACCTGCGCATTACCGCGGCAATCGAACAGGCCCCTGTGGTGAACATCTCGCCGCTGCGCGTGGAGGCAGGTCGTAAAGGCGAGGAGGGCTACATCGAGCTTGAGATACCGCAGTCGCATGACTTCGGTCTTGAGGACGCTGTCGCTGCCAGGAACGTGGCAGGAATTTACCGGCTAATGGCTGACGATCTGCGCCTCGGAACCCACGCGGCTCCGAGTTTTGATCATGCGCTCGGGATTCACAAGGTTCTGTCCGCGATAGAACAGTCTGACCAGACGGGTCGGCGGGTGCGAGTCGGCTGACTGGCGACGGCTTGCACGCGACACGTGCGTCGCGCATCCGCTCCGATGTTCAAATTGCGTGATCCATGCGGCATTGTGCCTCTTGATAGTTTTGGATGACTAACGATGAAAAATGCTTCTGTTGTCGATGTCCAGGGCTTCATCGACGAGCACCCGTTCGGCCGCTTTCAACGGCTCATTTTTTTCATGTGCTTCGTGATTGTGCTGCTGGATGGCTTTGACACCGCGGCAATCGGTTTCATCGCGCCGTCGTTACTCACCGAGTGGCATCTCGCGAAGCCCGACCTCGCCCCGGTCCTGAGCGCCGCACTGTTCGGTCTCGCGTTCGGTGCGCTCGCGTCCGGCCCCTCGTCCGACCGTGTTGGACGACGCTCGCTGATAGTCGGGGCCGTGTGCCTCTTCGGGGTTGCCTGCGTCGCATCGGCGTTCTCGAAGGACATTGCTCAACTGACTGTGCTGCGCTTCGTGACGGGCATCGGACTCGGCGCAGCGATGGCTAACGCGGTGACCATGATGGACGAGTTCTGCCCGACCGGGCGCCGCGCCACGGTGACCAGCCTGATGTGCTGCGGATTCCCGCTCGGCGCTGCGTTGGGCGGATTGCTTGCGGCATGGCTGGTTCCCCATGCCGGCTGGCGCAGTGTCCTCATACTGGGCGGCCTCACACCGGTACTTCACAGTGCGCTGCTATTGCTCAAGATGCCGGAATCGGTGCGCTTCATGGTTGCCAATGGCAAATCCGTAGAGCGCATTCGTGCGGTTCTCGCGCGCATCTCCCATGAGGCAATCAACGCGCGCGGCTTCGCCCTGACCGAGAACGCGCCGGGAACGGGCAGCAACGGACTCGGCGTCGTGCTGTCGCGTTCATACGTCATCGGTTCATTAATGCTGTGGCTCGCGGCATTCATGGGCCTCCTGATTATCTACGCACTATTCAACTGGATGCCAATTCTGCTGAAGGATGCAGGCCTGAGCCTGAAGAGCGCGACGCTGATCTCCGCACTCTTCCCGCTTGGTGGTGTCGGCGCGGTGCTCTGCGGCGCGCTGATGGATCGCTTCAATGCAAATCTCGTGATTGCTGCGTGCTACGCGCTCGCAGCGATCAGCCTCTTTTGCATTGGAGTGACGGCGGGGAATGTAACCCTGCTCGTGCCAATCGTGCTTGTGTCCGGCGTGCTGATGAACACCGCACAAGCCTCGATGAACGCTCTTGCTGCAAAATTCTATCCGACTGAAGGGCGTGGTACCGGTGTTGCGTGGATGCTTGGCATGGGCCGCTTTGGCGGCATCGCAGGCTCGTTTCTCGTAGCGGAACTTGTACGCCGGCATTTTGCGTTTGCAGGCGTCTTTGCGACGATCGCCGTTGCCGGTGCGCTTTCGTGCATTGCTTTGCTAGTCAAGCAACTTGCTCCGCCACAGGTCTTCAGAACGGCGCCCGACGCAGTCGAATCACTGAGTCATTGACAGCTCGACGGGGATTTTTACAACATCGTAGTCGCTCGTTATGTTAGTAGGATTACTAATCATGAATAACGTGATCAAAAAAGCCGCGTTCGACTATGCGTCAGAAGTATACGAAGCGGTTGATTCAATGGACGAGCAGCGCTTGGCACCGTTCTTGACCGAAGGCTGCATCTTTGTCTATGCCAATAGCGACCCTGTCATCGGGCGCGAAAATATTGCGGAGTCTTCGAAGCATTTCATGTCATCCATCGGCGGCATCGAGCACCGGCTGCTTGATGTCTGGGCATTCGACGACGTCATCGTTTCGCGGCTCGAAGTGACCTACACACGCAAGGATGGATCAACACTGACAGTCCCCGCCGTGACGATCTGGCGGATGCACGCCACGCAAATCGACGACTACCGTATCTACATCGACGTTGCGCCGCTGTTCGCGCATTGATCGCAAGGGAGCGTAAGCGCATGAACCGGGCTCTTGAAGGGAATACGATCATTGTCACGGGCGGCGGCTCGGGCATCGGGCGGGCGGCGGCCATTGCTTGTGCTGCAGCAGGAGCGCGCGTAGTGGTAGCGGACATTGGCGTGGCTCTTGGGGAGGACACCGTATCGGCGATTCGGCAACAGGATGGCGAGGCCATTTCCGTTGCAACCGATGTCGCCGACGAAGCGCAGGTCGAAGCGCTCGTCGCGGCAGCGGTCAACACGTTCGGACGGCTCGACGGCGCGTTCAACAACGCCGGTCTCGCGCAAACGAACGTCTTGCTGCACGATTTGACCGTTACACAATGGCGTCGTATTCAAAGCGTCAACTACGACGGTGTGTTCTTCTGCATGAAACATGAGATACGCGCGATGCTGAAAACCGGCGGGGGCGCGATTGTCAACACATCGTCCGCTCTCGGCCGGGTGGCAGTGCCGCTCGCGGCCGATTATTGCGGGTCGAAAGGTGGGGTATTGGGTTTGACCAAAGGCGCAGCCGTTGACTACGGCCGGCAGCATATTCGCGTCAACGCCATTCTCCCCGGTGCGGTGGATACGCCCATGGTTCAAGCGCTCACTTCCGACCCCCAATTTACCGGCTTGCTCGAGAAACTTCGAACATCTCACCCCGTTGGTCGTATAGGCTTACCCGAGGAAATTGCTGCGGCTGCGGTATGGCTCCTGTCCGATAACTCCTCCTTTGTTACAGGCGCTGAACTGGCGGTGGACGGTGGGTTTCTCGCAACATGACGAGTCTAAAATGCGTGGTTGTGCTGTTCCTGAATCGCAGGCCGCGCACGAATGCCATAGTCGCGCTTCGATCTCTTCAAGTTCTTATCGTTCTGCCAAAAGCAACGATGCGTTGCGATCGTGGAGATAGGCTCATGGACATTGCAGGAATAGCATCTGGGTGCAGAGGGTTGTCCACCGCAGCATAACCGCAGATATAGAAAGGAGATCGAAATGTCGAAAGTCCTGGTTCTGTACTATTCCTCATATGGTCATGTCGAAACGCTGGCAGACGCGGTCGCCGAAGGTGCCCGCTCGGCGGGCGCCACGGTCGACGTCAAGCGCGTGCCGGAGACCGCGCCGGAGGAAGTGGCCAAGGCGGCATACTTCAAGCTGGACCAGAAGGCGCCGGTTGCCACGATCGCCGAACTGGCCAACTATGACGCTATTGTTGTCGGCACGCCGACCCGGTTCGGGCGCATCTCGTCGCAGATGGCGGCGTTCCTGGATCAAGCCGGCGGCTTGTGGATGAGCGGCGCGCTGAACGGCAAGGTGGGCGGCGCCTTCACGTCTACCGCCAGCCAGCACGGCGGACAAGAAGCGACGTTGTTTTCGATCATCACCAACCTGCTGCACTTCGGCATGACTATTGTCGGGCTGCCTTACAGTCACCAGGGGCAAATGACGCTGGACGAAATTGTCGGCGGTTCTCCTTACGGCGCCACGACAATTGCGGGTGGACAAGGTCAGCGCCAGCCGAGCGCGATCGAACTCGCCGGCGCTCGCCACCAGGGCGAACTGATCGCCCGGACGGCAAACAAGCTGTTTGGCTGAGCGTTAGTCGTTAGTTAAATCGTCAGACAAAATCTCTCCGTCAACGCACGAACGAGACGGTCAGGAGGATTATCCTCCTGACCGATATCAATTCGGATACCGAACGGACTGGCGTGTCTCGCGGCCGCTCTAGCGCTGACGGTTCGGACCTTCGCATCCTGCAACCAGTGCGTCCAGCAAGTGACGGACGGCCGGAACCATGCCTCGGCGTGTCGGGAAAATCGCATGGACAAGCCCCGGCGTGCCAGCCAGATCTGGCAGCAGGTGCTGCAGACGGCCGGCCTGAATGTCGGCCTCGACCAGTTCCTTCGGCAGCATTGCCACACCAACGCCCGCTATTGCCGCAACGCGGAGGCTCGCCAGGTCGTCAGTCGCGAGGCGCGGTTGATGCGTCCATGATGTCAGGCGTCCTTCAACGTCGACCAGATTCCAGACAAATCGCTCGCTGCTGCTGGCCATGGAGAGAGTAGGCCATTCCTTCACGGATTCGATCGAACTGGGCGAGCTGAGTGCTGGGTGGCGCGCGGTCAATTCGGGACTGGCAACCAGAATGTGGATCGACAACCCCAACTGGCGGACGGCGAGATCGGTATTCTCCAGCGGCGGAAGCCTGACCCGGATAGCAAAGTCCAGGCCTTCCTCGACCACATCTACGCGGCGGTTGGTTGCATCCAGCAGGACCTGGACATCAGGATTGTCCTGAACGTATCGCGCGATGATGGTGGAGATGCCTGACTCCAGTAAGGCCACGGGGCACGCGATGCGAACCGTGCCCTGCGGCTTGGAATGCGTGCGATCCACGATATCTTTGGCGGCCTTCGCTTCTGCCACCAGCGCAAGGCAATGCTGGTGGAACTGCCGCCCGGTTTCCGTCAGAGACAGGCTTCGGCTGGTGCGATTAAGCAGGCGAACGCCAAGTTCTTCTTCGAGCGCGCGAATGCGCCGGCTGAATTTCGACGTCTGCAGTCCGAGGCTGCGCGCGGCCGCCGTGTAGCTCCCATGGTCGACCACTTCCGCGAAGAGCCGAAGATCATTGAGGTCAGTGATTGCGTTCATAGGCAGACTTCGGCTCCTTCTGATCGTTCTATTTGAGGCAACGATGCGTTCCAATTCAGCATCTATGCGCAGGTTCATTGCGAATATAGCATTCGTCTCATGGGATTCACCAGCGTTGGATTCGTCGGGTGGCGCAGGTGACAAGCGTGGCGTATGCGATGGCGGAAAACGGAGGCGGACATGCTCACACACAGGCGTTGGAAATCATTGGACAGGGCGGAACTCGGCTGGCTGCGGGCGAAATACCATTTCGCAGTCAGCGCGGACGGCGATCCCGCGCACACCGCCTTGGGTCCCCTGATTGTATGGAACGACGACGAGATAGCTGTTGGCGGCGGTTTCCCGATGCACGGGCACCGTGACATGGAGATCATCACCTATGTGCGGCAGGGCTTGCTCGGGCATCGAGACACCTTGGGATCAGAGGGGGTGATACCCGCTGGCGATGTCCAGGTCATGAGCGCCGGCAAGGGCATACGCCACGCTGAGTTCAACCGGGGCGACGTGCCGCTCAAGCTTTACCAGATCTGGCTGGTACCGCGTGAAGCGGGTGGCGAACCCGCCTGGGACACCAAGCCCTTTCCAAAGAGTGACCGGTCAGGACGATTCGTAGTCCTTGCCAGCGGATTCGCCAGCGATGAAGGAGCACTCCCTATTCGCGCCGATGCGCGTGTGCTCGGCGCAATGCTTAAGGCAGGCGAAAGCGTTCGGTATGAATCGAGTCCCGCGCGCCGTGCGTATCTCGTCGCGGCCTCAGGACGCATCGAAGTAAATGGCGAGCCCGTTGGGCCGCTAGACGGCGTGGCGATCACGAATGACGCCATGGCGCAGATTTCCGCTCTTGAAGATTCTGAGCTGGTGATGGTGGACGCCGGTTGAGCCCCTTTCTTGTACTCCACCTACGTAAACTCATTTAGGAGATCGTCATGGAACGTTTCAAATTTCTTCCGCTGTTGGGCCGCATTCTGATCGGTGCACCGTTTGTCATGAGCGGGCTGGGCAAGCTCGCGGCATACAGTGCGACGGTTGGCTATATTGCGGCGATGGGCCTGCCCGTGCCGCCACTCGCATTCCTTGTTTCCGTGCTGATCGAGTTGGGCGGCGGCCTGCTGTTGCTGTCGGGCTACCGGGTTCGCTTGGTGTCGGTGGTGATGGCGGTGTTCTGCGTGGTCACTGCGCTTGTCTTTCACCACAACTTCGCAGATCAAAACCAGATGATCAACTTCCTCAAGAACGTGATGATGGCCGGTGGCCTCTTGCAGATCACCTGGTTCGGCGCCGGCGCGTTCAGCCTGGACGCGCGTTTAGGGCGGATAGTCTTGCGCGCTTCGTCTTTGAAGGCCAGCTAAGAAGACGGACTCATGGTGGCGATCGCTTGCCCGATCCGGTGTGCGATCGTCTCGTCATGATGTTTCTCTGTTGCCTGAGTACCAGTGGGAGTCAACACCATGTCTTTCGAAACGATCTCGTTGCGTGTTCCATCGCAAAGTCCTGCGGAAGAGGGAGCATTGCCCGATGTGAAAACCAGTACTCAACCCGCCGGTTCACTGCGCGGCGCAAGAGTGATAACCACGCGGACAGCAGGCCGGCAACACGGTCCTGTGAAGCGGCTGGTCAGCCCGTCCGACCTTGGAGAGGTGCTGAAGCCTTTCGTCTTCCTCGACTATTTCGATAGCTCCGTGGAAGCCGATATGCGGTTTTCCATGCACCCTCATTCCGGCCTCGCTACGACGACCGTGCTGCTGGAAGGCGAAGTTGAATACGAAGACACGACAGGCGCATCAGGGATCATGCCGTCCGGCGGCGTTGAGTGGATGAATGCGGGTAGCGGCGTGTGGCACGACGGACGTGCCATTGGCAATGGGCCGGTGCGCGGCTATCAGCTATGGGTCGCGTTGCCGCCCGAGCTCGAACTGGGCGTGCCCCAAAGCCAGTATTTATCTGTGAGCGAAGTACCTCGCACCGGTCCGGCTCGCGTCATCCTGGGCCGTTATGGAAACGTTGAAAGCCCGGTGCCCGCACCCGCAGGCATCAACTATCTGCTCGTGCGTCTTTCGGCTGGCGAGCAGTGGCAGTACACGCCACCGGCTGGCCACAACGTCGCCTGGCTAAGCATTCAACGCGGCGCGCTACGCGTTGCCGGCGAACAGGTCTCCAACGAGCTTGTCGTGTTTGGCGAGTCCGAAGACGTTCTGGCGTTGACGGCCGAAGAGGACTCGGAGTTCGTCCTTGGTTCTGCGATCGCCCATCCGCACGATCTCGTGCTTGGCTATTACTCGGTCCATACGTCATCAGAGGCACTGCGTGCGGGCGAAGCCAGGATCAGGGAGATCGGGGCACAGCTGCGTCGCCGCGGCCGCATTGGGTGATTTGCCATAAGCGTTGCGGCAAGAGCTGCCAGCAGCGCTTTCAGCAGCACGCGAAGACTCTATCGGGAAACCCTCATGCAAAACGTCCAGGTTGGTAACGCGGCCATTCCGGCGATCGGCTTCGGCACTTACGGAATGAATGCCGCGGACATCTATCGAATGATTCCCGCCGCGCTGAGTGCCGGCTTTCGTCATATCGACACCGCGCAGATTTACGGTAACGAGGGTGAAATCGGTGACAGTGTCGCCGCGTCCGGCATTCCAAGAAGCGAAATCTTTCTGACGACCAAGGTCTGGGTCAGCAACTACTCAGAGAGACGCTTCGAAGCGTCTGTCAACGAGAGCCTTCGAAAGCTCAGGACAGACTATATCGATCTGCTCCTGCTGCACTGGCCGAGGTCTGACGTGCCGCTCCCCGAACAGATCGCGGGACTCAACGCGGTCGTACGCGCCGGCAAGGTCCGGCACATCGGCGTCAGCAATTTCAACCGCGCGCTGATGACGGAATCGGTCCGGCTCTCTACGGCTCCTCTCGTGACGAATCAGTTCGAATACCATCCGTATCTGAACCAGTCCTTGCTCATTGAAAGCACGCTGGACGCGGGGCTTGCTGTGACAGGCTACTGCGGCATGGCGATCGGCCGAGTCTTCTCGAATCCAACGCTCAAGGAGATCGCGGGCCGCCATGACAAAACCATCGCCCAGATCGTCTTGCGGTGGCTGGTTCAACAGCGCAGGGTTATTGCGCTTTCGAGGACCACCCGGGTCGATCGACTGGCGCAGAACCTGGCGGTATTCGACTTCGAACTGGATGGTGCGGACATGGCGGCAATCCACGCGTTGGCGACGGCAGACAGCCGAATTGTCAATCCACACGGGCTCGCCCCGCGGTGGGACGGTACCAGCGCCTGACACGGCACCGGGCCTCCCTTAAGGCCGCCACAGGCCGTCCTCTGCCGACCCCTCATGAGGGGTCGGCAGGCGGCAGGGCCTGCCTGAGGGCCCTGCCGCGCGGTCAATTGAGTGAGCCTCGTTGTTGCTGGTCCTTCTCCTGCGATTCGAACAGGGCTTTGAAATTGCCTTCGCCGAATCCGTCCTCGCCGCGGCGTTCGATAATCTCGAAGAACACCGGACCAATCTGGCGCTTCGTAAAACGCTGGAGCAGAATTTTCTGCGGACCTTTACCGTCGACCAGGATGCCACGTTCAGCCAGGCGCCCGATGTCAAGGCCGTGTCCCGGAAGACGTCTTTCGATTTCGTCGTAATAGTTCTGCGACGGCGTTGCCATGAAATCGATGCCGGCAGCACTGAGCTTTTGAATCGTGTCTTCTATGTCGGACGTCAGCAGCGCAATGTGCTGAATCCCTTCGCCACCGTAGTCACGGATGAATTCATCGTTCTGGTTGAGCACGCCAGGTTTGTCATGGGCGGCAGCCGCCACCGGAATTGACACGCGGCCGCATGGACTTACCATTGAACGCGCGCGCATTCCGGACATGTGACCCTTGACTTCGAGATACTGCTTCTCCGCAAAGCCGAACGTGTCACGGTAGAAGTTCGCCCAGAAATCGAGGTTCCTGGGGTGGACAATATTCGACGTATGGTCGACAGCCAAAATATGGGCGTCGCCTTCCTGTGTGTTTCGGGCTTCGACCGGAAGCGAAAAGATTTCGAGGAAGTCGCTGTCAACGAAGTACACGAGACTATCGCCTATCCCGAGAATGGTCGGCGTGTCGAGGACAAACTCCCCTTCCTTTTTCGCAGAGGCGCTAACCGCACCGCCAGCCAATGCCTGCTCGTGTGCGGCCTTCGCGTTGTTGACACGGATGCCAATCGAACGCACCGAGGCACCATGTTGCGACTCGAACGCATTCGGATTCCCGTTGACGATGAACGCGGCTGTGCCTTGCGTCATCAGGAGTATGTCGTTCCCGGACTTACCGCGGAGGCGGAAACCGAAGTGCTCGAAGAGCTCGACGAGTTCCATCGGGTGGGATGAGACGAATTCGACGAAAGCGAATCCGTCAGTTCTAACTTGAATGTTCATGGTATCAGGTAGTATTCCAAAGTATGTGTCATGGAATAGGGCGACGAAAATGGGACCTACTTGCGGGTCGCCGCGACGACCTTGATTTCGACTATAAGCTCGGGGCGAGCCAGCGCGGCAATACCGAGAATGGTCCACGCGGGAAAGTCCGAGCGAATGTATTGTTCCTTCACTTCGCGGAAAGTGGCGAGTTGCGAGCCGATATCGACGTGATAGGAGACGAGCTCGACAACATCCGTGAAGCCGAGGCCCATGTGCGTGAGCACAGCTTCAATACGCTTGAATGCCACGTCGATTTGTTCCTTCGGGTTCTCCGGAATCGACCCGTCGGCACACAGGCCAATTTGCCCGGCGATGAACACCAACCCGTTGGCCGTCACGGCTGGCGAGTACTGGAACAGGTCGAAAATGCGATTGCTTCCGAAGGTTGTGTCATCTTCAGGAAGACGCAGGCGCTCGATTTGGCTCATGGGAGTCCTTCAGTCAACAGGTGCGGTACGGGGAAATTGATTCCAACGTGACCACTTTAAGTGACCGATCGAGCTGCCGTCTGTATAGCGAGTTACCAAATCAACCGAGAAGTTTGGACGAGTCGAGCACCCAGATGCGACGCTGCCGGAGTTCAATCGCGCCGAGTGTCGTCAACCGCTTCAAAGCCCGTGTGACGGTGACCCGGGTCGCTCCCGTCATGGCGGCGATTTGCTCATGAGTCAGGGGGATACATATCAACGTTCCGTCCTCCCGCTGCTCGCCGTACAACTCTGCCAGCCGTCCCAGTAGCTCACCGATCCTCATCTCCGGTTTCGGAAGCGCCAGGTATTGAATGCGAGAGGCCAGAATCCGCTGTTTGAGCGCAACAATGCGCATGAGGGAGATGGCGAGTTCCGGGCAGGTCGGAATGACCCCTGTGATAACCCTGATGTCAAACTCGATCAGTTCCGAATCTTCAGCCGCGATGGCTGTTGCGATTCGCGGAAAGCCGTCCATGGCAGGGGACTCGCCGAACATGGCCCATGGGCCCATCATTTCAAGCATGAACTCGGCGCCGTCGCTCTGAAAAATCGAGACCTGGATGCGACCTGAAAGCAGAAAATAAAAGGTGAAGCCGAGCTCGCCCTGACGATAAATCATCCGGCCTTTCCCGACCCTTATCTTCCGGCCGAGATGGGCTGCGCGAATCCACACGCCCGCAGTAGCGTCGTCCATATGCCACGTCTCGGTGGTCGCCGCTGCGCCCTTGCTCAAGCCTGTCTCCGTTCATATAGGCGTGCTGACGCGCGTATTGTGGCACGAACGCAAGGCGTGTCCGGCGCAACTTGCGCCCAGGCGATGTCGCCATAAACACGCCCTTCTAGAGGTCCAGCCGCAAGCGCGGACCCACTTCCACAAAACCAACGGACAGGAAGAAATGCAGGGAGCGTGCCCACCGCGGTTGATGCGGGGCACCCACATCGATTCGATGCCATCCCTGCGTCCTGCCCAGCGTGATTGCCTCATGAACAAGTCGCGCAGCCACCCCCGCCGACCGGTGCTCCGGCTTGACGTAGAGCTCGGTGACTTGTCCGAACCGGCCCCCTGCGTACATTGCCATGCCTTCATTCACGAGGATGACACCAACCATCTCGTCGCGTTGATGCGCTACAAAACCAAAGACGCTCCTTTCCGCGGACAACACATGTTCAGCTATGCCGGTGCGGTCGCACGGCTCTATCTTCCCCCCTCCAAGTTCAACGAAAAGAAGGTCGACAAGTTCCGCGACTGCATGCGCATCTTTTCTGCTTGCACGCCTGATCTCACACACTGAAAACTCCCGGCACCCGCATGCTGCGTTGTAGTTGCATTCGGGATTTAGTCTGCCCTTCCCGGTGATGCCTATCTATAATGGTTGCTAGCCCGAATCGTTCAGGAACCACCACTTACGTATTTCATGCTCAATGTCCAAAACTCGAACGGATGACGCTGAAGACATCGCGGAAACCGGGCCCGCCGAGAGGCAACGTGACCCGGCTGTCGACAAGGTCTCTCAAGCTCTGGCCGCCCAGATTCACGCGTTTCGCACGGCCGCGGGCTTGACGTCGGGGGTTCTTGCGAAAATGGCCGGCATTTCTCATTCCATGCTTTCCCGGATTGAGAAAGGCACGGCAACCCCATCAATTGAGACGCTGACCCGAATCTCTCTGGCCTTGGGTAAGCCTGTATCGCGCTTTTTCGTTGACCAGAGCGAACGTCACGACTGCTCCTTCGTGCCTGCGGGGGAGGGAGTCACCGTAGACCGCGAGGGATCATCGTATGGCCACATCTACCGGTTGATTGGACATGTCCTGTCGGGCAACTTGTCGGTCGAACCCTACGTCGTTACGCTCGACGAAAACTCGAAGCCCTGGTCGACTCACCAGACTACCGGCATCCAGTTCCTTCACGTGCTCGAGGGCAAGATGAAGTACCGGTACGCGAATCGGCTTTACGACGTGAAGCCTGGCGACAGCCTGCTGTTCGACCCGAACGCAGCTCACGGTCCGGAAGAGATCCTCACTACGCCTGTCAAATTCCTGGCGGTCTTTTTCAACATCCGGGACTTCAGCTAACGGGGCACGCACGGGTCGCGTGGCCCTCACTCATATTGCTCAGGAGCGCTGCATTTGGGCGAACTGCTTCGATACTGCGCTATCCCGGGCAGCAACAATCTCCCCTTCGCCTACCCGCTGTTTTCCATACACGATCCAGGCGTCATCGGGCGAACCTATTGTTGCATCCACTCGCAACTCGTCCGGATTGGAATCGAAATAGTAGTGGTAGACCAGGGCAGAATCGCACTCTCCCTTCATCAGCCGGTCGAAGGCGAGCGGAATTGAAACCGCAGGCATGAGCATCGAGTACGCGCTCAGGTCTGCATAGTCGTCGGTGGCCGGTGACACGAGCGAGATGGTCTCCGGTTTCACCACCTCTTTTCGCGTCAGAATAGCCAGGGTATGACTCGGCGAGATGAACGTGTCCACAACAAAGCGCTCGCGAAAGTTACTGCCCATCACCCGTGGCGTGTCGGGATGAACCGCACACTGAATGAGGTAGTCAATCTCCTGACCGTCAAACGCAACCAGTGCGTCGTCGAAATTGTCGAAAAGTCTTACGTCGGCATCGAGTTCGTGGAACTTGATGTAGCGACGCGCGACGTATTCATGATTCGTTCCCGAAGGCCCCAGAGTACCGAACCTGATTTTGGACATACTTTGCTCCTGTCAAACTGCTTTTCATGTTTGTTGGCAACCACCCATGCACGAGACTCCAACGGTCACTTGTGAATCATCTGATTGAGAAATTTTTTGGCCCGGTCAGTCTTTGGTTGTGCGAAGAAGTCGGCAGGGGCGTTGTCTTCGACAATCTCGCCCTGGTCCATAAACAAGATCCGGTCCGCCACGGCCTTTGCAAATCCCATCTCGTGTGTCACGCACAGCATCGTCATGCCGTCCTGGACGAGCAAGGTCAGTGTTTCGAGCACTTCCCTGACCATCTCCGGGTCAAGCGCCGAGGTCGGCTCGTCGAGCAGCATGATGGTCGGCGACATGCATAGCGCCCTTGCAATAGCTACGCGTTGTTGCTGACCGCCGGAAAGCTGGGAGGGATACTTGTGCGCGTGACCGGTGACGCGAACCCGTTCCAGCATCTCGGTGGCGCGCGCTTCCGCTTCCTTGCGCTTCAAACCGCGAACGCTGACCGGTGCAAGCGTGCAGTTTTCCAGCACGGTCATGTGTGGAAACAGGTTGAAGTGCTGAAAAACCATCCCTACGTCGGCTCGCACCATCCGGATATGCCTGACGTCGTCGGTGAGCTCGATTCCGTCGACCCGGATGTCTCCTGAATCATGCTTCTCCAGGCGATTCACGCACCGGATGAGCGTCGATTTACCGGACCCGGATGGTCCGCACAAGACAACTTTTTCGCCTCGCCGGACATGGAGCGAAATCGATTTGAGCACGTTGAACTCGCCATAGCTCTTCGAGAGCCGCGTGATGGAAATCGCGAGTTCATGGGTCGGCACGGTGTTCATGACGCAAATCCTTTGCAATTCGTACGGCTTGAATGTCAAGCCGCATAGGTGACTAAGCATGAAACGCACGTCCCGCAGGACTGTCCGTCCACGCAACCATGTTTCCATCAGCCAACCGCTCTCGCCCGTAGACAATCCATGCGTCGTCAACGGTCCCGATTCGCTCGTCGATTCTGAACCGGGTGGGATTTTCGGTTGCAAGCGATGAGTACGTCAGGCCGCTTTCGTATTTCCCGGACAACAGCCCGTCAGCAACTGAACCCGTCGAGGTTTCAGGAATGAGTGTCAGGCCGTCGGTCTTGACATAGTCGCGCGTGGCCGGTTGCAGAGCGAGCGTTTGAGGTGCTTCTACATCAACACGGGTCACCACCGACATGTCCTTGCTGGGAGACACGAACGCATCAATGACGAACAGTTGTTTGCGATACCTGGCCACGATGTCCGCAGTAGTCGGGTGCACCGCGACCTGCACGATGAAGTCGGCTTTGCCATCAATCACCATTTGCGCCGCGTCGTCAAAATCCAGCACGAGTTCCAATGAAGCCAATCCCTTGAGGCCGTGATGTTCAATGTAGCGACCGGTCACGAATTCGTGATTGCTGCCGCTCGGTCCTAGCGTAATAAATCGAAGCAATTTGCGTTTCTCCGTCAATTGAGTCCAAAGGACTCGAACAGTTTTTTTTGCCTGCTCGAACAAGCTGTCCGCTGCGACTAGGATGCGTGGGCACCACCAGAGTCTTCAGACTTGAGTGCCGCATGTGGCTTTGACTTTCGAGCCTTCGTCACACCGGGATCTTTCCCGGTACGGCGCGCGACAATCACCTCCAGGAAACGGAAGGTCTGCGAAACAATGAACGTCATCGCGAGGTAGACAAGTCCGGCTGCAACAAAAATCTCGTACGGTGCATACGTTTCACTGACCAGCAGCTTCGAAGTCCCGGTCAACTCCATGATGGTCACGGTCGACGCGAGTGAAGTCGCTTTCAGGTTCAGGATTGTTTCGTTCGCGTACGCGGGAAGCGCGATGCGAACCGCAATCGGCACCTTGATACGAGTCAGGATGGTCATCTGCCCCAATCCCAGCGCTTCAGCCGCTTCCACGATCCCTTTCGGCACGGCGGTCAATCCACCCATGAGAATGCGTGCCGTGTAGGCGCCGGAGTTCAGCCCTAGCGCAATCACTGCGCACGTGAACGGGTCACGCAATAGCGGCCACACGATGGAATGCCGGATAAACGCGAACTGACCGAAACCGTAATAGAGAAAGAACAATTGCACGAGAGCCGGTGTGCCGCGGAACGCGCCAATATAGAACTTGACGGCATTGCTCATCAGCCTGGACGAGCTGAGTCCGGCGAGAGCAGCCGGCACGCCCACGGCCAGGCCCACTATTACAATGGCGACAAACAATTCGAGCGTGGCCGGTACCGACGCAAGCAGTCGGGGCAGGCTCGACAGGAACAACGGGAAGTCAAACATGCCTCACCTCGCCAATGCGGCTGATGTCCTGCGGCGCACGCTACCGAACGCGTTTGTCATCGCATAGCTGAGCACGAAGTACACAACGCCAGCGACAAGGTAAAAGAAGAATGGTCGATTTGTTGCCTCGACGGCAAAGCCCGTTCGCCGCATCAGGTCTTCAAGACCGACCAGCGAGACAAGGGCCGTCTCTTTGAGCAACACAGTCAGTTGGTTGCCGAAAGCAGGCACTGCGAGGCGCCACGCCTGAGGCGCGATCACATGAACAAAGCTGCCTGTTCCCGATAGTCCCAAAGCGGCAGCAGCCTCGATCTGGCCGCGCGGAACCTCCAGAATGGCTCCGCGGAAAATCTCCGTCGCGTACGCTCCGAACACGAACCCCAAAGACAAAGCGCCTGCTCCAAACGCGTTGATTTCAATGGGCCGGCCCATCACGTGGGAAAGCGTCGCGCTGCCGCCGTAGTACACAAGAAAGATGACCAGCAGGTCCGGCACGCCTCGTATGGTGGTCGTATATGCGCCTGCAATCTGCCTGAGTACCCTGGACTGCGACAACTTCGCCGCCGCCATCAGAACGCCAATCACCGTGCCGAAAGCTGCGGCCGCAAGTGCGACCAGGAGGGTCGTCAGGGCACCTAGCAGAATGAGTCCGCCATAGCCGTTCAGAGTGAAACTTGACATGCCGCACCCCGCGTTACATCAGTGGGAAGGGGAAGTACTTCTTTCTGATCTGGTCGTATGTGCCGTTCGCCATGATGGCGGCCAGCGCTGCGTTGATGCGGCTGCAGAGTTCAGCGTCGCTGAGTCGAACGGCAATTGCGTTCCCGTCGCCGAGTATTCCGCCTTTGAATTCCGGTCCGACGAACGCGAAATCCTTAGAGTCCGGCCGCTTGAAGAAGTCGGCATAGAACGTCGCCTTGTTGCCGATGATGAGGTCGACACGACCTGCGACCAGATCCAGTTCCGGCTGACGGGTATCGTCATACAGCACGAGAGACGCCGTCTTGTCGTAACCGTTAGCGGTCAGCCACTGGTGCTGGGAAGAGCCGCGTTGCACCCCGATGCGCTTGCCTTTCAGGCCAGCAGGCGAGACGTCCTTTATCCCGCTGTCCTTTGCCGCGATAAAACTGGACGTGGTGTCCTTGTACCTGTTGGTGAACAGAACCTGCTTGCGCCGCTCGGGCGTGGTCGACATGGAGGCAACGATTGCGTCGTATCGATTCGCCTGGAGACCTGGGATGATGCCGTCCCACGCCTGCGCAACGATCTGGCATTTCATTTTCATCTGTACGCAGAGGGCATTCGCAATGTCTACGTCGAAGCCCTGAAGCTGGCCGGAGGAATCCTTGAAACTCCACGGAGGATAAGTACCCTCGGTTGCAACCCTCAGCGTGTCGCCTGCGGAAAAAGCGGGACCCGACATGACCAATGCTGCAGCCGTCAGGGCGCACGTGACCAATCCTCGAAAAAGTCGAAACAGGGTGTGTGACATGGCATCTCTCTCGTCGCGATTTCTGCGCCCAAGTGTTCCGTCGCATTGGAAGTAAAGGTAGTCATTCTTTAATTTAGTGTCAATATTTTAATTTTATGCAAATTTCCTAATCGGGTTTACACGTAATTTGACGCCCGAATGGGCGATTGGGGTCGCGGTGGCACCTGTAATCATCTGCTCAATGAACGGGTGGCCGGAGGCGAGTTGCTTGCCGCGTTCGCGGCCGGGAATGACGTGGCGTGTCAGATTGACAGGTGACTCTGATCGGACGCGCGACTAGCGAGGACGCGCCAATCTGCCGGGTGGCCTATGCTCGCGAGGAAGTCATCCAATCCAATACGGGAAAGCGAGACGCTTGCATTGTTTTCGAGCGGATGGAACAGAAACGTTGATTCTCCAGCCAGTTCCGAATCGATGACGAGTCGTATGCGCCGGGCTTCATCATTGACCAGCGCGAGGGGGCTTAGGGAACCGGGGCGTGTCCCTAGCAACTCGAAGAGCTTGTCTGCGGATACGAACGAAAGCCGCTTGCTGCCCAGAATTTTCGCGACCGAGGACAGGTCGAGCGACTTCGCAGCCGTGGTTACTACAAGAACGTGGTGGCCGCGCTTATCCTGAAGGAGCAGATTCTTGCAGCGCGCACCTTGCAGGGAAAGCGTCAGCATTCCGGACTCGGCCATGTTGAGCACCGAGTCATGCTGCTCGCAAGAAAAGGGAATGTTCCTTTCCTCCAGGCGTTTTAATAGTTCGTCTTTTCCCAGCATGCTGTTGTCTATCTTTAATTAAAAACGAGCCGGCCGGGAAAGGCTCCCGGTCGGCTCGCGCGTAGTGAGCGCTTACGCGTCAAACACGGGATACGACGCCTTGCGGATTGCCGCGATGGTGTCATCCGTGGAAAGCAGTCCGGACTCGTCCAGAATCGTGATCAGGGAGCGGCCTTCGGCCACGGATTGGCGCGCAAGTTTGCTGACACGAGCGTAGCCAATCTTGGGAACCATTGCTGTGGCTACCGCCATGGATTCCATCAAATGCCGCTCGTTGCGCGCAACATCAGCCTTGATGTCCTTGATGCACTTCTGCCCGAAACGCCGGATGCCGTTTGTGAGCAGCTCGATGCTATCGAAAACGCGCGATGCGACCACGGGTTCAAAATGGTTTATTTCCAATTCGCCATATTGCACTGCCTGCGCAACTGCAACGTCATTTCCAACAATTGCGAAGCTTAACTGAATAATTGCCATTGGCAGGACAGGATTGACCTTGCCCGGCATGATGGATGATCCGGCCTGCGCTTCCGGCAGCTTCAGTTCTCCGAGGCCGCCGACAGGACCCGACGACAGGACGGTCAGGTCGGATGCAATTTTTGCGAGCGATACTGCGCAAGTACGAAGTTCAGCTGAAACGCGTGAGAACACATCCATGTTCTGCATGGCATCGAACGGATTGGCCGGTGCCTGGTAATCCACACCGGTGATGCGGCGAAGGTGCGTGTATACCGCAGCACGGTAACCCGCAGGCGCGCCAAAGCCGGTGCCAATCGCGGTGCCGCCCAAAGGCAGTGTTCGGAGCTTGTCGCGGACCGCCACGAGTTCTTCTGCCAAGCGCTCTGTCAGAGACGCGTACCCTCCGAAGAGTTGACCCAGACGCATCGGCTGGGCGTCCTGCAGGCATGTGCGGCCGAGGTGCAACACATCAGCGAACTCGGCGGCTTTGCCATCAAACAGCGCGGCAAGTTGCGAGACCTCTTTGATCAACAATTCGAGCATTGCGTACGTCGCAATTTTCAACGCGGCCGGATAGACGTCGTTCGTGGATTGGGACAGGTTGACGTGGTCATTCGGATGAATCACTTCATAGTGTCCGGCAGCATGACCCAAGAGCTGCTGGGCACGATTGGCAATGACCTCGTTGAAGTTCATGTTGGTGGATGTCCCACCCGACCCTTCCATAAGATCGACCACGAACGAAGCGTCAAAGTGCCCCTCGATGACTTCCTGGCACGCCTTGACAATGGCCTCACATTGTTCTTTGGTCAGGACGTCGTTGTCGCGGTTGGCCAACGCTGCGGCCCACTTGACCTGGGCGAAAGCGTCCCGGAACTGCGTGTAGTGCGCGACGTTCAGAGACGAAACCGTGAGGTTGTCCACTCCGCGAACCGTGTTGACTCCATACAGCTTGTCGCCTGGAATGGTGACCTCGCCAACATAGTCACGTTCGACTCTTTGTTCGCCTTCGTTATGCTTGATCATAAGAATTCCTTTCGCCAACGGTAATAAGTTGTTCTATGTCTGAGCCGACGGCTTTCACCCTCGGCATGAATGACGTTTCGATCACTTCGCGCGCCGTATCGCACGCGTCGTCAAAAAAAACGTTGTATTCGTCCCGGCGTGCCACCAGATAAAGAGAGCGCTCAAGACCCAACTTTTCAACCACATGGATAGCAAGCTTGCTTGCATGCGTGACACCCTGAAGAAGACACATAGGGGACGTGATGGCCCAGCCGATTCCTTCCGCAACCATCGAAGTCAAGGCATCTGCGTTGTCCAGTTCAAGCCGGTTTGGAAGCCGTACTTCAATCCGCCGCAAATACCGCTCGATCTGCATTCCAACCTGTGATGTGCGATTGAACCGGACAATAGGCAAGCTGCTGCCAAGAGCTCGCACATCCTCGATGGTTCGCACAGACTTCCGTAGCTCCTTTGGCGTTATGACAAAGTAGCGCTCCGAGAAGAGCCGGTACCGGACCACGTCGTTGGCGTCCATCAACGGGTCGCTTGTGACGATCAGGTCCAGGTCACGCCGCAGGAGTGCTTCTCCCTGCTGGGGGCTCAACCCGGTACGTATCGACAACTGCGAAACTTTGCCTAGCAAGTTCTTTGTAAAAACCGAGCCGCAAGTAGACGCAAACGAGTCGACCAGTCCGATCCGCAAGTCCGGCTTGATGCCTCGTCCGGCTTCTACAACCTGGGCCTTCAGATTTGCAATCTCTTCGCTTAACACGACGCCCCGGTTCCGAAGTGCGATGCCAAAGGGGGTGAGCGCCAGCGGCCGGGTCGTGCGGTTCACCAGCACGACGCCCAACTCTTCCTCGAGCTGACGGATTATTTGCGACACGCCTGATTGAGATATGCCCAGCTTGGTGGCCGCCGAAGACATGCTTCCCTCTTCCGCAACGGCGACAAAGACTTGCACCGCATGCATATCGATTGGTTTGTTTGGCAACATGGCGCGTCCCGATAAGAGCGTACTGGCTTATGTTCACGCGTCCGGACCGCAGCCTTCGAATGGGCAATCAGATGCGTGTCTTGCTGCTGCCCAACGCTGAGGCAGCGATGGATCCCGCTATTGCCTGGTCATCGGTGGCGTTATCGGACTTTACGTCCGAGAGGTTTTCCCCGCCAGTTTCGGGGGCCAGCATATGACAGAAGACTCCGCCGAAAAGCAGCACTGCAACACAGATACCCAATGCAGCGTGAATGCCAACATGCTGAACTGCGAGCGGCAGAAGGAATGTGCTGATGGCGGAACCGAAGCGGCTTGAGGCGACCGCCAGGCCGACGCCGGATGCTCGAAGGTGTGTCGGGAAGAGTTCGGGCGGGTAGACAAATTCGAGGTTCGCCGCAGCCGAGAGAATGCAAGCGAAGACGCCGAAAGCCAGCATCGTGCCGATCGGTCCAAAATTCGCATAGGCAAGCACAGCCAATCCAAGCGCTGCAAGGTAGAAGGTTCCTATCAGGAACATTCGGCGCGAGAGCTTATCGACGAGTACCAGTCCAATCACCGCGCCGGCGAAGAGCAGGATGTTATAGACAAGGCCGCCCGTGAAGCTGTCTTTGACTTTCAGGGCTTGCAGAACCCTCGGCGCGAAAGTGCCCAGCGCAAAGTAAGGAATAACCTGGCAGGTATAGAAGACGCAGCCAACGAGGGTGTTCTTGCGCCAACGTGGCGAGAGCAACTCCGACCAGGCACCGCGACGCTGCTTAGGCACCTCCGCCGGCGTCGAAAGCATGACGTCAGGGCCGAACTTACGGCGGATGATGGCGAGCGCTTCATCGCCGCGACCTCGTTTCATCAGCCACATCGGCGACTCGGGCACGATAAGGCGGAACGGAAGAATCAGCAGGGCCGGAATGCCGCTCGCGGCAAGCATGAGCCGCCAGGTGTCGGGGCCGATGTCACGCATGGCGAAGCCGGCAAGATAGGCACCCACATATCCCGCTGCCCACGCTGCAGCGAGCACGCTAAGCAGGCGTCCACGATAGCGGCGGGGCGAGTATTCCGTCACCAGGGATTTGCTCACCACATAATCGGCGCCGAGGATGAACCCGAGCACGAGACGCAGGACCAGCAACTGCTCGGGTGACGTCACGAAATACTGGGCAGCGGAGACTACTGCGAAAAGCAGCATGTCGAACGCAAAAATTGTCCGGCGGCCGTATTTGTCCGCAATCGGACCCGCCAGCATGCTGCCGAAGAACAGCCCCGCAAGCGATGCCGCCCCGAGTAGTCCTGTCCAAAGGGCATTGAGATGCAGCGGACCGGCAGCCATGCTGACGGCAATGCCGATAATCCCCAGCACGAAACCATCACTGAACTGCCCGCCTGTTCCGCTGAACGCCACTCCTACGTGGAAGGGGCGAAGAGGTAGATCCTCCAGCAACACCTGTTTGCTCACAATCGTCTCCTGTCGCTCGTTCTGGTGCTCAAGCCGGCTGCACCTTGGAAACCAGTTTAGGGTGACGACTTCAGAAAAACAGCATGTCACGATCGAGTATCACTAATTCTAATACTGTGCCGCAGTGGCGCTGAATCTGTGACCGAGGGAGGGGCCTCAACCACACCTCAGCACGATCAAAACCTCACTGTTTCGTGCGGATGCACGGCGAAAGCATGGGCAACATCTGCGCATACATCTTCGGGTTGCCTGCCGCAATCTCACTGATCTACAGGAAGTCGGAACCGCCGCTTAGGAAAAACCTTGCGTGGCGAAGCCGAATCCCGCTGAAACGCGGCCCTGTTTTTCACGAGCGATTCAATGCGCGCAGACTTGGCCGCTGCACATGAATACGCAGCGGCCAGGTTGCCTGGACCTGCGGAAGATTTGACGTTCGCGGCCTGCCCTAATGCGCCCTCAGATCAGACAGGAAGGCTTTGGAACGTGCGTGCTGAGGCGCTGTAAAGAATGCTTCCGGAGCGTTTTCTTCGAGAATGACGCCTCTGTCCATGAACCAGACCCGGTCGCTTACTTCGCGAGCGAATCCCATTTCATGCGTCACGCAGACCATGGTCATGCCGTCCCGGGCAAGCGACTTCATGACGTTCAATACTTCGCCGACCATCTCGGGGTCCAACGCACTCGTGGGCTCGTCAAATAGCATGACAGGCGGGTTCATGGCGAGCGCTCTGGCAATCGCGACCCGTTGCTGCTGTCCGCCGGACAATTGCTGCGGATACGCATTTGCCTTGTGGGCGAGCCCGACACGGTCGAGCAAAGCCGCGGCGTGTTCCCGGGCTTCGCGTTTGCTCCGTCCTGATACGCGGACTGGCGCCAGGCAGACGTTCTCAGCCACTGACAGGTGCGGAAAGAGATTGAAAGACTGAAACACAAAGCCTATGCCGCTGCGAAAGTCATTGATCCGCAGACCAGGCGCATGGATATCCTGACCATTCACGTAGATAACACCGGACTTGATCTCCTCGAGGCGATTCACGGTCCGGATGAGCGTGGATTTTCCCGAGCCGGACGGGCCACAGATGACGACGACCTCGCCTTTCTTCACCTCCGCCGTGACGTCAGTGAGCGCCTGATACTCTCCGTACCACTTATTGACCTTCGAGAACCGAATCATTTGCAATGCTCCTTAGCTGCGTCATTCTGGGCGATCGCTTGCGTGTGATGGTGCGCTCCAGATGTTGAGCGCATTGTGTGAGCACGAAGCACACGATGAAGTAGGTGATCGCCAAAATGAGAAAAACGGGGAATGGGCGCGTCAGCAAATTGTTATTGACCTGGTTTGCCGAAAACGTCAGTTCCTGCACGCTGATAACGTACCCGATCGATGTCTCTTTGATGATTGAGACAAACTGGCTGATGATGCTGGGGACCATGTTGTAAAGCGCTTGCGGCATGATCACCCACAGGTTTGTCTTCCAATACCCCATCCCCAGTGCGCGCGAGGCTTCGACCTGTCCCTTCGGAAGCGCCTGGATGCCTGCGCGCACCACCTCGGAGAGATAGGCCGACTCATAGACAATGAGCGTACAGATCAGCGTGGTGAAAGCGGTCACGCTATGACCCACCAGAATGGGTACAAGGAAATATCCCCAGAAAACGAACATCACCAGGGGAACGCCGCGCACGATATAGACCAGTACGGTGGAACTCACGTAGAAGAACCGGATAGGCGATGTCCTGCACAATGCGATTCCAATGCTGATGGGGAAAGACAGGACCAGACCCATCACCGAAAGGATGAGAGTCAGCACAAGCCCCCCAAGGGGCCCGGTCGGATACTGTCCGACCAGCAGAAGCAACCAGTTGTCGCGAATGATGTCGAGCATGAGTTACCTCGCCCGGTTCTGAATACGCTTCTCAACCAGGGCACCCAGTCCCATCAGACCCAGGGACACGGTGAGATAGAACAATGTCGCAACAGCGTAGGCTTCGAACGTCTTGAACGTTTCGTTCTCGATCTCCCGAACAACGTATGTCATCTCCGCTGCACCAATGGTCATTGCAAGGCTCGTGTTCTTGAACAGCAGGACCGTGTGGTTGATAAATGTCGGCAGCGCATTTCTAATGGCCTGTGGAAGCGTCACATAACGCATGGTGGCGAAGAAGCTCAGGCCCAGGGACCGTGCCGCTTCCTGTTGGCCATGATGTACCGACCTTAGACCGCTGCGAAGATCCTCCGAGAAGTACGCCGACATGCACAGGCCGACCGCAATCGATGCAAAGATCAACTCGCCGTCGTGCGCATTGATCCAGGTCTGCGCGGCGTCTGGAAGAAGCGTGGGGACCCCAAAATACCAAAGCAGAATCTGCACGAGCATGGGAACGTTTTGGTGGTAGGCCACAAATGCGGCAACGGTTTTTGTTGCTACGGGCAAACCCGAGGCGCGCAGGACCGCGAGCGCTACGCCCAGTCCCACGGCCAGAGTCCAGCTCGTTGCCGTCAGCTCGAATGTCTTGATCGCACCGGACACAAGCAGATGCGCAAAAGGTCCGGCAAAGATCGCGCTGAAATCAAGGCGTCCAAGCATGCTTCACTCCTTCTGTCAGCTCGAACCGGCTATGCAATCAGCCGGGAATGGGTGCAGTGGTGAAGTCACGCTTCATCTTGAAGGACGAACCGGTTCCGAGCCATTTGTCGAAGATTTGCTGCGACTCACCCGACGCCTGCATCTTCACCAATGCGCCGTTGACTGCATCGGCCAGACCGGGTTCGCCCTTCTTCATTCCGAGGCCCCAGTATTCGCGGCCGACGGGCGGGCTCAGGATGGTGATTGTGTTGGCGTTAGCGCCAAGCTTGTCGATGAAGCGGTGCATGAGGCTCTCCGACAGCACGTATCCATCGACCTTCTTTTGAGCGAGGGCCATGAATGCGGATGGCGCGTCGTCATAGCTGACAATTTGCGCGGTGGGCAATACGCGTTGCACCATGGGTATGTTGCTCGAGCCCTTGATCGTGCTGACCCGTTTTCCTGCCAGATCGCCAAGCTTCTTGTTCGAGCTTGCCGTGGATGCGGCCATCACCTGGTTGCTGACGAAGTAGGTGTCCGAGAATGTAATCTGTTGCGCGCGTTGCGGGTTGAATCCCAGAACAGCGGCAAGAATATCGATGCGTCCTTGCGTCAGCTCGGGAATGCGTGCGTCCAGTGACAGCACTTTCAATTCAGGTTTAACGCCTAACTCTTTTGCTACCCCCTTGCAGAAGTCGACGTCATATCCGACTATTTCCCGGGTATCTGGGTCTTGAAAGCCGAAGGGTGCGCCGTTGCTGAGAACCCCGCACACAAGCGTGCCACGCGCCTTTATGTCCGCCAGCTGGTCGGCGTTCGCAACCCCCGTGCCGGTCACCAGGGCGGCAAGCGCGGCTACCGCGATGCATGTTTTGTATCGGTTCACTAGAGTTCTCCAAAAGGACGGAATTTAAGTCGGCGCATGGTGTGCAGGGTTACTACCAAGAGCCGTGCGACCCTGTTGGAACCCATTCTTTCACGCAGAAAATCTGTTCAAAAGTGATATTTTTCGATAGTGTTGCATCGCTTTTATTCATGAAGTGATCGGAAATAAAGCGATGAGATATCATCAAAAAAAATCGCTTTTCGTCTGGTTTTGCGAGACTTATCGTGGACCCGAAATGTCGCGAGAGTGTCTTGCGAATGACGACGAAAAAGGGATAGACGATGGAAAGCGCCGACGGGCAACTTTTCAGCGACGCGCTGATGCGCGTTGTCAGAGAGAAGTTTCACTATGTTGATTCGGACTTCACGGGGCGCAAGCGGCTCTACTTTGACAATGCGGGTGGCTCTTACCGCCTGAAGAGGGCCGTCGAGCGTTACTCCGAAGTCGACCTGATTCCAGATAACCCGGAGCGCATACATGAAGTCGCCCGTGCGTTGCAGGCGATACAAAGGAAGGGCGCGGAAGATGCCCGCCTGATCCTGAACGCGGAAGAGGGAACGCTCTACGCCTCGTTGACCGCGTCGGGAGCCATGTTCCAGATGGTCCAGGCAATAGCCGGAGCCGTTCCCGGGACCAACATGGTGACGACGGTACTGGAGCATCCGTCTTCATATGACGCTGTCGCCCTATACGCGCAAGGACAGGGTAAAGAGCTTCGTGTCGCGAAGAGCAATCGGGTGACAGGGGGTATAGACGTTGAGGAAGTGCTTGGCCTGATTGATTCCGGGACTTGCCTGCTTAGCCTTATTTATGCGTCGAACATTACCGGCGCAAAAATCGATCTCGAGCGGATCGTGCGGGAAGCGAGAGCGATCAAGCCGGATCTGTACATTGTTGTCGATGCCGTGCAGCACGCTCCGCACGGGTTGATCGATCTGAAAAAGACGCCCGTTGACGGCATCAATTTTGCACCTTATAAATTTTTCGGATGCAGAGGGTCGGGCATCTCGTGGCTCTCCCCGCGTGCGGCGAGGTTGCCTCATCAGAAGCTTGCCGCAAAACCGGAAGATCACTGGGACTTGGGCAGTTCGGCGCCGGCGCAGTTCGCTGTCGTGACCGAGATTGTCGACTACGTATGCTGGCTGGGAGCTCAGTGCGTGGATTCGGCCGACCGCAGGTCGCAATATGCGACGGGCATGAAGGCGATCGGACTACACGAGCGGGGCCTGCTTTCAAGAATGCTCAATGGAGCCGGAGAAGTGCGCGGGCTTCGCGACTTGGCCGGTGTCCAGGTCTTGCTGGACCACAATGACCTGACTCGCCGTGACCTGATTCTTGCGATTGCATTCGATGACCTTCCCGAGGTCGATGCGGTCAGGGAATACGAGCGCCGGGGCGTCATTGTTTACGAGCGGGTATCAACAAGCCTGTATTCGAAGCGAATGCTCGCATCGTTTGGGTTGACAGGGGCGGTTCGCATCTCCCCCTTGCACTGCAATTCGCCCGAAGACATTGACGTATTTCTCCAGGTCACTGCCGATATCGCCGAAAAGGCGGCTGTCAAAGGCATCAACGTGTAACCGCGAGATCCATTTGCAGGTCCGTTCCAGCCGGGAAATTGCGAAGGTTGGAATAGTCTGAAAAGAGATGTTATTGTCGCTGATAACATCTCTTTCGCACTTGCACCCAGACCGGCATGCTTACTTTCAAACAGATGGAAGCGTTGTACTGGATTGTCCAGTTGGGGTCCTTCGAGGCCGCTGCCGGAAGATTGAACACGAGCCAGTCGGCAATATCGAAACGTATCCATGAACTTGAGTCGGCATTCGACTTCCTCGTATTTGACCGGACCTCGCGCGCGGCCCGGCTCACTGAAAAGGGCAATGAGCTGTTCGAGTATGCGGAGGAACTGCTTGAGCGGCGGGACGAAATTGTTGAGCGCGTAAGCGCCAAGGAAGTGCTTATCCGGCGGATCCGGATTGGCGTTACCGAATTGACCGCACTTACGTGGTTGCCGCGCCTGATATCTGTTATTAAGGAAACCTACCCAAAGGTCAATGTCGAGGCCGAGGTCGAGTTGAGCGCCACGCTGAGGGACCGGCTCGCAACCGATACCGTGGACCTGATCATTGTCCCCCAGGTTGCAGCAAGCGAGCGTTTTACCAGCATCCCGGTCGGCACAGTGGAAAACGCATGGATGTGTTCTCCTTCGCTTCATTCGGGCAAAGCGACAATACCCATTGCCGACATTGCCCATCTTCCGTTGCTTCTGCAGGGCAATCTGTCGGGGACGGGGCTGACTTACTCCCAGTTTTTGTCCGAGAACGGAGTGAGCACGGCGAAAATCCTGGTCGCCAACAACCTGGTCGCACAAATCGGGTTGACTGTCTCGGGAATGGGCGTGAGCTACTTGCCGAAGACATGTCTTAACTACATGGTCACCGCAGGCATCCTGAAGATCATCAAAACGAAGCCTGCTCTTCCGCCCGTCCACTACGTGGCGCTCCACAGAGCAGAGCATGCCTATTCGCTCAGTAGTCAGGTCGCTCAACTGGCGCAGAAGTGCTGCGATTTCAATGCAAACCTGCTGGATCCGCGGGCGCTTTCGTCTGCAAACCAAACCTGAGTGCGACGCGAGGAGAGCGGCCGGCAAAACGTGGATATGCCACGCCATTCGTCAATCCGCTCCTGTGTATCCTGATAGCGATCGGCGCTCTTGAGGGCCTTCAACATTGCGGCCTGGAATCGTCATCCAGTATCATTCACACACCAGATCAATGAAGAGCACGATGCCCGACGACGACAAGTTTCCGACTTCCGCGCCTCCCCGCATGGCGGATGTAGCGCGCATCGCCGGGGTCTCCAAGATGACGGTGTCGCGTGTCCTCGCGGGACGGCCCGTGAGCGTGGCCACGCGTGAGCGCGTACTGGACGTGGTCAATCAATTGGGTTACGTCGCGGACGCGGCGGCCGGCGCATTATCGTCGGGACGTTCTTCTTTCGTCGCCGTCCTCGTACCTTCGCTCTCAAGCTCGAATTTCTCCGATACCGTTCGCGGCATCAACGACGTGATTGAACCCGCCGGCATGCAAATGCTGCTGGCGAATACGGACTATCATCTGCCGCGCGAAGAGGAGCTTGTCAGGGCGCTGCTTCGCTATCAACCGCGTTGCATCGTATTGACCGGCAGTCACCACACGGCCGAGACTCACTCCTTGCTGGGGCGTGCGCGCATTCCCGTCATCGAGACATGGGACATGCCGGCGCATCCTATCGATCGTGTTGTCGGCTTCTCTAATGCGGAAGCGTCCCGTGCCATGGTTCGCCATCTTTACGAGCGCGGGTATGAACGCATTGCTTTCGTCAGCAGCGCGTCGAAACTCGACCGGCGCGGTATCGACCGGCGGCGTGGTTATCTGAAGGAAGTCCGGGCGGCCGGCTGTGAACCTCGCGACATCACGAAGAGCGCGTGGACCACGACCATGGCGCACGGGGTCGCCATGGCTCATGGGGCAGCGGCGCTGCAGCAGTTGCTCGAACGCTGGCCCGACACCGACGCCGTGATGTGCGCGAGCGACATCCACGCGTTCGGCGCGGTCATGGCGTGTCATCGGCTGGGCTTGTCGGTGCCGGGTGATATCGCGGTAGCGGGGTTCGGCGACTTCGAAGTGTCCAGGCATTGTTATCCGACCATCACGACTGTTTCTGTCGATGCCTATGGCATTGGGCGCGCTACCGGCGAATCGCTCCTCTCAGCGCTCGCCGAGGCGGAAGGCGAGGGTAAACCGGACAAGACCCGAGGGACGAAAACCGTTGCAGCAACGCAGCGAAAGCCGCTGCCTACGGTCATCGAGATTCACTACGAAGTGGTGCCGCGCGAGAGCACATAGCGGCTCGCGCGACACCCGGTCACGTCAATGGTTGTGGCGTGACTCGCCCTTCGTCTCGACGATGTTCAGGTACAGCGTGGCCGGTTCGAGGCACGCGCCGCTGCCGTGCTGTCCGACCATGCTGCGGTAGATCTCTTCCCATGGCG